>CAVWQA010000007.1:0-148843 GCA_963757015.1 uncultured Solirubrobacterales bacterium
ATATGGGGGACCCATGACGCTTATAGAAGCCCGCCTCGCGCGCGACCTCAGTACCGGCTCTGCTCGCTGCAGATCGAGACAGGCTGCGTGGGTCCGGAGACCATTGCACTCGCTGCGTTCAGGCGGTCGCGGTCGGCTCTGCGGGGTCGGCGAGTGTCTGGCCGAGGCGACGCATCGCCTTGGCGTTCGCGCGTCTCATGTACGCGCGGATCAGCGGCGCGGCCAAGCGCTCGGACACAGGCGCTTGGAGATACTCGAGCTGGAAGCGGACGTCAGTGGCGCCGTCGGCCAGCTCGTCGAGGATGTAGGTGCCACGGGTCCGGCGCTTGCCGTGCGCGCCGACAGTCTCCTCGACGGTACGGCTGGGAGGCACCGACTCAAGCACCTCCAGCTCCATCCACTGCTTGCCGGGAACATTGGCGCGCATCCGCGCCTTGCCGCCGACGCCGGCGGCTGGTCCGTCGAAGGACCAGTCGACGAGCATGTGGTCCGTGAATTGCACGTGGTTGGCGAGTACATCAAGGAAGGAGAACACGTCCTCTCGCGGCCGGTCGATGCGGATGGAAGCGGTGACATGCTTCATGGCTTTTTGTCCTTGGAGATAGTTTGCGACAGTATGTCGCAAACTATTTCACACCTCCCGTCTGCTTGCAACACCGTGTCGCAAACTGCGAGATACTCCACCTCGATGCCGTCGCCCCCAGCTCAGCGCAAGCGCGCGCCCCGCGTGCCGGCAGCGGTCGCGCGGCGCCGGATCATCGATGCCGCCAACGGCCTGCTGCGCAAGCGTCGCTACCGCGACCTGACGATCGAGGACGTGATGGCCGAGGCTGGCCTCACCCGCACCGTCTTCTACCGGCACTTCGACGGGATCGCGAGCATCGTCCTCGGCCTTTCGGAGGACCTGCTCTCGAGCGTCGTCGCGGAAGCTGACACCGGGGATCCGACCGATCGGGAAATGATGCGCCGCCAGCTGGCGCTCACCGTGGACACCTTCCGCGAGTACGGCCCGCTGTTTCTCGCATTCGACGACGCCGCCCATCATGACGACAGGCTCGAGCAGGCCTTGCGAATATTCACCGCTCGCATAGTGGACACCACGACGGAGCTGATCGAACGCGGCGTAGCCTTAGGTCACACGCCCCCAATGCCCGTCCGCGACGTTGCCGAGGCACTGCACGCCATGACTCGCCACTATCTCCTCGACTTGGTCGCACGCGACCTGAACTTCGACCGCGACCGAGCGCTCAACGCACTGATGATCGTGTGGACGCGGACCACGTGGCCCTAACGAGCACGGCTCGCCGTGCCGCCTTCACAAAGACCCGGCGCATCGAGGGCCGCAGGACACGGGGACCTAACTGCTGGTTCACCTCTGCGAGCACCAGGAGCGGAAGTCGCGGGCCGGTAGCCGCAGCGGCGACGATGCAGAAGCTTCGTAGGTGTTGTCTTCGGGGGTTGTCGTATGACGTCGATCGGGCGAGCGGATTATGGAGTTCGGGGAGTTCGTACTCCCGTCTGGGCGACAGTCGTCGTGGCTTTGGATGGTCACGCGCCGCGAGGCCGTTGGTCCCGAACGCCTTGCGCCTTCGCCGCGCGCGCCTGAGTCGAGCGGCGTCAAGCGGCGTCGGCGGTCTAGCGAGGTGAGCGCCGGCGGCCCCGAGATCCGCCGGGGCGTGACGCGGGCACCGCGGAGCGGCCCGCGGCGAACAGTGCGGCCACCTCGGGCTCCATGTAGTAGTCGGTACCACCGTCGGCGCGTCCGGCGGTCGCGATCGGAAGTACGCGGTTCAGGTGGCGAGCGTAGCGTCCCGGCCAGGCGAGGATCCCGGCGACACCATGCGAGCCTTTATCGAGGCCCAGGTGCTTGCCAATCGCCTCGCCGCCGAAGGGCTGTCCCGGCGAGTCGGCGAGCAGGTCGAACAGCTCGCGCGCCTGAGGTGCCAGCTTTCCGTACAGCCAGGCAGCCTGGTCGGCGTCAGCTGCCGACCAGGCTTGCGCGTCGCCGTGGTGGCGCGACCCTCGCGGCCCGCGCCGCCCGCGTTTCCACGAGGGGGACGTCGTCCCAGGCTCGGCCTCCAGGAAGGCCGCGAACCAGGAGTAGAACTCCGGCACGCGCTCCTCCGGGACCGCGACTGTGACCTGCTTGTCGGCCATTAGATCTCCGTGGTCTCCGCCTGCTGCTGTGGGGTGGGCTCGCTCTGCTCGGCGCCCTCGCGGCGCTCGCCGCAGCGACGGCCGTGGCGGCCATGGCCCCGGTGATGCGGCCCGCCGTGGCGGCCTCGGCGTCCCCTGCCCGGACGGCCGGCGAGGAACCGCGCGAAGAACGCGTGGAACTCGGCGACCCGATCCTCGGGAACGTCGACGGTGACCTGCTGGTCGTTGGTGTTGGTTGAAGTTGAATTGGCTTCCATTTTTCTCCTTGTGGATTGCTTACGGATACAAGCATATCACAAGTAAATACTTAAGTAAAGCGAAGGCCGCGATGCTGCGCCGGTAAACGCGACGCCGTCCACAGATCCAGGACCGCTCGCGCGAGGCCGCGCGGCTGCACTTGATGCTCGAGGACGCGGGGATCAAGTCTCAAGCGTCCTGACCGATTCCACCGCCACATGACCGGGCCGGTCCTGAGTGCTGGATCCTTTCGGCCAGTCTTGCTTTGGCCTCCGGGTGAGCACCACCTCGCCGTCCACGCCCGCCGTCAGACGACCGGCGTTGCGCTCGGTCACCCGCCTAACGCTCAAAAGCGTGTTCGCGCGCGACCGGAGCATCAACTTCTGCAGGTTGCGGACCTTCTTTAGGTCCTGCGCCTTCGACGCCGTGAAGATCCGCTGCCGCAGCCGCCGTACGTCGTCCTCGACCCGCCGCCAGTCGACCTGGCGCCAGTCAAAGGGCGCGTCCTCTGGTCCGTTTACCGCGACCTTCGTCGCGACGTCTAACTTGTCCTCGGGTTCCGGTGCTTTGATCATCTTCTTCTCCACAGGCTCACCTGACCGCGTCAGCGCCCTTTCGGGTCAGACCACCAGGGTCCGTATCCGGCCGGTTATCCGAGACGGCCGCCTGGAAGAGACGGCCCATCTGTCCCGGTTTCCCGCTGCCTTTCGGCCGCCGGCCTTCGCTTCTCGGTCATCCGATACCCGCCGAGGGATTGGGCCCTCCTCGCGGTCGGCTTACCGACGCGCGCCCAACGGATGCGCCCCGGACCTCGACGGGGTTACCACGTTTCGCACGCATGAGCTACGACCGGGGTGGGCGCCCTCTCTACCCCGAGGACGGCGGTGCTCATCCCGGACTGGGGTCGCTGCCCAGCCGGCACCTGCCGCTCTACCACGACTAGTCCTTCCACCCCGCTGCGACATCCCATCCGCAGGGCTCTGCTTTACGAGGCATCAACGAGGGTTCAAGCAATTCGCCCGTCCGGTCTTCCCCTCGCCTGTGGCCGCCCGGATGGAACGGGCCGCCCTTGGGCTTTCCCCGGGCTTCGCACCCCGCCGACCAGGAGCCGACAACGCACGCCGAGGCAGGGACAGGCCATCGAGCACGGACCTGGAACTACACGCTCAACATCACATCAGTTGATCCTCCAATCGGTAGTTCACTCACAACGTGCGACCTCGCGTCGCACGCGACGATGCAGGAGCGGGGCCGAACCGCCTAATGCCACGCGGGAGCGCTCGGATTCTCGTGGAAGCGCTGGTCCGCACATAAGCGTGGTTGTATCTGCCTACGCACCGCCGGTCGTACGGGGAGCTGCGGACACTCGGGCCTTGCCTTCTGCGCAGACCCAGGACACTCGTCCCGTCGGCTGAGGCGCTTCTGCTGCAGGCACAGCAGGACTGGCGCGGCCATCGTGAGCAGGTCTACTGGCGACGCGACGCCTCTGAGTCTCATGCCAGAATGAGCCGAGTCTGGTCGGTGCGGCCACTCGACGCCCAGCTGGCTGACTCAGCATTCAGGGCGCAACATCGTGTCCGTTGGGCAGCGGGAGCGGCGTGCCGATGTGCGCGCACGCCTTATTCGCCAGCTGGATTGCGGCCGCACCCTCGGCGGGTGGAACGTTGAAGATGACTCCCACACCCCCGGGACCGAACGTCGGATCGGGCAGATTCGGCAGGCCGTGCCTGCGCATGCACTGGGCGTTGCGGACCATTGCTGCCTGTTGGGCTGGCGTCAGGCCTTGGCGGGGCCCGTTTGTATTCGGCTGCAGGCTCACGCACTTCTGTTGGGCGGATTGAAACGCAGGCGACACCGGGTTGACATCGGACGGGAGCTGAACGCCGCCGTTGGGGTCGGGGTCGGGGAAGCCCGAGACGCCGTGTGCTCGCATGCAATCGGCATACCTGATTCCCTGCGCATTCGTGCCGCTGGCTGTCGCGTGCGGCTTGGTCGAGGACCCGCACCCAGGGCTTACCAACGCGCAGCTCGCGATCGCGAGCACCATCGAGAGGCCGGACCGGCTGGGTTGTCTGCTGATCCAGAGAATCTGCACGACGGTAGGATCCGCCTTCGAGCGGGACGGCGGCCCAGTTGTACAGAGCGGCACGTAACACCGCCGTAACGGGCCGGTTCACACGGCGCGACCGTAGGTGACAGCCGACTCGAACCTGGTTGGCGGCGAGATCCGATCGCTCGCCGCCGCCACATTCGACATGCAGCTTCTCACGAAGACCGAGCCAGCTGACCGGCTCCGGCCGGCCAACACACGCTTCTCCTTCGGCTCGTCGGAGCTCGGATGTAGAAGCCGATTAATCGTGGCCGGGTGGGCGACGACGAAGCAGTAAGGTCGGCACGCGGGAGGACGGCTGTGATTCGATCAGACCGGATGCCCATGGGGCCGGAAGGTAACTTGGGCTTCGTGTCAGCCACGGTTGCTGAGTGTGAGGGTCAACCAGACTGAGTGGAACGAGGCGACTGCCCTGGCGGGCGGAGGGTCGGTCTGGGAGGACCGGGGCCTTCGGTGGGCTTGGCAGGCGCACAACGGGCACCTGATGCTCAACTTCCCGCGCGTGATTGATCCGTCGGCAGCGAGGAGCGGCGTCGAGTTCGCCCGAGAGCACAATGCTCGGATTGTCGGAGCGTGGCTATCGCCTGAGACTGACGCCGTGCCACTTGAGACGGCCGGGTTTGAGCGAGGCTGGGAGCCGTGGTGGATGGTCGCGCCGCTGGACGCGATTCAGGAGCCAGACGACCCGCGTGTCGCGCTCTCGACCGACCTTCCCGAGTACGGTCCGAACGGACAGCGGCTGCTTGGGCTTGCGCGTGTGAAGCCGCCGCGGGCGTGGCATGCGGTTGCGCGTGTCAACGGCCAATTCGCGGGACGTGCGTGGAGCTTTGTTGCCGGGGATGTCGCTGGTATCTACGACATGGACGTGCGGCCGGGATTGCAGCGGCTTGGGCTGGGCCAGGCGCTCTCGCGCACCGTGTGTGACTGTGTGGGGCGAGCAGCGCCTCGACCTTCTCGTCCAGCGTCCTGATCGCGTCCTCGAGCGTGTCGATGTGCGCCCACAGCTGCGCGACCATGATCCCGTGGTGGTCGACTTCGAAGCGGTTGGCCAGCGCCTCGCGCAGCTGCGGAATCTTCGAGCGCAGCCTCGCTTTGGCTAGCTCCGCCCGCTCCTCTGGCTTGCTGACTCCGGACAGCAGCGCCTCGAGCATCGCCCGCGCAGACTTCGAGTAGTTCTGCGACGCGACACTGGTGAGCTTGATCCCGGCATCCTGGAGCACCTTCTCGATGCGCTGGATCGCGCGGGTTCGCTCGTTGATCTGCGCCTTGCGCAGCCGTTGAGGACACTCGTCCCGTCGGCTGAGGCGCTTCTGCTGCAGGCACAGCAGGACTGGCGCGGCCATCGTGAGCAGGTCTACTGGCGACGCGACGCCTCTGAGTCTCATGCCAGAATGAGCCGAGTCTGGTCGGTGCGGCCACTCGACGCCCAGCTGGCTGACTCAGCATTCAGGGCGCAACATCGTGTCCGTTGGGCAGCGGGAGCGGCGTGCCGATGTGCGCGCACGCCTTATTCGCCAGCTGGATTGCGGCCGCACCCTCGGCGGGTGGAACGTTGAAGATGACTCCCACGCCCCCGGGACCGAACGTCGGATCGGGCAGATTCGGCAGGCCGTGCCTGCGCATGCACTGGGCGTTGCGGACCATTGCTGCCTGTTGGGCTGGCGTCAGGCCTTGGCGGGGCCCGTTTGTATTCGGCTGCAGGCTCACGCACTTCTGTTGGGCGGATTGAAACGCAGGCGACACCGGGTTGACATCGGACGGGAGCTGAACGCCGCCGTTGGGGTTGGGGTCGGGGAAGCCCGAGACGCCGTGTGCTCGCATGCAATCGGCATACCTGATTCCCTGCGCATTCGTGCCGCTGGCTGTCGCGTGCGGCTTGGTCGAGGACCCGCACCCAGGGCTTACCAGCGCGCAGCTCGCGATCGCGAGCACCATCGAGAGGCCGGACCGGCTGGGTGGTCTGCTGATCCAGAGAATCTGCACGACGGTAGGATCCGCCTTCGAGCGGGACGGCGGCCCAGTTGTACAGAGCGGCACGTAACACCGCCGTAACGGGCCGGTTCACACGGCGCGACCGTAGGTGACAGCCGACTCGAACCTGGTTGGCGGCGAGATCCGATCGCTCGCCGCCGCCACATTCGACATGCACGCTTCTCACGAAGACCGAGCCAGCTGACCGGCTCCGGCCGGCCAACACACGCTTCTCCTTCGGCTCGTCGGAGCTCGGATGTAGAAGCCGATTAATCGTGGCCGGGTGGGCGACGACGAAGCAGTAAGGTCGGCACGCGGGAGGACGGCTGTGATTCGATCAGACCGGATGCCCATGGGGCCGGAAGGTAACTTGGGCTTCGTGTCAGCCACGGTTGCTGAGTGTGAGGGTCAACCAGACTGAGTGGAACGAGGCGACTGCCCTGGCGGGCGGAGGGTCGGTCTGGGAGGACCGGGGCCTTCGGTGGGCTTGGCAGGCGCACAACGGGCACCTGATGCTCAACTTCCCGCGCGTGATTGATCCGTCGGCAGCGAGGAGCGGCGTCGAGTTCGCCCGAGAGCACAATGCTCGGATTGTCGGAGCGTGGCTATCGCCTGAGACTGACGCCGTGCCACTTGAGGCGGCCGGGTTTGAGCGAGGCTGGGAGCCGTGGTGGATGGTCGCGCCGCTGGACGCGATTCAGGAGCCAGACGACCCGCGTGTCGCGCTCTCGACCGACCTTCCCGAGTACGGTCCGAACGGACAGCGGCTGCTTGGGCTTGCGCGTGTGAAGCCGCCGCGGGCGTGGCATGCGGTTGCGCGTGTCAACGGCCAATTCGCGGGACGTGCGTGGAGCTTTGTTGCCGGGGATGTCGCTGGTATCTACGACATGGACGTGCGGCCGGGATTGCAGCGGCTTGGGCTGGGCCAGGCGCTCTCGCGCACCGTGTGTGACTGTGTGGGGCGAGCAGCGCCTCGACCTTCTCGTCCAGCGTCCTGATCGCGTCCTCGAGCGTGTCGATGTGCGCCAACAGCTGCGCGACCATGATCCCGTGGTGGTCGACTTCGAAGCGGTTGGCCAGCGCCTCGCGCAGCTGCGGAATCTTCGAGCGCAGCCTCGCTTTGGCTAGCTCCGCCCGCTCCTCTGGCTTGCTGACTCCGGACAGCAGCGCCTCGAGCATCGCCCGCGCAGACTTCGAGTAGTTCTGCGACGCGACACTGGTGAGCTTGATCCCGGCATCCTGGAGCACCTTCTCGATGCGCTGGATCGCGCGGGTTCGCTCGTTGATCTGCGCCTTGCGCAGCCGGGACCTGGATGCCGGATGGTCCCCCGCCATGTGCTTCGAATGGCCGCGCGCGTAGCGAGCCAATCGTGAAAAACAACGCGAGGAGTGAAGCGATGTAAGGAAGGATGCAGCGAGGCCTCGATTCCAATAGTGTGTTTGACGAAATAGAGCCGAATCCCCGGACGGCCAATCCGGGGAGCGGGGAACCCGTGTAGTTCGGGGCGAATCCCGCGGTGATCCGCCGGACGCGCTCGCGATAGAGCGCTAGCCCGTCAGCTAACCCCGCAGGCCACAGGCAGCAAGCGATCCCCTAGCCGCCGAGGATCTTCGCGTGTCAAAACTGCATACGTCCGGACTCAGCCTTCCGCCTCCACTGCGATCGCCCAGGCGGCGCGTGCGGGCCAGGCTCACTGCCGCGGTCGTGACCGTGTTCGCGGCGACCCTGGGCCTCGTCGCCGTCGGTCTGCCCGAGCTGCAGAACGCGCTCGGCGCATCGTCGGCCTCGCCGCTTCCTGTTCTGCGAATGGGATCGAGCGGCGCGGCCGTCAAAACGCTGCAGAGATGGCTAACCGCTGTCGGGCTCCGCACGACGGCTGATGGGAGCTTCGCGTCGGCGACGAAGCAGGCGGTGGTCACCTTCCAGCAGGCCGCGAGCCTCGTCCCGCCGAGCGGAACCGTCGGGCAGAGGACGGCCACCACGCTAGCAGTTGTGGACGCAGAACGACCGCAAGGTGCCGCCCAACGTTCTGCAACCGCCCGCGGCGACCAGCACCGGGCCGAGCTCGAGCTCAGGCTGGGTGTTCCCACTCAAACCGACGAGTCGAGTCCTGTCGCCGTCGGCTCATCCTTCCGTCATCCGGCTCGCCGGATCCGGCAGTCTGCCAACACCTGCCACCAGTGCGCCAACATCTGCCACCGTCACCCACTTTGAGTACGTGGCTCAGAACGGCAAGATCTACGTGTACAACCTCGACGGCGCCTTGGACGCCAACAGGACGCCCCCTCTAGTGGACACCATCGCTGTCCCCAGTACGACAGACGGCGTGCGCGGCCTTGTTGCCGACGCGGCGCATCATGTTCTCTATGTCAGCCATGGAGGCGACCGATCGGGCGTCTCCAACGGGAAGCTCATGAAAATCGACCTCACCACCGATCACGTGATATACGATGTGTCGTATTCGCACGGCATCGACAGCTTCGCGCTGTCCGCGGACGGCACGAAGATCTACATGCCAGAGGGTGAGAACTCCTCGAAGGGCAACTGGTATGTCGTGAACACACGGACGGGCGCTGACTCAGGAACCAAACTCTCATGTGGCTCCGGCCCTCACAACACCGAAATCAGCGCCGACGGGCGCGAGGTGTTCCTGTCCCCGCGTCATAGCACGTCCGTCTGCGAGTACAGCACGGCGACAGATAAGCTAATCAGGACGATTGGGCCGTTCAACAACACCGTCCGGCCGATAGAGGTGAATAGCAACTACGTATTCGCCTCGACAACTGGATATCTCGGCTTCTCGGTGGGTCAGATATCCACCGGGAAGGTCCTGTTTGCCGTGCCGATCGTCGGACACAGCGGTGGCTCTACCGCCGTGTCTGATCCGAGTCACGGCGTGGTCGTCTCCCCCGACGGTCGCAGCGTGTGGGTCATCAACACCGAGTACAACCATGTGGAGAAGTTCAACGTGAGCGGACTGCCGGGCTCCCGGCCGACTCAGATCGAGGATATCGCCTTGGTTCACGGCATGAACGGCCTGTTTGAGCACCCGTGCGCCTACGACTGCACGAAGGGCGGCTGGCTCAACATGAGTCGAGATGGCAAGTACGTGTTTGTGGGCGATTCAGGCGACGTGATCGACACGTCAACGAACAAGATCGCCATGTACCTGCCTGCGCTGAGCAACACCAAGAAGATGGTCGAGGTCGATGGCACCGGTACACCGGGAACGAGCGGATTCAAACCGACCTGGTCAGACGATGACCGCACCTAGTAGGAATGTCGCCGATCCGTTTGCCCGACCGCTTGCCCGCTCGGCGATCCTCAGCTAATCCGGCGCCGTTAGCTCGGCGCCTGGTTCGAGACGATCAGGCGGTTCCTCCCGGAAGCTGATGGACGAGCCGGCACTCGTGCTGTCAGAATCAAGCGCAGAGAGCGGCGTAGGAGGCGATCAGCGTGTGCCGATCCGTATCTCAGCCGCCGCCACCGATGAGGACACTGCGACGCAACACCTACACGGCGTACAGCATCGGCTGCGCGGGCGTTTGGGGGGTCATTCTCCTCCTCGGGCGCCGCCGCTTAGATGCTCAGACCTGGAACACGCTTCGGCTCGTGTGTGGCGGGTGGTGGGTGGGATGGACGTCGGCCAGCATCGCCCGGATCGGCTATCCACCGCCCAAGCCGCTCACGCCCGCCGGCGAGAAGAGGCTCCGCATCATCTCGAGCGTGCTGGTCGCGCTCGGGCTCGGCAGCACCATACGCATGTTTGTCGCCGGCAAGCGATCGCCCGGAAGCACGCCCGGAGCATGAGCTGAGACCGTGGTGACACCGACTGCGGAGCTGCGGCCGCATCCGCCGACTGCGCGTTCGCGCGGGGCGCGCCAAGCGTTTGCGGCGGGCGTGATCGACGAGCTGGTGCTCGACATCGCGCCGGTACTACTCGGCGAAGGCGAGGCGTTATTCCGGGGCGTCGCGGACCCGGGACTGGAGCCGGTAGACGTGATCCACTCCCCCAAGGCGACGCATATCACCTATCGCATAGGCCGTTGAGCGCACCCGTCCCCAGCGAGCTCGTGCTGGTCGACCGCGCCGGCCCGGCAGGCCCGCGAACTGCGTAGGCACGCTCCAAATCTCGACGAAGGGGGAGACTTGCTGCCCGCGGAAGTGCGACGTCCCGCTGCCGGCGACTGCGAAGAATCTCTCAGCCTGTGACGGTCACGGGCCTCTCCGATTGCGGGGCCGGTTCGGGAGCGCGGCGCCGCGCTGCGTCCAGCGGCTGGCCGGCGAGTTGCCCGCCGGCGCAGTCGGCGCACTGGACGTTGCGTCGGGGGTTGCGGATGCCGGCGAGGCCCAGCAGCCCGCCGAGCGCCACGAGCGAGGCGGAGATCCCCATCCCGACGTGGAAGGCGTGGACTGACGCCGACTGCACCGCGTCAGCGACGGCTGGACCGCCGCGAGCCGAGTCGACCCGGGCGAGCGTCTGACCGCGCGCCTGCGCGAGCGCGGCCCGCGCCTCCCGGGACAGTGTCACGCCGGCGAGGCGTTGATTGAGGCTGGAGGTGAAGGAGGCGGAAATGACCGCGCCCACTGCCGCGATCGCGATCAGGCCGGCGACCCGGGCGATCGCGTTGTTGACGCCCGAGGCGATCCCGGCGTTGGATTCCTCTGCGTCAGACAGGACGGCCGCGGTGAGCGGCGCGACCGTGCAGGAGAGCCCCAGCGAGAACACGAGCAGCGCCGGAAGCAGGTCGGTGAAGTAGCTCACGTGGGCGCCGAGGCGGAGCATGAGCGCCAGACCGGCCGCCGCGAGCAGCGGGCCGAGGCCCATGAACAGTCGCGGCCCGTACCGGTCGGCGAGCCTGCCTATCCGCTTCGAGAGCAGGAACATCACGATCGTCGAGGGCATCAGCGCAGTCCCCGCCTTCAGCGCGCTGTAGCCGGCCACCTCTTGGAGGAACAGCACCAGCAGGAAGAACGTGATGCTGAGCCCTCCGTACATCGCGAAGGTCTCCGCGTTGCCGGCGGCGAAGTTGCGCCGCTTGAACAGGCCGAGCGGCAACATCGGATGTCTCGTGCGTTGCTCGTGCACCACGAACAACGCGAGTAGGGCGAAGCCCACCAGCGCCGGCGCCCACACTTCCGGACTGCTCCAGCCGACTACCGGCTGGCGGATCAGCGCCAGCACCGGGCCGGCGAGGCCGAAGAAAGTGAACGCGGCGCCGAGCCAGTCGACGGGCGCATGTCCCACGCCGGGCTTCCGGCGGGGGACGGCGACCGAGACGAGCATCAGCGTCGCCACGACGAACGGAACGTTGACCGCAAAGATCA
The DNA here is from genome assembly GCA_963757015.1 of uncultured Solirubrobacterales bacterium. Lineage (GTDB taxonomy): Bacteria > Actinomycetota > Thermoleophilia > Solirubrobacterales > Solirubrobacteraceae > Palsa-465. Next base: position 11,805 of record CAVWQA010000007.1, read on the forward strand.
ACCGCCAGGAGACGGCGTCGACGAGAAACCCGCCGGCTAGCGGGCCGATCACGGTGGCGATCCCCGCCCACGCCGTCCACGAGCCGATCGCGCCGCCGCGCTCCTCACGAGGAAACGCCGCAACGATCACCGCCAGGGCGCTCGGGGTGAGCAGCGCACCGAACGCGCCCTGCAGCGCGCGGCATGCGATCAGTACCCCGATGCTGGGGGCGAGCGCGCACAACAACGACACCAAGCCGAACCCCGCCACCCCGATCGAGAACACGCGCCTCTCGCCGAACACGTCGCCGAGCGAGCCTCCGACCAGGATCAGCGAGCCGAGCGCCAGCAGGTAGGCGTTCGACACCCACTGCTGGCCAGCGAGCCCACCCCCGAGGTCTGCGCGGATCGCCGGGAGCGCGACGTTGACCGCGGTCGCGTCCAACCCCGCGACGAACGAGCCCATGATCGCCGCGACCAGGGCGAGCCGCTTGCGGCGGTCGGGCATCTCCCTCCTCAGGTCGTCTTGATCAAGCCGCCGTCGATCACGTAGTTAACGCCAGTAACGTTGGCTGTCCTGTCGGACGCCAGCATCGTAACCAGCGCCGCCACCTCCTCGGGCGTGCTGAACCGGCCGGTGGCGATCGCGGAGGCGGCGGTCTCGCGGATGGTGTCCGCGTCCACACCGGTTGCCTTGGCGAACATCGCGGCGACGCCGTGCTCGCCCAGCCACAGGTCCGTGCTGACCTGCCCCGGCGACACGCAGTTCACGCGAATGCCTTTCGGCCCGAATTCCTGGGAGAGCGATTTGCTCAGGTTCACGACCGCGGCCTTGGCGGCGCCGTAGTCGATCGTTGCGGCGTCGGGCTGGAAGAACGAGTTAACCGAGGCGATGTTCACGATCGCCCCGGAGCCATTCTCGAGCATCGGACCGAGCGCAGCCCGGGCCGCGCGAAGAGTGGTGAAGAAGTTCATCTCCATCGCCCACTGGAACTCCTCATCGCTGGTGCCCAGGAACCCATCCAGGCGGATGCGAACCTGGCCAACATTGTTGACCAGCACGTCGAGGATCCAGGCAGGCGCTGCATACATCCCAACCACGCTCGGCGTCGCGATCTCCTCGGTAATCTCCGCACAACTGTTTGCCCGCACCGGCACGCGGCCGATCATCGTCGCGGGCGCGCTGCTCGGCGCCGGCGGCGTCTTCTGGCTCTCGCGGATCCCAGTCCACGGCTCCTACCTCACCGACCTGCTGCCCGGGCTACTGATCCTGAGTGCCGGCCTCGGCGCGGTGTTCGTCGGCGTGACCACGGCTGCCCAAGCGGGCGTCCCGCCGGACAAGGCAGGACTAGCCGCCGCACTGATCAACACCTCGACGTGGCTCGGAGCCGCGCTTGGGATCGCGATCTTCTCCGCAATCTCAACCTCCCGCGCCCACCACCTGCTCGCCGGCCACGCGACCGCCCACAGCGCTCTCACGTCAGGATTCCAAACCGCCCTCCTCGCCTGCAGCATCGCGATGCTCGCCGCCGCCGTTCTGGCGCTCCGCGCGACCAACACCCGCGGCGAACCAGTCCTGACCCGTCCGCTCGAGGCCGTTCCCGTGCCCGAGAACGCGTGATTCCGAGCAGCACGAAGGCCGCCCGGGAAGCGACGGAATCCCTCGCGTCGGCCGGCGGCTCCGACAGCGCTCGCGCCAACTAGCGCCATCACAGAGGCCCCGGGTGCCCGGCGGCCGCTCGGCGGTGTCGTGCTCTTCGCCACTTGCGCAACTCGGTGCACCGTCGACCCTTCTCACGCGACGGCCGTCGGGCTGAAAGCGCTGCTTTCAATTCACCGCGTGTACGCGCTGCCGTTCGTGGCCGGAAGGACCCGTGGCCCCTCTTGATCGCGCGACAGGTCTCCTCGCCGAGATCGGTTCAGACCTCCTGTTCGACAATTTCGAGACCCGTGGTGGCCTTGGCGGTCGCTGGCATCGCCCGCAAGTCCGCAGCCCCGCTTTGGCACGCGAACGGGAGTGCGCGAAGCCGCTGGCCAGGCGACACGGCGCTCTGATGAGAGCGTGCTGGGGTTTCTCAGCCGACTCCAGGCCCGCCCACGTGGGCGCCGAGGTAGACCGGGTGGATGGCGGCGCAATCAACCTTCTCGGCATACGCGGTAGTGCCAGGAGCTGGGTTCGTTGAGCTGACCTTGGCGCAACGACTGCCATATCGCTGATACCACTGTTGCTTGGAGAAGACCAGCCCGTGGTCGACCGCAGCTTGGCCCACGTAGCACGTCCACAGGGTTCCGCTGGAGTCCTGGGAGATACACGCGCCGCTGACATCGCCACTGGAGTCCTCAGTGATCTCGTTCGCCCCTGCCCAGCCACCTGGCTGAGCGCGCGGCGCCTTGGCCAGCACGCAGTGGTACTGAGAGCTGGCGACTCGGACCGTACATCTCGGCTGGGTTCCCTCTAGCAGCACCTCTCCGGCGGGCAGGCTCTGGGCGACCTGAGCCGGGGTGATGAGCTGCGTGGCCGCGATCGCAGCTGCGGGCACGGCGAGCGCAGCCACAGCGACACTCGCAACGATACGGCGCGAGGCCCGGCGGGGCCGCTTCCGGCGCCCGGAGTTCAGCTCATCGGCCACGGCAACGAGTTGCTCGCCGAGCCGTTGGAGGTGGGGTGGGAGCAGGTCGAATTCGGTCATCGAGAGACTCCTTGGAGACGTTGCGACAGGGTTTTCAGGGCGCGCGACACGCGAGCGCGAGCGTTCTGCTCGCTGGTCCCCATCAGGATGGCTGCCTGGTCGTACTCGAGCTCGTCGACCACCCGCAGCTGGAGAGCTTGCTGTTGGGCGTCGGGCAGGGACTGAACGGCAAAGGTGAGCTCCTCCGCCTGGGCGGCCGCATCGATCCCGCGCTCCGCGCGATCGAGCTCATCCACGTCGTGGTCGAGCACGAGCCCTAGCTTTCGGACAGTCGCCGACTCGACGCAACCGCGGCGGCGGTACCGGCGCAGGAGGTTGCGCGCGATACCGAACAGCCACGCTCTCGCTGCTTCGTCGTTTGTTCCGCGAAAGCGCGTGAGACCGACGAGCGCCTGAGCGAACGTTTCGGCCGTCAGATCCGCGGCTGTGGCGGAATCCGGTGTCTGGCGACGGATCCAGCGCTCCACAGAAACGACGTGCCGACAGTAGAACTCGCCGAAGGCCTCGGCGTCCTCACGCGCCGCACGCAATAGCTCGCAGTCGCCTCTTGGTGGTTTGAATTCACCCATATTGGTGTAGTGCCAGGAGCACGAAGTCCGTGACACAAGCAGCCCTAGCTCACTCCGCATCCGCAGGCATCCCAGGCACTGCCCCCGGCAGAGATCCGAGCCTACCGGGCCTGAGCGGTCGGCCCACTGACTGACGCCGCGATGCAGACTGGTCGCGTTGGGTTTCGCCGTGCTCGGGATCGAGTCGCCCGGGGGGATCTCGACGATGTTGACCCCGAACGACCGGCAGCCGAGCGAGCGCCGCACCAACGTCCCAGTTCCCATTCGTCGAGCTCGTCGCGGTGGCCCCCGGAACGGCGGCGACGAGACTCTGTGTTGCCGCCGCCTGCTGCGAAATACCTAACGCGGTGCCCAAGCTCGCCGTGGGAGGGGCACTATGCCATCACGTCGGGTCGTGGCGGCCAAGTCCGGTGGCGCAAGAGCCGTAGCTTTGCGCCACCGGACCGGCGAGTCTCACGTGGGATTCGGGCTGTCGACCGGCACCCCGACGCCATTTGCGAGCGGGTCACCGGGATACTCGTAGAAGGCCCCCGGCGCCGAGCTTGGCTTGCCGTAGCCGATGCCCAGCCCCATGAGCGCCTTCCGGACTTGGCCGGTGGTCTTGTAGGGAAACGCCTCAAAACCCAAGTTGTTCGGGGGCGCCGTCGGCGCGCCGAGCTGGGAGGCGGCGAACCGGGCCAGCACTCGGTGCTCGGCCTCGGTTCCGAGCGCTTCGGCGCACAGGCGCGCGCGGAACGCGTTCGAGCGAGCGGTGAAGGCGTTGATGCCGACGAGATAAAGGCTGACCTCGATCGCCTCCACCGCGGCAAAGGCCGTGAACAGCCCCACGCCGCCGTCGAAGACGGCGTCCGGGATCCAGAACTTCGAGGTCAGCGGCTTGGCGCCGATCGCCTTGAGCGCTTGGGCGTGCCTGAACTCCGTCGTGACCGCCGCTCGCAGCACCGGTAGGAACTGCGCGGACGGCGTGCCCGGCGCTTTACGGATCGCCGCGGTGACCGCCGTCACGCCGAACTGCTCCTGCGTGACCGTGAAATTCAGAAAGCCCCGGAGCGAGTGACCGCCCCTAACCGCTGCCGCCGCGGTGCCCGTTTCGGTCAAAGGGACCATCGCGCCCGCTAGCGCCATCGTGCCGGCCCGTCCCAGCATCCGGCGGCGCGTCGTGCCTTCCGTCCCCGTCCGATCAAGGTCAAGATCCATGGGATCCTCCAAGAGTTAGCTGACAAGGCGACACTACTCGTGCTCTCATCGTCGAACAGTGGTGGTGGTCACATTGATGATCACTAGGCTCTACTACACCGCCCCCAGTGTCGACCGCCGAGCTGGCGCGCTGACCCCGGGGCCATGCTCGCTGTGATTGCGTGTCAGTTGTCGTTCTCGCTCCATCGGATCGAGGGTTCCGGCCACCTGCACGCCCGGCGAGCGTCGTTGGGTGATGGCACAGGTGATCCCGGTTCATCGGGCGATCGCCGGCCATTTAGCGATGCTTGAGATCTCAAGGGGAATGGAGGTGACACCGAGCTGGCTGCCGATTGCCTTGGCGACGGGGACCCGTCAACACAAAGCCGCTCAAGACAAACGTGGCGAGCACGAGCGACGCCAGCATCACAGCGATGTTGAATGGCCACTGCCGATACCGCGAACGCCCGCGCCTGGCCTCCCACATGACATTCGCGGCCCAAGAGAACGTGCCCACGTACGGGCCACGGCCCAAACGCGGCTGATAGAGAACAGGCAACACCGCGACCGTCCTCGGCACATCAGGTTCATGGCTGAACCTTTGCGGCAGTGGGGCGGCGACACGCTCTACGCAGGCGGCAGCCTCCACGCGGCTGGCACCGAGATCGGGCGCGTAGGGCTCACCCTCGCTGACGGCAGCCAACTCAAGGACGACGGCGCCGGAGCCGTGTCGCTGTTCATCGGCCGCCGCGGAGAGCCGCCGAAGACCATTGATGTCTACGCACCCGAGGGCAAGCTGCTCTCCAGCCGCCGGGCGTTCTGATCTTGCGGGTGGTTCAAGCGCTGGCTCCCGGTTCGCCAACGGCGAAGTGTCGAGGAATCCCGGCGCTGGCCGTTTCACGAACGACCGGGCGCGTCGACGGCTGTAGGAGAAGATGGCGGGACTGCCGGTCCGGGTCTACGAGCGCCCTAAGCAGAAGTCACCGGCCGCTGGCCGCAGAAGGGGACCGAGCAGAAGTCCCGTCGTCACGCCGGAGACTTCTGGTGCTCGATCGAAGCAGTCGTCTGCTCGATCGGGCGCGGGCTTCCCGGTTTGGAGACCCGGGCGCTTGCGGGAGTCGTCCGAACCTGGCTAACGCCGTAGTCGTTGGGCGCCGTTCTAGCGCCGCGGCGGGCCATGTTTGTGACGAGGACCCGGACGCGGACAGCTCTAGGTCCCCGTCTTGGTTTCGCTCGGGCGCAAGCGTTTGGGCCGCGGTCACCGACCCTGCCGGGCAGTCGGCGGCGGTGGTCGTGGCGGTTTGGTGGCGGGCTCTCTGAGCCTGATCTGGCTGGTGCCGTCGATTTGGTAGCGGCGGTGTGCGTAGGTGAGAATTCGAGAGGTGGAGGCTGAGACACGTTACGCGTTGAGCGGCGATGTCCACATCGCCTATCAGGTCATTGGTGACGGGCCATTTGATCTGGTCTTTGTCCCGGGCTTCGTCACCCATATGGAACTCCAATGGGGGTTGCCCGGGTTCAAAGCCTTCCTGAAGGACCTCGGGTCGTTCTCGCGGCTGATCCGCTTTGACAAGCGCGGGACCGGGATGTCGGATCCGGTCGGCGGCGCTCCCACGCTCGAGACGCGGATGGACGATGTCCGAGTGGTGATGGATGCGGTGGGCTCGCGGCGGGCTGCGTTTTACGGCCTCTCGGAGGGCGCGGCGATGAGCATTCTGTTCGCCGCCACGTATCCGGAGCGCACGGCGGCGCTGGTTATTCGCAGCTGTTCGCCGCGGACCCTGTGGGCGCCGGATTACCCGTGGGGCCGGAGTGAGGATGCTTATCAGCGCGAAATCGACCAGGCGTTACGGGTCTACGCCACGCGAGCCGAGGCCCGCCAAGCCGTGCGCGCGCTCGGCATGCGCGATGACGACGAGGTCGAGGCGTTCATTGACTTTGTCCGTAATGGAGCGAGCCCGGGGATGCTCGAGGCGCTCTACGGCATGAATCGGGAGATCGACATCCGGCAGGTTCTGCCGACCGTGCGCGTGCCGGCGCTCGTGCTGCACGGCAACGACGATCAGGTCGTGCCGCTCGAGGTTGCCCGGTACACGGCGCGGCGGCTTGCGTCGGCGCGCCTCGTTGAGATTGCCGGGGTCGGGCATCTGGCGCTGCGCGCCGGAGGCCAACAGATCCAAGAAGAAATCGAGCGATTCCTCAACGACATCTGGCAGACCGGCGGGTGGGAGGAAGCCGAACCCGACCGAATGCTCGCGACCGTTCTGTTCACCGACATCGTCGACTCGACGCCGAAGGCAATCGAGCTCGGCGATCGCGACTGGCGCGAGCTCCTCGAGCACCACAACGCAATTGTGCGCCGGCAGCTGGCGCGATTCCGGGGCGTCGAGATCGATACCACCGGGGACGGCTTTCTGGCCACGTTCGACGGGCCGGCCCGGGCGATCCGCTGCGCCCGCGCGATCGTCGACGGCGTGCACGACCTCGGAATCTCGATCCGTGCCGGGCTGCACACCGGCGAATGTGAGGTGGCCGACGGAAAACTCGCCGGCATCGCCGTCCATACCGGCGCGCGTGTGGCGGCGCAGGCCGTCGCCGACGAGGTGCTCGTCTCGAGCACCGTGAAAGACTTGGTCGCGGGATCGGGGATCAACTTCGACGAGCGTGGTCTACACGAATTGAAAGGCATCCCCGGTGAGTGGCGGCTATTCGCCGTGGAGCGCGCCCCAAGGAGCTAGCTGCGTCAGCCGTCCAGCGTCGGCTACTTGCGCAACCGGACCAGGCTCCCCTGGATCCCGCTTTGATCAGGCCGGCCCATCAACCGGCTCGCCGACCAATGCCCCAAACGCGCTGAAAGCTTCAGCTCCTTCTTGATCTGCTTGGCCGCGCGTGTCGCCTCGGCGCCGACGTGGCCAATCTGCGCGGGCCTCGGCTGGTAGCCGATAAACCGGAGACAGGGCGCTGCCGCCGGGCCGCCGTGGATCAGCGGGACACCGCGCTTGTCGAGGACGCCCAGGTGTCCCACGAGCGGCGCGAGTCCCGTTGTGAAGCCGGTCGCCGCGATCACCACATAGGGCTCGAGCCGAGTTCGATCTGCGAGCACGACGCCGGTCGCGTCGAACGAGTCGACCGCGGCGATGATCTCGATGCGTCGCTGCTTGATCGCGTCGATGACGGGCTTGTCGAGAATCGCCGGCGCCTTGCCCTCACGGTGCACCCGACTCATGATCCCCTCCTTCGGCGGCACCAGTCCGTGCGCGCTCAGATCTCCAATCGTCAGACGCCGAATCAGGCGCGTCTGACGGTCGCCGATCTGCGGCGGCAACCGGTACATGAGCGTGGCTGGCACGTCCCCCGGCAGGGGCCCGGCTTGCCGCAGGATGATGTTCGGCTGCGTGCGGATGGCGACACGGACGCGGCTGGCGCCGCCCTCGGCCAGGTCGTAGGCGATCTCCATTCCCGAGCAGCCGGGCCCGACGACGAGGACGTCAGCCCCGTGAAACTCGCGCGGGTTGCGGTACTCGGCGGAATGGAGCATGCGTCCGCTGAACCGCTCGCGGCCGGGCCAGGCGGGAATCAAGGGCGTGTGCTGGTGCCCCGTCGCGATGATCAGGTGGGCTGCCGTCATCTGTCCTGCCGAGGTTGTGAGCGTCCAGTGGTGATCGTCGCGGTCGACTCGCTCGACGATCGTGCCGGAACAAAGCTCGATGCGGTTGCGGGCCGCGTAGTCCTCGAGGTAGCCGACGACCTGGTCGCGTGAGGGAAATAGGCCTGCTGTCTTGGGGTAGCGAGCGTGGGGCAGGTTCGACGTCCATCGCGACGTGTTGAGCCGCAGGCGGTCATATCGTCGGCGCCAGGACGTCGCCACGGACTCACCTCGCTCGAGGACGAGTGTGGAGATCCCCCAGCGTCCGAGCTCCGCGGCCGCAGCCAACCCAGCCGGGCCGGCCCCGACGATCAGGACGTCCGGAGCGGTGTCACGCTTTGGGCCTGTGCGGCACCCGGGGGGCTCGGCTCGTCTGAGTTCGCGCTGGGCATGAGATGGACCTGTGCATTGGGTGCGGACATGGCGTCGCCTTTCGTCTCCAGGATCCGCTTTGCGACAAGCGCCGTGATGCCGGTGGCGAGGAGCCCGAGCTCGTCAGGAGCGGCCGGTCGGTGTTGCGGATCGGGTGGGCCTTCCATGCCGCAAAGGATCTGCCGGCGGTCGTTGTGCGGCATCGCGTGAAGCGGCCATCTTCGGCCGGCCATTCACGTGGCCGGATCCGGCCAGCGCTGGTCAGAGCGCGCCCGCCGCCGCGGCGCGCTTGACGGCCGCGGCCCGCGAGGAGCAGGAGAGCTTGACCAGGATGTTCGAAACATGGCGGTGGACCGTGTGCTCGCTGATCACGAGCCGCTGCGCGATCTGGGGGTCGGTGAGACCGTCCGCGACTAGAGCGAGCACCTCGAGTTCGCGACCGGTCAACCCGAGCGATTCGCCGTCGTCGGGCGGTGGTTTCGAGACGACGCCCAGCTGCTCGAGTGTCTCGGTCGCCCGCGCGGTCTCTTTGTCGGCGTCGTCGTCGCGTCCCGATGCCGCGAGAACTTGGGCGAGCTCGAGGCGCGTCAAGGCGCACTCATACGGCATGCCGCTCCGCGCATAGAGCGTCACTGCGTCCTCGAGTGCACGCCGCGCCCGCGGCAGGTCGCCGGCCGCGGCGGTGGCACCTTCCGCGGCGAGCGCGGCAGCCCCCAGCGGCTCGGTATCCACATCGGCAGCGATCACGGTGAGTTCGTCCAAGGCGTGCTGCGCTCGGTCAGCGTCGCCGAGCGCGGCGAGTGCACGGACCTGGACCTCGAGTCCCGCGATTCGCCGTGTTTTTGCCTCGTCGCCGACCTGGCGCAGGTACCGCTCGGCGTGGTCGGCCGCCGCGCGGTACTCGCCGTGATCGAGCGCCACTCTCGCGCATCCGAGTCGGCCGTCGGGGCGATGCTCCAGCTCGGCGAACATTCTTCGAGCCTCATCGGTCCGTCCCTGTCGGCGGCGAAGCTCGGCCAACCCGACAAATGCCTCGCCGGCCATGCCGGCAACGTTTGTCTCGAGCTCGGGGGCAGCGAGCCGCAACTCCTCCTCAGCCTGCGGCCACAGTCCACGGAACATCAGCACGCCGGCGTAGTGGGTCCTGCAGACGGAGAACAAGGGCTTGGAGCCATAGCGCTCGCAGAACTCCACCAGGCGCTCGCACCACTGTCCGGCCCGGTCGAAATCGCGCACGCGCTCGCAGGCGAAGATCAGGTAGCAGCAGGAATGCGAGATCGCGGACAGATCCTGGAGGTCTCCTCCGACGATCGCCGCCGCCGAACCGTCGAGGCGTCGCATGCCCTCCGCGACCTTTCCTTCGTTGACCAGCACCAGCCCGTCGAGGGCCAGCGCGGTCATCTCGAGATCAACGTCGAGGAGCGAGCGCCCGAGTTCGACCGCGTTGCTCGTCAGCTCGCGCGCGGCCGCGAGCAGTCCGTTGGCGAGGAGCACCGATGCCTCGCGCACGGCAAGCCAGCCGTGCTCCGATGACGTTTCCTCGTTCGACAAGAGATCGTGAGCACGCTGCAGCCAGCCGGTCGCGATGGCCGCTTCGCCTCGGAAGGTGCGGTAGTCCCAGGCGAGCTGGATCGCGACGCGGGCGGCGTCGCGTGGTAACCGGCGCTCGCGATACAGCCGGTAGGCGCGTTCCCTAGCGACGAACACGGCCTCCCGGTCGACCAGCCATTGCGCGGCCATGCCGAGCCCCTCCAGGGCCTGTGGCGTTTCGCACTCCTGTAGCGCCGCCTCGAAGTGCTCGCGCGCCTCAGCCCACGCACCCCGACGGAGTGCCTCGCCACCGTCGAGCAGTAGATCACGCTGTGCCGGCCCCGCCTCAGTCATTGGCTCGCAAGCCTCCTTCGCGGAGCGTACTCCAGCCCGGAACACGGCTGAAGGGCGAGGCGCGGAAGAGAACGACCTCGGGGCCGGCGATGAGCAGCCCGGGGCGGGGCTGGTGACGTCGAAATCGTGGCTGCTCTGGGCTTCAAGCGACAGTGAGGCCGCCGACCCGTCGCTTGAGCCGCGGGGTTCGGGTTTCTGGCTAGCTCGGTCTGCTCCGTTGCGTCGATGCCGGCCGGCCAGCTCCGCCGTCATCGGGTGGGCCGGCCGGCCCACCCCGACGCTCAGGCGTCACTGCCTGCCGCTGCTGCTGGTGCTGCCCATCCGAACTGTCGACCGTTCAGCGCCATTCCCCGGCGCGGACCTAAAGCCGTAGCCGCTCGCGCAGTGGGCGCCGGCCGGACACGCCGGGCTCGGGTGGTCTGGAGCAGTAGTCGGGAAGGATTGCGTGCTAGTTGCGCTCGCGCTCGTCACCTCGGCCGTCACGGCGCGCTCGGTGCCGGGCCACCAGGCCAGGTACCAGCCATTCTTGACGGTCGCCTGGACCGAGCTTCCGTCGCTGCGGCTGATGGTCACGCCCGTCACGCGAGCGCCGATCGGGCCGTCGACCATCGTCAGCGCGTGCCCGTCGGAGTCGGACTCGCCGGTACCGTTGAGCTCGATCGTTCCGGCTGGGAGGCTGGATTTCGCTGCGTCCGCGCCGCCTGAGCTGATTCTGATGCCGTTGCCCTGCAAGCACGTGGAGCCGTCGGCAAAGATGGAGGCGGTGTACGGGCCGCGGGTGTCAGTCAGAACCGGGGTGCCGGTACGCGCGCCGCAGTGCTGTTCAGCAGCGGCGAGTTGGCCGGGCAGCGGCGTCGTGGGGCTCGCGGTCCATCCGGCGAATGCGGGCGTGGCGCTGGATCCGAGCAGGATGGCTGCGGCCGCGGCAGCGGCGGCGCCGCTCAGCCCTAGAGCCCCCAGCGCGGGGCGCGAGGGGAGCCAGCGCGAGCGGGGGTGGTAGTCGACCGCCCGCAGCCGGATGCTCGCCTCCGAGGTGATAAGCGCGGCCTGGTCGAAGAGGGCTTCGCGCAGATCGTGTTCGAGCAGATCACTCATGCTTTAGTGCTCCTGGGTTGGATTGGAACTGGCTCCAGCGCCTCGCGCAGCCGCGCGAGTCCGCGTGAGGCGCTGCTCTTGACCGTCCCCGGCGAACAGCCGAGTACCTCGGCGACCTGGGACTCCGTCAAGTCGTTGAAATAGCGCAGGACGAGCACGGCGCGCTGGCGCGCTGGCAACTGGCCGAGCGCCTGAAGGAGTTCGGCACGCGTGTCGAGCGCGGGGAGCGGGTCTAACGCGATCGAGCTTGCCGCCGCTCCCGGCTCCAGTTCGCTGCGGCGTCGCGCTCGCCCGCGAGCTCCGTCGACCGCCAGGTTGACCAGAATCCGCCGGGCGTAGGCTCGCGGCTGCTCCATCCGGCAGATGCGCGGCCAGCGGCGCGCGACTTTCAGCAGGCACTCCTGGACGAGGTCCTCGGCTTCGGCCTCGTCCCAGACGATCAGGTAGGCGGTGCGAAGCAGGTCATCGACGTGCGTGGCGACGAACTGGTCAAAGTCGCTCATCACCCCGTTAACGGCCAGTGGCCGCCGGAAGGTTCCCTCGCGCCGATCCGCCGCGCGCCGAGAGTCGATGGCAGCTATCAAGCAGCTGATGCCAACCCAGGCCCACCCTCGCCAGCATGTGAAAGTCCTGTCCGACTCGCCGCCAGAAGGCTCGACGGCTCGGTTAAGTCACTCGTTGCTCGGTGTCGCCCGAGGCGACGACCGCCTAGAGCGTCGAATCGTGCACTCAGCGAATCATCCCCAGGCACGCTCGCGGTGGTGTCTGTGTGGGCGGTAGCTTTGCGGCATGAAGGTGGTGATGGTGCTGTCGGTCGAGGCGATCCTGATCGGCGTTCTCATCGGTGTGGTGTTTGCGTGCCCGCTGAGTCGCCGGTCCAGGTTCTGGCTTCGGTTCGCCGGGCTCGTCATGGCGGTGGTGCTTCCAGCTCTTGTGGCGATCCTCGCGCCGTTGGTGAGCAAGTTGCGGAGCCGCTGTTCTGGCTCGGGTTGGTGTGGGGGAGTCTGCTTATGGCGTGGTCGAGGTCTGTTCTCTTCCACGGATGGGGTTCCGATCCGCGACCGGGTGACGAAGATGGTGAGGGACCTGAGTGCGCACCTGAGGCCCCGCGAGTTTCCCATCTGGATCGGATCGAGACGGCTGTCGGCTTGATCGAAACAGAAGAGGGAAGGAATCAGCCTCTACCTGATGAGTGCGAGGACGATCGCTGCAGCTGCGATCAGAACGAGCGCATAGATGCGCCAACGCCATACGCATGTGAAGACCCTCGCTGCGTCCGTGTTCTCATCGGTCCAGATCCGCATGTTCCGAGCATACGCTCGGCGACGGTCCGCGCAGCCTGCGTGTCGGATTCCTGACCCAGTGCGCGCCGTTACGAACCGAGCATTGGCAGTATCGAGTTGATCGAGAAGAGCAACGCTCGGAGACAAGCCATCCCGCCGAGGCCGGTGCTGTAGCTCCAACGACGGCTGCCATTTCGCGAGACGTACTCCCAGGTCACGGCTGGATTGACACGATCGTTGCTGACCGATTTCTGCACGTAGACGACAAGCAGGTCCGGAGAGGGCGCAGCGAAGGCCGTCACCAGTTCGCCTGGAAGCGCCTCCCACCAGGTGCTGCCGCCATCCGTGGTGACGTCGATCGCCGAACTGCCGTACGCGAAGAAAGTGTGGGGTGCGGTCGCGCCGACATAGCCGACGCCCTCGGGGTCATCGGCTCCGTCGACATGCACACTGGGGGCCATCGACTCGCCAGGTTCGGCCACCGTCGCGGCTGACGGTGGGGTACTGAGGGTTGCCGACGTTTGCCAACGCGAAGCCGACGTTCGCGTCGAGGAAACGCGATCGGTGAACAATGCCTGGGAGCTGGTCGGACTGCCGGCTGGCGAGGCGTGCGGCCGGGGAAGCAGGCGACCGGCGGGGACGCGCAGACGTGGACGAGGCGCTGTAGCAGTAGCGCCGGTGGCCGAGCGTGGGCTGTGGAGGACGGTCCGACGGGTGCCTTGGCCCTCGCGTGCTTCCTGAGGGCGCGGACCGCCTCCGCCCGGTGCGCGATCACATCGTGCGTCGCCTGACCGCCGCCTCGAGGTTGTCGAGCTCATTGCCGCGATGGGCGCGGTACTCCTGCGTCCAGGTCTCGTCGTGGAGGGGGTCCAGCGTCATGACCACGTTCGTGCAGTCATCGGCGGCCTCGATGTCAATGGTCGTCAGGTGCTCATACGGCTGGTGGTCGGGAATGAAGTCGATCAGTGACAGGTAGGCGAGGCGGGACGGCGGTTCGACCTCGGTGAACGTCCTACGAAACTCGCTCGAGAGCGGCATGCCGAGGTTCCGCACGAACGCGACCTGTTCTGGCCCGGTCGCGGTCATGGTGTACCGCAGCTGACCGCCGGGCCGGAGCTCGAGCTCGCTCACCCGGGTTTCGAAGCCGTCGGGGCCCCACCACTCCTCGAGGCCGGCGGGCGTGGTGCACAGCTCCCAGATTAGCTGCGCCGGAGCGGCGTACGTGCGCTCCAGCCGCGCGGCGTGCGGGCTGGGCATCGGTTCGGTGGTCATCGATCCTCCTTGGTTGTGACCGACTCTCGGCCGGTTCTGCGTCAGTGACGAACGAACAGACGCCAGACGGACACGTAGCCGCGAAAGCATCGAAGTGTCCGTCTCCTGTCGCGCTATTTCGTCTTAAGAGGCATAACCCGGATCACGCAGGAAGGCGATCTCTTGAGATATGCACTCTTGGCCTACGGCAACGTCGACGTTCGAGATCAGACGCCTGAAGCGCAGCGACGGCGGATCAACGCCGGGATACCGAAGTTCTGGCGCGACCGAACGTGACCGGCTGGCTACGACTCCAGAACGTCGAATCGGCGACGACCGTCCGCTACGAACAAGGCCGGATGCTGCTGACGGACGGCCCGTTCGTGGACAGCAAGGACTTCCTCGGCGGCTTCATCGTCGTCCAGGCGGGGAACCTCGACGGCGCCTCGCCGTGGCCGGCGAGCTCCAGGAGGCGCGGGCCGCCGGCGCCATCGAGGTCCGGCCGGGCGAGAGCCGTTCGCGACCGCCGCGGAACGCTGGCCGTGGTCGCCGGGATTAACGGCGCGACCATCCACGGAATCGCGACCCCGCCCCGACGAGATGCAGCGTGCTGTTTGAGGGTGGCGGCGAGCTGCTCGGCGACACACCGCCTCTGGCGTCGCCACTGTCGTCGTGTGGCCGGGCTGCGATCGGTCGTTACGTTGCGGTCAGGCTGGCGGGGTTGAGTTCGGCGAGGAGTTTGTCGATGCGGCGGGCGATCTCGTCGCGGGTTGCGCGGATCGCGTCGACTGGCTGGCCTTTGGGGTCCTCGAGCTCCCACTCCAAGTATCGCTTGCCTGGAATGTACGGGCACGCGTCCCCGCAACCCATCGTCACGACCACATCCGCCCATTCCGCAAGCTCGTGGGTGAGCGGCTTGGGGCTCTCAGGGCGTAGCTCGATCCCGATTTCGTCCATCACCGCGATCACTCCGGGGTGGACGCGGTCGGCGGGCGCGGTTCCGGCCGAGCGTGCCTCGTGCGCTCCGCCGGCGACCCGGTTGAACAGGGCCTGGCTCATCTGCGAACGGCCGGCGTTATGCACGCAGACGAACAGAACGCAACTCACGATCGAGAGCCTATCCATTGACAGGCATCGACTCAATAGGTATATGTAAATAGATGACTGTCGATCTGGAGCTGTTGCCCAAGCAGAAGCGCCCGGCTGGCCAGCGGTGCTGCGAGCCGGTCGTGTACCCCGACGTCGAACGCGACGCGGCGATCCGCATGGCCGAGGTCGCCAAAGCCCTCGGCGACCCCATTCGGCTGCAGCTCGTCGACGTGCTTAGAAAGCACGCCGGGAAGGTCTGCGTGTGCGAGCTGGTGCCCCTGTTCGACATCTCCCAGCCGACCCTGTCGCACCACCTGGGCAAGCTACGCGCAGCGGGGATCGTCGATTCCGAGCGCCGTGGCCTGTGGGCCTACTACTACGTCAAGCCAGAAGCGCTAAAGGAGCTATCGGCATGGCTGAGCTGACCAACATTCGCGAGACCGTCCGGGAGAAGTACGCCGCCGCTGCCAGGGCAGCCGCAGAACCGAACACCGCGGCGACGCAGGGCGGGTGTTGCGGCTCGAGCGAGCTTTCCTGCAGTCAGGCCGACGCGGCGGGCGTGTTCGGCGGCACGCTCTACGACGAGGCGACCGATGCGGACGTGCCGGAGGCGGCGCTAAGCGCGTCGCTGGGGTGCGGGGTGCCGACCGCGGTCGCGGACCTCCACGAAGGCGAGACCGTGCTCGATCTCGGCTCCGGCGCGGGCGCCGACGTGCTCATCTCCGCCCGCAGGGTCGGACCGACCGGCAAGGCGATCGGGCTGGATATGACCGACGAGATGCTAGAGCTCGCCAGAGCCAACGCGTCCGGAGCCGGCTTCGAGAACGTCGAGTTCGTTAAGGGCTTCCTCGAGGACATGCCACTCGCAGACGATAGCGTCGACGTGGTCATCTCCAACTGCGTGATCAACCTCTCAGGCGACAAGCCGCGGGTGTTGCGCGAGGCCGCGAGGGTGCTGAGGCCTGGCGGGCGATTCGCGGTCTCCGACGTGATCGCCGACCCCGACATGGACGAGGCCACGCGCGCGGACATGGCGGCCTGGACCGGATGCGTCGCCGGCGCGCTCACCGAGGAAGAGTTCCGCTCGGCACTCCAAACCGCTGGCTTCGACGCGATCGAGATCCGCGACACTCACCGCGTGCACGAGCACGCGGCCGCCGCGATCATCCGCGCGCGCAAGGCACCCGCCTGACCAGAGCGTCGGCGCTGTGGCCGAACTCACCCCGACGATCACCGGCGCGCAGCTGGGCACCAGCGAGTGGCTGCGTCGTGCCTGGCGTGGCGAATCATGCGCATGCGCGACGTGCGCGACCGGGACGCTGAAGTAGTCCACACGGGTGCTCTCGTTGTCTACTGAGGAGAACAAGCAGCTGGTGCGCCGGCTCGTCCGCGAGGCGGTCGGCCGCCGTAACCCCGACGTTCTCGATGAGCTTGCCGCCGGGGATTTCGCGCAGGCCGCCAAGCGTTGGGTCCAGCCGTTTCAGAGCGCGTTCCCGGATTTCGAGATGGAGATCGTCGATCTGATCGCAGAGGGCGACAAGGTCGCCGCCCACTTCAGCTGCTCGGGCACACATCACGGCGAGTGGCTCGGCTTGCCCGCCACCGGACGGCGGTTCGAGCGGGTCGACGAGATCTACATCTTCGGCGTCCAGCGCGGCAAGCTCGTCTCGGCGGTCGGAGTTGAGGACAACCTGACGCGGATGCGGCAGCTCGGCATCAACCCTGCGCCACCCTAAACCGTGGACGATCTGTCGGTCGAGCAACCAAGAAAGCCCGCGTGACTGCTGCCGCCCAGCGACTACCGAGGCTCGGCGTGGCCTCGATCTCGCTGCTGCCAAGACTCAGGACTTCGTCGCCACTGGCACCAGACTCCTCGTGCGCAGCGGAGCAGAGTACCGCGAACTCAGCAAGAGCAGGGCTGAGGGTGTCCTGGCGCGCAGCGGGTAGTTACTGCACGGGGCTCCCGCTGACGTCAACGGGTACCTGGCTTGGCGCCTCGGTGCCGACGGTCAGTAGGCCGTGTTCGGTCGCAAACAGTGCCGCGGCGGCCCGGCTGGAGACACCGATTTTCGCGTAGATGTGCTGGACGTGGTTACCGACCGTCTTGGGGGCGATCTCGAGGCGGCGGGCGATCTGCTTGTTCAGCAGTCCGCGGGCGAGCAGCCTGAGGATCTCCATCTCGCGCGGGGTCAGGTCGGCGGGCCGTGCGGCGCGTACGGTGGCGTCGTGGCCGGCGGCGTGTAGCACGGCGTCGACTGCCTCACCGTCGAGGCGCCTCTCATGGGCCTCGGTGCGGAGCCGCCGCGCCGCCTCGCCGGCAGTGTGCGGGTCACGGTGCGGGCGAGGTTCCAGCAAGGCCTGGTAGTTGTCGGCGGCTGCGAGGATCCGCGCGGCCGGCGAGAGCATGCTTGCTCTAAGCGCGCGCGGGTAGCCGGAGCCGTCGAGCCGCTCGTGGTGCTGGGCGGCCAAGTCTCCCAGCGGTGCGAGCGCGTCGGAGGCGCTGAGGATCCGCTCGGTTAGATAGGGGAGCATTCGGACGCGCTCGCGCTCGGCGGGGGTCAGCGGTCCGCGCTTGTCCCAGATCGTGTTCGGCACGCCCAGTCGGCCGAGGTCGTGCACGAGCGCGGCTCGGCGCAGCGTGCCCAGCTCGTCGTCGGGCAGCCCGTAGCGCCGGCCGGCCTCGGCCGCCAGGTCCGCCACGGCCCGCGAATGGCCGATCGTGTATGGCGACTTCAGGTCCGCGAAGTCGGCAATCGCCTCCAGCGCCGCGTCGAGCTCGGCGTCCGTGAGGGTCTGGTAGAGCTCGGGGTGCGCCGCGATCACCGTATCCCAGCCGGTCGTCTCGGATAGCGGCGCGAGCAGCCGCTCGGCCTCGTCGCAGAAGCACTCAACGATCTCGGGGTCGAACTGGGTGCCGCTGCGCTCCCGCGCCACCATCACGGCCGCCTCGACCCCGCCCTGGCGATCGAACACCTCGACGACGTCGGCGAACTGCACCAGCCGCACCGGCCGGCTGATCTCCGGCCCCGCGAGCAGCCCGGGATCCCCCTTGCCATCCCACCGCTCGAACACCTGCTGTAGCGCATCGCGCACCGCGTCGCCGAGCCCGAGCCGTCGGGCAAGGTCGCCCGCGAGCAGGCAGTGGGTGCCGTGCATCGAGTGCATCGCCGCGCGGCCCGACGCCAGGAACTCAAGCGCGGTCCGGACCCGGCGGGCCGGCGCCTCACCGGCGCCGACGCGCCCGAGCACGTACCGCGCCTTGTTGATCCCGACCAGGTCGACTGCGTATAGGTCGGCCTTGGCGGTGATCTCATCGCCGAACCAGCGGGCCTGCTCGTACGCGTCCGCGTGGCAGCCCACCCATGCCAGCAGCGCGACCCAGTATGCGACGAGCCGCTCCGGCTCCGCCAGCCCGCACCGCTCACTCAGCCCCTGGGCAAGCACGCACTCCCGCAACACCGCTTCCATCGGCTGCCCGAGCCCGAGATCGGTGCCCAACGACAGCGCGGCGATCAGCTCTGCGAGACAGACCCCCGAGTCTGCGTCCTTGAGGCCCACGCTCGAAGTTTAAGACCGCCCATGGTCGAAGGCCTCAGAGCTGCCAGCTCCGGCTCCGCCGCCCGCACCGCCGACCGTCTCGCCGGTCGCGGTCCGCGCAGGACGAAGGGGCCCATCCGGCCCTTGCCCTTGACCTCAATCGTCCCGCGCGGCTCGAACTCATAGCGTCCGCGCAGGCGCTCGTAAGTTCGCGGGGTGACCTGGATCGTTCCGGGCAGGGCGTGGGACTCCATCCGGCTGGCGGTGTTCACGGTGTCCCCCCACAGGTCGTAGATGAACTTAGCCCGCCCGATCACGCCGGCGACCACCGGGCCGGTGTCGATCCCGATCCGTGCCTGGAGCGGCAAGCCGGTCTCGATCGCGATCCGCGCCAGCGCGGGACCGATGTCCAGAGCCATCTCGGCGATCGCCTCGGCGTGGTCGGCGCGCGGCACCGGCACCCCCGCGGCGACCATGTAAGCGTCACCGATCGTCTTGATCTTCTCTGCGCCGTATCGCGCCGCGAGCCGATCCCACGCCGCGAACACCCGGTCAAGGACGGCCACAAGCTCCGTCGGGCTGAGCCGCTCCGACAGCGGCGTGAAGTCGACGATGTCGGCGAACAGCACCGTCACCTCGGCACACGCCTCGGCGATGATCCCGTCGGTCTGCTTAAGCCGGGCTGCCACCCGCGCTGGCAGCACGTTCAGCAGCAGCCGCTCTGACCTGGCCTGTTCACGCTCGCGGGCGCGCACGAAGTACTGCAACAACACGTACGCCGTGCCCGTCACCCCGACGACGTTGAGCACGAACAACACGACCACCACGCCGCCGGGGATGTGCGGCGCGCCTGCAGCCAGCGCGGGATCGACCGCCCCGGATATGGCGACCAGCCCGGCGAACGCGGCCAGCCACGGGATCGCCTGGCGCGTCCCGACAAACAGCAGCGCCCCCAGCGGCGAGGTGAACGCCCACAGGCAGACGGCCGAGGAGGTGCGAAACCCGCCCAGGCTCCATTGCAGCGCGAACGGCAGCAGCAGGCACATCCACAGTTGGCTGGCGCGGAAGAACCGATAACGCTGCGTCCGCGCGAACCAGTAGAGGCCGATCGCCGAGGTGAGCTGGTAGGCGAGCGGGATCGCGGCCGATAGCCACAGGCCGAGCGCCGCGAACGTTCCCACCCACACGAACGCCAGGCAGGCGATCAGCGTCGAGGACATAACCAGCACAGCCTTGCGCAGCCGCATCTCCTCCGAGTCCGACGGCAGCGCGCCGAGCGCCGCCAACGCCCGCAGCGACGGCCACCGCGTCTGTCCAGATGACCGGCGACCCATCGCCCATCCCTCGCCCGCTGCGTCTCCTAGTGCCGCGCCTCAAATACGAGGTTGAACGGGGTCTCGGCGGCGCGGCGGAAATGGGTGAACCCGGCCGCCTGCACAACCTCGCGGATCCGCGCCTCGCCCGCCTGGGCGCCAAGCGCGACCCCGACGTCCTGCGACAGCGACGCCGGCGTGCACAACAGCGTCGAGAACGCGTAGTAGGCGCGACCGACCGGGTTGAAGTTCTCCTCGGCCCGGTCGCCCGCGTGCGGCTCGACGATCATCCAGGTGCCGTCAGGCTTCAGCGTCTGTCGCACCTGGCGGGCGGCGCCGACCGGATCGCCCATGTCGTGCAGGCAGTCGAACATCGTCACCAGGTCATAGCCGGTGCCGCCGTAGGACGCTGCCGGGCTGGTTTGGAAGCTGACGCGGTCTGAGACCCCGGCGTCCA
Organism: uncultured Solirubrobacterales bacterium; assembly: GCA_963757015.1. Lineage (GTDB taxonomy): Bacteria > Actinomycetota > Thermoleophilia > Solirubrobacterales > Solirubrobacteraceae > Palsa-465. The sequence continues at coordinate 32,146 of CAVWQA010000007.1, forward strand.
TGGCCCGCTGGCGCGCGGTCTCGATCGACCCCTCGTGGTAGTCGGAGCCAAGAAACGTCGAGTTCGGGTACGCCATTGCCATCAGGATCGTCGAGGCCCCATAGCCGCAGCCGACGTCGGCGACCAGCGCGCCGCGTTCGAGCTTGTCCACCACCCCGTCAAGCGCCGGGAGCCATTCGGCCACCAGGTGCGCGTTGTAGCCCGGGCGGAAGAACCGCTCGCACCCCTCGTGCACGTCATGGACGTGCTCGCCCCAGCCGAAACCCTCGCCGGTACGGGCCTTCTCGGTGATCCTCGGCGAATCGATCACCGACCCGAGCGCGATCTGAAAGAACCCCGGCAGATATGCGGGGCTGCTCTCGTCGGTCAGCGCAACCGTCTGCTCGGGCGGGAGCGTGTAGCGATCGCTGTCCGGGTCGTACTCGACGAACCCGCCCGCCGCCTGCGCGTTCAGCCACTCGCGCACATACCGCTCGGCGGCACCGGTCCGCCCGGACAGCTCGGCCGCCGAGAGTGGACCCGCGCCCGCGAGCCCACGGTACAGGCCGAGCTTGTCGCCCATCACAACCAGCGCGGCATTGAGCGTCGCGCCGACCTCGTCGACCGCACGGAACACGAACTGCATCAGTTTCTCGCCGTCCACCTCGACGGCCCGCTGCTCGACAGTGCTCATGATCTCCTCCTGTTCAAATTGCGTTGATGGTCTGATCGAGCGACGGCGCTCGTACCGGATCCGGAGCGGGCGGCAGCCACGCAGGCGGCAGCGCCGCCGGGATCCGCGGCAGCGCGCCCGATCGCGGGTCGTCGGGGATCAGCCCCAGCGCCGCCCTACCGCACGATCGGGGCGCGATCGCCGGCCACAGATCCTCGTGGGCCAACATCAGCCTGATCGAAGTCAGGATCTGCAGATCTGCCGCGTTCGGTGCCGGGCCGCCGATCGTCCCCCGCGCCAACAGGCTGTCGACCTGGTCGAGCAGGGCCGGCAGCCGGGCCAGATCCTCGCGGACCTGGCGGTCGTCGGCCTTCGAGATGACCCGGCCGAACAGGATCATCACGGGCTTGAACGCATAGCCCGCCAGCGCGGGTGACGGCACGCCTACCACGTGGCGGGCCATCCACGCGCGGATCGCGTTGTCCCGCGCGCCCGCCCAACGGAACACCCGGCGCACGAGCGGCTGAAGCTCGTCATGGCCGAACCGCTCGGCCCTCTCAACAGCCCGGCGCCGCTCGGAATCGGACGGAAACAGCCCCGCGTCCGGCGCCAGGCGGTGAAGCTCGCGGGCAATCGCAAGCGTGCCCTGCACCTTGCGACCCTCGATCTCTAACGCCGGCACCGTCCACCCCGGGAACCGCCGCGCACGGAGGATCACCCCGTGCAAGCCGGGGAACAGATCGAGGGCCTCGAACTCGATCCCGGTCAGCTCGAGCGCCAAGCGCGACGCCAGCACCGGATGCGAATGCTTCATGCCGTACAGCACGGCGTCAGCCCCCGCTTCGCCCGCCGATCCATGTGCGTCTCTCATCCCGGTCTCCATCTGCGTCGATCGTCCACGCTACGTCGCCGCCGTCTAGGCGTCTATGGGGCATTCGCCTCATCACCCCGCGAGAGGCAGCCGCTGCCTAAATCGCGGTTTGTCTCGGTGTCAAGCGGCCCTTGCCGCGGTGTTCATGGGGTTATGCGTCGGCTGCCCGCTGAGCCCCGCTAGTCCCGTCTCTTCAGAGCTCGCGGCGCTCGAAGCTGGCCACTGCGGCGATCAGCACGATCAGCAACCAGCAGGCCACCCACAACAGGTACGCCCACGATGGTGCTCCTTGGGCGTAGAACGGATCTCGCTGTTGGCCTTCGGCGAGGTGCTGAGCGATCAGCGACGGCGGCTGCAGGTAGTAAATGGCGGCGTGCCAGAGCCCGTCGGTGGGCAGGAGGAACCGTCCGATCTGCCCCACGGTTCGCAGCGCGGCGACGTTCAGTGCGGTGCCGAGTGTGCCCACGACACCGGCCAGCCATCCGGCGCCGAAGATGGCCACGCCGATGACGCCCGCGGCGATCATCGGCATCCTTGTACTCAAGCACAGCGCCAAGGTCAGCAGGAGCGCTGCTTCGGCGAATAGGTACACGCTGACCAGCACGGGGTTCGGTGGGATGAAACCGCTTGCCCAGTCGACGACCCCGAACTCGAGGGCGCAGACGCCGGCGGCGTACCCGGCGAGCAACGTTGCCAGCCCAAGCCACTTGCCAAGCAGGACCTCGGTCCGCCGGATGGGGCGGGTCACGATCGTCATCAGCACACCGGTCTCGACTTCTGAGGAGATCGACGGTGAAGCGATGGCAGAGGCGCTCAGGGCGAGGACGAAACTGAACATGAACATGAACAGGATGAGCGCCTGCGGGACTGCGAGGTTGGTCTCGCCGGAGGTGAGGCTGTGCGTATGGCTCAAGCGGTCGAATCCCCACGCGCTTAGCCCGACGATGACTGCTGTGATCGCGATGAAGGCAAGGAGAAGACGTCGCCGCACGGCCTCTCTGATCGTCAGCGCGGCGATTGTCAAGGTCGGGTTCACCGCTCTCCCAGCAGCTCGAGAAAGCGGGCTTCCAGACTCTGGTGCTCGGGGATCACAGCTTCGATCTGCCCGCCGCGAGCGACGAGCTCCCCGACCAGTTCGGCGACGCGCGTCGGCTCGATGCCCTCGACCACGAGCCACTCGTCCTGCCGGTGCCACTGACCGAACCGGCCAAAACCGCTCCACCAGTTCTCACCGAGGCCTTCGACCTTGAGGCGCACTCTGCCGTGTCGCCCGAGCAGCTCGTTAAGGCTGCCTGTAGCGAGCGCCCTTCCTTTGTCGATCACGGCCACGCGGTCGCACACGTGCTCGGCCTCCTCGAGCAGGTGCGTGTTCAAAAACACCGTTGATCCCCGCTCGCGAAGCCCGCGAATGATCTCGCGCACGTCATGACGTCCCACCGGGTCAAGCGCGCTGGTGGGCTCGTCGAGCACAACGAGGGTGGGGTCGCCGAGCAGCGCGACGCCAAGTCCCAGGCGCTGCTGCATTCCCTTCGAGAAGGTGGCGACGCGGTCGTCACCTCGCTCCATCAGACCGACGGTTTCCAGCGCCGTGTCCCCTTCCTTCTCCCAGGTCGCTTTGGGCCGGGCCAGGAGTCGGCAATGCAGCCGCAGCACCTCTCGAGCGGTCAGCAAGGCCTGAAAACGAAACAGCTCCGGGAGATAGCCGATATGCCGTCGCGCCTCGCGGTCCCCCAACGGCGCGCCCAGCACGAGGGCTTCGCCTCCGGTGGGGCGGGCGAGGCCAAGCAGGAGCCTCACCACCGTGGTCTTCCCCGCTCCGTTGGGGCCGAGGAACCCGAACACCTCTCCGCGCTTTACCGTCATCGATAATGAGTCCACGGCGATCGTGTCGCCGAAGCGTTTGCTTAACCCAACCGCATGGATCGCCGGCGAGGCCGTGGGCTCGGGCCGGGGATCGCGCGAGCGGGAGCCCGCGGCCTCTGACAGCCCGACCGGGCCGTCAGCGGCGGGCCGCTGGTCGGTGTCGACGGCGGTTCTCTCAGCCGAGTTGGTTCGCGACATTCAGAACGTCTCGCGAGTCGAGGATTCCGGCGACGACATGAAGCAGGCCACGGCCGTCCTCCCACACCACGCCGGCGGCGGCGTTTGAGGAGTCGGCAAGCAGCACGCCCGGCCAGCCGCCGACCCGTACCGAGCGCACCGAGGCCCCGGCCGGGACTGGCACCGGGAGCGTCGTCCTCAAGTCACCCAGTAGGCGGACCTCCTCGGCCAGCTGCGGCGGGACACCAGGTTGGCCCAGCAGAAACGCTTCGATCTGGCTCAAGCTTGCCCCCGTGGACTGCGCTGTCGGGCGGCGCATCGTGGCAATGGCAAGGGTCGGCACGCCCGGACGGTTCGCTGCCGCGTATCGGGCGAACACAGCCGGGCCGGCGTCAAGCGTCACCGAGCTCCCGGCGAGGTTCGTGGCTTTCGAGTTAAAGGTGACCCTGGCCCTCACGCGCGGCTGCACGATCAACTGCTGCTCTGCACCCACGCCCGCCGGAAGGTGGGCTGGCAGCGAGACCGGGAAGCCCGCTTCAGCGCGGGCCCCAGCAAGAGAGGCCGCCGGCTGGGATGCGCCCGAGGACCAGGTGACGGTTCCAAACCGAAGCGTGCTCGACCCGTTAGGTGTGGCGAAGCTACCGAGCGAGTGGCTGTCGCCAAGCCCCGTCAAGGTCGCGATCGCCCGCACGTCGCTCTGGCTCACCCCGACGGGGACCACGTGCGTCGGCGAGAAGATCGTGCTCAGTGTGGCCGCTGCAGCCGTACCGGCGATCACAATCGCCACCGCGCCGATCACCAATCCGGCTCGTAGCGACACGCTCGGGACCCGCCCACGCCGCAAGCGAGCAGAATTCGGGCGTCGGCGCTGGCCGGCCGCGTCCCCCGAGCAGCGGTACAACTCGCGCCGAAGCCGCGACCACGCGCCATCGGGGTCGGGTACGAGCCGCGGGGCGGAGAAGAGCCGGGCGACGCGTTCTGTGTCGTGGGCGATCCGGGCGCGCCGGGCGCTGCAACGCTCGCACTCGGCCACATGGTCCATGACCCTGTCTGGAACGGCCAGCGGCTCGTCATCGAGTCGCCGCAGCACCCCGTCAGGAATGTGTCTCACGGTCCATCTCCTTTCGAAGCGCGGACTCCGCCCTCCTGAGCAGAGTCCCGACCTGCCCAACCTTGACCCCAAGCGCCTCCGAGATCTCCAAATAGCTCATGCCACCGTGCCGCATCACAAGGACCGCGGCCGAGCGGCGCGGCAGCCTACGCAGGACCCGGCGCAAGTCAGCACGACTCTCCCGCTCGATTACCGTCTCCTCGGCGCTAGGAATCGGCTCCACGACATGCACAAGCAGCTGACGCTTGTCTCGACGCCGGTTCCCACGAAGCGCATTGAGGGCCGTGTGCACAGCCGCAACCCTGACCCACCCCGCGGCCTGCTCGTAGTCGCCAGGGAAGCGCCGGTAGGCGGCGAGGAAGACGTCCTGAGCCACATCCTGCGCCCCCTGAGAGTCGCCGACAACAGTCTGCGCGAGGCGCACCACGCCCCGATAGTGGCTGCGAAAAAACGCCTCGAACGCTGCCATTTCGGAGTCGCCACCAAGGCGCTCCGACCGCTGTTGCTGTCGCGCCTGCAACGTCATCACACCCAGTTAGCACCGCGGCAACCCCAAAATGTGACAGCTCGGCGACTGCCGCGCCTTCGATCAGCTCGATCTCGCACCGCGCAACCAGGCCGTGCAAATCCCCGACGTCGGTGTCCTCGAGACCGAGGTCGGCCGTGGCGGGTCGCGATCTGGCGTACGTGAGCATGCCAACCCGTCGTCGCCCGTCGTGAGCCGGGGGTCAATCCTCATTTTCATAGCCCCAGCCCAACCTAAGCCCTGCTAGTCGTCGGTTCGCGTCAGGCACCCGTCGCGGGGATCGCTCGGACCGGCCGGGTCTGCGTTGGTCTGGGCGCCGCCGCTGGCCGGGCGTTCAAGCGTCGCTTGGCCTCGATCGCCGCGGAAACCTCCCGCGATCCGCGATCATGAGCCAGCTCCGCGCGCCGACGCGCCGCCCGGTCGTGTTGCGTCCGCATCATCGTCGTCACCTTCCCATCCCTCTGTTGAGCATGCGCGCAGGAAGAGGGCGAGAACCCGCGCGTCAGAACAGATCGGGAGCAGGCCACCGGGCCGGTGGGGTAACGCCCGTAGAGCAATACGCCGGCCCCGCAGTCAAAACCAGTAGTCCACGCCTCGCGCCTCGTGACGCAGAACGCGTCGTCGGTGGCATTCGGGCTTGGGGTGAGAATCCCGGCCGCAGGGCCAGCTCACTTACGACTGTACTCCCTTTCCGGCGGTTTGCGTGCGGGGACCTCAAAAGTCTGCGGTTTGCGTGCGTGGGGTTGGCCGGATGGTCTTAGGGCCGGCGAGAACCACGTGACGACGCCGCCGCGGGCGTGATGTAGTCTGGGCTAGACGGCCAACCTCGATCACACCGGCGGCAACCCATCCCAGCCTCACGTGCAGAGCCGACGCGCCTCCACTTGCAGGCCGCCGCAGAACTCCTCGGGAGGCGAACGTGGGAGGAACGCCGTGTCTAATCATTCGCGCACACCTATGAGCGCAGCGCGGCTGGACGAACTTCGAGCTCAAGCCCAATACGCGCGCCAGCGCTATGACCTCTACAAGGCCCGAGCCTACAGCGGACGCGCTACCAGCCCCTCACGCATGCGTGAGTTAGAGCGCGAGGCCGATCGGACGCAAGCCAATCTCCGGTTCGCCAAGAGCGAGGCAGACCGCACCGTCACACACACGTAGCTATTCCACCAGCGGGGGTTCGAGCAGCGAGGCGTTTATGTGTTCGGATAACGCGGTCGCGGCCGCGCGTTGCGCGACCAGCCGCTGCTGGTCATCCTCGGTACCAAACAAGCTTGCGGCGTAGGCACTCGACGCGGCCTCCCACAGTTCGCGAAGACGGTCGGTGTCAAGCCGAGCCTGGCGGCGCATCGTCTCAACAGTCTCGGCGATGATCTCGGCTGGGGTGCCGGCATCGTAAGTCTTCTCAATGTCTCGCTCACGCACGAACGTAAATGTGTGCTGCTCGGTGAGGACTGGCCGGTGCAAAACACGCTCGACACGTGTGGAGGCGTCATCGAGGACGCTGGTCGAGACGCTGAAACGGGGATATGGCGCAATCGTGGCAAGCCATTCTTGTCTGTGTTGGTCAATCTCGCGTTGGCGGCGTCCGTCGATCGTCACACCCAGGAACTCGGCGACGTGCACCCACCCCCAATGTGTACTGACGAGCAGGACTCCAATCGCGGCGAGCACGGCGGCGACCGCGCCGCCGCCGTTGAACAAAAGCTGCCAGCCGCCATAGAGCAGCAACCCCGTCCCGCCAACCAGAGTGACACCCGTTAGGACCGATCCCGCCGCGACAAGCCGGTCATGTTTTTGAGTCGAGATGGCCGGCTCGCGATGCTGCTCAGCATCAGGCAGATTGCACAGATCCTCGTCCAATAGTCGCCTGTCCGCCGGGACCCCGAGGAACGCCACCATGCCCTCGCTCTCGTTAGCCATCATCGCTGCCGCCGCCGCGGGGCTCTACAAAGACGCTCAGCTCCGGGCGCGGGGCGCTGTCTGAGACGGTGCCGGACCCGAGTTGCCGATGCCGTTACCGCCACTCTTCGCCGCGTCTGCGGCGAGGTTGCCCGTGAGCATCCCCTGTTGGATCTGGTCCATCAGGGATCCGACCGAGGCCGGCGAGTGGGGTAGCAGGAGGGTGGTCATGTTCCCGTGCTCGCCGACCGAACGGATCGTGTCCATGTACTGCGTCAGAGCCACCAGCCCCATCGCCTCCTTGGGGTCGATGCCCTGTTCGTTGGCGAGCACGGCCAGCGAATCCTTGAGTCCCTGCGCGATTGCCTTGCGCTCCGCCGCTACCCCTTCACCGTGCAGACGCATCGAGGCCGACTCGGCCTCCGCCTTCTTGATCCGCAGCGTCTTGTCGCCCTCGCCCTGGGCCGTCGCGGCCTCCTGATTCCGCCGCGCGGCGTTGATGTTGTTCATCGCGTCCTTGACTCGCTGGTCGGGTTCGATGTTCGTGATCAGCGCCTTGATGATCTCGTAGCCGTAGTCGGCCATCTGCGTCTGCAGGGTGTCCTGTATGTGCTTGGCGATCGTGTCAGCGTCGGCATACGCCTCGTCTAGATCCATCGTTGGAATGTGCGAGCGGACGACGTCGAACGCGTAAGACTTCATTTGCACCTCGGGGTCGTCGAGCTTGTAGAAGGCGTCCTTGACCTTGCCGTCCTCGGCACTGACCATGTACTGAATCGCGAGCTTCACCACCACGAACACGTTGTCCTGGGTTTTGGTCTCGATGTCCGCGTTCAACTGCTCGACCTGCAAGCTCATCCGGCCGGCCACCTTCTCGACGAATGGCGACTTGCGCTGAAGGCCAGGACCAGCGACGCGAACGAACCTCCCGAACCGCTCAACGATGGCACGCTCCTGCTGCTCGACGGTGAAAAAGAAGATAGGCATAAGAAGTCCTTTCGGCGGGCACGACGAGCGCGAATCGCCACCTCGGTGGGCCCGGATCACACTATTGACGGCTCTTTCGTCGCTGCGGACGAAACTGTCCGTGAGATCGCCGTTCGGGACTATTCGGCCGACGGTGCTCTGCCCGAAGTCGCTTCGCAGAAGCGGTGAAATGGCCTGGCCCACATTCTACTCCGCGCCGACGCCGCTTACTCGGTAAACGCCGGCGCGGAATCCGAATCCAGTAGACACACGCTCACCGTCAGCGATCTCCCCGGTACCGACCCGCTCGTCCAACCTGCTTAGCAAGACCGCAACCGCGATCACTCGACCAGCCTGGTTCCAGCCGACGGGTGGCGTTGACGCATCGGACACATGTGAATCGGCACGGGCTCGCACACGTCGATGGCAGGGCGAGCGCGCAGGCGGCTCCCACGCCCATGCGGTAGGGGTCCCCGAAGGCGTGGCGCCGTGCCGGCCGGCTGGATGATCAACCGCGTGCCGAACGCCGACCGAAGGCACCGCTGTGGGCCGCAGTCTGCTCCGAGCCCGGGTGGAATACTCCGTGGCAATGACAGAGCGCCAGCGACGGTCAAGCCTTGCTGGGCCGGTTGGCGGGTCTTGGCTAGTAGCTGACGGGGCGGCGCAGGACGCCCAGCCCTTCGTTCGCGTATTGGCGGCGACGCTGCTTGCCGGGCTGGCCCTCGGGTGGATGCTGATCGGCCTGGACCGGCTGCGACGAGTGGCGTTCGTCGGTGTCTTCGCGCTGCTGACCGACTCCGACGTCTCCAACACGCTTGCCCGTAATCTGTCCTTCGATCAGGCCCTCGTGAAGCGCGCGCCCGGACTCGGGCCTTGGCTCGAGGACCTGCGGCTGACCGCCGGCAGCGCACGCGCCCGGGCCGATCGCCAGGATCGGGCTTCCGGACTCCGGTCGCGTCCGCATCACCCTCGCGTGGGGGCGCTGCTCCTGGCTAGCGCGATCGGCGCGATCATCGTCGTCGCGCTGCTCACGCCGGGCGGGCACGGGGCCACACAGCCGTTAGTGCCGGTTCCCATCGCGGACTCGCACCAGGGCACGTGCGCGTCCAGATCGAGCCCGGCCAGCCTCGGAAGGGTTGCGTCCGTACATGCGCGCCGGCTGGCGCTCCGCGGTGTGCTCGATGCCGCGCTTCGCGCGGCGCGTATGCGCGTTCACGCCCCCGCTGCAACCGCGGCGGTGGTGGTGTGTGGCCGAGTGGTGTGGGCCGATGCGACTGGCGTCCTCGATCTACGCTCCAAGCGCCCGGCCAACAACCACTCCCTGTTCATCCTCAACAGCGCGGCCAAGACCTTCGTGGCCACGATGGTCATGCTGGAGATTCAGGACGGTCATCTCTCACTGGGCACGAGGTTGTCGCAGTTCTATCCCTGGCTTCCGAACGCCCGTCAGATCTCGGTGCGGATGCTGCTCAACATGACCAGCGGGCTCCCGGACTACCTCTACAACCCGCGGATCGAGTGGATGATTGACCACCGGCCCCGCCACCACTGGACGGTCGACCAGATCTTGACGGGCCTAGGCACCGGACTGGGAACCCCAAAGTTTCCCCCCGGACGCGAATACCAGTACTCGGACACCAACTACATCGTGCTCGGTGCGATCCTGGAGCGGATCACCCATCGCTCGATCGAGCGCGACTTTCAGCGGTTGATCGCCAGACCGCTAGGGATCACCTCCGCGACGTTCGTTCCCACCCCGGCGGCCGAGGCGCTCACGGCCCACCCCTACCTGCTCCACAGCAATGGCTTGCTCACCAGTCAGTGGATCCCGGGTTTTGGCGTGTCGAGCGCCGTTTGGGGGCCGGTGTTCACCGATGGCGGCCTGGCCTCAAGCTCGCTTGACGTGGCCCGGTTTGCCAACGCCCTGCTGGGCGGCCGGCTGGTGAGCACGACCGCAGTCAGACAGATGACCCACATCGGCCGCGGCGACTACGGCTTCGGTATGCGAGGCCGGTCGTTCGGCGGTCACTTCTGGCTCGGGCACCGTGGCTACTTCGGCGGCTTCGAGGCGGAAGACTGGAGCGACCCTTCGCGACAGCTCACGATCGCTGTTGCCACCAACCTCCAGATCGTCGGGGGCGAGCCGACCTCCACCCGCATCTGGTGGGCCATCGCGCGGGCGTATGACCGCCAGACCCTCGGTACCGGCCAGCGGCCGTCCGGTGAAGCCGGGTGACGATGCGCCCGTCCACCCTGCTTTAAGGCCGAGTCAGTGCGGGATATCGCTGAAAAGCTGTTCGCGTTCTGCCGTGCCGAGCCTGCCGGCTGGTGGAGAAGTCTCAAGCAGTACGTGCCGTCCAACACCCGCGCGCTGATTCGCTGAGCGCCGCCGAGGACCTGCAAGCGCCCGAGTGGACATCCCGTGCTCAGCACCGATGGCGACACCGTCTCGGTGCTGCAATGGCATCGCCACGCATACACCCTTCCGCAAGGCGCTGTACGCCTTGCCACCAGCGGCAAGGACACCGAGCAGGCCCTCAGGTTCGGCGACAGGGTGCATGGGCTGCAGTTCCACGTCGAGATCAACGCCCAACTGGCGGGAGTCATCGCCGATCAGATGCCGGCCTGCTCGCTGCCCGCCGCTGCAGTCGCTACGGCGGCGTCCTGGGGCGAGGGCCTGCTGGATTGGGCGGGAATCCTCCCGAGATAGCGGCATTCGGCCTCGCGAAAGTTGTTGCTTTGGGCGGTCACAAATCAGACACGCCGTGGATCCTTACAGGCAGATGCGCACATGGACCCAGGCCGTGGACGCTGACCTGCTCGCGAACGCGCGGAGCGATCCGGACGCCTTCGCGTGCTTCTATGACCGCTACGAGATCGCGGTCGTGGGGTACTTCGCGCGGCGGACCCGGGATACCGGGTTGGCGGGCGAGCTCACTGCTGAGACGTTCGCGATCGCGCTCCGCGCATCTAAGCGCTACCGGGCCGAGGCTCCAACCGCGGCAGCGTGGTTGTTCGCCATCGCGCACAACGTCCTTTTGAAGAGCGCTCGCCGGGGGCGGGTCGAAAACGAGGCGCGGCGGCGGGTCGGAATGGCGGCGCGACTCGATCTCTCAGACGCGAGTCGCGAACGCGTGGAGGCGGCCGTTGCCTCAGAGGACTGGGTCCAGCGGCTGCTCGACACTCTTCCATCCGACCAGCGCGACGCCGTACAAGCCCACATCGTGGAGGACCGCTCATACGCAGAGCTAGCCCAACAGCACCGCACGAGCGAGCCCGTCATCCGCAAGCGGGTCAGCCGTGGCCTGTCCAGTCTTCGCCGTCATCTTGAAAGGACATCATGACCCTCATCCCCGAGCTTCGAACCGACCTGCGCGCAGCAGCGCGCCGCCAAGACGGGCGCTTGACCCTTAGACGATCAAGGTTCATGCACCCCAAGCTGCTCATGGCAAGCGCTGGGCTCACACTCGCCGCGGCGACTATCGCCGTCGTGCTCGTCCTGTCGGCGACCTCAGACACCTCTCCCGCCTATGCGCTGGTCCGACAGCCAGACGGGACGATCACGCTGAGGCTGTACCGCCTGACCAGCGACCTCCACACTCTCAACGCTCGGCTGGCTCGGATGGGGATCGACGAGACCATCGTCCCGGTGACCCCAGCCTGCAATTACCAGGCCCCGATCTACCCGGTCGGCAACGCGAGCACCACGATCAAGCTATATCGCGGTCGCCAGTACCTCGCTCCCGGCGACCAGGGGGTGATGGCCGCCGAAGCCCTCCCCGACGGCAAGATCGCTCTGGTCCAAGGGGCGATGAGGCCAGCCGACATCCCGCCCTGTTTCGCGACCGTTGCCCACACGCACATCACGGTCATCCCCAACCCCCAGTAACCGAGCGGCGACGAACTGGCCGCCCAGAGACCTCGTGTAGCGCAGAGTTTCCAGCGGCGTGTCGGCTGGTGCCGAGCGCCCCTCGTCGCCAGCCCGGTCGCGTGACCGTCGCTGCTGCTTCGGGGATGCGCTCGTCGACGCAGCGGCGATCAGACTGTGGCGACGAACACCGCGTTGCGTCGCGTCGCGACGAACGGGCCATTTAGCGGCGGCACCGCGTCGACGAACTGCTTACCGCGGATCGTCGAGGCCAGATAAGCGCGCACAGCGTCCGCGTCAGCGAACCGGACCGAGCCCTCCAGCTCGTGTGTGGTGACCTCTGGGAAGTGGCGTCGGAGGACCTCCTGGCCGTTCTCGGCCGTGAATTCCCGCGACCCGCGGGGTATCCCGACCAGCGCCCATAGCTCCTCGAGGTGGCGTTCGCTGTTGGTGACTGCCAGCAGCCTGCCACCGGGAGCCAGGACACGCCCGATCTCGGACAGACCGCGGTCCAGGTCGGGCAGGTGGTAGAGCATCCAGGTCGCGGTCACTACCCCAAAGCTCGCGTCGCCGAATGGCAGCTCCTGCACATCGGCAAGCTGCGCCTCGACGCCGCGCTCACGGGCCAACTGCACCATCCGCTCGGAGCTGTCGACGGCCCGCACGGTGACGTTCGCACGGGCTGCAAGCGTCTGCGCGAGCACGCCTAGACCGCAGCCGACATCCAGGAGCGCCACCGGCGCCGACCTGTCCACCAGTTCAACGATCAGCTCGTAAGGATGCGGGCCAGTCGCCTCTGCGTAGGCGCCCGCGCGACCCGCCAGACCGGTCTCTGTCGCGTACTCGCGGCTGATGACCGCCGGATCGTTGATGTAGCTCACGGTCTCAACCTACCGGCACGTGTGCCTTCACCCATCCGGGGCCGCCATAACCGGTGAAATGTTTTGGTGGGGTCGACTAGATGGAGCCTCGCGCCTCGAGGGCAGAGACCGGCCGAGCCAGCCTGGTCGCGCTCGTTTTCACTAGCGCCCCTCGCGTAGCTGTAGCCGATTGCCGTCGGGGTCCTGGAACGGCGCGACGTAGCCCCATGGGAACTCGAGCACGTCTGACACGAACTCGACGCCGCGCGCCTTGAGCTCCTCGACCGTCTTGCGGCAATCGTCGGTCTCGATCGTGATCGACGGCGGCGGTTGTCCCATCGCCGGCTCAGGGTGCCCCGGTGTCCCGGGCCAGAGAACCAGCTGGAACTCGTCCCCCTTGACCCCGACGGTCAGATACCGCGGCCCGTCGGGTGTCGGGTTCTCAACGCGCTTCTCCAGGCCAAGGACGTTTGTGTAGAAGTCAAGCGCCTTGTCCTGGTCGCTGACGAGCACGTTCATGTAGAAAACCTTCTCCAGCACTGCTGTTCCTCCAGTCGTCGTGGTCACTCAGGACTCGGTGGACGGGTATAACGCCAATCTCAGCGGTGTTTCCTGGTGTCTCGGTAGTCCGACGACACAGCGGATAAGAATGTGAGGTGACGCGCCGGCCTCACAGTCTGGTGCGGTGTCTCGTCGAACTCCTGATGGAGATGGCGAAGGGAGAGCGGCACATGAGAACGCGATCGGGGTCGGGAGGTGGCCGGCCCGACCCGGGCGGAGACGCAGCCATCGGCGAGCGGCGTCAGCTGATCAATATCGCTTACCGGCTGCTGGGCTCTCTCACCGAGGCGGAAGATGCCGTCCAGGAGACCTACGCCCGCTGGTATGCCCTGTCCCGACGGCAGCGGGACGCGATCGATTCCCCCGGTGCCTGGCTGACCACGGTCGCCAGCCGCATCTGCCTGGACCTGCTCGGCTCGGCCCGGGCCCGGCGAGAGACCTACGTGGGCGCATGGCTGCCCGAGCCGCTGCCCGACGCTGCGAAGTGGCCCAGCGAGCGGGCGGGCGCCGGCGCCGACCCTGCCGACCGGGTCACCCTGGATGAGTCGGTCAGTATGGCCTTTCTGGTGATGCTGGAATCGATGACCCCGGCCGAGCGGGTCGCGTTCACCCTGCACGATGTCTTCGCCTACCCCTTCGCCGAGGTGGCCGGGATCACCGGCCGGACCCCGGCGGCCTGCCGCAAGCTGGCCTCCACAGCCCGCCGCCGCATCCGCGCATCCCAGGCTCCCGCGACCCCGCCAGCCCGGCAGGCCCGCCTCGTCAGGGACTTCAAAAAGGCATGGGAAGCCGGGGACATCGGCGCCCTCATCGGCCTGCTCGACCCCGGCGCCATCACCATTGCCGACGGCGGTGGCCTGGTCAGCGCCTATCTCCGCCCGATCGAAGGCGGCGAGCAGGTCGCGCGCCTCTACATCGACGATATCGCCGCCCGGGCACCAGGCCTGACGGTCCTGGAGACCATGGTCAACGGCCAGCCCGGCCTGGTGGCCCAGCTGGGCGGCGTCACCGTGACGGTGTACGCGTTCGGCTTCGCAGGCGACCGAATCAAGCACGTCTGGGCAGTACGCAACCCCGAGAAGCTCCGGCCCTGGACGACAGGCTGACACGCGCCCCCGGCACCATCGGCCCGCAACTCTTGGATCGGTGAGGGCCCCCGCCCCACAACCTTGCTCAGGTGTCGCGGAGATCGCGCCGGATCACGTCGAGCGCGCGGACGAGCACGGGACGGTCGTCATCACGCCGCCACGCCGCCGCGAGTTCGACGCGCGCGCTGTTCTCGCTCAGGGGGCGATAGATCGCGCCCCGAACCGTCATGTGGCGCACCGAGGCGGGAACCAGGGAGACGCCGAGTCCGGCCGCCACGAAGCTCACCAGGGTTGCCGTTTCGGCGACCTCGTGAGCGGCGCGCGGTTTGAAGCCGTGAGCTGCGCAGGCGTCCTCGACGGCATCGTGCAGCACCGATCGGAAGTGGGAGGGGTAGGTCACGAACGGGTCGCTCTCGAGCAGCTCGAGTGGGACCGAGTCTGAGGTCGCGAGCGGATGCGATTGCGGCAGGACAGCGATCAGGGGCTCGGATCGGAGCACCTCGATGCTGAGCTCGCGCTCGTGGACCGGGGGTCGCAGGAGGCCGAGATCGAGCGTCCCGTCGATGAGTCGTGTGACCTGGGCGGGGGTCAAAAGCTCACCGCGGAGCTCGAGGGCAACACCGGGAAGCTCCCGGCGCAGCGCGGCGGCGAGTGAAGGGAGCATCTCGTAGGTTGAGGAGCCGGTGAATCCGATGGCCAGACGTCCGTACTCGCCGCGCGCCGCACGGCGTGCGTCGTCGACCGCCGAGTCGGTCGCGGCCAGAATCTCCCGCGCGCGTTCGAGCAGCACCTCGCCGGCGGGAGAGAGCTCGACGTTTCGGGTGGTCCGATACAGGAGGGGTTCTCCCAGTTCGGCCTCGAGGCGGCGGATCTGCTGGGAGAGCGGTGGCTGGGCGATGTGGAGCCGGGCGGCAGCTCGGCCGAAATGCCGCTCCTCGGCGACCGCGACGAAATAGCGCAGATGCCGGAGCTCCAACGGTTCATGCTCCGCGATTCATACCCGAGACGTATTCAATCAACACGTCATTTGTGTTGCCAAACAGATCGACCTTGCTTACGTTGTGATCGACGGCTGTGCTCAGTGGGCGGCCGGAGAGGAGACTCCAGACGGTGCAGATGGCCAACGATCCAGCGACGCTCGCCACGCTCGACGGCGCGACCGGCGCAGTCCGGGTCACGGCGGTAGAGGCGATCCCGTTTGCTTTGCCCTATCGGCGCGTGCCGGCGTTCGCGTCGGGGAGCGTGACCACGGCCGACAACGTGCTCGTGCGGGTGCACTCCGACTCCGGCCTGGTCGGTCAGGCCGAGGCGCAGCCACGGCCCTACACCTACGGCGAAACCCAGACGTCGATCGTCGACGCCGTCAGTGGACGGCTGGGTGACGCGCTGGCAGGGATCGACCCTCTGCGCGTCGAGCTCGTCGCCGAGCGCTGCGCCGGCGTCGCCGGTAACCGTGTCGCGCGCGGGGCGGTCGACCTCGCTGTCTGGGACCTGGTCGGTCAGATCTTGGGATGTCCGTGCCACACGTTGCTGGGTGGGTTCGCCGATGACGTCGCGGCGGCCCACATGGTGTCCTTCGCCGAGCCGGCCGCGATGGCGGAC
Source organism: uncultured Solirubrobacterales bacterium (assembly GCA_963757015.1). Classification (GTDB taxonomy): domain Bacteria; phylum Actinomycetota; class Thermoleophilia; order Solirubrobacterales; family Solirubrobacteraceae; genus Palsa-465. The sequence goes on from CAVWQA010000007.1 coordinate 48,190, forward strand.
GAGGCGATCGCGGTGAACGAGCGGCTCGGCGTGAAGAGTTTTAAGGTCAAGGTGGGGCGCGCCCCGGAGCTGGACGCCGCCGCGGTTCGCGCGATCCGGGAAGCCGTGCCGGATGCCGATCTGTATGTCGACGCTAATCGAGGCTGGAGCTACAAGGACGCGGTGCGGGCGGGCGATGAGCTGGTCGAGCTCGGGGTGCGAGCGATCGAAGAGCCGATCTCGATCGAGGACCGGGCCGGCCGGCTGCGCCTCGCCGACCGCTGGGACGTGCCGCTGGTGGGCGATGAGAGCTGCGTGAGCCTCGCGCACGTCGATCGTGCGCTCGAGGAGGGCGCGGTCCGGATGGTGAGCGTGAAGACGGCGCGGACCGGGTTCACGGAGTCGCGCCGGATCCTCGATCTGTGTTTGGCTCGCAACGTCCCGGTGGTCGTCGGCAGCCAGTACGAGGGAGCGCTCGGTGCCACGACGACGGTTGCCTTTGCCGCAGCGTTCGCCGTCACCGCCGGCCAGCCGGCCGAGGTCACCAACTTTCTCGACCTGGCCGACGACCTCGTGGTGGCCGCCCCAGAGGTCCGCGCCGGCCGTGCCGCGGTCCCGACGGCGCCCGGTCTCGGCGTCGAGATCGACGAGGAGCGCCTCCAGCGCTACCGGCTGGACCGCTGATGCTGTTCATGGCCGAGATGGAGGTCCGCCTCCCGCCCGACATGCCGGCCGAGCAGGCCGACGAGCTCCGGGCACGCGAGCGGGAGTACTCGCAGGCACTGCAGCGCGATGGACGCTGGCCGCATCTGTGGCGGGTAGCCGGCCGCTACGCGAACGTCAGCGTGCTCGACGTCGGCTCGGCCGACGAACTGCACCAACTCCTATCCGAACTTCCGCTGTTCCCCTATATGGACATCCGCGTCACAGCGCTGGCGCGCCACCCCAATGCAATCGACCGAGGAGAGAGCGATGTCTGATCGCCCCAACCAACTCATCACCGACATCCTGCGCCGAATCCACGAGGCGATCGTCGAGAACGACATCACCTACGAGGAGTACCAGACCGCCAAGCAGTGGTTCATCGACGTCGGCGAGGCGGGCGAATGGCCGCTGTTCGGCGACGTCTACATCGAGCACGTCGTCGAGGAGCAGGCCTTCGGCAACCGCGACGGCTCCCAGGGCACGATCCTCGGCCCCTTCCACCTCCCCGACGCACCCCGGCTGGACGCGCCGTGCGAGCTCCCCCACCGTCCCGATGAGTCCGGCGATAGAACCCGCGTGTCGGGCCGTGTGACCGACGCCCAGGGCAACCCGCTCGCGGACGCCAACCTCGACATCTGGCAGGCGGACGCCGAGGGGCGCTACTCGGGCTTCATGCCCGGCCCGCCCGAGGGCAACCTCCGCGGCCAGATACGGACCGGCGGCGACGGCGGCTACGAGTTCACGACCGTGATCCCGGGGCCGTACACGATCCCCCTGGATGGGCCGACGGGCAAGATGACGGCCGCGGCCGGCTGGAGTCCGTGGCGCCCGGCGCACATTCACCTGATCGTTTCCGCCGAGGGCTATGAGCCGCTGGTCACCCAGCTGTTCATCGCCACCAGCGACTATCTGGACAGCGACGTGGCCAGCGCCGTCAAGCCCGAGCTGATCGTGCACCCCGAGCCGGCCGGTGACGGCGGCTACACGATCAGCTACGACTTCGCGCTGGCTCCCGCGCGCACGCCGGCGATCGCGTAGGCATGTCCGGGCTCAAGGTCGCCGTGGTCGGCGGCGGGATCGGTGGGCTGGTGCTCGCGCTCGCCCTGCGCGAGCGCGGGATCAGCTTCGACGTCTACGAGCAGGCGCAGGAACTGCGCGAGGTCGGCGCCGCCGTCGCCTTGTCGGCCAACGGCACACGCGAGTTGCGGCGCCTCGGGGTTCGCGACGATGTCGAGGCCGTCTCGGTCATCCCCTCGGCGCTCGTGATCCGCCGCTGGGATACCGGCAAGATCATCGCGGACCATCCGATCGGGCGCGACCGCGCATACGAGGCGAGGTTCGGGGCCCCGTTCTACGGCGTGCATCGAGTTGCGCTCCTGCAGGCACTCGCCGACCGGCTCGCTGGCGAGGGGCTGAACCTCGCTCGGCGGTGCGTGGGCATCGAGGAGCGACGTTCGGGCGTCGAGCTGCATTTCGCGAGCGGCGCAAATGCTCGCGCCGACGTGGTCATCGGCGCCGACGGCGTGCACTCGGTGATCCGTCCACATGTCGTGGGCGAGCTTCGTGGCCGGTTCTCCGGAACCGTCGGCTATCGCGGACTCGTGGCCGTCGAGCAGATGCCCTCGCTGCCCGATCCGACCCCGCTTCAGTTTTGGGCCGGGCCGGGGCGTCATCTGCTGCATTACGCGATCGACGGTGGCCGGACGGTCAACTTCCTGGCCGTCGTCCGCGTCCCGGCATGGACCACCCCTACGTGGATGGAGGAATGCGCGGTCAGCGACGCCGTCGCTGCCTTCGCCGGCTGGCACGCCGCCGTGACCGAGATGGTCGGCGCGACCGACGTAGGGACGCGCTGGGCGCTGCACGACCTCGCGCCGCTGACGCGCTGGCACACCGACCGCGTCGTGCTGATGGGCGACGCGGCGCACGCCATGGTGCCGCATCAAGGGCAGGGCGCCAACCAGACGATCGAGGACGCGATCGTCCTCGCTGACGAGCTAGCCGAGGTGCAGGGCATGGATGATCTCGCCTCCGCGCTGCGCCACTACACCGAACGCCGCCGAAGGCGGACCGTGGCCGTGCAGTGGCTGTCACGCCGAACCGCCGACTTGATGCATCTCCCCGACGGCCCGGACATCGCCCGTCGCGACGCCTCGTTCGCCAATCTCTACACCGACCTGGCCTGGATCCATGCCCACGACGCGCACCCTGATCGCACCAATCGCCGTCCGGCGGTCGGTGCCACTCACGGGCGCGATTAGCCCTGCGCAGTTCGCCGGATCTCAGTCGGCGAACGGAGCGACAGCCGGCGGAGCTCCGCCGGCGAGCGCCCCGGTGTCCGATGGGATCGGGTGGCCGCTCGTGCTCATTGAGCGGTCTCGCATCCGGGGGGTCCGGTATGCCCGGATGCCGTACCAGCGCGTGGCGGTCGCTCCGAACAGCGCGTCGCGGGCGCCATCAGCGAGATCGGAGAAGATGTCCCGGTAGGTGTCGTAGAGTCGCCCGAAGCCGGACCGCAGGCGCTCGATTGGCAGATCGGACCCGAGCATGCAGCGCTCCGGTCCGAACGGTCAATCGTGGCGCGCAGCCACGGCCGGATGCGGCCAGTCGTCGAGTTGCCGAAGACTGTCCCGCTCGCACCGATGCGCGTGGCGGTGTTCGATACGGACGCGATCGCGAGAGGCGAAGGCGGTGAACGATGAAGAGCGATGGTTCGGATCGAGGCAGCCGGACGCTCGAGATTCGGCGGCGGGAAGCGATCAGGTCTCACTGCCAGCGAGATCCGCGCCCGCACGGGCGGCTTGGGATCGTTCCGATCCATTGCCTCGCGGCGCGGCCGTTGAGGCACCGAGGTTGCGCGGTCCGGTCGGCGTGTCGAGATAGATGAGAGCTGCAGAGGCATAGCAAGTGAGCGGCGCGCACCGAGCGGCGGGCAGCACGCGGTCGGCCTGGCCCGCGGGCGTGGCCAGCTCAGGTCGAGCCCGGAGGTCGGTTGAACACCTAGGCCGCGCCTACGCTGTTCGTGCGATCGGGTTGTAGGGCGGTGGCGATCGCTGCATCGTCCACGTCGTCGACTCTGCGCAAGTCGCCCTATATGGTTCCGCGGGCCAAATGGTCATCGAGGACGCAGCGGCGGCGCTCGTCGCCGATTCGCTCGGTGTGGTCGCAGACGCGATCATGCGCGCTGAGGAGACGCTCGATCTCGCGGCGCGCCACATCGATCCGGCGTTTGTCGACGTGCTGCGGATCATCGGTTTCGATACGCAGTACGTCTCTGCCCGAGGCTCGTACCTTTATGACGCTGACGGACGTGCGTACTTGGACTTCCACACCGGGGAGGGCTTCGCCAGCCTCGGGCATAACCATCCCGATCTGCGTGGCGTCCTGCAGGCGGCGCTGGCGAACGATCTCGTTGATGGCGTGCAGATTCACTACTCGGTACTCGCTGGGCTACTTGCCGAGGCTCTGTCTGGGCGACTCCCGCCTGGACTGGACGCGGTGTTCTTCACGAGTAGCGGTGCCGAGGCTGTCGATTCGGCGATGAAGTTCGCACGCGCGGCCACGGGCCGTCCGCGGCTGCTGTCCTGCGAAGGCGGCTTTCATGGTGTCACGCTCGGGGCGCTGTCCTTGGTCGGCAACGATTTCTTCAAGGATGGATTCGGCCCGCTGTTACCTGGGTGCGACGCTGGTCGCGTTCGGCGATTTGGCGGCGTTGGAGGCCGCTCTGCGGACTAGGGATGTTGCCGCGTTCATCGTCGAGCCCATCCAGGGCCGTACCGTGACGGTTGCCCCGGAGGGCTACCTTGTGGCAGCCCAGGCGCTCTGCCGTCGCTACGGCACGCTGTTCGTGGTCGACGAGATCCAGACCGGCCTCGGCCGAACCGGTCGAACATTCGCGCTCGAGGAGCAGGCGCTGGAGCCGGATTGCGTGCTGGTCGGGAAGACCCTGAGCGGCGGCTACATGCCGGTCGCCGCGATGCTGACCCGTCGTGACATTCACACCAAGGCCATCGGGACGCTGGAGCGCAGCTACATCCATCAGTCGACGTTCGGCCGCAATCGGCTATCGATGGCGGCAGGTCTCGCCACGCTGCGGATCATCGAACGCGATGGTCTCGTCGACCACGCCGCACACGTAGGTTCGGTGCTGATGGCGGGGCTGCTCGAGCTGCAGCAGCGCTACGAGATCATCAAGGAGGTGCGCGGAGCCGGACTGATGATCGGGATCGAGCTGTGCGCGCCCAGGTCCCGTCTGGGACGCATGAACTGGTGTCTCACCCATGCCGCGAGCGAGGGACTGTTCCCGCAGCTGATCGTGATCCCCATGTACCGCGACCATCGTGTTATCACGATGGTGGCCGGGAAAAATGACGTGATCAAGCTGCTCCCGCCGCTGACGCTGTCAGAGGTTGAGGTGGCGGAGTTCCTCGATGCACTCGATGTGGTGCTGGCCGATTGTCAGCGCGCTGCGAGCAAGAACTGGGCGATCGCGCGTGATATTGCCTTGGCGACGATTCGGCGTCGTGCGGCCGCCCGATTCGGGTGACCGGGGACGCAGGGCAGCGGGGTGAGGTGGGTCCGGCGCAAGCCGGTCGCTGCCTGATCACAGGCGCGAGCGGTTTCATCGGCGGACGCCTCGCTGTTCGGTTGGTGGGGGACGGGTGGCGGGTGCGGTGTCTGGTGCGACCGACGAGTGATATCTCGCGACTGGACGGGCTCGATGTCGAGATCGTTGTGGGTGACGTCCAGGCTCCCGAGTCGTTGGTCCGCGCAGTCGATGGCTGCCGCATCGTCTTCCACTGCGGCGCGTTGGTGTCCGATTGGGCCACGGTCGATGAGATCGTTCGCGTGAATGTGCGCGGCACACAAAACGTGCTGAAGGCTGCCGTCGCGGTACCCGTCGAGCGGTTCATCCACTTCAGCACCACCGACGTGTACGGTTACCGCGGCGGTGAGATGATTGACGAGTCATACGGCGGGTGCCGATTCTCGAACTGGTACGCGCAAACCAAGCTCATCGCAGAGCGCGAAATCTGGCGCGCCCACGAGGACCGCGGCCTGGCAGCGGTGATCCTTCGCCCCGCCACCGTCTACGGCCCGCCATCACGAGACGTCGTCGCCGAAATCGCACGCGCTTTGCGGAAGGGCAGCATGGTGTTGATCGACGGCGGCCGTGCAGTCGCGGGCCTGGTGTATGTCGACAACCTCGTCGACGCCGCCGTCCTGGCCGCCGGCCACGACGCCGCGGTAGGGCAGGCTTTTAATGTGACCGACGGGCTCGAGGTGACATGGAGGCAGTTCACGAACGATCTCGCCCAGGGGCTCAACTGTCCAGTCGCGCGCTGGAGCGTTCCGTTCAGGGTCGCGAGCTCTCTCGCCTTAGCCCTCGAGCACGGCTACCGCCTGCTCCGCAGAACGGCCGGGGTGAAGACACGGCCGCTGCTCTCCCGCCAAGCCGTGCACGTGCTCGGGAACGACCAGCGGTTCAGCAACGACAAGATCCGGAATGCCTTGGGCTGGGCGCCGCGGACCAGCTACGCCGACGGCCTGGCGGCAACGCTCGCGTGGTTGCGGTCCGAGGGCTACTGAAGCCGAGATCAAGGTCCACGCTTACCCAGGTGCCATCGCTTTTATCGTCCGCCCGCCTCACATCGGGCGACTGGGTTGGCGACGTTGCGAGGTCCGCCGGGCCGGATCGGGGCCGCTGCGCGCGAGCGGATTACCACCCGCTTCAAGCGCTGCGCGGCGAGCCCGGGTTTGGCGACGAGCAGGTTCGTTGATCCGACCGGGCCGCGTCCCTTGGTGGGACGCCGGACGCGATGCTCCGTCCGTTCCAAACTGCCACTCAGGCCGGTGCCCCGCGACACTCGCGTTCGTGGCGATGCGCAAGCCGGGCTGACGGCCGCGGATGGGGCAGACGCCTTGAACACCGGCTTCGACCGTCACGCAGCGCGGGCACGCTTGTCAATGAGCCGCTGCTTGGCTGCGCCCCAGTCCAAGGGCAGATCGGAAGGCGAGGCGTTGGACTCGACGAAGGTGGCCAGGCCGAGACGGCCAGCCATGTCAGCGAGCATGCGGGCATGCTCGTTGCTGTGCACAAAGCGGCTCATCGCCTCAGCGCTTGACCATGCAGACAGCGTGTAGAAGGTCTTGCGTAACAGCTGGGCGTCGAGGCTGTATCCGGCACATCCCTCGGCGGCCGCGAGCTGCTTGCGGATCGTCAGCGCCCACCTCAGAAAGCGCGGGACATCGCGGTAGCGCTTGAGCGGCAGCGTCGAGGCCAGCACGTGCAGTGCGTCGTCGCCCTGGGGACGGTACGAGCAAACGGTCCAGGGCAATGTCGGCATGTCACACTCCTACCTGCGCTCAATCTTTGTAACGCCGTTATATAACAGCGTTACAGTACATTTGTCAAGTGGCCAGGCCGAGAACACACAACGATGCTCTGCGCGGGCGGCTGCTTGACCGGGCCGGCCAGGTGCTGACCGAAGAGGGCCCGCGCGGACTCAGCCTTCGGGCCCTCGCGGCTGACGTTGGCACCTCGACGTCGGCCATCTATTCGCTGTTTGCCGGAAAACGAGGGCTCGTGGATGCGGTGTACAAAGACGCCTTCCTGCGCTTCGGTGACCACCTGCGGCGGGTGCCCGAGACCGACGACCCGGCCGAAGACCTCGTGCAGCTTGGACTTGCCTACCGTAGAAGCGCCCGGGTCAGGCCGCATCTGTACTCGATCATGTTCGGCTCGCCGCTCCCCGGCTTCGAGCCCAACGACGACGCCCGCGCGATCGCGCTCGCCACCTTTCACACATTGCAACAAACCGTGCGACGCTGCGTGAACCGCGGGCTGTTCACCAGACCCGCAAACGAGATGTCCATCGCAGCGTGGGGACTCGCCCACGGGCTGGTGTCGCTCGAGCTGGCCGGCGCCCTGTCTGAGGCCCTTGATCCAGACGTTCTGTATGAGACCACGCTGCGCACCACCGTCGCCGGCTGGCAGCAGTCAAGCCGGCACGACCACACCGGGCAACCGGCAAGACGAGCCCAAAAATGAACGGGCAGGCAGCGCTGACGCCGTCCAGACCGCCGGAGGCTCGCACAACTGCATGAACCGAAAGCGCCCTGTCGACCGCCGCATCAATCAGCGCCGTCGCCGGCACTCCACGCGTCCTTGCCTGGTCGCGGCCGGCGGCCTACTGAGACTAAGCTCCGCGCCATGGAGAGCGCGCGGCAGGTGATCGAGGCCGCGTCGGAGGTCCGCCCACCGGTGATCGGCAGGCAAGTCTTGCCATGACCGAGTACCGGTTCGTGCTCGTCCACGGCTCGTGGCACGACGGCTCGGCGTGGAAATCGGTCGCCGACGAGCTCGTCGTCGCCGGTCACGGGGCGACGACGCCGACCGTCGCCGGCCATGGCAAGGACGCCGATAAGGACGTCTCGCACGAGGATTGCGTGCGTTCGATCGTCGACCACATCGTCGAGGCGGACTTAAAGGAAGTCGTGCTCGTCGGCCACTCGTTCGGCGGCACCGTGATCGCGCGCGTCGCCTGCGAGATCCCAGAGCGGCTGCGCCGGCTCGTGTTTTGGAACGCGTTCGTGCCCGAGGACGGCAACTGCCTCAACGACGAGACGCCGCCCCACTATCGCCAGCTGTTCGATGGGCTCGCCGCGGACTCGGGCAACAACACGGTCATGCTGCCGTACCCGATCTGGCGCGAGGCCTTCATCGGCGACGCTGACGAGGGGCTCGCGCGCGTGGCCTACGACACGCTCTCGCCCGAGCCGTACCGCTGCTTCACTGACAAGCTCGACCTTGGCGCGTTTTACGCGACGCGGATACCACGCAGCTATCTGAACTGTACGGAGGACATCGCGCTGCCGCCGGGCGAGTGGGGGTGGCATCCGCGCATGTCGAACCGGCTCGGGCTTTACCGGCTCGTGCAGATGCCGGGCAGCCACGAGGCGCTGTTTACCAACCCGAGTCTGCTGGCCAGGAAGCTCATCGAGGCTGGCCGCGACTAACGGGCTGCGAGCGCCCGAGATGCCCGCTCACTGAGGGCGGAGAATAATCGCCTCGAGACGACGGAGGCTTACGGCTGGCCAGAGCTCGTTGGACTTGTAGTACACGTCGAAGGCCGGCGTTCCCTCGGGGACGATGACCCAGCGGACCTTCGATCGCGTGAAAATGTGAACGTCTGGGCTGATGTGGCTCGGATCATCGAGCGTTCCGCCGCGAACGAACCGCACCTGCGGCCGGCTGTATTCGCTGTAGACGGCGATCTGACAGCGAGGGCAGCGAAAGATCCGCTGCATGCTGCCGTCATCACGTGGCACCTCAACCGGTTGCGGCGTTCCTTTGAGGATCTCCAGCCGGTGGGCCTCGATCAGCAGGTTGATGACGAAGGCGCTACCGGTCTGGCGCTGACAGTTCAAGCAGTGACAACAATGGACGAACATCGGTTCAGACGCCAGGCGGTAGCGCACCTCGCCGCACGCACACCCGCCCTCGGGTTGGTTGCTCATGACTCGGATGCTACGACGACCTTTACCGAGAGCAGCGCTAGCTACCCGCTCGGACGAAACCGTCTATTTTGAGAACATCCGGCAGCGGATAAGATTGTTGCTATGGCTACAACCGCGCCTCCGGCACCGCTGACGTCGGATCTGTGCTGGCTGCTGGGCCGCGCCAGCCACGCGCTGACCACGGAGCTGACCGCCGCGCTGGAGAAGAAGGGCATGTCCCCACGCGCCCACAGCGTGCTCGCCACCGCGATGACCGGCGAGTACACCCAGAGCGAGGTGGCGCGAGCGGTAGGGCTGGACAAGACCACGATGGTGGTCACGCTGGACGAGCTGGAGGCCGCCGGCCTGGCCGAACGCCGCCCCTCGCCCGGTGACCGGCGGGTTCGCGTGATTGCCGTGACGCCGGCGGGCCGGCGCAAGGTGCGCGAGGCCGAGGCGATCATGGACCGCGTGCGTGAGGATGTGCTCTCGAGCCTCAGCGGCAGCGATCGCGACGTGTTCCTGCGGGCTCTGGGCAGCCTGGCCTGCGGTCGGCTCTCCGAGCCGGTGGCCTGCCAGCACGCCGTTCGCCGGCGAGCGTAAGGCCCACTTCCCTCGCAGCTAAGGCTTCCAGCGCGCAAACGCGCGGCGATCTGCCGATGTGCGGACGCGAGGCGTAGTCGATTCTGATCTGGGTGCGCCGAGGGTGCGCGAGCGGCGAGTCATCTCGACACTGCGAGATGGCCGCCATCTAGCGCGGCATCCAGGCGAACAATATCGTTGACATCAAGATCGTTTCGTAATAGACGATCTGGTAAGGTACTTTCTTGACACGACGAACGGGAGACGGTTGATGACCTCTTACGACCACGGAGTCTCAGTAAGCCAACTGCCCGGCGCAGATCGCCGCCGCTGGATTGCGCTGGTGGCGCTGTGCGCCGGCTTTCTGATGATCATCCTTGACCAGACGATCGTGAACGTGGCGCTGCCCTCGATTCAGAACGATCTGCACTTCTCGCAGTCCAGCCTGGCCTGGGTAGTCAATGCGTACCTGATCGCCTTCGGCGGCTTGCTGCTGTTGGTCGGACGACTTGGTGACCTGATTGGGCGCCGGCGCATCTTCCTCTCCGGCCTGGCCCTGTTCACCACCGCATCCATGCTGTGCGGAGTCTCCCAGAGCCAGGGGCTGCTGATCGGCGCCCGCTTCGTTCAGGGCATCGGCGGCGCGATGACCGCCGCAGTGATCCTGGGGATGATCGTGACCATGTTCCCCAAGCCGCGCGAGCAGGCCAAGGCGATCAGCGTGTACAGCTTCGTCGCCTCGGCCGGCGGCGCGCTCGGCCTGCTGCTGGGCGGCGTGATCACGCAGGAGATCAACTGGCACTGGATCTTTTTCGTCAACCTGCCGATCGGAATCGTCACCGCCTTCTTCGCCGTCCGGCTGCTGCCCGATGACCGCGGCATAGGCCTCGACCGCGGAGCCGACGCGCCCGGCGCCGTGCTGTTGGTGAGCGCGCTGATGCTGGCGGTGTACACGATCGTCGAAGCCAGCCATTACGGGTGGGGCTCGGTCCACACGATCGGGTTCGGCGCGGTGGCGCTGGCCCTGCTCGCGGGGTTCATCGTCCGCCAGAGAACCGCCGCAAACCCGCTCATGCCGCTGCGGGTGTTCCGCTCCCGCACCGTGACCGGCGCCAACCTGGTCCAGATCCTGATGGTGGCCGGCTTGTTTGGGATGTTCTTTCTGGGTGCGCTCTACATGCAGCGGGTGTTGGGGTACGACGCGATCCAGGTTGGCCTGGCCTTCCTTCCGGTGGCCCTGGGCATCGCCGTCATGTCGCTGGGCTTCGCGGCGCGGCTGATGGAGCGCTTTGGCGCCAAGCAGACGCTCATACCGGGGCTGCTGCTGGTGGCGATCGGGCTCGTCCTCCTCCGGTCCAGCCCGGTTCATGCTCGCTACCTGCCTGACCTGCTGCCGACGATGGTGTTGTTCGGGATCGGCGCGGGAATGGCGTTCCCGTCGCTGATGACGCTGGCCATGTCCGCCGCCACGCCCGAGGACTCCGGCCTGGCCTCCGGCTTGGTCAACACCACCCAGCAGGTGGGAGGCGCGCTCGGGCTGGCCGTGCTCGCCACCCTATCGGCCACCCGGACGAGCACGCTGCGCCACGACGGCGCCTCGCTGGCCGGCTCGCTGACGGGTGGATTTCATCTGGCCTTCACGGTCGCTGCCGTGCTCGTGATCGTGGCCATCGGGTTGGCGCTGACGGTGCTGTCGAGCCCGGCCGCGCAGGCCGACGAGGCCGTGGCGCTCCCGGAGGCGATCGAGCTCGAGGAAGCCGCCTAAGGGGCGGTCTCGATCAGTGCCGCCGAGAAATCGTCGCCTAGCGGATGGTGATGATCCGATGCAGGAAGCTCGCCTTCCTGGCCCAGGTGGCGTGGCCGTTGGGCTGGCCGAGGAACAGGAAGTAGCGGCCAGACCTGAGTCTGCGTGAGCCGATACGGCCATCGCAATGTCCACCAGCCGCAGGGCGCGTGCGCTTGGCAACAGCCCCCGCCGGCAACCTCGACCTCTACACCCAGAAGCGGCCGGTCCGACAGCACGCATAATCCAGACAGCATCGCTGTACTAATGTCCGCGCCCCGTCGCCTCGGACTCGGCCATGCGCACTCGTGGGCCGAGTTGGTTCGTGGCCTTACATTTTTGACAGTGTCGCGCCTGTCCCCTACGGTCGGGCAATGAGCGAGCTTCCTGATCCGGGGGCGTTCGGCGCGGCGTTTGAGCAGTTCATGCACGCGATGTCGCTGGTTGCCGAGCAGCGCGAGTCAGAGGTAGGGGTGCGGCTGCGCGACTTCCTCGGGGCCGATCCCAAGGCACTGCCGACGACCGGTGCGGAGTTCGCGCTGGCCGAGCAAGCGAACCTGCAATTGGCGCTCGACGCGGTGCTTTCTGACGCAGAGCTCGTGGGGTTTACGACTCGGCACATGGGGTTCGGTTCGATCGGCCTGGCCGAGATCATGGCCGGGCAGGGGATGACAGGACCGATCTCGCTCGGGCCGGTGCGCTACGTCGATGTGGAGGTCGGCGACGGCCGGGTCATCCAATGCGTGGAGAGCGGCGTGTACCTGTTTCACCACGACGGGGCACCGATCGCGTTGGTGCTGTCCCGTGGCGGCGATCACCCGATGCGGCCCTCATCGCTGAAGCTCGAGGGCGTCTCCCCCGCCCACGGCGCGGTGTCCGGGCTGCTGCGGCAGCTGCGCGCAGCGATGCGAGAACACAACGTGTTCCGCGGGCGGATCATTTCGCTGCACCAGCGCGAACCAGGCGAGGGCGTCGGCGTGCAGTTCCACGCCGTACCGGCGGTGCAGCGCGACGGCGTGATTCTTCCCGAGGGGACGCTCGAGCGCCTCGAGCGGCACACGCTCGGGATAACCCGGAGCGCGCCGCGGTTGCGAGCCGCTGGGCGCCATCTCAAGCGGGGTGTGTTGTTGCACGGGCCGCCCGGCACCGGCAAGACCCTCTCGACGATGTACCTGCTGCATGCCATGGCCGGCCGCACGACGATTCTGTTGACGGGCCGCAGTCTCGGCTTGATCGAGCAGGCGCTGGCGATCGGGCGCGACCTCGCCCCGGCGACGTTTGTGTTTGAGGACATCGACTTGGTCGCCGCCGAGCGCACGATGGAGTTCGGCAGTGAGGGCGTGCTGTTTGAACTGCTCAACCAGATGGAGGGACTGGCCGAGGACGAGGACCTGCTGTTCGTGTTGACCACCAATCGGCCAGACCTGATCGAGCCCGCGCTCGCTGCCCGGCCTGGCCGGATCGATCTGGCGCTCGAGATCCCGCTGCCTGATCCTGATGGCCGCCGGCGGCTCTTGGGCCTCTATGGGAAGGGCATTGACATCGACCGCGCGTCGCTGGATCAACTGGTCGAGCGCTCAGAGCACGTCAGCGGGGCGTTTATCAAGGAGCTGATCCGCCAGGCGTGGTTGCGTGCCGCGCTCGAGGATCGCGAGCCACCCACCGCACAGGATCTCCGCTCAGTCCTGGACGAGCTGCTCGAGGACCGCTCGACCTTGACGAGACGACTCCTCGGCCAACCTCAAGACGACGCAGACGACGGCCAAGCATTGCCTGCCATGCGTCACGCGCTGCGCGCCGCTGGCCTCCCCATTCCACCCAGCGTCGATCCGATATAGCGCAGGCCTGGACAAGCCACCCAGCCGCTCCTGCTCGTCCATCGGTCACATCCATGCCTTCAGCGGGGTCAAACCGGGTGACTGACTAAAGGCAAGCTGTCTGACAGGAGGCAGGAACATGTCGGCAGGGAAGCAGGTTGCAGTTGCCGGCGCGACCGGTCGGGTCGGCCATCACGTCGTCGAGGTGCTCGCCGAGCGCGGGCACGACGTCGTCCCGATCTCACGGACCCACGGGGTCGATGTGATCAGCGGCGAGGGGCTGGCGGAGGCGCTGGCCGGCGTGGAGTGCATCGTCGATACGGCCACCGGTCCGTCGCCCGACGAGCAGGCGGCCACGGAGTTCTTTGAGACCGCGGCCAAGAATCTGCAGGAGGCTGGTCAGCAGGCTGGCGTGCAGCGGATCATCGTGGTCTCAATCATCAACACCGACCGGCTGAAGGGCGGCTACAGCATCGCCAAGGTCGCGCACGAGCGCGCGATGCTGTCAGGGCCGATCCCGGCCCGGGTGCTCCGCGCCGCCCAGTTTCACGAGTTCGTCGAGCAGCTCGTGCAGTGGGGCACGCAGGGCGATGTCGCCTACGTGCCCAGGATGCGCACCCAGCTCGTCGCCGCGCGCACGGTCGCCGAGGTGCTTGCCGAGCTCGCCGTCGACCCCGGCTCAGCGCCCGGGCCGACGCTCGAGGTCGCGGGGCCGCGCGAGGAGAACCTCGTCGAGATGGCTGGGTTGCTCGTGGCCCGACGGGGCGATTCGCTGCGAGTCGAGGCCGTCAGCGACCCGGTCGACGGCGACGCCAACGAGTCCGGGGTCCTCCTGCCGGGCCCCCACGCCAAGCTCGGCGGCCCCACGTTCGAGGAGTGGCTGGACTCGGTCGGTCGCTGAGCCGCACTTGCTTTGCCGCGTTGGGCGGCAAGAATTAGAAGACGTGACGGACGAGCGAGAAGCAGATCAGGGCCAGGGAGGAGCTGCGCCACGGAGTCGTCAAGGCGAGGTGACGGTCGCTGCGTGCGAGCCGGTGGACGGTTTTGCCACAGAGCAACGCCAGCGGCGCGACCCCCTCAACACTCTGAGCGGATGCGAGCGGATCCTGATCCTGGGACGGACCGGGTCGGGCAAGACCACGCTGGCACGGGAGCTTGCGGCGGCCCTGGGCGTGCCCCACGTGGAGCTGGACTCGCTGTACTTCGGCCCGGACCTCAGCACCGCGCCCCTGTCCGTGCTGCGCGAGAGAACGAACGCGGCCATCGCAGGGGGTCGCTGGGTCACGGACGGCAACAAGCGCGCCGTGCGCGACTTGGTCTGGCCCCGGGCGGATACGATTATCTGGCTCGACTACCCGTTCTATGTGAGCTTGTGGCGGCTGGCCAAACGCGCGCGCACCCGCACCTCCTCGCTGACCGCACAGGCCGCTGACACCGGTTCAAGGAGCGCACTGCCCAAGCAGATGCTGGCTGCCGCCCGAGGTGTGCTCACAGCACTCAGGTCGCACCGGGGCCAGCGCCGGGAATACCCGCGGATGTTCGCCGAGGCGGCGAACCGGCATCTCGCCGTGGCCCGCCTCCGTTCACCACGTGCCGCTCGTCAGTGGATGGCTCGCGTCACCGAGGCGGCGCGCCCACCGGGATAAAGGTCGGTGGCGTCGCGAACCGATCTACAGCGTCCAGAAATGGCCCACGTGCGCCGCGACCCGTGATGTCAACAGCGGATCGGGCGCAATCGACTCCGCCTCTCCTGCGCCATCCAGCGCCGCAATCGTCCGGACAACACACTCCGCCAGAGCCTGGACATCGTATCCGCCCTCGAGCACCGCGCCGATCGGTGCCTCCACCTCCCGCGCCATGTCGCGGACGTGACAAGCCATCTGTCCGAACGAGTTGGCGTCGAGCAGGCACCCGCCGAGGGGATCATCGCGATGAGCGTCGAAGCCGGCGGAGATGAGCACGAGCTGCGGCTTGAACTCGCGCGCCGCGGGGATGATCACGTGCTCGAGTAGCGAAACCCACAGTTCCTCGTCGGACCCTTTCGGGACGGGGACGTTGATCGTGTAGCCGAGTCCATGACCGGAGCCGGCGTCGGTGAGCGCGCCGGTGCCCGGGAACAGTCCGGCCTGGTGGATGCTTGCGAACAGTACGTCGGCACGGCGCCTAAAGATCTCGGCCGTCCCGTTGCCGTGATGCACATCCAAGTCGAGGATCAGAGTCCGCTCGACGGACAGACGACGCATCGCCAGCTCGGCGGCGATCGCGACGTTGTTGAACAGACAGAAGCCCATCGCGCGATCGCCCTCCGCGTGATGACCGGCAGGCCGCAGAACGCAGAAGCCAGTGCGCGCCACACCTCCGACGAGCGCTCGCACCATTGCGCAGGCGCCTCCCGCGGCGTGCAACGCCGCCCGGTAGGAGGAGCCGTTGACGAACGTGTCATTGTCGATCTCCCCGCCGCCCTTCGCACACAGTGTGCGAATCGCCTGGACGTGTTCGGTGCTGTGCACAAGCGCAAGCTCGTCTGCGGTGGCGGCTGGCGCCTCGCGTAGCTCGCAGCCGGGCCAGCCTGCCAGATCCATGGCCGCCTCGATCGCCTCGATCCGCGCCGGCACGTCGGGATGCTCGGGCTCCAGCGCGCTGGGATCGTGCTCACGTGAGGAGACGTGGCGGTAATAAAGCACCTGGACGCCCAGCTTACGTCAGCGCCGTACGCGGGTGACCGGGCATGCCCCGCCAGCGCCGGTTCAGTCCAAATGATCGGCGCCGGGGCCAGGTGATAACCTGGCTCGCCCCGCATGAGCGACGAGGCGGCACCGGACTGGCGCGATCGTCAGGTCTCGGCGGCGAAGGCCGTGTCCCTCGTCCAGGCTGGCGACAGGGTGTTCGTCGGGAGCGCCTGTGCCACTCCGCGCACCCTTCTGGAGGCCCTCGAGAAGCTGGCGAGGCCCGGGGTGACGCTGGTGCATTTCCTTACTGCGGATCCTGGCGCCGACGGTGCGCCGAGGACCTCGTATCGGCATCGCGTGTTCTATATAGGGAGCAATGAACGGGCTCTGCGCCCGTCGGGCCAGGTGGAATACCTGCCGCTGTCTCTGGCCGATGTTCCCCGGCTGTTCGAGAACGGGCAGCTCCCACTTGATGTCGCGATGCTGCAGGTCGCCCCTCCGGATCCGGATGGCACGTGCAGCCTAGGAGTTTCGGTCGATGTATCCAAGGCCGCTGCCCTGGCCGCTCGGACCGTTATCGCTGAGGTAAACCCCGCCATGCCTCGCACCGGCGGCGACAGCCGGATTCCGGTTGACCGGATCGCCAGTTTCGTAGCGGTGGACAGCCCGGTAGTGGAGTACCTCCACGAGCCCACCGGCGAGGTCGCTGAGCAGATCGCCCGGTACGTCGCCCGGCTCATCGAGGACCGTTCCACTCTTCAGGTCGGCCTGGGCCGGGTGCCGAACGAGATGTTGGCTCACTTGACCAACCGTCGTGAATTGGCCATCCATTCGGACGTGATCACCGAGCCGATTGTCGATCTGATCGACTCGGGTGTTGTCACTGGTCCGGTTGTCACCAGCTGGGCGATGGGCTCAAGGCGCTTATATGACCTCGTTGACGACGACCCTCGCTTCGCTTTTCACCCGATCGATTATGTCTGCGACCCGAGGGTCATCGCGAGTAAGGAGCGGATGGTCTCGGTCACCCAGGCGTTCACCATCGACCTCACCGGTCAGGTGGCCATGGAGAGCCTGGACGGAGAGCTCTACGGAGGGATATCCACTGGACCGGCATTCCACCGCGGGGCGCTCGCATCCCGTGACGGGATGGCCATCGTTTGTCTCGCCTCACGGAGTCCAGCGGGCCGTTCCGCCGTCTCGGTCGAACTCGCTCCCGGCGATGCGGTGGCAATCCCGAGAGCCGACGTGCACTGGGTAGTCACCGAATATGGCACTGCGTACTTGTTCGGCCGCTCACTGGCTGAGCGGGCGGTTGCGCTGATCGATATCGCACACCCAGACTTCCGGAGCGAGCTGCTGGCCGCGGCAATTGAGCGTCGCCTCGTCGGCCGCAAGCAGCAGCTACGCAGCCGCACCGCATATCCGGTCGACGAGGTGCAAATAGTCCGGCTGCGCGACGGTCGCGAGGTCCTTCTGCGACCTACCCGCACAAGCGACACTGGCGCCATGCAGGAGCTGTTCTACCGACTCAGCGAGGAGGACGTTCAGACCCGCTTCTTCCAGAAGCTGACCTCGCTCACCGATACGGCCGCCCAACACCTATGCAGCGTCGACTACGAGGAGGAGATGGCCTTCGCCGCCGTAGTCGGGCCACCAGCGCAGGAACGCATCGTCGCCGCCAGCTCCTACTATCTCAGCCCGGCAACCGGCCTCGCCGAGGTGGCCTACATGGTGGACCCCGATTGGCAGGGGGCGGGCCTCGGTCAGATCCTGCACGCGGGACTCATCGACTACGCGCGCCAGCACGGCGCCCGCGGCCTGCGGGCCGACGTCCTCCCCGGGAACTCGCGCATGATGCGTGTCTTCGAACGCGGCGAGTACTCACTCACTGTGGAGAGAGACGCTGGCGTGGATGAGCTGAAGATGCTGTTCTAGCATCTGGTCTTTAGAGACCGGCCGCAGTTGGGTCGCGCCAGTCGAGCGATGTGCCGTGTCCGTCGGTCCAGGCCACGGGTTGGCCGTTGACCGCCAGCAGGAAGACATCACGGTCGGGACGGTCGCGCAGGATCTCGGTGTCGATGCCCGGGATCAGTTCTTGACCCTCGTTTGCGATCCACACAGCGTCAAGATCGGCGACTGACCGGGCAAAGGCCGCCCGCTCGCCCGCGTCAGGAACGTAGGCCAGCACGGCGGTGTGGAAGACGACCAACGTCGCGTCGGGCGGTGCTCGATCAGCCAGCGGGCGCAGGTCGGTGAGGAGGTCGCCGCGGACGACCCACGGCGAATATCGTCGCGCGATCTGGCAGGCGGCCCGCAAACGAGGCAGCCGATACTCCTCACCCGGCCACACCAGTGCCTCAAGCCACCGTATCTCCGTCGGGTCGTCCAGGTCGACCGGGTGAAGATCAAGACCGGCACGCCACGCGACGTCGACGTTGCGCTCCGGGATCGGCGTACCGGCGCTCGCTCGACAAGGGAAAACCGGTGGCTCGGGGATGGTGGGCGCACTCGGCTCGATCCGTCGCCCGCCGTAGTCATACGCGTAGCGATCCGGGAGCAGGCAGAGTCCCGCGGAGGCACCGACCTCCAGCAACGCCAGGGGCTGCGGCAGCTGGGCAAACACTGGGAGCAGCGTCGCGCACCGGGCCGGCTCGTTGGTCTGTGTCGACCGCACGCGCATCACCGCGGCAATCGCTTCAGGGTGCCGATGGACCAGGGCGATGAACTCACGGGCGCCGGGCGGAGTTCCGTAGAGATAACGGACAGCGGCGAGCAACAGGTTGGGCTGCCACTTCGCCTCGGGGAACTGAGCCAGAAACCCGATGGTCGTTGAGTCGGCAGCGATCTGGCTTGCCACCTGGACATAGAACGGCGAGCGCCCAGGCGCCTCGACCTCCGCAAAATGCCTGTACAACGCCGCGATGCGCTCACGGGCTGCCACTGGACTCGGCGAAGATCGATCCTGGCCTCCCTCGGTCATGTCTTGCTCACACAGGTCACCGTATCGGCGAGCATCGGGGCCACGGTGCAGGCATCACGGCGACCACGCGGTGGCGCCGGAGCCTGTTCCGCTGGGAATGGCTCGCGGGGGCGAGAGTGCGTCACAGTTTTGGTGGCTCGCGGCATTCTGGTTGTGATGGGGGATGGTGATGACTTCGCTGCGATGTACGCCCGAGAGGGAGAGGCGGTGCTGGTGTTTGTCGCCCGGCGCACGCTTGATGCCGCGGCCGCGGCGGATCTGGCGGCCGAGACGTTCGCGCAGGCGTTTCGCTCATGGCCTCGGCTGCGGGGGCGCGCGGAGGAGGAGGTGCGGGCGTGGCTGTTCACGGTGGCGCGTCGACAGGTCTCCCGGTATCTGCGTCGCGGGCGCGTGGAGCGCCGCGCGCTGCAGCGCCTCGGGATCCGCATGCCGGTGTTGCATGAGGACGATGTGGCAGCGATTGAGGAGCGCGCCGGGCTCGGCGAGCTGCGGGCCGCGTTGGCTGTCGAGCTTGCGCGATTGAGCGCCGAGCAGCGCGAGGCGCTTCGCCTGCGGGTCGTGGAGGAGCGGCCCTACGCGGAGGTGGCGCAAGTGCTCGGCGTATCAGAGCAGGCGGTACGGGCCCGGGTGTCGCGCGGTTTGCGTGCGCTCGCGGGGGCGCTTGACACATACCGGACGGAGGAACTCTCACGGTGAGCGATTTACGGTTTCTAAAGGAGCTCGGCGCGGAGTTTGAGCGCATCGGCGAGACGCACGCGAGCGCTCGGCGATCGGATCGAGGCCGGCGGCGGTGGATGCGAGTCCCCCGATCGGCGGTGGCGGGGGTCGGCCTGGGCCTATCGGTGTTGGTGGTCGTGGGCGTGGTCGTGGTGGCCTTCGGCGTGCACGCTTCCTCTCCAACCGGATCGTCGGGCCCCGGCCACGGTATCCGGATCGTATTCAGGGCCACAGCGCGCGATCCACGGTCGCCGCTGGGTCCCGCGATCGACCGTTCGGTTGGCATCTTGCGACACCGCCTGGGCACGGTTTTCCACGACGTCCAGGTCTCGCGAGCCGGAAACCGGATCGTCGTGGTAGCCCCGGACGCGAGCAGGAGCGATCGTGCGCGGATCGAAAGGCTGGCGCTCGGGTCCCCGGCACGGCTCGAGTTCTATGACTGGGAGGCCAACGCGCTCACCCCCAACGGCAAGACCGTCGCCAGCCAGCTGCAGGCCCAAGATCCGCAGGCGCTCGCGATCAGCCAGGGCGTGAGCTTCGCCGCGCCGGGTCAACCGAACGCGGGTGGCCTGCCGCTGTATGAGGCGGTCAAGCTCGCCGCCAGGCAGCCCAAGCGGGTCAGCCCGAGCAATGCTCGCCTCGGCCCCCAGTACTACATGTTCGGAGCGTCCGGCAGCGCGGCCTGCGCCGCCAAGGCCAGGCAGGAGGGGATCGTTCCGACGGCGGGGCAGCACTGCCTGCTGGCGGGCCCCGACAACGAGCCTTACTCGACGTCGTATGACCACTCGGTGCAGAACCTGGCCGGCCAGCTGCCGCCGGGGGTGAGCGCCTCCGACGGTCAGGTACTCGTCGTCCCGCAGGGCACCGTCGTGCTACGGGCGGCCAACCCGAGCGCCGGCCAGCAAACGAAGCTCTGGAGCCCCAAGGCTCGCTTCTTCGTGCTGCGCGACAACGTCGCCGTGCCCGGCGCGGACATCACCAACCCGCAACCGTCGACCGACTCATCGGGCAGCCCCGACATCAAGTTCGGCTTCAACGCGAAGGGAAACGCGGCGTTTGAAAAGGTGACCCGGTCGATCGCGCACCGCGGCCAGGACGTCAGCACACTGGGCCAGCGGCTCAACCAGCACTTCGCCATCGCCCTCGACAACCAGCTGCTGACGGTCCCGTCGATCGACTACCAGGTGTATCCCGACGGGATCCCCGGCGGCAACGGTGCCGACATCACCGGAGGCTTCACCGTCCAGTCGGCGCGGAATATCGCCATGACGCTGCGCTACCGACCACTGCCGGTCAGGCTCACAGTCGGCTAACCGGTCCGAAGCTCCCCGGGATGCTCAAAATATGCCGTTCAGGGCCGTGATGAACGGCTTCGACGTTGTTTGAATCCGGATCCAGGACAAACGCGCCGTAGTAACCGGCGGAATATTCGGGCCGCTCGTCCGGGGCGCCGTTGTCGATGCCTCCGGCCGCGATCGCGGCGGCATGGAAGTCATCCACCTGTCCTCGACGGTCGGCCGCGAACGCGATGTGCATCCCTGCGCCCGGTGGGTACGCCAACAAGAGGGCGAAATCATCGGCTCCTTCGACGCCGAACGTTGCCTCACGGATGCCCTCCCGCCAAGGGGCGAGCTCGCGAAAGCCAAATGGCTCGAGGGCGCGGCGATAGAACTCACAGCTGCGCGCCAGATCGGCAACCCCGATCGTCAGGTGATCGATCACGACCCGTCGCGCCGGCACCTGTCGATATCTATCAGCTCATCGATCACGCTGCTGTGGCGCCCCCAGCAGCGCGAGAACCGGACGTATCGAGCGTCGCGGCACAGTCACGACAACAACGATTACTCCATGCGGGCCAGCAGGGAGTTGAAAATGATGCTGGCGACGACATAGCCTCCCGGCATGCCCTCGACCCAGGTTCGATCGCAGCGACGGTCGGTGCGAGCCGTGGAGGAGACCGCGTGGCAACGAATCTGACCGTCGTGCTCCAGGACGAGCCGGGTCAGCTCGCCACGCTGGGCGGGGCGACCGGCGCCGCGGGCGTCAACATCGAGGGAATGTGCGCATTCACGGGCGAGGGGCGCGGGATCATCCATCTCCTGATCGCTGACGACGCCATCGAACGCGCCGTCGCCGCGCTGACCGATGCCGGCATGGGCATCGCCGATCAGCGAGAGGTGCTGGTGGTTGACGTGGCCGACCGACCGGGCTCGCTGGGTGAACTGGCTCGCGAACTGGCAGCTGCCGGCGTCAACATCGAGCTGCTCTACACCACGTTCGGTGGCATCAAGGTGGTGATCGCCACCGACGATCTGGAGAGCGCCCGAGCCGCCTTGAGCTGATCAAGCGAAGGCTCGGCAAACCGGCTCAAGGCCGGGCCGCGCGAAGCCGATACGATCCTAGGCGTCCGAGACGCCGACCGCTCCGATCGAGGCGGCGGCGTGTTTGTTTGGTAGGTCCGTGCGCCACGAACTCACGCGCCGGTCCGCGCTTTGATCACCTTTGACCACTGTGAGGCTCATGAAACGCTGCCTGTGCTGTTTGTCATTTGTCCTGCTAGCGCTGGTGCTTGCGGTTCCCGCCACTGCGAGCGCGACGACTTATGGCGCGGAGGTCGGCGGCAATTTCCTCAACCAGGTTCGGGGCGGGTGGTCCGCGGACCGGGTGATGAAGTCTCTCGACGCGCTCTATGCGGCCGGCGGCCGCGTGGGCCGGACCGACTCTGACTGGGCGGGCACCGAGCCCCACGCTCCCGTTCACGGACGCCACACCTACAACTGGGCCTATAACGACTTGATCGTCAGCGAGATGGCGCAGGCTCATCTGCGCTGGGAGCCCACGCTCGAGTTCACGCCCAGATGGGCGCAAGAGCACAAGCCGCACGTGCTCCACCTCAAGAAGGGCCGGTTTGTCACGCCGCTGCCCCCGGCCAAGAACTCGAACTTCGCCGCCTACGCAACCGCGTTCATGCGACGCTACGGCGCCCACGGCTCATTCTGGGCGACTCACCGGAACCTGCCCTACGTCCCGGTGAACATTGTGGAGGTGTGGAACGAGCCCGACAACAACCACACCTGGGGTCCGGACGTCAACCTGCAGGACTACGCGAGGCTTTACGAGGCCGTTCGTACCGCCATCCACCGCGTCAACCGGGGGGCCCGTGTCATGACCGGCGGCCTGGCCTGGACCCATAGCTCGCTGCCTCGGCTGCTCAAAGCCTTCGAGGGAAAGCCGATGGATGCGGTCGCAGTGCACCCCTATGGCTCCACACCCAGTGTCACCATCGCTCTGACTCGGTATGCGATCGCCCAGATGCACAAGTACCACCGCGGATCGGTGCCGCTGATCGTCAACGAGTACGGGTGGACCTCGGAGCGAGGGACCTGGGGCTCGACCAACCCCCGGCACGTCAATTCATACGCCTACCAGGCTCTGATCGGCCTCTCCAAGCTGAGGCTGTCCCAGATCCTGCCGTTTGAGTGGACGGACCGGTCATGGGGTCTCAGCAACGGCACCTTCGCGCGGGCGCTGGTGCGCGTGACCCACGCCCGCCGCTGACTGACAGCCGCCGCTCGCACCTCCGATCAAGCGGTTCAACCCGGCGCCGGAAGCACCTCTACCCGGCGCTGGGTGAGCCGCTTCTTGCTCAAGCCGGACGGACGAAGCCGGCCAGCATCTTGCCGACTTCGATCTTCGCCGTCCCAGTGGTGACGACGGGATCGCGGGCGGCGAAGGCCCGTAGCTCCTCCTCGTCCTCGGCCTCCAGCACACCCAGCCCCCACGAACCGGCCCCGTCGAGCACCGGCCCGAAGATCACCATCTGGCCGGAGTCGATGTACGGCCGCCAATGCGCGGCGTGGCGGCCCATGATCTCCCGCTCCTCGTCGGTCATGTTGAGGGCGAAGTCGGGCCGGGGAGCCTGAAGCCTGAACACAAACGTGGCGATGACCAACACCCTACCTCCACCGGCGGGTTCTCGGTTTTGCTCGCGGCCCTCGTACTGCGCATGGATCGCTCACCCATGCGCGCATACGCGCTAGATTCGCCGCTTCGAGCGCCATGAGCACCTACGTGCGATGAGCTTTGCCCAGGACATACGCCCGTTGTTTCGCCCCCAGGACGTCGAGGCGATGTCGTTTGCCTTCGACCTGTCCTCCTACGACGAGGTCTGTGAGCACGCGCAGGAGATCTACTCCAAGCTGGCGGACGGGACGATGCCGTGCGATGAGCCCTGGGCCGAGGACGACGTGGAGCTGTTCCGCGTCTGGATCGACGCGGGCATGCCGCCCTAACCCGTTTGCCTTCTCACGGTCCGAGGGTGTCCAGCGCGCGCTGGCGTCGTTGCAGGAACTGCAAGTCGCGCTCGAACTGAGACTGCCAGTCGCGCGAGGCGGTGACCTGGCCGGCGTGGTGGTAGTAGGTAAACGTCGTCAGCGGGACGTAGACGCTGGCCCAGGTTGCGTCCACGCCGAGCATCAACCCGATGTCAGAGCCCCCGACGGTGGCACTCCAGCCGCCCGCCGCGAGGACGGCGTCGGTGCGCCACATGGCCCCGGCAAGGTGCAGCGGCACCCAGCACTCGGCGCCCCAGATGCGCGAAAGCGTTCCCACCTCGAGACGACCGGGTGTAAAACGAGGCCGCGGCGTCCAGGGCTCGCGATCGGGCCACAGTTCGACCCAGTCCCCGAAGGCCAGGCCAACGGTTGGATCGTCAAACACCGGCGCCAGACCGTCCAGAGCCGCGCCGGTCGGAACATCGTCGCTATCGGCATTCAGCAGCAGGGGGCCACGGGCGCGAGCAAGCGCTCGATTGCGGGTCGCGGCCACGCCCAGCCGCCGACCGTTGAGATCGATTGCCACGCGCTCGTCGTCGAGCAGCGCCTCGGGTAACTCGATACTCGGCTCGCCATCTAGCTGGATCAGCCACTCCCAATCGGTGGCAGCGCGGGCCAGTACCGCATGGATCTCCGACAGCCGGTGCCCGCGGCGGCCGGCCACGGCGGTGATGATCGACACGCTCGGCGCAGCCATCCTCAGCGCACGATAAAGCCGGCGGTGGCCCTCGTGCCCGAATCGGTCCCGCGGCTCACACGGAGCCACAGGCTAAGGCGCTGAAGCTCAATGACCGGCGGCACTCACCAGGGAAGCTTCCCGCGACCCTTTCGCCCGGTGGATGCGCTCTTGTCAGCAGCGTGCTGTGAGCTGCTGAACGGCTTGCGCAGCCATCGGCCGAGCGGGCCGGGAGCCTTCCCGGCGACGCGACCACCGGTCCCCAGCGTCCGGTCGACCCCGTGTTGGGGCTTGGTCGACAGGCGCGGCGCCAGGAACCCGAGCACCAGGAGCAATATGCAGATAACCACGATCGCGGCGATGATCACATCGTCCTCCTACCCCCCAAGGGCAAAACTCATGCGCGCTGCGCGGGTCGTGTCAGAAGCTCCGGTAGCGGCCGTTGCCGATCA
Source organism: uncultured Solirubrobacterales bacterium (assembly GCA_963757015.1). Taxonomy (GTDB): domain Bacteria; phylum Actinomycetota; class Thermoleophilia; order Solirubrobacterales; family Solirubrobacteraceae; genus Palsa-465. Next base: position 73,386 of record CAVWQA010000007.1, read on the forward strand.
CGAACCCATGGTTGGCGCCGTTAAAGCACAGCACGGTCGTCTCGCCCATGTGACAGGTGACGCCGAGCTGGTTCCACAGCCGACCGCGCCCGAGCTTGACCGACCTGCCCGCAACCCATGAGTTCTGGCTGAGCCGCAGCAGGCGTGGCTTGCCTAGCACAGCCAATTCAACGAATCCGCTGTCGCCGATGCCCTTCGTCTTGGGAGCTGGGACGCCCTTGGCGGCGCACAGAACCTCGGTGGCACGCTTGTTGGGGGCATGGATCTCGATCCCACACGTCACCTTGCCGCCTCGATTGGTGAACTGGATCGACTTCGAGATCGGCGCCGCCGCCGCTCCGGCCGCGAGTGTCACGGCAGCGAATACCCCAGCGGCGAGAACTGCGAATCGGTGCATCATCGATGGCCCCTCCTCCGGTTGCTGGTTCGGTGTCTATCTCGATGGTTCCCCGAGCTGGTGCATTTGAGACGTCGAGGATCCCCGCGGCCAAGCCCGAGCGTCAGCCTCACTCGACCCGTTCGAGGTGTCGTCGCAGCGACCGGGCCGCGGAGCGCATAGCCAGCGTGGGTCGAGAAGGCCAGGCCCGAGAAGCCGACGATCCACAGCGCCGACCTGATCTCGTGGTCGCTCGTGACCCCGGCCGCGAGCAGGAGGATCGCCGATCCCACGACTGAGAAGCCCGCGACCAGCGCGATCACCAGGCGGTCGACCCAGAAGTCGACGGCGTCATGGTCGGCTCCGGCGAAATGCTCGGTCCGCAGCGTGAGCCGTCCCGCGCGCAGCTGATTGGCCAGCGTCTCGGCATGCTCGGGCAGGGTGCGCAGGGCCGGCAGTGAGCGCAGGGCTTCGCGTTGGAGGATCTCCTCCGGCGTCCCCAGCGCCTCGCGATGTTCGGCCAGCACGATCTCTTCGCTCTTCTGCACCAGGCTGAACTGAGGGTCGAGGCTCGTCAGCGTCCCCTCGAGCGTGAACAGCGAGCGGGCCAGGAGCGTGATCGACGCCGGAGGGCGCATCTGGTGGCGCTGCATGACCGAGAGAACCTCCCCGATCACGCGTGGGTCGAGTCCGCCGGGGGCGCCCAGCGAGGCCAACTGGGCGCTGAGGTCGGTCTCGAGCGCGCGCAGGTCGACGCTCTGATTGCCGACAGGTCGCGGGCGGCCCGGGCCAGCAGGCTGACATCGCTCATGGCCACGCCGAGCGCAATCCCGCGCAAGCCGTCAAGGGCCCGCGCGTCCAGGCGACCGACCGATCCGAAGTCGAGCATCCAGATCGTCCCCGCTCGTCGATCATCAGATTGCCGGGGTGCGGGTCAGCGTGGAACAGCCCGTCCTCGAGCACCTGACCCAAGAACGACGACAAAAGACGCTCGGCCAGCTGCGGCCGCGGGACCGGTGACGCGTCGACCGTTCCAGCGTTGGCGATCGAACGCGCCATCACCTCTTCCATCACCAGTACGCGATCGGTGGACAGCGTCGGGTAGACCCGGGGGACCGAGATGCCCACGTCTTCGGCGCGGTTCTCGCGAAGCTGCGTACCTACGGCGGCCTCGTGCAGGTAATCGAGCTCCTCCTCCAGACCGGCGATCAACTCTTCGCAGAACCCGTTCAGGCCCACCTCACGCGCTACCTCGACGTGCCGCTCGAGCCGGCCGGCCGCCAGGCGCAACACGTCGGCATCACGGGCCACGACCACGTCGATGCCGGGGCGCTGAACCTTGACGACCACGCGTGTGCCGTCGAACAGGACGGCTCGGTGCGTCTGTCCGATCGAGGCCGCCGCCAGTGGCTCGAAGTCGAACGAGCCAAAGGTCTTCTCGATCGGCTCGCTGAGCGCGTTCTCGAGCACCGCCCGGATGCCCTCCTCGGGCACCGGCCGCACATCGGCCTGTAGGTTCGAGAGCTCGTCGGTGAGTGCCTGTGGCAGGACGTCGGTCCGGGTGGAGGCGATCTGCCCGAGCTTGACGAGCATCCCGCCCGACTCCTCGAGTACCCCGCGCAGCCGGCGCGCGGTGTCCGGCGACTCGAGCGCCGCCCGAGAGGCGTAGCGGAAGTGGAGCAGGTTGGCGCGGCGGGCGTTGGCGATCAGCTCGCGCAGCCGCCCGTACGGTGAGAGCGAGGCGCGGGTGGCCCGGATCGGGTGAAGCAGCCGTCGCCGCCTTCGCGCCGGCCGCATCCGCCCGCTGCGGGTCACCAGATCGAGCGCGATCGCCAGCGGCATCGCCGCCAGCACGCCGAAGATGATGACCACGACCGCGGCCTGAAGCCATTCGCCCAGCGAGGACGTCTCGATTACCCGCCCGCCGCCCGGCGCGTGATGGCCGATCGTGTAGGCGGCGGCCAGCAGACCCCCGAACCACCCCACCAGCCCCACGAACGCGCCGCGCCAGTGACCCAGGCGGATCCCGAGCACGCGCCCGGTGAGCTTGCCGACGATCACGACGAACAGCACGAGCAGCGGGACGGTCAGGAAGACGCTCATGCCGCCGATCCCCGCGCCTCAGGCGGTCTTGTGCGCCGCCTTGGTGAACATCCCCACAGTTTCCGTCCGGCCCGCGGACGCACAGCCTCAGCCCCTTCTTGCCTCGATCTTCCGCGGTCGGTGAACGAATCGCGTCCGGCGATCGTACACGCGCCGGTGGCATTGACTCAACAATCGCTTCTCCGTGCCCCCGCCACCTTGCTCCTGGCGCGCGCCTACGGGCAAATATCGAGTTCGCTCTGCACCGCGGAGGAGAGCGAGGCCACCGGACATGAGTAGCTGGTGGTGTCCAGGACCGGCCGCCATATGTGATCCAGGCGGCGGAAGACCGCCGTCACGTCTCCGTCGTAGCGCCCGCACAGGCTGGCCCGGTTGAAGTCGGCGCGGGCGTAGCTGTGGTTCGCCGGCGCGATCGTGACGCTCAAGCAGCGAAGCGGGAATCCGTAGGCAGCCGCCACGCCGGCGGGTCCGCTATCCCGCGCGCCGGGGAGCTCTGCGGGCGCCCGGCTGTTGTGCTGTCCCACCGAGGCGGCGGCCTCTGCGCGCGCCGCCCGGTGGCGCCCACCCGCCAGGGTGCCGATGACGAGCACTCCCATGGCCGCGACCAAGGCGGTCGCGACGATCACCCGCGCGCACGTGCCGACGCTGCGCTGGAGGCGCCCACGAGCCCCGGGCTCGGTCAGCAGCGTGACCTCGACCAGTCGCGGCCGGCCGGTCAGCCCGTCGAAGTCATCGGGCGCACGCGTGGCCATCGCCGGGAGTATCGCGCGGACTTCACCTAGAGCTCGACCGCTTTCCACTCTCCCGGGCGGACATCGTCTGGATCAGTGCCGAGCTCGAGCGCGAACGCGAGCGCGATCCGCTGGACGGTGGCAGTGAGCGCGAACACCGACAGCGCCTCGCCGAGCTTGGTCGCGGTAAAACGGTGCACACGCGTGCCGCGTGCTTGGATCGTGTCGGCGAGCTCAGACAACCGGACGGCACCGGGCCCGCCGCCGTCAAGGCAGACGACAGCGTCGCTGCCGCCGAGGGCCCACGCGGGGCCGTGGAGGAACTGTTCGACGCCGAGACCCTCGGCGAACACGTGCGCCGCCTCGCGCACCTTCAGGGCCCCCTCGGCCGCCGTCCAACCATTGGGACCGGCACCGACGAACTCGAGCCCGCGCTCGGGCAAGCCGACCGGCTCGTGAGGCCCCTCGAGGGCGGCGGCGACTGCCCCCGGCACCGACGGCAGCTCGCCGAGCTCTGCGCCGAGATGGACGGCGAGCTGCGCCAGCCGCGCAAGCGCACCGAGGTGGCTGACCGTGTAGGTGCCCGCCTTTTCCTGCGCCACGGTCTCGATGTCCACGCCCGGCGCCTGCTGACCGCCGATCGCCACCGTGGGAACGCCCTCGGCCCGGGCCCGCTCGAGCACCTGGCTGGTGTAGCGCTTGGTTCCGCGGTGGCTGAGCAGGACGAGCGCATCGCCGGAAGTCGGTCGTGGACCCCACAGCGCACAATCCGCCGCTGATACCGGCCACGCCTCGGCGCCCGCCAGCCGAAGGAAGTAGGCGCCTTGATTGGCCGCGTGCCAGCTCGTTCCCGTGCCGACCAAGAAGATCCGCCGTCCCGCGATGCGGGCCGCGCCGGCCTGCACCGGCGCCCCATCGGCGAGGATGCGCTCCAGCTCTTCGGGCTGGCGCGCCATCGCCTTGGCCATCTCGGTCTGAGCCTCAGGCATGGTCTGTCTGCTCGTCCGACATCGCCTCGAGCAGCGGCTCAGCCGCTCATGCCACCGTCGATCAAAAACGTGTGCGAGGTGACCATCGCGCTCTCGTCCGCGGCGAGGTAGAGCATCGCCTGGGCGATCTCGTCGGTTGTCGTGTGCCGGCCCAGCGGGATCAGCGAGTCGAATGCCTTGGCGGCCTCGTCGCGCGGCAGACCCGAAGCCCGCATCTCGATCGAGTCCTGGAAGGCAGTCGAGGTCGGACCGGGGTGGATCGTGTTGACCCGGATGCGCCGCTGCGCCAGTTCCTTGGCCGCCGCGCGCATCAGCCCGACCTGAGCGTGCTTGGCCGCGATGTACGCCGATACGCCGGGGGCTCCGATGAGACCCACCACGCTCGAGGTGATGATGATGCTGGCCCCGTCACTGACGTGAGGAATCGTGTGCTTGAGAACGTGAAACGCGCCCAGCACATGAACGGCCAGGGTGCGGGCAAAGGCCTCGGAGGGATAGTTCACGAGGTCTGAGACCTCTCCGGTGATGCCCGCGTTGCTGAGCACGACGTCGAAGCGTCCATAGCGAGCCACCCCCTCGGCCACGGCGCGCGCCACGGCATCCTCGCTGGTGACGTCGGCCACCGAGCACAACGCCTTGTCGTCGGTGAGCTCGTCCGCCACGGCGGCCAGTTTGGGCTCGTCGATTCCGACGACATGGACCCGCGCGCCTTCAGAAACGAACAAGCGCGCGGTGGTGAGACCGATCCCGCTCTCGCCGCCCGTGATCAGGGCGACCTTGTCATCCAGCCTGCCCATCGCCACCTCGTCCATCGCTCAGCACAGCACACGATCACGCGCAGCCATGATCGACCGCGCGGACTCTCTCAGTTCCCCTGGGCGGCGTCAAACGGCGTTCACGGCCGGCGCGCGCTACGCGTTGGTCAGCACCTGCCTATCGGGCGGGTATCACTGACACCCGGCTAGACTCGGGTTTGTTGTCTGCTCAACTTAGGAGTGACCGACGTGGAGGTTGAGATCTGGTCGGATATCGCCTGTCCCTGGTGCTACGTCGGTAAGCGCCGGTTCGAGGCTGCCCTGGCCGGTTTCGAGCATGGCAACGAGGTGCGGGTGACCTGGCGCAGCTTCGAGCTGGATCCGTCCGCCCCGCCGGAGCGGACCGGTGACCATGCCGCGCGCCTGGCTGAGAAGTACGGGATGAGCCTCGAGGAGGCGCGAGCCTCGCAACGCCGACTGACCGAAGTCGCGGCCGGAGAGGGTCTGGAGTTCCGCTTGCACCTCGCCCGCAGCGGCTCCACCTTCGACGGGCACCGGATCATTCACCTGGCGGCCGAGCACGGCCTTCAGGACGCGATGAAGGAGCGGCTGCTGCGCGCCTACTTCACCGACGGGGAGCTGATCGCAGACCATGACACGCTGGTGCGGCTGACCCGCGAGGTCGGGGTGCCCGAGGACGAGGCGCGAGCGACGCTATCGGGCGAGCGCTTCGCCCTGGCCGTGCGCGAGGATGAGCTCACCGCGCAGGGGCTTGGCATCACCGCAGTGCCGACGTTCGTCGTCGACCGGGCGCTGGGCGCGTCCGGAGCGCACCCTCCAGACCAGCTGTTGGAGCTGTTGCGCCAGGGGTGGGCCGGCCGCGCTCCGGTGAGCCTCAGCGAAGGCGATAGCTGAGCCGGCAGTTAGCTCGTCGCGCTGGCGGTGGCGGAGAAGATCGCCTCGGGAAGCAGCGCGCTGACGATGTACTGCCCGGCGTCGACTATCTCTGAGATCTTGAGGTCGACGGCGAGGCTAGAGAGCAGGTAGGCATCCTCGCGCCCGAGCCGGTAGTGGGTGGCGATGTGATCAACCATCGCCCGCACGGCATCTTGGGCAGCGACGTAGAGGTCGCCGCCCACGCCGGTGGTGCCATAGAACGGCGCCGAGTCCACGCGCGGAGTCAGCGGCGCAGGAGTGCGGTACTGAGGTCCTGGGATCGTCCTCCCCTTCTCGAGCGTGAACCGCAAGGAGGCGAACATCGGCGCCTCCAGCCCGGTTACGCACACCTCGCCGTCGCCTTGGGCGCCGTGCGCATCGCCACACGAGAACAGCGCCAGCTCGACCTCCACCGGCAGATAGAGCGTCGACCCCCGAACGAGCTGACGGGTGTCCATATTTCCGCCGAACCGGCCCGGGGGCATCACCGGCTGGGCGGTGGCGCCGGCCGGGCACACGCCCATGGTCCCGAAGAACGGCTCCAGCGGGATGGCTATGTCCTCGCGCAGGTAGGCAACATCGCCCTGGGAGAGGTCGAAGATCCGCAGATAGGCGTCGGGGAACTCTTCGGGGAGCAGCCCCAGCCCCGGCAGGATCGCGGTCCAGCCCCACCCCTGAGTGTGGATGTCGAGGACTTCGATCGCGAGCGTGTCACCCGGGTGGGCGCCACGGATCCCGATCGGTCCGCACAGCGGATAGACACGGTCCCAGTCCAGGTCGGCGATAACGCTGGCGTCGGAATCCGGACCGATCTGGTTGTCGCTGACGTCGCGCGTCCACACCACGACCGTGTCGCCGGACTCGACCATGAGCACCGGCTCATGGCTCGTGTCCCACTTGAAATGAACGTGTTTGTGCGGCAGGTGATGCAGGTGGGGCATCGAGCGACCTCCAAGCTGGGTTACAGGGCAACGCTATGGGATCGGGCCGGGCACGGCAACGAGCTTTCTAGCGCAAGGTCGGTGCGCGACCGGGTGGCTGGGCGTGGGTGCGCACCCCGGATCGGGTAGCAAACACGTGGATGAGCACCGACGTCGATCGCAAGCCACCCCAGCCGGCCAGCGCCGAGGCTGCGCCGGAAGACTTCTACCTGCTCGATCAGACTCTGTCCGAGGAGGAGCGCTCGATCCGCGACAAGGTGCGCGCCTTCGGGGAACGCGAGGTGCTGCCGATCATCAACGACTACTGGGAGAGGGCCGAATTTCCCTTCGAGCTCGTCCCCAAGCTGGCCGAGCTGGGCGTCGCCGGGACCACGATCGTGAGACACGGCTGCCCGGCGATGTCCCGGCTCGGTGCTGGGATCGTCGCTCGCGAGCTGGCGCGGGCTGACGGAAGCCTGAACACCTTCTTTGGGGTGCATTCCGGCCTGGCCATGGGTTGCATCGATCTGCTGGGCAGCGAGGAGCAAAAAGCGAGATGGCTGCCGGCGATGGCCAAGTTCGAGGCGATCGGCGCCTTTGGCCTGACCGAGCCTCACCACGGTTCGGACTCGGTGTCACTGGAGACGACCGCCAGTCGGGTGGGGGATGAGTATGTGCTCAACGGCCGCAAGCGATGGATCGGCAACGCCTCGATTGCCGATGTCACGGTGATCTGGGCTCGCGACGACGAGGGACATGTGGGCGCCTACCTGGTTCCGAAAGGCACGCCGGGATTTGATCCCACGAAGGTGATCACCGGGAAGATCGGCAAGCGCGCGGTGTGGCAGGCCGAGATCGCGATCGACGACGCCCACATCCCGCTCGAATACAAGCTGGCGCACGCCAACACCTTCGAGGATGCCACCCGGGTGCTCACCCAGACCCGCGGGGGCGCGGCCTGGGAGTGCGTGGGCCACGCCATGGCCTGTCTGGACGCGGCCATCTCCTACGCCATGGAGCGCTCGCAATTCGGCCAGCCGATCGCCGGCTTTCAGCTCGTCCAGGGCAGGCTGGCGACCATGGTGGCCGCGACCACCGCGATGCAACTGGTCTGCTTTCGCCTCGCCCAGCTTCAAGAGGCCGGCGCGATGACCGCGTCGATGGCGGCGCTGGCCAAGCTTCACAACGTCAGACAGGGCAAGCTGGTCTGCTCGGAAGCACGCGACATCCTCGGGGGCAACGGGCTGCTGCTTGAAAATCACATCGCGCGTCATCTGACCGACATGGAGATCGTCGACACCTACGAGGGCACGGACACGATCCAGTCGCTGATCATCGGACGCGACCTAACTGGGATCTCGGCCTTCACCTGATCGGGTGAAGTTCACCGAGCGCGCTCGACGTCGACCCCGTGATCGCGCGCTGCGCCGCGGCCGCGGGGCGCTAGGCTCACCGCTCGGTGGCTTCAGACCCGATTGGCCAGGTTGATTCCTCGGTTGTCCCGCGATTTGCCGGGTTGCGGACGTTCGCTCGCCTCCCGACTCTCGACCAGGCGGGTCGCGCCGAGGTAGCGGTCCTGGGCGCGCCCTTCGATGGTGGGACCACGTTCAGAGCCGGGGCCCGCTACGGCCCGGGGGCGTTGCGCGAGGCCTCGCTCCTGCTGCGGCCCTATAACGAGGCCCTGGACCTGGCGCCGTTTACCGAGCGTCAGGTCGTCGATGCGGGCGATGCGGCGCCGAATCCGGTCGACATCGTCGATGCGCACCGCGCGATCGAGACCGACGCCGGCGGGCTGCACCAACGCGGGGCGCGGGTCCTCGGGCTGGGAGGAGATCACTCGGTTTCGCTGCCGCTCCTGCGGGCGGCGGCTGCCACCCATGGCCGGCTTTCCCTGCTGCAGCTGGACGCCCATACCGATACCTGGGACTCCTACTTCGGGTCCAAGCTGACGCACGGGACGATCTTCCGACGCGCCGCTGAGGAGCGGCTGATCGACGCCGGCACCTCGGTCCAGATCGGTCTGCGCGGATCGATGTACTCGTCGGACGATTACGCGGAGAACGCCGAGCTTGGCTTCACAACGCTGCTGGCGCGTGACCTGGACCGCGTCGGCATCGACGGGGCCGTCCAGCTGGCGCTCGACGTTCTGCGATCCCCGGTCTACATCACGGTCGACATCGACTGCCTGGATCCGGCCTTCGCCCCTGGTACGGGCACACCCGAGGCGGGCGGGCTGACCAGCCGGGAGCTGCTCAGCATCCTTCGCGGGCTGGCGGCACGAGTGGATGTCGCCGCCGCCGACGTGGTCGAGGTCTCGCCGCCCTACGATCCGACCGGAGCCACGGCGGTGGCCGGCGCCAACGCCGCCTACGAGCTGCTCGGATTGATCGTGCTCAGCCTGCGCGGCTAACCGCTGCGTGGAGCGGGTACGGAGCTTGGGCGATCCTGGCCGCTATCCGCCCAAGATCGCACTAGAAGTCGGGACCGGCATTGGCGCCGAGGCCGTTCAGCCACGCGCGCATCGATCGGCCGGCCGGGGTTATCTGACCCTCCTCATAGCCGGTCGTCGCTCTGGCCAGCGTTACCCCATTCAGGGTCGACCAGCCGTACTCGATCCCGGTGCCGGAGGCAGCGAAGTTTGCGATCGCCTGGCCCTTTTGCAGGATGCTGCCCGGGCGGGCGATGTGGGTGATCTGCTCGGCGACGTACTGCACCTCGCCCGCACGGGGGCCAGCCAGAAGCTCGAAGTACACCAGGGGCTGACCCGCGTACCAGTCGGGGATGATGGCCAGGATCTTGACCTGGCAGGGGGCGAGAATCGGCGCTCCAATCGGCATGCTGGCGTCCACGCCCTGGTCGGTGCGCTCCCAGACGCTGACGAATCGCAGCGGGTCGATGTACGTCGCGTCGGTCACCGGGGCGGCGATCACCTCCAGCCGGAGCTCGCGTCTGACCACCGACAGTGGCGGGGCGTGCGCGTGGATGTCGCCCACCGGCGTGTCCGGGTTCGCCGCTCCCGCCTGAAAGCCGGCCTGGACGCCCGCGGTGGGCTCGATCGCCTGCGGCCGGGCTTGGGGCACACCGGCGGCCGACACGTCACCGTCGGCGCTCGCCGACGCATTGTCGCCGCCGCCGGGCTGCGAGTTGCCAACCCCGCCCGACGCTCCGCACCCGCCCAGGCAGAGCGCAAGGATCGCCAGCGCCAGGCGGCCGCTGTATAGCCTGCGAGGTGGTCGGGTGAATTTCGGCAACAGCGGCAAAACACGCTAACACGCGCCTTTCGGCGTCGCGCGAGTTCAGGCTCGCCGAGGGTTGAGCGGCTCTATCACGGCCCGCTCTCGATCGCCTCGCGTACCTCGGTCTCGCGGGGCTGAGAGCTAAAGCCGCTCAGCACCCAGGTCGCGCCGGCCTGTTCCCAGTCGGCGACCACTTCGTCCGGGGAAAGATCTACGACGAGGTCAAATCCCCGCGGATCTCCGGCGCGCAGGCTCCGGATCTCGTCGGCCAGGATCGACAGCGCGTCAGGGTCTGGGAGGTCGATCGGGAACAGCCCGTCCCAACGGACCGCGCGGCGTACGGGCCGCCGGTGGGGCCAGCGCGCAGCGACCCAGACGGGGATCCGCGGGCGCTGTTGCGGGCGTGGCTGGAACTCACCAGCCCAGTAGGCCTCCAGGCGCTCCAGGCCGCCGTCGAGCAGCTGCGCCCGCTCGCGCCCGTCCACCACCTCCCCGAATGGCTCGAACTCGCCATTGCGTGTGCTGCCGAGCCCCACCCCGAGGGTCAGGCGGCCGCGACTGAGATGGTCCAGGGTGACCGTCTCGCGAGCCAGCTTGTGAACTCGCCGCCGTGACAGCGGAGTGACCATCGGCCCGAGCCGGAGCTCTTCGGTCGCGCATGCGATCGCGGCCAGCGCCACCCAGGGATCGGCCACTGCCTGAACCGGTTCCCGATATCTGATGTGGTCCCAGACAAAGAAGCCGTCCCAGCCCCGGGCTTCCGCGCGCCGGGCCAGTTCGGCCAGCAGACGCGGCTGCACCAGCTCGTCAAACGGCGCCACGTAGATCCCGCGCTTGACGGCCACGAACGGACTCTATCCTCGCCGTCGGCACGCACCGACCCCGGTGCTCAGATGAGGCTCTGGAGAGAGTCGGGTGCGGGGAGATGAATCCAGCCCTCGGCTCGCGCCTCCGGCTCGAGCACCGCGGGTGGTGGCAGCGTCAGATCGCGCTGCGCGGCTCGCGCCACCAGGGCGCAGATCAGCGCGTCGAGACAGTGGTCGGACTCGATGCACGCGCGCCGTTGTGGGGGAGCGATCTCCAGCCACGGGGCGGCCCGGCTGAGCCGGATCAGGATTTGCTCGCGCAGCGGCGCAGCCGTGCCCTTGTAGCTCTCGCGCCGGCCGGCATCGTCGGGCCACAGCCCGAAGCGACGGATCGCCGGATCGGGATAGGCCTCGCAGACCGTGCCGCTGATCCCGGCCCTATCCACGGCCAGACCGGTGTTGGCCGAGTAATGCGCCAGCAGTCCGGCGGCTCGCATTGCCGGATACGCGATCCGATCGGTGGTGACGCTCAGGGGCAGCTTCCCGGTGCTCTGGTGAACCCAGTGGTCGGTCGCGCGGCGCTCGAGTCGACGTCGTGTGCCTCCCGGTGGCACCGGCCAGCCCCCGAGGTCGCCCACGCCGCGGACGAAATCGACGGGCCAACCGAGCGGAGCGTCGATCGCGATCTTCGACGGAGTTGGATATCCCCGCTGAGGGGTGCTCATGGCGCAGATCAGCGCCTGATCATCGAGCGATCTAACCCCGTCCTCGGTGGTGCCCTTGAGCAGCAACCCGATCCGGGCGCGATCGGGCAGCCAGGCGACGGCGCAAAGCGCCGTGTTCTTCGGTTGTGACGCGAGATCGATCCCGAGCGTCGCGGTCATCGCGCTCGCGTCCACCCGAGATGCCATCAACCAAGCCTAGGGTGAAGCGGGCGGCGGGGCCGCGCGTTCCCGGGCGGCCCCGCTCCCGAGCGAACCGGGCCGCGCGTTCCCGGGCGGCCCCGCGCTCCCCCAGAAAGCGCGAACGCGAAACCGGTGTGAGTGGGAGCTCAGCTGGTCTGGACGACCATCAGGCTGTTGCCGTCGGGATCGCGGAACCAGAACAGCGGCGGCACGGGGTCGCCCATGCGGCTGACCTCGTCGTCGACGTCGACGCCGCGGGCCTTCAGGTCGGCGTGATCGGCATCGATGTCGTCGGTCTGCAGGCCGATCCCGGTCTCGGCGTTGCCGCTCGGCTTGCCCGGCGGCGGGGGGACGATCGCGATTGTGGTCACCGCGTCCGCCGGGGCGACCTCGATCCAGCGGTAGCCGTTGCCGAACGGTATGTCGGTGCGCTTCTCGAAGCCGAGTTTCTCGGTGTAGAACTCGATCGCGCGCTCCTGATCGGAGACCGGGACGACGACGACGCCGATCTTTTTGATGTGAGTCTTGGTGGTGGGCACGAGATCCTCCTGGTTTGGGTGACAGTGGCTATGACCTCCGAGCCCGGCGAAATTCATCGCGCGATCTTGGCGCGCGGCCGGCCGCCGTCGACGCCCGGGCGGCGGGTGCCCGGTCACTGCGGGTTGATCACAGCGCCGACCACGCGCCGGTGTTCGCGCATCGTTTCGGTGCCGTCCTGGCCGGGCTGGCGGCCGAACCCGCAGTACATCGCGACGCCGAACTCGCTGAGGAATTTCGATGCCGTGGCGTGTCGCCGTTTGAGGCCCGCCACGCCGTCGAGCGGGAGCACAATCCCCAGGTAGACACGCGCGGGTCCCGGATCCAGATCGGACAGCGGCCTGAAGAAGCGCTCATCCTCGCTGCGCAGATACCGCGGACCGGCAAAGTGCAGCCAGTCGACGGTCCGTCCGGAGTGAGCGATGGCGTGGTTGGCCATCGCGACCACGACTCCGAGATCCCGAGCCTCGTACATCGGCCACTCGGGGAACGTTCCGTAGCACAGGTGGTAACCGACCAGAACCTCCTCAGAGATCAACGCCGTCAAGCGCGAGACCGGGCCCGCGAAGCGCTCCCACGCGCCCTCCGACGTCCAGGCGAGGACGCCTTCGATGTCCTGCACCTCGTAGGCGCAGTCCCACTGGATGGCGAGGTCGGCGGGTGGAATCTCGGCGGTGAGTCGCTTCAGCTCGCGGGCTACCAGATCCTCGAAGGCGCGCTCGGCTATGGGATAGTCGTCGGCGAAACTGGCCTTGAAGGCGTTGAGCGCGCTGGATGGGAACGGCAGACCGACCTGGAAGCGGAGCTTGGCCGGTATCACACCCTCGTCGCGCAGTGCCCGGAACTGCCGATAGGAAGCAATCGCGTCGTCGATGCGAGGCCATGAGTCCCAGTGCAGCTCACTCACCCCGGCACGGATTCCGAACACCGGCGTCTCATAGGCGTGGCGCGGGATGCCGGTCGGCGACTCGGTCTCCTCGATCACCTCGACACCGGGATTGGGTCGCACGAGACGCTCGCGCTCATAGCCGACCCAGGCTGCCCGGGGGCCGGTCTCGCCGTCCGGCAGCGCGAACACCATGTCCCCGAAGAACTCGGCCCCCGCCCGCAGCGCCGCGTCGGTGGACGGGGCGGGAAGGCTTCCGACCAGCAACAGATCACTCATCGCTCGCGAGGTCATCGCTTCTGGCTCCTTTGCTGTCATCGGGCTCGCGAGAGGCCGTAGGCAGCCTAACCTAGACACTCAGGTCGGTTGTAGGGCCGGCTTGGCTTTCTGACCCGAGGAGGGCACAATGACCAGCGAGAAGATCAACCTGGCGGCCAAGCTTGCGCTCTTGGACGAGGCCTACCAGCCGGGCATCGTCGGGCACATCAACGATTACAAGCTCCAGGTGGTGAAGATCAAGGGCCCGTTCGTGTGGCACAAGCACGACGACACCGACGACTTCTTCCTGGTCATCAGCGGTCGGCTGACGATCCACCTGAGAGATCGAGACGTGGAGCTCGAGCCGGGCGAGCTGTTCGTCGTGCCGCGTGGCGTCGAGCACTGCCCGGACGCCGCGCAGGAGACCGAGGTCCTGTTGATCGAGCCCGACGGCACCGTCAACACCGGCGACGCCGGGGGCGAGATGACGGCCGAGCCCCGAGTGCTCTGAGCTGGTTGCCGCCGCGCCGGTGTCATCCCAAGCGCGTGGCGCCTTGACGCGCGGGGCGGGCCCACGTGCTGTCCGGTGCTATTTGAACATCACGGCGCGCCCGCGGCCCTCTGCCTTGGCGCGATAGACCGCCGCGTCGGCCTCGGCCAGCAGAGCGTCCGGATCGGTGTGCCCCAGGGCGATCCCGATGCTCGCCGACAGCTCGTGCCGAGCCCCGCCGACAGTCAGCGGGACCTCGATCGCGTTGGCCAGACGCCGACCAAGCGCGAGCGCGACCTGCTCGGTGACCTGCTCGCACACGACCACGAATTCATCGCCTCCGAAGCGGGCCACCGTGTCGGCGGGACGAACGGCGGTCCGCAGGCGCCGGCCGAACTCCATCAGCACGGCATCACCGGTGGCGTGGCCGTAGGCGTCGTTGACCTCCTTGAAGTTGTCCAGGTCCACGAACAGCACCCCGGTGGCGCGACCGTCGCGTTCTGACTGCGCCAGCGCGTGCTCCAGGCGGTCGCGCAGCAGGGTCCGGTTCGGGAGCCCGGTCAGGGGATCGTGGACGGCTTCGTGGCGCATGCGGTCCTCGTCCCGCCGTCGCGCCAAGGCCGTGGCCAGCGTGTTTGCCACCGCGCGTATCTGACTCATCTCGTCGTCGGTCAGGTCGCGCAGGGGGGAGAACAACAAGAAATCGCCGGCCCCGATCAGGATCCGGGTCCCATCCTCGGCCCCGGTCCCGAAAGACGCGAGCGGCGCGAAGCCATCGAGCCGCACCTGCGCCGCCGAGATCGGCAACGTCGTCCGCATCAGCTCCACCGCCTCGACCGCGAGGTCCTCCAAACTCGCCCCCGCCAGCGCACGCTCGCCCATCGCGGCCACGGCGCGCAGGCGCGCCTCGGCGGCCCGGCGCTCGGAGATATCGCGCCCGATCGCGAGCAGGAGTGGTCCGGTGTTGGTGTCCACGATCCCCCACGTCATCTCGCCCGCGAACTCCGAGCCATCCCGGCGCAGGCCCCACGCCTCGGTGGTGAAGCGCAGCGGATGCCGGGTGGCGAAATAGAGCTCCATGTTGCGGGTGTAACGGTCGCGCATGCGGGCCGGCCACAGCGTCTGGACCGGTCGGTCGAGGAGGTCCTCGCGGGGGTAGCCGAACAACTCCTCGGCGAGCGCGTTCATGAACACAATTCGTCCGTCGCGCCCCGCGGCAACCACAGCGTCAGGCAGGGCCTCGAGGATCTCGGCAGCCACGAGCAGAAGCTCGTCCACTGGCTCGTCGTCGCGAGCCGGCGCAATGTTTCGATCGTCTTCCCCGCGCGTCATGACCCTACGGTCCACGCGAGCCTACACGCTGACGGTTGCCGGCTACGCGACGTCACGTCGGGGCGCCTCGACAAGCGGGGGCGGCGAGCCATCTTCCCCCTGTGTCACACTCTCCGGCCGGTCGGCGTGGGTATCGAAATCGATCTAGAGAAGGGCCAGACATGGGAGTCAAGCTGTACCCCAAGCCGCTGCTCGGGCGCAGGCGCACGATCGTCGCAGCAGCAGCTACCACTGTTGTCTTGGTGCTGGCGGCCGGCGCCGCCGCAGCGACGATCCCCTCGCTGGGGGTGGCCAAGCGAACCGTCAACGGCAAGCCGGCGACGATCGTCGTCGACGGCCGTGGTGTCACCGTCTACGAGCTCGGGGGAGAGAGCCTGGCCCGCCTGAAATGCATCAACGTCACGTGCTTCAAGGTGTGGGCGCCATTCAAGGTCAGCTCCCAGCGCCCGCGCCCGCGTGGCTGCCGGCGTGCCCGGCACGCTGTCGATCATGCATCGGGTCAAGGGGCGCTTTTTTCAGGTGATGCTCGACCGCCACCCCCTGTACTACTTCTCGGGGGACAAAGGGAAGCCCGGATCGACCAAAGGCCAGGGCATCAACGCCTTCGGTGGCGCCTGGCACGTGGTCAAGGCGGGCACGACCAACGGCGGGCTAGCAATCGGCTAGCCGCTGACGTGCGGGCGTCCAACGAGCAGTTCGCGCGGCAGGTTCTGGCCCGGCTGTAGACAAACGTCGAGCGCTACGATCTGGGCGATGCCGGGGAAGGCTCAGGCAAGCGGCGTTGATATCCCGGCGCTGCTGAATCTAGTCATCTTGCTGCTGGTGATCTTCTTCCCGTTGATCCTCAGAGGGGGAGGCTCGCCACCGGGATCGTCGGACTCCGATTCCGATGACGGTTGGGGCCGGGGGCCGCGGCCGCCACAACCTCCTCCCGACGATCCGAGGGGTGGGATTCCGCTCGACGACGCCGTGCCCGCGCGCGTCCGGCTGCGCAGTCACGCGCGGCTGACAGACCTTCTGCCCGCCCGGGAGCGACGACCGGCGCGCGAGCCTCACCGAAGGCCGGTGCGCGAGCCGACCCCGGGTTAGCCCGCCTCAAGCTCGCGGCTCACGTGCCATCCTCGGCGAGTCGCCACCCAGGGCCAGCGCCCCGGCCAACGTCATCACGATCACCCGGACGATCAGTGAGGACTCGTGCTGGTCGCCTGCGGTCCGTTCGCGGACGCCGATAGCCGCGAGGCATCGACCACCAGCGTGATCGCATACACAGCGGTGACCGCCGCCATCGCCAGCCTCGCGCAGGTCACGAACGTCGCGCAGGCGAGCGCCCCAAACAGCCGCGGCGGGAGACGGGCACGGCAAACAGACCGGAGCGGCATCCGACCGCGCAGGCAATCCCACAGCCGAGGCCGGCGACGCCCCACAGGATGAACGCGACCTGTCCCGCCGTGCTCCCGGTGGTGGCCCTGGCCGGCTCCGACTGCGCCAGGATGACCAGCCACGGGGTCAGCCCGGCGAACACGATCAGCGGCAAGACCGGTCCGAGCAGCAGCCGCCAGCCTCCGTCCCGGTGGCGCGCGTGATCCAGTGCAGCCGCGAGACGGAGGGTCCTCCAGCCACGCCGTCATGTCGCGGCCTCGGCGACGCGGAGCCGATCGAGTCCCCGACGTGTGATTGCCTCCAGGCTCTTCAGTTGCTCTTGCAGCGCCTCGATCCGGCCCCGGTCCTCGAGTCGCGACAACGCGCCGTACAAGGTCCCGGGCCCCAGCCGCACCCCGGCAAACCGCTCGACATCGGTCGTGATCGCGTAGCCGTGCTTGGGGCCGTCAGCCAGGCTGGTGAAGACGAGCAGTCCGGGATCAGTAGATCGCTCTCGGATAGATCGCATTACGCAATAGCAGCAGAGTGATCCAACCGACGCCGGCCTGCGTAGTCGGTTGACAAAGACCAGGCTCTCGAGAAGGAGACCGCGCATGTCAACAGGACAGCAGGAGCTGGGATTCGACCGCAGGAGGTTCCTGGGCAGGAGCGCAGCGGCGGGCGCCGGTGCTTTCGTCGGCGCATCCGCCTTGGAGGCGCTGATCCCCTCGTTCGCCGCCGCGGCGAGCAGTGGTCCGACCAGCGGAGACGTAGCGATCGTGCAAGCGGCGCAGATCGCCGAGGCGCTGGCCGTCACCACCTACACCAACATCATCGACAAGGCGCCGTTCTTCAGACACCTGCACTCAGACGACCAGGGCTATCTGAAGGCCGCCCGGCAGGAGGAAATGTCGCACTACGCGCTCGAGCAGAGCGTGACCGGCAAGCCGTCTCCGTTCACGACGTTCTATTACCCGCGCAAGATGTTCCACGATGCCCAGACGACGCTGAACGTGCTCGTCACGCTCGAGGACGCTTTCATCGCGGCCTACCTGGTGGGAGTGCGCAACTTCAGCACGGCCGACCTGCGCGTCACCGCGGCGCGAATCATGGGCATCGAAAGTGACCACCGCACGCTGGCGCGGGTACTTGGGGGCGACGTTTCCAGACGTGATGGCGGTCCGATCGAGAAGATCACCGGCATCCAGGGGCACGCGGAGTCGATCGACCCGCCCAACAACAACGGCTATGAGCGCACCCTGAAGTGGACCGACATCAGCCAGGCGGTGACCGCCTTGACCCCGTTCGCGGACAAGGGCGCCGCTCACAAGGCGGGCTTCGACACCAACAAGCCGTACAGGTTCAAGCCGTTCACCGCGCACCTGCCGAGCTCGTTGGGGGCGTTTCACTCGTTCCTCGGCTGAGGAGCCGATCGCAGCTAGGGCGCGGATCCCTTTCCTCCGCGCCGGGACGTCGGCCTAGCGGCCGGGAGAGCCAGGAGTTGGGGGCGGCGGGTTCGGAGGGTCGCGGCAAGTTGGGGGCGCCGCGGCCCTGGGCCCGCCCGTTCAGTGGCCGCGCCCCGTTCAGCGGCACCGCCTGTTCACCGGTCCCACGTGTTCAGCGGGCCCCGCCCATTCACGGGGCGGCGTAGACTCGAGCCGTTGGGGAAGCTGATCGCAGCGGTAACCGCAAGTGTGGTCGCGCTCTTGTCGGCGCCGGGCGCAGCGGCGGCTCGACCGCCTCGGGTGAGGCCGGTCGGCTCGATCCAGGAGACGCAGCTGGGGCCAAGCGTCCGGGTGTACCTGTTTGGGATCACCACCGGGCCCGATGGCAACCTGTGGCTTGCCGATCTCGGCTGCATCGGGTTGGGCAAATGCTCGATCCTGCGGGTTGCGGCCAACGGCAAGCTCTCCGTATTCTCGCGCGGCCTCAACCACGGCAGCGTGCCGTTCACGATCGCCGCCGGTCCCGACGGAAACCTGTGGTTCACCGATGAGGGCAGCACGCCCGCGATCGGGCGGATCACCCCCATGGGCAAGATCACCGAGTTCTCGCACGGACTCAAGCCCCACAGCCAGCCGTTTGAGATCACCGCCGGGCCAGGCGGCGACCTCTGGTTCACCGACCAGGGCAAGACCCCCGCCATCGGCCGAATCACCCCGGCCGGCAAGATCACCGAGTTCTCAAAGGGCCTGCCGCGCGGCAGCGTGCCGTTCGGGATCACCGCAGGTCCGAATGACCGCATCTGGTTCACCGACCATCGCTGCAGCAAGGTCGCCCACAAGTGCGCGATCGGCCAGGTCAGACCCGACGGCGCCATCACCGAGGCCTCGGCCGGGCTTCGCAAGGGAAGCGAGCCGCTCGGGATCGCCGCCGGGCCCGGGGGCGAGGTGTGGTTCGCTGACGCTTCGGGGGCGATCGGCCGGGTCTCGACGGCTGGTCGGATCTCAGAGCGCTCGCGAGGTTTGAAGGCCGACAGCTCACCGGTGGGGGTCGCACCCGGGTCCGATGGGAACATGTGGTTCACCGATGAAGGGGCAACTCCGGCCCTCATCCGGGTCACGCCGGCCCTTCGGATCCGCGAGTTCACCACCGGACTGGACCAGGGGGCCGCGCCGGCGCTGATCTCGCCCGCGCCCGACGGCCAGCTTTGGTTCACCGACGAGGGCACCAACAGTGCCGTGGGCAGCCTGCACACGGGCGCGCCGGCGGCTCTGAAAGCGCCCCCGGCGGTGCGGGGGAGGGCGCGAGTCGGCGGTCAGCTGAGCTGCGCAGCCGCGGGCTGGGCCGCCTGGGCGCAGCTGTCGCCTTCGCTTCACATGTTTGGCTTCGATGGCTACCGGTGGCTGCGCGATGGCACGCAGATCCCCGGTCGGCGCTCGGACGTTTACGTGCCCACTCGGGCTGATCGCGGACACAGGGTGTCGTGCACGGAGACGGTCACGTACCCGGCGCCGTTCCAGATGACGGCCAGGGCCAGCAGCGCCGCCGTGACCGTGCGCTAGCGTCGGGCCCGGTATGGACGAGGCGAAGCTCCTCGACGAGCAGCAGGCCTATTACCGCGCGCGTTCTCGCGAGTACGACCAATGGTGGCTGCGCGAAGGGCGCTATGACCACGGCGCGAAGGCCAACGCCCGCTGGTTTGAGGAGGTGGCGGCGCTCGAGCGGGCGCTGCAGCAATTCGGCCCCGGCGGCGACGTGCTCGAAATGGCGTGCGGCACGGGGCTGTGGACGCGTGTGCTCGCCGGCCACGCCCGGCGGCTGATGGCCGTGGACGCGGCGCCGGAGGTGCTGGAGATCAATCGCGCGCGCGTCGGCGATGACCGCGTGCAGTACGTGCGCGCCGACCTGTTCGCATGGACCCCTCCGGAGGGGGCATTCGACGTCTGCTTCTTCTCCTTCTGGCTGTCGCATGTGCCCGAGAGCCGGTTTGCCGCCTTCTGGGACAGGGTTCGCGCGGCGCTGCGGCCGGAGGGGCGCGTGTTTCTGATTGACAGCGCGCGTAGCGAACAGTCCGGCGCCACCGACCATGCCCAGCCGCCCGCGGGCGAGCAGACCATGACCAGGCGCCTCGACGACGGCAGCGAGTTTCAGATCGTCAAGCGCTACTACGATCCGCGCTGGCTCGAGCAGCGGCTCGCCGAGCTCGGCTGGGACGTGGCCGCGCAGACCACCGGGGAGTTCTTCATCTACGCGGCTGGCTCGCCAGCGGGCTAAGCAGCGCGCCGCTCGCCGCTGCTGCTCAGGCGCAGTCTCGCCCGGGCGCGGTGGGGCGACGCCAGACAGTTGATGTTCCTAATGCACTTAGGTACTCTCCTAATTAGCATAGGAAAATCCACTCCGACTGGAGACCGACAGATGAAGACCACCCCGATCACCCCCACGCTCACCCAGCTGACCCGGTTTCGTTTCGTCAATGCCTACCTGGTCAGGGAGGACGACGGTTTCACGCTGGTCGACACGACCGTCGCGCGCGGCGGAGATGCGCTGCTCGCCGCCGCCCAGCAGGCGGGCGCGCCGATCCGCCGGATCGCGCTCACCCACGGCCACGGGGATCACGTCGGCTCGGTGGACGAGCTGAAGGCCAAGCTGGGGGGCGGCGTCGAGGTGCTGCTGCCGGAGCTCGACGCCCGCATCCACGCCGGCGACAAGGTGGTCGATGGCAAGCTCACCGGCAGCTGGCCGAAGCTGAAGACCGTGCCCGACGTTCGCCTCCGGCCGGGAGATCGGGTGGGAAGCCTCGAGGTGATCCCAAGCCCGGGCCACTCCCCGGGCCACGTCGCGTTCCTCGATAGCCGCGACCGGACGCTGATCGCCGGGGATGTGTTTACGTCGTACGGCAAGGTCGCGGTCTCAAACCACTTCTACCTGCGCTTCCCATTCGCCGCCATGGCGACCTTCGACAAGGCCCAGGATCTGCAATCCGCGCGAGAGCTGCGTGCGCTGCAGCCAGAGCTGCTGGTCGTCGGTCACGGCCCCGCGGTCCGTTTCCCCGGCCACACGATGGATGTGGCGATCGCACGAGCAGCCGGCTGATGCCGCGGGCCGGGCTCGACGCCGAAGCGGTCGTGGTTGCTGCGGCCGAGCTCGCCGATGTCGATGGGCTCGAGTCGGTATCGCTGACCGCACTGGCTCACCGGCTCGGCGTGCGAGCACCCTCGCTGTACGCGCATGTCGAGGGTCTCGCCGATCTGCGGCGGCGACTGGCTGTGCGGGGGACGAGACAGCTGACCGCGGACGTCGTCGCCGCCACCTCGGGACGGGCGCGGCTCGACGCCCTCCGGGGCATCGCCCAGGCCTATCGAGCCTTCGCCCTCGCCCACCCCGGAAGCTATGCGGCGATCCAGCGCGCGCCTGACGAGGAATCGGGCGAGCATGCGGCCGTCGCGCGCGAACTGGTACAGGCGATCGTGGCCGCGCTCGCCGGCTACGGGCTGTCCGGCGAGGACGCGATCCACGCCGTCAGGGTCGTCCGGGCGGCGCTGCACGGATTCGTCTCACTCGAGCAGCTGGGCGGCTTTCGAATGCCGATCTCGCTCGATGAGACCTACGACCGGCTGGTCGCGATGCTCGACCGTTCGCTGGCCAATCCTGGCGGTTAGCCCATCGGCTAGACCGAAGTTCCCCTGGCTAGAGGCGGATCGCCGCGGGCTCTGACGCCGGGCCGAGGAACGCTTTGCACGATATACGTGTAAACGGTTCCTAGTCCTACTCGACGGCCCCGGCGCCGGCCGGCAGCGGATCGCAGTCGGCGGCCGCTCGCGGCGCCCCCGCGAGCTGGCCGCCGGCGCACCCGCGGGCGGTCACGTCGGTCCGGCGCTCGGTGCGCAGCGCCAGGCCGCCGAGCCCGGCGAGCACGAGGAGTCCGCCGCCGATGTCGACCGCGAGATGGAAAGCGTCTCGCGACGACGTGGCCGCCGCATTGGCCGCGAACGCGCGCTGGGAGGCGGGGATCGCGCTCGGCTGGATCACCCCGAACGTCCGCCGCTTGGCCGCCTGGACGGCCGCCTGGCTGGACGCCGGCAGCCTGTTCCCGAGGCGCTGATCGAGCAGCGATGCGTAGTGGGCCGACACGACCGCCCCGACCGCCGCGACGGCGATCAGGCCGGCCGTCCGAGCGATCGCGTTGTTGACGGCGGAGGCGATCCCAGCCTCGGACTCCTCCACATCGCCCAGCACCGTCGCGGTCAATGGCGCGACGGTGAGCGCGAGCCCCAGCGAAAACACGAGCAGCGCCGGCAGCACGTCGCCCCAGAGAGAGACCGAGGTGCCATAGCGCAGCATCAGCGCGAAACCGCAGGCCACCGTCAGCGGCCCGACGGTGAGAAAGAACCGCGGCCCGTAACGATCGGCGAGCCGTCCCATCCGCCTGGACAGCAGGAACATGACGATCGTCGGGACCAAGCCTGTGACACCGGATTTGAGCGCGCTGTAGCCGGCCACCTGCTGCAGGTAGATAGTGACGAAGAAGCCCAGGATCCCGATGCCCCCGTACATGGCGAACGTCTGGGCATTTGCGACTGAGAAGTTGCGCCGCGCGAACAGGTCGAGCGGCAGCATCGGTGTTCGAGCGCGCGACTCGTAGACCACGAAGGCCCCGAACACCACAAAGCCAACCGCCAGCGCGCCGGTCACCGCAGGGTTAGACCAACCGAGCACCGGTTGCTCGATCAGACCGAACGAGATCCCGGCCAGGCCGGCGGCGGCAAGAGCCGCACCCACCCAGTCAATCGGGGCATCGCTGACGCTCCGGGCCCGTCCCGGCACGGCGATCCGGGCGAGTGCGAACGCGCCGATCACCAGCGGCAGGTTGATCAAAAAGATCCCCCGCCAGGAGAACGAATCGACGATCTGGCCGCCCAGCACCGGCCCGGCCAACACCCCGATCCCGCCCCAGGCGGTCCAGGTACCGATCGCGCCGCCGCGCTCGTCCTTGGGGAACACGGCGACGATGATCGCCAGCGCCGACGGCGTCAGCAGCGCGCCCGAGACGCCCTGCAAGGCTCGAGCCACGATCAGCACCCCGACGGTCGGCGCGACAGCGCACAGCAGCGAGCCGACCCCGAACCCCAGGACGCCGGCCTCGAACACCCGCCGCTCGCCGAGCTTGTCAGTCAGTGAGCCCGAGAGCAGGATCAGGGCACTCAACGTCAGCAGGTAGGAGTTGGAGACCCACTGCTGGGCCGCAAAGCCGCCCCCGAGGTCGCGGCCGATGGCGGGCAGAGCCACGTTGACGGCGGTCGAGTCGACCGCTGCGATCGACGACGCGAGGATGGCGCTGACCAGGGCCAGACGCTTGACCGTGTCCGCCGGCGGCGAGGTGGCTTTTGGGGTCGCGCCGGTAGTAATCAGGACACCATCGGCGACGGGAGGATCCGCGTGGCTTCGGTGACGCTGGCGTCCATCTGCCCAGCATCGCAAAGTCGTCAAGCGAGGCCGGCCGGGTGGGCGCGGCCGGGGCTGGGCTACGCCGGCGGGTCGGTGGTCGGGCGGGAGCTGACCGCGGCTACGCCGGGATGTCGGCGGTCGCGAGGTGCAGCAGCATCGGGTTGCTCACACCCCGGCCGGCGATTACGCACGTGTGACCGTTGCGCAGCCAGGTCACCATCCGGGCCGATCCCACGCGCTGGAACGTGAACGGGATTCCGTGACGGGTGACGGTTGTTCCGCCCCTGACGGGAAGCGGTGGCCCGGTGACGATCGTGTAGCCGACGCGGTGTCCGGCCGGCCCGGCATAGAAGACCGTCACCGCGTGGCGGCCCGAGAGCGAGTCGATCCGGGAGCCCAACGCGCGCCAGCCGATCGTCTGTTCCCAGTAGGGGAATTGAATGCCGGCGGCGGACACATCGAGCGTGGTCGCGCCGTCATGGGATTCCGACGGAGCGGGCATCGTGGAGGCGGCCAGCGCCGCCCGGGTGGCCTGCGTCAGGTTGGGGTTCGTGCTGCCGCCGCTGACCGCGAGCACGATCGCTGCGGCCACCGCGGCGACGGCCACCGCGGCCGCGGCCGGGAACGCGAACCGCGGACGCAGACGCAGGCGCCGCCGCGCCGGTCTCTCCCGGGTCTGCTCGTGCAGCCACTGGCGCAGCGAATCGGGGGCGGCGACGTCGGTGGCTCGGAGCATGCTTATCGCGCGTTCTTGCTCCGCCAAGGCCTGAGCGAGGGCAGGCGAACGCTGGAGCTCCTCACGGAGCTCGGCCTGGCGCTCCGCGGGCAGGGACCCGTCGGCCAGGCGTGCCATCTCGGCCTCGAGGAATGCCGGGTCGTCGTCGATCATATCTTTGTCCATCTAGGCAAGACTCCGATCTGGCCCCGTTCCTTCCCGTAGCGCGGGGGCTTTCGGCTTGTCGCTCAGCTCCCGCGCGATCCGCTGACGCGCGCGATAGATGCGCGTGGTGATGGTCGCCTCGGGCGCTCCGAGCGCGTCGGCGGCCTCTCCGTAGGATAGGCCGAGGATGTCGACGGCCGCGATGGCGAGCCGGAAATCATCTGGAAGGCGCTCGATCGCCGCGAAGATCTCGCTGACTTCCGCCGCGCGCTCGGGCTGGACCGCCGTCCGGGGCTCAACCGCGGTGACGTCCTCGAGCGTCTGCGTGGTGCGCGGGCGCCGCGAGTTGCTGCGCAGCCGGGAATAGAAGGTGTTGCGCAGCGCGCTCATCAGATAGGCGCGATCGCCGCCCGGCTTGACGTTGCGTGGCCGGGCCAGGACGCGGGCAAAGGTCTCCTGGACAAGATCCTCGGCGTCCTCTCGCGATCCGCACAGCGCCCAGGCAGCGCGATACAGCGCGTCGAGGTGCTCACTGAGTGAGGTCGGGTCCAGGCGCGGCAAGGCACGGTCAATGCTACGCGCGATCCGGCGCCATGTCCGCCGGGAAGGAATCTCGAGCGATGCCGTCTGTACCCGTTGAGCGCACGCTCATCACGCCGAGCTTCTATCCAACGGCTCCACCAGGAGGTAAACATGTCCCGAAATCGGACCGCGCTGGCGATCTTCGCCGCCAGCCTGGGCGCGTCCTCGGTCGTTGGTGCGGCCGAATCGGTGGCGGCTACTCCGCACCGGGCGTCCGCCGGGCGCGCACTGGCCCACGCGGCAAAAGCCAGTGGGGCCGCGATCGGGCTCAGGAAGACCAGGCGGGGCATGCTCCTGGTCAACTCCCGCGGCTTCACGCTCTATGCCTTCAGCACGGATCCAGCGCGCAAGGACAGCTGCCTGGCCAAAAAAGGCTGCACCTCGGTCTGGCCGCTCGTGACTACGCGTGGCGCGCCGCGACCCGGCCATGGCGTCAAGCGCTCGCTGCTCGGGACGATCAAGGTCCGCGGCGGAGTCACCCAGGTGACCTACGCGGGACATCCCCTCTACACCTACAAGGGCGACAGCTCGCCCGGCGCGACCAGCTATGTAGGCGTTCGGCAGTTTGGCGGCGTCTGGCGCGGCCTCACGGGGTCGGGCCGGTTGGTTTCCTGACCCTTCGCGGCGCGGCACGAACCCGCAGGGCGGTCGACTCGGCAGCGGCTGGCCAAACCCGCAAAGGCGGCCGCCCCGCCATGCAGTACGTGGAAGATCCGCACCGCCTGCTCGGATGTTCCACGTTTGTCCCGCTGACGCCGCATCTCGTGGAGGATCCAGATTCGGCTGTTGGTTTTTCCACATAGTGCACGGTCGGCACGATTCCAGGCGCCCCCGATCGCGCCGGGCCACTAAATTCGGGGGCGATGCACGCGCTCGCAGGAGACCCGGATGCAGCTTGACGGGACGGTCGCGCTGGTGGCCGGCGGAGCTTCCGGGCTCGGAGCAGCCACGGCCGAGGCCCTCGACCGCCGCGGCGTGGAGGTGGTGGTCCTCGACCTGCCGCATGCGGGTGAGCTGCCGGAAGGCGATCGCTTCACCTTCGCAGCCGCTGACGTTCGCGACCCGGACGCGGTCGCCGAGGCGGTGTCGGTGGCCGAGGGCAGGGGACCGCTGCGCCTGCTCGTCAATTGCGCCGGGATCGGACCCCCGGGACGGGTCCTGCGCAAGGGCGAGCCGCTCGCGCTTGAACAGTTTGCGAGCACGGTCGAGGTCAACCTGATCGGCACCTTCAACGTCATCAGGCTCGGGGCCGCTGCGATGGCCCGCCATGAGCCGATCGGCGGCGAGCGGGGCGTGATCGTCAACACGGCCTCGATCGCCGCCTTCGAGGGCCAGATCGGACAGGCCGCCTACGCGGCCTCCAAGGGCGGGATCGTCGGCATGACACTGCCGATCGCGCGTGATCTGGCCAGCAGCCTGATCCGCTGCGTGACGATCGCGCCCGGGATCTTCGACACGCCGTTGCTGGGGAACCTGCCACCGCAGGCGCGGGAGTCGCTCGGGGCGGCCATCCCGCACCCCGCGCGCCTCGGCTCGCCCGCCGAGTACGCCGCGCTGGTCATCCACATCGCCGAAAACGAGATGCTCAACGGCGAGGTGATCAGGCTCGACGGGGCGCTGCGGATGGCTCCTCGGTAGCGGCCGGCCGGTGATGAAGCGGACCCTGTTCGAATCCGAGCACGTCGATTACCGAGAGTCGGTGCGCCGCTTCGTGGCCGAGGAGATAACGCCCAACCACGCCGCCTGGGAGCGCGAGGGGATCGTGCCGCGCGAGCTGTTCGCCAAGGCGGCCGCCAAGGGCATGCTCGCCATGCAGGTCCCAGAGCAGTTCGGCGGCCTCGGAGCCGACGACTTTCGCTTCAACCAGATCCTGATCGAAGAGGTGAGCCTGGCCGGCGATGCCGGCAGTGGGCTCGGACTGACCCTCCACAACGACATCTGCCTGCCCTACTTCATCAAGCAGGCAGACGATCAGCAGAAGCATCGCTGGCTGCCCGGAATCGCTGACGGCAGCCTGATCACCGCGGTGGCGATGACCGAGCCCGAGATCGGGTCCGATCTCGCGGGCCTGCGCACGACCGCGATCCGCGACGGCGACGTCTACGTGGTCAACGGCTCCAAGACGTTCATCACCAACGGGATCAACGCCGACCTGGTGATCACCGCCGTCAAGACCGACCCTGACCAGCGCCACGCCGGGATCTCGCTGCTGATCATCGAACGGGGCATGGAGGGCTTTCAGCGCGGGCGCAACCTCGACAAGGTGGGAATGCACGCGCAGGACACGGCCGAGCTGTTCTTCGAGGACGTGCGCGTGCCCGTCGAGAATCGGCTCGGCAAGGAGGGCCAGGGGTTTCGCTACATGACCGCCAACCTTCCCCAGGAGCGCCTGAGCATCGCCATCGCGGGGGTGGCAGCGGCGCGCGGGGCGCTACAGGTGTCGATCGACTACGTCCGAGAGCGCCAGGCCTTCGGGCAGCCGATCGGCTCGTTTCAGAACTCGCGCTTCGCCCTGGCCGAGATGGCGACCGAGGTCGAGCTCGCGACCATCTTCTGCGATCAGGCGGTGCTCGCGCTCAACGCCGGCGAGCTGTCCGCCGAGGATGCGGCGATGGCCAAGTGGTGGTCGACGGAGCTGCAGGGCCGGGTCGTCGACCGCTGCGTGCAGCTCCACGGCGGCTACGGCTACATGCTCGAGTACCCGATCGCACGGGCCTTCGTCGATGCGCGCGTGACCCGTATCTACGGCGGCACGACCGAGATCATGAAGGAGATCATCGGGCGCTCACTGGGGATCTAGCGTCGGCGCTCGACGCTCGCCACCGCCAGCGCGACGCGCGCTCAGCCGCTGGCGATCAGCGCTTCCTCGTCGGAGAATCGCTCCCCGCGCTCGGCCATGTGCACCAGCGAGGCGGGTGGCTCAAAACGCTCCCCGTAGCGCTGGGCCAGCTCGCGGGCGCGGGCCACGAAACCAGGCGGTCCGCCCTCATAGCCGTTGATGTACTGCAGCGCGCCGCCCGTCCAGCCCGGGAAGCCGATCCCGAAGATCGAACCGACGTTGGCATCGGCGACGGACTCGATCACGCCCTCGTCGAGGCACTTGACCGCCTCGAGCGCTTCGAGCACGAGCATCCGCTCCTCGAGGTCCTTCAACACGATCGACGAAGGGTCATCGACCGGCGGGAACTCGCGCTTGAGGCCGGGCCATAGCCCGGCCCGCTTGCCGTCGGCGTAGTCGTAGAAGCCGGCGCCCTCGAGCCGCCCAGGGCGGCCGAGCTCGAGCATCCTGTCGATCACGGTCTCAGATGGGTGGCCGACCCACGGGCCTCCGTCGCCCTTGGCGGCCGCCTTGGCGGCGTCGCGGATCTTGCGCATCAGCTTCATGTTCAGCTCGTCGGAGAGCTGCAGGACCGGGGATGGATAACCGGCCTGTGAGGATGCCTGCTCGATCGTCGAGGCGGGAATCCCCTCGAGCAGCATCGCGATGCCCTCGTTGATGAACGCGCCGATCACGCGGCTGGTGAAGAAGCCGCGGCTGTCGTTGACGACGATCGGGGTCTTCTTGATCAGCTTGGCCAGGTCCAGCGCGCGGTACAGGATCTCGTCGCTGGTCGCCTCGCCCTTGATGATCTCCAGCAACGGCATCTTGTCGACCGGACTGAAGAAGTGCAGCCCGATGAAGTCGGCCGGACGGGTGACGTTCTCGGCCAGCTCGGTAATCGGAAGCGTCGACGTGTTCGATCCCAGCAGGGCATCGGCGGTCAGATGCGGCTCGATCTCCTTGAACACCTCGGCCTTGACCTCGGGATCCTCGAACACCGCCTCGATCACCAGCTCGGCACCGTCGGCGGCGGCCGGGTCAGTGGTGGGCGTGATGCGCGCGAGCAGCTCGTCTGCGTCCTCCTGAGTCGAACGCCCACGCTCGATCGCCTTGTCGACCAGCTTGCGCGAGTAGTCCTTTCCGTGCTCGGCGGCCTTGAGCGAGACGTCCTTCAAAACCACCTCGATCCCGGCCTTGGCGCACACATAGGCGATCGCCGCGCCCATCATGCCGGCCCCCAGGACCACCATCTTGCTCGGCCTGAACGTCTCGATTCCCTCGGGGCGGCCGCGGGCGCCGGTGGCACGCTGCAGGTCGAAGAAGAACGCCTGGATCATGTTCTTGGCCACCTGGCTCGTGACCAGGTCGACGAAGTAGCGCCCTTCGATTTCGAGCGCATTGTCGAAGTCGACCTGAGCGCCCTCCACCGCCGCGGCCATGATGTTCAGCGGAGCCGGATAGTTGGCGCCCTTGAGCTGCTTGCGCAGGTTGGCCGGGAAGGCGGGCAGGTTCTGAGCCAGGGCCGGGGTGCTCGGGGTTCCGCCCGGGATCTTGTAGCCCTTTACGTCCCACGGCTGGGCGGCCTCGGGATTGGCCTCGATCCACCGCTTCGCGGCCGGGATCAGCTCCTCGGGGGCAGCGACCAACTCGTCGACGATCCCGATCTCCTTGCCCTTGTCGGGCCGGACGCGCTGTCCCTGGAGCAGCAGCGCCAGCAATGCGTTGGCGATACCCAGCATGCGCACGGTCCGGGTCACGCCGCCGGCGCCCGGGAGCAGACCGAGCTGGACCTCGGGGAAGCCGAGCTGGATCTTCGAATCATCGACCACGATCCGGTGATGGCAGGCGAGCATGATCTCGAGCCCCCCGCCCAGGGCCGAGCCGTTGACCGCCGCCACGACCGGCCGGCCCAGGGTCTCGAGCCGGCGCAGGACGGCCTTGGCATCGCGGACGAAGGCGGCGATCTCTTCGGAGTGCTCCTTAGTCGCGGCCCTCAGGTCGTTGAGGTCGCCGCCGGCGAAGAACGTCTTCTTGGCCGAGGTGATGATCGCGCCCTTGATCTGCTCGCGCTCGGCCTCGAGCCGGTCCACGGCCGCGCGCATCGAAGCCGCGTAGGCGGCATTCATGGTGTTGGCCGACTGGTTGGGGTCGTCGAGCGTCAGGATCACGACGCCGTCGTCGTCGCGCTCCCAGCGGATCGTGTCGGTGTCACTCATGCTGATGGTCACACGCGCTCGACGACGGTGGCGATGCCCATCCCGCCGCCGATGCACAACGTGGCCAGGCCGTAGCGCTTGTCCTGGCGCTCGAGCTCGTCGACCAGCGTGCCCAGGATCATCGCCCCGGTCGCACCGAGCGGGTGGCCCATGGCGATCGCGCCACCATTGACGTTGACCTTGTCGACATCGAGCCCCATGTCGCGGACGAAGCGGAGCACGACGGCGGCGAACGCCTCATTGATCTCGACCAGATCCAGATCGTCGACCGTCAGTCCGGCCTTGGCCAGCGCCTTACGGCTGGCCGGCGCCGGCCCGGTCAGCATGATCGTCGGGTCCGCGCCCGAGACCGCGGTGGCCAGGATCTTGGCCCGTGCGCGCAGGCCGAGCTCGGCCCCCGTCTTCTCGTTGCCGATCGCCACCAGCGAGGCGCCATCGACGATCCCCGACGAGTTACCCGGGGTGTGGACGTGATCGATCCTCTCGACCCAGTGGTACTTCTGCAGCGCCACCGCATCAAAGCCGCCCATCTCACCGATCGCCGCAAACGACGGCTTGAGCTGACTGAGCGTCTCCACGGTGGTGTCAGGCCGGATGTGCTCGTCCTGCTCGAGGACCACGTGGTCGTTGAGGTCGAGCACCGGGACCATCGACTTGGAGAACCGGCCTTCGGCCCGCGCCGTGGCCGCCCGTTGCTGCGAGCGCGCGGCATAGGTGTCGACCTCGTCGCGGCTGAACTCCTCGATCGTGGCGATCAGATCGGCGCCGATCCCCTGCGGGATGAACGACGTCTCGTAGTTGGTCTCGGGGTCCATGGCCCAGGCGCCCCCGTCGGAGCCCATCGGCACCCGCGACATCGACTCGACCCCGCCCGCCAGCACCAGATCCTCCCAGCCTGAGGCCACCTTCTGGGCGCCGATGTTAACCGCCTCCAGACCCGACGCGCAGAACCGGTTGAGCTGCACGCCGGAGACCGTATCGGGCAGGCCGGCCTTGATGGCCGCGGCCTTGGCGATGTCGCCGCCCTGGTCGCCGATCGGCGATACGCAGCCGAGCACCACGTCGTCGACGCGGCTCGGGTCGAGGTCGGGGTGCCGGCTGAGCATCTCGTGCATCAACCCCACGACCAGGTCGACCGGCTTGGTGGTGTGCAGCGACCCGTTGACCTTGCCTCGCCCGCGTGGGGTGCGGATCGCGTCGAAGACAAGCGCTTCAGTGGCTGGCATCGTCGGCTCCTCTAAGTTTTGGCGCGCACAACGTTCAAAGAAAATCTGCCCCTGATACTAGTCGTCGGCGGCGCAGCGACCCCGTACCCCCCGCGCCGCTCCTGGCCCCTTCTAAGCTGATTGCCGGTGACCGCCGGCGACATCCCGATCGACGCTCGAGCGCAGGCGCAAGAGAGCGAAACCACTGCTGAGCCCAGCCCCGGCCGGACCGCCTGGGCCCGCAGCCTCGAGGCGCCGCTGCGCCAGTTTCTGGCCACCCAGTCCGGGAGCGCGGCGATCCTGCTCGCCGGCGCCATCGCGGCGCTGCTGTGGATCAACGTCGATGCTTCCTCCTACGAGCGTGTGTGGAGCACGACGCTGTCGATCCGGATCGGCAGCGCCGGGATCGCCATGGACCTGCGCGAATGGGTCAACAGCGGCCTGATGACGTTCTTCTTCTTCGTCGTCGGTCTGGAGGCCCGGCGCGAATTCGACCTCGGCGAGCTGCGAGACCGCCGCCGCCTGGCGCTGCCGCTGCTCGCCGGTCTGGGCGGGATGATGGTTCCGGTCGCGATCTACCTGGCGCTCAACGCCGGCCATGCTTCGCGAGGCGGTTGGGGTACGGCGATGTCGACCGACACGGCGTTCGCGCTCGGCATGCTCGCGATCGTCGGCCGGCGCTTCCCCGACAGCCTGCGGGCCTTCATCCTCACGGTCGCGGTCGTGGACGATCTCGTGGCTCTGATCGTGATCGCGGTCGCGTTCACGAGCTCGGTGGACGTCGTCGCCTTGATTGTGGCGCTGGGGGCGATCGCCGTGATCCTCGTCGGTCGCGTGAGCCGGATCCACAGCGGCGTCGCGTTCGCGCTGCTGGGCGTGACCGCGTGGGTGGCGATGCAGCGCTCCGGCATCGACCCGGTGGTGGTCGGTCTGGCCATCGGCCTGCTCACCATCGCCTATCCGGCGTCGCGGGGAGACCTCGAGGAAGCGACCGATCTGTTCCGCGTGTTTCGAGAGCAGCCGACCCCCGAGCTCGCGCAGTCGGCACGCGCCGGGCTGCGCTCGGCGATCTCGCCCAACGAGCGCTACCAGCAGCTCTATCACCCGTTCACCAGCTACGTGATCGTGCCCCTGTTCGCGCTCGCCAACGCTGGGATCGTGATCAGCGGCTCGTTTCTGTCGCATGCCTACGGGTCGGCGATCACGCTCGGGATCATTGTCGCCTACCTCGTCGGCAAGCCGATCGGGATCTCGGGTGCGGCCGGGTTGGTGACCCGGCTCAGCGGCGGGCGCATCCGGCCACCGGTCGGCTGGGGCTCGGTGATCGGCGGGGCCGCGATCGCCGGTATCGGCTTCACCGTGTCGATCCTGATTGCGACCCTCGCCTTCCACGGCCAGGAGCTGGCGGAGGCCAAGCTCGGCGTGCTGACCACGCTGATCGGAGCGCCGCTGGTGAGCTCGATCGTGTTGCGCGCAACCAAGAAGCTGCCCCGCGAGCGCCGGCTGCGCGCGATCGTGGGTCAGTCGGAGCTGATCGTCGACCTCGCCGTGCCCGTCGACCCCGAGCGCGATCACATCCGCGGGCCCGACAACGCCTCGGTGACGCTGGTCGAGTACGGCGACCTCGAGTGCCCGTATTGCGGCCAGGCCGAGACGGTGATTCGCGAGCTGCTGTTGGACTTCGGAGAGCTTCGCTACGTGTGGCGCCATCTGCCGCTCAACGACGTCCACCCGCACGCGCAGCTGGCCGCCGAAGCGGCCGAGGCCGCCGCCGCCCAGGGTCACTTCTGGGAGATGCACGACTCGCTGCTCTCCCACCAGGACCACCTCACCGTCCGCGACCTGATCGCCGACGCAACAGCGCTGGGTCTGGACGAAGACGCGTTCCGCGCGCACATCCGCAAGAACAAGTCGGCGGCGCGGATCGCCGAGGACGTCGAGTCAGCCGACATGAGCGGCGTCTCCGGGACACCGACGTTCTTCATCAACGGCCACCGTCACCAGGGCGCATATGACATCGACACCCTGTCGAAGGCCGTGCGGCTGGCCAAGGCGCGCGCCGTGGTGAGCGCGTGAGCGGCGCGAGCGCCGGCGCCTGACTGCCCGCCCCCGCCGATCCCGAGACACCCCGGGCGAGCTCTGGCGCTGATCGAGTTCTTCGCCAGTTCGTAAAGCGCTCTTCGTCACGCGCTCCAGATTCAAGGGCATGAAACCAAAACGCGTGATTCCAATATTCGTCACGGCGGCGTGCGCGCTCGGCGTCGTGCCGGCCGCTTCGGCGGCGACTGACGTACAGCAGGCAACAAGCGCGAACTGGTCTGGTTACGTGGTCGGCAGCTCGTCGGGCACCGAGAAGTTCTCGAACGTGTCCGGAAGTTGGGTTCAGCCGGCGGCAAAGTGCACCGCCTCGGACTCGGGCCAGTATTCGGCCTTCTGGATCGGGCTTGGCGGCTCGGGCCAGAGCCAGACGCAGGCCCTCGAGCAGGATGGGACCGAGGCCGACTGCTCGGCGAACGGCACCCCGAGCTACTTCGCCTGGTACGAGCTCGTCCCCGCCGCGCCGGTGAAGGTTGACCTTGCCATTCATCCGGGTGACCGGATCTCGAGCAAGGTCAGCGTCAGCGGCCAGCAGGTGACGATGCAGATCTCCGACGAGACGACCGGACAGTCGTTTGACAAGACGCTTCAGATGCCCAACCAAACCGACACCTCGAGTGCCGAGTGGATCGCTGAAGCGCCGTCGCAGTGCGGTGAGGGAGCATCTGGCTGCACGCCGTTGCCGCTGTCCGACTTCGGCACGGTCCAGTTCTCGGACGCGACCGCGACTTCGACTGACGGGCACACCGGCACGATCTCGGACCCCCACTGGAGTGCCGCGGCCGTGACACTGAGCCCCGGGGCTTCCGGGGACGGACTGGGTAGCCAGTTCGCGTCAACGTCGACCGACAGCACGGGCGGGGCGACGCCGTCGAGCCTGTCCTCGGACGGCTCCTCGTTCTCGGTGGCCTGGTCTGATCAGTCGTCGTCCACCGGGACCTCGCCGACGAGCGTCGGGTCGGGCTCCGGGTACCCATCCGGCTACGGCGGTGGCGATCCGTATGGCGACGGGGGCAGCAACCCGTACGGCGACGGGGGCAGCAACCCGTACGGCGACGGGGGCTATGGCGGCGGTGGCTGGGCCATCGTCGTGCCCGGCGTCGGCGTGGTCGCCGTCGGCTGATCGCCTCGGCCGTGGGTCAAGGCTGACCCGCGGCGGGTAGTCCTCGCACTGGATCCCGGATCGCAATAGTGTCCGGTCCGGGATCCAGTGAGGAGAAGACGATCGTAGACGTGGACGTCAAGGGTCTGCTCGGCGGCGGCGTCAGGCTCGCCGAGCGTGTTGGCGACGAGGCCTACTACGTCGTGCTCTGCCTGCGCAGCGGGATCGTGGGGCCGGAGCGCCC
Organism: uncultured Solirubrobacterales bacterium; assembly: GCA_963757015.1. Lineage (GTDB taxonomy): Bacteria > Actinomycetota > Thermoleophilia > Solirubrobacterales > Solirubrobacteraceae > Palsa-465. Next base: position 108,040 of record CAVWQA010000007.1, read on the forward strand.
GCACCGCCTGGCGCAAATGCTGCGCGCGTTCGAGCGCTACGGGATGCTTGCCGGGGCGGTCACGGCCGGGGCCATCCGCAACGGTGACCGGATCGCGATGCGCGACGAGCTCGGCGAACTCACCTACAAGGAGCTCGACCAGCGCTCCAACGCGCTCGCCAATGCATGGCGCGAGCACGGCCTTGCCCCGGGCGACGGGGTCGCGGTCCTGGTCCGCAATCATCGGGGCTTTCTCGACTCGGTGTTCGCCGCCGCCAAGTGCGGGGCCCGGATCGTGCTCTTGAACACCTCCTTCGCCGGCCCCCAGATCCGCGAGGTGGCGGGGCGCGAGGGGACCGACCTGCTCGTCTACGACGACGAGTACTCGCAGATGCTCGAGGGGATCGAGCCGCCCCACGGACGCTGGCGGGCATGGCTTGACACCCCCGAGCCTGCCGCCAGCGACACCATCGAGGCCCTGATCCAGCGCGGCTTCACCAAGCCGCCGCCCAAGCCGAGCACCGGTCCCAAGGTCGTGATCCTGACCAGCGGCACCACGGGGGCGCCCAAGGGCGCCCCCCGCAGCGATCCGCGATCCCTGTCGGTGATTGGCGGCCTGCTCGACAAGGTCCCGTTTCGGGCCCGCGAGGTCACCGAGCTTTGCGTGCCGATGTTCCACGCGCTCGGCTTCGCGCACATGGCGCTCGCGCTGGCGCTGGGCTCGACGCTGGTCGTCCGGCGGCGCTTTGAGCCCCAGCCGGCACTCGACAGCCTGGAGCGCAACCACGCGACCGCGCTGATCGTGGTTCCGGTGATGCTGCAGCGGATCCTCGACCTCGGCGAAGACGTGGTCGCCAGGTATGACACCTCGTCGCTGAAGATCATCTTCGTCGGCGGCTCACAGCTCGGGGCGGAGCTGTGCAAGCGGGCACTGCGGGCGTTCGGACCGGTCGTCTACAACCTGTACGGCTCGACCGAGGTGTCGTACGCGACGATCGCCACGCCAGCCGATCTACAAGAGGAGCCGGCCTGCGTCGGCGGGGTGGTGCGCGGTGCCGTCGTCAAGATCCTCGACGATCACGGCGAGGAGATGGTGGCCGGCACCACCGGTCGGATCTTTGTCGGCAACGCCAGCCAGTTCGAGGGCTACACCGGCGGTGAGACCAAACAACAGATCAAGGGCCTCCTGTCCTCGGGCGACATGGGCCATTTCGACGACAAGGGACGCCTGTTCATCGACGGGCGCGACGATGACATGATCGTCTCCGGTGGCGAGAATGTGTTTCCCGGAGAGGTCGAGGAGCTGATCGCCGCGCACGAGGCCGTGCGGGAGGTCGCGGCCGTGGGAGTCGACGACGAGAAATTCGGTCAGCGACTGAAGGCGTTCGTCGTGCGGCGCGAGGGCAAGCAGCTCACCGAGGACGAGGTCAAGAGCCTCGTCCGGGACAACCTGGCCAACTACAAGATCCCGCGCGAGGTCGTGTTTCTCGATCAGCTGCCGCGCAACCCGACCGGCAAGGTGCTCAAGCGCGACCTGCTGGAGACGGGCGACGGGTTGAAAGCCCCAGATCAGGACAGCGCGCCGGCCACCACGGGAGACGAGTAGCTGCCGCCGCCGGGTGGCCTATGTGTTCGGCGGAGCCGGCACCGAAGACACATGCGCGCCAACGTGGAGGCCTTTCGCCGCTGGCGGATTGTGCCCCGGATGCTCCGCGACGTTTCCTCACGCGACCTCTCGGTCACCGTGCTCGGGACCGACCTGCCCGCGCCCGTCGGGCTGGCCCCGATCGGCACGCAGACGATCGTGCATCCCGATGGCGAGCTCGCGGTGGCCCGCGCGGCCGCTGCCGTCGGTCTGCCGATGGCGGTCAGCACGGTGTCGGCGAGCCCGCTCGAGGAGATCGCCGCGGCGGCCGACGGACCCAAGTGGTTTCAGCTCTACTGGCCCAACGATCGTGAGCTGGCGGCGAGTCTGTTGTCGCGGGCTGAGCGGTCCGGTTATCGGGCGGTGCTGGTCACCGTCGACGCCTTTCTTCCCGGCTGGAAGCCGCGCGATCTGCAGGGCGCCTGGCAGCCGTACCTCGAGGGCACGGGGATCGCCAACTACGTGACCGATCCCCTGTTCTGCGGGTCGTTGGCGCGGCCGCCCGAGGAGGACATGCGGGCCGCGGTCGGCGAGCGTGGCCCAGGTTGATGGTGCGATCGCCTCACTCGACGCCCTGCCGGCGGTCGTCGACGCGGTCGGCGACGACCTCGAGGTGCTGCTCGACAGCGGCATCCGCTCGGGTGCCGATATGGTCAAGGCGCTCGCCCTGGGTGCCGACGCCGTGCTCGTGGGCAGGCCGTACCTGTGGGGCCTGGCGGCGGGCGGGGAGGCCGGCACGCTCGCCGTGCTGCGCGCGTTGCTGGCCGATCTCGACCTGACGATCGGGCTGATGGGCCACGCCAACGCGGCGCAACTCAAGGACGGCGCGGTGCTCCGCGAGCGCTGATCGGGACGGCCCGGCGCCAGGGCTACACTCGCGCGATGTTGATCCTGCCGCCGGGGCATGCACAGTCAGCCCCTCGCTCGCATCCTCTGCGGACGCGGGAGAAGGCGATGCTGGGCGGGGTGGTCGGTCTGCTCGCGGCGCTGGCCATCGCGCTCGTGTTCTCGTTCGCCTCCTCGGGTCACAAGTCCGGCCACGGCTGCATCTCGGTGGGGCTCGCCTACTCGGTGGGCGGCACGCAGATCTATCGCTGCGGCGCCTCGGCGCGCGAAATGTGCGCGAACGTCAACCAGCCCGGTGGCAGCGTGGGCGCCACCGCTCAGGCCCTGACCACCGCGTGCCGCAAGGCGGGCCTACCGGTGGGCTCATAGGCTAGGAACCCTATGCGCGATATACGTGCATTCCGTTCCTCGGGGCGGCCATAAGATAGCCAGCCGTGACCGACGCCGCCCACTTCCGAGCGCAGTTCCCCGTCCTGGAACGGACGTCGTACCTGAATGCCGGCACCGAGGGCCCGCTACCCAGCCGGGCGGCCGAGGCCGTGAGCCAGCGGATCGAGCTCGAGCTCACCAGTGGGCGTTGTGGCAAGGCCTACATGACCTCGGTCCAGCAGCTCGCCGGGGAGTTGCGGGCCGCCTACGCGCGCGTGCTCGGGTGTGACCCGACCAGCATCGCCCTCACCGGCTCGACGACCGACGGCGTCAACACGGTGCTGGCCGGCCTGAACCTCAGTCGGGGCGACGAGATCGTCACCAGCGACGAGGAGCACCCGGGGCTGCTCGCCCCGCTGGGGCGCGCCCAGCGGGTGCACGGCGCCGACGTCCGGATCGTCCCGTTCGCCGAGCTGCCGGGCGAAGTCACGCCCAACACGCGGCTGATCGCCTGCTCGCACGTGTCCTGGGTGAGCGGCCGAGTCGTCGACCACGAGGCGCTGGCGCAGACCGGCGTGCCCGTGCTGCTCGACGCGGCGCAGGGCATCGGCGCCGTGCCGGTCGACGTCAAGAGCCTGGGGTGTGCGTTCTACGCCGCCTCGGGCCAGAAGTGGCTGTGCGGACCCGAGGGCAGCGGCTGCCTGTACGTGCGTCCCGACCAGCTCGATGAGCTGACCGTCCCCTGGCCGGGATACGGCTCGCTGGCCGATGCCCACGACGCGCTGGCCTCGCCGCCGGCCGAGCACGCGGCGCGCTTTGACCACGGCTTTCCGCCCGGCATGCGCAGCGTGTGGGCGCTGGCCTCGATCGCCGTCCTCGAATCGGCCGGCTGGGAATGGGTTTACACCCGGGCCGCGGATCTTGCCGCCAGCCTGGCCAGCGGGCTGGCCGAGCGGGGGCTCGAGGTCGGCCCCCGGGGCCGCTCGACGCTCGTCTCCTGGAAGGCTGACGACCCCGACGCCGAGGTTGCGCGGCTCGCCGAGGCCGGGTTCGTGATTCGCAGCATCCCCACGCACGCCTATCTGCGCGCGTCGGTGGGGGCGTGGTCTTCTGAGGACGAGCTCGACGAGCTGGTCCGGATCGCCGCCTGACGGGCCAATCGCCCCTGACGGGCCAATCGCCCCCTGACGTGCCCATCGTCGCCCGACGGCGCCCGGCTCAGTCGGCGATTCGCTCCGGGCAGGTGTAGACGTTGACGCTGCCCCGCCGGGCAAAGCCGCACAGCGTCATCCCCCGGTCGGCAGCGAGCTCGATCGCCAGCGAGCTGGGCGCGCCCACGCCGACCAGGATCGGCGCCCCGGCGACGGCGGCCTTCTGAACAAGCTCGAACGACAGGCGCCCGCTGACGCACAACAGGCGCTCGCCGAGCGGCACCATGCCGTCCAGCAGCGCCCGGCCCACCACCTTGTCCATCGCGTTGTGGCGCCCGACGTCCTCGCGCGTGATCAGAAGCTCTCCCGAGGCGCTGAACAGGCCGGTCGCGTGCAGGCCGCCGGTGCGCGTAAAACCCGGCTGTTCGAGCCGGGAGGGGAGCTCGGCGGCCAGCACCCGGGCAATCACCGGCCCCTCGGGCAGCGGCGCGCTGGTCACCGCCACCTCCTCGAGCGCACCCTTTCCACACACGCCGCACGAGGAGGTCGTGTAGAACCGGCGGGCCCCGGGATCGCGCTTCAGCGGGCCGGCAACCTCGACGATGTTGGCGGCGAAGTCGGTGGTCGGGCCTGCCGGTCGGGCATCCTCGATCAGGCCCTCGCCGTACAGAAAGCCGAGCGCCAGCTCCTCATCATGGCCCGGCGTGCGCATCGTGACCACCAGGGGGGAGCCGTCCACGCGGACCTCCAGCGGTTCCTCGACCGCGACCTGGTCGTCGACACCGTCGTGTTCGATCGTGGTGTACATCGACACCCACAACCGTACGCGAGCGCGCCGTCGACCGGGAGCCGCGCGCTCGTCTGCGCCCGTCAGGCCAGCCCGGTAGCGGGGCCCGCCCGCCTGCGCCGGTCAGGCCAGCGCGGTAGCGGGGGCCCGCAACTCGACTTCGAACGGCTGGGCCTCGCGCTGCAGCTCGCCCCCGGGGCCGATGCGGTAGGCGCCGGTGCGTCGCAGCGGGGGCGAGTAGGCGTGGATCGTGACCGCCGGCTCGCCGCCCGCGTGCAGCACCCGGTGGATCGCCTCCGGCTCGACCGTGAACGTGGTGCCCGGCCCAAGCTCGCGCGAATTCGGGGTTGAGCCGAGCGTCAGGCGGTCTTCGCGGACTCGGCCCGAGACGACCGCGATCGCCGCCGCCGAGTCGTCATGGTCGTGAAAGCCCGTGTCCTGGTCCTCGCTCCAGCAGATCACCCACGCATTGACGTCATCGTCGTCCCAGATCTGCTCGTAGACGCGGACCTCGTCGGCGTGGCGAACCAGGTGGCTCCAGCGCTCGGGAGCCGCCGCCAGCCCGGCGGCGAACCGCTGCAGCGCTTGCTTGGTCAGGCTCATGCTGAGACTCCAGCCTCGGGCGTGGGGTTGGTCATGGGCTCTGCCTCTGTTGTCGGCTCCACATCCACTCCACCTCCGGCGCGTTGAGAATCGGATCGGTAACGGAGCAATACAGCACCAAGAGAAGTAATTCAACCAAATTTATCCAGATTGCGCCACCCGAGCCGCCTTCACCGGCCGCCCGATCGCGCGGGACCCTAGGCGCCGGCGTCGAGCCCAGGCAGGTTAGCCCTGGGTGGGCAGCCCCAGCGCATCGCTGATGGCCACGTCGGCTGCCTTGACCTGCGCCGCGTGACCGACCAACGAGCGCGTCGCGGCTTTCGCCCCCTGGACGTCATTGGCGCGGGCGGCGCTGGCGATCTGGCTCAAGTCGCCGGCCACCGCCTTGAAGCCTGCGACCAGTTCGTCCAGGCTGTGCTTGTACTTCGCCGGTGGGTCGAGCTTGGCCAGCTTTGAGGCTTGTTGCCTGGCCCGAGTGGAGAGCGAATCGAACTCGGTCGCAAGCTGAGCGTTGGTCTTGGCCTGTGCCCCGCCGATCGCATGCTGGAGATCGACCCCCAGCCGACGGAATTGCGCCTTGTCGGTCTTGAACCCCGCTCTGAAGGCGCTACCGCTCGGCGCGCTGGCGCCGCCACAAGCCGCAAGCGCGATCGTGAGCAGCAATGCGGCGGCCGGTCGACTTCGTGATCTCACGGCACACACCCTACGAAGCTTTTCGGCGGCCGGGCGGCGTAGTAGCGTCCAGGCATGACTCCTAAAGATGCCGACATCGAGGAGCTCAAGCGGCGCCAGTTGGCCCAGGAGCAAGCGGCCCGCGCCGCCCTCGAGGAGGCAGACAGCCGAGCCGAGGCCGAGACCCAGAAACGGCGGGCGGAAAAGGCGCGCTACCTACGCGAGAAGCTGCAGGAGCGCGAGCGCGCCGATCGGGAAGCGGCCAACAGCAAGGACTGACGCAGCCGCTTGGACGAGATAGTGGGACTTGTCACAACGATGCATGTGACAAGTGTTGCTTGCCTGTCTTATATCGCTCCTACGGTGATTCAACGTTTGTCTTCGAGGCGATCGGAAAGCTTGGCTACGTCGAGTCAAGGAGTTGAAAATGACATTCGCACTGATCGCCAACATCATTCTGATGGTCTGTGTAGTCGTCGCCATCGTTGGACTGCTTTCCCGAGCGATCTGGACCTCGCGTCCAGAGCCGACTGCACGCAGGACCCGGCGTCGTGTCGCCCCGCGGGCTACGCGCGCTCCGGCGTACCACTCGTATCAGGGCGTGAAGGCATAGCTCTCGCTTAGTCACGCCCCTGCGCGCGCGTTGTCCATGTGACAGCGCGCGCGTATGGCTGTCACATAAGAGGCGTGTCATATTAAGGAGCACTGCCTCTGCGACTGTGACTGGTTACACTGCCCCCAGTGACGGGGCTGGGTTCCGTGGACCGCCGCCATTCAGGGGCACGCGCGATCACGATCGGGTTGGCCGTGGCGGCGCTACTGAGCGGCATTTTTGTGGCACCTGCGCATGGGGCCGCACGTTTGGTGCGCTTTCACGGCTACCCACTGCGAGTGCCGGCATCGTGGCCGGTGATCGATCTCGACCGCGCCCCCCACACCTGCGTACGCTTCAACCGTCATGCGTTGTACCTGGGGGTGCCGAGCGCCGAACAACGTTGCCCCGCGCATGCCGTCGGCCGCACCGAGGCGATTCTGCTCGAACCGATCCGTGCCGCCGCGGCCGCCGTCCGCGCGCCGGTCATCCGCGGCCATAGCTCGGTGGCGAGGTTTTCGATCCGCTCCGCCGGGCTGGTCGCAACCGCCACCTGGTCGCGGCAACGGCGTCTGCTGTCGAGGATTCTCGGCCGGCGCGTGAGCGCGCCGATAGCTGGGGCAGCCCCTGCCGGCACCAAGCAGCCGGCGCCCGCGGGCCGCGCCGTGACCGCGACGCACTCCCGCGGCCATGCCATCGCCAATGCCCGACCCGTGGCCCATCCGACCGAAGCTGCTTACACCGGGCTCGGCTTCGACGCGTGTGCGGCGCCTTCGAGCAGAGCAATGTCGGCGTGGTTGTCCTCGCCCTACCGAGCCATCGGGATCTATCTCGGGGGTGTGAATTCTGCCTGCTCACAGCCAAACCTGACTGCCGGTTGGGTGAGCGCGGAGGTCAGAGCCGGCTGGCACCTGATTCCGACTTACGTCGGTCGCCAGGGCAGCGGAGCGTGCGGGGGCCGGTGCGCCACGATCAGTCCGAGCCGGGCGTCGTCACAGGGTGTGGCGGCTGCTCGCGACGCCGTCGATCAAGCGCAGGCCATCGGCATCCCGGCCGGCAACCCGATCTATAACGACATCGAGAGCTACAGCGCCACCGCCGCCAACTCGGCGGCTGTGCTCGCGTTCTTGTCCGGTTGGACGGCGCAGCTACACGCTCAGGGATACCTCTCGGGCGTTTACAGCAGCGCAGCCTCGGGGATCGGCGCGCTCGTGCGAGCGGCCGCGACCGGCTACACCGAGCCCGATGACATCTGGATCGCCCATTGGAACGGCGCCAGGACGACCCAGGACGGTTTCGTACCGGCGGTTGACTGGCCCAATCATCAGCGGCTGCACCAGTATCGGGGCGGCCACGACGAGGCCTACGGCGGCGTGAGGATCAATATCGACAACGACTACCTCGGCGGGGCCACGGCCGACACGTCAAGCCCGATTCCCGACAACACCTTCGTCGCGGTCTCTGGATCCGCGAACGTCTACCGGATTGCGGGTGGCGCGCCCCTCTACGTCAGCAGCTGGTCGGGGTTCGGCGGCCCCCAGCCGGTGGAGCTGCTCAGCCCGCGGAAGTTCTCCCAGCTGCCGCCGTATCCGGCCACCGGGACCTTCCTCACGACCACCACCGGACTGGTCTACCGGATCGCCGGAGGGGCCCCGATCCTGGTCACCGACTGGGCCCTGTTCGGCGCCGTGCAGCCCTCGGTGACCGTCGACGAGTGGGACCTGCAGAACATCCCCAACCCGCTGGCGCACCTGCGCGCCGCACCGCTCAACGGGACCATTGTCGAGGGCCTGCCCTCCATGACCTTCTGGTCCTTCAAGGGCGGGGCGCGCAAGCCCGCGCGGCCCAACGCCGCCGCCATCGGGCTCGATGATCAGGGCCTGGCCGGGTTCGCAGAAGCCACGGGCAACGTGACCCCGTTCGCGGAACTGACCTTCAGGTGCATCGTGCCCCGGCTCACCAGCCTGACCCTCGTCCGGGCCCGGGCCGCGCTGAAGCGGGCGCACTGCCGCGTCGGGAAGGTGCGGAGACCACACCGCTGGCCGCCTCACCATCCGTTGCGGGTGTTTGCCCAGTCGGCGGTCCCCCACAGCAAGCACCGCGCCAACTACAGGGTCAACCTCCGCTTGGTGATCTGACCCCAGGCCCCCGGCGTTCCGCTTGACGCCGATGCGAACATATGTTCGTGACCAGCGACGGCAGTCCCTACGCGCGGTTTCGCCGCGCGCTCGAGACGGGCAATGAGCTGCTCGTCCTGGGCACTGCCCGCGAGCTGCCCCAGATAGCGCTCGAAGACGCGTTGCGCATCTGCCTCGTGCTGCGCGACGGCGATCCCGCGCGGTACGAACGCGCCGCCGTCCGCTGGCTTGGCCGCTTCGCCCTCGAAGCGCGTGCCGTCACCATCCGTGACCTGCGCGCTGCCGCCGCTGCGCTGGAGGCGCTGCCTACACGCTCGGCCGAAGCGATGGAGCAGCTGCAGCGACTGTGCTTGGCCTGCGGCGTGTCTTAGCGCGACTGTAGGCTCGATGGATGAGGGCCAGCGAGGCGACAGCTCAGGCGACCGCTCGGCCGATCGCCTTATCATGCGTCGCAGTACTGCAGCACCACGACAGGAGCCGCGATGTCATCGGGTGTTAGCCGCGACCAGCTCTACGCGTTGCTCGCACAAGCCGGGGAGCGGCGCAGCGTCTCCGCCGGCGAGGTGATCTTCGAGAAGGGCGAGCGCGGCGACAACATGTACGTCGTCAGTGATGGCTCGGTGGCCCTCAAGAACGGCGACCAGGTCATCGACACCGCGGGGACCCCGGGACTGTTTGGCGAAATGGCCCTGATCGACGACGAGCCGCGGTCGCTCAGCGCGGTCGCCGAATCCGACGCCGAAGTGGTCGAGATTTCGGCTCGGCACTTCTGGGTGCTGGTCCACGAGACGCCGTACTTCGCGCATCTGGTGATGAGCGTGATGGCGAGCCGCCTGCGCCGCGCAGGCAGCACGACCTAAGCATGACCTAGCTCGGACCTAGCTCCCCGTCACCCCCGACGGCCGTGGCGGCGTTGGCAGCTGCTCCGTTCCCGCGCCGGTTTCGTCGATGGCAGCGCGGATCGCGCAAAGCTGCTGCTCTGAGAGATCCACGTTGGCGGCGCCGATCCACTGATCGAGTTGATCCGGCCGCCGGGCGCCCACGATCGCGCCGGTCACGCCCTCTTGGGCGAGCGTCCAGGCGATGGCCAGCTCGGCGACCGCACAACCGAGCTCGTCCGCGATCGCGCGCAGCCGCTCCACGAGCTCCAGGTTCTTGGACAGCTCTGGCTCGGTGAACTCGGGCCGTCGCAGACGCATGTCATCGGCGGCCAGATGCTTGAGCCGGTCGCGATCGAAGCTTCCGCTGAGCAGCCCCGAGGCCATCGGTGAGTAGACGATGACACCGGTCTGATGCTTCGCCGCCCAGGGGATCACGTTCTGCAGGGCTCCGCGCTGAAGCATCGAGAGCGGCGGCTGGACAGAGTCGACGTGGCGGATCGGCTCGCACCGCTCGAGCTGATCGACATCGAAGTTCGACACCCCGAGCCAGCGCACCTTGCCCGCCTCCACCAGCTCTGCCATCGTCGCCCACGAGTCCTCGAGCGGTGCTCCCGTATCGACGTCCGGCCAGTGGATCTGGTACAGGTCGAGCCGCTCCACGCCGAGACGACCGAGACTGGCGTCGCACTCGGCGCGAATCGATTCCGGGCGCAGGTCACCGTATGGGCTTCCGTCGGGCAGGGTGTGCCGGCCGCACTTGGTGCACACGAGCACGTCTGTCCCCGAGGCGTGACCCTTCAGCGCACGACCGACAATCTCCTCAGCATGCCCTCCCCCGTAGATCGGCGCAGTGTCGATCCAGTTGATGCCCGCAGCAACGGCGCGGCGGATGGCGGCGATCGATTCGGCGTCGTCGACCGGGCCCCAGCCAAACCGCCATGGCCCGCCGATCGCCCACGTCCCCAGCCCAAGACGCGTGAACAGCGCTCCTGAACGGCCGAGACCTGCGGTAGGAATCATCGGCCGGTGGATCGGGAGGCGCGCATCGGGGCAATGATGCCCGATCGCAGCCCGCCCAATCACGTCGAGCCTGGTGCGGGAAGAATCGTCCGGGTTGCGCGTCTAGAGGACCCCAGTGGCGCTTGACGCTCACCCGAACCGGCATGCGGCCGCTGCCCTCCGGTACGCAGGCGAGCTCGCGTCGATCGTGTCCGGAACGGCGATGACGGCCCCGCCGTGGCCGATGATCTGGCTGTAGCCGCTGGGGCTGGATGGCGGCGACGTGGTGGGATCCGGAAACCCCGTCACCCCGTGGGCGCGCATGCACTTGGAGGTCGCCAGCATCTGTTTCATGACCTCTGCCGACGGCGGCCCCTGGCCGGGCCCCCCTCCGGGCAGCAGCTTGTGACAATCCGCTTGGGCGGCCTTGAACGCGGGCGAGAATGGGTTGAGTCCGGAGCCAGGAGTGAGCTGGATGCCGCCACGCAAGCTCGGGTCCGGGAACTTTGGCAAGCCGTGCGAGCGCATGCACCGCGAGAACTTGAGAAATTGCGAGTAGCCTGCCGAAGCGGCAGCGGTGTTCGACTTGTCCGAGGACCCGCAGGCCGCGAGTGCGACCACACAGCTCAGCGCCGCGAGCGTGACCGATAGCCGATGCCGGTGAAAGCCTGATGCTTCAGTAGCGGTTGCCTCGCGCATCTCGTCGCCGTGGCCGTGTCGAGTGAGACTGGGTGGCTACTTGTACGGGATGACCGCTAACACCGAGGTAACACCGTTACGCCGCCGTTATGGGGCCATTAGCAGAGGCGTCTGTTCTCTCCGGTGAACTGTGCCGCTAGCCCGCGCTGCCGGCGCTGACGATGAGCTCGCAGGGCCCGTCGCTGATCGACTACCTGAGGCCGGGCGAGCTATGGTTCGCGCCGAGGTGCCTTTCTTTGGACACAAGTCGCGTCGGGAGCGCGAATGGGACGAGGTTCGTGCCTCGGCGCAGGATGATCTCGTGGCACTTGGCGATGACATCCGGTCGCTCGACGTCGACATCGAGATGCCAGGCGTGTCCGAGGAGGCCAAGCAGCGCTATGAGCAGGCACTCGAGGCCTACCAGCGGGCCAGCGAGATCTTCGACAAGGCAAAACGGCCGGAGGACCTCGCTCCGGTCAGCGAAACGCTCGAGGAGGGGCGATACGCGATGGCCTATGCCAAGGCCTTGATCGATGGCCGGCCTCCGCCGCAGCGAAGGCCGCCGTGCTTCTTCGATCCCCGGCATGGGCCATCGACCGAAGACGTCCAGTGGGCTCCGCCCGGGGGAGCTCTGCGGCCGGTACCGGCGTGCGCGGCTGACGCACTGCGGATCAAGGAGGGGTTTGCGCCTCACGGACGCCAGGTTTCGGTGAACGGTCGGCCCACCGAGTACTGGAACGCGCCGGGCCATTATGGTCCCTGGGCGGGTGGCTACTTCGGTGGATTCGGCGGCGGCGGACTGCTTTCGACGCTGCTTATGGGATCGGCTCTCGGTGCCGGTCTCGGCCTCGGCGCAGAGGCGGTTGGCGACCTGTTCGGTGGCGACGGCGGCGATGGAGACGGCGGGGACGGAGGAGACGGCGGGGACGGAGGAGACGGCGGGGACGGGGGAGACGGCGGGGATGGTGACTGGGGCGATGGTGGCGACGGCGGAGACTTCGGCGGCGACGGCGGAGACTTCTAGACGCGGTCGGCTCCCGGTGGCGCCTGGCCACTAATGGACTAATGGCCGGCCTCACGGACCGCCTTGGCGTTTGCCGACCAGTACCGGCTGAGCCTACGGGCGTGGGAGTACGTGTACCTGTGTAGACCCTCGAGCAGGCGCACTTCGGTGCGTGACAGGCCGGGATGCCACATGTCCACGATCAGGACGATGCGATCCTCAGCGGTGGCGTTCCAAGCCTCGTGGTCGAAGTAGTCGTCGAAGACCAGACACTGTCCTTCCCGCCACCGCCGGGTTTGCTCTCCCACGCGGATCGCGCAATCCCCGACGGGCACCTTGATCCCCAGATGGCAACGGACCCTGAGGTTCGTGGGACCGCGGTGAGGGCGGATGTGGGTCGAGCCGCGCATGCGGGAGGCGTAGATCAAGCCGATCACGGTTCGAATGGCGGGGTACCCCTCGATCCCGCGGGTTGTCACCGGACACGCGTCACACACCTCGTCGTGGCGACGCCCGCGCTCATAGAAGAACGCGACGTCCCATTCGCCGGATCGCTTGATGCGCTCGCTCTCCCGGTGAAAGCGCGACGGCTCCAGCGCCAGGATCTCATCCCGGATCGCCGCGTAGTGTGACTCGAGGTAACTGACTAGTGGAAAACTCTGGGCGTCGTACCAGGGGTGGCTCGCCAGGTCTGGGTAAATGGCACCAGATGCGGCGGGGTCAGTTAACGATTCAACGTAGCGGATGAATCGCGTCGTTCCCGTGTCCGGCGGGGCTACCGTCTGCGCGGTGACCGACGGCGGATTATCCCGTGAGCCAGAACCGCTGACGACGCTCATAGTGGTCTCAAACAACTGGCGCGGATGGGTGATGGTGTCAATGGCGGCCGAGACGTCGTTGGCTCTTGACTGCTCGAGCCGCTCGGCGAGCGCCAGCCACTCATCGAAGGTCAGGCGCTTGTCCCACACCGTTCCGAGCTCGAGGAGCCGGCTGCGAGCGCATCCGGCCCACCGTTTGGCCGACGGGACGTCGCCGCGGGCCCACGATAGGTGCGCCTGCCAGACACACGGCTCCGGCACCACGGGGCAGACCGCGGCCGCCAACGCCAGCCCGCTCGCCCTGGCCTCGCGGTTGTCATCACGTACGAGCGCATCCAGGTATGCCTGGCGCGTCACCGACTCATCCGCATCGGAGAACGCCGCCAATCCAGCAATGAACAGTGGAAGCCTGATGTCGTCACTGTCGATCAACAGCTCGGCGGCCTCACGCAGCCTCACCAGCCAGCGGCCGGGCAATCCATCCCGGCCCTGAGCCTGCTCGGCGAGGTTCGCCATGTGGAGCAGGACCAGCGCGTCGAGCTCGCTCCGGATGGCGTCGGCTTGGTCAGTGGCACCTCCTTCAGGGTCTCCGGCACGCGAAGGCGTGCGGGGAGCCGATCCATGGCTGCCGGCGAGCAGCGATTCGCGAGCTGTCACGCAGAACAGGTAGGCGAGGCGCTCCGCTTGCTGCCCGGCGATCGTGGCGATATGGTCGCGCCTGGACAGAGGCAGCAACCGCTGGCGAAAGGCCTCTGTCCCGTAGATGCTGTGAATAAGAGCCGCGTGCTGCAGCCAGACCGGCTGTTTCCAGCGCCGTACGATGGCGCAGGTCTCAACCAGGTGGTCGAGCAGCGTCCGTCCCCCCGCATGCCGTAGCCGGGCAGCGCCCTCGGACCGGAGCAGGCAGATGATCGACTGAGCGACGCTGTCATCGCCGGCGTCCGGCATTCCTTCGTGGACTGGTCGGTCGTCGGGATCGGTTCGCTCAAGATTATGGGTCATCGCTCGTCCGCTCGGCTTGGCCGTAGTTGAGCACGGCCACGTTCACGACGCCGCCGACGACGTTACCCGCCGTGACCGCCGACAGCCAGGTGATGAAGTGGCTCACGCGGTTGGTGGGCACCACGCGACCACTCCGCGGTCGCGTCAGCTCTGGACGATCGGCATTCGGTACAGGACGTGAGGCTCACGGTCGAAGTCAAAGCTCTTTTCATAGGTCATCCCGAGCCTGATCATCACGCCGCGCGAGGCCAGATTGTCCTCACGGGTGTAGGCGACGACGCTGCGTAGGCCCAGCGACCTCACCTCGCCGAGAGCATGCTGACCAAGGCGGGTGGCGATGCCTCGGCGCCAATGCGAGTGAGCCACCGTCCAACCGATCTAAACCTCGCTGAAGCCATCGACGATGCAATACTGGGCGACACCCCACCCGATGCAGCTGTCGTCTTCCCACGCCAGTGACCAGCCGAAGCGGTGCACGGTCCGGTGGGCCACCTTCCGGGCCACCATCTCCTCGCACTCGGCCAAAGTGAACGGACCGCTGGAGCGAAACCAGACGGCGATCTCGGGATCGCCGAGCAGGCTGTGGTGAATCGCCGCAGCGTCGGTGGCCTGGAGCGGGCGGATCTCCATCTTCCAATCAGCGTACCCGGGCCCGTCTGACCTCGGCGTCTTCGCCCGGCGAGTCCTCCACGCGGCCGCTGCTGGAGCGCTCTCGCCCAGGCCGTCCTCGCCAAGCGTGTGTCCTCCCCGGCGCAAAGCCATCGACCGGGGGACCGTCGGGTGAAAGAATGTGGCCCATCAGGGGGTGCCATTCGACCGGTAGGACCGGCGGTACCGAGGGCCATGACCATCTGTAAGCGGTGCGGAACTGAAAGTCCCGACGGATTCCAGTTTTGCGGAACCTGCGGCGAGCCGTTGGCGCCGCCCGCACAGATGCGCCGTACGCGCAAGGTGGTGACGGCGCTGTTCTGCGACGTGGCCGACTCGACCACGCTGGGCGAGGAGCTAGACCCCGAGGTGCTGCGCGAGGTCATCAACCGCTATTTCGCCGACCTGCGGGCCACGATCGAGCGCCACGGCGGGACGGTCGAGAAGTTCATCGGCGATGCCGTGATGGCCGTGTTCGGCATCCCCCGGGTCCGCGAGGACGATGCCCTGCGTGCTGTCCGAGCGGCGGCGGAGATCCGCGAGCGGCTGCCCGTTCTCGCCGAGGAGATCGGCGTCGCCCTGCACCTGCGCACCGGGATCAACACCGGATTGGTGGTGATGGCCGAGGGCGAGAATCTCGCCGTCGGCGATGCAGTCAACATCGCCGCGCGCCTCGAGCAGACGGCAACTCCGGGGGAGATCGTCGTCGGACACGAGACGCTGTTGTTGGTCCGCGATGCGGTCGAGGTGGAACCGCTGGAGCCGCTGTCGGTCAAGGGGAAGTCTGAGCCGCTGCGCGCCTACCGGCTGCTGGGGGTGGATCCGGTCGCTCCCGGTCTGGCCCGTCACCTCGACGCTCCGCTGGTGGGCCGCGAATCGGAGCTGCGCGTCCTGCGGGAGGCGCTCGAGCGGGCCGTGCGCGAACGCCGCTGCCACTTGTTCACGGTGCTGGGGCCGGCCGGCATCGGCAAGTCGCGGCTGGTCGGTGAGCTGCTGGCAGACGTGGCGGACTTCACCACCGTCCTTCAGGGTAGGTGCCTGCACTACGGGGAGGGGATCACGTTCTGGCCTCTGGTGGAAGCACTCGCGCCGCTCGGCCAGGTAGCGGCTTCGGTGCTCTCGCGTCTCAGCCAGGGCAGGGCCGCGGTTCCCAACGAGATGTTCTGGGAGGTTCGCCGGCTGCTCGAGTCACTGGCTCGGCAACGGCCGGTCATACTTCATGTCGACGACCTGCAGTGGGCCGAGCCGATGCTGCTCGATCTGCTCGACCACGTCGCGGACCTATCCCGGGGCGTGCCCATCCTGCTGGCGTGCACGGCACGGCCAGAGCTGCTGGAGAGCCGCGCGACCTGGGGCGGCGGCAAGCTCAACGCGACCACGATCCTGCTCGAGCCCTTGGATGCCGCCGACAGCGGTCGACTGCTGGATCGGCTCGGCGAGCGTCTCGATCCGAGCGCGCGGGCTCGCCTGATCGCCACCAGCGAGGGCAACCCGCTGTTCTTGGAGGAGATGGTGGCATTGGCGCGAGACCAGGGCTCGGTGGTCGTGCCGCCGACGATCCAGGTTCTGCTGTCGGCTCGGCTCGAGGGCCTGGCCGTCGAGGAACGTGAGCTGCTCGAATGCGCGGCCATCGAGGGCGAGGTCTTCCACCGCCGGGCGGTGCTCGCGCTCTCCGGCGAGCAGCGGGCGACCGAGGTCGAGCCGCGATTCACGGGGCTCGTGCGCAAGGAGCTGATCCGCCCGCACCCGCCGACATTCCAGGGTGACGATGCGTTCCGGTTTCGTCACCTGCTGATCCGCGATGCGGCCTACGAGGGCCTGCCCAAGGCGGTGCGTGCCGATCTTCACGAGCGGTTCGCCGAGTGGCTGGAGGGGATGCCCGCGGACGTGGCCGAACTGGATGAGATCGCGGGGTGGCACCTGGAGCAGGCGGTCCGCTATCACCGCGAGCTGGGCCGCGAACCGGATCGGGCGGTGGCGGCCAGAGCCACGAGGCATCTGCGAACCGCCGGGCGCCGCGCCGCCGACCGACTTGACAGCTCCGCGGCCGTCAACCTGCTGCGGCGCGCCCACGCGGTGGCGCCTCCAGGGGATCCGCTGGTTGCGCAGACGGCGGTCGATCTCGCCGAGCAGATGGTCGAGAGCGGAGAGCTTGCCGCCGCTGACGAGCTGCTCACCGGGGCCGAGCACGAACCCGCCGTCGCCACTCGGGCCAAGCTGGTCAGACTCCAATGGATGGACCTTGCCCGGCCCGACGAGGCGGCCGAGGCGAGTCTTGCCGCGCTGCCCGGCCTGCTCGACGAGCTGGCGCGAGCCGGCGACGAGCGGGGGCTGGCCAAGGCTCACACGGCCATGTTCTCGGTGCACTGGATCGCCGGGCGAGCGACCGCGGCGGCCGAGCAGGCGCGATTGGTCGTCGTCCATGCCCGGGCCGTCGGCGACCACGGCATGCGCTCGCGGGCGCTCGGACAGTACATCTCGACGCTCATCTTCGGCCGGCATCCCGCCTCGGAGATGGCCCGTGAGCTGGATGCCATCGAGCTCGAGGAGCCCAGCATTTACCTCACGGCCGCGATCAGGCGAGGACGAGGGTGGGTTTGCCGATTGGAGGGGCGCTTCGACGACGCCCGCCGGATGTGGCAGCGCTCCGTGGAGGCCGTCGAGGCCATGGGGTGGCGTGCGCGTGCGGCAGGCTCCATGGAAGGACTCGCCGAGATCGAGATGGCGGCGAACAATCCTGGGGCCGCGTTGGCGATCCTCCGCCGCGCCGACGCCAGTCTGGAGGAGCTCGGGGATCGGTCGTTCCGCTCGACCACCCAGTCATACCTGGCCGAGGTCTGCGAGCAACTGGGCGACCATCCGGCGGCCCGCGCCGCGATCGCCTTGGCGGAGGAGTTGAGCGCCCCCGACGACGCCGTGAACTTCGCCTTGACCCACGGGGTCAGGGCCCGCCTGGCACTGGGCGATGCCGATCACGACGCCGCGCAGCGCTGGGCCCGCAGCGCCCTCGAATTCACGCTCAGAATGGACTTTCCGCTCGACGAGGCCCGCGCCCGGATGAACCTGGCGCACGTGATGCAGGCGCTCGGCCGTCGCGACGTCGCGCAGGCCGAGACGCGGGCGGCGCTGCAGCTGTACGAGCTCAAGGAGGATCGGCCGGGGGCCGCGGCGGCGCGGGCGCGGCTAGAGCAGGTGCTCGACGGCAGGCCGCGCGGGACGCCCTAGCCGACGAGCAGCTTGAATCCGTGGTCCCACGAGCCCCGGGCGCCTCCGATCTTGACCCACACGATGCAGATTGCCTCGAGCTCGCGCGAGCTTTCAATACCGCCGATGTCAACGGTATCGGACCAGCCGAAGTCGGCCAGCACGTCACCGACAATGCGCTTGGCGCCCTCGTCGTCTCCCGCGATCAGCATCGTCGGCTCACCTTCGCTGAACCTTGGATCTACGAAATACGGGTTGCCGATCGTGTTGAAGGCCTTGACCACCTTGGCGTCGGGGAGCGCGTGCTGGATGCGCTCGCCGAGGGAGTCCGCCCCGGCGATCGACAGCTTGGGCGGAAAGCCGCCGGAGAAGTCAAGCGGGTTCATGGCGTCGATCACGACCTTGCCGCTGAAGTTGTCCGCGCCGGCGTCGGCGATCGCCGCCTCGGCGGCGTTCCCCAGCACCGCCAGGGCGAGCAACTCTCCATGCGCGGCCGCCTGCGCAAACGTGCCCGCTTCGATTCCAGCTCCCTCCCCGGACAGCCATTCGCGCAGCTCGGGCTTGCCAGGATCCCGGGAGCCGATCATCACGTCGTGGCCGCGACTGCGAAACCCGTGGGCCAGGCGACGCCCAACCTCGCCGCTGCCCAGCACGCCTACCCGGCTCTGCGCTACTCGGCCGTTCGTCATGTCTGCTCCTTTTCCGCGGGTGAGCCCCAGCCTACTGGTCAGTCCTTGTCTCCCGCGACCTTCGGCGTGAGCTCGCGACTGCGTTTGGATCCGCCCCACCCGAGCGGCGAGATTGGGAAGCTGAGCGCCAATCTAGATCGTTAGGTCACTCGCCAAACGCAACTTGGTGGAGGGTCGGGTTGAGGCGGCCGCGAGGCGCCCGCTGGGATTGGGGTGATCGGGGATGATGTCGAGTGGGGCAGCACGGGCTTGGCTTGTTGGTGGCAGGCGCACACGGTCGGGTGGTTGTGCGACGGCCGACTCGTGCGCTCAGCGGTTGGTGGCGGACAGTTTGTAAGAAAAACGCGGGGTCCCCCGTGCTCCCGCATGCCCAGACTAAGGGGGCCAACATGCACAAGAAGCTCCGCTTCGCTGTGGGCGCCGTGCGCCAGTCTGATCGCCAGCCGCGGCTATCAGGATGGTGGGCGCTCACGCGCCCCTGCGAACGTCAGGCAGCGGGCACCTGAATCGTGCCGGCCGAGGATGTGGGCTCAGGGATCGATTCGCCGCGCTCGCGCATGACCTCCAGGTGAGCCGGGATCGCCTCAGCGATCAACCGCTCGACCTCAGCCCGGGTCTCGCCGGCAGCGACGCATCCAGGCAGATCGGGCACCCAGGCACCCCAGCTGGTAGGCCCCTTATAGACCACGGCGTACTCGATGCTCATCGCAGTTCGTCTCCCCAGAGACCTGATTGTCGCCGAATCGACGCAACGTGCCCGGCGGCACATCGACGCTCGGCTTGCCGGCCACCGTTACGGTCCCGGGCTGGGTCGGATGCACAAGAATGCGGTGGCTGCCGCGCTGACGATCAATCATCCAACCGTCATCAATGGTGTCGAGGCGGCCAGCTCGACTTTCAGCGCCGCGCGCTAGAAGCTGGTAGCCGACGCCGTCGACCACAGTGAAGCCACCTAGCGCCAGCTTACCTATCTAGACCAGATAGCGTGAGCATGTAAAAAAGGAGGAGAGAGCAGGTATAAGGGAACCCAAGATACGCCGAGCAGATCCAGCGACAGTGGCATAAATAAACGTGGACAGGTAAGAGAAGCCAGAGAAGCTCGACGACAAGGCGAGACCGCTGTAGGCCTTGAAGACGTTCAACGAATACACCGCGCAGTAGATCGAACTTGAAGAGACCATGACTACTCGATGATAAGAACTACCCGGAGCTATCCGAACGCGAGTAGTTTTGTGCGGTGAAGATGCTCCGGAGTGGTCGCTGGCTGCCCGCCGTGCTGATCGCAGTTGTCGTGTTGGGGGTGGGGGGCTGCGCGCTCGCGCGTCCTGATTCAACACCAAACCGCTCCGGCCGGTTCAGCTATTCGCCACCCACCACGACGAAGCACGCGACCGCCCCTACCTACACCTCGCACATCGACTGCGACTCGGCGATCAGCTACGGCAGCCTACGCGCACTCGGTCGGGCGGCCAGCTCGATCGCTGTGCTCGCCCCGACCGCTGCCAAGCGCACGCTCTCGATGGGTGGAGTGCCGATCACGATCACCCGTGTAAGGGTGTTGGAGACGCTGGCCGGCAAGCCACTGGCGACGACTATCAAGCTGCGCCAGACCGGCTCGTCCGCGGTGATCCCGAGCGGCGCCTGTGAGCCATTGGTGTCCTCGGGGCGGCGTTATCTGGCCTATCTAGCCCCATTCACCTTGCGTCCCGGCGGGGAGCAGATCGACGGCCAATACGTCATCGTCGGCGGAAGTCAGGGCCTGTTCGTGCTTCGACATCCTCGGGTCCCGGCACTCTCGGGACCGCCCGCATCTTCGCCTACAAAGCCGTCTGCCTCGCCCTCCGGCCGAACCGTCTTCGAACAAGCAGGCTGCCTTGCCTGCCATCGTCTGGGCCAGGCCGGCAACAATGGCCCAGGCCAGGATCTGACCGACGTGGGCTTGCGCCTGAGCGCCACCGCAATCCGACACGCACTAGTGAACCCCACGGCCCCGATGCCCAGCTTCCGCGCCTTGAGCGGACCCGATCTGCGCGCGCTCATCGACTATCTCGTGCACCTGCGCGGATAGTCACGAAAAGAGGGGCCATAAGCGTGATCATTCGTCGCCCGCCGACGAAGCTGCGCCACTCGCAATCCAATCCGCTTTCCGGTACGCCGTCGCTCTGGAAATGACCACCCGAAACGCGGGTTAACCGCGAAACCCCGCCCTGGGTGCAGCGTTTGAAAAGCAGTGGACGAACCCGGAGGATGTCGATGGCAGGCCTGAGCAGATGCTGGGTCTGGGCGCTGGTTGGCGCAGCGTTCGTCGTCGGTGGGTTCGCGGGTGATGCGACCGCTGCGCTGGCGCCCCAGCGGCCCACGCTGACCTCGGTGAGGAGTCTGCAGTGCCCGTCGCCGACGTTATGCGTGGGGATCGACGACGGCGGCCCGGCGAATCTCGTCACCTCGCGCGCGCCACGGTCGGGGGCTGGAGGCTGGTCTGCGCAGACGATCGATCAGGGCCGTTGGCTGAGGGTGCTGACCTGCGCGTCGGCGCACTGGTGTCTGGCGGTTGATCAGCGCGACCGGGTGTTGATCTCGACTCACCCTGCGCGCGGGGCGAGGAGCTGGAGGATCGCGCCCGGGGGTCGAGCCGGGCACCTTGACAACGTGTGGTCGTTGTCGTGCCCAACTTCTCGGCTGTGCGTCGGCGTCGCCGGGCATTACGTCGTCAGCTCGACGCGACCGGAACGCGGCGGCGATTCATGGCGTCAGGCGTTGGTCAACCCGAACGCGCCGGCGGACGCCATCGACTGCCCGAGCCCCAGGTCCTGCGTCGCGGTCACCCTCGACGGCCAGGTGGTGACGTCAACAGACCCGACCGGGCGGACGGTGTGGAGGGCCGTCCGGTTGCAAAGACATCTCAAAGGATCGCCGGTGGCGGCGAGTGTGTCGTGCGCATCGACGACTCGGTGTGTGGTCACCGACGGTACCGGCAACACGTTCAGCACGACCGACCTGAATGCGGCCCGCGTCAGGTGGCAGCGGGCGCGGCTGGGACCCAGCCGGCTTCCGGGTCGCCCGACTTTGAGCCTGCTCGTCTCCTGCACCACGACTGACGTTTGCGCCGCCGCACGCGACGACGGCTCGGTGTGGGCATCGCCCACACCGCCGCGCTCCTCGGGCCGGCGACGTTGGACCCGCGTTGCTCTCAATGGGCCCGTCGCGGCGCCGATCGACGGCCTGATGAGCATCGCCTGCGTCCGCGGGCAGCTTTGCGTGGCCACCGACGCCGACGGCCACGCGCTCAGCGCTAACGCGATTACCCGACCCGGTGCGTGGCGCCGACAGACCATCGGCCAACCGCTGTGATTGCGGGAGTGAGCAAACGCCTCGGACTCTCACGGACGCTGGCGATCGCTCACGAGGTGCGATCGCAGGTAACCTCGCTGGGGCGCGGCCGAGTTCGCACCCCTCCGTCTTCCTGCGGGTTCGGCTGCCCGTAGCGGATCCCCCGGCGGCGACCATACTTGGCGTCCGGATCAGGTGGGTAGCGTCCGTCGTTATCGGATGGCGTGGGACGCGCCTCCCGCGTCGGTCGGGAACAGACCGGCAAACGAAGTCCGCATCCGGCGGGGGCTCGGAGCGGCTCTCGAGTCACCGCTGCGTTCAGGCCTCTGACCAGTCGACGGTCGCCACGGTGACTGGCTCGGCGAGTCCCTTCAGCTCGAGTGCTCGCTTGTCGACGGGGCGGAAGGCGTCGCTGGCCGCACTGAGCGCGTCGAAGCTCGCGATGATTTCGCCTGCCGTGGCCGCCGCTGCGATGCGGGCGGTCATGTGCACACCGCGGCCGATGTAATCGCCGCTGCGCGCGGTTGCCTGGGCGCAATGAATGCCGATCCGAACGCGCGGTGCGAAGCCGTGATCGCGCCGGTGATCCCGCAGCGAGCGCTGAATCGAGCAGGCGCACTCCAGCGCGCTGTCTGGTTCCGTGAACGCGACAAAAAAGCCGTCACCCTCATGCTTGATCTCTTCGCCGGCACGGGCCTCGAAGCATGCTCTTAGGGTGCGGTCATGCCAGGCAAGAAGTGATTCCCACTGCTCGTCGCCGAGCGTCTCGACGAGTCGTGTCGAGTCAACGATGTCGGTGAACATGAATGTCCGCACGGCGGTGGGCGGAGCCGTCACCAACTCTCGACAGAAGCGCGGCAACACGACGAGCAGCGCGTTCGGCGCCCATGCGCTCGAGGCTGGCGCGCGCGGCCGTCAGCTCGAGCTCGGCGGCGTCCGAGTCGCCGAGGTCGCCCAAGGCGCGGGCCAAAACCTCGCGGGCGCCCGCCGCTTCGTAAGGGACGTCAATCTCAGACCACATGCGGACCCCTCGGCGAAGGTCTTTGACCGCCTGTTCGGTACGTGACTCTGACAGCGCGACCCGTCCGCTGGCGACGGCGGCAGCCGCACGGACCGCCGCGGTGTCAAGCGACTCGGCTAACTGCTCCAACTCCTCGAGCGCGGAACGTGCTAGCTCAATGTCATTTGCGGCGATCGCAATCTCGACCGCCGCCGGTAAGACCAGCCAGCGGCTCTCGCGCATCAGCCCGCTCTCGTCTGCAAGCGCGTCCAAAATCGCTCGCCGGGCGGCGCTTGGCTTCCCCTCGTCAAGGCGCAGCAGCGCCAGGCCGGGCTGAGGGTTAAAGCCCAGCTCGGCGGAGCGCCGGAAGGACTCGACCGCGCCCTCCAAGTCACCGCGGCGACGACGGATCTCGCCAAGCTCGTGCAGCCCCCAGGCGGCCCAGCGAGGCGCCGCCTCGACCAGCTCGTCGATGGCCTCGCGCGCGTCGCGTTCGGCGCGGTCAAGCTCGCCGCGGAACCGCATGACCTCAGCCCGGTGAAACCGGCATAAGCCCGGGAATCCGCTCAGCGACTGCCGCTCACACCAGCGCAGTGAGGCGACGCTCCACTCCCCGGCCCGACCCCAGTCACCGCGATTCCGGCACGCGAAGATCGTCGAGCAGAAGATCTGCCCCGTCGTCCAAAGCTCGAGCCCTCCACCCAGCGCCTCCGCCATCGCCTCGTCGATCAGGGCGGTGCCCTCGCCCACCTCCCCGGCAACCAGGTGCGAGTGCCCCAGGACAAGGCGCCCCAGCGCCTCAACGTCACGATCCTGCAGCTCGCGGCCGAGGTCGACCATCTCTTGGCTGATCCGCAGCGCCGCCGAATCGTCACCCGCGAAGAACATGCCTTGGGCCATGCACATCAGCACCAAACCACGCTCGCGACATGCCGGCGCGCCCTCCAGGAGCCGACCCGCCCGAGCGAGCCAACCGGCGGCGAGGGCATCCCCCTGCCGCGCATGGTGCTCAAGCGTCAGCTTCACAGCGACTCGCGCCGCGGACCGACGGTCCCCAGCGACCTCGTAACCGGCCACCGAGCGTTCGAATGCGTCGAACATCCCGCTGAAATGCCGCGACCAGCGCGCGGCCTCGCCGAGACGCTCCAAGTCCTCCGCAGAGAGCGACCTTTCGGTATCCGACGAGCACAGCTCATCGAACGCGACACCCCACGATCGCCGTTCGAACGCCTCCCGTCCCCGCTCCAGCGCGCCGGTCCCGGTGTCAGTCATCCCCAGATTCTCCCAGCCCCATGCGGGACTGAACCAGCCCCGCCTGACTCGATGATCGCAGAGCGTTTCCGTATTGAGACGTGGCGCTGCCGCTTTGGCTCTCCGCCACGCCCAACCACAAGCCCTGATCGCCGTGCACGAAGCTCGACACGACCGGTCGTGAATCGGAGCGCCGGCCTCGCCGTGTGGACAGACCCCTCTCCGCTTCTGGATCGTCGCCCTCGCGAGCGCAACGCTCGGGCCGGCGGAGCCCACCGGGCCCTTCATGACATCAAGCAGATCGTGGTCGGCCAGGACATCCTTGACGGCAACGGGCGACAACTCCACGAATAGGTCAGCCCACTCAAAGGCGACAAAGCGGCAAGGGTCAGCCCGAAGCCGTCAAGGACAATCCACTACGTGCGCCGAAGGCGCAACGCCCACCCGGCATCGCACTGAGAGAAGGGGCAGTGATGCCGGACTCCTGGTGCTCGTCCTCAGCCGCGGCAGTGAGGGCGCCTTCTCGTGTATGAGCGGGAGCGGGCGCTGACGGTGAGCGGTGGTTTCGCTCAGCCTGCGCACCGTTGGGGTCCTGACGCGGCGACGTCGGCCTGTCGTAACCGTTTGGGCCGCGCCCGGTGTGTGGGCACGTTCTCTTGGGCCGCGAATGTCATGTGGGAGGCCAGGCGCGGGCGTTCGCGGTATCGGCAGTGGCCATTCAACATCGCTGTGATGCTGGCGTCCTCGTGCTAGCCACGTTTGTCTTGAGCGGCTTTGTGTTGACGGGTCCCCGTCGCCAAGGCAATCGGCAGCCACCTCGGTGTCACCTCCGTTCCCCTTGAGATCTCGAGCATCGCTAAATGGCCGGCGATCGCCCGGTGAACCGGGATCACCTGTGCCATCACCCAACGACGCTCGCCGGGCGTGCAGGTGGCCCGGAACCCTCGATCCGATGGAGCGAGAACGACAACTGACACGCAATCACAGCGAGCATGGCCCCGGGGTCAGCCCGCGCCAGCTCGGCGGTCGACACTGGGGGCGATGTGGTAGAGCCCAGTGATCATCAATGTGACCACCACCACTGTTCGACGATGAGAGCACGAGTAGTGTCGCCTCGTCAGCTAACTCTTGGAGGATCCCATGGATCTCGACCTTGATCGGACGGGGACGGAAGGCACGACGCGCCGGCGGATGCTGGGACGGGCCGGCACGATGGCGCTAGCGGGCGCGATGGTCCCTTTGACCGAAACGGGCACCGCGGCTGCAGCGGTTAGGGGCGGTCACTCGCTCCGGGGCTTTCTGAATTTCACGGTCACGCAGGAGCAGTTCGGCGTGACGGCTGTCACCGCGGCGATCCGTAAAGCGCCGGGCACGCCGTCCGCGCAGTTCCTACCGGTGCTGCGTGCGGCGGTCACGACGGAGTTCAGGCACGCCCAAGCGCTCAAAGCGATCGGCGCCAAGCCGCTGACCTCGAAGTTCTGGATCCCGGACGCCGTCTTTGACGGCGGCGTGGGGCTGTTCACGGCCTTTGCCGCGGTGGAGGCCATCGAGGTCAGCCTTTATCTCGTCGGCATCAACGCCTTCACCGCTCGCTCGAACGCGTTCCGCGCGCGCCTGTGCGCCGAAGCGCTCGGAACCGAGGCCGAGCACCGAGTGCTGGCCCGGTTCGCCGCCTCCCAGCTCGGCGCGCCGACGGCGCCCCCGAACAACTTGGGTTTTGAGGCGTTCCCCTACAAGACCACCGGCCAAGTCCGGAAGGCGCTCATGGGGCTGGGCATCGGCTACGGCAAGCCAAGCTCGGCGCCGGGGGCCTTCTACGAGTATCCCGGTGACCCTCTCGCAAATGGCGTCGGGGTGCCGGTCGACAGCCCGAAGCCCACGTGAGACTCGCCGGTCCGGTGGCGCAAAGCTACGGCTCGTGCGCCACCGGACTTGGCTGCCACGACCCGAAGTGATGGCATAGTTGCCCCCCCACGACGAGCTTGAGCACCGCGTTAGGTCGTTCGCAGGAGGAGGCGGTAGCGCCGCCCACGGCCACGGTGACATCAAGCCACACCGAGTCTCGTCGCCGCCGTTCCGGGGGCCACCGCAACGAGCTCGACCGAATGGGAAGCCAACGACCGGCAACAGCGACGCCACCAAGTCACTGCATATCGGGCTTCACATTGCCGGAATCCAGAAGCCACATCCCGGCCGGCTGCAGTGGTGCGTCGATCGACGAGGAGCAGTATGCGGCCGCTGCTCAACTGCCCCTTCGTCACCGTACCGGGTCTGCGACCGTGCCTTCCGCTTCGGTGGAGGCCAGCGCCGAAGCAGGAGCGGACCTGATCGCCGGCCGCTTCTAACCTTAGACGCGGCGATCGCGCATGACCGCCGCGTCATACGCGCAGCTGGGCGCCTTCCAGCACCGCGATCCTGCCGCGTCTACAGGCTGGCGCGCGTAGCGGGGCCACAACGTCAGCGTCCGCCCTCGTCGAACCGCGTCTAACGCTTATCGTGCAAATCTGCGCCGTTGCTACCGGAGGTCCTGGCCCGCCACGAAGCGCTGACAAAACCCCGCCACTTATCGCTGAACATCAAAGGACATCTGGCGGCCGTGAAATCGCCAGATAGTCACGTTTTAGTTTAGGCAAAGACGTGACTGTGTAAGCGCCTGGCCCGGTCTGGATCTGATCGATCGTCCCAGCGCCATAGTCGTTAGCGTTGCGATCGTGGCGGTGCCGAGCAGGGTCCTGATCGACTGGGATTTCGCCGCTGCGGGCATCTGGCAGATCCTGTCGGCCGAGGAGCTTTCAGCGCCGGCGCGGGCGGGCAGATGGGGACCATACCGTCCCGACGCTGACCGACCCCGGCCTTGGGGCGATCGCCTGTCCGCCGATCTGCTCGACGCACTGCAGGAATGGAACGAGGCCGGAGAGGCCCTGTTTGGTGGTCGCAGGAGAGCAACAACCGGCGTCGATCAAGACGCGTTTTGGAAGCGTGCCGAGGAGCTTGCTGTACGTGTTCAAGGTGAGCTGGGCGCCGCCTACGAGGTGCTCTACATCGTCCCAGGGGGTGCTTGGCGGTGGGTCCTGCCGCCATCACGCCGAAACGCGGGTGCATCGAGCTCCTCATGGGACTAATCACCGCCTAATCATCTTTTGGACAAGAGCGTGACCTTGTGCGCTGCTGCTGCAATTACGAGCTCAGGACATCGGAGATCGACAAGGCAGCAAGCTCGAGCACCGGATCGCTCGCCGCGCCGTAGAACAGCCGGACGGTCGCACCGTCTTGAGAGACTTGGGCGTGAGGCTCGGGCAGCGTGCCCGATCCCCGCCGCGGCCACGGGTCGGTGGTTATCTCGGCGATCTCGTCCTGCGCTGTCTCCAGCAGCCGCCATCCGGCGTTGACCACGCGGTCCGCGGCCGAGCGCGTGTCGCTCTCATAGGTGGCAACCGCGAGCGCGATGTCGACCCCGGCGCCACCGTCCCTGACATCGAGCACGTCAACCATGCCGCGCTGCGTAATGGCGATCCTCACCTCGGGCGGCGCGACGGCAGCGAGGCGCTGTGCCAGCGCAGCGGTCAGCGCGTCGATGTCGACGCCCGTGGCCGCGGCGGCGGCGATCTGAGCGTTGCGCTCGCGCTCGCGGAGCTCAGCGCGGGCCTTGGCCAAGAGCTGCGGATCCCGCAGACCTTTGTAGACCGTCAATCCCGCCTCGAACCCGGCGGCGGCGTCAGCCGAGTGGTGCTCGCGAATGAGCACCCACGGCTCGCCGTCCTCTCCACGCTGCACGTCGAGCTCGCCGTTCTCGATCCATGTGAACACGTCTGCCTCATCGACCCCCACGATCTGAGCCATCTCGGCGGGCGTTACCAGCCGCTCGGTCAGATCCAGCTCGTCAGACCAGTCCACAGACGTAGCCTCCCAGGCGCTCAATGGCGCCTTTAGTCACGTTAGAGGGGCGGATCGGATGGAGAGGGTACAGCGGCGGCCCAGCGTCTCGATCATCCGCACCACTTCCTGGGGCGCGTAGCCGTGCCGGCGGGCGTAGGCGACGAGCCCCTGTACCTGTTGCAGGACAGCGCTTGGGTCTGCTCTGCCGGCGACGATGATCCCGCGCCCGCGACGGAACTCGAGGAGGCCCTCGTCGCGTAGGTTTCATGTCGCACGGAAGGGCAAGTGGGCGATGAGCGTTGCGACACCTAGGAGCCCGCGCCGGGACGAGCCCGAGGCGCTGACCCTTTGCCTCCACGGGGGACGCAAGCGCTGGCTGGCGGCCGACCAGCCC
This sequence comes from uncultured Solirubrobacterales bacterium, assembly GCA_963757015.1. Classification (GTDB taxonomy): domain Bacteria; phylum Actinomycetota; class Thermoleophilia; order Solirubrobacterales; family Solirubrobacteraceae; genus Palsa-465. The sequence continues at coordinate 136,598 of CAVWQA010000007.1, forward strand.
TTCCCGAGGACGAACACCGGCACCGGCAGCGACGGCGTGGCCGTCGGCGACGGCGAGTTTCCCGCCGGCCGCGGCGTGTGCTCTTGTGGCGCCGCCATCGGCGTAGCTCGTCGTCGGTGGTGGCGTCGGTCTGTTCGGCGTAGCGCAGAGTGGTTTGGAGGTTGCGGTGCCCGAGGCGTTTGCGGATCTCGGGCCAGAGGGTCTAGCGGCGCTGGCGCCACAGCGCTTCGTGCTGCTTTAGCGTCTCTAGCGCCTCGGCCACGGTGCCCGGGCCGCTTAGGGTGCTAAACGCGTGCGCGATCGCCCAGGGGCCGTAGCCCAACTGCCTCAGTCGCGCCTCGAAGGCGGGCCGTTCCTGCTCGGCGGCCTTCGCCCGATCCTCGCCCTTGGCTGCGAGGCGCAAGCATTCAAATTCACCTTCCGCCGGTCTCATCTGTCGCTCAGCTTCCCCGTCGTTTTGCCTCTCGGCCCACTCGGCGCACAAGATGTCTGGCGCGAGCGCTCATGCCGGCCAGTCGATTAGCTCTGCCAGCTGCTTGGGGCCGAGATCGATCAGGCGACTGTGGTCGATGGGCCGGTAGGCGCCGTCTGCCAGCGCGAGCCATTGCACGGTGCGCGTGTCGGGGTCGATGATCACCAGCTCCTCGACGTCGTGGGCGGCGTAGAACGGGCGCTTGTCCCAGGTCTCATCGCCGCGGGAGAGGATCTCGATCACCAGCGCGGCGGTCGCCAGGTAGAGCCCGTCGGGAGTGGGGTGGTGAAGACCCCCGTCGGGGATCCGATAGTCATCGGGCTCGCCCAAATTGAACTCCGAGGACGGCTCAAGTCCCGCCGTGCGAGCCGGTCCGTCGAACAACAGCGCCAGCTGCCACTGCAGGCGGGCGTGCCGGCTGTGCGGCACGGGAGCGATGTGCAGCACACCCTCCCACACCTCATCGCGGCGGTCGGCGCCCGTTCTGCGGCGTTGCTCGAGCAGCTGCTCAACGGCGGGCGGCGGGGGATCGAGCACCAGCGTGCGCATCGCCTGGCAAGCGTAACGGCGATTGTCGGTCGCGGGCGTCTCGCGGAGGCGCTTAGATCGAACTTACAGCGCCTCTCAGCAGCGCCCCTGAGCGGGCGAGGCGCCGATCGGGGCTGGTCTTGGCCGATGGGCGCGTCGACGTGGTGGTCGGGTGGGGTGTGGGCGGGCTGCAGATTGGCGCAGGATCGGCCACAGCATGGGGGTTTTAGATGCCCCCTCCCCTGGACCTGGGGGGTGGTGGCGCCGGCGGACGATCCCGGCCAGGATCACCCGGGCGCCGAACAGCGACAGGAGACGATCGGCCTCGCGGGGTCTGGGGCACGACCTTCCGCGCCAGTCGGCTTGTTGCGCGAGATTGGAATAAGTGCCGGATCTCGGTGTGGATGGGGAAGAGTTCGTTCTGATGAGCGTGGATCGCATCGACCAGCCGACGATTCCGCCGGCGGGAGGGACCGGCGCCGTCGCGGCGCTGTCGTTTGTCGTTGCCGTGGTGCTTGGCGACTCGGGCGTGGTGACGCTGGCGTTGCCGGAGATCTTGCGGGACTTCGGGACCGAAGTTGGGGAGGTCGCGTGGGTGCTGATCGCATTCAACCTCGTGCTCGCCCTGGTCGCGGTGCCGGCGGCTCGTGTATGTGTGCGCGGGGATCCGGCCCTGGCCACCACTGTTGGTCTGATCGGGTTCGCGACCGCGACGACGGTGTGCGCGCTGGCGCCGTCGCTGGGCGTGTTGATCGCGGCGCGGGCATTCCAGGCGGCGGGGGGCGCCATGGTGATCGTGGGAAGCCTCGAGCTTCTGGTGAAAGCCACCGGGGACGAGCGCGCGGCAGCGCGGCGGTGGGCGGCGGCCGGTGTTGCCGGGGCGGCGCTCGGTCCGGTCGCTGGGGGGATCCTGACGTGGGCGTTCTCGTGGCGGTCGATCTTCGTGGCGCAGATTCCGGTCGTGCTGCTGACGATGCCCGCGGCGATCGCGCTGCGGGATCGGGTGACGCGTGTGGGGAACCTCGACACCTCGCCGGATCGCCCGCATGTGCTGGCCAACCTTGCGCTGGCGCTGCTGTCGGCGGCGCTCACGGCGGCGCTGTTTCTGTTGGTGCTGCTGCTCGTAGACGGCTGGCGCAACTCGCCCGCGGTGGCCGCCGTCACCGTCACGGCGGTGCCGGTGGCGGCTCTAGTGGCTGGCCCGGTGTTCCGGGGGGTGCGCGCCGGGACCCGGTCAGAGGCGGTGGCTGGGTCGGTGCTGATCGCCGGGGGGCTCATCGGGCTGGCGCTGCTGCCGAGTGCAGAGCTCGCCTGGACGGTCGCGCCGCAGGTGCTCGTCGGCCTCGGGCTCGGGCTCTCGGTGGACTCGCTGACGGCTGCGGCGCTGCGCGACCGGGTCCCGCGCGCGCTTCACGGGGGCTGGACGATCGCCGCGCGGCACGCCGGCGTGGTGGTCGGCCTTGCGATCCTCACGCCGATCTTCACCGCCGACCTGCGCCACGCCGAGACGCCGGCCAAGGAGGCAGTCGCAAGCCTGGTGCTCGACGCGCGGCTTCCTGCCTCCACGAAGCTCGAGCTCGCCGACCGGCTGGGGCGCCGCCTGGTCGCCGAGCGCGGCCGGATTCCCGACCTACGGCCGGCGTTCAAGACCCTTCGGCTGCCGGCGACACAGGCGCCCACCGCCCACGCGCTTGAGATCGCGCTCCAGGATCAGCTCAAACGCGCCGCGACCCGCGCGTTCCGCACCTCTTTCCTCGTCGCCGCGGGGCTCGCGCTGCTGGCACTGGTGCCCGCGCTGGCATTGAGGGACCGGAGCCGCTCATGAGGAGACTTGCGCTGCCGCTCATCGCCGTGTTGCTCGTCGTGGCTGTGCTCGGGGTTCAGGTCGCCGCGGGCGGCGGCCAGTACGTGCCGCGCCAGCCGGCCAATCCGTGCGCCCCGCGCCCAGTCCCGCCGATTCAGCCTCAGCTTGAACCGCTCGCAGAACAGATCGTCCTGCTCGGTCTCGACAGCGCCGCGTGCCGGCTCGGCATCTCCCGCGAACGCCTCGTCCTCGCACTCGCCGACACCCGCTCGCTCGACCCTCGCGCGCCCGCCGCGCTGAAGGCAGGTCTGCGCGACGCCGTGGACCGCCTCGACCGCGAGGGCCGCCTGCCCAAGGTGTCCCAACTTCTCCCAGACGCGCTCGACCAGGCCGGCCTGCCCGGGATCGCCAAGACGATCATCGACGCGATCCCGGCCCAGCTCGTCGACAACGCTCTCCCGACCGCGCCACTGCTGCGCCGAACCATCGATGAGCTCGACGTCGCGCGGCTCCTGCAAGAACTCAACGATCCCCGCCAGCTCGACTCGGCCGTGCAGTCGGCGATCCTCCACGCCGCGCTCCGCCAAATCCTCGACCGCTTGCGCCCGTAGAACTCATGCGTACTCTGGCGCGCCGCAACCCCGCGAGCGGCCCCTGCACCTCATACGAACTAGTGACTCTGCGAAGCACAACGATGGTCAGGCCGGACGGAGAGCGGCAGCCGAGCTGTATCCAAGCCCGGGACATTTTCGCCGACGGTGAAAATGTCTACCGGAGTCAGCTCCTGCCTTTGGTGACCTCAGCCGACAGGCAGCGACAGGACGACAACCTCGGCGCGTCCCGAGCGCAGGTGCGAGCGCGCGCGCTGCCTCGTCCCGGCTATCAGAGGGTAGCCACGTAGGAGGACGGTACGAGTCCACGTCCACTGCCTCCCCGCTGCTCCAAAGCGCGGCCCCTCGTCGGGGTTCGTGCGGATCCACACCCGAATCGCCGCGTGAGCGCTCGCGCACACCACCCCCCTTGCGGTGATCCCTCGGACAAAATGCCGAACCCCGCGGGGGATTGTGCATCTAGCCGAGGCAACCCGCTGCCTCCAGGAGACTTCCCGACGACTCGGGGTCTTGCAATAGTTCACCGTCTTCCGAAGGAAGCAGTGGTAGCCCGACACCACGCAGCCCGATGTTGGCGGCGCCCCGCGCGCCGCGCTGCGGCAGGCGGATTGCCGATTGGCCCTCTGCAGGAAGCTGCGCAGCACGCCCTTTCCGGCGGCACACGACACGTTACGGATCATGATGCCACTCGCGGTCTGGCGTATGCCCGCGAGCTGAACCGTGATCGACCCAGAGCAGGTACCGCTCGCTTGTGCGCGCGGTGCCGCCGCAGCGAGCCTCACGGGCACGACCACGACCAGCGACAGCAAGCCGAGCCCAAGTACATTGCGTACGATTTTGCGACGCGGGCCCGTGCGAGGGGATCGTCGGTACAACATGGCTGTCGGATCATCGTACCTCGTTCTCGGGCCTGACGGCGACTGACGCCCGTCACTGTCAAAGTCGTTCGGTCGTTTGGGGGTGACGTCCGACCCCGGCCGGTAGGTTGATGGCCTAACGCGGTGTGGATGAGGTAGGGTCGTGGGTCGTAGAGAGCGAAAGGGGGGCGTACGATGGCGGGGGCGCGTCGGTTGTTGGCTTCGGTAGCGGTGGTCTGCGGCGCGATGCTGGGCGTGGCGACCGCGGCAGCGAACGCGGCGGCATTGCAGGTGCCCACCGACTGGACGCAGTGGGCTTTCAACGCTCAGCACACTGGATACAACTCGCACGAGAGGGCCCTGGGCAGGGCGGCAGTGGCGGAACTCAAGCCGGTGTTCTCGACCAGGCTGGTGACGGAGCCGGATCCGATCGTCGTGAACGGCAACGTGTACCTGTCGAACAGCATCTCGCAATACGTGCAGGCCGTCGACGCGGCCACCGGCAGCGAGCTCTGGACACGTACATGCGGCACCGGTGAGTCGTCGTCGGACCCCGCATTCGCCGGCGGCTCGGTCTGGGTGGCGCTGGACGATCCCGGCTTTGCCGCTGTCGGCGCCAGCGGAACTAGGCTCAAGTGCGTAGACCAAGCCGTGGAGGGGATTTTCTTCTCCTCGCCGCCGTCCGCGGCCCGCGGGACCGTCTACGCCGGTTCTGAGGGCGGCGTTGTGACCGCCGTCAACGCCGTCACCGGACACATCCGGTGGAGCGTAGACGTGGCGCCGGAGAACGTTTTCCCCTCACTGGCTTCGCCGACGGTTAGTTCTGGCGGTCGCTTCGTTTTCGTCGTCGGCGACAACGGGGTGGTTTACAAGTTGCAAGCAAGCACCGGCCGGGTCCTGTGGTCGCGCTTCATCGACACGTGCGCCAGCTCCGCCGTGTCGGTGACTGCGTCGCTGGTCTACGTGGGAGGCTGCAATCTGTACGCGCTATCGCCGTCGACGGGTCGTGTGGTCTGGCGCACGTCGGGCTTCGGACCCGACGTGACCACGCCGACGATCGTCGGTGACGAGGTCATCGCGACTGCCGTCGGTGGGGGCGGCGCCTCCAGTGGCGCGGCAGCGTTCAACGCAACCACGGGCCGGCGTCTCTGGTTCGACGGCGGCCCCGGCGCGACTGTGCCGCTCACCGCCGCGGACGGCGTGGTGTACGTCAACGAAGGATCCGCCGTCGAGATGCTCAACAGCAGCAACGGCGCGCTCATCAATACGCTGTTCTCACCGTCAGGATCGCCATTCACCGGCAGCGTGGTCCTGGCAGCGGGGCGCGTCTACGTCTGCACCGTGGCAACCAGCACCCTCGTGGCCACGCTCCGGGCATACCAGCCCAAGGGCTAAATCCCATGCTCAGCGGATGGCAGTGACAGCCGCCGTCTGCTTGCTCCGCCCCGTCGATCGCTTCGTCGAACAGCTCGCGAGGGAGGTTTCTCATGACCACCACCGCCCCCTGCCCGATGGCTGCATCAGCTAGCGACTCGACTCGCCACCCCTCAGTGCCGTTCTGCGGCCCGCTGCCGCCGACGATCATCGATCGTCGACGACTTCGCCTGCCGCAAATCACGGCGATTCTCGCCGCACCGCTTTGGCGCCTCCGTGCGAGCATTCGGGACCGCTGACACTATCTAATCCGCGAGCGCAGAACTACCCATCACCTGAACACAGGTCGCCGTACACCGAGATTCGCCAGACACGTCTACGTGCGCATGCTCCGTCGCCGACGCTCGCCCACCACGAGGCGGCCGGACGATGGAATCGATCAGGCGGCCCGACCCGGAACCGCCGGGTCTTCCACGTCCATGCGGTTGACGAGACCGTTCCGCATTGCGTAAACGTGGAACACGCGTGTTTCGCCGAGCAGATCCCCGCCGGGCGTGCGTACTACCTGGTGGACGTCGACCGCGACAAGACCGTCGGGACGGGTGCTGACTGAGACCGGTTCGACGTGGGGGTCGATCTCGTTCCATTGACGCAGCCAGTACTCCCGCACAGCTCGTTTCCCGTGCAGCCGACCGCCCTCCCACGCGTTGGGCCAGTCGACGTCGTCTGTCATGCCCGCGAGCACGGCGTCGATGTCGCGCGCGTTGAACGCGTCGTAGAGGGATCGGAGCTGCTGGTCGTTGCTTTGTGGCTCGGGAGTCCGTGGCTGGCCAGCCGGTTTCTCGTGGGTCATGTCACGCTCCTCTCGAAGCCTCGTGTCGTGGAGCGTCGAAGAAGCGGGTCGGGTCCAGCTTCGTCACGGCTTGGACTTGTTGGCAACGGTCGCGGATCCCTTGCGGGAGCTTCTCGAATGACGCCCGTTTTGTGAGCGGGCTCTCTCCGCCCTTGCTGTGCGCTCGGTGCGTGGCGCCCCAGGCCCGAGCGGGAGCTCGATCTCGTCGCGGCCTACGGGCTGGCCGCATCGCTCGCAGCGGAAGCCTGGGCCGATGTTCCCTCCGCAGCCGGCGTGCCGGGTGAGTCGCGGCGGGCCGCCGGGGGTGGGGTAGTGGCGGTCGCCCCATTTCATGAGCACGATCAGGGCCGGCGCGAGTTCGCGGCCCTTGTCGGTGAGGACGTATTTCGGTCGGCCGGGCCGTTTCTCGTCGGGTAGCCGCTCGAGCACGCCTTCGTCGCACAGCAGCTTGAGCCGGTTGGTGAGCACGTTGGACGCGATCCCGAGTTTGTCCTGGAAGTCCTCGAAGCGCTCGATGCCGAGCACCGCGTCGCGCACGATCAGCAGCGTCCAGCGCTCTCCGATGACTTCTAGCGCGCGGGCGATCGAGCAGACCTGATCTGGATAGTCGCGGTTCAGCATCCCTAAATCGTAGCCGACTTGCTTGACAAAAGCCAGGCTCGTGGGTAGCTTGGCTTTCATCACGCAAGTTAGCCATCCGGGGAGAGCTCATCAAGCGCGGCTCGCCCGAGAAGCGAGGGAGTAATCAAATGCTGGGAAGACTCGCCACATTCCTTCACGCCAACGGACGCCGGGTGCTCGCCGTGGCGGTTGTCGCCGCGGCGATCGCGGGGGCGTTTGGGGCGTCGGTCGCTCACGACCTGAGCCCCTACGGGGCCAACGACCCGGCGACCCAGAGCGTCCAGGCCACCAACCGCTTCGAGCACGCCGCCGGCCGGCAGATCGACGCGGGCGTCGTCGCGCTGGTGCAGGGAGGCGAGGTGCACGGCGTGGCCGCGAAGGCGCGCGTCAGTCAGGTCGCCGCCCAGCTGCGTGCGCAGCCCGACGTGGCCCACGTCGTCAGCTACTACGACACGCACGACCCGGCGATGGTCTCGCGCGACGGCCGCTCGACATACGTGCTCGCGTACTTCAAGCCGCTGCCCGACAAGGCGCTACAGGACGTCGCGCAGCAGATCGAGAACCGCTTCTCCGGGCAGAGAGACGTCAAGCTCGGCGGCGAGGCGATCGCCAACGCGCAGGTCAACTCGCAGGTGAGTTACGACCTCGCGCACGCCGAGCTGCTCGCGTTCCCGTTCATCTTCCTGCTCTCGCTGCTGTTCTTCCGCTCGCTGGTGGCCGCGCTGCTGCCGCCGCTGCTGGGCGGGCTGGCCATCGTGGCGACGTTCTTCGCGCTGCGCGTGGTGGCGAGCTTCGCCGACATCGACGTGTTTGCGCTCAACCTGGTCACCGGGCTGGGGCTCGGGCTCGCGATCGACTACAGCCTGTTCATGGTCTCGCGCTACCGCGAGGAGGCGGCCACCTCGGGCTTCGAGGTGGACGCGCTGCGGCGCACGCTGCAGACCGCGGGGCGCACGATCGTGTTCAGCTCGCTGACGATCGCCGCCGCGATCGCCTCGCTGGCGATCTTCCCACAGCGCTTTTTGTACTCGATGGGGATCGCCGGCGCGCTGGTGGCGCTGCTCGCCGCAAGCCTCGCCCTGATCGTGCTGCCCGCGCTTTTGACCGTCCTCGGCCCCCGAGTCAACGCACTCGCGCCGAGGTGGCTCGCCCGCGCCGGCGAACGCGAGGCCCGGCCCGACGAGCGCGGGGCGTGGTATCGCCTCTCGCGCTTCGTGATGCGCCGGCCGGCGCCGATCGCCATCGCCAGCGCCACGTTCCTGATCGCGTTGGGGATCCCGTTCGCCGGCATCAAGTTCATCTCGGCCGACGCCAGCGTGCTGCCGGCGAGCGCGAGCTCTCGCCAGGTCAACGCCATCCTCACCCGCGAGTTCCCGCCCAACCGGACCACACCGCTCGAGGTCGTGGTCGGCGCGCCCGCGGGGTCACCGCAGGCTCGCGCGCTCGCGACCCGGATCCAGACGCTCCCCGACGTCTCCGCCGTCGCCCCCGCGCAGCCCGCCGGCGCCGACACCTCGCTGCTGGCGGTCGCGCCCGTGCACGGGCCGCTCACCAGCACCACCCAGCAGCTCGTCAAGAACGTGCGGGCGATCCACGAGCCGTTCTACGTGGGTGTCGCCGGACAGACCGCGGCGTTTGTCGATCTCGAGCACAGCCTGGAAGCCCACCTTCCAGCGGTGCTCGGGGTCGTGATCGGCACGACGCTGATCATCCTGTTCCTGCTGACCGGGTCAGTGGTTTTGCCCGTCAAGGCGGTGCTGATGAACGCGCTCAACCTGAGTGCGGTGTTCGGGATCCTGGTGCTGGTCTTCCAGCACGGCAACCTCGAGGGCCTCCTCGGCTACCGCGGCGAGGGGGCGCTCGACGCCACCCAGCCGATCCTGCTGTTCGCGATCGGGTTCGGGCTGTCCACCGACTACGGGGTGTTCCTGCTGTCGCGGATCAAGGAGGCGCGCGACGCCGGGGCGCCGAACTCTCAGGCGATCGCGATCGGGCTCGAGCGCACGGGCCGGATCGTGACTGCGGCCGCGCTTTTGTTCGCGGTCGCGATCGGCGCATTTGCCACTTCGCAGATCGTGTTCATCAAGGAGCTCGGGATCGGAGCCGCGCTGGCGGTGCTGATCGACGCCTCGATCGTCCGCGCGCTGCTGGTGCCGTCGTTGATGGAGCTACTGGGATCCGCCAACTGGTGGGCGCCGAAACCGCTCCGGAGGCTCTACGAACGCTTCGGGTGGCGCGATTACGGCAGCCCGCTGCCTGCGGCATCGACCTGACCGGGTTGGCGTCGATAGCCAGCGACACAAGCGCCTGGCTCGCTGGCCACGCCGCCGCGACGAACTGAAGCTGAACCCCAACCCCCCACGCGATAAGGAGAAACCGTGAGCAACCAACAAGCCACACCACCCGCCGGCTCTATGAGCGGCCGCGCGACCGGATTTGAGCTGGCCACCCCCGGCGAGGCCAAAGTGGCCAGCATGGAGACAGCGCTCGCGCGCAACCGCGCCTTCGCCGCCAACGGCGGCCATCAAGACGCCGTCGTGTTCCCCAACCTGCGGCTGTTTGTGATCACGTGCCTGGACCCGCGCGTCGACCCCGCACACTTCCTCGGTCTCGAGCTCAGCGACGCGATCGTCGTCCGCAACGCCGGCGGGCGGGTCACTCCCGAGGTGATCAACGACGTCGCCTTCATCGGCCAGCTCGCCGAGAACGTCCTACCAGACGGCCCCCTGTTCGAGGTCGCCGTGATCCACCACACCCAATGCGGAACCGCCGCGCTCGCCGACGACGCCTTCCGCCACCAATACGCCCAGCGGACCGGCGCCGACGAGTCAACCCTGCGCGAGCACGCAATCCTCGACCCCGCGGCCACCGTCACAAGCGACGCGCAGCGCCTGCGCTCTGCGCCCGCCATCTCCCCACGCGTCACCGTCTCCGGGCACGTCTACGACGTCACCACCGGCCTGGTGCAGACGATCCTCCCGCCGACCTAAGTGCTCCCCGCCGGCGGCGCACCAAGTTTGCGGTAGTTCCTCGACGGCATCTGAGCCGGCGTCACATCCGTCCGCGCCCGCTCCTACCGTTCGCATCGACCCATCCACGTTCAGAACAGGAGGAGCAGTGACGAGCGGAACGTGCTCCACGTGTCTTCAGACGGTGCGCAAGAACCAAATGCGCCGCCACCTGCGCCAGTGTCCGGGCGAGGGCAACGGGATGCTGCTCGAGGTGACGAACGCCGGCTCGCCGAAGAGCTACTGGCTCTACCTGTCCGCAGCGCCGGACGCCACGCTGGGGGAGCTCGACGCGCTGCTGCGTGCCGTGTGGCTGGAGTGCTGCGGGCACCTCAGCTCGTTTGAAGTGGGCGGGCGCGGCGGGCCCCGCTACGAGTCTCACGGCTATGACGACTTCGGCTGGGACGACGATCAACCCCAGGGTCTCGACCAGCTGGTGGCCACTGCCCTTCCGCCGGGGACAACCGCCGTCTACGAATATGACTTCGGGACTACGTCGATGCTTGACATCTGCAGCCACGGGCAGCCGGTAAGGGCGCCCAGCGGCGGGCCCGTGCAGCTCCTCGCGAGAAACCTCGCGCCGGTGGTCGGATGCCAGGTTTGCGGGGCGGCGGCCAGCCGGGTCGACTGGGAGCGCGTCCTGTGCGAGGCCTGCTGGCGTGGCCTGGATGAGGACGAGCGGGAAATGTTGCTGCCCCTGTGCAACTCCCCGCGCGCTGGCCTGTGCGGCTTCGACGGCTCGTACGACCCATATGCCGGGGGCGTGCAGCCGGTTGTCGCCGGGCCGCGCTGAGCGCCGATCGGGAGGGATCGCCGAGCTGCGCGACCCGCGACAAAGCGCAGCCTCTCGCGAGGCGCGAGAGCCGCTGCCGGCCGCGGTCAAGCAATGATCCCAGCGCGGCTCGGATCGTCTCGTCCGTGTGGTGAGCGGGCTGCAGTTCCATGAGGCCCGGTTCCCAATCCAGCTGCGGCGCATGATCGGCGAACTCCTCGAGCAGCACCGTTCCCCCTAGGGGTGACTCTTCCGGCGAGGATGGGGCTGGCTGGGGCAGCCGCTCGACCTGGCTCAGGGCGGCCGGCCAACGAGAGGTGTCCGACCAGGCGGGTTATGCGCGTTTGAGCGATAGCGCGAGGCTCGGCACGACGATCGAGATGAGATAGATCGGCCAGATCCTGGCTCCGTTGCAGCGGAAGTTGATGGCGTCGCCGTCGGCGACGTCGAATGATTCGGCTCGGCTCGAGTAGCGGCCCGCTCGGACTTGGAGCGTGTGCTGTCCTGGTTCGACCGGTGTCTCGAACGTCTCATGGCGCTTGATCGAGCCGACGGCCTTGCCATCCAGTGTGATCTGGAACGGCGCACGTCGGAGCTCCATGAGGGAGCGAGTTTCCCGCTTTAGGGTGAGCGTTGCTGACACCGTCGCTCTCCTCTTTTCATCGGTTGCTTTTCCTCTGGTACTGGCCGGTTGGCAGCGCGCCATTGGCGTCTTTCACCTGGCACCACCCGAGCCGGCGATGACCCGTACCGACGCGTGAACCGCCGGCATACGGTCAGGACTCCTGACGCTTCACGGTGGTAACGCGATCGATTGAACTGTCGAGCGACAGCAGCAAGCCCGCTCCGGTGGCTTCGGCCTGTGCCACGAGATACGCTTCCGTGAAGTCCAACCGTCCACCTCATACAGCTCGAGAGCACGCAGCAACGACGACCTGTCGATCGTCTTGATCGATGGGAGCGCGATCGCGGCCCGCATCAACTCCGCCACTCGCCCGCGTTCGACCTCGTAGAACGACTCGAGCCCGTAGACGCATTCGGCAACGACCAGGTCCGCCAGCAACAGCTCCTCCGCGGCGGCCAGCGCAGCGGTACCCCGAACCGCCATGTCGGACGGATCGCCGGTTAGTTCGACGTAGAGTTCCAAACGCGCTAGTGACGGAGGGACACGGCCTTGGGAGTGAAGCCCGGTCGCCGAGGACGTTTAGGCCACATGTCGGCCACAATCGTGTTGAACGGCCTTGCCAGACGAACCAAGACCCGGGTGGCTTGCAGGGACTTTTAGAAGCGGGAGCGACGGGACTCGAACCCGCGACCTCCGGCGTGACAGGCCGGCGCTCTAACCA
>CAVWQA010000008.1:0-62810 GCA_963757015.1 uncultured Solirubrobacterales bacterium
CATTAGCTGCCTGGGCGATCTTTCTCGCATGGCGACGAAGATCGCCCATCCACTGTCACGAGAATGCAAACGCCGTGTCCGGCGCCAGCCAGAACGGCCGCAAATACGCGGCCGTGCCCGACAGCGGCAGCACCTCGTCGCGCAGCCCCACGCCCAAGTCCCGCGAACGTACTCCTGCCGCGCTGCAATCCGCGACCACAGCTGGGGATGGCGGGCCCGGAGCTCGGCGCGCAGCGCCTCGTCGGCGATCGCCACCGTGTCCTCGCAGTTGGTGGTCCAGCCGGGCCGGATGCCGGTCGGGATGATGTCACTCTGCAACACCATCCCGCTGGCGATCGGATCGTCGGAGCCGGCGGGCGGATCGGCGAGTCAAGCCACTCTTCGTGGTGGATCAGGTGGCCGGGGTTCAGCGACGAGGCGAACTCCTGGCCGGCCGGAATGGAGGTCGGCAACCGGATCGGCGATCAGATCGTGCGCGTGCTGGGGGGGAGCTCACAGCCGCCGAGGCGATGGAGGACGCCGAGCGGACCGTGGTCGCGCTGGGGCCGCCGCAGTCGCGTCCGGGAGACGGCGCTCGCACCGCCCCCTGACGGTGGCGGACCCCGTTCCCGGCGCGCATAGCGCCGGCGCCGCCCGGGTACCCTAGCTGTGCCATGCCGCGGCCCGGCTTGAAGTTGCTATTGGGGGCGACGCTGTTCTCGACTCCGGGGATGAAAGGCGGCCTGCACGTGTCGGAGCTGGCCAGCCTCGCCGGCCTGGTGATCGCGATCTTCGTCGGGCTGGCCCTGTACCAGCTTCGCGGCTCCCGGCGAGACCCTCCGAACTCCGACAGCGACGACGGCTGGCGCAAGCGGCCCGACCCGCCGCCTCCACCGCCGGGGCGCCCCAGCGGAGGCCTCCCCCTCGACGACGCGGCGCCGGCCAGGGTGAGGCTCCGCGGCGCCGAGCGGCTCGCGGACCGGCTGCCGGCGCGCGAGCGACGGCCGGCGCGCGAGCCCGGCCGCACGCCGGTGCGATACACGACCTCGGGGTGAACAACCCCGCGATCGCCGACCGGCTCGACGCCTTTGCCGCGTTGCTCGAGCTCGCCGAGGCCAACCCCTACACGACCCGGGCCTACCGCCGGGCCGCCGAGACGATCCGGAGCGCGGCCTTGCCTGTCGCCGACCTGGTCCGGGCCGGACGGGTGCGCGATCTCCGGGGGATCGGCCCGGGGATCGAGGGCCGCCTGCGCGAGCTGGTCGAGACCGGACAGATCGCGGAGCTGGCCGAACTCGAATGCGAGCTGGCACCCGATCTCATCGGTCTCGGGCGCTATCTCGGTCTCAGCGCCAAGCGCTCGCTGCAGCTGGCCCGCTCGCTCGACGTCCACACTGCGCAGGAGCTGCGCGAGGCGGTGGCCGATGGCCGGCTGCGCGGGGTGCCGGGGTTCGGGCCCAAGACCGAGGCCCAGGTGCTCGAGGCGCTCGCCCGGGAAGGGCCGCCGGCGCCCCGCGCGGGACTGCTGCTCAACCGCGCCCGCGAGCTCGTCGGCGGGATCGCGGCGGCGCTGGACGGCGAGGCCGCCGGCGACGTGCGCCGGTGGCGTGACTCCTGCGAGCACCTGGCCGTGGTGTGCGCCGCCCCGGACCCGGGCTCGGTGGTGGAGCGGTTTGCCGGGTTGCCCCAGATCGTGGCCGTGATCGAGCGTCGCGAGCGCGGGGCCGTCGGAGTCACCGTCGAGGGGGTGCCGGTGCAGCTGGTCGTGGCCGAGCCCGGCGTGTTCGGGACCGCCCTGGTGCGCGCCACGGGGTCGCCCGCCTACGTCTCGGCGCTCGAGCCGTTGCCCGACGCGCCCGACGAGGAGGCCGTCTACCGTGCGCTCGAGCTCTCCTGGTGCCCGCCGGAGCTGCGCGAGCAGCCGTTTGCCGGCCATCCCCCGGCGCTGGTGGGCGAGCAGGACATCCGCGGTGATCTGCACTGTCACACGACCTGGTCAGACGGCCGGGCCAGCGTCGAGGAGATGGGCCGCGCCGCCCGCGAGCGCGGCTATCAGTACCTGGCGATCTGCGACCACACCCCGGCGGTGGGCGCCGTGCGAGGGCTCACCGCCGACGAGGTCCGCCGCCAGGGCGAGGAGATCGCCGCCGCCAACGAGGCCCTGGCGCCGTTTCGGATTCTGCGCGGGATCGAGTGCGACATCCTGCCCGACGGCCGGCTCGACCTTCCCGATGACGTCCTCGAAGAGCTCGAGTGGGTGCAGGCCAGCGTGCACGGCGGTCAGCGCATGCTCGAAACGGAGATGACCCGGCGCGTCGAGGAGGCGCTGCGCAACCCCTCCGTGCGCTGCCTCAGCCACCCCAAGGGGCGCTACATCAACCGCCGGCCCGAGAACGCGCTGGACCTGGAGCGCATCTTCGCGGTGGCACTCCAGGAACGCGTGGCGCTCGAGGTCAACGGGCTCCCCAACCGACTCGACCTGCGCGGCGAGTACGTCCGCGAGGCGCTGGCAGCCGGAGTGCAGGTGGTGTGCTCGACCGACGCGCACTCGATCCAGGGTCTGGGCAACATGACCCTGTCGGTGGCCACCGCGCGCCGCGGCTGGGCCACGGCGGGCGACGTCGTGAACACGCAACCGCTGGAGGCGATTCTGGCAAGCCTCGGGCGCCCCTGAGGATCGGGCGGGCTGAGCCGGCCGCCCCGGATCCTCCGTTTTTGACTTTGACTGACGCGTCAGTTAAGGTCGAGAACAGCCATGCCGGCCGCCGCCACGACAGAGCGCAGAAGCTCCTACGGCGCCTTGCGCTATCCGGCCCGGCCCGACGAGATCCTGGCCGCCGCCTGCCGCGCCATCGTCGAGCGCGGGTTCGCTGACACTCGCGTCGGGGATATCGCCCGCGAGGCCGGCACCTCCACCGGAACCATCCACTACTACTTTGAGTCAAAGCAGGAGGTTCTGGTGGCGGCGCTGCGCTTTGCCAGCGATCGCCTGTTCGCCCGGCTGCAGAGCGCCGACGGGCCCAACGCCACCGCCCGGCTGGCCCGGCTGCTCGAGCTGGCCATCCCCTACCCCCAGCGCGACGAGTACGTCCTGTGGATCGAGATGTGGACGCTTGTCCTGCGCTCGCCCGAACGCCTGCCCGCGCTCGAGCATCTGTCCCAACGCTGGCGCTCGTTGTTCTTCGATGTCGTTCGTCAGGGCGTGGCCAGCGGCGAGTTCAGGCCGGTGGTGGCGCCCGAGCTCGTAGCCGAGCGTCTGATCGCGCTGGTCGACGGGCTCGGATTCGAGACCGTGGTCGGCTATAGCTGGAGCACCGCCGAGCGCATGCGTTCGCTACTGGTGTCCTTCGCCTCCGAGCAGCTGGGGCTCGACCCGGCTGAGCTTGAATCGCTGATGGAGGACGAATGACCGCGACCGGGGCCACCACGTCGCGGATCGGCGGCCACCTGGTCGCCGAGAGCCTGGCCGCCCTCGGGGCGCAGGTCGCTTTCGGGGTGCCGGGCGTTCACTCGCTGGCCATCTGGGAGGCGCTGCGGACGAGCTCGATCGCCGCCTACGGCACGCGCACCGAGCTGTGCGCCGGGTTCGCCGCCGACGGCTACGCGCGCAGCTGCGGCCGTCCGGCGCCGCTGCTGCTGTCGACCGGACCGGGAGCGCTCAACTCGCTGACGGCGGTGATGGAGGCGGCGAGCTCACACGTCCCGGTGGTGGCGATCTCGAGCCAGATCCCCACCGACCTGCTCGGTCGGGGCCGGGGCTACCTGCACGAACTGCCCGACCAGCTGGCCTCGTTTCGCCCGCTGGTAAAGCACGCCGCCCGGGCCCCGAGCGCGGACTCGATCCCCGAGCTGCTGGCCCAGGCCTGGCGGATCGCGCTCACCCCGCCCAGCGGCCCGGTGTACGTCGAGATCCCCGTGGATCTGCTCCGCGAGCCCGCCGACAGCCCCGCGGTCACCGAGCTCGACGCCGGGCCCCACCTCCGCGCGGCCGCCGGCGAGGCGGTGACGGCCGCCGCCGAGCTGCTCGAGCAGGCCCAGCGGCCGCTGGTCTGGGCCGGAGGTGGGGTCGTGCGGGCCAGCGCCCAGCCCGAGCTGCGGCGACTGGCCGAGCTGCTGGACGCGCCCGTGGCCACGACCTACATGGGCAAGGGCGCGCTGCCCGACGAGCATCCGCTGGCGGCAGGCTGCGGCTGCGACGAGGCCGCCCTCCAGGAGCTGCTCGCCGAGGCCGACGTGCTTGTGTGCATCGGCACCGAGCTCGGAGCCGAGACCACCGGCCAGTATGCGCTGCGTCCGCGGGGGCGTGTCATCCAGCTCGACGCCGCGCCCGAGCGGGTCGGGGGCCACGTATCCGGCGCTGGGCTTGGTCGGTGACGCCAAGCTCACCCTGCAGGCCCTGATCGCCCAGCTCTCGCCGCGCCCGCCTGGCGATTCGGCGGCCCGCGTGGCGGCGTTGCGAGACCGGATCACGGCGGGGCTCGCAAGCCAGGGACGGGAGATCGAGCTGGCCCTGCTCGACGACATCGAGCGGGCGCTGGCCCCCGATGCGATCACCGCCTGGGATATGACGATCCTCGGCTATTGGGCCGCCCCCCACCTCCGGCTCGGCGCCGAGCAGCCGTTCCTGTATCCCCTGGGCTCGGGGACGCTCGGCTACGCCTGGCCCGCGGCCATCGGCGCCAGCCTCGCTCACCCCGGCCGCAGCGTGCTCGCGGTGGTTGGCGACGGTGGCCTGCAGTACGCGCTCGGCGAGCTCGGGACCGCCGCACAGCACGGCATCGCCGCCAAGCTGCTGGTGGTCGACGACGGTGGCTACGGCATCCTGCGCGAGTACCAGCGCGACGCCTTCGGCGAGACCACGTCGGTCGAGCTGCCGGCCGGCGACGTGGCCGCGATCGCCTCGGCGTTCGGGGTCCCGGTCCGCACCGCCGCCCCCGAGGACCTCTACGAGCAGCTGCAATGGGCGCTGGGACAGGCCGGACCGGCGGCGGTCGTCCTGCGGACCGAGATCGCCGCCGCCCTGCCCACGTCGTGAGCGCGACCGCGTATGACCGGCTGCTGCGCCCGTCGGTGCTGGGCGTGGGCGCCTACGTACCCGGGGCGAGCGCCGCCAAGATGAAGGCCCGGTTCGGCGGCCGGGAGATGATCCGCCTGAACTGGAACGAGAACCTGTTCGGGCCGCTCCCCGGCGTCGTGGCCGACACCGCGGCCGAGCTCGACACGGTGTGGACCTATCCCGAGGAGAGCTACGAGGAATTTCGCCATGCCGCCGCCCGCTGGGCCGGCGCCGAGCCCGACCAGGTGATTCCCGGTCATGGCATCCAGGCGCTGGTGCTGGCGCTGATCAGCGCGTTCGTCGATCCCGGCGATGCCGTGGTCATACCGCGCCCCACCTACGGGCTCTACGCCCAGGCGTGCGCGAGTGCCGGAGCGATCGTCCACCGCCTCGACCGCAGCGCATCGCTGGCGCTCGACCTCGAGGCCGTGGCGGCTGCGGCCACCGAGCACCGGGCCAAGCTGGCCTGGATCTGCGATCCCAACAACCCCACCGGACTGCGCCTGGAGGCCGGCGACTGGGATGCGTTTCTCGACCTGCTCCCGGAGGGCTGCATCGCGGTCGCCGACGAGGCCTACGCCGACTACATCGATCCCGATCAGCGCATCGACCGGCTGGCCGGCATCCGCGCTGGCCGCCCGGTGATCGTGTTGCGGACGTTCTCCAAGATCTTCGGACTGGCCGGCCTGCGACTCGGCTACCTGCTCGTCGACGGCTCCCTGTCACCGCACCTGAACGCGGTGCTGGAGCCGTTCAACGTCAACCGGGCCGCGCTGGCGGCGGGCCTCGCCAGCCTGCGCCGCACCGACCTGCTCCCGGCCCGCCGCGAGCAGGTCCGCCGGGCGCGGCAGAGACTGGTCGAGCCACTGGACGGCGGCGGTATCCGGGCGCTGCCGTCCGACGCCAACTTCGTGCTGCTCGAGCTCGGCGCCGACGACATCCGCGTCGCCGAGGTGCTTGCCCGCGACGGGGTGCTGGTGCGAGCCGGTACGGAGTTCGGCCTGCCCGGCTACGTGCGCGTGACCACCGGCGCCGAGGAGCTGATGGAAACGGTCGGCACCCGGATCGCCGCGACGGTGCTGGAGTAGGCGGCGGTTACGCCCCTACGAGCTCGCGCGTCTTGTGGACAACTACCGGTCCGCTGGTGATCTTTGGGGGATTCGGGAGTGCCGTCTCGAAGTTCTCCTCACGCACCCAGTTGGACGCGAGGCGGATCGACTTCTCGGCATGCTCAGCGCTGTCGAAGAAACCGACGGAGCTGATCACCCCGTTGCCGGCCTCGATCAGGTAGTAGCCGTTGAAGCCCGGCAGCTCGCTCAAGCGCGGAAGGAGGCTGTCCTCGGCCTTCTTGACCAGCTCGCTGGCGCGGGTCTCGTCGATCGCCTCGTAGCGTCGAATAGTGGCATGCATAATGATGCTCTCTCTCTTTGAGGCTGGGAACGACTCGGTTGAGTCATCCCCGTGCAGCCCGAGCCCAAGGTGACGTCGATGGAGCTTGTAAGGCGCGACCGCGTCGGCGGGGCTCGAACCGCACGACGTATCGTACCACACTTCTTGACGACGCGTTCTTACGTTGCTACGTCTATGTACGTATTAACGTAGACCCTCTTTCCGCCCGTTCTCCGTCACCGTGCAATACGTTCCCGATCGGGAGCTCGACCCTCTGCTGACGCAGCTCTCGAGGACCGGGACACTCTCCACCGCATGTTGGGGATTTGCGCAGCGCGTTAGCGGAGAATATTCACCGCCCGCGCGGCCACCAAAAGCACGGTCGTCGCGGAGATCGCGGACTCCGCCAGCATCATCATCTTCGCGCGCCGGGTCAGCGGCATCGCATCCGTCGGGCTGAAGGCGATTGCGTTGGTGAACGAGATGTACACATAGTCGGCGAGCCGGGGGTGCCAGCCTAGCTCGGCGAGTGTCGGGTTCTCGTCCTGTGGGAACTGGAAGTCGCGCGACCGCGGATGCGGCGCGAGCCGGCGCATCGGGCCCCCGCGGTCGAACTCCCAGAACAGCAGCCCGAATGTGATCACGTTCGTGCTCCAGATCGTGGCGCCCTTCAGCAGCAGCTCGCCGCCGCTCTTCTCCTCCGCACTCAGCAGCGACGCGATCAGAGCGAGGAGCGCAAGCGCGTTTGCCGCGGTGATCACGCCGACGAGCGCGAGCGCGGCCGTGCGGCGATGGCCCATCTGCTCGAGGCGATGCCGGGGTGCCGACCACGCCAGCGCCAGCATCAGCGCTGCCTCGGGAACGGCGGGGATCATCCATACCCATCCCTGGAGCCCGATCAGCTTCCAGCCACCGGCAAGGCTCACCAGCGCGAGCGTCACCTGCAGCCCGATCACGAGCCCAACGGCAAACGTTGCCTCGTACCTGGACTCGACCTCCTCCTCACGCTCATCCGCCTTGCTCACCTCACGATTGTCAAGCATCGCGGGCGCCAGAGACGGGCCACGGCAGTCCCAACCCGGCCACCTGGTGGACATGGCTTGAGTGCCGAGGGGGGCGGCGCTAACGGTTTGTGGTGGCGATGACGCGTCAGCGGCGGGCGAGTCGGCGTCCGCTCTCGGTGTTGGGCGGTGTGTAGTTGAGCTCGTAGTGGTGGTAGAGGGCCGACTCGTCGCCCTGGGAGAGCTCCTCGCCGTGCCGCTCGATGTTCGGCGCCGATTTGATCTGCTCCCTGGTCACCGGTACCTGCAGATCATCGGGACCTATCTTGATCCCGCCCAGCGGCACAAAGGTCAGATGGCGGCCGATGAACCCCTCCTTGACGGTGGCGAACTGCGGCTCGTCGTTCTCGACATCGACGTAGACGTCCTGCAGCTTGCCGATCTTCTCACCGTCACGATCGACCAGCATCTTGCCGTGCCACTCGCCGATGTTCCAATTGGCGTCTTGCTGGTGCTCTGTCATCGTCGAAGCCTCCGCTTCTTCCTCTTGGTCCGGCAGCTAACCATCTTAGAACCGGGCGACGCGGTCCCGGTGGTCACCGAGTTCCGCTGGTGACATCTGGTCGCGTTGCGCGCTTCAGCCCGCGGAGCCTCAAACGCGCCCACGTCACTGTGTGGCCTGCGGTGAAGGCCACCGTGCGAACTTTCGTCTGGAGTGCCATTCGCACCTACGCCACCCCGCGTCGACGCGCGGCACTCGTGGCGACGCAGCCGAGGTGGGAGCGCGGCGGCGTCTCACGGGCGGTCCCCTGGCCCCTGTGCGCTGCGCAGCCGCGGTGTCTCGATTGCGCGGTACCCGAAGATTTCACACAAGTCGACCGAGTCGCTCCAAAGCGAGCCGCAGACGGGGACGGATCCCCAGTCGGATCCGCTTCGCTTTCAGTGCTGTTTAGACGCGTCTCACACGCCTGACCCTCACAATGGGGCCATCGGCAAGCGTACTAGTCGCGCGATCGCGCCAGGTAGGCGTGGCGCGGATCGCTCGGACCGGCCGGGTGTGCCTTGGTCCGGGTGCCGTCGGCTCGCCGGCTGTTCAGGCGTCGTCGGGCATCGATTGCCGGCGAGAGCCGCAGCGACCCGCTGTCGCGAGTCAACTCGCCTCGCCTGCGCACCACCGACGTGTTTTCTGTGTGCCTCATGGTCTTCAAGCCTTCTTGTCCCTCTATCGGGTCGTGCGAAAGGAAGAGGGCGAGAACCCCCCGCGCGGTCAATCACATTTGGGACGCGGCACCGGGCCGGTGTGGTAACGCCCATGGGGCACTACACCGGCCCTGCAGTCAAAACCAGTAACCAACGCCTCTCGCCTTGTGGCGCGGTTGCGCCGTCGGTGGCATCCGGGCTTGGCGTGAGAATCCTGGCCGCAGGGCCAGCTCGTGTTCGACTGTACTCCTATTCGAGCGTTTATGTGAAACGATGCGCGAATAAGTTCGCTTGGACTTGGCTCGTCGGCGGGGCGGCGGCATCGGCTGATTCCTAGCCACCGAGCTGCGGTCGCTCCGTCGGATCGCTTCGCCCGCATCAGCTCCACGACGTTCCCGCCCGGGTCGGCGACGTGCGGCGCTCGCCCCGTGACCGGTCGGTCGGCAAAGCGAGCACCGCGACGCCGGCCGCTCGGAGCCGTGCGTGCTCCGCGCCAACGTCCTCGATGCAGAACGCGACCTCGCCCTGCGGCCGCGGCGCCGGATCCGGGGGCGCGTGGCGACCGATCAACGCCGCCACCACCTCCCAGGGGGCGCTCGCCGTGGCCGTGGCGCAGCTGCGGCACTCCTTCTGGAGCGAGCTCGGCGGTCGGGCGGTTGGATATGCCCCGCCGATCCGATCCAAACGGATGCGCCTGCGGTCCTCTGCCCGCTAGGGTTGCGGGGCGATGGCTGCTGTTGGACCTTCCTTGATCGAGTTTCCCGCCGACGATCCGGACCGCGCTCGTCGCTTTTGGTCCGGTGTGCTGGGCGCCGAGCTGGAGGCGCGTCGAGGGACCGAAGGCGAGGGGTGGCAGACGCACGCGGGCGTACCGGAGGTCGGCGTGCACGCCCGCGGCCGCGGCCCGGGTGACACGTTCTCGTTGCCCTATTTCACCGTTGACGACCTGCCCACGGCACTCGAGCGCGTGACCGCGTTCGGGGGCACCGTGGTCCATCCCGGCGCGGTGTGGGCGATCTGCCGCGACTCCGAGGGGAGCCCATTCGGCCTAGCGTCGGCGACCGGCAGCGCGTAAGCGCGAGACCGTGCGCCGCATGTAGGCCGATCACCACCCGGCCGACCCCGTCAAGACTGCTCAAATGGTGCCCAACGGGAGGTGTGCGAGGAGTCATACGATGGTCCGGAGTTCGGTAGCTCGAGGATGATGTCGCGCAGCTCGGCCACACGTGATTTCGCGGCGCGACTATGGTGTCAAGAATGGACGACGTCACGATCCTCGCTCTGGTGACGCGACTGGCCCGTCCTCACGCCTCCGGCGGTCAGGTCATCGAACGCGCCGCGCTCCTCGCCGAGGGTGCCGACTTCCCGGCGGTCATGGCGTGGATCACGGCCCACGACGGGCAGCCCGAGTCAACTGTCGTTGCAGCCTCCACGCGCGGCCTACACGGCTCACGGCTCACCGACCCCGGTGCAGACCAACCCCGGTCGCCGCTTCGCTTTGTGCTACCGGCCGGCACCCTGACCTGAGCAGGCCCCCGCGCGCACGCCGTGGGAGCCCTGAGCCTGCCCCGCCTGCCTAACGGCGTAAGCCGGGAATCTTGCTGTCGCGTTGATCGGGAGGAGCGTTCCGCGGCGCATGGGAGCCGGGACGCGTTTCCTGGGAGCGGGCTCATGGCGACAGCGTGGCTGGTCACCCCTGCCAGACCCCCCCGAAACGAAATTAGATCGTCGACCTCCCCGAGGCCACTCATTTTTTTCGTGGCCCTCGCCAGCCTCATCCCAGAGGTCGCGCAGCTCGCTCTCCGCGTCGGTCGCTACTGACCCGAACCTCACAATCGAGGTTCTCCGTTTGCCCACCAGCTCCGGCGCCGCCGGCATCGCCTGATGGTCGCCAGCGCACGGCCGTGTCTGCCACGGGTGCCGGCACATGTCCACTCCTATCCAGACGTCCCACACGCCACACACTCCGCTGGGCCCCCGCCGCGCCGCCCGCACTGATAGCCAGCTGCAGTTCGCCTCGCGAGCAGGGCCGGATCGCCGAGCCGGGTGAGCCGGTACCGGCAGAGTCGTAAGCGCGCCGTGAGCGCCGGCGTAGGGCATGGCGCGGAAGGCCATTCCTGGCTCTGTTGTCTGGGGCTCCCGCCCACGGCACTCCACGATGCAGCCGCCTGCCGCGGGCCCGCTAGCCGCCACGATCGGCACGCTACCCGCGCCCGGGCGGTCCTTCTTCCCCCCAGCTGCGACTTCTCCAGCAGGGCCAGCCGAATCTCATCGGCTTGGTCGTACGCGGTCCCGCCGGAGCGTGGGCTGCGCGCGTGGCGTCTGTCTCTTGCCGCCCGCGTGGATCGCCGCGTCTCAGGTTGATGAGCGTTTCGGTGCTGCCGCTTGCCGTTGGGGCTTTCGGCGTTGCTCGGCCCGGAGGGCGCCACTTGCGGGCGTATAGATGCTCTCGTGGCCGTCATCCCAACGGATCCGATAGCGAGGCGACGGGTCCCCGCGCAGCACTTCCTCAACGACACCCGGGCGAGGCCGGCGGTCGGTTGACTCGGACTCGGCCACGACACGCTTCCCGACTTCAAAAGCCATGCTCACTCCTCGTTGGTCGTGCTAGCCGAGGATAGTCGGCGTCAGTCATCTGCCACAACGACCAGTCCCGGTTCCACTGCCAGACGTTGCTGGCCGTCGGTCGAGGGTTCGAGGATCCGACGCCGCGGTGTGGAACTCCGGAGGGTGTTGCCGTCGGTCGGCGGCCGGAGCTCGTGCTTAATCGACCGAGGCTCGTTGCTGGCGCAGAGGTTCCTCGCGGTAGTCCGATTGCGGCGAATTGTGGGCGCCAAGCCCAAGAATTCGTCGCAACTGCGTTGAATCACGGAGCGCGCGTCCGAGGCGATGCCGATCAGCCGTCGCCGTGGGAGGAGACCGTCGCCGACGGCCACTTTGAGCCAGCGGGGGATTTTGACCGTACGACGCATGCGTAGCATGCTTCGAGACGACTTACTCTTACATTACTACGTTTGCATACCTTAGGGTTGTAGAGGCCGCGATGTCCGGCTGGAGGTCCGACCGCCGAGCGGAGGCCTCCTGCTCAGCCCTCCGCGGATTGCTGGTCGGACCAGTCCTGCAACTCCCGCTCGATGTCTTGGTCTCGCTCTTGAACCTCTCGCTTGGCTTCAGCGACTGCTGCGTCTAAGCGCTGTCGCTCCTCTGCAGCGGTCTGATTTGCCCGCGGGATAGCCGACTCGATCATGTCGAGGTAGTTCGGCAGCAACTTCGCGCTGCCGACGAAACGGAACTTGATCTCCGTGGGATTGATCGTCAGCGACTTTTCGAAGAACTCGGCCCCGGGGACGTCAGGCTGCCCCCGGACCTCCTCGGCGAGGTGCGCGTGGAAGGCGCGCTGCCAGATGCCGTCCGCCTCACCCTCGATCGGGATTCCGAATCGCGTCCGGTCCTCAAGGCGCCGTGGCGTGCCGGTCCGTCGTACGTCTGTCATCTCGATCTCCTCGGCTTGGTAGGGGTAGTCGCTGAAACTCCTGCCCCATCGAGCCAGCGTTGCTCGGCGATCCGATCCTGTGTGTCTCTCCCCGCTATGCGATCCGTCGTCTGGTTCCCCCGACGGGCGCTCGATGCACAGCCTGTATAAGGCAGACATTCAAGCACCGCGCCCTGCGAGCAAGGCCGGCCTCGCGCCCGGCCCCCGCATCCACGGGCCAGAGCCACCTGTGGACAGGAGCGCGGCTCAGGCAACACGGCCTCGCATTATCCCTGACCTGATCACTCGAGCGCCTGAGCTCTTCCCATCGCCGCGACAGCCAAACAGAGAGGGGGGTTGCCACGGCCTGCCCTCTAATTGAAGCTGTTCACCGGACCGTGCCGCGATGAGCACGACCGTGATCGCCGAGACAGCCGCCGCAGCACCTACCTGAGTTCGAGATGCTTTTCACGCCCGAGCAGCGCCGATGACCGGACCGCCGACATGGAGGGCAGGGCAGGTCGCGGGTGCATCGTGACCTTGAGGTCATGCCTGGCTCGCGGATATCGACGTCGGCGCGGCGCGCGGGTTCGCGCGGGCGCTGCCTGAAGCGCGGACGGTGGCCGAGCTGCGACGCCGGGCGCTGGCGGGCCTCGCGGAGCTCGTGCCGGCGGACGTGCTGATGTGGGATCGGGTCGAACTCACCATGGGGGCTGTGCGACATGAGGCGATCCCTGCTGATGCCGAGCGCCCGGTGCGTTCGCGGCAATCGTGGGCGACTTGACGGGTCATCCGCTGCTGTCGGCGCATGCCGCCCGAAGGCGTCCCCGGCGCTGCGGCTGTCCGAGGGCCCTTGAGCCCCGCCACCTGTTCCGCGCCGTGCTGTACGGCGATCTGCTCCACCCGTCGGGCGTCGAGTACTCCATCACCATCGGCGTTCGCGCGGAGCGTGGTGAGATGGTGCTCGCGGGGCCTCGACCGCAGCGAGCGCCAGTTCTCAGAGCGCGATCGCGAGTGCTCGATCTCGTGCAGCCTGTCCTCGAGGCCGCGCTGCAGGATGCCGGGGCGCGCGAGCGGCTCCGCCGCGCGCTCGCCAGCAACCCGCCGCCGGGCACCGCCGTCGCGCTGCTTGACCGCTACGGCGAGATCGAGCAGTTGAGCCTCGACGCCGAGCGCTGGCTCGCCGAGCACTTCGGGGCGGCCGAGCACGCGGGCTGGCTGCCGGAGGCCGTCGCCGCGTGGCTCGCTTTGCCGCCGCGCCCGCCGCTCGTCAGCGTCCGGGACCGGCGGCGTCTCACAGTCCATCTGGTGCCCGGCGATCCGCACGCGCTGCTGCTCGAGGAGGAGGTCGCGAGCTTGCGCCCCGACCACTCGATCGCCTCGGGCTGACCCCGCGCGAGGCTGGGTGCCCTGCGCCGCCGCGTAGCACTGCTTATCATACTTCTTCTTGGCGATTTACTTACGTTGCTACGTTTGCATACGTTAGGATGTAGAGGCAGCGATGTGCCCGTTCTCCGTCACCGTGCAAAACGTTCCCGACCGAGAGCTCGGTCCGCTGCTGACGCAGCTCTCGCAGGCCGGCTTCGAGAGCCCGATCATCAGATCTCTGGCCGCGGATCGCGTGTCCGATAGCGTGGGCGCGCCCGCTCGCGGGCGAACTGATCTCCCGGATGATTGGCGCGTAGTCAGAGAGCGGGAGGGAGAGTCGTATCGATGGCCGAGCGGTCGCGATCGCTACTCGCCATACCGCCTGTTCATTGGCACGACCCGTGCCGAGGGCGCCGTCCAGATCGGGCTTGGGGAGACGATCCGCAACAACAGGTGGGGGCGAGACCGAAAGTACATCGTCGCCTTCTTGACCGGCGGATCCCCGCAGCAGCCGCTGGTCGAGTTCGTCGCGGCCGACGATTATGAGCAGACCCGCGAGCTCGTCGCGGTCATCCGTGGCAGCGACGGCGGACGGCGCATGTACGGCGCCGGCGACGCCCTCCCCGCCCTTTACACCGAACGCTTTCGAACCCAGACCTACAACGAGCGTGTCGAACATCCCGGCGCCTGGAACAAGCTCGCCGTGGTGGCCCATGAAGACGACGAGCAGGCGATCCTCAACCACGCGCTGATCCAGAGCCGACGACGCCGCCGGCCCTAGCGAAACGGAATGAAAGCAGCCTAACCACGGCGCAGAGCGGCCGGCGCCGGTCACCGCCAACTGCCGAGGCGCGCCTGAATCCGTCCGGGCTCAGCCTGCTCGATCCGAAGCGCTGGCCGTATTCCAGCGCGACGCAGCTCGTGCCGACCGGCGTTGGCGACGGTCGGCTGCGGCACGCCTCGCATGAGGACGCAGCCGAGCACGACCTCGTCGACTTCCTCGCCGGCGATCTCGGCTCGCTCGAGCGCGACGCGCACGGCCTGCGCGCCGAGCTCGGTTGCGGCGACGTCTTTGAACTGTCCGCCGAAGCTGCCAACCGGGGTCCGAAGCGCGCTGACGATCACAGCATCTTCCATCACAGCCTTCTCAGAAGAGGGAATAGGCACCGACGCCGTCGACGTCGGTCCCATGCGCGATCACCCACGGGTTGTCGACACCGCTGCGCCAGGGTGTATGGTGGGTATCCGCTCCGCCCTAAACCTCGGCGGGCGATGCTTTTCCCGGCTCCAACTCTCGGCCGGCGTGGCGTATTGACCCGACAGCGGTCAGCGCCGAACGCAAGCGTCAGGAGCCGAGCATGTCTACCACCACCCCTAACCGCCCGACCAATGGGGCGGGCACGCCGCAAGCTTCCGCCGGCTTGCCTCAGTACGTCCAGGACTTCGTTCGCAAGCCGGGCCGTCTGCTGATCGACGGTGAATGGGTGGAGGCGACGAGCGGGAAGACATTTGAGACGCTCAACCCGGCGACCGAGGAGAGTCTCGGGCAGGTGGCGCACGGGGCGGCGCAAGACATTGAGCTCGCCGTGGGTGCGGCTCGACGATGCTTTGACGACGAGCGGTCGGAGTGGCGCCGGATGACCCCGTCGCAGCGCGGCAAAGTGATCCATCGCATCGGCGATCTGATCGAGCAGCACGCCGACGAACTGGCGATGCTGGAGACGCTCGACAACGGCAAGCCGCTGACGATCGCCAAGGCGGCGGACGTCGCCCTGTCCGCCGACCTGTTTCATTACATGTCGGGATGGGCGACGAAGATCGAGGGCAACACGATCCCGATCTCCGCCGTCACATCGCCCGGAGCTGAGTTCCTGGCCTACACGCGCAGGGAGCCGGTGGGCGTCGTCGGGCAGATCATCCCGTGGAACTTCCCGCTGCTGATGGCGGCCTGGAAGCTCGGCCCGGCGCTCGCGGCGGGCGTGACGGTCGTGCTCAAGCCCGCCGAGCAAACGCCGCTCTCGGCATTGCGACTCGGCGAGCTGATGCTGGAGGCCGGGCTGCCGGCGGGCGTGGTCAACATCGTCACCGGGTTCGGGGACGCGGGTGCGGCGCTGGCCGCCCACGACGGCGTCGACAAGGTCGCCTTCACAGGCTCGACCGAGGTCGGCCGGCTGATCGTGCAGGCGGCGGTGGGCAATCTCAAAAAGGTCACGCTCGAGCTGGGTGGCAAGAGCCCGCAAGTGCTCTACAAGGACGCCGACATGGACGTGGCGATCCCGGGCGCCGCGAACGGCATCTTCTTCAACCAGGGCCAGTGCTGCAACGCCGGCTCGCGCCTGTACATCGAGCGCGACGTCTATGACGAGGTGGTCCAAGGAGTCTCGGACGAGGCCAAGAAGATCAAGATCGGCCCGGGGGTCGACTCCGAGACTCAGATGGGGCCGCTCACCTCCGCGGAGCAGCACGAGAAGGTGCTCGGCTACTTGACTTCGGGCCTCGACGCCGGTGCACGCGCGCCAGCCGGCGGCGGCTGGGCGGGCGACCGTGGGTACTTCGTGCAGCCGACCGTTCTGACCGACACCACGCCCGACATGAAGGTGGTGCGCGAGGAGATCTTCGGCCCGGTCGTGTGCGCGATCCCGTTCAGCTCCGAGGACGACGACGTCATCGCCAGGGGGAACGACACGAACTACGGCCTCGCGTCGGGGATCTGGACGCGTGACATCAACAAGGCGTACCGGACTGCCCATCGTCTGCGCGCCGGAACCGTATGGATCAACTGCTACAGCGTGTTTGACGCCGCGATGCCGTTCGGCGGCTACAAGGAGTCAGGCTGGGGCCGCGAGATGGGCCACAACGCGCTCGAGAATTACCTCGAAACCAAGTCCGTGGTCACCCAGCTCGCATAACTGAAAAGACGGTGCGATGGCGGGACCCCCCGTCCCGCCATCAGCTATCGAAGGAAGGTGCGACGTCACGACCCTTCGCGACCCGACGGTGATCGCCGAGCTCGAACAGAAAGTCGCGGCTACGCAGGCGCAGGAGGAGTCAACGTTGTGAGAACAAGGAGAGAACATGTCAGTCACCACCAGCCCAACCGAGACGATGGTCCGTCCCCGTTTGCACGGTCACGTCGCGTTCGTGACCGGCGGCACGCGAGGGATCGGTGCGGCGATCTCCTACAGCCTCGCCGAGCAGTGGTGGCGACGTCGCGGCCGGCTATAGCCGCGACCTCGAAACGGCCGAGGCGTTCGTCGGCAAGCTCACCGAGGAACACCTAAAGGGCAGCATTCACCAGGGGAATATCGGGTCGGCGGAGGACTGTCGGCGAACCGTGGGAGAGGTCATCGAGCAGCACGGGCGCTTGGACATCCTCATCAACAACGCCGGAATCACGATTGACAACACTGTCCTCAAAATGACCGACGAGGACTGGCATAAGGTGATCGCGGTCAACCTTTCCGGCGCGTTCTTCATGAGCCAGGCGGTGCTACCGCACATGATCGAGCGTGGCTCCGGGCGGATCGTGAACATCTCCTCGATCATCGGTGAGATGGGCAACATCGGCCAGGCGAACTACGCGGCCTCGAAGTCGGGACTATTCGGGCTGACCAAGACGCTTGCCCGCGAGGCTGCCGACCAGCTCAAACGCGCCGGGAAGCTCGAGGAGCACGGCATCGGGATCACCGTCAACACGGTCGCTCCCGGGTTCATTGCGACCGAGATGCTCGAGAACGTCCCCGAGAAGGTGCTGGAGGGGATCAAGGAGAAGATCCCGGTGGGACGACTCGGACGGCCGGACGAGATCGCGCGCGTGGTTCATTTCTTGGTGGCGGATCAGTCCTCGTTCATCACCGGGGCAGTTTGGGGCGTCAACGGAGGGATGGACATGTGAGCGGCACCATGTCTCCGTAACGATTAGCCAGTTAGGGTCGCTCGCCGGTTCGCTCGTCGCAGGTCATGCGGCCTCAGCCCTTCCGCGAGGAGAGCTGGCAGCCCGAGCGCGATTGCCGTTGTCACCTCGAGCAACTGCAGCGCGATCCCATACGCGAGCGCCCGGCCAGCGCCAACTCCGTATGCGGCAAGCGCGGCGACACACGCGGCCTGAAAGACGCCCACGTTTCCTGGTGTGAGGGGGAAAGCTGCGGCAACATTGGTCGCGACCAGCACGGCGGCTGCCGCGCCCATGCGCGACGGCGTCGCGATTCCGAACGCGTTAAGCAGCGCGGCGCACGCCAGCAGCTGCAGCGACCATGCGGCGACCTGAGCGACGCAGGCGCGGAACGCGTCGCGCGGCCGTCGAAACACGCCTAGGCCCCCTCGGATGTGCTTGATTTCATTACGCACCCGAGCGGCCGCACGTCCTGGCGCGGTCGACTTGCGCGCAGCTCGGTCAAGCAGCTTCGGGCCGGCGAGTACCGCGCCGACGACGGCGATCGGCAGCGCGCTGGCGAGCGCGATTGCCCACGCCGCGCTGCGGAACACCGTGACGCTGGCGAGTAGCGCCGAGGCGAGCGCGACGAGCGCCGCCATGTTCAGCAGTGTCTGGGCGAGCACCGTGCCCGCGACTAGCGAGATGCTGTGGCGCGTGTCGGCAGCGCGGCGCGCGACGACGAACACGCGCGTGGGCTCACCGAGCCGCCCCGGCACGGTCGCCGAAATCATCACCCCGATCATCGTGGCGCGAGCGCAGATGAGGCGGGTGATTCGTGTGCTGATCGATGCGCCGCGGAGGATCACATACCAGCATTCGGCGCGGGCGATCAATGACAGCGACAGGAGCGCGAGCGTGGCGGCGACGAACCCTGGTTCGACGTTCGCGAGCGCGTGCAGGCTGTGCGCGAGGTTCAATCGCGTGACGCCCACCACCGCGAGCGCGAGCCCGCCGGCGACGATCAGGGACACGACTATCGGACGTGACCGCCAAGGCACTTGCCGCCGCCGGGGCGAGGAAAGCTCGGGGCTCACGCTGGATCGCCGCTCTGGCCGCTGCGGCTCGCGAGACTGGCGGCCGAGCCGATCGCGTCGGCGGGCGTTCGATGTGCGATCACCGGACTGCTTTTCCAGGCGCGGTGGTCCCGCTTGGGTGACGAGCCCAGCGGCAGCGCGCCCGGCGATGCTCGCGGTCCTCCGGTGCTCCTTGCCCGGGTCGGTGCGGGCATCAGCGCGGCGCCGATAATCACGAAGCAGAACGCGAGCAAGCGTCCGGCGATCTGCGCTGGCCCGCTCCCGATCGGGTCGTGGAAGACAAGGATCCCGCCGCTGATCGCGACGACGTTGGCGGCCACCGACGTCAGCGCGATGACTTCGAGTCCCGGACCGAGCTGGAGACTTCGCGCCGAGGCGTAGAACGAGACCACCATGGCGAGAAGCGCCGCCACCAGCCAGGGATTGACCAGCGCCAGCACACCGCCGTGGGCCGAGTGTGTCAGGTACTTGATCGCGACATCGGAGACGCCGAACAAGGCGCCGGCGGCGACGGCGAGGATCATTCCCTCGTTGCGGCGCGTGTTGTCGAGCTTGACCGACCCGAGAACGAGCAGGGAGCCGATCGCGAATACCGTGCACTCGACAGCGATCAGCGCCGCCAGCGACGATCGCCCGGCATCGAGCTTGCCGCTGGTGACCCCAACTACCGCCAGCCCGGCTGCGGTCACGATCAGGCCGATCCATTGCCGGCGGCCCAGGTGAAAGCCAAAGAAGCACTCGGCCAAAACAGCGAGGAACACGAGTCCACCGGAGAGGACCGCCTGCACGATCGATAGCGGCGCGAGCGACAGCGCGCCGACGTGCAGCAACCACGCACCCAAAGCGACGAGCCAGCCGATCGTCCACCATCTCGACCGGAACAGGCCAGCGGCGCTGACAAGCGGATGGCGGCCGTCCACCGCCGGAGCCGCCACAGCCCCGCGCTGCTTGAACAAGAATGCAGCACTGGTGGCCAGCGCCGAGGCCAGCGCAAGAGCAAGTCCCACGTACACGATGCAGACCTAAGCGAGCACAGTCATCGCAGCCCCAAGATGCGGCGGCCGACCTGGGCACTGCGCTTGTTCGCAGCCCGTCCTACCGGGCGCATCGGATAGTCGGGCGAGACGACTGTCAGTCGGTTTGGGAGCATCACGGCGGGGTCAAGCAGGTGCGCGGCGCCGGCAGCGAGCACCAACCACTCGTGAACGGTCCCGGGTGCCGGGTGACCCCACGTACGGGCTTCGAGCACCCACTGATCCTCCGCCGCTCCGCGCTCCAGGAACAATCCCGAGTAGTGGTCAAGCCGGAGAGCGCCAGGGGCCGGACTCCGGCGCGGCTCAGGGTACATGTGCGTCGTGAGGTCCAGAGTTCGGACGAGCAGGGCGACGTCGGGATCGCTCATGGCACTCGCGAACGGAACCTGAAACAGGATTGTGGCTCCGCGCTTGCGCGGCGTCGAGGTGGCCTTGTGCGTGGGGTGGGGCAGGCGCGTCTGAGCCACCGGCCGGCCAGTCGCTGCTTCGTTGGAGTTCGGCTGCCGTTTCAGCACCGATCTGGGTTGCGCTGTCGTGGTCAAGTGTCACCTCGGACCGCACGCACACGCGCTCGTGCGGTCACGATGATGCGGTGCCACGTTTGGCCTGTTGTCGTGCTGGGCTGATCCTGATCACGCCCCAGGCGAGGTGACAGCGCTCGAGCCCGTTGATCACCCACCCGCCGGGATCGAGCTGCCACCGCGCCGGCCCATGGCGGGCGGAGGTCGGGAAGGCATGATGGTTGTTATGCCAGGCCTCGCCGAATGCGAGCGGTGCGAGGTTGCGGGACTGATCGCCGGTGGCGAATGGTCGCCGCCCGAAGAAGTGGCAAAGCGAGTTGATGCTGAAGGTCACGTGATGCAAAAGGAACACCCCTACGGCCCCACCCCATAGAAGCCCGGTGAGGCCGCCGACGATCGAACCGGTAAGCGCCACACCCAGGCCGAACGGGACGGCCAAGCCGACCGTCACCCAGAGGGGAAAGGTGCGGGTCCCTCGCCACCCAGGCGCATCGTCTCCGTGGGGGCTACGCGGGTCCCCGGGATGATCGGAGAAGCGGTGGTGTTTGCGGTGCGTGGCGACCCATTCGATCACCGGCCCTTCGACCGCCATCGAGCCGAGCACCGCCAGCAGCGCTCTCATTGGGCGCGCGGTCTTGAAGCTGCGGTGCGTGAACAGCCGGTGATAGCCAACGGTGATGCCCAGCCCGGTGAACGTGTAGGTGATCGCGAGAACAAGCAGGTCCTGCCAGCGCAGAGCTCCACCCCAGGTCAGCCACCCCGCCAAACCCAGAGCGGCCGGCGACAGGGCGAAAAACATTGTCCGAACAACCCGATCCGAGCTCTCGTGCTCGATCGGAACCATTTCCGCGGCTCCTCGCACGGCGGCCGGCGGGCTCATGAAGCGCGATCCTGCTCGGCAACTTGCACGAGCGCGTCGATCGGCGGCTCGGCCGGGTTCAGATCGCCGATCTCGAGCTGATCCAAATCCCCGGTGAGCACGACCAGCCGCGCCTCTAACGAAGGCTGCGCCAACGTCTGCTCCATCTGCGGCACCGTCGCGAAGTCCAATGCACTGGCTAGGTGCACCCAGGCGGCATCCCGACCGCCGTCCGTCCACGAGCAGACGAGGGGCAACTGCGGGGCATTCTCGCGCCGGCGATCGAGGCGCAGATGACGTGGGCATGTAGACCTCAGCGGCTGTTGGAACCTCAGAAGTCAGATCGTGTTGCCGGGTCTCTGGGAGCCGACCCCACAATGGATGCCCTCCACCATCAATCCTACTCCGCGGGTCAAGCAGATCAGTCGTGGACCTCGCTAGAGCCGCGTGGCCTTCCGCGGAGGCTGCGTCACTCAGATTCGACGGGGTTCCCGCTGGCCGGGATCTCGCTGCCATCGACGAGGTCGGTCGGCGCGAGCACAAACACCTCGCACATCATGTTTGGGTGTTGCTGGTTGCCGCTCATGAAGCTGATCACCCGCCGGCCGGTCGCGTGCTCGATCACCGCCTCGAAGCGTTCACGCATCAGGTCCTGGAACTCCATCCGCTGCTGGATCACGGTCGAGCCGCGTCCGCCCTCCAACAGCGTCTGCTCGACGCGAGAGAAGCCGCCGCGCAGCACACACACCACGAGGTCGTCCTCGTAATAAGACTTCGCGCGGGTGGGACCGCGACCGTAGAACTCCTTCAGCAACGCGACCAACCCATCAGAGATCGCCGTCAGCACGTCGCCATGCGTTCGGAGTGCGCGCTTGGTGTCGGATGTGCTCACGGCGGGACGATCGTGCTTACGGCGCGAAGACCACCTGATCGTAGCGCTAAGCTGAGGGTAGATCGCACGTTGGGTCGTCGCCCTTCGCCTCGCGCGCGAACCCGACCGGAGGACGAGAGAGAAGGCCGCTGTGTCGGCCACCAACACCCCTCTGAACGGTGATGCGCTGCTCGTCGCCGTGACCGACGAGATGGTCGCGTTGCACGAGCGCTACCACGACCGCGCGCCAATCACAGCCAAGACCCGGCTGCTCGGCGGTGAGCTGCTTGTGTGCGTGCTCGAAGGCGTCTACACCGATGTCGAGAAGACGATGATCGAACTGCAACGCAGCAGCATCGTCCACGAAACCCGCAGCGCTTTCCAGGGCGCTGTGCAACACAGGTTCATTGCCGCCGTCGAACGCCTATCGGGCCGCGACGTGCTGGCGTTCAGCTCACTCCATCACGTCGGCCCGGACATGGAGGTCAAGTTGTTCATGCTCGAACCGAACCCCGCCGAGACCATCGACGCGTCGCCCGCCTCGGGCTGATCGTTGCTCGGGCCGACGGCGCGAGCGCTTACCCTCCGGAGAGGCCACCGCGCCGGCATCAAGAGGAGATTGTGCCGATGAGCGAACTGAACCTGGACGAGCCGCTTGAGATCGCTCAGGGCGAGTTCAAGAGGTTGGGTGACTGCACTGGACCCGAGATTGAGGCCGCGATACGTCTCATTGCTCGTGGCCGGATCGATCGAGCGTGGACCCAAGAGCGAGCGGCCGGAGGCAGTCCCGACGGGCGGGTCATCGCTCGCCGCTTCTTTGCGCACTCCACCGAATTTGAGCGGAATCTGATGGCCTACTGGCAGTTGGTCAGGCTCATCGAGGAAGAGAGTCTCCTAGACGACTGCGGCTGATGCCCGCTCCGCTCGGGGTTCTTTGACTGGTCGCAGCTTTGCGATGTGGAGCAGGCGGACGTCCGCAGGTTCATCTCGAGCCACGAGTCGGCCGCTCGCGCAGCTCGTTCATCGGGCCAGGTGGAAGGGCACGGTGGTGATGATGATTCCCGGGTAGGCGATCAGCGATGCACGCAGGCGTGCGGCGATTCGGTTGTGAAGGATCCGCTGCCAGGGCTTGGCGACGACGATCTCGGGCACGACGAGCGTGAGTGTCACGTCAGGGCGTTGGCGGTGCAGCGCCGCGATGTAGTTGGCTAGCGGCGCAACTGTCGCGCGATAGGGGGAGACGACCACTTCCAGCGGCAGGTGATCACCCCACGCCTGCCATGAGCGCTGGAAGCGTTCGGCCTCCTGGTCGGTGGGGCTGACGTGGACCGCGAGCACTGGTTGGCCAAGCGAGACGGCGTACGCGAGCGCGTGCAGGGCAGCCAGGTCCAGTGCAGCGATCGGGACGACGGCAAAGCTGTGGACATCTGAGGGGTTATCCTGTGCCTCGGCTAGGCGCTCGGAGACCACCGACGCGAGTCGGGGGGGCGCCACCCGAACAGGCGACGTCTGCTCCCGGGTCTCGGGTCCTGGCGTGAGCGCCTCGTGGGCGCGCTGATAGTGATCGTGGACGCGCCTGCACGCCAGCACGATGAGGGGGACCAGTACGACCACGACCCAGGCGCCCTGGGTGAGCTTGGTGATCGCGGCGATCACCACGACCACGGCCGAGAGGACGGCGCCGAGGAGATTTGTGGCGAGGGCGGCGCGCCACCCGCGCTCGCGGCGGCGCCACCAGTGCGCGACCATTCCGCTCTGAGCGAGCGTGAAGGCGAGAAACACTCCGATCGCGAACAGCGGGATCAGCGGGGTGGTCTGACCACCGAACGCCGCGTAGATCAACGCCGCCGGGACGGCGAGCACGAGGACGCCGTTGGTGAACGCGAGGCGATCCCCCATGCGCAGGAACACACGCGGGGCGAAGCCGTCGCGGGCCATGAAGTACAGCAGCCGTGGAAAGCCGTTGAACGCCGAGTTGGCCGCCACCAGCAGCACGAGCGTGGTCGCCACCTGCACGAACGCGTACGGAACGCCGCCCCCGACGCTCCGGTGCGCGATCTGGGACAGGACCGTCTCGCCCCCGCCGGGGGAGGCGCCGTCGAAGTGAGCGACGAGCACGACGCCGACGAACATCGAGATCAGCAGCCCCACCATGACGCCGAGGGTCTGGCGGGCGTGCGCAGCCTCCGGCGGGCGGAACACCGAGACCGCGTTAGAGATGACTTCGATCCCGGTCATCGCCGTCGCCCCGGACGCGAACGCGCGCAGCACAAGTAATACGCCGAGCGCCTCGGTGGCACGGTGAGGCGCTGGGGGCACGGGATGAAAGCCGTGCGAGCCGGCCTTGATCAGACCGGCGACCACGATCAA
The DNA here is from genome assembly GCA_963757015.1 of uncultured Solirubrobacterales bacterium. Classification (GTDB taxonomy): domain Bacteria; phylum Actinomycetota; class Thermoleophilia; order Solirubrobacterales; family Solirubrobacteraceae; genus Palsa-465. Next base: position 24,089 of record CAVWQA010000008.1, read on the forward strand.
CGCGATCGCGGCCACGAACAGGTAGGTGGGGGCGGCGAACGCCGCGCCGGCCTCGCGCACCCCGCGCAGGTTGCCCGCGACCAGCAGCGCGATCATCACCAGGCCGATCGGGACGGTCGCCGAAGCGACCGAAGGTATCGCCGAGGTCACCGCGGCCACGCCAGCGGCGACCGAGACGGCGACCGTGAGGATGTAGTCGACGATCAGTCCCGCTCCCGCGAGCAGACCCCACTGCCGCCCGAGGCTGTCGCTCGCGACGATGTAAGAGCCACCGCCATGCGGATAGGCTCGGACGACCTGGCGGTAGCCCAGGCCGACCGAGAGCATCAGCACCGCCAGCGCGGCTCCGATCGGCAGCGAGAGCTTCAGCTCCCCGGCTCCGGCGAGCACGAGGATCGCCATCATCGCCTCGGGGCCGTACGCAACCGAGGAGAGCGCGTCGGGGGAAAGGACCGCGAGCGCGAGCAGCCTCCCCATGCGCTCCTCGGCGATCGCCGTGCTGCGCAGCGCCGGACCGATCAGCACCCGACGCAACGCGTATGCCACCCGCCCTGTCAGCGAATCGCTCTGCCCCGCCTGCACTGTCGCTTCGAGCTCGTCGTCTTCGTCTGTCTCAGACCCCGCGCTCCGGATGTGGACAAAGCGCCCGGCGCGTGAGCGTTGCGGATCGGTGAAATCGAGTCCTGGATCGACAGGCAGCGCGCGCTCCCATAGCTCCCGCGCGGGCATGCACCCATCCCAGCGGCGGCCCACGTCAGCAAGCGCGACGAGCGAGCTCTGGTCAAGCGTCGGCAGCTGCGCGCTTGCGGTGACAGTCGCGTCGGGTGCGCCGTCCACGTCATCGGCCGAGCCAGACACAGCGCGAAACGGGTCCGGATCGTCGTCCCGCCCACGGAAGCGATCTCCGCGACCCCCGACCGGTGGCTTGCGCATCTCGGCCATCACCTCGCAGAAGAACGCGACCAGCACGGCACCCGAGACCGCGGTCGGTCCCCGTCACGCTGGCATCGAAGACGGAGCACGACCCGCACCGGAGAAATCATAGGTCCGGCTACTTACGGCCCCGAGCAGCGGCGCCACCACAATCACCGTGGGGTTCCTTTGATGCGGGTGAAGCGCAAGCCTGGCAAGCCGGCCGCACCTCGCGGTCAATTCGATGATCCCGGCGGTCTCGGGCGCGTCTGCGACGCTCCCGCAGGGTTGGCGATCGAATGGATCGCGTCAAGTACGTCTTTGATGCCGCCCGCGGTGTTGACGTCGATGCGACGCTCGACGGGGTCGATGCTTTGCAAGGGCAAACTGATCGAAGGGAGCTGTCGCGTGCTCGACGGGCTGACGGGAGCAACGGGTACGCTGGTGGGTAATCTCCGCGCGAAGGGAGGCACACGAGATGACCCTCGATGAGATCCGCAGCATCGTCGCGGATTCCACGGCAACTCACTGGCATGTCCTTAGCGGCGATGTGCCCACCCATCTGACCCGCTTTGGAGAGGTTCGCGCCGCTGATGAGCACCGGCTGCGGCACTCGGAGCACCAAGGACGCGCGGTTCTGCGCCGCAACCTGGACGTCGGACTTGCGTGGGGTAGGGAAGACCGCTCAAGCGCAGGGGAAGCACTTGAGCCAGATTGGACGTCGACCACGCTCGCTCGCCGCGCCACCGCGAGCGTGGTCGAGGTCCTGTACCGGGGACAGCCTGTTGATCGAGAGGCTTACGCGGTCATAGATAATGCTCATGGCCTCGTACCGTGGCCGCGCGCTCGCCTTGCACAAGGTGCCGCTCTTGCTGATGTTGAGCGCGACGCGCTGGAGGTCTCGCGCTGGCAGCGGGACTTGGTCGTGCTGCTTCGCGATCTTGGCGTGGTCGTCGGAGCGGGGTCAGTCGAGGACTACATGCGCCGATGCGGCATCAGCGTCGTGGACTGATCGCCGGTCCGAGCGTCAAGGCCTCGACCGGGGCATTCTCGAACGCGGCGGCCACTAGCGGGCTCGTCGGCGAGCCTAGCCCATCATCCACATCTCACGCCCCGGGATACATCTGGGAGCTCGTCCGAGGCGATGCCGATCAGGCAAATTGGTCGGTTAGGCGGCTTGAGAAGGAGTATTGTCGACCGTAGGGCCGTTATCGGCCGCTGCTGCTCGATTCTCTCGCGCAGGCCCCGGCGGGCAAGATCTGCCTCTCGCTGACCTCACGGGCCGTTTCGTCCAAAGCGACAGAAACGCCGTTCACACCCATGACCCGCCCCTAATTCGCGGGGGTCTTGGTAGGAGATCAGTCATGACGATCCTGCACAAGCTGCTACAGAGCGGTGACGAACACGCCGGAAAGCGCTGGTACACGTTCGGACATGCCGATCAAGCTGTGCGCCACACCGAGGCATGGGAACACGAAACCTTTGCCGAAGAACAAGCGCGATGGGAACGATGCGATCCAGAGTACGCCCGGATCTGTGAAGAGGTCCGACAAGCAAGGGCGCGGGGTGGGGAAGCTTCACAGCGCGCTGACGAAGCCAAGGCCGAATGGGATGCTCGCCATGCCGTCCAGCGTCAGGTGACGGATGCTGTCGAGAGAGCGCACCATCTGAGTCGCGCTCGCGAAGCTCACCGCAACGAGCCAGCCAAACTGGAGGTGGAGTAATGGCTACGGCGCAGGCAACCATCCTGACCGAAAACGAGCAGCTCGCAAGCATCAATGCCGACTACGAGCAGCGCTACGGATTCCACGACGCCGAGCATTACCTCTACAAGGCGCCCAAGGGGCTCAACCGGGAGATCGTTCAGAAGATCTCGGAGTTCAAGTCCGAGCCACAGTGGATGCGCGACTTCCGACTGAAGGCGCTCGACCATTTCTTGGCCCGCAAACAGCCCACGTGGGGATCCCCGATGCTGGCCGAGCTCGACTACGACAACATTCGATACTTCGTGCGCGCCTCCGAGACGCCCAGCCGGTCTTGGGAGGACGTGCCCGACGACGTCAAGCGGACCTTTGATCGTTTGGGTATTCCCGAGGCGGAGCGGAAGTTCCTGTCCGGCGTCGGCGCGCAGTACGAGTCCGAGGTCGTTTACCACCAGATTCACGAGGACCTCGAGAAGCAGGGCGTGATCTTTACGGACATGGACACGGCGCTGCGCGAGCACGAGGACATCGTGCGCCAGTACTTCGCGACGGTCATCCCGCCGAACGACAACAAGCTCGCGGCGCTCAATTCGGCCGTGTGGTCCGGCGGCTCGTTCGTGTACGTGCCCGAAGGCGTCCACGTCGACATGCCGCTGCAGGCGTACTTCCGGATCAACACCGAGAACATGGGGCAGTTCGAGCGGACGCTGATCATCGCCGAGCCGGGCTCATACGTTCACTACGTGGAGGGTTGCACAGCTCCCACGTACAGCTCTGACTCACTTCACTCGGCGGTGGTGGAGCTGATCGCCCACCCAGGTGCACGCATCCGTTACACGACTGTCCAGAACTGGTCGACCAACGTCTACAACCTGGTCACCAAGCGCGCGGTCGCTTATGCCGATGCCACGGTTGAGTGGGTCGATTGCAACCTTGGGTCCAAGCTGACGATGAAATACCCGAGCATCTACCTGCTCGGCGAGCGAGCCCATGGCGAGGTCCTGTCAATCGCGTTCGCAGGTGCCGGCCAGCACCAGGACGCGGGCGCCAAGATCATCCACGCCGCGCCCAACACGACCTCGAACATCTTCGCCAAGTCGATCTGCAAGGACGGCGGCCGCGGGTCCTACCGGGGCCTGCTGGAGATCGCCAAGGGCGCCCACGGCTCCAGGTCCAAGGTCGTATGCGACGCGTTGCTGCTGGACGAGCACTCGCGCTCTGACACCTACCCAACGATTCGGATCGGCGACGACGACGTCAACGTCGGGCATGAAGCCACCGTCTCGAAGGTCGGCGACGACCAGCTGTTCTATCTGATGTCGCACGGCATCTCCGAGGAGGAGGCGTCAAAGCTGATCGTCAACGGCTTCATCGAGCCGATCATCAAGGAGCTTCCGATGGAGTACGCGGTCGAGATGAACCGGCTGATCGAGCTGCAGATGGAGGGCTCGATCGGCTAGCGCGGCTACTACCGAGCCCCACTTCCTGGCGGTGAGCGTTGCTTCTCGTACCGTGGCGTCAGACCCGGGCGCGGGTCGGAGGCTTCGGCGCCCTCTTGTCACCAACGACCAAGGACGTCCCGGCGTCCAGTGTCAGGTGACGGATGCTGTCGAGAGAGCGCACCATCTGAGTCGCGCTCGCGAAGCTCACCGCAACGAGCCAGCCAAACTGGAGGTGGAGTAATGGCTACGGCGCAGGCAACCATCCTGACCGAAAACGAGCAGCTCGCAAGCATCAATGCCGACTACGAGCAGCGCTACGGATTCCACGACGCCGAGCATTACCTCTACAAGCGCCCAAGGGGCTCAACCGGGAGATCGTTCAGAAGATCTCGGAGTTCAAGTCCGAGCCACAGTGGATGCGCGACTTCCGACTGAAGGCGCTCGACCATTTCTTGGCCCGCAAACAACCCACGTGGGGATCCCCGATGCTGGCCGAGCTCGACTACGACAACATTCGATACTTCGTGCGCGCCTCCGAGACGCCCAGCCGGTCTTGGGAGGACGTGCCCGACGACGTCAAGCGGACCTTTGATCGTTTGGGTATTCCCGAGGCGGAGCGGAAGTTCCTTTCCGGCGTCGGCGCGCAGTACGAGTCCGAGGTCGTTTACCACCAGATTCACGAGGACCTCGAGAAGCAGGGCGTGATCTTTACGGACATGGACACGGCGCTGCGCGAGCACGAGGACATCGTGCGCCAGTACTTCGCGACGGTCATCCCGCCGAACGACAACAAGCTCGCGGCGCTCAATTCGGCCGTGTGGTCCGGCGGCTCGTTCGTGTACGTGCCCGAAGGCGTCCACGTAGACATGCCGCTGCAGGCGTACTTCCGGATCAACACCGAGAACATGGGGCAGTTCGAGCGGACGCTGATCATCGCCGAGCCGGGCTCATACGTTCACTACGTGGAGGGTTGCACAGCTCCCACGTACAGCTCTGACTCACTTCACTCGGCGGTGGTGGAGCTGATCGCCCACCCAGGTGCACGCATCCGTTACACGACTGTCCAGAACTGGTCGACCAACGTCTACAACCTGGTCACCAAGCGCGCGGTCGCTTATGCCGATGCCACGGTTGAGTGGGTCGATTGCAACCTTGGGTCCAAGCTGACGATGAAATACCCGAGCATCTACCTGCTCGGCGAGCGAGCCCATGGCGAGGTCCTGTCAATCGCGTTCGCAGGTGCCGGCCAGCACCAGGACGCGGGCGCCAAGATCATCCACGCCGCGCCCAACACGACCTCGAACATCTTCGCCAAGTCGATCTGCAAGGACGGGGGCCGCGGGTCCTACCGGGGCCTGCTGGAGATCGCCAAGGGCGCCCACGGCTCCAGGTCCAAGGTCGTATGCGACGCGTTGCTGCTGGACGAGCACTCGCGCTCTGACACCTACCCAACGATTCGGATCGGCGACGACGACGTCAACGTCGGGCATGAAGCCACCGTCTCGAAGGTCGGCGACGACCAGCTGTTCTATCTGATGTCGCACGGCATCTCCGAGGAGGAGGCGTCAAAGCTGATCGTCAACGGCTTCATCGAGCCGATCATCAAGGAGCTTCCGATGGAGTACGCGGTCGAGATGAACCGGCTGATCGAGCTGCAGATGGAGGGCTCGATCGGCTAGCGCGGCTACTACCGAGCCCCACTTCCTGGCGGTGAGCGTTGCTTCTCGTACCGTGGTGTCAGACCCCGGCGCGGGTCGGAGGCTTCGGCGCCCTCTTGTCACCAACGACCAAGGACGTCCCGGTCCCGGTGCTGGGTCAGCAAGGCCGTCACGTCCCGGTGGGAAGTGTCGATCAGCTTGGTGCACCTGAGGCCGACGCCAATTCGTTCTGCTCGAGCGCGTGCGCGTGACCACCGGTGCCGAGGAGCTGATGGAAACGGCGGGGACTAGGATCGCCGCGGCGGTGCGGGAGCAGGTGGCGGTGCTGGAGTAAACGGCGCCGCTACGGGGCGCGCGCGATCAAGCTCGTCAGCCGCGAGCGCGTCGCGCGGGGCCCGTTGATCTCCAGCCAGGTGACGGTCCGCCCCTGCGCGAGCACGGCCAGCAGCGCGGGGTTGGCCAGGTGGCACTGGCATTCCTGCCCGGTGGCCAGGATCCCATGGCGGGCCCCCGCGGCAAAGCTTTTGACCTTGGGAAACGAGCCTAGAATCGCGCCCAGGTGCGCGCGCATATAGGCCACGTAGGCGGCGGCGCCGGCGGCCGCACGGAAGCGCAGCGTGCGCGAGTCGACGAGCTGGAGGCGGCGCGACTCGCCCTGGAAGTAACGGTCGGCGCCCGCTTCAAACCCCCACGCGTCGAGGTGACCGACCAGGCTCGGGGCCTGGGCCTCGCGCGCCAGAAAGGCAGCAGTCAGCGGCTTTTGCGTGCTCGGGAGATAGGGCACGGCAGCCGTGGGCAGCGTCGGCACCACCATCGCCGCCCGGGATGTCGAGCCCGAGCCCGACGCGGTCTGCGAACCCGACGCCGAGCCGCACCCCGCAACCACGGCGGCGGTAGTCAGGGCCGTCACGATCGCCCGAACGCGCACCGTCACTCCCACACGGCCGTGGTCAGCGGCGGCGCTTGCGAGAGCGCCTCCATCCGCCGTTCGGCATAGCGTCTGATCGCTTCGGCGAGGACCACGATGGCCAGCGAGATCCCGATCACGATCGAGCCGATCGCGATCACCTCCGGGAGCAGCGCCGGCGTCCGGCTGCTGGCGTAGAGCACGACGGGATAGGTGGGGGAGCCGGGCGGGGCCAGGAACGAGGCGATCGCGAACTCGTCGAAGCTGATCGTGAAGGCGATCAGAAAGCTCGAGAACAACGCGGGCGCCAGGAGCGGGAGCGTGACCAGGGCAAAGGCCCGCAGCTCGGAGGCGCCCAGATCGCAGGCTGCTTCCGCAACCGACGGGTCCAGGGTTCGCAACCGAGGCAGGATCACCAGCACGCTGTAGGGAAGCGAGATCACGACGTGCCCGGCCAGCACGGCGATCAGGCTGGTGGCGGTCCCGAACTCGTGCAGGAGCACGACGAGCCCCACCGCGAGCACGATGTAGGGGATCACCAGCGGGATCAGGATCAGGATGATCATCACCCGTCGCAGCGCGAGCTGCTTACGGGCCAGGCTGACCGCGGCCATCACTCCGAGCAGGGTGGCCGCGATCCCGTCGAGGAGGGCGATCAGCATGCTGCGCACCAGCGCCGAGGTGAGCGTGGTGTCCGAGAAGGCGGCCGAGAACCACTTGGTCGAGAAGCTCGTGATCGGCAGCGAGGGAATGTTCCCGGCGTTGAAGGCGAAGATCACCAGCACGACCAGCGGGGCGTACAGGAACAGCAGGAGCAGCCCGAAGTAGCCCGACAGCGCGGCCCGACCCCAGCGCCCCACCGCTCTCACGTCGACTCCTGGGTGAGGTCGGTTGAGATGAAGCGGCCGAACACGGCGAGCAGGACCAATACCACGGCGACCAGCGTGAGCGCCAGCACCGAGCCGTAATTCCAGTCGGGAGTGTCGGAGAAGAACGCCTGGATCGAGTTTCCAAACAGCTGACTTGACGGTCCGCCCACCAGCAGCGGGGCGATGAACTCTCCCGTGGTCGGGATCAGCACGAACACAAAGCCGGCCGCCACCCCGGGCAGGCTCATCGGAAAGGTGACTCGCCAGAAGGTGGCAAAGCGACTCGCCCCCAGGTCGTGAGAGGCGTCGATCAGCCGCCGGTCGAGGTTGTCCAGGACGACGAAGATCGGCAGCGCCACGAACGGCACCCAGGCATAGAACAGCACCAGCGCAACCGAGAACTTGGAGTAGATCAGCCAGGTGATGGCATTCCCGTGCGCGCGCAGCCCCAGCTGCCACAGAGCTGAGTTGATCACCCCGTTGTTTGACAGGATCACCTGCCAGGCGATCACCCGCAGCAGGTAGCTGGTGAAGAACGGCGCCAGGATGGCCAGCAGGATCGTGTACCGGTGGCGCCCGGCCACGAAGGCCAGAAAGTAAGCCAGCGGATAGGCACCGACCACCGCCGAGGTGGACACGATCAGCGTCACCAGCATCGACCGGAAGAACAGGTTGCGGAACGGATTGGCCGCCCCGGTCAAGAAGTCCTTCCAGTCCGCGGTCGAGAACGCAGCGTGCACGCCGACCACGTTGCTGAGCAGGCTGAAGCTGTACAGCCCAATCAAAACGATCGGTCCGATCAGCACCAGCAGCACGTACACCGACGGCGTGACCGCGACCAGCATGCGCGCCAGCGAGCGCGAGCTGAATCGGCTCGACCAGCGCCGCGCGGGACGGATCGCGGGTGTGGAGGTGGTGGTGGCCACGCGCTTGCGGCTAGGAGGCCAGCACCTCCTGCCAGGCCAGCTCGTACTTGGGCCGCTCCGGCTGCCAGCTCTGCAGGTGGACGTCGGAGGCCTCGATCGCGGTCGGATTGCCGATGTTCAGCTGCTTGGCCAGCTTCGGATCCTGGATCTCTGAGGGCTTGATCGTCTTGTCCGCGGTCCCGTAGTAGTACAGGTTGGTCATCTGCACGCAGGCGCGGTGGTTGATGAACGACTCCACGTACTTGTGGGCGTGGAAGAAGTTCTTGGTCTGGCTGCCCAGGACAAAGCCGCAGAACCAGCTCAGCTTGCCCTGACTGGGGTTCAGATAGGCCACCTTCAACCCGGCCTTGGACATCGACACGTAGGCGTCCTGCCAGGCGTAGGTGATCCAGATGTTGCCGGCCTTGAAGGACGGCTGCATCTGCCCGTACTCGCTCGACCAGTAGAACTTGTTGAGCGGCTTCTGCTGGATCAGGGTCTGCTTGGCGTTGTTGATCTGACTGTCATCCATGGTGTCCATGTTGTGGTAGCCGAGCTTGAGCGCCGCCACCTCCATGTTGGAGCCGCTGCCGTTCCACAGTGAGATGCGGTCCTTGTACTTCGGGTTCCAGGCCAGCTCCCAGCCGGTGGCGTCGGCGGGATCGATCTTGTCCGAGCGATACAGCAGGCTGGCGTACCCCCAGTCCCAGGGGATCATGTACTGCTTGCCGTTGATCTGGCCCTTGTTGACCAAAAACGGGTTCAGGTTCTTGAAGCTCGGCAGAAGACTGGTGTCCCACGGCTGCACCAGGCCCTGTGACACGAAGCTCGGGAGCATCTCGTTACACGGATGCATGATGTCGAATGGTCCGCTGGTGGCGGACTTGTTCAGTGACTGGTCGTCGTTGACGATGTAGGTGTACACCACCGAGTGCTTGCCGAACTCCTTGGTGTACGGCGTGCCCGCCCACATCCCCGAGGTCTGGGCCGGGGTGCCGCCGGCCTCGTAGCCGCCCCACTCGAGGATCGAGAGCTTGCCCGGCTCCTTGCTGATCGGCGGGCGCGTGCTGACCGCGACCTGCTTGGCCGCCGAACTGCTCGAGTTGCTCGTCCCGCAGGCGCCGAGTAGGGCCGCGCCGCCGAGCGCCGCCCCCGCTGCCAGGAAGTCGCGTCGATTGATGTCGTGCATGTTGTCTCTCCTCCTGAAGGTTTCTACGTACTGACTAGGTCTCTGGACCCCTCGCTGGGCGCCTCATCGCCGCCGGGGGCTCCCGTGTCAGTGAGCACCCGCAGCGCCGGCTCGGGTAAGAACAAGCGCACCGCGTCGCCTGCCTCGTAGCGCCGGTCGCCGCCTGCGTTTTGCACCAGTGCCTGCACCTGATCTCCGCCCGCCATCCGTATGAAGACCTGGTCGGCGTTGCCGCGATACACGATCCGCTCGACGATCCCCGGGATCCGGTTCTCGCCCGCCGACTCGTGCGCTTCGATCCGCACCCGCTCGGGACGGATCATCAGCTTGGTCGCGCCCTGGGTGGCCACGTTCCCGCTCGTGGCGCGCAACTCGAACTCGCCCACCGCCACCGAGCAGCGGTTGCCCGCAATCGGCGCCGCGGTGCCGGCGATCAGGTTCGAGATCCCCAGAAACGCCGCCACGAAGGTCGTGTCCGGCTCCTCGTAGACCTCCTGCGGCCGTCCCAGCTGCTCGATCCGCCCCGCGTTCATCACCGCCAGACGATCGCTCATCGTCAGCGCCTCCTCCTGGTCATGGGTCACGTAGATGAACGTCAGGCCGATTTCCTCCTGCAACTTCTTGAGCTCGACCTGCAGCGCGCGGCGGATCTGAGCGTCGAGGGCGCCCAGCGGCTCGTCGAGCAACACAACCGCCGGGCGCAGAACCAGCGCCCGGGCCAGCGCCACCCGCTGCTGCTGACCACCGGACAGCTGGGCCGGCTTGCGCCGCTCCAGGCCGGTCAGTTCGACCTGAGCCAGAGCATCGGCCACCCGCCGGCGGACCTCGTGCTTGTCGACGCCGCTGCGGCGCAGGCCGAAAGCCACGTTGTCGAACACGCGCAGGTGGGGAAACAGGGCGTAGCTCTGAAACACCGTGTTCACGTTGCGCTTGTAGGGCGGGCGGTTGGCCACGTCGACGCCGTCGAGCAGGATCTGGCCCGCGGTCGGTTCCTCGAAGCCGGCCACCATCCTCAGGGTTGTCGTCTTCCCGCATCCCGACGGACCCAGCAGCGAGAAGAACTCGCCGCTTGACACGTGCAGGTCGACGGAGTCGACGGCAATCACATCCTCAAAGCGCTTCGTGAGCGCAACCAGTGTCACTTCACCTGTGGGCACTCTGCGGCTCCCTTTCCTCGGTGTGCCGATCGGCTCCGGGATCGCGCTGGCGGTAGGCGGTCTCGGCGATGAACCCCGCGGCCTCCTCCTGGGCGCGCTCCAGAAACAGCCGGCCCTTGCCGGCCGTGGCCACGGCGGCATCGCCCATCACGCCGGAATGGCTCAGGCCGCTCCAGTACGGCATGTACGAGAGCGGCCCCGCGTCCGGCCAGTCGCTGTACACGTTCTCGGTCCAGTCCGGGATTTCGCACACCGCCTTGTCCATCTGGACCAGCTCGGGCTCGAGCGCCAGGTACAGGGAAGTCTCGAGCTCGCAGGCATGTGACATGCCGCCCCGCTCGCTGTCGCGTTCGCGCGACAGCAGTGCGGTCGACTCGCGAGTTGTCAGATAGAGCGTCGACGCCATGCACACGACCCCGCGGCACTCCAGGTTGACCAGGCGCGCGGCGATGTCGACCAGGGGCGCGTTCGAGCCATGGCCGTTGAGCAGCAGGATCCGGTCAAAGCCGTGGCGGCACAGGCTGCGCCCGCAGTCGAGCAGCGACTCCACGAACACGTTCCAGCGCAGCGTGACCGTCCCCGGAAAGTCCATGTGGTGCGGCGTGTATCCGTGCACGGCCGTCGGGAACAGCATGGCCCGCCCCGACCCGCGCTGGTTGAAGCGCTCCACCGCCCCGCGGGCGATGGCCTCGATCAGGCGCACGTCAGTGTCGATCGGCAGGTGGTAGCCGTGATCCTCGAGCGTCGCCGTCGGGATCACGATCACGATGTCATCGCGCCGGGCCAGCTCACGCAGCTCGAGCCAGGTGTGCTCGGCGTAGGCCGTGCGCGGGAGTCCCTCCATGGTCGGGACGGGCTCACTCATGCTGACGTCACTCCAAACGCTTCGCGCAGCACCGGTGTGGTGCGCAGCAGGTGCAACGCGTACTCGCCGCGGTCGTCGGTCAGGCCGCAGGGGATCAAAAGCCGGGGCTGAGATCCGATGGCGTCGGCGCCGAGCGCCGCGGCCGCGAACCGGGTCGCGGTCGAGAAGAACATGATCGTGCCCCGCGGGGCGGTGGCCAGGATCGCCGCCCCCTCGGCTCCGGCCACGCTCGTGCACACCAGCGTCAGATCGGCGCGGGGTACGCCCTGCTCGGCCAACCCGCGGGCCACGGCCAGCGGGTCGCCCACGTCGGCCTGCAGCGCCGGGATCTCTGGATCTATCGCCCGCGCCCGATCGATCGCCTCGGCGGCGCGGTCGACCACCGCCACGGTTCCCTGGGCGCCCACTGCCTCGCGCGCGGCGGCGGCGGCCAACAGCCCGGCGCGGCCGGTGCCGAGTACGAGCACGTGCCCTCCGGCGTTGGCCAGATCGCGCGTGTGCGAGGCCGCCGGGTAGACGTCGAGCACGGCCAGGGCCACCGCCGGCGGCAGGTCCTCGGGCACGCGCCGGCACGGCATGCTGCCGGTGACGATCGCCCGTCCGCGAACGGGGACGTGGGGGCTGCGGGGGTCGACGGGCCCCACGGCCCGCAGCGCGAGCGGAATCGCGATCAGCGAGGCCAGGGGTACGACCAGGTCCCCGGGGGCGAGGTCGGTGGCCACGTGGTTGGCCCCTACCGTCATCACGCGCCCCAGGAGCACCCCGCCCGAGCCCGTCCAGGGGTTCTGGAGCTTGCCATGCTCGGCCACGATCGTCGCGATCAGCCACGCCATGCGCTGCGGATCGTTCTGGGCGCGTTCGCGGATCACGGCAAAGCTGGCGGCGTCGACGGCCAGCAGCTCGACCTCGAGCTCGAGCTCGTACTCGTTTGGCGGGCCGGCCGGATCGAGTACCCGGGCGATGTGGGGCAGTGCGCCCGGCGGGTGAAGCGAACGGTGGATGCCGATGCGCTCGGCGTCGACGCTCCAGGTGTCCAGGGCGAGCGAGCTCACTGATCCTCGTTGGTGAGCGGGCAGCGGGCGGCGGCCCGGCGCAGCGCCGCCAGCTCGCAACCGAGCTCGAGCGAGGCGGCGATCAGCGACATCTCCACATAGCGTTCGCGCCGGTGGTCGTTATCACCGAGGACCATGTGGACGGCGAGCCCGTCGGTGAGGGCCGACAGCCGCTGGGAGACGTCGTGGGCGTCGGCCACCTCCCATTCCCCGGTCTGCACCCCGTAGACGACCACGTCCTCGATGGCCTGGCGCCAGCGCTTGTGAAAGCCGCGCTGGGTCACCGACGTCTCCGGGTGGTGGCGCGCGTACACCCACAGATCCATCCACAACAGCCAGTCGCTCATGCTGGAGCGAACGATCAGCCAGGCCAGCCGATCGCGAGCCCGGTCCAGGCCTGCGAGCAGCGGCTCCAGCGGCGCATAGAAGGCGTCGTCGGCGGCGGTGATGGCCTCGGCAAACAGCTGCTCCTTGCTCCCGAAGTAGTAGACGACGCTCGCCGGGCTCATCCCGGCGCGCTTGGCCACGTCGGAGATCCGGACGCTCCACAGCCCCTTCTCCCGCACCAGCTCCACCGCGGTGGCCAGTATCTGCGGCCGGCGCAGCGCATCCAGCCGGCGCCGCGGACGCGTGCGGGCTCCGCTCGTCAAAAGCTTGCACCAATCATCAAACGGCCACTCCAAACGGGGAGTTGAACTCGCCGTTATATTCACGCGGGCAATGAAAGTCAACCTCGGGGAACGTGCAATCCGCGGGCGCGACCTCTCCGCTTCGCGCTGACGCCAACAGCGGCCGGGTGGCTTTGATCACCGGCGGGGGCACGGGGATCGGGCGGGCGAGCGCGGTCGAGCTCGCGGCCACGGGCGCGGCGGTGGTCATCTGCGGGCGACGCCAGGCGCCGCTGCAGGAGACGGCGGTCCAGATCGAGGGCGCCGGCGGCGCCTGCCTGGCGGTGGTGGCCGACGTGCGCGAAGCCGACAAGGTCGAGCGCGTGGTCCAGGCCGGGATCGACCGGTTCGGCGCCATCGATGTGCTCGTCAACAACGCCGGCGGGCAGTTCTCGGCCCCGGCCGAGGAGATCTCCGACGGCGGCTGGCGCGCCGTCCAGCGGCTGGCCGTCGACGCCGCCTGGACGGTCACCCGGACCGTGGCCACCCGCTCGATGATCCCCCGCGGCGACGGGTTGATCGTGTTCATCGGCTTCAGCCCGCAGCGCGGGATGCCCGGCTTCGCCCACGCCTGCGCGGCGCGAGCGGCGGTGGGCAACCTGGCCTCGGGGCTGGGGCTCGAGTGGAGCCGGCATCGGATCCGCAGCGTGTGCCTGGCCGTGGGCACGGTGGTCAGTGAGGGTCTGGCCCAGTACGGCGAGGACGAGATCGAGCGCTGGCGCCGGTCGGTTCCGCTCGGTCGGCTGGGAGCGCCGGAGGATGTGGCCCGTCTGATCGCCTTTCTGGCCAGTCCCGGCGGGAGCTACATCACCGCCACCACGATCGCCGTCGACGGGGGCAGCGACGCCTGGGGGCTCGCCGAGCCTCCCCCTCCCCTCGACACAGGAGTTGACCGTGCCACCCCGTGAGCAAGCAGAGCTGGTGCAACTCGACGTCCCCGAACACGCCTGCGTGGTCACGCTGACCCGCGAGGCCAAGTTGAACGCGATCTCGGGCGACATGGAGCGGGCGCTGTGTGCCGTGCTCGAGCGTCCCGAGCTGCGCGAGGCGCCGTGCGTGATCTTCACCGGCGGCTCGCGCGTGTTCTCGGCCGGCGCCGACGTCAACGAGATGCGCGGCCTCGATCCGGCTGCGGTCGTGGCCCACTACCGCGCCACCGGCGACTTCGCCGAGCGCGTAGCCGACCTGCCGCAGCCCACCCTGAGCGCCATCTCCGGCTACTGCATCGGCGGCGGCCTGGAGCTGGCGCTGGCCTGCGATTTCCGGATCGCCGGGCCCGATGCCGTGTTCGGGCTGCCCGAAGTGGAGCTGGGCATCCTCCCCAGCTGGGGCGGCACGGTGAGACTGGTTGGGCTGCTGGGAGCGGCCCGCGCCAAGGAGCTGATCCTGCTGCGAACCCGGTTTGACGCGAGCGAAGCGCTGGCGCTTGGTCTACTGACGGAGATCGCGCACCACGGGGCGCCGCTGGAGCGCGCCCTCGAGCTCGCCGGTCGCCTGGCCGCGCTTCCCCCGCTGGCCGTGCAGGTGACGCGCGAGGTGATCGACTCGCTTCCGGAGACCTCGCGGCGCTCGGGACTGGCCCTCGAGCGCCTGGCCTATGGCCTGCTGGCCCAGACTTCCGAGCACGACAGCGCCGCCGCCACCAAGCTGGCGCGCGAGAACCGGAGATGACATGAAGCCGTCTGGACCGCTGCCCACCCCGCCGGTCGCCCCCCGGGTGCCGACCGTCCGCGAGCTGCACGGCGAGAGGGTCACCGACGATTACGCGTGGATGCGTGACCCCGATGAGCCGCGCCTCCGGGAGTACCTGCACGCCGAGCGCGCCTACTACGACGCCCACAGCCGGCACCTGGACCGGCTGGCCACAGAGCTGGCCGCCGAGGCCGCCGGCCGGTTCCCAGCCGGAGCCGAGTATTCGGTCAGCTGGCCGCTGCACGGGTTCACGTATCGCACGCGGCTGCCGGAGCACAGCGACAACGTCGAGCTTCTGCGCGCCCGAGACGGAGAGGGCTCAGAGCAGGTCCTGCTCGACGAGAACGTCCTCGCCGCGGAGACCGGCTTCGTCGACGTCGGAGTGCGCGAGCCCAGCCCGGATGACGCCCTGCTGGCCTGGTCGGCGGACACCAGTGGAGCGGAGGTCTACAAGCTCCGCATCCGGGACCTGCGCACGGGCCAGGACCTGCCGGAGGTCATCTCGCGCAGCTTCCCCGGCGTCGCCTGGTCCACCGCCTCCCGCCACCTGTTCTACCTGGTAGCCGACGATCGGTTCCGGCCGTTTCAGGTGTGGCGCCATGAGGTGGGGACGCCGGCCGGCTCAGACGCGCTGGTGTTCGAGGAAACGGATCCGACGTTCGAGCTGACGCTGGACGCCTCCCGCAGCGGCGTGCTGGCGATCATCACCGCGGCCTCGCGGAACACCACCGAGGTCTCGGTGATCCCCCTGGAGCGACCGCTGGATGGCCCGGTGCTGATCGAGCCGCGGCACAAAGGCACCGAGTACCGAATCGATCATGCCCGGGCCGCCTCGGAGGGCCAGGGCGACCTCTACGTGGTTACCGATTTCGGGGCCACCGAGTTCACGCTGATGCGAGCGTCGCTGAGCGCGCCCGCCCGCGCCGGCTGGACTCCCATCCGATGCCCGGCGATCGCGCCGGCCCGGGACGACACCCGGCTGCTGCGCTGCGATGTGCTGGCCGACCACCTGGTGCTGACGGTGCGCCGCCACGGCGGGCCGCTGCTGCTGATCACTCGCCACGACGGGGGTAATGTCCGGGAAATAGCGCCCACCCTGACCGCGGGCTCGATCCGGGTGGAGCATGCCGAGGACTACGACCGGGGCTCGGTGATCATCGCCGAGGAGTCGCTGGTGGAGCCGCCGGCGTGGTATCAGCTCGACCTCGCCAGCGGGACCAGACAGCTGCTCAAGCGAATGGACGTTCCCGGTTACGATCCGGCGGAGCACGTGACCGAGCGTCTTACGGCCGCGGCGCCGGACGGCACCCCGATCCCGGTCACGCTGGCGCGACGGATGGACACCCCGTTGGACGGCACGGCCCCCTGCCTGCTGTACGGCTATGGCGCTTACGAGGCCATCTCGGAGCCGGAGTTCGACCGCAGCCTGCCGTCGCTGCTGGATCGCGGAGTCGTCTATGCCATCGCCCACATCCGCGGCGGGGGCGAGTGCGGGCGACGGTGGTGGCAACAGGGGATGCTGCAGGCGAAACCGACGACGTTCACCGACTTCCTGGCCGCCGCCGACTGGCTGGCCGGAGCCGGCGGGCCTGCGCTGGTGGATGGAAGCCGAATCGTGTCCCGGGGGCTGTCCGCCGGCGGCCTGCTCCAAGGCGCCGTCTACTCCATGCGGCCAGACCGGTGGCGGGCGGTGGTCGCCGAAGTGCCGTTCGTCGACTGCGTCAACACGATGCTCGATGTCTCGATCCCGCTGACGGCCACCGAATGGGAGGAGTGGGGCGATCCACGCAACCCCGACGACTATGCCTGCATGCGCTCGTATTCGCCCTACGACAATCCGCCCGCCGGCCCCCGCCCGGCGCTGCTGGTGACCGGTGCCGTACACGATGCGAGAGTCAAAATCCACGAGCCCGCAAAGTGGGTGGCGAGGCTCCGAGCGACGGACACCGCCGACTCGCGCCTGCTGTTCCGGCCCGAACTCGGCGTGGGGGCCCACGGCGGGCCATCGGGTCGCCGCGCCCAGCTGCGCTACGAGGCGGATGTCCAGGCGTTCATTCTGGACGCCATGGGACTCGCCCCGGGATAGGCCCAGGTCAGCTGCTCACGCGTCGGCGGCGACGGCGCCCGCGGCCGCGGTTTCGTCGGGTTCGTGCAGCGGGAAATGGCAGGCCGCCTGCTGCGTGGGTCCAAACCGGCGCAGCAGCGGTTCCTGTTCGGCGCACAGGCTTTGTGCCCGTGGGCAGCGTGTTCTGAAGCGACACCCGGAGGGAGGATCTATGGGACTGGGAAGCTCGCCGCGGATCCCCACGTCAGTCTTCGCCCGCTCGGCGGCAGGCTCGGGCACCGGGATCGTCTTGATCAGCGCGTTCGTGTAGGGATGCGCCGGCCGGCGATAGATGTCCTCCCCCGTCCCGAGCTCGACGACCTTGCCGAGATACATGACCGCGATCCGGTCGGCGAGATACTTGACGACCGCCAGGTCGTGCGAGATCACCACCGAGGCGCGCTGATGTTCGGCCTGAAGGCGCTTCATCAGGTTCAGGACCTGTGAGCGGATCGAGACGTCCAGCGAGCTGACCGGCTCGTCGGCCACGATCACCTTGGGCTCGAGCATCAGCACCCGCGCCAGGGCGATCCGCTGGCGCTGCCCACCCGAGAATTCATGTGGATATCGCTCGAGCGCGTTCTGGGGAAGGCCAACCTCGTCGAGCAGTTGACGGATCTTCTGGTCCTGCTCCTTGCGAGATCCCACACTCTGGATGACCAGCGGCTCGCGCAGGATCGCCTGAACCCGCATCCGTGGGTCGAGCGAGGCGTAGGGATCCTGGAACATCATCTGCAGGTCGCGGCGGGCGCGCCGCAGGCCCCTCCCCCGCATCCGAAAGACCTCTCGCCCGGCCAGCGCGATCCTGCCGGTGTCGGGCTTCTCGACGCCGACGATCAGCTTGCCCAGCGTGGTCTTGCCACAACCGGATTCGCCTACCAATCCCAGCGCCTCGCCCCGGTCGACGTGCAGCGAGACTCCGGAGACGGCCTTCACGGAGTTCACCTTGCGCTGGAGGATGGCGCCCGCGGTCACCGGGTACTCGCGCACGACGTCGGCGATCTCGAGCAGATGGCCGTTGGTGCTCGCTGCGGCGGCGACTGCGGAGGAGCCGCTGACGAATACCTTCGGGCGCTCCAGCGGACCATCGACCGGGTGCCAGCACGCGAATCGGTGGTCGGGGCGCTCGCCGGTCAGCGGTGGCTCCTGCGCGCGGCACTGATCGGTCGCGCGGGGGCAGCGTGGGGCAAACCGGCAACCCGGGGGCGGGTCGGTGAGGTCGGGTGGCAGGCCGCGGATGCTGACCAGCGCCTCCCGGTTGTCCTGGTCCAGGCGGGGGATCGAGCCCAGCAGCGCCTGGGTGTAGGGATGGCGCATGCCGCCGAAGATCCGCTCGGTCGCAGCCGTCTCGACGATCCGCCCGGCATACATGACGCTGATCCGATTGGTCCTCCCCGCGACGACGCCCATGTCGTGCGTGACCAGCAGCGTGGCCATCCCCAGGCGCTCCTCGAGGTCGTCGAGCAGCGCCAGGATCTGCGCCTGGATGGTCACGTCGAGGGCCGTGGTCGGCTCGTCGGCCAGCAGCACCTTCGGCTCGCAGGCGAGCGCGACGGCGATCATCACCCGCTGTCGCAGGCCGCCCGAGAGCTGGTGCGGATACTGGTCCAGGCGCTCGGCGGGCCTGGGCAGCCCGACGAGCTCCAACACCTCGAGCGCGCGATCGTGCGCCTCCTTGCGCGATGCCCCCCGGTGCAGCCGCACCGGCTCGGCCACCTGCTCGCCGATCTTCTTGGTCGGGTTGAGCGAGGACTGGGAGTCCTGGAAGATCATCGCCACCTCGTTGCCGCGCAGCCTGCGAAGCTCCGCGTCTCGCAGACCCACGAGCTCGCGTCCCTGCAGCTTGACCGACCCCTCGACGATCGTGCCGCCGTTGGGGAGCAGGCCGAGGATCGACAGTCCGAGCATCGACTTGCCACAGCCCGACTCGCCGACCAGGCCGAGCGTCTCGCCGGGCTCGATGGCAATGTCGACATTTCCCACCGCTTGGACCGTGGAACGGGTCAGCTTGATGTGGGTGCTGAGGTTGGTCACCTCTAGCGCGCGGGGGTTGCCGTTGGCCTGCCGCGACATCGCTAACGCCGCCTCAGCCGCACGTCGAGCGCGTCGCGCAGACCGTCACCGACCAGGTTGCAGGCCATCACCACGGCCACCAGGCAGAACCCCACCGGATAGACGAGCCACCACTGGCCGTTGGAGATGTAGGTATCGGCATTGCCCAGCATGTCTCCCCACGACGCCGCCGGGTACTGCAATCCGAAGCCGAGAAAGCCGAGATAGGCCAGGGCGAGGATCGAGTCGGCGACCAGGAACGTGACGTTGACGATCACGACCGAGAGCGCATTGGGGATCAGGTGCCGATAGACCAGGCGCGAACGGCGGCTGCCCATCACTCGCGCCGCCCACACAAAATCACGCTCGCGCAGCGTCAGCACCTCGCCCCGCATCAGCCGCGCCGGCACCAGCCACGAGAAGAAGCCCAGCAGCAGGCTCTCCTCGAGCACGGTGGCGCTGAACTTGGTCGCCAGCACGAGCACGATGAACAGGAACGGGATCGAGTACACGATGTCCACGAAGCGCATCATGACCCCGTCGACCAGGCGGTTCGAAAGGCCGGAGAGTGCGCCGTACAGCGTCCCGATCACGATCGAGATGAGCGCGGCGAAGAAGCCGATCTTGAGCGCCGTCTGACCACCGAGCATGATCCGCCCGAGCTCGTCGAACCCGTGCTCGTCGGTCCCCAGGATCCCCGCGTGGCCGCCCAGCGCGCTGGCCGCGCCCGGCGCCAGCCCGGCGTTCAGCGGCTGGGTGAGCGACTGGTTGGTGTGGTAGAAGAGCGGCCCGAGGAAGCAGAACAGCACGAAGAAGACGAGGATTGCGACTCCGAGCACGGCGACCCGGTTGTCGGCGAACTCGCGCACCGCCAACCTCCAGCCGCTGGCGATCGCCTGCACGTCGCCCCCCTCGGCGACCGTCGAGAACAGGTCGGGATGGCTGAGCGGCGCCTCGGCCTCGCCCAGCGGCTTGACGCGCCCCTCGGTCATATCCGGACCCTCGGGTCGGCGACGGTCACGGCGATGTCGGCCATCAGGTTGCCGAGCACGGTCAGAATGCCGCCCAGGATCGTGTACGCCAAGAGGATCGGGTAGTCGCCGTTCTGGAGCGCGTTGAAGAACAGCAGCCCCAGCCCCTGGACGTTGAACAGCACCTCGACCAGCAGGTTGCCGGCGAGCAGATCGGGGATCGAGAGGCCGACCAGGGTGATCATCGGCAGGCAGGCGTTGCGCAGCAGGTGGCGGTAGAGGACGGCCCGATTCGACAGCCCCTTGGCGCGCGCCAGACGGATGTAATCCTGAGCCAGGTTGTCGAGGGCGGAGGAGCGCATGTAGCGGCTGAACGACGCGATGTTGACGGCAGTCAGCGTGACGATTGGCAGTACGTAGTTGCGGGGGTGGGTGAGCGCAGCGCCGGTCGACGTCTGCGTTGGAGGGCACCAGCGGCGGGAAGATGTTCAGGTGCAGCGCGAATACGTCGATCAGGATGATTCCGAGAAAGAACGGCGGCATCGCGTAGAGCACGAACGTCAGCGTGGTCATCGTGTAGTCGCCGAGGCTGTTTCGCTTGACGGCCTGGGCGATCCCCAGCGGCATCGCGATCAGCAGTGACAGGATCAGCGCGGACCCCGACAGGTAGATGCTGCGCCCGGCGTTCTCCTTGAACAGCTGGGCGACGCTCTGCCCCTGCTTGTACGAGTACCCGAAGTTGAGGTGGCTGAGGTTGCCGAGGTAGGTCAGGAACTGGGAGACGAGCGGACGGTCGTAGCCGTGCTCCTTGTTCCATGCTGCGATCTGAGCGGGCCTTGCGCCGCGGCCGAGCACCTCGTGGACAGGGCTGCCGGAGATCAGGTGCAGCAGCTCAAAGGTGATCGCCGCGATCCCGATCGTGATCACGATTGCGACGAGGATCCTGCGGATGATGTATCCGAGCATCGCTCCGGGCGCTTCTCGTCCTCGGCCGGGCTCCTACTTCTTGTTGACCCACCAGAACTCGGGCCAGAGCCCGTACTGGGTCAGGCTGAGGTACGAGGGCGGCGCGCCGCCGACCCGTTTTGAGACCGCGTAGATGATGTCGTAGTTGGGCAAGAACAGCGCCGGCTGGGCCTCGGTCGCGTACGAGGCCTCCTTGGTCACCGCGTTGGGGTCCGATCCGAACACCGAGTTATGGATCAGCTGGTCCATCTTCGGATCGGTGTAGGCGCCGCTGTTGAACGAGCCGCCGGTGTTGAAGATCGCGTTCTGGGTCGGATAGGGATTGTTCGAATAGCCGCCGAAGTTCTCGACCGCCCAGTCGTTGGTGTACTTGGCCACCGACGGATCGGCGTCGTTGTAGTTCGAGTCGATGTAATTGAACGTCCTCTGAGACAGCTGGATGTTGATCCCGGCGGCCTGCTTGGCCTCGGAGGTGACCGCCTCGTCGGTGAGGGGGATGTATGGCCCGGCGGCGGCCGTCTCCGTGGCCCAGGGGAAGGAGATCGGGGTCCCCTTGGGGATTCCGGCGCCACACTGGTTGGGACCGGTGCCCGGGTTGGCGCACGTCGTCTGTCCGTTGGGAACCACATGCCAGCCGTGGGCCTTGAGAATCGACACCGCCTTCTTGGGGTTGTATGGATACGGCGGGTTGACCGCGTTAGCCGGCACGTACGGCGTCTTGGGGACCGTCGGTATCGGGCCGTAGGCGAGCCCCGCCGCGCCGTGGTAGATACCCGCGATGATCGCCGGCTGGTTGACGAGCATCGCCATCACCTGGCGGAAGTAGAGCTGGGAGATGATCTTGTCGAAGTGGTTGACCGTGTTCTTGAAGTTCCAGATCACCCCGGCCCAGCCGAAGTCGGGCAGTCCGAACACGCTGTAGCCCTGGCTCTTGAGGCTGGAGACGTCAGTGAGCTGGGAGAAGTCGAGCGATCCGACGTCGAGGCTGCCGGTCCGCATCGCGTTGAGCATCGGGGTGATCCCGGTGTAGGTGACGCCCTGCAGCTCGCTGATCCGCGGCTTCGGGGTGCCGCCGAAGTCCGGGTTCGCCTTCAAGGTCCACGAGTCGTTGACGGCATTGAAGCTTTGAAGCACGAACGGCCCGTCGGCGATCTTCCACAGCGGGATTGGAGGAAAACGTCCCCACCTGGCCGCCCGCCTTGCCCAGGTAGTCGT
Source organism: uncultured Solirubrobacterales bacterium (assembly GCA_963757015.1). Taxonomy (GTDB): domain Bacteria; phylum Actinomycetota; class Thermoleophilia; order Solirubrobacterales; family Solirubrobacteraceae; genus Palsa-465. The sequence goes on from CAVWQA010000008.1 coordinate 46,416, forward strand.
AGATCTTCTTGGCGTTGGCGGGCACGTTCCAGTTCAGGTGCGGGCCGCCGGCCGAGGCGACGTTCCACGCTCTGCTCGGAAGCGGGAAGACTTCCTCGCGCGAGCTGATTGTTGAGAAAGAAGCCCGGGTTGAAGGCACGCTTGAGGTGCATGACCACCGTGTAGGGCCCGGTCGCGCTGATGCTGGCGAGGCTCTGGGGGAAATAACCGGGCGTGAACGAACTCCAGTTGGCGGCGCTCTCGCCGACCGCCACCTTGATCAGCGCGATATCGAACAGCAGGTCCTGGGCGTCGACGGACTTGCCGTCACTCCACTTGTATCCCTGGTTGAGCTGGATCGTTACCGTCTTGTCGCCGTCGCTGAACACCGGCTTCTTGGCCACGCTGAGCTTGTAGTTGACCCCCGGCGAGCTCCCGTAGGCGAAGTTGTTGTAGAGCGGCAGCCACATGATCTGCTGCCACTGCTCGGTAAACGTGCTTCCGTTCCCCGAGGGGAGGATCGGGAAGATGTAGTTCGGCGTCAGGCCGTTCAGCTGCCCGTAGGTGATCGTGCCGCCGTGGGTGGAAGTGCCGGGCGGGGGCAGCTTGCCGTATTGCCCCGGGTTGGTCAGCGAGCCCGAGACGGCGCCGCTGCCGCTGCCGCTCGAGCCGCCGCAGGCGCCCAGCGCCAGCGCCGCTACGACCACCGGAACCAGAGCTGTGAGCGCCCGTCGTCCGGTGCTGGCGAGACTGACATATGTCGAGGTGCTTCGCCGATCCTTGGCGGAGGCGACACTGCGAAAACGATTCATCTCAACCCTCTTCCCCGGGGAGTACAAGCTGGGCAATGTAAGAGCGGGAGCGTCATGGTGTCAAGCGAGAGGTGCGCTGCTGGTGCTCACCGGCCACCTCCCCGCGGACCGGCTTCTCCGCCGTGAGCAGCGAACGACACAGCTCGATGTGAAACAACGTCGCGTAGCCCAGATCGTCGGCGTGGATGCGCTCGTCGTGACCGTGGACCCCGGCCGCCGCCACCTCGTAGGGAGTGCTCCGGACCGGCCAGAATCCGCACGCGACCGAGCCGAAAGCCGCCCTGAGGTAGTGAGAGTCGGTGAAGCCGGTGGAGATCGTGGGCAGCAGGATCGCGCCCGGGTCGTGCGCGGTCACAAAGGCACGGCAGGCGTCGAGCAGCGGTGTGTCGACCGGCGAGATCGTCCCGCCGGTCGGGGGTTCGAGCAGCTCGAGCTCATACGGAAGATCGTCGCCCAGCGCCTCGGCGAGCTCGGCGAGCAGTTGCGCCTCGGTGGTGCCGGGCAGGATGCGGCAGTCGCAATCGACGCTGGCTCGGCCGGGAAGCACGTTGAGGGCATTGGAACCGTGCAGCCGGGTCGGTGCGATCGTGGTGCTGAACAGCGGCGCCACGAGCTCGCCCAGCGCCGGATGCAGTGCTACCGCGCGGGCGATGGCATCATCGAGGTCGCCGCCGACCGGCCCCACGAGGCTTTCCAGCAGCGCCTCGGTGGCAGGCAGCACGCGACGCCGCGGACGATAGGCGGCGAGCCGGCAGATCAGCTCGCCCAGCACCGGGATGGCATGCGGGGTGTCGTAGGGGGCCGCCGCGTGACCGGGCGTCCCCAGGGCCGTGACCCGCACCGCCGCGGCCGCCTTCTCGCCGATGTTGATCGTCACCACGGTCCGCCCGTCGGCGAGCTCCAGTCGCTCGGCGGCGCCCTCGTTGAGCACGTAATCGGTGGCCAGGTCGGGCCGCTCCTGCACCAGCCAGGACATGCCCACCTGCGCGGTGCCGTTCTCCTCGTCGGCGACCGCGACGAACACCAGGTCGCCATCCAGCGTGATGCCCGAGCGGGCGATCGTCGCGAACGCCACGGCACGCGTGGCGACCTCGTTCTTCATGTCGCAGGCGCCCCGTCCCCAGATGTAGCCATCGTCGTCACGGATTCCGGCGAACGGAGGATGGCGCCATTTGTCGGCGTCGGCCGGAACCACGTCGGTGTGGCCGAGCAGCATCAGCGACGGCCCCTCACCACGTCCTCGGAGTCGAGCGAGGAGATTCGCGCGCGCCGGGTCGCGCGCCACCAGCTCGCTCTCGATCCCGTTGTCGGCGAGGTAGGCGGCCAGCAGCTCGGCGGCCGGGGTTTCGTTGCCGGGCGGATTCGAGGTATCGATCCGCAGCAGGGCGCTCAGCAGATCCGCGGCTTCTGCCGTGAGCGAGTCAACGAGTGTCGTGTCCTCGCCAACGGTCATGGTTGATCAGCCCCGAGCCGTTCGCGCAGGTAGTCCTGGAAATAGCCAATAAGTGCCTCAGCGCCGCCGAGCACCCAGCCGCGCTCGATGATCCCCGCCGAGGTGCCTGTTTGCGCCGCCTCAACCAGGGCGGTGTCCTCCGCCCCGATCTGGGTGTCGAGCGTGAATACCCCGTCGATCCACTGCTCGTCGACGCCGTCGCCGAACCAGTAGTCGAGGTAGCCCGCGCAGGTCGCGCGGCCGGTTGGCCACAGGGGGCCGATCGACAGGTTCGGGTGGCCGGGAAGCACGTTGAACTTCAGCGTCGGAAACCACAGATGGTTCTGGGCGCAGCCCACCTCACCGCGCGCGTCGATCGGGCCGCGACCGTCCAGCGAGCGCGGATGGACGGGCGCGAACTGGCTGGTGCGCAGACCGTGGGTGCGCAGCTCCAGCCGGCGCTCGTCGATCACGTCGACGAGACCGGGATGGTTGACCTGGCAGTGGTAACACTCGAGGTAGTTCTCGAGCGCGATCTTCCAGTTGGCTTGGAGTTGGTAGTGCACGCGCCGGTGGAAGCGCAGCGTGTCGATGTCGAGCTCGTGCTCGGCGACGATCTCCGGCAGGTCGTCGAGCGCGTCGGGCAGCGGCACCGCCTGGGGATCGGGGTTGGCGAACACGAACGGCCCCCAGGTGTCCACCGATATCGGCGCCAGCCCCCGGCCGCTGAAGTCCAGGGCGGGATCATCGCCTCGCCGCGCGGGGCCGCGCGCAGGCGGCCGTCCAGGCCATAGGTCCAGGCGTGGTAGGGGCACTGCAGGGTCGCCCGCCGCCGGGCCTCGGGGGCCACGATCGCCCCGCGGTGGCGGCAGATGTTGATAAAGCCCCGCAACACGCCGTCGCGGTCCAGCGTGATCACGATCGGCACTGGCCCGGTGGCCGAGGGAAAGTAGCTGCCGGGGCCCTGGAGCTCTCCGAGATGGCCGGCGTACTGCCACGAGCAGCGGAAGATCCGCTCCATCTCGAGGGCCAGGATCGCGGGATCCGAATACCAGGACCAGGGCACCGTCTCGCGGCCGGGGGTCTGCGTGGGTGGCTCGGTGAGTGTCATCGTCAGACTCCGTCGCGGGGAAAGCGATGTGTGTGGGTGCGGCTGTGGACCCGGACGTCGTCCTCGAAGGCGTCGAGCGTCGTGGTCACGGTGAAGCTTTCGGCGTCACCGGTCATCGTGCTGGTGGCGTGCGTCCGCGTGTTCTGACCCGGGCGCGTGAGTGAGGTCATCACGCGGCAGATCACGGTGGCCGACAGCGGATCTCCTTCGACGATGCGGTAGGTGGTGACGTTCTCCTCGCCCATCTCGGTGTCGGTGGCGACGATCTTGGTCCGCGAGCCATGCCAGTCGAACTCAACCTCGACCTCCCCGTTTGACAGGTTGCGGCGCAGGCGTCGGCCGCCGTCGCGCAGCATCGTGGTCTCGCTGGCCAGCGGGGTGCCGCGTTCGGGCGGCCCGAAGGGTGCAAGCTCGGCGTCGAGCTCGGTCGACCGCCGGCGGGGGAGCGACAGCGTGCTCTCCGGTCCGCAGTGCACGGTCAGCGTGGCCGGCTCGGGGGACGGCCAGGCCCACGGCCAGTAGGTGTTGGACACCGCCAGGCGGATCCGGTGCCCGGCGGGGATCGCGTAGGCGGTCGACTGCAACGGGACGCAGACCGGTGTCGCTCGACCGACGGGCATGGGAACGCTGCGGTCGTGCCCCTCCCGGCGGCTCAGGTTGAGCAGTCCCCGCGCCACCAAGGTGGAGCTTCCGTCGGGGGCCACGTCGCACACGCGAACCGCAATCAGGGCCTGGGGTTTGTCGACGCTGATCTGCAGCTGCGCCTCACCCGGGCCCAACAGCTCGACGCGCTCTAGCAGCGGCGCGCTGTCCCAGCACAGCGACGCGCCGTCGTCGGGACGCTGGTCGAGCGCGAAGTCGGCGGGGCTGCCGTCGCCGCACCACACGCCCCCGTCGACGCCCATGACCTGGAGCCCGCACAGGCTCCTGGTCGTCGTGGTCCCGTAGTCGTGGGGATCGTGCAGGGCTTGCCCGCCGACCACGTGCGTCCACGGGGCGACGGCTGGAGAGGGCCACGCGGCGTCGGCCACCCAGCGCCCGGGGCGCTCGGCATAGGAGCCCGCCGGAGCGACCGGCTCCTGCATGTAGCTGATCAGGCGCGGCTCGTCGAAGAAGCCGTTGTCGGCGCCGTCGAGGCTGGCGGCGAAGAAGCGCACGCACTCCTGGAGAAAGCCGATCGCGGGGCCGGGTTTGCCGGTTTCGGGACACGTGTGCCCCCAGGGGCCGATCAACCCGCGCACCGGCCCCGGCACGTGCTCGACGACGCGAAAGACCATGTCGCGGTAGCCGTCGCTCCAGCCGCCGACCGCGAACACCGGGCAGCGGATCGCGCCGTAGTCCTCGCACGCCGAGCCCTGGCGCCAGTAGCCATCGCGGCGCTGATGGGAAAGCCACGGCTCGATGAACGGCCTCGCCTTCTCCAGCCGCTCGCGCCAGGCCTCCCGCCAACTGGGCCCGACCACCGCCGGGTCGGGCGGCTGGTTAAGGTAGGCCAGCATCGACGTCGCCCACTGGCTCATGTCCATCGCCGACAGGCACCCGCCGATGTAGTGGACGTCGTCTGAGTAACGGTCGTCGCTGGCGTGGATGGGTACCACCCCGCGCAGCTGCTCGGGGTGGCGGGCGGCCATCTGGAGCGCCGCGAACCCGCCCCAAGAGACGCCGATCATGCCCACCGCCCCCGTGCACCAGGGACGATCGGCGAGCCAGGCGATGACCTGCTCGACGTCGCGTTGCTCCTGTTCTGAGTATTCGTCCTCGAGGATCCCCGAGGAGTCGCCGCTGCCGCGCAGATCCACACGCGCGTAGGCGAACCCGTGCGCGGCGAAGTAGGTCCCCCAGGCCGCGTCTCCGATCGCCGTCCCGTCGCCCTTGCGGTACGGCACCGAATCGAGGATCGCCGATACCGCTCGGGCCTCGGGATCCTCGTCCTCGGGAAGCCACAGGCGGATGGCCAGCCGCACGCCGTCGTCGAGTTGCACCCAGTCGTTTTCGATCACGCGTACGGACCGTGACGGGGCATGATCGACCGACGGCGGAGATTGACGCGGGCTCACGGGAACCGTAGAGTAGCGATGTCAATATGTGGAAGCAAGTTTCGATAAGTGAGAATTCGGTTGGGACGCTGGCGCGCGGCCTTGACGTGCTCGAGCTGTTCGCAGCTTCCGGTCCCGAGCTGTCCCAGAAGGAGATCTCAGACGCCCTGGGCCTCCCCATGCCCACGGTGCACCGCCTGACCGCGCTGCTGACCGAGCGCAGCTGGCTGGATCGCGATCCGGCTACGCGCCGGCTGCGGCTGGGGCTGGAGATGGCGCGCCTGGTGCCGGCGCTGATGGCCGGCATGCGACTGCCCGAGCTGGCTCGCCCCCACCTGTTGCGGCTGGCCTCCGACGTGCACGAGACCGTGAACGTGGCCATCCTCCAGGGCCCCGACATCGTCTACCTGCTGAGCCAGTCAGGCGACCGTCTGCTCACCTCCCAGGTGATGGTCGGGATGCGGCTGCCCGCCCACTGCACCGCGCTCGGCAAGTGCCTGCTGGCCCAGCTGCCCGAGGAAGTGGCCCGCGCCGCGCTCGGCGATGAGCCCTACGAGCGGCGCACCGAGCGGACGCTGACGAGGTGGAAGCAGCTCGCCCCCGATCTGGCCGCGATCCGGGAGGCGGGAGTGTCGGTCTCCGAGGAGGAGTTCGAGATCGGACTGGTCTCGATCGCCGTCCCGGCGCGCTGGATCGACGGACCCGGCACCGGGGCGATCAACGTGTCGCTGCCCTCCGGACGGGCCACACCGGAGTTTCGCGAGGAACTCACGCGCGGCCTGCTGGCCGCGGCCCGAGAGATCGACCGGGAGATGGTCGGTCCCGGAGTGCAGGGGTGACGGCTTCGGCTTGCAGCGTGGTGCGGGTGCACGAGCTTGCCGAGGCCGCGGACGCGTTCGCCCGTTCGCTGGCGGACGTGGTCGCCGACGAGCCGGGGCTGCGCTACCAGGGGATGCCCTCGGACGGCGATTCGCACGCCGTTTACCGAGCGCTCGGGGGCGAGGGGTGGATCGGGATCCACTGGCCGCGCGAGCTCGGCGGTCGCGGCCTGAGCTCGCTGCACACGCTGGCCTGCGAGGAGCGCTTTGGCTATCGGTGGCTGCCCCTGTCGGGCTATCTGCTGTCGGTCAAGACGATCGGCAACGCCCTGCTGCGGTTCGCCACTCGGGAACTTGCCAAGCGCTTGGTGCCCGAGATCGCCGCCGGTCGACTGCTGTTCTGCCAGGGGTTCTCCGAGCCCGATGCCGGTTCTGATCTGGCCTCCCTGCGCACCCGCGCCCGCCGCGAGGGCGATCGCTTCGTGGTCAGCGGCCGCAAGATCTGGACCTCGAGCGCCGAGTACGCCGACTGGGTCTATCTGGCCGTCCGCACCGACCCCGACCGCGACCGTCATCGCGGCATCTCGGTGCTGGTGGCCGACATCAGCACCCCCGGGATCACGGTCAGCACCCACCGCACGCTGGGCGGCGGCACGATCGGCGAGCTCGAGCTCGACGAGGTCGAGATCCCCGCCGAGCAGCTGGTCGGTGAGCTGCATGGAGGCTGGCGGGTTCTGATGGGCACGCTGGACTACGAGCGCGTGACCAGCGAGAAGGTCGGCACCGTGTTCTGGCTGCTCGATGCTCTGGCTCCGCTGGCGCAGGACCGGCACTCGCGGCTGACGCTGAGCCGGTTGCGCGGAGCCGCGCAGGCGGCGCGGCTGCAGGGACGGCGGGCGGCGGAGCTGCTCGAAGCAGGCCGGCCTGCCAGCTCCCAGAGCTCGATGGCCAAGCTGTCGGTGGCCGAGCTCATGCAGCGCGTCGCCGCCTTCGCCGTCGGGCTGCTGGGGCCCGAGGGGTTGCTCGAGGAGGGTGTGGGCACCCTTCGCGGCCGCGTGGCCGCCTTCCAGCGGGCCTCGCTGGCCACCACGATCTCGGGCGGGGCGGCGGAGATTCAGCGCACGGTGATCGCCCGACGCGAGCTGGGGTTCCCGCCGCGATGAGCGATACGTTGTCTGGAGCGCCGATCACCGATTCGCCGTCCCACGCGGCACTTCCCCTGGACGGGATCCGGGTGCTCGAGTACGCCCAGTATGTGGCCGGCCCGTTCGCCGGCATGCTCCTCGCCGATCTTGGGGCCGACGTGATCAAGGTCGAGCCCCCGGGCGGCGATGCCTGGCGTCGCTACGAGCCGTTCGCCGATGGCGAGAGCCGCTACTTCTACTCGCTGAACCGCAACAAGCGCTCGGTCGTGCTCGACCTCAAGGTCGATGAAGGGCGGCGGGCCAGCCAGGCGCTGGTCCGCACCGCCGACGTGGTCCTGCATAACTTCCCCCCGGCGCGCGCCCGGCTGTTCGGCCTCGACCGCGAGAGCGTGCGCGAGGTCAACCCGGCAGCGGTCTGGTGCTGTGTCTCGGCGCTGGGCAGCGACGGCCCCGAAGCGGATCTGACCGCGTTTGACCTCGTGGCCCAGGCGCTCTCCGGTCTGCTGCTGGCCAATGCGCAGGACTCCGATTCGGTTCCCGAGCGCGCCGGCGGGATCGCCATGGCCGACTTCACCGCCGGGCTGCTGGCGGCGGTCGCGGTCCTCGGGGGGCTGGTGGGGCGCGGGCACTCGCCTGATGGCGCCGCCGGCGGCCTCGAGGTCTCGCTGCTGGGCGCGGCGCTGGCGGTCCAGGCGCAGCGCTTCGTGTCGGTCGAGAAGCTCGATCGCCTGGCTCGCGATCGGCGTGACTCTGTTCCCCCGCTGGCCACTGCCGATGATCTCGAGCGCCACGCCCGGGCCCGGCGGGCCGAGAACGAACTCGAGCCCTACTACCGCGCCTACGCGGCCGCCGACGGATTCTTCGTGCTCGCCTGCCTGCACGAGCGCCAGCGCCGGGCAGCCGCCGCCGTGCTGGGACTGGAGGATCCCTGGGCGGCCAATCCGCAGGCGCCTCCGGCCAGCGCGGCCGAGCGCGAGCAGCGGCTGGCCCTGGTGTCGGAGTTCGAGCGCCGGCTGGCCGAGGGGCAGGCCGCGGCGTGGGTGCAGCGGTTTCGCGCCGCGGGGGCGCCGGCGGCCGAGGTCCGGCTCCTGGATCAGCTCTACGAACACGACCAGGTCCAGGCCAACGGGCTGGTGCAGACCCTCGAGCACGGGGAGGTCGGTCCGGTGAAGCTGCTCGGCTCGCTGTTCAAGCTCGATGGCGTCGTGGTGCCGCCCCGGCGCGCGGTCCCCGCCCTGGGCGAGCACACCGAGGAGGTGCTGGCGCAGTGCCGCCAACGACAGGCTTGAGCGACGGCCGCGCCGAGGCGCAGGCCTTCGCCGAGAGCGTCGCCGGGGTGCTGGGGCGGTTTGACCCGAGCGATGGTCGCGGCTGGGTGCCGGGCGAGGTCGAGGGTGGCGCTTGGCCCGGGCTCACCGCCTCGTTGGACGAGCTTGGCTGGGGGACGCTGGCCGAGGACGAGGACCTGGCGCCGTGTGCCGGGCTGGGCGCGGTGGAGCTCGGCCGGAAGCTGGCCCCGGTGGGTGAGATCGACCGCCTGCTCGGGGCAAGCCCGGTGGCCGGTGACCTGGTTCGCTCGGTCGGCGGCTCCGGGGGCCTGGTCGTCGTGATGGATGATGGAGCGGTGGTGCGCCGGGCGCTGCTGCGCTGCGAGCGATGTCCGTCGGCCGACGGGCTCGATGTGCACCGGGTGCTCGAGTTGGGCGAGGCTGTGCCGGTGGCGGCGGACGCGTGGCAGGTCGCGGTGCGCGTCTGGCTCGCGGCCGGGGTCGGGTATCTGGCTGGCCTCGGCCACGGAGCGCTCGATCTCACCGTCGATTACGTCCGCCGGCGCTCGGCCTTCGGGGGCACGCTGGCCGGCCTGGCGCCGGTGCAGCAACTGCTGGCGGGCGCGGCGACCGCGGTCCGCGGCGTGCGGCTGCTCGCCCGCGAGACCCCGGACGCCGACGCGCTGGCCTATGCCGGGCCGGCGGTGGCGGAGGCGTGCGCGGCCTGCCAGCAGGTCACCGGGGCGATCGGCTTCACGCTCGAGTACCCGCTGCACCGCTACACGCAGCGGGCGCGGGCGCTGGCCACCTGGAACGACGCGCTGCTCGATCAGCTGCTGGGCGCGCTGGTTTGAGCCCCACTCGAGCGTCCTCGATCAGCTGCTGGCTGCGCTGGTTTGAGCCCCACCCGAGGCGTCCTCGATCAGCTGCTGGCTGCGATCATTTGAGCCCCACCCGAGGCGTCCTCGATCAGCTGCGAGGACAAACGTCGCGGCTGATGCTCCGGCGGCCGGCGCCCTAAGGCCCCGGCAGCGCGGCCTAAGGGGTGTGGCCCCTTAGCTCGCTCCGTTTGCCCGATGTGCAAAGCCCGGCTTAGGCGCATGATGCTTGGTGTCGAACGAGGAGACGAGATCATGACTTCAGCAATCAGCGCCATAGCTGCCGTCGAGCACCAGGCCGACCTCCACCGCGCCGCCGAGCAATGGCGTCGCGGCCACCCCGTCGAGTTCCCGGTGAAGTCGGCGCCCGAGCAGACACCGACGATCGCGCTGCGTTTCGCCGCCCCCGACGAGACGTACCGGGTCGAGCGTCTCGCCGCGTTGGATGATGCGCCGGCTCTGGAGGGCGACGTGCTGCTCGCGCTCAGCGACGGCGAGGCCATCGCTGCGCTTTCGCTGCGGGACGGCCGCGTGGTGGCCAACCCGTTCGTGCCCACCGAGAACGCGGTCGCGCTGCTTCGCGTGCGGGAGAAGCATCTGTCGGGCGCGCGGCGGGTGCGCCGGTGGCGGCAGATCCTGCGTCCGCGGTTCGCGTAGGGCTCGCGGGTAGGAAGACTCAGGCGTAGGGCTTATCCGCGCGGCGGGAGGCGCCCCGGCTTCTCGGGGCCGGGAACCGAAACCGACCCCGGCTCCTCGCGGCCGGGAACCGGCGCCGACGCCGCGCCCTCAGGAGTACATTGCGGGCCGGGGATGGCGCAGCCTCCGGATCACATTGCCGCCCGTCGCGCGCAGAGCAGGGCTCGACGACACCGGCGGCGGATGATGGCGCTCTCGGCGCTGTTGTGCGCGCTGCTGGTGGCGATAGTGGTCGTGACCGGGACCGGCGGGAACCATCGCCGCCAGCCGGTGGCGGCCAACAAGACGTCGTCGACAAAGAGGGTGGCCTTCGCCGGCCCCGCGGTTCGCCGCCAGCGGTTGAACGCTCTCTATGCGCGGGGCAACGCGACCATCCGTAGGCTGACCAAGCTCGCGTTGCCCGTTTACTGCGCGGGGCATCACGGCCGCGACCTGGCCTTCACGTTCGACGACGGGCCGGGGGTGTACACCCATTACGCGGTCAAGAAGCTCGCTCAGGCCCACGAGCGCGCGACCTTCTTCGTCGTCGGCCGGGCCATCGAAGCCTGGCCCGGCTGGCTGAAGCGAGAGCTGCAGGTGGGGACACTCGGCGACCATACGTTCACTCACCCCGATCTGGCCGAGCTGTCTCCGGCCCAGGTGAGCTCCGAGCTCGAGACCAACAAGCGGCTGATCGAGCACGAGTCCGGTCAGAAGGTCGACCTCTTCCGCCCGCCCTATGGCGCGCAGGATCCCACCGTCAATCACATCGCCAGGCACCTCGGGCTGCTGGACATCATGTGGTCGATGGACTCCCGCGACTCGCTGGGCGCCAACTGGGCCCGGATCATCAAGAACGTCGAATCAGATCTGCGGCCCGGGGCGATCATCCTCATGCATGAGAACCGCGGACAGACGATCCGGGCGCTGACCACGCTGCTGCCCGTTCTGCATCGGCGTCATCTTCTGTCGGTCAGCCTGCCGCAGTTGTTCGCCACCGACCCACCCTCACCGGCACAGATCCGCCAGGGTCTGGCCGCGTGCCTTGGTCACCCGGCGACGTTAGGCGACCTCGCCGGCGCGGCCTAACCGCTGCGGGTTTCAGCTCTAGGCGATCGCCCGGGGAAATTTGAAGTAATGGTGCGGGTCGACGCGCTTGCGGGTCGCCATCAGTCGTTTGTAATTCTGCGCGTAGTACGCCTTCTGCCAGTTCTTCAGGTTCGGATCCATGTAGTTCTGATACGCCTGTCCTGACACATACGGACGCATTTTCTGCCACGCCTGGTTGATCCAGGCCGCGGTAGCCCCGTTGCCGTAGTACTGGATGCAGAACAGCTGGTCGCGATGCACGAACGCCGTCGCCGTCGGCGAGACGCGGTTCGGCGCCCCGCCGTAGGAGTCACACAACAGGGCACCCGAGCCCGAGGCCTCGACCGCCGCGATCATCGCCGCCCGGCCCGCGCGTGAGAGCGGCTTAGCGACATAGTCGGATTTGGCGTTGAAGACGTTGCGGGGCAGGGTTCCGTGCGGAGCCGCCCCCACCGTGTGGCAGGCCGCTACCGACTTGTTCGAGCAGCCCGCCAGCAACAACTGAAGCTGCAGATACTTCATCGAGAGATTGGTCGCCAGACGCGCACCCCGCACGTTGAGCAGCGGCTTGAGCAGCGCGGGGAGCGCCGATGACGGCCCCAGGTACTGACCGTTGGCGCTGATTGTCGGAGAGCTTCCCGAGTTCAGGTGCAGGATCGAGGTGATCTTGTCCGTCGTATGCGGTGCCCACGATTGCCAGGCGGCGATCGCCTCACTTGCCGACGACCAGGGGAACGTGACATTGAAGTACACGGCGCTGGCCGGCAGCGGATAGACCTTGAACATAAACTGGGTGACGACGCCGAAGTTCCCCCCGCCCCCACCCTTCAAGGCCCATAGCAGGTCGGCATCCGTGTTCTTGTTGACCGTCCGCAGGCGACCGTCGGCAGTCACGATCTTGACGCCAAGCAGGTTGTCGGCGCTGAGCCCGAAACGCCGTCCCGCCAGACCAAACCCGCCACCCAACGTAACGCCCGAGACCCCGACCGAAGGACAGGAGCCGGCCGGCATCGTCGCGCCCTGGTTCGCCAGCCCGGAATAGATATCGATCAACTGAGTGCCCGCGCCGATGGTCGCGGTCCCCGCGCTCTTGTTGACCTTGACCTGGTTCAACCGGCGCAGATCCAGCACCACGCCGTTGGACAGCGTCGAATAGCCGGCGTAGCTGTGACCGCCCGAGCGCGCGCGCAGCGGCGTGTTGTGAGCGACCAGGAACTTGACCGCGTTCTGCACGTCCACCGAGTCGATCGGACGAGCGACCGCCTTGGGCAGGATGTTGTCGAAGCGCGGGTTATAGACGTGCGCGGCCGATTTGAAGCCCGGCTTGCCGGGCAGGAACACATGCCCGCGAATCGCCTGCTGGAGCGTCCGCGGCGCCGTGGCGGCAACTTCCCTCGCCTTGGTGGTCCTGCGCGCGACGGACTTGCCGGCGCTTGTGGTCGCCCCCGAGCCACCACAGCCCGACACCAACCCCACGCCCAGGCCGCCGAGCCCGACCAAAAAACCACGACGATCCAGACTATTCCTCTCACGCCCATCCGGCATCTGCAGCCCCAATCTGCTCGCGATCACATGCGCCATCAACCGGTCGACGCCCAGCCCGACGACCGACCGAGCACATCATCCCCCTAAATAACCCCCCTGTCCAGCAACGGCCGGGTCTGAGTCGCCGCGAGCGCAAGCCCAGTCGCCCGGAATGCTCGGGAGCGTTTGATGTGCCCGATTGTGCTGGCTTGTCTCGCGGGTGTGTCAAGTGACCCTCACCGCTGTGTCAGAGACGACGAAAAATGCTTAACCATTGATAACTGCGGCTACGGTGTGACAATGGGCGTCGCCCATTCATCTGCGCACCGGCTGCTCGACGCCGCGCGACGCGGCGACCACCGCGCCCAGGAGGAGCTCGTTCGCCACTATGAGCCCCTGGTGAGGCGTGTAGTGCGACGGCTGAGGCTGCCACCCTACTGCCCGTTCGACGATCTCGCCCAAGAAGCCAGGATCGGGCTGCTCACCGCGCTGCGCCAGTGGCGGCCCGAGCGCGGCCCGTTCGCCGCCTTCGCTGACCGCTGCGCGACCACTCAGGCGCTGCGCGCGCTCGACCAGGCCTGCACACGCAAGCACCAGGTGCTCAACCTGGCGGTGTCGATCGAAGGCGACGGCATGCCTTTCACGTCCGATCCGCGCGCGGATCCCGAGTGTCGCCTGCTCGTGCGCGAACAGCTGGACAGCGTGGTCGGTGCTGTCCCTGGCTTGACCGCGAGTGAGCGGGCAGCGCTGGCCGGCGCGCTAAATGGACACGACCCAGCATGGCTGCGAGCGCACGACGGGACCACTCCGAAGGCCGCCGCCCAGGCCGTCTACCGGGCACGACGAAAGCTCGCCGCGGCTCTAGGGCGCGCGGGTTGACGCGGACGCATCGGTGGGTCAGCATGAGCCGCCGGCGTACATCGGTCCGGGTCCGGGATCCTGTCCGGTCCTGGCCCCCACGCTGCGCAGGAAACGCGCGAACGCTCGCCCGCCGGGGTTTACGTTGTCCTCCTCCGTGCACCCGCACTCCGCCCAGGTCACCGCCGGCGTGTCAAGCGCTTTCGCCCATCCCCATTCGGTCCAGTCAGGACCCGGGTAGGCGATCGCCAGCGTGTCGCCGGCGTTGAAGTGCGTGCCCGGGGAAAGGATGCTCCCGATGTGCTCGGCCACGTAGATGCACCGGCCCGCGAAGCGACCCGCGGCCAGCTTGTAGTCAAACCAGGGGCCGTAGCTCCCCCACGAGCCGATCCCGACGATCGTGCCGGCGCCGATCGCCCTGATCGGCTCAACCGCCAGCGGGTCATAATCGACCCCCTGGTCGTTTCGGGACAGGCCCCAGGCCTCGCCGGCAAACGGATCGATGTAGCCGCCCGAGGCGGCGGCCAACTCCTCCGAACCGGCCAGGCACCCACCCGACACGGCCGGGCCGGCGCCGGCAGCAACCACCCCGGTGCCGGCGCCCTGGTAGGCGTGCGCGTCGGCCAGCACCCTGGCGGCGTAGGCCTGCGCCAGCGGACCCGAGCCGTTGTAGGCGCGCACGTAATCGCTGTAAGTATCGATCGGCTTGCCCGTCGGGGCCCCCTTGTCCTTGATCAAGACCAGCGCCGCGAGCTCCACCGCCGTGGTGGGATCGTGCGGCCCGAGCGTCGGATCGGGCAAAAAGCGGCGCAGCGGGTCATATTCATCGCCGGCCGCACCGCCGACCCCGATCTGCATCGGCCCCGAGGCCCCGGCGAAGTTCGCCACTCCGGGACCGGTCGCCGCGGGCTGAGGGGTGCACGACGGGTCGGGGTCGAGACCCTGATCGCATTCCTCCTTGCCGATCCCGGCCAGGATCTCCCAGGGGAGCTTGTAGGTACCTCCCACCCGCTGGTAGATCGCCATCAAGCGCGGTGGAATGTCGCGTTCGGCGACTCCCGACGGACTGTCACCAACGCCAGGCCCGCCCGAACAGTCATGACCAGCGAGCCCGGATACGAACAGGGCGCCACCCGCGAGCAGCACCGGGAAACCCATGACACCTGCGAACAGGAGCGCCGCCGTCCATTTCCGCGCTCCGCCCGGCACCCCGAATCAGCCCCCGCCGAAATCGTCGACCGCCCACCCCCCGGTCTGCTTTCTGAGCGTGAAGCGAAGCGGGTAGACGGTGAGCCCACCGTCCTCGATCGTGGCGGTCGCGATCACCAGCCCCGACGCTCCCACGGTGAGCTGCAGGGCCACGATCTTTGGGTGTCGGCGACGGTCGACCGGCGTGACCTCGGCGAGGTCGCACCTCAGCTGGCGGCCCAACCGAGGCGCGACGGCGCTCGCCGCGGGCGCCGCCGGACGGCCATAGGCACATCGCAGGTAGCTCCGCACGAATCGCTCCGCCGCGTGGCGAGCGTCAGAAAGCCGCCCGCGGCGAACCGGCGAACTCGATGCCTCGTGTCCGGTGGTGGTCGGCAGCCGGTTGGGAGCAGGCGCTCGGGGCGATCGAGACCCAGCAGCGGGTGCGAGCCGGGTAGTCGCCGCGATCACGCCCACCACCACGACAACAACCGCGATCCACCAAGCCCACTTCGGGAGGCGGTGGAGCACCGCGTGTACTTGCGAGAACTTTGACGCCCCGACCACTGGGCATTAGGTATCGCGTGCGCGCGCCAATTCCCCGCGCGCGAGTGTCACGATTGTGCATCGATTTCGCCGCGATAGAGTTGCGCGCCCGATGCAGACCGCCCTCGACGGACCGGCGCCGCCATGAGCGTTGTCCTGATCGGCTCCAACGCCACCGCCGCGTGGCGGACCGCGCTTGCCGAGGCCCTGGGAGAGCCGGTGTTGACGGGCGAGCCCGGCGCCTCGGCCTCCGCGACGATCGCGGTGCTGACCGGTGCCCTCAACCGTTCGCTTGCCCGGCTCGGTCAACTCGAGCTGCTTATCTCCTTACAGGCTGGGGTGGAATCACTGCTGGACCCAGAGTCGGTCCCCAGTCATGTGGAGATCGTCCGCGCGAATGACCCTTCCCTGCGCGAGTCGATGGTTCAGTGCGTGTTACTGCACGTTCTCAGCGCACACCGGCACGCGATCGAGTACCGCAATCAGCAGCGCGAACACCAGTGGCGGCAACTGGTACAGCCAGCTGCTCGGGACCGTCACGTCGGCGTGCTGGGTCTGGGCGAGCTCGGTGCCGCAGCCGGGCGCGCGCTCGCCGCTCTGGGCTTCCCGGTGACAGGCTGGAGCCGGACGGCCAAGGAGGTTCCTGAGATCCGCTGCCGGTGGGGCAACGACACGCTGTCGCAGGTGCTCGCCGTGAGCGACATCCTGGTGTGCCTGCTTCCGCTCACGACTGTCACTCGCGGCCTGATCGACGCCGACCGGCTCGCCCAGCTGCCGCGCGGCGCGATGGTGGTGAGCCTCGGCCGCGGCGGCCAGATCAACGAGGCCGCCCTGCTCGACGCGCTCGATCGCGGCCACCTGGGGGGCGCGATCCTCGATGTGTTCTCCGTCGAGCCGCTCCCGCCGTCGCACCCCTTCTGGGACCACGAGCGGGTGATCGTCTATCCGCACGTGGCCGCCGACCCGGACCCGCGGACCGGGGCGGCCGCGGCGGCCGACCTGATCCGTCGCCATCGGGCTGGTCAGGCGCTCGATG
>CAVWQA010000009.1:0-148020 GCA_963757015.1 uncultured Solirubrobacterales bacterium
CTCCCGGCTCGCGCCAGCAGCGAGACCAAGCCCGACGCATTCACTACAACGACGCGGTACCGAGCTCCCACGGCCCGGGATCCTGGGGGGAAGCGGTCCGACTTCTTGGCTCAGCGACCTCGGGGGATCGATCCCGGGCCGTTTGCTGCCTTGTCGGCGCCTGACGCTTGGGCAGCGGCTCGGGCTGTGGAGAGCGGCGTGCGCGAGCGCGAATGCCCGGTTGTTCGGCTTGCGATCGGTCGCTGTCGCATCGTGCACCGTCCTGGTGTTGATCGCGTCGGCGGGCGCCGCGCGGGCACAGGCCAGCGTGACCAGGTTGGCGCCGGTGCCGTATACGGCGATCGACGGGCACACCGAGACGCTGACGCCCTGGCAGGGCCAGCACGTTAGCGTGCTGGTCGAGCCGGGCGTCGCTCGTAGTCAGGGTGTGATGACGAGGCTCGTCCACGCGCTCGATCGCGCCTGGGACTACTACGCCCAGACCACCGGACGGTTGCCCGCGGTCGCTCACTCGCTCAACGGCAGAGACGAGATCGCCGAGGTGACCAGCACCTGCGGTGCCGGCTGCACGTATCTCGGTGCCACCGGCACCGAGATCCAAACGGCCCAGTTCGAGTACCTCTATCAGCAGATCGCACAGCACAACCTCTACGACCAAGTCCCCTTCTACGAGCTCGGCCGAAGCTTCTGGTTCTGGAGCCCACAGCTGCAGTTCCAACCACCCGACCAGGATCCGGTGGTCACCGGGTTCGCCGTCTGGATGCGGTTCCGCTCGATGGCCGCCGCTCACGTCAAAGGGGCGCCGTACAACGGCACCTTCCCGCCGACCCCGTTCCCGACGTTCGCCTCACAGGTCGCTGCGCTCGCCGGCCAGTACGAAGCAGATCCGTCGCTGACCTTCGCCGACACGCTCGCCATCGACAGGTCGCCCGGCCTCTACAGCGGCACCGACTTCTGGGCATCGCTGATGATGCAACTCGCTGCCCGGCACGGCGGACAAGCATTCGTCGAGCGGTTCTGGCATCACGCGGGAGAACTCCCTGCCGCGTCCTCAACCACCGACGCGGTGACCAACTGGGTGGACGACGCCGACTACGCCGCCTGCACCGACCTCAGCTCCGTGTTCTACGTGCGGTGGGGCTTCCCTCGACCGGACGGGACCGTTACCCCGCGGCCTCCCAACGATACAGACCCTGAGCTGAAAGGACGGTGCCGAAAGGATGGGTAGCCGCCCGCGCGCCGGCCGCAGGCATGGCAACCGCGTGAGCTCGCTGCGCACCGCTCGCTGCTGCGTGCGCGCTTTCCGCGCTCGGACACACTCAAGGGCGACGGGAGTCGAGTATGGGGGGATTCGCCTGTTGCAACAAGCAAGCTTGTGGAAGTCGCAACGGCGTCTTGCGGAGTCAAGTCCCACGATGCGATCCAAGAGGTTGACGCTCGCGTCGCGGTTGTTGCTGCGGTTGGGGTCTCTGGCCATGTTAAATGGGGTGTTGTAGGGACTCGTGTTGCGCCGAGCGGGCATCGGTGTGATAGCCGGCGGATTATTCCTCGCGGTGGGGCTGTGGTCGCCAACGGTGTCCGTGGCCGCCCAACGGCTGTCGTTCCACGCGCCGCGGCGAGTACGCGCCCAGGGCCTGATCGTGTTCACCGGCCGGCTTGCCGGCGGCGCCAGCGACGCGGTAGTCGTGCAGCGCCAGACCGGGCGGCGGTGGAGGAACTTCGCCGTCGGACACGCGGGCGCCGGCGGGCAGGTTGCTCTGACCGCGGCCGCACCGCTCAGACGCGGCAGGGTGGTGGTGCGGGCGGTCGGATCAACTGGGCGCCATGTGGTAGCAGTGTCGGCGACGCGAACCATCCGTGTGCTCCGCCTACCCAAGGGGCTCAAGCCGGTTGTCGTCTCTTCGCGTAGGCAGGTGCTGGATGCCGAAGTGGTCTCCGCAGCCCCACCTCCCGGGAAGCGGGGCAAGCTCCGCTACTTCGGGGGCAACGACATCCACCGCCGGCAGATCGTCGCCATCGGCCCAGGTCGGGCGACTCCCGACGGCTTCCTCGGTCAGGTGACGAAGGTCACCTACAGGCACGAGCAGACAATCGTCTCGACCAGGCCGGCCACGCTCGAGCAGGCGGTCCCGTCTGGCTCGCTCAACGCGACACTACCCATGCCCGCGGCGAGGGCCGCGCGCACGTCCATAACACCGCATTGGGACGTGAAGGGAGTTTGCGCGGGGACCACGATAGGCTCGATCAACCCGAACGTCTCGTTGGGCGCGGGGATCAATCTGAAAGCCGATTGGTCGCTGTTCGGAGGGCTACAGAGTGTGCGCCTGACCGCGAACGCCAGCGCGGACGCATCGCTGACGGCAAGCGTGGCCGCCGCCGGGGGCTGCAAGGTTGAAGAGAACGTGCCGTACGACGAGCCTTACGTCGTTCCAGGTCCAACCTGGTTCGGGCTCGTCGGATTCGTGCCGGTGGTCATCACCACCGACCTCAGGCTGATCTCCTTCGGCCAGAGCGCCTTGGTCGGCGGCGCCATGTCAGCCGCGGCCGACGCCGGCTTCTCAGCATCGGCGGGCATCGGCTGGGACAAGAACCGCGGATTCTTCCCGATCGCAAGCTTTCAACGGCACTTCAGCTTCACGCCGCCGACAATCAACTCCACGGCCACGCTTGAGGCGGATGTCACACCCGGGATCGACGTCCTCCTCTACGGCATCGCCGGCCCCGAAATCGGCCTCACCAGCGGGTTGAAGTTCGCCGCCGCCACCGCCAAGAACCCCTGGTGGACTCTCAGCATCCCGATCAAGTTCTCGGGGAGCATCGCGATTCCGGTCCTCGGCCTCCGAAGCCCGCGCCTGACCATCTTCACGCACGAGTTCCCGATCGCGCACGCCAGCGGCCCATTCGGGGTGTCGGTGACCGTCATCGACCCGGGAGCCCAGACCACAACCGCCGGCACGCCGGTCAGCCTGCAAATCCACGCCAGCGACACCGACGGCGGCACCCTCAAATACGCTGCCACCGGCCTGCCGCCTGGGCTCTCGATCAACTCAGCCACCGGGCTGATCACCGGCACGCCCACAACCGCCGGCACCTACGCCGTGGCCCTGACCGCGACCGACGCCTCCGGCCCGTCTAACACAGTCCTGTTCAGTTGGACGATCAACGCCGCGCCGGTGTCGTTTGTGCAGGCGGTCAGCTATCCGATGCCGTCCAGTGAGAACGCCGATCGGGTGGGGACGGGAGCGCTCGCCGGCGGCTCGCTCGATGACATCGTCACGGGCGACACCAACGGCAACGTCACGGTGTTCTTGAACCACGGCGACGGAACATTCGCACCGGGTGTCGACTATGCGACCGGCAGCGGAACCGTTACCGGCATCGCCATCGCCGACGTCAACGGCGACGGGAAGCAGGACGTAACCGCTACAACCCAGGGCTCCGGCGGCTCCGGCATCTTTATTTTCTTGGGCGACGGCAAGGGAGGGCTAGAGGCGCCCTACTCAGTCCCAAACTACGACGGAGGCTCGGGCGACTCACCTACCTCACTCGCCGTCGGCAATTTCTTCCACGACGGTCGCGTCGCTCTCGCAACTGGAGGTAGCTCATCGGGAGCAAATCCCGACGTCGTCCGAGTCTTCTCGAACGACGGAACTGGCCACTTCACACTTGCAGACACCATCCGCATCGGCAGCACATACACCAGCACCTCCTGGCTCCACACCGCCGATCTGACGGGCACCGGTTCTTCTGACATTGTCGCAAGCGCTGGTGGGAACACAGTGACGGGCTGTGGTGGTGTGATTCCGCTCATCAACAATGGCTCGGGAGGCTTTTCGGACGCCGGGGCGCTCCCGAACATCTGCTCGGCTCCGAAGGTGGCCACTGCGGATTTCAATCTCGACGGTCACACGGACATCGTTGCAGCGGACTCGTGCGACGCGGGGGGCTTCTGTGGCGCCGCAGCCCAGGTCGAGCGGGTCTATTTCGGCGCCGGGGACGGAACCTTCCCCAGCTCGGAGGACAACTCAATTCCCGCCGGCAACCCGGGCAGCGCCGTCGCGGCGGACCTGAACGGCAGCGGTCACTCCGATCTCGTTGTCGCCTGCTCGGGCTCCTGCACCGCCGCCCTCCAGGTACTCATGAATAACGGGGACGGAACATTCACAGCCGGTCCCGAGCTCACAGGCGACACCCAGGACATGGCGGCCGGGCGCTTCACGTCATCCTCTCTCCCCGACCTGGCGACGGTCGGATACGACCTCAGGGTGTTGTTGAACACAACACCTTGACTCCAGCACCCGCTGACCAGCCGATCTGGGCACCTCCGGCTTTGCCGCCCTAGGGCGGCAGCACCGCCGGGGGAGATCGGGAAGTTGTGCTGGTCGGTCGCCACCCACCGGCGTACTTGGCCTGGGTGCAGACCAGGGGTGGCGAGCGCGTCTTTCTGCTCGCGCTCGAGCTCCTGCAGCTCGCCCGGCACGCCGACATCGGTGACGTCGGTCGGGGCGCGGATGAACTCCAATCTCGCCGCGACTGGCGGGCGCACAGGCGCGGACGGTCGTTCCGGGCCGGTCGCCCAGCTCCGTCCCCGGCGCTTCCCAGCCTCGCCTTGCCGCCCCGAGAGGGGGCTCACAAAAGTCGGTGTCGCCAGTCCCGGAACCTCGACGCGTGCGCGGCCAGGCATTGCACAAGCGCGCAGCCAACAGATGTCAATGCTGGATTGGACGAGCACGGGAAGCGCTCGCCCCCGCCGCGGCTGCACACCGTCTACTTAGAGCTCACGACTAAATTATTAGAGGGTTTTGGGTGGTGGCGTAGAACTCGTCGTGCGTGATCGACGAGGGCGCCATCGCTGAGCGGTACGGGTTGATGATGGGGTTGTTGAACGAGCGGGCGCGGCGGCGGTGGGCGGCGGCTGAGGCGCGGTCTCATGGGCGTGGGGGGATCGCGGCGGTGTCGCGTGCGACGGGGATCGCTGAGTCGACGGTGAGGCGAGGGCTTTCCGAGCTGGATGCTGAGGAGCAGTTGGAGCCGGGGCGTGTCCGGGCGCCGGGGGCGGGGCGGCCGGGGATCTTGGAGCGGGAGTCGGGACTCTCTGAGGCGTTGGATGGGTTGATCGATCCGGTGACTCGGGGGGATCCGGAGTCGCCGTTGCGGTGGACGTCGAAGAGCGGCGCGAAGCTGGCGCAGGCGCTGCGGGAGATGGGCCACGAGGTCGTGGACCGCACGGTGCTGCGGCTGTTGAAGGCCAAGGGTTACAGCTTGCAGGCGAACAAGAAGACGCGTGAGGGCGCGCAGCATCCGGACCGCGACGCGCAGTTTCAGTACATCAACGAGACGGTCACAGCGGCGATCGCGGTCGGCGAGCCGGTGATCTCGGTCGACGCTAAGAAGCGCGAGCTGATCGGTGATTTCAAGGCGATCGGCCGGGAGTTTGAGCCCAAGGGCCGGCCGGTGGAGGTCCGCGGACATGACTTCAAGGACAAGCAGCTCGGGCACGCGATCCCCTACGGGGTCTACGACCTCGCCATCGATGAGGGGTGGGTGAGCGTTGGGATCACCAGCGAAACGGCCGAGTTCGCCGTCAACACGATCATCAGTTGGTGGAAGCACCTCGGCAACGCCCGCTATCCGGACGCCAAGACGCTGACGATTACCGCCGATTCTGGCGGGTCAAACAACCCGCGGACCCGGCTCTGGCGCTACGAGCTGCAACGTCTGGCCGACACAATCGGACTGAACATCCGCGTCTGCCACTTCGCGCCGGGCACCTCGAAATGGAACAAGATCGAGCATCGCATGTTCAGCTTCGTGAGCCTCAACTGGCACGGCCGGCCGCTTGAGAGCCTTGAGATGAGCGTCAGCCTGATCACCGCCACCCAAACCAGCACCGGTCTGAAGCTCTACGCCCAACTCGACCAGCGCACCTACGAACGCGGAGTCGACGTCAGCGACGAGCAACTCGCCGCGGTGAACATCACGAGGCATACGTTCCACGGCGACTGGAACTACACGATCAGCCCTTCAGTAATTCAGTCGTGAGCCCTTAGGCAGATGCGCACCGTGGTGACCTCCAGGTCGGGGAGCCCGACTCGCGCAAACACCCAAGAATGACCACCTCCACCGAACCTGGGTTGGCCCCCCCAACACTTCCCCAATCACGAAGCACCGGCCACCAGATCAGATGTTGGCGGCCACAACGACGCTTCCGCTTCGATCAGACCAGATCCGGAAGCGGAAGTGCCGGACTCAGAGCCGGTCCGGCGACAAAGCGGAACTGAGGAGGTGGACCGTGCGGGTTTTTCCCGTACGCTGGTAGCACGCGTGCTACGCTTGGTATGTGGCTCGAGATCTGACCCAACGCGAGCTTCGCAACAAGAGTGGCGAGATCATGCGCGCACTCGACGCCGGCGAGAGCTTTGTCGTGACGCGCAACGGCGTCCCCGTCGGCGAGCTCACGCCCGTGCGCCGGCGCCGGTTTGTCGAACGCGATGCGGCCATCGCGGCCTTCCGCGCAGCGGCCCCACTGGATCCTGATCGCTGGCGCGCCGATCTGGACCGCCATGCGTCCCAGGACTCGGCGCCGCGTGCCTGAGAGCAGCCCCCAAAGAGGGGTGATCGATACGTCGGTGGTCATCGGACTAGAACGGATCGAGCCCGAGGCGCTCCCGGAGCAGCTCGCGATCGCCGCGATCACCCTCGCCGAACTGGCCGCTGGACCGCACGCAACCCGGGAGGTCTCCGAGCGCGCGCGTCGCCAGCAGCGCCTGCAACTCGCCGAGGCAACCTTCGAATCGCTCCCGTTTGACACCGATTGCGCTCGCGCATACGGCCTGGTGTACGCCGAGACGGCGCGCGCCGGCCGCAAGGCGCGCGGCGCGCGAGCCATCGACCTGCTGATCGCCGCCACCGCCCTGGCCGCGAACCTCCCTCTCTACACCGCCAACGCCACCGACTTCAGCGCGCTGAGCAAACTCATCGACCTACGCACCGTCAGCCTTGCCTCGGCCTGAGCCTCCGCCGGGCGACTCACGCGAAACACTCTCCTTCCCGGCCCGCAGGTCCGAAAGCAGCACCCACACGTCGACCGCCCCAGCGGCGACAAACCGGAAGCGTCGACGGGCGCGAGCCGGCGCTTGCGTTGAAGGTTCGAGGCTCGCGTGATCTACGGACCGAGCGGCGTCTGTTTCTGGGACGCGTTGGTTTCGTCGGGGATTGGATGGCTGGCGGTAATCACGATTTCGTCGTCATCGATGGCGACCTGGTAACTCCGCACCCGCAGCCGGGGATGTACCAGGCATTCCCCGGTCGCGATATCGAAGTCCCATTTGTGCCACGGGCAGCGCACGAACGAGGGCTGGGAACCCTGCGCGGGTACCCCTTCGCGCAGCATGATGCCGCGGACCGTGCGGCCACTGGAGCACAGGGGCGCGCCGCGGTGCGGACAGCGGTCTGCAAGGGCGTATAGCCGCTCGCCGACGCGAAACAGACCGACGCGGTGGCGACCGAGCCAGACCACGCGCACATTTCCCGGACTCGGAGCGTCGGCGAGCCGGATCCGCGTCTCGAGGCGGCTCATGTCGCGACAGTGGTAAGCGCGAAGAACCGCGACGCGTTCTCGTGGGCGACGGCCGTGCGGTATTCGGCCGGCAGCCGGCGCAGCGTCTGACGCGGATCGTCGAAATCCCAGTGCGGATAGTCGCTGGAGAAGCAGAGCGTTCGCCATGGTTGCAATCCCTCGATGGCAGGAGCGAGCAGTCGTTCCTGTGGGGGCTCTTCGAGCGGCTGGGTGGTCCAGGCGACGTGGTCGTGCACGTATTCCGAGGGTGGCCGGACGCAGTGCGGAATCTCGGTGCGGCAGCCTCGCCAGGCGGTGTCAAGGCGCCACAGCAGTCCGACGAACAAAACGAGCCCACCCTCCATCATGATCACCCGCGTGCGCGGGAAGCGCTCGAAGATCCCGTGGCAGAGGATCGAGGCCAGGTGGCCGAGCATGCCCGCCCCGGTGAGGGCGTGGTATTCGGTGTAGAAGTCCGGGAGCCCGGCAGCGGTCACAGGTCCAGCGATGCCGACGCCTTCGAAATGCGTGTGGATCGCGACCGGGAGAGCCAGCTCGTCACACGCGCGCCAGATCGGATCGTGTACGGGGCTGCCATACGGGATCCGCGCCGCGCCAGGGAGAAAGACCCCTGCGATCTCATCCCGCTCGCCCAGTCGATGGATCTCGGCAGCGGCGGCCTCGGGATGCTGGGGTGTGACGACGAGCAGGCCGCGCAGCCGCGGCTCGCGGGCCAGCCACTCATGAAGAAGCCAATCGTTGTATCCACGACACAGCCCCGCGGCCAGCAGCGGGTTGGGCAGGACGGCAAACGCGGCCGCCTCATCGGGCGTCAGAATCCCGTGGGTGACCTCGAGCGGATCGAGCACCAGGGAGCGGACACGGTCAAGCGTCTGCCCGACCATCAGCACGCCCTCACTCGCGGCGCTTCGTTCATAGGCGTCCTGGCGCAGCCAACCGGTCGGGTGATACCAGGGATAGGACGGCATCCCGAGCCCATTGGTGCCGGACTGCTCGACGAGCTCGGCGGTCGCTCCGTCGAGATACGGCAGCAGGTCGCGCAGCGATTCGTAGCCCACGTGAATATCGCAGTCGACAAGCACGCGCTCACCGTACCGCTCGTTACGCTCACTATGTGAGCGTCCCGCGCACCCAGTCTCTCACCCGGGCGATCGCGCTCTTGCGAGCGATCGAGCACCACCCCCACGGCATCTCGACAGCCGAGCTGGCCCGCACCGCCGCCCTCGCGCCAGCAACCGCCGGCCGATTGCTAGCGACACTCCACGACGCCAGCTTCGTCGACCGAACCCGCGGCGGGTGGATCATCGGCACCGAGCTTGTGCGGCTCGCCCAGCGGGCCAACCCGGACCGCGCGCTCATCCGACGGGCGCGACCGTTGCTCGAGGAACTTGCAGCAACCGCCCGCGAGTCAGCGATGCTCGGGGTGGCTCGGCCCGGCCCCTCGGTGGAGGTGATAGCGCAGGCCGACGGCCCCCGCCTGCTGGGAGTTACCAACTGGGTCGGTCGCACGATTGAGCTGCACGCCTCCGCAGCCGGCAAGCTCGTGCTGGCCGAGCTCAGCGACCCCGCGCTGGACGCTTGGATCCGCCGGGAACGTCCGCGACGGCTCACCGATCGAACGATCGTCGGCCGCGCCGCGCTGCATGCTGAGATCGACCGGGTGCGCAAACGCGGATGGGCCGAGCTAGACGGCGAGTCCGAAATAGGCCTGTCATCGATCGCGGTTGCCATGCGCGAGCCCAATGGCACCCTCGGGGCGATTCTCGGCTACAGCGGCCCCACCGAACGCCTGGACCGCTCAGCGCTCCTTGAGCCGCTGCTGCGCGCCGCCGACCGACTTCACTGAATTTTCGTGTTGACTGACTCCTGGTCCAGCCTGCGAGAGCGCCACCTCACTGCCTCCATGCTCCAGACTCGCTTCCACAAAACGTTAGCTACGTGGCGCGGCAGTCGCCGAGCTGTCACATTTTGGGGTTGCCGCGGTGCTAACTGGGTGTGATGACGTTGCAGGCGCGACAGCAACAGCGGTCGGAGCGCCTTGGTGGCGACTCCGAAATGGCAGCGTTCGAGGCGTTTTTTCGCAGCCACTATCGGGGCGTGGTGCGCCTCGCGCAGACTGTTGTCGGCGACTCTCAGGGGGCGCAGGATGTGGCTCAGGACGTCTTCCTCGCCGCCTACCGGCGCTTCCCTGGCGACTACGAGCAGGCCGTGGGGTGGGTCAGGGTTGCGGCTGTGCACACGGCCCTCAATGCGCTTCGTGGGAACCGGCGTCGAGACAAGCGTCAGCTGCTTGTGCATGTCGTGGAGCCGATTCCTAGCGCCGAGGAGACGGTAATCGAGCGGGAGAGTCGTGCTGACTTGCGCCGGGTCTTGCGTAGGCTGCCGCGCCGCTCGGCCGCGGTCCTTGTGATGCGGCACGGTGGTATGAGCTATTTGGAGATCTCGGAGGCGCTTGGGGTCAAGGTTGGGCAGGTCGGGACTCTGCTCAGGAGGGCGGAGTCCGCGCTTCGAAAGGAGATGGACCGTGAGACACATTCCTGACGGGG
This sequence comes from uncultured Solirubrobacterales bacterium, assembly GCA_963757015.1. Classification (GTDB taxonomy): domain Bacteria; phylum Actinomycetota; class Thermoleophilia; order Solirubrobacterales; family Solirubrobacteraceae; genus Palsa-465. The sequence goes on from CAVWQA010000009.1 coordinate 10,126, forward strand.
TGCTGCGGCGACTCGATGACGAGCCGCTGGCCGTTCCAGACAGGGTCATGGACCATGTGGCCGAGTGCGAGCGTTGCAGCGCCCGGCGCGCCCGGATCGCCCACGACACAGAACGCGTCGCCCGGCTCTTCTCCGCCCCGCGGCTCGTACCCGACCCCGATGGCGCGTGGTCGCGGCTTCGGCGCGAGTTGTACCGCTGCTCGGGGGACGCGGCCGGCCAGCGCCGACGCCCGAATTCTGCTCGCTTGCGGCGTGGGCGGGTCCCGAGCGTGTCGCTGCGAGCCGGATTGGTGATCGGCGCGGTGGCGATTGTGATCGCCGGTACGGCTGCAGCGGCCACGCTGAGCACGATCTTCTCGCCGACGCACGTGGTCCCCGTCGCGGTGAGCCAGAGCGACGTGCGGGCGATCGCGACCTTGACGGGGCTTGGCGACAGCCACTCGCTCGGTAGCTTCGCCACACCTAACGGGTCGAGCACGCTTCGGTTTGGAACCGTCACCTGGTCCTCGGGCGCATCCCAGCCGGCGGCCTCTCTTGCTGGGGCCCGCGCTGAAGCGGGCTTCCCGGTCTCGCTGCCAGCCCACCTTCCGGCGGGCGTGGGTGCAGAGCAGCAGTTGATCGTGCAGCCGCGCGTGAGGGCCAGGGTCACCTTTAACTCGAAAGCCACGAACCTCGCCGGGAGCTCGGTGACGCTTGACGCCGGCCCGGCTGTGTTCGCCCGATACGCGGCAGCGAACCGTCCGGGCGTGCCGACCCTTGCCATTGCCACGATGCGCCGTCCGACAGCGCAGTCCACGGGGGCAAGCTTGAGCCAGATCGAAGCGTTTCTGCTGGGCCAACCTGGTGTCCCGCCGCAGCTGGCCGAGGAGGTCCGCCTATTGGGTGACTTGAGGACGACGCTCCCGGTGCCCGTCCCGGCCGGGGCCTCGGTGCGCTCGGTACGGGTCGGCGGCTGGCCGGGCGTGCTGCTTGCCGACTCCTCAAACGCCGCCGCCGGCGTGGTGTGGGAGGACGGCCGTGGCCTGCTTCATGTCGTCGCCGGAATCCTCGACTCGCGAGACGTTCTGAATGTCGCGAACCAACTCGGCTGAGAGAACCGCCGTCGACACCGACCAGCGGCCCGCCGCTGACGGCCCGGTCGGGCTGTCAGAGGCCGCGGGCTCCCGCTCGCGCGATCCCCGGCCCGAGCCCACGGCCTCGCCGGCGATCCATGCGGTTGGGTTAAGCAAACGCTTCGGCGACACGATCGCCGTGGACTCATTATCGATGACGGTAAAGCGCGGAGAGGTGTTCGGGTTCCTCGGCCCCAACGGAGCGGGGAAGACCACGGTGGTCAGGCTCCTGCTTGGCCTCGCCCGCCCCACCGGAGGCGAAGCCCTCGTGCTGGGCGCGCCGTTGGGGGACCGCGAGGCGCGACGGCATATCGGCTATCTCCCGGAGCTGTTTCGTTTTCAGGCCTTGCTGACCGCTCGAGAGGTGCTGCGGCTGCATTGCCGACTCCTGGCCCGGCCCAAAGCGACCTGGGAGAAGGAAGGGGACACGGCGCTGGAAACCGTCGGTCTGATGGAGCGAGGTGACGACCGCGTCGCCACCTTCTCGAAGGGAATGCAGCAGCGCCTGGGACTTGGCGTCGCGCTGCTCGGCGACCCCACCCTCGTTGTGCTCGACGAGCCCACCAGCGCGCTTGACCCGGTGGGACGTCATGACGTGCGCGAGATCATTCGCGGGCTTCGCGAGCGGGGATCAACGGTGTTTTTGAACACGCACCTGCTCGAGGAGGCCGAGCACGTGTGCGACCGCGTGGCCGTGATCGACAAAGGAAGGGCGCTCGCTACAGGCAGCCTTAACGAGCTGCTCGGGCGACACGGCAGAGTGCGCCTCAAGGTCGAAGGCCTCGGTGAGAACTGGTGGAGCGGTTTTGGCCGGTTCGGTCAGTGGCACCGGCAGGACGAGTGGCTCGTGGTCGAGGGCATCGAGCCGACGCGCGTCGCCGAACTGGTCGGGGAGCTCGTCGCTCGCGGCGGGCAGATCGAAGCTGTGATCCCCGAGCACCAGAGTCTGGAAGCCCGCTTCCTCGAGCTGCTGGGAGAGCGGTGAACCCGACCTTGACAATCGCCGCGCTGACGATCAGAGAGGCCGTGCGGCGACGTCTTCTCCTTGCCTTCATCGCGATCACAGCAGTCATCGTCGGGCTAAGCGCGTGGGGATTCGACCGCTTGAGCCATACGCACAGCCTCACCTCCGGCGAGACCAACCTCGCAGTCCCGCAGGCGCTCATCCTGTTCATGTTCATGTTCAGTTTCGTCCTCGCCCTGAGCGCCTCTGCCATCGCTTCACCGTCGATCTCCTCAGAAGTCGAGACCGGTGTGCTGATGACGATCGTGACCCGCCCCATCCGGCGGACCGAGGTCCTGCTTGGCAAGTGGCTCGGGCTGGCCACGTTGCTCGCCGGGTACGCCGCCGGCGTCTGCGCCCTCGAGTTCGGGGTCGTCGACTGGGCAAGCGGTTTCATCCCACCGAACCCCGTGCTGGTCAGCGTGTACCTATTCGCCGAAGCAGCGCTCCTGCTGACCTTGGCGCTGTGCTTGAGCACAAGGATGCCGATGATCGCCGCGGGCGTCATCGGCGTGGCCATCTTCGGCGCCGGATGGCTGGCCGGTGTCGTGGGCACACTCGGCACCGCACTGAACGTCGCCGCGCTGCGAACCGTGGGGCAGATCGGACGGTTCCTCCTGCCCACCGACGGGCTCTGGCACGCCGCCATTTACTACCTGCAGCCGCCGTCGCTGATCGCTCAGCACCTCGCCGAAGGCCAACAGCGAGATCCGTTCTACGCCCAAGGAGCACCATCGTGGGCGTACCTGTTGTGGGTGGCCTGCTGGTTGCTGATCGTGCTAATCGCCGCCGTGGCCAGCTTCGAGCGCCGCGAGCTCTGAAGAGACGGGACTAGCGGGGCCACCAGGACTCGCCGTAGAACGCGCGATCAAAGCCAGAACAAACCCCTACGACGCCCCCTCCGCTGCAATTCGCGCCCAGGGTGGGATCGGGACACCGGCCGGCGCGTACTCGCCAGACTGCCGGATCCACGAAACTCGAGGCGTCTCGACGTCGCTCGCCGACGGCCGCACCGCTTCCGCTTCGACCAGGCAGAGTACGAGAGCGGGAGTCGGGCCGAAGCGGCTGCAGCGGTGACGATGCAGAAGCCACGCTACCCGGCCACGGCGAGCTCCTAGTACTGGAATCCACGGGATCGAAGAAGGCGATTGGCGCGAGCGAGATCGATCCTTTGCCTAGGCAAATGTGTGCAGCGGAGGCTCGCGTTCACAGTCGAGCTTTCCGCGCATTGCGCGTCTGAGCGGCGCAGGAAGCCGACACCTGCTTCCGAAGCCTGTGGGTTTCCGGATCGGCGCCGTAAATTGCTGGTCGCACCTTCCCTGCATTCATGAGAGCGCGCGACTCCTGGTCGGTTGTCCCGATGACGGGGAGGGCGGACGATAGGACGCGGCCACGCAGTTAGCGACATGCGGGTCTTTGCTGACAACCCCGGCCCGGTGCGCGTCCGCGTGGCCTGGCCCCCGGGATCGGTCGACCTGTTTGAGAGTTTGGCGGCGCTGATAATGGGCGAAGGAGGACTCGTGATGAAGAGTAGGCATCACTAGCCGGAGCAGATTGTCCGAGTTGCGGGAGGCAGAACGGATGCTAGGTGAGGGGAAGCAGGTAACAGAGGTCGCCAAGGAGCGGGGATCTCGGAGGCGACGTTTCATCGTTGGCGCAATCAGTACGGCGGGATGAAGGCCGACGACGTCAAGCGGCTTAAGGAGTTGGAGCGCGAGAACGCGCAGCTGAAGGAGATCGTGGCCGATCAGGCGCTCGAGGTGCGGGCGCTGAAGGAGATATCGCGGGGAAACTGGTAGGCCCGGCCCGGAGGCGTCAGGCGGCCGCGATGCTGCGCGACCGACTGGGGCTGTCTGAGCGTCGGGCGTGCCGGTATGTGGGCCAGCATCGCTCTACGCAGCGCCACGAGCCAGTGCGGGTCGGTGATGATGCCGCGTTGCGCGCGGAGCTGCACAAGTTCTCCGCCGAGCGGCCGAGGTGGGGGTACCGCAGGGCGCACCACCGGCTGCGCGAGGAGGGCTGGGGGGTGAATCGCAAGCGGGTTCAGCGGCTGTGGCGCGAGGAGGGGCTGCGCGTGCCGATCAGGCGGCGCAGCGGCGGCGGCTGGGGGACTCGACCGTCCCGGCTGAGCGGCTGCGGACCGTGCGGCCCAATCAGGTGTGGGCTCTTGACTTCCAGCATGATCAGACCGCCGACGGTCGGGTGATCCGGCTGCTCAACGTCGTCGAGGAGTTCACCCGCGAGGCGCTCCAGATGCTGGCGGAGCACAGCATAGATGCCGACAGGACCGTCGCGGTGCTGGAGCGGCTGGTCGCAGCGCGTGACGCGCCCGAGTACCTGCGCATGGACAACGGCCCCGAGCTGACAGCACACGCACTGCAGAACTGGTGCCGGTTCTCTGACACGGTACGACGTACATCGACCAGGGCTCGCCGTGGTAGAACCAATACGTGGAGTAATTTCACTCGCGGGTGCGCGACGAGCTGCTCGACGTCGAGCAGTTCTCCTGTCTGGCAGAAGCCCGCGTGGTGATCGGCGACAGGCGCTAGGACTACAACCACAACCGCCCGCACTCCTCACTAGGTATGCTCGCCCCCGCGGTGTTCGCCGCCGCCGTCCAACCACAAACCGCAGCTGCGTATGACACCAACTACAGCTGGGAAAGGACTAAGGAGCGTCCTCAAGATTCAAAAGCAACAAGTGTACAAGACAGCGCTCAGGCAACACAGCAGACAAAGATATAGTAAGGATGTGGAAATCACACAAAAAGCTGCAGACAGCAGCTAAAGATAAGTAAAAGGAAAAAAAAATCAAAAAAGAAATCAAAGGGAGTGGAAAGAAGATGGGGGTTGGTCGCGCGATAGCACGAACGCCTCCGGATCTTGCAGGACCATCAGTCGGCCTCCGCCGCCTCCGTGCTTCTGCCACTGGTCTGCGACCAATTGTCTGCGGGTCGAGGTGTCAGTTCCTCGCCTTCGGGTCACGCCGGTCCTCGGCTATCCGTCCGGGGGTTCGTGAGGTTGCGGCTTCCATTCAGCGCGTGGGAGGTGTTAGGCGCGGCGGCGGTGGTGTGTGCTTTCTGGGTTGTCGGTGTGGTGCTGGGTGGTTGTGATCCGGTATCCGATGCCAGGTGTGTTGTGGATGACCTGGGGTTCTCCGAGTTTGCGTCTGAGCCGCGAGATGGTGACGCGTACGGTGTTGGTGAATGGGTCGGTGTTCTCGTCCCAGGCTTGCTCGAGCAGTCGTTCTGCGCTGAGCGCGCCGGGGCTCGCTCTGAGCAACGTTTGGAGTACGGCGAACTCTTTGGCGGAGAGCTCGAGCTGGCGCCCGTCGCGGGTGGCGGTGCCGGCGAGCGGGTCGAGCTGGATGCCCGCGGCGGTCAGGGTCCGATTTTGGGCGGCGGGTTTGCGTCGCGCGAGCGCGCGGATGCGGAGGACGAGCTCGGGGAAGTGGAAGGGCTTGGGGAGGTAGTCGTCGGCGCCGAGCGCGAGCCCGACGACCCGGTCCGCCGGTGAGCCGGCGGCGGTCAGCATCAGGATCATCGCGGGTTCATGTGAGGCGGCGATCATGCGGCAGAGGGTGTCGCCGTGCACCCCGGGGAGGTCGCGGTCCAGGACGACGACGTCGTAGGGGTTGAGGTTGAGCTTGGACGCGCCGGCGCGGCCGTCGTAGGCGACATCGACGGCCATGCCCTGGTCGCGCAGGCCCTCGGCGATCAGGTTCGCGAACTCGGGCTCGTCCTCGACGACCAGGACTCTCATCCTGCTGGCCGTGCGGGAGGTGATGGTGCGGCGGCCGGCAGCGTGATCTGCACGCGCAGGCCGCCTTCGGGGCGGGCGTTAAGCTCGAGCGCTCCGCCGTGGGCTTCGGCGACCGCCGCGACGATCGACAGGCCCAGCCCGTGACCGTTCGGCGAGCCGGTGCGCTCGGCGCCCAGGCGCCGAAACGGCTGGGCGAGCCGCGCGACGCTCTGCTGATCGAGAACGGCTCCCGCGCTCTCGACGACCAGCCGCGCCGCGTTGCCGTTGCTCTCGCAGGCGACATCGACGGTCCCCTGCCGGTGGTTGTGGCGCACGCTGTTCTCGATCACGTTCTCGACCATCCGGGCCAGCAGCGTCTCGCTGCCGGCAACGCCAGCCGAGTCAAGGGCCGTTCGCACCTTGAGCTGCTGTTCGGCGATCTGGTCGTGACGGGTCGCAATCGCGTCGCTCACAAGCCGGTCGAGTGACACGATCGTGCCGTCGGGGACCGCGCCGTGTTGAGCGCGGGCGAGGGTCAGGAAGCTCTCCAGCAGCCCTTCGGCGCGGTCCAGATCCTTGCGAAGGCCCGCGTCGAGCGCCCGGGTCTGTGGCGGCACCCCGTCGGGTTTAGCGACCGCGACGTCCAGCCGGGTGCGCATCATCGCCAGCGGGGTGCGCAGCTCGTGCGACGCGTTGGCCACGAACCGCTGCTGAGCGTCGAACGCGGTCTCCAGGCGTGCGAGGAGCTCGTCGATCGTGTCTGCCAGCTCCCTCAGCTCGTCCCGCGGGCCAGGGAGCGCGAGGCGCTCGTGCAGGCTCTGCTGGGAGATTCGTCTGGTTTTGGCGGTGATCGTCCGCAACGGTGCCAGGACCCGGCCCGCGACTACCCAGCCCAGCGCGACAGAGAGCGTGGCCATCGCCACCAGCGCGATCGCCGACTCGGTTAGCAGCTGGTGCAGATCAACGCTGTTCTGGTAGCGCAGCGCGGCCACGATCTGGCCGATCGCGACTGTGCGGTCACCTCGCCCCACAACCCCAGCGAAAGGACGACCAACGACGACCCTCGAAGGCCGGTGACCGGTGCTATGGCTGACGAGCAGGTAGGTGATCGCCAACAGCCCCGCTCCGCACACCAAGAACAGGCCGCCGTAGAGCGCGGTCAGCCGGAGCCGCACGCTGCGCGCGGGCACACCGCGCCCAAGCTTGTCAACGAGCCTGGCAGTGAACTGCATCTTCGCCGTGAGGATGCCCGACGCGGGCTAACAGCGGTGTAACGGCCCCTGTAGCGCTCCTGTTATGCGCGCTGGCGTAGAACCCATGGGGTGAGGAATCTGCACTGGAGCCAATATCTGATCGCGGTAGCCGCCGCGGCCTGTGCGCTCGCGCTCGCCGCCTGCGGATCATCGGGCAACTCCAGCCGCACCGCCGCCTCGGTCAGCCCGCAGGTCGCGTTCGCTGTGTGCATGCGCTCACACGGGGTGCCGAACTTCCCGGACGGGCCCAATATTCCCGATGCGCTGACGAACTCGCCCGCGTTCCGATCAGCCGCACAAGTGTGCCGCAGGTACGTTCAGCCCGGCGGCGGCCCGCACGGTGGGATAAGCGAGAGCGCGAGACTCAGCCTGCTCAAGCACGCGGAGTGCATGCGCGCGCACGGGGTGCCCAACTACCCAGACCCGACAATCCCCAGCCACGGCCCCTTCAATCCAGGGCCCCCGCCGGGCATCAACACAAACGCCCCCGCGTTCACACGGGCGGCAAGCGCGTGCGGGGGCCCATGACCTGGTTTGCGTCTGCGAGACGGCTCACCCTTGTCTGGGCTCGCTTCGGACCACCGCATCAAGCCCGATCCGTGATCAGGAGGGGATGAACATCATCATGAGCACCCACGACATACCAGGAACAACTCGACGCCGATTCATCAAGTCCGCAGCCGCCGCCGGGCTGGGAGCCGCGTCCGCCTCGGGGCTGGCGGCATCGGCCTCGGGCATTGCGGCATCCTTCGCCGGCGGCAGCGAACCGGTAGCTGCGGCCAGTGGCCTGGCCGATGCGGTCCTGGAAGCGTTTAGCACGCACCGGCTGGTCGGCCTGGGCGAGCTGCACGGCGTGCAGACCCACGGCGATGCGCTGGCCCTGCTGCTGTCCGATCCGCGGCTGCCCGGGGTGGTCGACGACATCGTGGTGGAGTTCGGAAACGCCCTGTACCAGGACACAATCGACGCGTTCGTCCGCGGCCGGCCGGTTGCTGATGCCGACCTGCGCCATGTGTGGCGCAACACCGTTGACTCACCGGCGGAAACTTGGGATGAACCGATGTATGAGCAGGTCTACCGGACGATCAGGGCCGCCAACTGGGTGCAACCTGCCGGCAAGCGGATGCGGGTGCTGCTGGGCGACGTGTCAATCGACTGGTCCAAGATCACCGACTTCTGCCAATGGGTGGCCATCTCCCAACAGCGCGATCACCACTTTGCGTCGGTCGTAAAAAAGCAGGTGCTGGCGAAGGGCCGCCGGGCGCTGCTACTGAAGGGGTTGGACGCGTTCGTTCGCCCGAACGCGGTTGAGCAGGTGACCGGCGAGCGGGTGTACGCGATCGTCGATCTGGCCTTCGCGGCCTCGGATCCAGGCGGCGTGGGCAGACAGCTCGCCCAGTACCCTCGCTTCACGGTCATCCCGGCCGCCGGCACCTGGCTTGGCTCAGCCGACGCGGGGCTGCTGTTCGGCGATGTCGGCCCTCCCAGCCCCCCGGACGACGGGCTCGCCCGACCGCGATGCCGTAACGGCAAGCCGCACGGCAAGCCGATCAAACTTCGGGGCGGGAACAGCAACGAGGGCAGCAGCCCCTACTGCGGCCAGCCGGTCAAATCGCTCGTCGATGCCGGCCTCTATCTCGGCCCGCCAGACGAGCTGACGGCGTCATTGCCCAACCCGGCCATCTACCTCGACCCCGTCTACTGGAAAGAACTCCAGCGACGTAACACCATCGGCGAGTCCGTGGACCTGAACTGGTGGCGACAGAACCATCCCGAGGCGAACGTGAACTGGTGGAAGGCACTGCAATGCGCCAAGAAGCGTGGCGGCCATTGACGTCACGGATGCACCGATCCGTCAGCTACGAATGTGCCGCGCGTAGAAGGCACGCCTCCACGCCCAGGACCGCACACGTCACCCACCTCGCCAATCTCGCAGTTCGGCACGTCGTCGAGCCGGTCGTCGGGCCGAGCGCCCTGCTTTCCATCCACCGCGCGTACGCGCAGCTCTGGTGGCCGGACGGACCCGTAGCCCCGGTTCGGCTCCGCGTGAGGTCTCCTCGCCGAAATTGGCTCAGACCCCCCTTTCGCCATGAGCGGGCGCCCAGACGAGCCGGCGTGCGCGAGTGCAAGTCGCACATGCGTAGGCAGAGCAGCCCGGACGACATAGGGGGCTCCGTGCGCGCCGCCGCGAGAAATGGGGTCAAGCAAACGAGAACCTGGCTGCCCCTTTCACGAAATCTCGGTTATGCGCTGCAGCGCATAACTGCGGTTAGGCGCTGCGTCTGGTTATGTGCTGTGGGCGCTCTCGGCCGTGCGTTTGCCTTGCTCCCAGCGGTTTCGGGTGTTGAGTCGCAGCGCATAATCAGAGGCCTTGGAGGAAGGCAAGGATTGCGTCGGTTGGTCGGTATCTGCCTGGCTTGGTGCCGACTGGGGCGATCCGGTCGATGGCTCGTTGTTTGAGGGCGGGGTCGGCGTGCTGGTAGATGTAGGTGGTCTTGATGCTCTCGTGCCCGAGCCACAGGGCGATCGTGGCGATGTCGATGTCGCCGGCTCGGAGCAGCATCGCGTTGGTGTGCCTGAGCGTGTGCGGGCTGACGGGCTTGTCGTTCAGTGACGGGCAGCTGGCGGCCGCGGTGGTGATGTGTTTGGTGAGTAGTTGACGGACGCCTGAGCGGGTGAGCGGTTGTCCTTGTCGGGTGGGGAACAGCGGGTCCTGCGGCTGGCCTTGGCGTTCGGTGAGCCAGGCGCGCAGGACGGTGACGGTCTCGGGTGTCAGGGTCGTGGCTCTGCGTTTGCGACCTTTGCCCTCGACCTTGATGTGCGCGCCGTTGCCGAGGCTGATGTCGCTGATGGTGAGGGTGACGAGCTCGGTGACGCGCACTCCGGTGAGCACGGCCAAGAGCAGCATGGCGTGGTCGCGGCGGCCCAGCCAGGTGTCTCGGTCTGGCGCGGCGATCAGCGCCTTGTTTCTCATCGTTGTTGAGGTATGTGAGGCCGGGTCGTTGGTGGCGTTTGGGTGGGATTGCCATCACCCTGCCGATCGTTTGAAGGTGCTCGGGGTGGCGCAGGGCGGCGTACTTGTAGAGGGAGTGGATCGCTGCCAGTCTGGCGTTGCGGGTGCGGGGGCTGTTGCCGCGGTTGGTCTCGAGGTGGTTGAGGAAGGAGCCGATCAGTTCGGCGTCGAGGTCGTCGATGTCCAGCTGGAACGGCTGCTTGCCGGTCTGCTTGGAGGCGAACGTGAGCAGCAGCCTGAAGGTGTCGCGGTAGGCGGCGATCGTCTGCGGGCTTGCGTCGCGCTGGTTGATCATCCGCTCGGTGAAGAACGCCTGCAGCGTCGGCGCCAACAGGGTCATCGCAACACCTCCGGCAGCCGCTCTAGGCGAGCAGCGATCAGCGCCGTCAGCTCCGGCACCGCCTGCAAGTACCAGTAGGTCGATTCGGGCTGGATGTGGCCGAGGAACGTGGAGAGCTCGGGCATCCGCCGGTCGACGTCCTCGCCTGCCTGGATCCAGTCAAGGAGGGTGCGGACAGCCATCGTGTGGCGGAGGTCGTGCGGTCTTGGGCGAACGCGCTCGCCGGCTCCTTCCAGACCGATCTGGCGGATCAGTTGCGCGAAGTAGTGGTTGAACTCCGGCGGGGCGAGTCGGGCTCCTCTGGTGTTGAGGAAGAACGCCGGCGATTGCGGCTGCGGCCAGCGCTGATCGCGTTGGCGCGCATAGCTGCGTAGTGCCCTGCTGGCGGTCGGGTGCAGCGGCACCTCGCGCTGCTTGGTCTGCCCAGCCCGGACGTGCAACGCGCCGTCGTGAAGGTCGATGTCGTGGCGGTCTAGGCCAAGCGCCTCGCCGAGCCTCAGGCCGGTGGTTGCCATCAGCCCGATCACCGTCCGGTAGCTGGCGGCGCGCAGCGGCGGCGTCAGCTGCCCGGCCGCGTGCATCAGCGCGGTGATCTCCTCGGGCGCGTAGATGTATGGCGCCACCCGTGGGCGGCGCGCGGTCAGCAGATCGACAGGCGGGATCTCGCTGTCGGGATCGAGCGTGGCCACATAGCGAGCGAACACGCGCACGATCGTCAGCCGCTGCCCCCATCGGTGCGGGCGGGCGTCTTGCGGCAGCATCGCCCACTTCACCGCCAGCTCGCTGGTGATCCGCTCGGCCCCGGCTTGCTCCATGAACTCGACGAAGCTCTCAAGCAGCCGCTGATCGGTCTTGAGCTTGAAACCCAGCCGGCGGCGGATCCGCAGATAGTTCTCAAGCGCTTGGCGCAACGGGCTCATGCCACACCGCCCTGCGGCCACGGCCGCGCGATTTTGCGCAGCGTCTTGCGGTCGACCTTGGCGTACCTGGCGGTGGTGCGGATGTCGCGGTGTCTGAGCACCTGTCCGATCTCGCTCAGCGACGCGCCAGCCCGCAGCATCTCGGTCGCGGCGGTGTGCCGCAAACGGTGAGCTCCGACCCGCGGCAGACCAGCCCGCCGGCACGCGGCCAAGACGATCCCCGCCACCACCAGCCGGTCGATCCCGCCAACCGGCGCGATCACACGCAAGAACAGCGCACGGCTCTGGACCCGCGGGCGGCGACGCAGATACGACACGATCGCCTCGCCAACATCGGCAGGCAGCGGCAACCGCTCCACTCAGCGCCCCTTGCGATTGCGAACCAGCAGCTCCCCGACGCGCCAGTCGATGTCATCTAGCGTGATCGCCGCGACCTCCCCGGCGCGCAACCCCAGCCGCGAGAGCAGCAAGATGACCGCGTAATCACGCCGCCCGACCGTCCGCCGCCTGTCGCAGCTCGCCAACAGCCGCTTGACAGTGGCAGCGTCCAGCCCGCGCGGCAGCGAACGATCCCGCAGATCCGCGACCGCCGGGACCGCCCACACCAACGGATCGGCGATCCGGCCCGTCAGATACAGCCAGCCAAGCAGCGACCGCAGCCCGCACGTCAGCGTCCGCGCCGCCGCCACGCCGCGTTTCGGGCACTCGGCCGCCAAGAACAGGCTCACATCAGCGCCGCTCAGCCGCTCGAGCCCGCCGAGCTCTGCGCCCACCCGGCTCGTCAAGAACAGCCGTGCGGCCGGCCCGTAATGCTCAACCGTGCCCTCGGTCAAACCGCGCTCATCCAGCAGATAGCGACCGAAGTCAGCCAAAAGCCGCTCAAGCGGACCGTCCACCCTCGGCGCCGACGACGGCACCGCCCCCAACTCGCGCAGGTACTCCAGCGGCAGCGTCGTGCTCCGCGCCGACACCCACGAGGAGTAGCCAGCCGCTCTCCGCGCCGCCAAGAACGCCTCTACCCGAGCTGGCGTCAGCTCGCTGGGCGAGAACCCTTCACACTCGAGCCAGCGGCTCAAAAGCTCGAGCTGCCACAACCGGTGAGCGATCGTCCACCGCGAATAACCGCGAGCCGCCAGCCACGCCCCGTACCCCCTCGCATACCGACCCAGCGATCCGGAAGCCACTGGCACCCAGCACCGTCGGCACTCTCGTTGAGCCTCGCGAGACGGATCTATGCATAGGCAGCGCGCATCCCGGCGACCACCGTCCGTCATGATCGCTATCGCGTGAAAGCGCGCGCCAGCGTCTGGCGAGGCTGGCTTGCGGAATCGCCCAGCAGGAGGCGCCAGCCGCCGCCGAGCCTGCGCCGATGCTCTGCCAGGGATTGCGAGCGCGTAGCTCATCCGGGCCAGCGTTGTCGCGGCGGACGACTTCGACGGGCAACGTCGAGCTGGGCAACGCGCTGACCGCTTTCTCGAGGAAGGGGGCTGGGCCGGCGCCGTGCAGATGGCTCCTGCGCCGCACCTCCGAGACTCTTGCCCGCAGTGGCGGTTGCCGATAGTTGTACGGGTCGCTCGTGTAGCTGTCTTCATGTCTCCCGCCGTTCAGCGACTCGGGGGAGCCACAAATTGCGGCCAGTGACACCCCCCCGGGCGGACAGACAAATCATCTCCGGATGGGTAGCCGTCGGTCAGTGGAGAGCCGCGGCGGCGCCATCCTGCGCCGTATGAACGCCAACCCTAAACCAGCTACAGCTAACCAGCGGTCGCGCGCCTGGTTTGCTCGTCTCTTTGGCGTTCTACGTCGCGGGCAATCGCGTCGGCCGCATCGGCCAGGGCGTCGGCCGCGTCGGCAACCGCAGAAAGGCTGGTGCCAGCGTCGGCGCGATTGACCGCGGCCACGGCCGCGTCAAAGCGCGCCCACAATTCGGGCGCGCCGGTGCGACCGCTGGCCGGGCGAAGCTCGGGCGGCGGCTGGCTACGCACTGCGTCCGGGGTGGGCACCCAGCGCAAACCAGCGTCGGCCCCGAGCCGAGCGGCCTCGGCGCGCTGGCGTGCCGCCGCGGCCAAAGCCCGCAACCGGTCCGGAAACCCCGCGTCGGGCGGCGCTAGCAGGTGCCCGCGGATCGCCGCCGCCCACGACAACTCCGCAGCATCAGACAACGAGAGCGCACGCTCGCGCAAAACCTCTGGCCCAGACAAATCCTCCACTTCGCTCATCGCATCCTGCGACCCTCGGGTGGCACATCGCTCCAGCTGCCGGTCGGGATCGGCGCCGGCCGCGACGCGTCGGCCAACAGCCGGTCCACGTCGCTGGTTCGGATCCGGATCAACCGGCGCACCTTGACCACCGGCAGCAACCCATCGTCGATCCAGCGATACACCGTCTGGTCAGAAACGCTAAAGCGTTTAGCGACTTCGCTGACCAGCAACAAGGGGTCATCGTCGCTGTTCGCCATCGACACCTCTCGATATCTATCAATACCACGTAAGGCATCGCATGGTACGGCGTAGCTCGTGGCAGACACCTTCGTGAATGAACATCAGCGCAATCCCCGACACAATCCCTCGACCCGACCAGATCCGGCCACTTGCCCCGCGCGACGGCACCGCTTGGCGCAGTCTTGCCCGAGTCCAATTGCGCATCTATTGACGGCACCTCACTTGATCGCCCCCGGCTCTCCACCCAGTGGCCGATCAAATGCGACGCGACGCTTTCGAGCGGCGCTCTGGTCACCACGAGGCGATGCATCCGCCGGCAGGACTAGCGACGTGTCTGACCAGTGTCGAGCCGGCACGCGGCGAGGCACGTATCCGTCCGTCGCGGCGTCGCGAGCAGGCTGCGCGACGTCGACGCGGCGACCGCCACCGTTCCAGGTTGGTGTCACGCGGTGCGATCGTCGCGGTGCCCGGTACGTGTCCCTCGCCGCTCGCCGTTGGACAGGAAATGGACAGGACTGTCAGCCAGCCTGCGGTTTATGGCGGTTCATAGCGGTCGTGTCGCTCGATCGCAAACAACCAGAAACCGTCTCGTTTGCAGGAAATACCTGCGACAGAGTCAATGCCGGAGGAGGGACTCGAACCCCCGACACGCGGATTATGATTCCGCTGCTCTAACCGACTGAGCTACTCCGGCGGGGCTGCGTCTGCCTGCAATCAGCGGCGCCCGAGCCTAGCAATGTGCGCACCGGCGAGCCGTGGTCGGTTCGCCAAGCGATCCTGGCGTCGCACTCCGCCCCTCGGTCACTCGGATGCGATGGCGGCGAGCACGTCGAGGTTGGCGGCTCGCCGGGCGGGCCAGGTGGCGGCGATCAGCCCGAGCAGCGCCGAGAGGACCAGGAACCCGACCAGGCTGGGGACGGGCACGGTGATGTGGGTCACGCCGTTGTGTCGCAGCGCGTACGCCAGGGCGATGCCCAGGCCGGTTCCTCTGAGAATCCCGACGACGCCGCCGAACAGCGCGATGATCGCCGACTCCGAACGGATCATCGCCCGGACCTGACGGCGCTTCATCCCCACCGCTCGCAGCAGCCCGATCTCGTGGGTGCGCTCGAACACCGACAGCATGAGCGTGTTGACGATGCCGATGAGCGCGATCAGGATCGCCAGCGCCAGCAGCACGTAGACCAGCCCCAGGAGTTGGTTGACGCTCGCCTGCTGGGAAGCTTCGAATTGGGCCCGTGTCTTGTACCCCACGTTCGCGTATGGCGCCAGCACGTGGTTCAGCGCCCCGCCCAGACCACGGGCGCTCGGAGCCGCGGCCAGCAGGACGGCGACCGGAAGCGGGTTGTCGAAGTGGGAGCGAAAGAATGCGTCTCCGGTGACATAGCTCCCGAGCAAGGGGTTCGATTTGAAGATCCCGCCGATCCGCATCGTGGTCGGACCGGTCTGGGCGAACTTGACCGGCACGGCCGACCCCACGTGGAGATGGTCGGCGTCGGCGGTGTTCGTGTCGACCAGCAGCTCGCCGGCGGCCATTGCCGTGGCTCCGCGGCCGGCCGTGATGTGAAGGGTGACGGTTCGCGATAGATCGGCAGTGGAGGCCGCCACGAGCGTGGACAGAGAACCTCGGACCTCGAACTGTCCCTGGTACACGACCGTGGTGGTCCTCACGCCGGGCAGCCGCGAGACGGCGGGCACGACCGATTTGCTGAAGCCGCCCTGGCCGCTGACGATGTAGTCCGCGCTGATCGCGCTGTCGACGCTGTTCTTGGCCGACGTGCTCAGCGACGCGCCCAGTACGGCGATCGTCGACACCAGCGACAGGCCGATCATGAGGGCAGCGGCGGTCTGAGTGGTGCGGCCGGGGTTGCGGGTTGAGTTCTCCCGCCCCAGTCGCCCGGGCGTGCCGAGCCATGCGGCCAGCGGACGGCCGAGAGCGCTCGACAGCGGGCCGGCAGCGAGGGGCGCGAGCAGGCCGGTGGCGGCCACCAGCGCTAGCGCCCCGACACCCACGAGCAGGACCGCCGGCTTGGCCAGTCCCACCAGCACCGCAGCCAGGCCAGCCACACCGAAGGCGATGCCCACGATCGTCTGCCGACGCCGCACCAGCGGCGGCTGGTCTTCGCTGGGCTGCACGAGCGCGGCCACGGGTGCGATCCGCACCGCGCGGCGGGCCGGGATGAGCGCCGACAGGACCGTCACCCCGACGCCGACGGCGATCGCGACCACGGCAGTACGCGCCTCGAACACGAGCGGCGCCGAGGGCAACACGATGCCGAAGGCCTTGAGCAGCGCCTTGAGAGCGAGCGCGGCCACCACGCCGAGGCCCAGCCCGATCACCGAGGCCGTCAACCCGGTGAGTGCGGCTTCGACCAGCACCGAGCGGAACACCTGACGCCGGCTGGCGCCGACAACACGCAGCAGCGCCAGCTCCCGGGTCCGCTGGCCGACGGTGATGGAGAACGTGTTGAAGATCGTGAAGCCGCCCACGAACAGCGAAATCAACGCGAAGATCAGCAATGCGGTGGAGATGAACGAGAGCTCGTTGTTGACCGCGGAGGAAAGCTCGCTGGCCACGGTTTGGCCGCTGACCACTTCCACGCCCCGCGGCAGGGTCGCGGCGATCGACCGCTGCAGTTTGACGGTGTCGGCGCCCGGCGCGGCCAGGACACTGATCGTGTCGTAGTGGCCGCGGGCATTGAACAGAGATTGTGCGATCGGCTGGTCAAAGCCGGCGAGTGTCACTCCCGCCAGATTGTCATCGGTGCCGAAGGTGACAATCCCGCTGATCGTGAACCTCTCCGGCCGGTTGGGCAGGTTCACGAGCACCCTGTCGCCCACGGCGAAGTGGTACTTGGTCGCGGTCGCCTTGTCCATCACCACGTCATCTGCGGTCGTGGGCGCGCGGCCGGCGACCAGGCGATAGGGAGAAAGCCGTGGATTGGGATCGAACGAGAAGCCGAGGGTTGAGCCGCCGCCCTTGCCGATCGCGCTTCCGTCCCGAGCCATGAACTGGGCGTAGCCGGCCACCGATCCGAACGCATACGAGACCCCTGGTACGCGGCGCACAGCCGGCGCGATCGACTGCGGGATTGGCTTGCGGTCGGCGCTGCTGTTCACGGCGGCGGCGCCGCTGGTGTGGAACGCCGCCTGGCCGCGGATCTGGAAGCTGACATGCTGGTAGGCGGTCCCGATCAGACCGTCGAAGGTGCGGTTGAGGGTGTCACCGAGCACGAGGGTTCCGGTGACGAAGGTCACCCCGAGGACGATGGCCAGCGCGGTCAGCGCCAAACGCAGCTTGCGAGCGAGCAGCCCGCGGATGGTCACTCTGCGCATCTCACCCATCCAGCCGTTTCATCTGCGCAAGCACGGCGTCGGCCGTGGGCGACCGGAGCTCGCCCATGACCTTGCCGTCGGCCAGGAACACGACCCGGTCGGCGTACGCCGCCGCCAGCGGGTCGTGGGTGACCATCACGATCGACTGACCGTGCTCGGTCACGGCGCGCCGCAGAAACTCCAGCACCTCGACGGAGGCGTTCGAGTCCAGGTTTCCCGTCGGCTCGTCGGCGAAGATCAATTCCGGCCGGCCGATCAGGGCCCGCGCGCACGCGACGCGCTGCTGTTGCCCGCCGGACAGCTCGCTCGGTCGATGCGACAGCCGCTCGTCGATCCCGAGCTGCCTGACCAGCGTGTCGAACCAGTCGCCGTCCACCGGTTGACCGGCCAGATCTGGCGGAAGGGTGATGTTGTCGGCCGCGCTCAGCGTGGGGACCAGGTTGAACGACTGGAACACGAAGCCGATCCGGTCGCGGCGCAACTGGGTCAGGCCGCCGTCGTCGAGGCGCCCGATCTCGTCGTCGCCGACGAACGCGCGTCCGGAGCTCGGCACGTCCAGCCCGGCCATGCAGTGCATGAGCGTCGACTTGCCGGAACCGGAGGGGCCCATGACCGCCGTGAACCGGCCGCGTTCAAACTCGACGCTGACGCCGTCGAGCGCCCGGACGGCGACCTCGCCGGTTCCGTATGTCTTGACCAGATCTAGAGCACGAGCCGCCGGCGAGCCCGGCTGCTTGGAGGTGAGGGCCATTGCCGCCTCGAGTGAGTTGGTGAGCATTGCTGCCAAGCTACGCCCGGCGTACCCCGCTGTCATCGGCGCGCGGGCCGAACCGTGCGATCCACCCTGGGGTGGACGTTCGCCGGTCGGGCCTCCACCCTGTGGCCGATGACGCGCGCGTGCGCGCGGCTTATCGTTTGCGGTGCCGATGATGCGCGCATCCCTCAGATGGTTCAGGCGCAGCTGGATCACGCGCGGACTCGACGGCGACGGCACGGCGCCGCTGGAGGCCGTGGCGTGGCGGATCTTCGGTGTCGCCGTGTTGGCGGCCTTCATCGCGGTCACCTTCGCGACCCACCCCTACCCGCGTCCGCACGGCCGCGATGCCATCGTTCTGGCCTCGCTCGTCGGCATCGTGGTGTTCGCCATCGCCGCCTATCCGCAGCGCGTCGACGTCCCCAAGCGCCAGCGGGTCCTGGCGCTGATCGGCGTGATCGTCGCCGCGGGCGTGCTGGGCTCGGCCCAGCCCCACGGCGTCTGGGTCGTCGGCCCGTACTACGTCGTGATCATTGCCGCGCTCACGCTCGATCGCCGGACGGCATGGCTCCTCTTCGGGGCCGCCGTCGTGCCGTTTTTGGCGGGCTATCTGAGCAAGGGCCAGGTCGCCGGCGCGGGGACGTTTGTGTCCGGGATCGTCCCCTGGTTCTTCGCCATGCGCCTGCTCAGCTACGCCCGAGCTCAGCGCGACGCCCTGCAGGCCTCCCGGGAAGCCGAGGCTCGGGCCGCCGCCACCGCGGAGCGGGGCCGAATGGCGCGCGAGATGCACGACGTGCTGGCCCACTCGTTGTCGGCGCTGGCCCTGCAGCTGGAGACCACGCGACTGCTGGCACGCAACCGCGGCGTCGCCGACGAGATCACGCAGGCGATCGACCGCGCGCACCACCTCGCCGCCAGCGGGCTGGACGAAGCCCGCCGCGCGATCGCCGCCGAGCGCGGAGACGAGCTGCCGGGGCCCGAGCGGCTCGGCGCGCTGGCCGACGCGTTCAAGGAGCAGAGCGGCCTGCCGGTGGCCGTCGAGGTCCGCGGTGAGCCGCGCGAGCTTGCGCCCGAGACGCGGCTGGCCGTGTATCGCACCGCCCAGGAGGCGCTGACCAACGTGCGCCGCCATGCGACCGCCGAGCGTGTGGAGGTCAGGCTGGACTACCGGCCCGAGAGCACCGTCCTGGTCGTCGAGGATCACGCGGTTGCCGGCTCGCCCCAGGTGGCCGTCCTCGAGCGCAACGGCGGCGGCTACGGCCTGACCGGCATGCGCGAGCGCGCCGAGCTCCTCGGCGGCGAGCTGCTGGCCGCGTCAACCGGCGACGGCTTTCGCGTCGAGCTGAGGCTGCCCGCGGCCGGATGACCGACGCCGCCCCGCAGTGCCATCCGGTCCGTGTCCTGCTCGCCGACGACCAGCGGCTGGTGCGGGAGAGCCTCGGCACGCTGCTCGGTCTGCTGGACGGGATCGAGCTCGTCGCCACGGCAACCGACGGCGAGGAGGCACTCGCGCTGGCCGCCAATCACACGCCGGACGTCGTGTTGATGGATCTTCGAATGCCGCGCCTGGACGGGATCGAAGCTACCCGACGCCTGCGCGCCGGTCAGCCGGACATTCGCGTGATCGCGCTGACCACCTACGCCGACGACGAGAGCGTCCTGGGGGCGCTGCGCGCCGGCGCGCGCGGCTACCTGACCAAGGACGCCAGCAGCCAGGAAATCCGCGCTGCGATCCTCACCGTCGCTGCGGGCCAGGCCGCGCTCGACCCAGCCGTCCAGCACCACGTCGTCAGCGCGCTCGCGAGCGACGGCGAGCGGGCCCCGGATCAGAACACGCCGCAGCTGCCCGATGACCTCACCCCGCGCGAAGCGGAGGTGCTCGGATTGATTGCCGAAGGACTGACCAACGCGGAGATCGCCGAGCGCCTGTTCGTGAGCCCCACCACGGTGAAGTCGCATATCAACCACCTGTTCGCCAAGGCGGGCCTTCGTGACCGCACCCAGGCGGTCAACTACGCCTACCGCACCGGGATCGCCACACCACCACGCTGAAGCGGAGAGTGCCGCTCGGCGTGGTGGTTAGGCGAGGTGGTGTGTAGCGAGGAATTGGTGGGAGCGGGTCAGCATGCTTTGCTGGGTGCTGCTCGGGCACGGCCTGAGAATGCTTGTCGCTATCGGCCGCATAAGCATTCGCTTGCTGCTCCGGTCCGGCGCCCACCCGTCCAGGTGATCTCTCCAAAGCCGCCACCGGCTCCGAGGCGCGGCCCTCTTCGGGGATATTGCGCCAAGCACGGTGGCGCCGCCTACCGTGCCCATGCGACCGGCGGGAGCGCCGCCAACGGACAGCGGCGCCAAATCGCCACTCGACCGAATGACGATTGGCGCCGCTGGCATTCGACAGACCCCGTCCTTAATCATCAAACGAGGGCCCCCGTCTCAGTAGCCGTAGCTCGCCCCGCCGTTGCTCGGTGTCGACCGGGCCGAGGAGCTCGAGGCCGTCGTGATAGCGGCCCCGCTGGGAGCGAGGACGTACCAACGCGCTCCGAACTGATTCAGGCCCTGACCCGCGGTCTGGCCGGCCTTGCGATCACCGACGTAGTAATACAGCGGGTGACCGTTGTAGGCGATCTGGGCGGTCCCGTTGACCTTCTTGATCGTGCTGACCTGTGACGCCGCGACACCGTTCAGCGCTCGCGGCTTGCGGCTCGCGGTGAACGGTGGCCAGACGGCCTGGCCGGCTTGCGAGAGGTTACTGACATTGTGTGTGTCACCCGCGAACAGGTAGAGCGTCCGTCCGTTGGCGTCGACAAGCGTCTTCCCGAGTGAGGTCTGCTTGACCGAGACGGCCGAGTCGGGAGCGATGTTCGGCTTGGCGTTGCTGGTGCTTTGACCGCTCACCGCGATTATCACGGCGACAATCGCGGCGACTACAACGATGCCGACAGCAAATGGCAGTCGTGTGCGACTCATGAGTGTTGCTCCTTTGATGTGTTAGCTCAACGCGCTCGGGTGCCTGAGCAGACGCCGCGCGAGTCGATGTGATTGAGGCTTCCCTATCTCAGACGCCGCCGGCGGCGGGACCTTCCCCATCAACGACATCGCGTAGGAGATAAGTCCCTGAGCTCACACGCGTCGGAGCGGCCGTGAGCGCGCTGGCTCGCCCAATGCGAGTCCAAAGAACTCGGCCTCGGCCAAGCCCAGGTGCCCCAACGGGGCCGCGCCGTAGATCCATTCCGACATCACGCGGTGCCAGTTGGCCGTGGCTCTGAGCTGTCCAATCGCGGCGAGCGTCATGGCCTGCATGCGGCTTGCGAACAGCGAGTCTGCCGGCAACGTCTCGTTCTTCATCAAATCCCAGTAGGGCGAGCGAGGATCTCCGGCATCGACGAGCACCGACGAGACGTATTCCGGGGTGATCGTGACCGGCTCGTCGTTTGCGTACCAGGCGTTCAGAGCGCGCACATGAGCCAAGAGCCGGTTGCGATCAAAGCCTGCGTCATCGCGGTCGGAAAAGCCCAGCGCGGCCAGGCCTTCCCCCACCGAATCAGCATCGTTTTCGAGGGCGGCGCGCAGCACCGATAGCTCTGCGTCGATTCTCCAGCGGGGAACCGCCTTGGTCATCCCGAAGTCCAGAAATGCGACTCGGCCGTCGCCCAACAGCAGAAAGTTGCCGGGATGAGGGTCGCCGGAGAACTGACCCGAAGCGGTACAGCGAACCGTAGAAGAAGCGAAGGATGGTCTCACCAACTCGGTCGCGGGTCGCCGGCGGCGACTCCTTGAGCCGCTCGAATCCCACGCCATCGACCCACTCGGTGACGAGCACGCGCGCCCGACACATGTCGCTGATCACGTCGGGAATGACGATGAACGGATGTCCGCGCCAACGGCGAGCGAACGCGCGCTGCGTCTGAGCCTCGTGTTCGTAGTCAAGCTCCTCGCTGACTCGCTCCCGCAGCTCGAGTCCCATCGCCTGGGCGTCCAACCCCGGCGCAAATCGCTTCGCGGCGCGGATCATGAGCCCGAGGTTCTGCAGGTCGGCGCGAACAGCGGCGCCGATGCCGGGGTACTGCACTTTGACTGCGACTTCTCGACCATCATGCAGCCGGGCCTGGTAGACCTGTCCGATCGATGCCGCGGCCGCGGCATCTGGATCGAACTCGGCGAACAGGTTCGAGATCCGGTCGCCCAGGTCTTGCTCGATCACCTTGCGCATGTCCCTGAACGAAGCTTGTGGAGCGTGATCGCGGAGCTCACCGAGCTTGGCCTGAAAGTCGTTGAAATCGTCAGATGCCGATGCGCCTAGGTCAATCATCGAGGCCATCTGCCCGATCTTCATCGCGCCGCCCTTCATCTCGCCGAGCACGTCGACGATGTGCCCCGCGGCCTCCTGACGCTGGCGCCCGGTAGCGGCGGTGCGATCCTCCGGTGATCGCACGAGGTTCGCCGCCTTGGTCGCATAGGCCTTGCCGATCTCGGTGCCGAGTAAGCCGCCGACCCTCGCGGCGCGACGCACGCGTCCCGTAGGCAGCGTCCTGACGAGTTCACTCATCGCGGAGACAGGTAGCTGGTAGTGGCGAGGACCTGGTATGACTTCATTTGACTAAGCCTACTATGACGTATCGTAGGTACAAGCTCGACCCCGTCGGGGACGGACACAAGGCTCGACATACCGCGGGTCCGGTGCCGGGTCCCCGGCGCGTGCCACGGCTCGGTTTGACGTTCAGTTACGAAGAACCTCTTCAGCTTCATCATGATCGCTCCATCAATCGGTCATGCTCGGGCATCGCGGTACCAAGCATCGGTCATGCTCGGGCATCGCGGTACCAGCTACGATGCCCCGTAGTAGATAGCTCGTCGGATGAGTAAGACGATGGGCGCGCCGAAACCTTCCCGGCCGAACTCGCGTCACGCGCGGTCCCCTGCTTGTGCAGCCGCGCCACGATCGTCATCTACGTGGTGTACGCCGGCTTGCGGCCCCCGTGTCCGATCTGATCCTCTCCCGTGGCGTCATGTGCGTTTGGCCGGCACCGGGGACCGTGGGGCCCGGTCACTCGCCCGGGCCAGCCCGCGCAGCATCGCGGCGAAGATGCCGTGGTGGACGGGATACGCCAGGTACCAGTAGATCCGTCCGATGAAGCCTGCCGGATCAAAGACGGTCGTCTGGCGGATATGGGCGTTGTCGTCGTGCGACTCGACCTCGAACTGAAGCCATAGCCGCCCGGGGAGCTTCATCTCGGCGCAGAGCAGGAGCCTTCGCCCCGGTTCGTGACGCTCCACGCGCCAGAAATCCACCGGGTCGCCAACCTGCAACTCATGGGGGTCGCGACGCCCGCGTCGCAGGCCATCGCCGCCCCGTAACCGGTCGAGCCAGCCACGTAGGCGCCAGAACCAGTCCACCGTATACCAGCCGGTTGTGCCGCCGATTCGTTGGATCAGCGCGAACGCATCTTCTGCGCCGATGCGGACTCGCCTTGAGCGCGAGCTGACAATGCGACGCCCCACCGCGATCCCTCCCCAGCGCGACCGGGACGGTGATGCCAACGCATCCGACCAATGCGTTTCAGCGAACGCGTGATCTTCGGCACGCAGTGCGCGCTCGACTGCCGCGGCTACTCCCCGGGGCGTGATCGAGAAGAGCTCCTGGGCCCTGCGCCCGCGGACTACGGTCTCGTTGCGCAGGCTCGAGACCATCGCGGCAGCGATCTGACCGTAGCCGGGAATCAATGACTCGAGCAACCGACGCGACACATGCGCCGTGACCAGCGACGTCGGGACCACCCGCCGGCGCAGGTTGCGCTGGCGCGCGTATTCGCGCATGACCTCGGCATAGGTCACCCGGTCGCTGCCGCCGATCTCGATCACCTCGCTGCCGACGGCCCGAAGAGCGCCCGCGGCGACCAGGTACTCGACCACATCTTCGATCGCGATCGGCTGGGCGGCGGTTCGGATCCAATGCGGCGCTGGGATCGCCGGTAGCTGCTCCACCAGAGTGCGGATCGTCTCAAACGACGCGCTTCCGGCACCGATCACAATCGAAGCCCGAAGCTCGATCGTCGGCACGCCGGAGCCGCGCAGTATCTGGCCCACCTCGTGCCTGCTGGCGAGGTGAGCCGACAGGCTGTCCCCTGATCCAAGGCCGCCCAGATACACGATGCGACCGACGCCCGCGTCGCGCGCCGCCTGGGCGAAGTTGAGCGCGGCGCGCCGATCCACCTCATCAAAGTTGGCCGTCTGCCCCATCGAATGGACCAGGTAATAAGCGGCTCGCACGCCGGTCATGGCGGTCGCGAGCGAACCTCGGTCCAGCAGATCACCGGCGACGACCTCGGTGTGCGGCCCCGTTCGGTGGGCCAGGGCCTGTGGTCGGCGACTCAGGCAGCGTACGTGGCTGTCCACTCGTTGCAGCCGATCGAGGAGATGACCGCCCACGTAGCCCGTCGCGCCGGTCAGCAAGATTTTGTCTCGGGCGTGGGAAGTCATGGCGGCAGGCATTCTACTACGCACATTCGTAGGTGGGGGAGGATAAGGCCATCTACTACGCAACGTGGGTGACGTGCTGGGCTGATGAACTGCTACGATGCGTAGTAGAAAAATGACGGCGATCACCTCTTTCCCCTTTGGCGCGCTAAGCCATCTCACTGCATTCTCTGAGCGCTCGGATCCGCCACCACCTAGGAAGGCGTGGGTGAACGAGCTGATCAGTGGTGTGCGGCTGGGCGCCGTCTGCGTGAACGCCCGACGAGTGACCTGCGTCCCTGCCGGACGCCAACCTCCAGGCGGGCCGGCCGCCGGCGTGTCGGTGCAAGCCCAGCGAACCCCGTCTCACTGAAGCTATGTCGCGTCGACGCGCAATCGGAAGCTGGAGATGGCAGCGGCGCTGGCGGTTACTAGGCCCGCCCACCGTGATCGCGCTTGCGGCCTTGGCGATCTCGCCGATCGCGCGCCACGCCTGCCGTCTGGTAGCCCCGTGCGTAAGTTGGGCGGCCTTCGCCGGGCTCCTTGAGCTGTTGTCGATCTTCGGCTTTCTGGTGGTCTTCAAGCTCGTGTTTGCCACGCGGATCGCCTGGCGACGGAGCTTGCCGGCGGGCTTGCGCGGACTTGCTGCCAGCATCCTGCTTCCCGCCGGGGCACTGATCGGCCCGGTCGCCGGTGCACGCTCGGCGCAGACCGGCGAGGTCCCAGTCCGCGCCATGACACGGTCGGCGATCACGTTTGTGATCCTCACCAGCGCTCCGAGCATGCTTGTCCTCGGCGGCCTGGGGCTGATGTTGTGGGCGGGGTGGGTTGGGGGCCCGCACAACGCCGCCCTCACGCTGCTTCCCGGCGCCACAGTGATTGCCCTTGCCGCCACCTGGTTCGTCGTTCTGTCTTACAAGCCCGGCCGGATCACCTCCAAAGACAGAGGTCCCGATGGCACGACCGGCACAAGAGCCACAGCTATGGGCGCCGTTCGTGGGGGTGCGGCGGACGCCTACGGGATTCTGGCAGCGCCCAATTGGCAGCTTGCAGGAGCCGTCGGCTACTACGTGTTCGACAATGCTGTCCTGTGGGCAGCGTTTCAGGCCTACGGGCAGGCGCCCCCTCTGAGCGTTGTCGTCATGGGGTACCTCGTCGGCTCGCTGGCCGGAGCAGTGCCGCTGCCCGCGGGCCTCGGAGTCGTCGAAGGCGGCATGATCGGCGCGCTAATCCTCTACGGGGCGCACGCCGCGCCGGCCGCCGCGGCAGTCCTGCTCTACCGAGTTGTTTCGCTTTCCCTACCGCTGGTACTCGGAGCCCTGTCCTGGGGCCGCCCGATCTCACACTGCCCGCGTCGCGCTAACTGACGTGATGCAATCTGGTTCCGCATACGGCCACCAACTCGCTCGCCCTCGCTGTGGCTGAAGGTGTATGCCGGGCAACAGGGTGCCGATGCCAGCCAGCTGCTGGATTGAGACTGGGACTTGGCGGCTCAGGGCTTCCCGTAGGCCGATCCGCTAACGGGACCCATGGTTTCGCGTGGCAACTGCAGCCGCCACGTGTTCAAGTGCCGCGACAACCTCCGCCACCGCCGCGGTCGTGTCTATCTCTTGATCGACGCTGGCGCGCAGCAGCGGCTCGAATTCAGCCAGGTCGCTCGCGATCTTGGCGCGCTGCCCCGGGTGCGATCCGAACGGGTTGGCTCGGTCGACGACGCGGTCGAGGATGACGTCGGCGGGGGCGCTCAAGAGGACGACTGCATCGAACCGGTCGTACAGGGCGCCCTGGTTGGCGACGCAGCCGGAAACGAACAGCCAGCCTGCGCGGTGTTCGTTCAAGAGCGCGCCGACTCGGTCGAGGTCCCATATCGGCTCAACCCCATGCGGCGTCTCGACGTGGACGATCCAGCCCGGGTCGTCGGTGTCGACGACCCGGTGACCACGGTGCCCGAGCTGGGCGAGCGCGGTTGACTTCCCGGTGCCGGACATGCCGGTCACGAGGACCGCCGATCTCCTCACGGGCGCAGTCATGTCGACGATTCTGCCTGCGCTAGCGTTTACGTGAGCCGCGAGGCGAGGCCAGCAGCTGCTATGTCTTTTCTTGGACCTCCCACAAATCCGCCGACGCCTCTGTCCAGCGAGGTGGCCAAGAGCCAGCAACACACGTAAGCCCCCTGTCCCGGAGGCGGACACGACACGTTCGAGCGCTCACCAACCCGTGGGTACGATCATCCGAGTGTCGCGGAACGGCATCACGATGAGTGCCTCGGTTCCCGCGCGGGTTGATGCGGGCGTCCCGCGGCCGCCGATCCGGGTGGTGCTGGCCGAGGACGCGCCCCCGACGCTCGGCGTGATCGTGCTAAGCACCCACGCTGAGGTCGCCAACGGCGGAACTGCGATCGATCCACAGATCGTCGAAGATCTGGTGCATGCGAGCCAGGGAAATCGCTGGGTCGCCACTCGACCAGCTCACAGCCCGCGAGCTAGAGACACTCGCGCTCGTGGCCGAGGGGCATAGCAACGTTGTGATTGCCGACACGCTCGTGTTCACCAAGCGCGCGGTGGAGAAACATGTCAACGCGATCTTTACCACGCCCGACCTTGATGACCCGCATCAAGTCAGAGGCCGAGTCAAGGCCGTGCTGCTGTATCTCACCGACCCCCACCGACAGCACGTCTGGAGCTCGTGAAGTTGCGCTGGGTACTCAACGTCGCACCGGTCAATGCGCCGCGCCCGCTCCGCGATCGATCCCGAAGCTTGCTCGCCGTCGGGCTCGCGGCGGGAGGCTTTCTGGGTTCGTGGTACGTGGTTCATCATGGCCCGTACGCGGGCGGACAGCTGATCGACACGCCGACCTACGCGCACTATGGCGGTGAGATGCGGGCGGGCCTGGTTCCGTACCGTGACTTTGCGGTCGAGTATCCGCCGGTCGCGCTTCCTGCGTTCCTGATCCCCTCGCTGATCGCCGGCCGCGGGGGCGACTTCGGCGCCTACCAGCGTGCCTTCGGGCTGCTGATGGCGGCTTGCGGAGCATGCGCGATGGGCTTGGGCGTGCTTGTGCTCGCCCGCCAGCGTGTCGGCACACTGCGGCTGATCGTTGGTGTCGCGTTCGCCGCGCTCACGCCGCTGTTGATCGGATCCCTAATCCTGTCCAGGTATGACCTGTGGCCGGCGGTGCTGACGATCGCCGCGCTAGCCGCGATCATCGGCGCAAGTGCGCGGATTGGGTTTGCTCTCCTGGCGCTCGCGGTGGCGGCGAAGGTCTATCCGATCGTCCTCGTTCCGCTCGCCGTGGTCTATGTTTGGCGTGGCACTGGCCGGCGCAGGGCGATCGACTGCGCCGCGACATTCGCCGCGGTCCTGATCGCCTGCTTCCTGCCGTTCCTGATCCTCGCCCCACACGGAGTCTGGTCGAGCATCCGCGGACAGATCTGGCGACCGCTGGAGATCGAGAGTCTTGGAGCTTCGATTCTGCTCGCCGCCCACCAGTTGATCGGCATCCACCTGTCGCTGATCGTCAGTCATGGCTCGCAGAATCTGGGCGGACCCGCTGCTGAATGGCTGGCTTCGGTGCTGAGCGCGCTGCAGGTCGCCGCGCTGCTCCTCGTCTGGCTGCGGTTCGTTCGTGGTCCGGCCACCCAGCAGCGCCTGCTGGTCGCGAGCACCGCTGCGGTGTGCGCGGTCGTCGTCTTCGGCCGCGTGCTGTCCCCGCAATACGTGATCTGGATGGCGCCCCTTGTACTAGCGCTGCCGGGCCGGCGCGGCCTGGCCGCCACCGGCTTGCTCGCGGCAGCGATGGGGCTGACGCAGATCTGGATCCCTGAGCTCTTCTGGCAACTGACGCGGTTCGAGACGGTCCCGTCGTGGGCAGTGCTGGGACGCGATCTGGTCCTTCTCGCACTGCTCGCGGTCGTGGCCTGTCCGTACCTGGCGATGCGCGGTTCGACCTCACTGGGATCACAGCCGCCCGAGACGGCACCGACGGCCCCCGGCCTCTGACTGATTCGCACCACCTCGAAGGTCAACCAGCGAACATCCACGCCGAGGTCGTACCGATAGAGCAGGCGCAGCCGGCGCCGCCAGCGCGACACGCGGCCCAGGGGCTGCGCCGGTCCAGGCCAGACAGGCACCGGCCGTGGCCGTCGCGCGTGGCGTCGTCATGTCGCGCCATCATGTCGACGACGATCTTGATGTCTTCGGGGCGCTTCGACCGCGGTGTTGCCACGCGGGTTACCAAGTCAACAGTGCAAGCGCCGACATCGGGTCCGGCAAGGTGGCAGCCCGGATCGTCTTCCAGCCCTAGCCCTCGTTTCAGCGGATCGCTCCGTCACTCTCTCCGCCGAGGAGGACCATCTTCAGTGTCGCCGCTCGGCGCTACCGTTCCTGTGCGTCCCAGTAGGCCTCCGCGTCGGACTCCATGACGGCCAGGCGGGAATAGTAATCCGGGAACTCGTTCAGGTGTGCTCGAGCGATTTTCGCGGTCACATCCACGTCGTCATCGGTGACATTCGTCTCCGCATCCTGGGTCCCGTGCTCCAGTTCGACGTCCATCCCCATCCGGAACTATTCGAGATCAAACCGAGATCTCGCCCAGTCGATCCCGATCCGCTCACCTGCGGCGCGGGCCTCCTCGGCTGTGAGTGTGCCGATTCGCTCATGAGAAGTACGTTAGCGCTGGATCCGGCCGCTGACCTCGCCGGCCGCGAGCCGCTGCACCTCGGCGAGCGATACCAGGTTGAAGTCTCCCGGGATCGTGTGCTTGAGCGCGGATGCGGCGACGGCAAAGTCAAGCGCCTGCTGGTCTGAGGAGCCGGTGACCAGACCGTAGATCAAACCGGCCGCAAAGGAGTCCCCGGTACCAACCCTGTCAGTGATGTGCGCCAGGTCGTACCGCGGTCCAATCAGAAACTCACGGCGGTTGCCCAGACAGGCCGACCATTCGTTATGACTGGCGCTGTGGCTAGTGCGAAGCGTGATCGCCTGGCAGCGAAGGTTGGGAAACTCTTCCAGCACCTTTGCGCACAGTCCCTCGTAGTGGTCTCGATCGAGGGTGTCCGGGACGGCGTCACCGCGCGCCGATTCGGGCTGCAGGGCGATTCCTAGCGACCGCTGGCAATCCTCTTCGTTGGCGATTCCGACATCGACCAGGCGAACCAGCTCGCGCATCACCTCGGGCGCTTGCTTTCCGTACTTCCAGAGCTTGGCGCGGAAGTTGTAGTCACACGAGACAGTCACACCATGGCGTTTCGCCGACCGGACCGCCGCAAAGCACAGATCGGCTGCGCGCTGGCTTAGCGCCGGCGTGATCCCGCTGACGTGAAACCAGTCCACGGCGGGGAATACGGCGTCCCAGTCGAAGCTCCCCGCTTCGGCTTCGCTGATCGCCGAGTGGGCGCGGTCGTAGACCACGATTGACGGACGGTGGTCCGATCCAGACTCGAGAAAATAGATTCCGACCCGGTCGCCGGAGCGGACGACCTGGGAGGTGTCAACCCCGTGCCGGCGAAGCTCAGCGATCGCCGCCTCGCCGATCGGCCCTTCCGGCAACACCGTCAGGAGGGCCGCGCCGAGCCCGAAGGCGGCCAGCGAGACCGCCACGTTCGCCTCGCCCCCGCCGAAGCTGGCTTCGAGGAAGGGCGATTGGAACAGGCGCTCGAACCCCGGCGACTTCAGTCTGAGCATGATCTCCCCGAGCGTGACGACTCGCGTCATCTTGCCCCGCTTTGTCCCGCTCGCGCGCGTCGCACGATCGCGCACGCCTCCCGCGCCGCAGCAACGATGTCGTCGAACTTCCGCCCGGAGATCGCGTCCTTGGGCGCGATCCAGCTTCCTCCACAGGCGACCACGTTGGGCTGGCCAGCGTAGTCACCCAGGTTGCGCTGCGTTATCCCGCCAGTCGGAACAAATTGGATCTCCGGAAACGGCCCGCGCAGTGCCTGCAGCATCGCCACTCCGCCCAACTGCTCGGCCGGGAACAGCTTGAGCGTCCGCAACCCGCGCTGTTGCGCGGCGCTGACCTCGGTCGGGGTCGCCACGCCGGGAATGATCGGCACCGAATGCTCCTGGCACCACTCGACAACCGCCGCGTTCAAGGCCGGAGACACCACGTACTGCGCGCCCGATCCCACGGCCTCCTGCGCCTGCTCGACGCTCAGCACCGTGCCGGCTCCGACCGTCATCTTCGGGACTTCGGCGCCCATGCGGTCGATCGCCTGCGCGGCAGCCGGCGTACGGAACGTTATCTCGGCATACGGGATCCCACCCCGGATGAGCGCGGCAGCGAGCAAACCGGCGTCGTCGACGCGATCAATCGTGATCACCGGCACCAAGCCCGCGTCGGCCAGCGGCTCGTCGCGAACGTCGGTCATCCGGACGTCCCAGCAGATGGGATCCGGCCGCGGTAGGGAGCGCACCCAGGCCCGCGCGCGCCCAGGCCAGTGACCGAGAACACTCGCCCGGCATCCGGCTGGCGCTCCAGCGCGGCATTGTCGAGCCCCTCTCGGCCGGTAGTGACGAACAGGGTGCTGCGGTCGTCTCCGCCAAACGCGCACGACGTGGTCTGCGCCGCCGGAATCTGCACGGTGGCGCGAAGCGAGCCTTTGGGCGAATAGCGGTTGACCGCCCACCCGCCGTAGATCGCCACCCAGATGTCGCCCTGCTCATCGATGGTCAGCCCGTCAGGCGCCATGCCGGGTTGATCGATCTGCACCAGCGTGCGTCGCCCGCTGATCGCGCCGGTGACGTCGTCGAAGTCGAAAGCCTCGACAAAGCCGGTGCCGCTGTCGCTGAGGTACATCGTCGCGCCGTCCGGGCTCCAGCCGATGCCGTTTGAGATCGTCAGGCCGGTCAGCACGGTGCTGCAGCGTCCATCGAGCTCGAGTCGATACAGCGTGCCGGCTCCGGGCGACTCGTCGTACGCCATCGTGCCAGCCCAGAAGCGCCCCTGCGGGTCACACGCCGCGTCGTTCATGCGCACTTCGAGGTGACCGGCCTCGGGCTGGGCGAGCTCGCGGACCGACTCGGCCTCGTCGACGAACAGGAAGCCCTGGCCCGCGGCGAGCACCCACCCCCCGCCCATCACTGGGGCGACAGCGCCCACGTGCCGGTCGAGCGCCATCGTGCGGACCTGGTCGGGGAGGTCGTCGGCCGTCAGCGTGGCGCGGTGAAAGCCACGGCCGAGTATGTCGACCCACAGCAGCTCCTGGCGCTCCTCATCCCAGCGCGGGCCCTCGCTGAGCAGTCCCGGCTCGAGCGACCACGCGGTGACCTCCGGCGTTGTCACGCCTGCACCCACAGCGGCCCGCTGGGGGGCGGTGCCCGAACGGTCGCCGGTCCTACGGTGATCGCGACCACCGCGCCTCGACCAGCTCGCCGGCGTTGACCGGCGACAGCGGAGGCTGCCCGCTGAGGACGCGCACCACCTCTTCGGCGGCGAACCGTCTTACCGTGCCGATCGCCTCCTCGGAGTAGTAGGCGGCATGGGGCGTGATGATCACGTTGTCCAAGCGCAGGAGCGGGTTGTCCGGTCGCCAGTTTCTGAGCTTGGCCGGCTCCTCCTCGATGTCGTCGAGGCCAGCGCCCGCGATCCAGCCCTCGCTGAGCGCCCGGTGCAGCGCACGATCATCGACGATCGGCCCGCGGGCGGTGTTGATCAGGATCGCCGTCGGCTTCATGCGCCGCAGCTGGGCTTCGTCGAACAGGTGGTGCGTCTGCGGCGTGAGGGGCGCCTGGATCACCAGAAAGTCCGATTCGGTGATCAACTCATCAAATGACACCCCCGTCACGCCAGCGGCGGTTATCTGCTCGGCTGACAGATACGGATCGTGGGCGGTGATCCGCATGCCGAACCCGCTGGCACGGGCGGCAATAGCCCTGGCGATAGCGCCAAACGACAGCAGCCCGAGGACGCTTCCCCGCAGGCGGTGAATCGGCGCTCCGGATTGCCACTGCCAGGTGCCGCCGCGCGTCGCGCGGTCGTAGACGTTGATCTTGCGCGCCACCGCCAGCAGCAGAGCCATCGCATGATCGGCGACTTCGTTCTCGCACCAGTCGTTGGGAACGTTGGTCACGAGGACGTCGTGCCTTGTGGCCGCGTCGACGTCGACGATGTCAACGCCGGTACCGTAGCGCGCGATCACGCGACACTCGGGCAGCTCGGCGATCACGCGGGCGCTGATCGTCGTGTACTGGGCCACGACAGCGGCGGCGTCGTGGGCGACCTCGATCAACTCGTCCTCGGTCTTGGACTGGGCGGCGATCAGCTCAAAACCTGCCTGCTCGATGATCGCCCGCTCGATGTCGACGTCGCCATAGTCGTAATCGGCGATCACGACTTTTTTATGTGCCGTCGCCACTGAAACTCTCCCGTTCCGTCATGTGCGCCCTGTCGCTGAGTGGGCAGGTGCAGAGGCGCCGTTGCCTAGGAGCGAGGCGCCGTGCGATGCGTCGCTCGAAATTCGCTCGTACAACGAAAGGATGCCTTGGGTGTGGCGAGGGGGTCGCCGTGACCACCGTGCTCGGCGCCCGGCGAGGATCTCGGTCACCTCGTCTTCTGACAGGGGCCGGCCTTCGACACCGACGACAGCCAGACGCCGCTCGGGCACGTTGAGCTCGATCAGGTCGTTCTCCTGCACCAGCGCGATCGGGCCTCCCTCGAATGCCTCGGGGGCCACGTGTCCGATGCACGGGCCCCGCATCGCGCCCGAGTAGCGACCGTCCGTGACGATCGCGGTCGTGTGGCTCAGCACCGGGTCGGATGACAGGATCGCGGCGGCGAAGTACATCTCGGGCATGCCGTTGGCGTGGGGCCCCTCGTACCGGATGACCATGACGTCGCCGGGCCCTATCTTCCGCTCGACGAGGGCGTCGATAGCCTCGGGCTCGTCCTCGAAGACCCTCGCCGGACCGGTGTGCACGTGCATCTCCTTAGGTACCGAGAAGGTCTTCACCATCGCGCCGTCGGGAGCGATGTTGCCCCGCAGGATCGCGATCCCGCCGTCGGTTCCGAACGGATCGTCGCGGGGCCGGATGATCTCGTCCGGGCGGATCTTGAAGTTCCTGAGGTAGCCAAGCCGTTCGCGCATGAAGAACTTGTTGTGCTCGATCTCATCAAGGTTTTCACCCAGCGTTTTGCCGGTGACGGTGAGACAGTCCAGGTGGAGCAGGTCGCGCAGCTCCAGCATCACCGCCGGAACGCCACCGGCGTACCAGAAGTACTCGACCGGGTAGCGGCCGGTCGTCTTCACGTTGGCCAGCACCGGGACGTGCCGATGGATGCGATCAAAGTCGTCGATCGTGATCTCCACCCGGGCCTCCCGAGCGATCTCGGGCACGTGAAGCAGCGCGTTGGTCGAGCCGCCGATGGCCGCGTGGACGATGATCGCGTTCTCGAACGCCTCGCGGGTCAGGATTCGTCGCGGCGTGAGGTCCTCGGCCAGGAGTCGGAGGATTTGCTTGCCCGCGGCGCGGGCGTAGCGCAGCAACTTGGTCAGCGGCTCGGGCACCAACGCCGATCCAGGAAGGGCGAGACCAAGGGCCTCGGACAGCACCTGCCCGGTGGCGGCGCTGCCCATGAACTGGCACGCGCCACACGTGGGGCACGCCCCACGCTGCGCCAGGTCGAGCTCGTCCTCCGGCAACTCGCCGCGCCTCACCGCGGCCCCCATCTCCCACATCTTGTTCGACGTGACGTAGTCGGGCGCGTTCAGCTGGGTCCCGCCGGGCACGTGCACGGCGGGCAGATCGCAGCGAGCGATCGCCAGCAGATGGGCCGGGACCGACTTGTCGTTGCCGGAGATCAGCACCATCGCGTCGTGTGGATGCTCTCTCTGGTCGGTGGCAGCGACGAACCCGTCCCAGACCGACCGGTTACCCGTAACGTGCGGTCGAAGTAAAACTTCGCAGATACATGGCGCCTGTACGCCGATGAGGATACCCGCACGAGCCCGCTCTCCGGGGCTCGATCAACTTTCCAGGCGCAACCAGGCGATCGATCGAGCGTGCTTGGAGCCCATTTCAAGCAGGTGGTCGCCGCCGAACGTCGGAGGTCCGCGCGGCCGGATCCATCCGCGGCGGCCTCGGACCGGCCGAGAATGCGGATGTGGCGCTTTGGAAGGTCGTAGGAGGGACGCTTGGGGCCCCTTGGCGGCTATATCGTCACGTCCTTGACTGGAAGCGTGGCAATTCGGACTGGCCGGCATGCCCGGCGCGCTCCGAGCTAGGGCTTTGGATTGGTGATGACGACGGTGCTTCATCTCCTGGCCGTGATCGGCGTGGTGTTCGCGATCAACCTGCTGCCCGCGTTCGGGCCGCCGACGTGGGCGCTGCTTGTGTTCGCCCGCTTTCATTGGCACGACATCCCGCCTCCTGCTTTGATCGCCGGGGGCGCGCTGGCCGCGACCGCGGGTCGGCTGGTGCTCGCGGTCGGCGCACGCAAACTCGGAGGACGGCTCTCCGCCGAACGCCGGGCCAGCCTCCATGCTCTCGGCCAAACGCTGGCGCGAAGCAAGACCGGGCTGGTGGCCAGCCTGGCGATGTTCGCGCTCTCGCCGCTTCCATCGGCGCAGATGTTCATGGCGGCGGGTCTGGCCGACATACCTCTGCTGCCGCTCGCCGGCGCCTTTCTCATCGGCCGGTCGATCAGCTACACGATCTACGTGACCGCCGCCACGGCGGCGGAAGAGACGATTCACCGCCTGCTGCGCCAAGGCCTCACGTCGCCGCCGGCGATCGCCATACAGTTAGCGAGCCTCGCCGCCGTCGTCCTGATGATCAAGACCGACTGGATCAGGGTCATCGACTGGGCCCGGGCGCGCATCGCCCGCATGCGTGGCAAGCCCGTGCCGCCTTCGGTCCGGCCGCCCGACTTGGATCTTCCGAGCGGCCGAGCAACGCCGAAGCCATCGTGAGCTTGCCGAGTCCCGTCCGTGGGACGGTCCTGTCGGGGCAGCTGGCGTGGTGGGATCGCGAAGTCGAGCAACTGCCACTTGAGGTGAGCGCAACCAAGGAAAGCGTCGTGCACCGGACAGCTGTCCCCGAGGGCCATCGCCCGGAAATGGCGGAGGGTGTCCTCGATGCCATCCAACTCTCACGGCATCGGGTCAAGACTCCGCGGGCGAGCATGGCTCAGTAAGGCGCGGTATATCATGCCGCGACCAAGCCTGATCGCGCGGGAAAGGAACAGAGACCGGGTGGTTATTGGCATGTGCACAGGCGTCCAGGAGCACTGGGGCATGGTCTGGCGGGTTGGTTCGGGGGCCGTTCGTGTCGTCGCGGGAGTCACCTGCGATCGGCATCGGCACTCGGGCAGCCGCGTCGGCCGTGCCGATCATCTCTCGTGCTCCTCGCGATCATCGTCGTTTGCCAGCGCACTCCCCGCCGATCGCTGCCGACCCGGCGAGTGGCCATAACTGTGACTTCCGAGGCCGCAGCGCCACCGCCGGCGAAGACGCGCAGCGAGCGAGCGCTTGACGCAGTCGAGCGGCTCGGCAACAAGGTTCCGGATCCGGTGATCATCTTCGTGGGGTTGTGTGTCGTGATCATCGTCCTCTCCCAGGTCCTCGCCGCGTTTAATGTCAAGGCCACATACAGGGCGGTGGAACCGCCCCCGGTGCCGAGCGAGCAGACGTATGACGGGGGTTCGGTCCAACCGTCCTATATCAATCCGGCCGCAGCGGCCCCGTCGAACGAGTACAAGCCGCATCTCGAGACGGTCAAGATCAAGGGCCTGCTCGGCAAAGACGGCATCCGCTTTCTTCTCACCTCGCCGGTCGAGAATTTCCTGGGCTTCGCAGCGCTCGCGGTGATCCTCGTCGTGATGGTCGGGGTTGGGTTGGCCGAACGCGCCGGCCTGATCGCCGCGCTTATCCGCAAGCTCGTGGCCTCATCACCCCCCGTCACGCTCACCTTCATCATCGTCTTGCTGGGCGTCTTATCGAGCATCGCGTCAGACGCCGGCTACCTTGTGCTCATCCCGCTTGGAGGAGCGGCGTTCGTAGCGGTGGGACGCCATCCATTAGCCGGCATGGCCGCCGCATTTGCGGGTGTCGGGGCCGGGTTCGGCGTCAATTTTTTGATCACACCCCTCGACGGGATCCTCACCGAGATCGCCAACGAGTCGATCCATCTGGTCAACCCGCACCTATCGATCGACCTGACCGCGAACTTGTTCTTCGGGATCGCATCGACCGTGCTGATCGCGCTCGTCGGAACCTTCGTCACCGAACGATTGGTCGA
The DNA here is from genome assembly GCA_963757015.1 of uncultured Solirubrobacterales bacterium. Classification (GTDB taxonomy): domain Bacteria; phylum Actinomycetota; class Thermoleophilia; order Solirubrobacterales; family Solirubrobacteraceae; genus Palsa-465. The sequence goes on from CAVWQA010000009.1 coordinate 46,728, forward strand.
ACGGCGCTTGGGCAAATACGACCCAGCGCTCGGAGCCATCGATGACACGACGGTCTCAGAACCAGGTGGCCCAGATGCCGGCGCGACCACGGATCCCGCCGACGAGGCGCGCGGCCTGCGCTTCGCCCTGTTTGCAACCCTCGGTGTTCTGGCGCTGATCGCGGTATTGACAGTGCCGCCCGGAGCCCCGCTCCGAAATCCCGAAACCGGTTCGGTGATCGGTACCTCGCCGTTCATGGACGGCATCCTGATCATCATCACCCTGGTGTTCTTCGCCGCTGGGATCGGTTACGGTTACGGCGCCAAGACGGTACGCGGAAGCACCGCGATTATCAGCGCCATCACCAAAACATATGCTGGGCTAGGCGGACTTCTGTTCCTGTTTTTGATACTGGCTCAGTTCATCGCTTACTTCAACTACAGCCACATCGCACAGGTCGCTGCCGCGAAGCTCGGCGACGTCCTCGAGCACGTCCACATCAACTCCCTGTGGCTACTGATTGGCGTGATCCTGATTGCGTTCGTGGTCAACTTCATCCTGCCCCAAGCGATCGCCAAATGGGCGATCTTGGCTCCAATCTTCATACCCTTGCTGTTGCGGCTAAATGTTGCGCCTCAGACCGTACTCGCCGCGTTCCGTGTAGGTGACTCGCCGACGAACGTTCTGACCCCCCTGATGGCCTACTTCCCGCTGATCGTCGTTGTGGCAAAACGCTATGACCGCAACACGGGCATCGGGACCGTCATATCTGTGATGCTGCCGTACACGATCCTGATCATCGTCGCCTGGACGGCACTGTTCGTAGTGTGGTACCTGATCGGGATCCCGCTCGGGCCTGGCGCACCGGTCCACCTCCACTGAGGCCCAGCGTGTGTCAGCACGTGCATGCTCGCCAAAACCCTCTGGCTCAGCCAGGAGAGCGCGGCGAGCGCCTGCGCGAACGCGGGGCACTCGCAGGGCGCTTCGTGCTCACCGCCAGGTTAGGTCAGCTGATCTCCACACGCGGACGGAGACGGTCACCGGCCCTCCGCCATCTCTGAGATCATCACCACCGGTCGGCGGGCGGTCGTGGCCAGGCGTGCTGCGACCGATCCGAGCACCGCCGAACGCACGGCTCCGGCACCGCGGGCGGCTACCACGAGCAGCCGGCCCTCCTCTCGATCGGCGATCGCCTCAAGCACATCCCACGGCGTCCCAACCTCGACGATGCCGCTAGCACCTTCACCGGTTCGCTCGACCGCCTCGCGGACGATCTCTGCCGCCAGGCGCTCCCGGGCGTCCTGCTGCCCACTGAGCGGCGGATTGGTGTCACGCGCTCCCAGATATCCCGCCGTCGCCCTGACACCCATCAGAGCGTGGACGAGCACGAGGCGACATCCGAGCGCTCGCGCCAGCCGCGCGGCGACCTGCGCGGCTGCCAACGCGTGCTCGGAGCCGTCGACGCCGCAGACGATGCTTCGCTCGGCGAGATCATCAGCAGACCCCACGCTGACGCCCGCGGGAACCACGACCACCGGCGCGCTGGCGCCGGCCATCACCTGCCGTGAGACGCTGCCGAACAGCCCGGAGGCCAGCGAACTCTGCCCGCGGGAGCCAATCACGAGAAATGCGGCGTCCTTCTCCTCGGCCGCCTCGAGCAGCGTCTTGGCTGGCTCCCCCTCGACGAGGCGAATTTCGCGATCCCCCGCCCCGAGACGGTTCTCAACGCTCGAGGCAAACTCCTGCGCCTGTTCGACTGGCTCCTGGACGACGTGCACGACGACCAGAGGCCCGCCGATCCGATCCGTCAACCATCGCGCCGTGCCGAGGACGGACCAGGCCGCCTCCGAGACATCCACTCCGCAGACGATCGAATCACTCATCCGCCTCCTCCCAGTGCGCGCCCGCGTCGCAAGATTCGGTGGACACTGCCAAGTCCGGGAGCGCTGCGGTGATGCCCGGTGGCTGGACGAAGAGACATGTGCGGCTGCCATCGTACCTGCCGCTGGGCGTTCAGCCTCGCGCCGCCCGCCTAGGAGGTGCCGCAGAAGCCGGCCAGGTCGTCGGTCACACCGACGACGCCGAGCAGGCGCCCCTCGCCATCGACGACCGGCACCCGGCGGGCCTCGGTGGACAATGCGAGCTCGTGTCCCATGCGGGCGGGTGCCTCGGGAGCTGCGGTCGGGGCGTAGCGCGCAAGCTCAGACGCGGGCCGCTGCGGATCGAGCTCGCCGCCCACGTCGCCCCGCGTGAGCGAACCGACGTAGCGCCCGCGGTCGGCCAGGACCGCCATCCGGCGGTGCGAGCTGGCCGCGAACCAGTCGCGAACGTCGCCGATCGTGGCGCTCGCCGGCAGGGCGGTGAAGCGCTTGTGGAGGACGTCCGCGACCGCCAGGTCGACGGCGTCTTCGATTGCCGTGCGGGCCACCAGGCGAAGGTACCACGCGCCGGGCATATGATCCCCCGCTGTGGCCGGTCTCGCCCCAGCCGTCGACGCCGTCATAAACCGCTGCCTGGCGATCCAGCCAGGCGAGGACGTGCTCGTCGTCGCTGACGCGGGCACGCGGACGATCGGGGAGGCCCTTCGCGACGGGGCCGCGACGGCCGGCGCCGACGCCGTGCTGGCCGTCATGGACGAGCGGGCCACCGACGGGACGGATCCACCCCGGCCGATCGCGGCGGCGATGAGCGCGTGCGATGTGTTCATCGCTCCGACCACCCGCTCGCTCAGTCACACGCCCGCGCGCAAGCGGGCCTCGGAGGCCGGTGCCCGCGGAGCGACGCTGCCCGGGGTCACGGAGGACATGCTCGCGCGGGTGATGGCGGCCGACTTCGAGCTCATGGGCCGGCGCTCCAAAGCCGTGGCCGAGCTGCTCGAGCACGCCGACGAGGCCCATGTCATGTGCCCACGCGGGTCTGACTTCACCGTCGATCTCACCGGTCGCCCCGGACTGGCCGACAGCGGCGAGCTCACGACGCCCGGAGCGTTCGGCAACCTGCCCGCCGGCGAAGGCTTCATTGCTCCGCGCGGCGGCGAGGGCACGGTCGTCGCCTCCAGTCTCGCGCCGCTTGGTCTCAGCCGCGAGCCGGCCACGCTGACCATCGAGGACGGGCGGTTGGTCGCGGCCGAGTCGGGCCTGGGCCCGGAGTACCTCGAGCGCCTGCGCGCTCACGGCGAACTCGGCTGCAACCTCGCCGAGCTGGGAATCGGAACCAACGAGCGGGCCACGTTGACGGGCAACGTGCTCGAGGACGAAAAGGTCCTCGGCACCGTGCACGTGGCCTTCGGCGCCAGCGCCGCCATCGGCGGGACCGTCTCGGTCCCGATCCACCTCGACGTGGTCGTCCTCGACGCGTCGCTGCAGATCGGCGGCACCGCGGTGCTCGACTCCGGGCGCTTCCTGCTGGCCTGATCAAGCTCCGGCCTGTGCGGTGCCGACCCTGCTCGCCTATCCCAACATCTCCGAGGGGCGTGATCAGTGCACGATCAGCGCGATCGGCGCCGCGTTCGGCGACCACCTGCTCGACGTCCACTCCGACCCCGACCATCACCGCAGCGCGTTCACGCTGGCGGGTGCGCCGGGCGAGCTGGCGGCGGCGGTGGCCGACGGTGCCGCCGCGGCCGTGGCCCGGCTCGAGATAACCGGTCACGAGGGAGTCCACCCCCACGTGGGCGTCGTCGACGTGGCACCGATCGTCTACCTCCACGCCAACCACCGCGGCGCGGCCGGCGCGGAGGCGCTGGTGCTCGCTGACCTGCTGGCAGACGGGCTGGGGCTACCCGTGTTTCTGTATGGGATTCTCGCCGGCGGCCGCACCCGGGCGCAGCTGCGTCGGGGCGGCCCGCTGGAGCTCGAGCGACGGGTCCAGGCCGGGGACCTGGTGCCCGATTTTGGCCCGCCCGGCCTGCACCCCACGGCCGGCGCCGTCCTCGTCGCGGCCCGGCCGCCCCTGATCGCTTTCAACGTCGAGCTCGAGCCGCCCGCGACCTTGCCGGACGCGAGGGCGATCGCGGCCAAGATCCGGGAAGGGGGGAGGAGGGGCTCCCCGGCGTCCGGGCGCTCGGGCTGTGGCTGGCCCATCGGGGAGTGGCCCAGATCTCGACCAACGTCGAGGACCACCGGGCGATCCCGCTCGCGGCGGTGGTCGCCGCGGTCGCGCGTCACGCCAAACCGGCCGGCGCCGAGCTGGTCGGACTGGCCCCGCGGGCGGCTTTCGACGGCTTCCCGGCTGACCTGCCGCTGCGCGGCTACGCGACGATCGAGGAGACGTTGGCTCAACGCGGCCACACCGCGTAAGCTCCGTATTGAAGATGGCACAGACCAAGCGAAAGCGGCGCAGCAAGCATCGGGGAACGGCCGCGGGGACAATCGAGACCCGGGGCCGCACCGGGCGCCCGCCGAGCCCCGAGGAGCGCAAGAAGCAGAACCGCGCGGCCGCGCGCGAGGCGCGGCTCAACCAACCGCCGACCTGGAACAGCGCGACCAAGCGAGCCGGGCTGGCCGCGGTGTTCATGTTCCTGTTCCTGCTGCTGACCTCGAAGGGAAACATCATCGCCGCGGTCCTGTTCGGAATCGTCGCCTTTGCGCTCTACGTGCCCTCGGGGTACTACCTGGAGTCGTATCTCTGGCGCCGGCGCCAACGCAAGAAGGAAGCCGCGAAATGATCGACGTGCGGATGTTCACCGTCGGTCAGATCCAGGAGAACTGCTACCTGGTCAGGTCAAAGGGCGACCCACGCGCGGTGATCGTCGATCCAGGCGACGAAGCACAGCGCCTCTTGCAAGCCCTGCACGCGCTCGAGGTGCAGCAGCTCGAGGCGATCCTGCTGACCCACACCCACTTCGACCACATCGGGGCGGTGGCACCGGTGGCGGCCGCGACCGGCGCTCCGGTGTATTGCCCGGAGCTCGAGACCCAGGTCCTGGCCAACGTCATGGACTACGTTCCGTGGCCGGGCTTTGGGCCGTTTGAGAGCTATGACGCCGATCACACCGTCAAGGGCGGCGAGACCCTGGAGCTGGCCGGCCTGCAGTTCGAGGTCACCTTCACGCCCGGACACAGCCCCGGGCATGTCAGCTACGCGGTCGTCGAGCAGCCGGATGACTCCAGCGCCGTCCGATCGAGCCAGGCGGACGGCAAGGTCGAGGCGTTGTTCTCGGGCGATGTGCTGTTCCGGGGATCGGTGGGCCGGGTGGATCTGCCGGGTGGGGATTGGCCCACGCTGCTGGCGTCGATCGACTCGCTGATTGGTGCCTATCCCCCCGAGACGGTCGTCTATCCCGGTCATATGGGAATCACCACGCTCGGGCAAGAGCGCGACACGAATCCTTTCCTGCGCGAACTCGCGCACCAAAACTGACCCCCTGGGCTCTCCGTCGTGAGCGTGATCCAGGCCCCCCGAGGCACCTTCGATGTGCTCCCCGCCGACGCGGCACGCCGCGGCGTGCTGCAGGCGCATGCCGAGCGGATCCTCGGTGCGGCCGGCTACGGCCGGATCGAGACGCCGACGTTCGAGGCCACCGAGTTGTTCTCGCGCGGCGTGGGGGAAGCCACCGACATCGTCCAGAAGGAGATGTACACGTTCGACGACGGCGGGGGACGCTCGCTCACGCTCCGGCCCGAGGGCACGGCACCGGTGTGCCGCGCCTATCTCGAGCACGGGATGCACAAGCTCCCGCAGCCGGTCAAGCTCTGGTACCTGTCGAGCTTCTTCCGCGCCGAGGCGCCGCAGCGGGGACGCTACCGGCAGTTCTGGCAGATCGGGGCCGAGGTGATCGGCTCCGAGGCCCCGGAGGCCGACGCGGAGCTGATCCTGCTGCTCGGCGAACTGCTGGAGGCAATCGGTGTCCGCGACACCCGCCTGTTGCTGTCGAGCCTGGGGACCCCGCGAAGCCGCGCGGCCTACCGCGAGGAGCTGGCCGCGTATCTGCACGCGCACGAGGATGGTCTGTCCCCCGAGGTCGTGGCCCGGATCGACCTCAACCCCCTGCGTGCCTTCGATGCCAAGGACCGCGCCACCCAGGCGACCATGCGCGACGCGCCCAAGCTGCTCGATCGGCTCGCCCCCGAGGACGCCGAGCACTTCGATCGGGTGCGCGAGATGCTCGACGACGCCGGGCTGCGCTATGAGCTCGAGCCGACACTGGTGCGCGGCCTGGACTACTACACGCGGACCGTGTTCGAGTTCACCTCGAACGCACTGGGGGCCGCCCAGTCGACGGTCGGGGCCGGCGGGCGCTACGACGGCCTCATCGAGCAGCTCGGCGGCAAGCCGACGCCCGCATCGGGGTGGGCGGCTGGGATCGAGCGAATCCTGCTGGCCGCGCCGCAGCCGCCGATCGCGCCCCCGAAGGTCGACCTGTTCGTGGCCACGCGGGCGCCGGACGCCGGGCGTGCCGCGTTCGATCTCGCCAGCGAGGCTCGCCGGGCCGGACTCAACGCCCAGCTCGAACTGACGGCGCGATCGCTGAAGGGTCAGCTCAAGCAGGCCGATCGGGTAGGCGCCCGCTACGTGGCGCTGGTCGGCTCCGAGGCCCAGGTGAGCCTCAAGGACATGGAGTCGGGCCAGCAGACCGAGCACGAGCGGGGCGCGGTGATTCCCGCCATCCTCCGGGGGAGCCGGCTGCCGTGAGCGTGGGCATCGTCTTTCGGGGGAGCCGGCTGCCGTGAGCGTGGGCATGAGCGCCAGCCCCAGGCCCAACCGGTACCGCGACACCTGGGCCGGTGAGCTGGACGCCGCGCGCGCGGGTACCGAGGCTCGGGTGGCCGGTTGGGTTCACCGCCGCCGCGACCACGGCGGGCTGATCTTCATCGATCTGCGTGAGCGCTCGGGAATCGTGCAACTCGTGTTCCACCCCGAGTCGGCGCCGGAGGCGCATGCCCGCGCCCACTCGCTGCGCTCCGAGGACGTCATCTCGGCGACCGGGACGGTCAGCCGCAGAGCGCCCGAGAACGTCAACCCGAACCTGGCGACCGGCGAGATCGAGCTGGCCGTGACCGAGCTCGAGGTTCTCGCCGACGCGCAGACGCCGCCGTTCCCGCTCGACGAGGACATCAACATCGACGAGAACCTGCGCCTTCGCCACCGTTCGGTCGATCTCCGGAGGGCGCCGCTGCAGGAGGCGATCGCGCTGCGTCACCGCGTGGTTCAGACGATCCGCGAGGTGCTCGACGAGCGCGACTTCCTCGAGATCGAAACCCCCTTCTTGACGCGCTCCACCCCCGAGGGGGCGCGCGATTTCCTCGTTCCGGCGCGCGTGATGCCCGGTTCGTTCTATGCGCTCCCGCAGTCGCCGCAGCTGTTCAAGCAGCTGCTGATGATCGGCGGCTTCGAGCGCTACTACCAGATCGTGCGCTGCTTTCGCGACGAGGACGCCCGCGCCGACCGGATGACCGAGTTCACCCAGCTGGACGTCGAGCTCGCGTTCGTGCAGGAGGACGATGTGTTCGAGGTCACCGAGGCGGTGATGGCCGCGGTGTTCGCGCGCGCCGGGTTTGAGGTGCCCTCGCCGCCCTGGCCCCGGATGACCTACGCCGAGGCGGTGTCCCGATTCGGATCTGACCGCCCCGACGCCCGGTTCGGGCTCGAGCTCGCCGACCTCGGGACCGACCTGCGGGGCTCAGGCTTCAAGGTGTTCTCCGACGCGCTCGCCGCCGACGGGGTCGTGCGCGGGATCAACGCCGGCCAGCGCGAGCTCCCGCGCTCGGAGCTCGACGGGCTCACCGAGCTGGCCCGACAGCACGGCGCCAAGGGTCTCGTGTGGGCGTACGTCGATGAGCACGGCTGGCGCTCGCCGATCGCGAAGTTCCTCTCCGAGCCCGAGATGGCCGCGGTGACGAGCCGCCTGGCGGCCAGCTCCGGCGACCTGCTGCTGATCGTCGCCGACGCGCCGGCCACCGCCGGGCAGGTGCTGGGGGCGCTGCGACTCGAGCTCGCCCGCCGGTTCGAGCTCGTGCCCGCGGGCGAACACGACGTCCGCTGGGTGGTTCAGTTCCCGATGTTCACCTGGCGACCCGAGGAGCAGCGCTGGGAGGCCGAGCACCATCCCTTCACCGCCCCGGCGACGGCCGCCGGTCAGCCGGCGACGGCCGCGGATCTCGACGAGCCTTCGAGCCTGCTGTCGCGCTCCTATGACCTGGTCCTGGACGGCAACGAGATCGGCGGCGGTTCGATCCGTAACCACCGCATCGACGTCCAGCGGCGGATCTTCGAACTGATCGGGATCGATGAGCAGGAGGCGCAGGCGCGGTTCGGGTTCCTGCTCGACGCGCTGCGCTTCGGTGCTCCGCCCCACGGCGGAATCGCGTTCGGGATCGACCGGATCGTGGCCTTGCTCGCCGGGCGCGACAACATCCGCGAGGTGATCGCGTTTCCCAAGGCGACCAGCGGCGCCGACCCGCTGACCGGCGCCCCGGCTCCGGTGGAGCTCGCTCAACTGCGCGAGCTCGGCCTGCGACTGGCGGGAACTGGAGATGGACGCGCAGGCGTTTGAGCAGGAGATGGACGCGCAGGCGTTCGAGCACCACCTGACCTCACCCCAGGGCAGAGGGCGACGACCGGCCGGCGGCGTCACGCTCACGGCCGGCGGCGGACCATGCTGTGACGAGATCTCGGTCTCGCTGAGCATCGAGCGCGACCGGGTAGCTGACGCGGGGTTCACGGCGAGCGGCTGTGGTGCCGCCACCGCTGCGGCCAGCGCCGCCGTCACCCTGGCGCGAGGCGCGCCCGTGCTCGACGCGGCCCGGATCGGCGCAGCTGAGATCGCCGGCGAGCTCGGCGGCCTCAGCCTCGGCAAGCTCCATGCCGCCGACGTGGCGGCGGATGCCCTGGCGCGCTCGCTGGGGGCGGCGGTTCGGACCCGTGCCAGCCTGGCCGCGCCGGCCGGCGGCCGCACCCTGGTGGCCATGAGCGGCGGCGTCGACAGCGCCGTGGCCGCCCACCTGGTGGCCGCCCACGGCGAGGCGGTGGCGGTGACGCTCGAGCTGTGGGCCGACTCCGAGAACGACGCCCAGCGCAGCTGCTGCTCGGCCTCGGCCGTGGCCCAGGCGCGCTCGCTGGCCCATGCGATGGGGATCGGACACTTCACGATCGACCTGCGGGAGGAGTTCCGCGCCGGGGTCGTGGAGCCGTTCATCGCCGGCTACGCCGGCGGCGAGACGCCCAACCCGTGCGTCGGCTGCAACGGTCACGTGCGTCTCGACGCGATGCTCGAGCTCGCCGACCGGCTCGGAGCGGCCCGGCTGGTCACCGGTCATTACGCGCGGATCGCCGAGCCCGACGATGAGCGGGGCCCGCTGCTGCGCGCGGCCGCCGACCCGGCCAAGGACCAGACCTACATGCTGGCGGCGCTGGCGCCATCCTCACTGGCCCGGATGAGCTTTCCGCTGGGGGACCTGCACAAGCCCGAGGTGAGGCGGATCGCGTCCCGGGCCGGGCTACCGGTGGCGGGCAAGGCCGATTCCCAGGACCTGTGCTTCTTGGCGGGGACCAGTCGGGCGCGGTTCCTCGCACGCCACGGGGGGCTCTCAGACCGGGCCGGGGTGATCGTGGACGCCTCGGGCAACGTTCTCGGGCGCCATCTGGGCCAGCACCGCTTCACGGTCGGCCAGCGGCGCGGGATCGGCGTCAGCCGCGGCGAGGCGCTGTACGTGCTCGACAAGGACGCGCGCGGCGAGCGGGTGGTGGTGGGGCCGCAATCGGCGCTGCTGACCTCGCGGGTGTCGGTCCGAGGGGCGCGCCTGCACCGCCACGGCGCGCGCGTGGACCGGGTCAAGCTGCGCTACCGCGCACGGCCGCTGCGAGCCAGGATCAACGGCGACCTCGGAGCCGGTCGGCACCGCACGCTGTCGCTCGAGCTGGCCGATGCTGTCGACGGCGCGGCACCGGGTCAGCTGGCGTGTCTGATGGACGGCGACCTGGTGGTTGGCTGGGGGACGATCACGCGATCCTAGCTCCGGCTTGGAACCGTCTGCACGATATACGTGCAGAGCGTTCCTAGACCGGGTCCGCGCATAGACTGAGAGGCGCTTATGACCTCTGACGAGATCCGCTCAACGTTCCTTGAGTTCTTCGAGCAGCGCGACCACCTCCGGCTGCCGTCGTCGTCACTGATTCCCGCGGAGTTCGATCCGTCGGTGCTGTTCACGATCGCCGGGATGCACCCGCTCAAGCCGTACTTCCAGGGCATCGAGCGACCCCCACGTCCGCGGGTCACGACCTGTCAGAAGACGTTTCGCACGGCCGATATCGAGATCATCGGGACGACCACGCGCCATCTCACGTTCTTCGAGATGCTGGGCAACTTCTCGTTCGGCGACTACTTCAAGCGCGAGGCGACACGGTTCGCCTGGGATCTGTCGACCCAGGGATTCGGGTTTGCCCCCGACCACATCTGGATCACGGTGTTCGCCGGCGACGAGGAGCTCGGGCTCGGTCCCGACCAGGAGGCCATCGACGCCTGGCTGGAGATCGGGATTCCGCGCGAGCGGATCGTCGAGTGCGCGCGCGAGGAGAACTTCTGGCAGGCCGGGCCGACGGGTCCGTGCGGGCCCTGCTCGGAGCTGTACCTGGACCGCGGCGTCGATCACGGCACAGTTGACGACCTGCCCGGGGGCGACAATGAGCGCTTCCTCGAGTACTGGAACCTCGTGTTCATGGAGCTGGACCAGAACCCGGTCAACGTGCTGACCCCGCTGCCGGCCAAGAACATCGACACCGGCCTCGGGCTCAATCGCCTGGCCTCGATCGTGCAGCACAAGCGCAGCGTGTTCGAGACCGACCAGTTCGCGCCCCTGATCGCGCTCGGCGAGGAGCTCTCGGGTCACGCCTACGGACAGGATTTCCCCACCGACAAGGCGCTGCGGGTGCTCGCGGACCACTCGCGGGCAATCTCGTTCCTGCTCGCCGACGGGGTCGTGCCCTCCAACGCCGATCGCGGCTACGTGCTGCGGCGGATCATCCGCCGGGCGCTCCAGCACGGGCGCGGACTGGGGTTGCCCGACGGCTTTCTGAGCGCCTACGCCGACCGGGTGACCGAGCTGATGGGCTCGGAATACTCCGAGCTGTACGAGCAGCGCGAGCTGATCGACAAATGGCTGCGGTCCGAAGAACGAAGCTTCGGGCGCACGCTCGAGCAGGGCCTCAGGCGTCTGCAAGAGCTGATCGATCGAGCGGTCCAGAGCGGCGCCGAGGGGATCTCGGCGGCCGACGCCTTCCAGCTGCACGACACGTATGGGTTCCCGATCGAGATGACGCTCGAGATCGTCACCGAGCGCGGGCTGGGAGTCGACGAGGCGGGCTTTGAGACGCTGATGGACGAGCAGCGCTCGCGGGCGCGGGCCGACGCAGGCCGCACGAAAGGCGGCCAGAATCTACGCGAGCGGGCGCTGGAGCTGGCCGGCGGGTCGGGATTTGAGACCGAGTTCGTGGGCTATGAGGCCACCGCCGCCGACACGACGATCGGCGCGGTCGCCGAGGACGACGGGCGCCTGCTCATAAAGCTGGTGGAGTCGCCGTTCTATGCCACCGGAGGAGGCCAGGTGGCCGACGCGGGCACGATCGAATGCGAAGGCGGGGGCTGCCTGGCCACCGTCGAGGACGTGCTGCGCCTGGGCTCAGACCAGGTGGTGGCGCTCGTTCCCGAGCACGGGCGCTTCGAAGCCGGCGAGCGGGTGCGAGCGCGGGTCGACCGGGCGACTCGGCACGCGACCGAGTGCAACCACACGGCCACCCATCTGCTGCACGCGGCGCTGCGCAACCGGCTTGGCAGCCATGTGCGCCAGGCGGGCTCCTACGTGGGGCCCGACAAGCTCCGGTTTGACTTCACCCACGGGTCGGCGCTGACTTCTCGAGAGCTGGAGGCGGTCGGGGACGACGTCAACCGCTGGATCCTGGAGAGCCATCCGGTGCGCGCGATCACGACCACGCTGCCGGAGGCCAAGCGGCTGGGCGCGATGGCGCTGTTCAACGAGAAGTACGGCGACGTCGTGCGGATGGTCGAGGTCGGCGACGGCTCGTTCTCACGCGAGCTGTGCGGCGGCACCCACGTGCGCACCACCTCGGAGCTGGGGCTGTTCCGGATCCTGTCTGAGACATCGAATGCCGCCAACGTGCGACGGATCGAGGCGATCACCGGACCGGAGGGGGTCGGCTTCATGCGCGCGCGCGACCGCGAGCTGGAGGCGGCGGCGGCGGCTCTGCGGGTGCCGGCCGACAGCGTGGTCGAGCAGGTGCGCGAGCTCAGCGGCCGCGTGGTCGAGCTGGAGCGCGCGGCCCGGCGGGGGCCGGGCGCAGACGGCGCCATCGACATCGACCGGCTGGCCGCGGATGCGGTGCAGGCGTCGGGGACGAACGTGCTGGCGGCAAGCGTGCCCGCCCGCGACGGCCACGCACTGCTGGAGATCGTCGATCGGCTCAAGGGCAAACTGGGCGACGCCGCCATCGTGCTGGGAAGCGCCGGCGAAGGACGCGTGGATCTGGTGGTCAGCGTCGCGCCCGCGCTGGTGGAGCGCGGCGTGCGCGCCGGCGAGATCGTCAAGGTGGCGGCGCGCGAGGTCGGCGGTGGCGGAGGCGGGCGCGACACGCTGGCGCGCGCCGGCGGACGCGATCCCGAGCAACTACCGGCGGCGCTGGGCGCGGCTCGGGCGGCGATCGAGGCGGCGCTGGGATCCCAGACGTGAGGGTGCTCGCGCTCGATTACGGCAGCGCGCGCTGTGGATGTGCGGTCAGCGACCCGACCGGCGTGGTGGCCACCCCGCTGGATCCCATCGCAGCACCCGCGTCCAAGCGCGGGCTCGGCCGGCTGCGCGCGCTGGTCGCCGAGCTGGGAGCCGAGCTCGTGGTCGTGGGGCTGCCCGTGGCCCTGTCGGGAGGGGACTCTGCCCAGACGGCCCAGACGCGAGCGTTTGCCGGCGCCCTGCAGCGAGCGCTGCCGGTTCCGGTCGAGTTATATGACGAGCGGTTCACGACCCGGCTGGCGGAGCGCGTGGGGGGGCGCGCCAGCGAGGACTCGCGGGCGGCCGCCCACCTGCTGGAGGGCTGGCTGGCGCGGCAACACCCCGCCGAGATCGGGCATGACTGATTGGGCCGGGCGCACGGACGCCGAGCGCGAGGCGGCGCGTCTGGAGCGCGCCCGGCGGCGGGCCGAGCGTGCCGGGCAGCCGGCCAGCGGACCCGGGTTGGAGGCCGAGGTCGACGACCGCGACGATGGGTTCGAGACCGTCGACGATCGCGACGACGAGTTCGAGACCGCCGATGACCACGACGACGGGTTCGAGACCGCCGACGACCACGACCACGACTTCGAGACCGACGAGCACGAGCCCGAGCTGCCATCCGGAACGCGCCGGATCACCCGGCTGGAGTCGTTGGCGGCGCGACGGGAGCGCAAGCAGTCCGAGCGGCGCCGCCCCAAGCCCGCGCGTCGCCAGAAGCACTCGTGGATTGGCAGGGCGGCCTCGGTCCTGGCGCTGCTCGTGGCCGGAGCCCTGATCTGGTTTTTGATCGAGCTGTTTCAGCCTTTTCATGGCTCTGCGCACGGGCAGGTCACGGTCGTGATCCCCGCTCACTCGAGTTCGGGCCAGATCGGTGACCTGCTGGCCAAGGAGGGCGTGATCTCCTCAAGCTTCTTCTTCGAGCTGCGAGCCACGCTCGCCGGCGAGCGGGGCGATCTGCGCTCTGGCGTCTACCACCTGCAGGAGGGGATGAGCTATGGCGCCGTCCTGACCGCGCTGACCAAGGCTCCTCGAGCCGCCAAGGTCACCAACGTGACGATCATCGAGGGCCGTAGCCGGCACGAGGTCGACGCGCTGCTGCGCTCCCAGCACGTCCACGGAAGCTATCTGGCCGCCACCCGCAGCTCGCCGTTGCTCAATTTCAAGAAGTACGGGCTGCGTCACCGGCCGCCGTCGCTCGAAGGCTTCCTGTTCCCCGATACCTACCAGCTCGTGGAGCCGGTCAAGATCTCGGCGCTGGTCACCGACCAGCTGCGCGCGTTCAAGCGGCAGTTCGCCAAGGTCGACTTGTCGTATGCGCGGCGCCGCCACCTGACCCCCTATGACGTGCTGATCATCGCCTCGCTGATCGAGGGCGAGGCGGCGACGGAGCGCGACCGGCTGCTGGTGGCGTCAGTGATCTACAACCGGCTAGCCGCCGGAATGCCGCTCCAGCTCGACGCGACGACCCGGTTTGCGACCGGCAACTACACCCGGGCGCTGACCCTCGCCCAGCTGCATTCGCGCTCGCCGTATAACACGCGCACGCACGTCGGCCTGCCCCCCGGGCCGATCAACAGCCCCGGAATGGCCGCGATCCGGGCCGCAGCGCATCCGGCTCACAGCCGCTACCTGTACTTCTTCACGCCGCCGTGCGGGCACAGGGACGTGTTCGCGAGCTCGTACTCGCGGTTTTTGTCTCTTCAGAACCAGCCGCGCTTCAAAAAGCGTTGCTGAGCGCGGCCGGCGACGCCTCACCGCCGCGACCGCGGACGCGGCTGGGAGTCCTCGGCTGGCCGGTCGCCCACAGCCGCTCGCCCGCGATCCAGAACGCGGCCCTGGAGGCGGTCGGGCTGACCGACTGGCGTTATCAGCTGCTTCCGGTGCCGCCGGAGTTGTTCGCCGAGCTGGTGCCGGCACTGGCCGCGGCCGGGTTCCGCGGCGCCAACGTGACCATCCCGCACAAGCCGGCCGCGCTGGCCGTGGCCACGCAGGCGAGCGCCCGCGCGCGAGCCATCGGCGCCGCCAACACGCTCATGTTCGAGCCGGGCGCCCAGCTCGTGGCCGACAACACCGACGCGCCGGCGCTGATCGCGGCCGTTGAGACTGAGCTGAGCGGTGCCTCCGCGCTCGTCCTGGGCGCGGGCGGCAGCGCGCGGGCTGCCGTGTGGGCGCTCCAGGACGCCGGGGCGGAGGTCGCGGTCTGGAACCGAACGCCGGCGCGGGCCAGGGAGCTTTGCGCCGAGCTCGGCGGCACGCCGGTGACGAGCCTGACGCCGGCCGACGTGCTCGTCAACTGCACCGCCGTGGGTCTCGACGGCTCGACTGGGCTCGAGGGCCTGCCGCTGGCACGGGAGGATCTCGTCGGGTTTGGCTGGGTGATCGACTTCGTGTACACGGTCTCGCAGACCGCGCTGGTCCGGGCCGCCCGCGAGCTCGGCGTCCCCGCCGTCGATGGGCTCGAGCTTCTCGTCGGCCAGGGCGCCCTGAGCTTTGAGCTGTTCACCGGTCGTCCGGCGCCGCTGGAGGTGATGCGGGCCGCCGCCGGCGGCGAGCGCTCGGCGGGGTCCGGTGGGTAAGGTGCGAGCCGATGATCGTGACCGCAGACGTCGAGGGGTACCTGGAGCAGGCCCGGCGGCAACCCGATCCTCTGCTGGCCGAAATGGAAGCCCACGGCGAGCGGGACCAGATCCCGATCGTGGTCCCGGGCACCGGCGAGCTGCTGCAGGTCCTGGCGCTGGCGCGCGGCGCCCGGCGGGCGCTCGAGGTGGGGACGGCGATCGGCGTCTCGACCCTGTACATCGCGCGGGGTCTGGCCGACGGCGGGACGATCGTCTCGTTTGAGATCGACCCGGCGCGCCACCAGGCCGCCCGCAGGTATCTGGACCGCGCCGGGCTCTCGGCGCGCGCCGACCTGCGCCTGCAGGACGCCCGCGAGGGGCTGACAGCCCTGGACGGCGGCTTTGACTTCGCGTTCCTCGACGGGGTCAAGGCCCAGTACGGCGACTACTTCGAGCTGGTGGCGCCGCTGCTGGCGCCGGGAGCGGTGCTGGTCGTCGACAACGTGCTGCGGGGCGGGTCGGTGGCCGACCGCAGCGACACGTCGGATCAGGCCTCGAGGATGCGCGCGTTCAACCAGCGGCTGCTCGACGATCCGAGCCTGATCGGCACTGTGACTCCCGTGGGTGACGGCGTGCTGGTCGCGGTCAAGCGATGAGGGCTCGCCGCCCATGAGCCCTGAGTCCAGCGCCGCGACCGGGCCGTTGGTGTGCATGCCCTGCCGGGGAACGGGCCGGCTGATCTCGGGCCTGGGCGGCAATCCCCATCAGGTGGTGTGTCCCTGGTGCCGCGGTACGGGGGAGCTGATTGCCGGCGTCGACGCGCAGGCATCCCCGGCGGAAGCGGGCCCCCCACCGGCGAGGGACTGAACACTCCGGCCGCGGCAGACGCATACGTAAGCTAAGCAGCGCGCGATGACGCTTCACTTGACCACGGCGGGCGAGTCGCACGGCCCCGGGCTGACCTGCATCGTCGAAGGACTACCGGCCGGCCTCGCGCTCGACCGCGACGCCCTGAACCGAGACCTGGCTCGCCGGCAGCTGGGCCACGGCCGGGGCGGGCGGATGAAGATCGAGCGCGACCAGGTGGAGGTCAAGGGCGGGGTCAGGCACGGGCGAACGCTCGGCGGTCCGATCGCGCTCGAGGTCATCAACCGCGATTACGCCAACTGGGAGCAGCGCATGAACCCCTGGCCGGTCGACGAGGCGGTGGCCGAAGTCCATCTCCCGCGGCCCGGCCATGCCGACCTGGTCGGCACGCAGAAGTACGGATTCAGCGACGTCCGCGACGTGCTCGAGCGAGCCAGCGCTCGCGAGACGGCGGCCCGGGTCGCCGGCGGAGCGGTGGCCAAGGCCTTGCTGGCCACGCTCGGCGTCAGCGTCTATTCGCACGTGATCCAGATCACCGGCGTCCGGGCTCCGCTACGGGACGACCTGCAGCCCGAGGACTTCGCCGCGGTCGACGAGTCGCCGGTCCGGTGCCTGGATCCCGAGGCCGGGCGGGCCATGGTCGCCGAGATCGACCGCCTGCGCAAGGCCAACGAGTCGCTGGGCGGAGTGTTCGAGGTGCGGGCCTTTGGACTGGTCCCCGGGCTCGGGTCGCATGTCTCCTGGCGCGAGCGGCTCGACGGCTCGTTGGGCCAGGCGCTGCTCTCGATCCAGGCCGTGAAAGCGGTCTCGATCGGCGATGGCCTGGAGGTGGCGGGGCTCCCCGGCTCGCAGGCCCACGACGAGATCTTCTACGACGACGAGCGGGGCTTCTGGCGTGAGACCAACCGCGCCGGGGGCCTGGAAGGAGGCATGACCACCGGCGAGCCGCTCGTCGCTCGCGGGGCCATGAAGCCCCTGCCGACCCTGACCAAGCCGCTGCGCTCGGTCGACATCGCGACCCATCAGCCCGCCGAGGCGCTGCGCGAACGCACCGATTCCTGCACGGTCCCGGCGGCCGGCGTGGTCGGGGAGGCGATGGTCGCGCTGGTGCTCGCCGACGCCTATCGCCGCAAGTTCGGCGGTGACCACATCGACGACGTGCGCGGGGCGCTGAAGGCGTACAAGAAGCGGATCGGATGGCATCGGGCCTGAACGGCATGGCCGCATCCAAGCCCGGCGGCCGCGTCGTGGCCATGGTCGGGTTCATGGGCGCCGGGAAGTCGACTGCCGCGCGGGCGGCGGCGCAGGCGCTGCAAACGACCGCCCTCGACGTCGATCATGTCGTGCAAGAGCGAGTCGGCAAATCGATCGAGCGGATGTTCGCGCAGGACGGCGAACCAGCCTTCCGGGCGATCGAGGAGCAGGTCACGCTCGAGCTGCTCGAGGCCGGGCGCACGGGAAACGGTTCGCGCGTGCTGGCGCTCGGCGGCGGCGCTGTCGGATCCGCGGCCGTGCGCGAGGCGCTGGCCGATCCGCTCGTGGTGTGGATCGACGTAGATGTCGACACCGCGTGGGCGCGCTGCGGCGACAGCGGCCGGCCGCTGGCCCGCGACCGCTCGAGATTCGCGCAGCTGCACGCCCAGCGCGAGCCGATCTACGCCGCCCTGGCCGACGTCGTGGTCGGGCACGAGCGCTCGCACGCGATGGGGGAGGTCCTGCGCGCGGTCCGGGGGCTGCCCCCCAGGGCCTTGATGCTGTGGGCGGCGACGGATGCCCATGACTATCCGGCCTACATCGCGCCCGGGCTGCTCGGAGGGCAGGCGTTCTGGCCGCCCGCCGTCGAAGGTCGCCGTTTTTTGGTCACCGACGGCGCGGTCGGGCGGCTGTTTGGAGATTCGCCGGCCCTGGCGCCACTCGCGGGCCGGGTCGCGATCATGCCGGGCGAGCAGTCCAAGACGATCGCGCACGCGGAGATCGTGTGGTCGGAGCTGGCGCGTTGCGGGGTGACGCGCGCCGACGTGATCGTGGCCCTCGGGGGAGGCGTGGTCGGCGACCTGGCCGGCTTCTGCGCCGCCACCTATCAGCGCGGCGTGCGCTACGTGCAGGTCCCCACGACGCTCGTCGCCCAGGTCGACTCCGCCTACGGCGGCAAGACCGGCGTCGATCTCGAAGAGGCCAAGAACTACGTCGGCGCCTACCACCAGCCCGAGGCCGTGATCGCCGACCCCGACGCGCTGGCGACGCTGCCGGAGGCCGAGCTCGCGGCCGGCTACGCGGAAGTCGTCAAGACGGCGCTGATCGCCGGCGGGCGCCTGTGGGAGCTGGTCCGCAGCGGAGCCGAGCCCACCGACCGGCGCCTGATCGCCGCCTGCGCCCGCTGCAAGCTGGCCATCGTCGCGCGTGACGAGCGCGACGGCGGCATCCGCCAGGCCCTGAACCTCGGCCACACCGTGGCTCATGCGATCGAGACCGTGACCGGGTACTCCAGGTACCGGCACGGCGAGGCCGTCGCTCTGGGGCTGCTCGCGGCGCTGCGGCTCTCGGGGCACGGCGCGCTGCGCGACGAGGTCGCCGAGCTGCTGCACACGCGCGGGCTGCCCACCTCGATGGACGGAGTCGATCCCGACGCGGTGGTGATGGCTACGGCCCGCGACAAGAAGCGAGCTGGAGAGGGGCCGGTCCCGTTCGTGCTGCTCCCCGAGCCGGGCCAGCCGTGCCCGGGGAGCACGGTCGCGCCGCGAGAGCTGATCGCTGCCGTGCGCGAGCTGGCCGTCTGATGCCGGTGCCGAGCCGCAACCGCGTGGAGATCATGCATGGCGTCAACCTCGACCAGCTGGGGCGCCGCGACCCGCTGCACTACGGGAGCCTGACGCTGACCGAGCTCGAGCTCCAGATCTCCGATGCGGCCGCGCAGCTCGACCTCAAGACGCGCTTCTTTCACACCAACCACGAGGGCGAGTTCGTCGAGCACCTGCACGAGCTCGAGGGTCTGGCCGACGGGATCGTGCTCAATCCCGGCTCCTGGACGCACTACGCCTACGCGATTCGCGACGCGCTCGAGCTCACCGGCCTGC
Organism: uncultured Solirubrobacterales bacterium; assembly: GCA_963757015.1. GTDB lineage: Bacteria > Actinomycetota > Thermoleophilia > Solirubrobacterales > Solirubrobacteraceae > Palsa-465. Next base: position 65,923 of record CAVWQA010000009.1, read on the forward strand.
CCGCGGTCGAAGTGCACCTGTCAGACGTCGACTCGCGCGAGGCGTGGCGGCGAGAATCGGTGATCCGCGATCTGTGCATCGGTCGGGTCGCGGGCAAGGGCCCGGCCGGTTACCGTGAGGCGTTGGAACTGATACGAAAGGAACTCGTGTAATGAGCGATCGCGCACAACGGCTGATCGAGCTGATGCCGGCGGCGGGCCTAGACATGCTGCTGGTCACGGCGCTGGTCAACGTCCGCTACCTGACCGGCTACACCGGGAGCAACGGGCTGGCGCTCGTGGGCCCGGACACCAGGCTGTTCGTGACCGACTTTCGCTACGTCGAGCAGGCCGCGACCGAGGTCGACTCCAGCTTCGAGCGCAAGCGCGATCAACTCGAGCTGTTCGAGGGACTCGAGTCCTCGTTGCCCCCGGGGGAGCTCCGGCTCGGTTTCGACGACGCCCACGTGACCGTCCGCCAGCACGCGCGGCTGCGCGAGCTGCTGCCCGACCGGGTCGAGCTCGTCGGTGCCGGCGGACTGGTCGAGCGCCTTCGCGCCATCAAGGAGCCCGCCGAGATCGAACGGATCCGGGTCGCCTCCCGGGCGGCCGACGATGCCCTGGCGCGGCTGCTCGAGCAGGGGTTGGCGGGCCGGACCGAGCGCCAGCTCGCCGATGCGCTCGAGCTGGCGATGCGCGAGGGCGGCGCCGACCGCCCGGCGTTTGAGTCGATCGTCGCCGCCGGTGCCCACGCCGCGCGCCCCCATGCCACGCCTCGGGACGTGCCGGTCAAGCGTGGGGAGATGGTGGTGATCGACTGGGGCGCCGAGGTCGACGGCTACTGCTCTGACTGCACACGGACGATCGCCGCCGGTGAGCCCTCCGACGAGGCCCGGGAAGTCTACGACCTGGTGCTGGCGGCTCAGCGGGCCGGAGTGGAGGCAGTTCGGGCCGGTGCCGGCGGGCGTGAGGTCGATGCCGCGGCCCGGGCCGTGATCGACGCCGGCGGCCACGGCGAGCACTTCGGCCATGGCCTCGGACATGGGGTCGGGGTCGAGGTTCACGAAGCCCCGCGGCTCTCGATGCGCTCCGAGGACGAGCTGGCCAGCGGCAACGTGGTCACGGTCGAGCCCGGCGTCTATCTCCCCGGACGGCTGGGGGTCCGGATCGAGGACCTGGTCGTGGTCAGCGACGGCGGGTGCGAGATCCTGACCTCGGTGGATAAGCAGCTGACCGTGGCCGGCTAGGTCTGGCCGCGTTCTACACTGCCTCGCTGGCCATGCTGTCGACCAACCAGTTTCGCAACGGAAATCACATCGACGTCGACGGGACGATCTTCAAGATCGTCGAGTTCCAGCACGTCAAGCCCGGCAAAGGCGGCGCGTTCGTGCGCACCAAGCTGCGGCGCGCCAGCGATGGCGCGGTCATCGACCGCACCTTCCGCGCCGGGGAGAAGTTCCGCTCGGTGCGGACCGAGGTGCGCCGGATGCAGTTTCTGTACCGCGACGGCACCGACGCGCACTTCATGGACAGCGAGAGCTACGACCAGCTTTCGATCCCGGAGTCGACGCTGGGCGACGCGCTGCGGTTCATGAAGGACTCAGAAGCGGTCGAGCTGCTCTACATCGACGGCCAGCCCTCCGACGTGCAGCTCCCCAGCGCCATCGACCTGCAGGTGTCCGAGACCGAGCCCGGGGTCCGCGGCGATACCGCCTCGGGCGGTGGCACCAAGCCGGCGGTGCTCGAGACCGGCGCCCGCATCCAGGTGCCGCTGTTCGTCAACATCGGCGACCGCGTGCGCGTCGACACCCGGTCGGGCGAGTACGTCTCGCGTGCCTGACCCGCCTCGATCTCGATCCCCATATGCGTAGGACCGACCAGCGCCGTGCCGCCGTCTGGGCGCTCTACCAGAGTGATCTGCTCGGACGAGAGCTGAACGACAGCTTCGGGGGCGACGCGCGCGCCTTCACGCGCGCCCTGGCGGACCTGGTGCGGGCCCATCAGCCCGAGCTCGACGAGCTGATCCGGACCTACTCGAGCGGCTGGCCGCTGGAGCGGATCGCCCCCCTGGAACGCTCGATCCTGCGCGTCGGCCTGGCCGAGATGCTGCACGGCGACGAGCTGCCCGGCGATCACGCAATCCCCCCGGAGGGAGCCATCGACGAGGCCGTCGAGACGGCCAAGCGGTTCTGCGGCGCCGACGCGCCGTCGTTCGTCAACGGGATCCTTGGCACGGTGCTGCGCGAGCGGATAAGTCCTGCGTAGGAAATCGACGCCGGCGCGGTCAAAGCAGCCAAAATCGAGCCATGAGACTGCTCGTCGTCGACGATGACCGCGGCCTGCGGGACGTGCTGCGCCGCGCGCTGTCGCTGGCGGGTTATGAGGTGCGCCTGGCCGAGACCGGCGCCGACGCGCTCTCGGAGGCCGCCAACGGAGTCCCTGACGCGATGGTGCTGGACATCGGACTGCCCGATATCGACGGGCTCGAGGTGTGCCGGCTGCTGCGCCGCGAGGGAAACCGGCTCCCGATCCTGATGCTGACCGCCCGCGACGCGGTCTCGGACCGGATCGACGGTCTCGACGCCGGCGCCGACGATTATCTCGTCAAGCCCTTCGACATCGACGAGCTCAAGGCGCGGCTCCGGGCGCTGCTGCGCCGGGCCGGTGGAGAGGGAGACCCGGAAGGCGGGCTGTCGTTCGGTGAGCTGAGGCTCGATCCGGCCCGACACGGCGTCAACGTCGACGGGACGTTCGTCGAGCTGACGCGGACCGAGTACCAGCTGCTCGAGCTGCTGATGCTCAACCCGCGTCGCGTGCTCCCCCACACGCTGATCTACGACCGGGTGTGGGGCTATGACTTCGGGCCCACATCCAACGCGCTGCGTGTCTATGTCGGGTATTTGCGGCGCAAGCTCGAAGACGCGGGTGCCCGGCCGCTGATCCACACCGTCCGGGGCGTGGGCTACGCGCTCAGGGAGCCCGCCGAATGAGTTTGCGCGCCCGGATGGGGCTGGCGGCCGGCGTCGCGGTCGCGCTGGCGGTGATCGCGGTCGCCTTTTCTGCCTACGAGGGGACCCGCTCGCAGTTGCTGGGGCAGCTCGACCAGTCGCTGCGCAGCCTGACCGGATCGGTCCTGGCCAGAGCCGGCCTCGGTCCCGGAGGCCAGCCGGCCGGCCCCGGCTCGATCCCTGGCGGAGTTGGCCGGAGCGGGGGCGCGGGGCCTTTTAGCGGGCCCCCCGCCGGCTCGCAAGGCGACAACGACTTCGGCGATCCCGACGAGGGCTTGGATCTCGAGGGCCGCAGCGGGCCGGCATTCGGCGGCGCGGCGGGAGCCGTGACGCTCGTCAAGCGCGATGGAACCACCTACAAGCCGCGAGGACAGGCGCAGCGGATCCCGGTCGACGCCCGGGCCAGGGCGCTCGCCGCCCGGGGCAACGGTCATTACTACGCCAGCATGAGCGTCAGCGGGAAGCGGATCCGGGTGCTCGCGACCGGGATCCAGTCGCGTGGGGCGCTGCTGGTCGCGCTCCCGCTCACAGACGTCGACGACGCGCTCTCCAGTCAGCTGCTGCTGCTGGCGCTGATCTGCGCCGGAGGGGTTCTGCTCGCCGCCGTGCTCGGGCTGCTCGTGGCCCGGACCGCGCTGGCGCCCATCGGTCGGTTCACGCGACAGACGGAGGCGATCGCCAACAACCCGGAGCGCCTCGACGAGGAGCGCCTCGAGGTCCACGGCGGCGACGAGCTGGCGCGGCTGGCGCTGACCTTCAACCGCACGCTGGACGCGCTCGAGCGTTCAGTCCAGGCGCAGCGCAACCTGGTCGCCGATGCCTCGCACGAGCTGCGGACGCCGATCGCCACGATCAGGGCAAACCTGCAGTTGATGCGCGACGAGCGGCTGCTAACGCCCGAGGACCGCGAGGCGCTCCGCGCCGACGTGATCGAGGAGCTCGACGAGCTCACAGCGCTGGTGGGGGACGTGGTCGAGCTGGCTCGCGGCAGCAAGCCGAGCGGCGAACCGGGGGACGTGCGGGTGGACGCGATCGTTGCCGACGCGGTGGAGCGGACCAGGCGGCGCGCGCCGCAGCTGACGGTGGAGAGCACGCTCGAGCCCACGCTGGTCTCCGGCGAGGGAGACCGGATCGCGCGGGCGGTCGCCAACCTGCTCGACAATGCCGTCAAGTGGAGCCCCCCGGGGCAGGCGATCGAGGTCACGCTGCGCGACGGCACGCTGAGCGTCCGCGATCACGGCCCTGGATTTCGCGAGGAGGATCTGCCGTTCGTGTTCGACCGCTTCCACCGAGCTCGGGATGCCCGGGCCAAGCCGGGATCCGGACTCGGACTGGCCATCGTCCGACAGGCCGCCGAGGCCCACGGCGGGTTCGTCGAGGCGGCCAACGCCCCGAGCGGCGGGGCCCTGATGCGAATTGGGTTCGGCCCGCGGCTGGAGTTGAGCAAACCGTCGTTTCCCGATCCGGTCGGTTGGCCCTCCCACGAAAGTGGGTGACCGGTAGCCACTTAGTGGGTACTGGCGATCAGCGGCTGTAGAGACGGCGTGCAGGCGCAGGCCGCGCCCCGGAGGCGCCTGAGGCCGAGGAGATCCTCGATCGTCTGCAGCGTCGAATAGTGGTCGGTGGGGACGGTGAGCCGGGCGCGTCTTCGGGCGCCGGGTCCGGCCACGATCGTCACGATGTGGCCGCCCGCCGCCAACCGGCAGCACCCGTCGTCGGTGGAGCCCTCGTCCCAGGTCAAGAACAGCAGCCCATGCGGCCCCAGCGATTGCAGCAGGGGCGGGACCAGGTGGGACAGAAACATGTCGCCCTGCGCCACCGAGCAGTCGTGCATGTCGTGGCACAGGTTCGGAGTGATCCAGATAAAGCGCGGCAGTGATCCGGAGCGCTCGTCGGATACGAGCTCGGTCAAGGCCACGACATGCGAGCACTGCGACGGCTGGTCCGAGATGCGGGTGTAGTACATGAACGGATCGTGCCGTTTGGCGTACTCGCCGGCGTCGTCGCCTTTGAAGCACGGCCGCGGCAGATCCTCCATGTAGGCCTTCCACCGGATGTGGGCGGCGGTCAGCTGGTCGACGAGACTCGTCTGCTTGACCTGGCAGGAGTTGCAGTCGCTGGTGATCCCGAACGTCGAGCCGCCCGTCAGCGCCAGGTAGTTGGGCAGCGAGGGGTGAGCAATGGCAAACATCGAGGTCGCGAGCGCGTTGCGGGAAGCGAGCCCGTTGAGGTACGGCGCGTCGTGTGAGCCGATCACGCTGCCGTACTCCTCGTTCTCCATCAGGATCACCGCGATATGCGCGGGCCGGCCGCCCCCGGTCCTGGCGATCGCAGAGGGGTTTCGCTGCACCGTGCCAACGCGCTTGGCGCTCGTCCCGCAGGCGGCCGCGAGTGTCCCGCTGAGCGCCAGCGCCAACAGCAGCGCAGCGAGACGGGCCGGGGCGACGATCATCGCCTCGCGCGTGACGGCCGTGTGCGTGAGTGTCGGGTCCGTGGGTGCCGGGTTCGTGCCCGCGCGCTCGCGCCGTCGAGCTGCGCCAGCCACGCCCCGACCGCGTCGCTGATCGCCGTCGGGTCGCTGCGCAGGCTGTGATCGCCGGTCACCTCGACGACGGTTCGGTGCGGCCCCGCGGGCGGCATCCCGAACGGATCCCGCGCCCCCTGGATCACGAGCGTCGGCACACTGACCGCGTCGAGCTCGGGCAGACGGCTTTGGGGGACGTTGGCCGAGGCGGCCCGCCGGGGCGGCAGCAGCGGGAAGGCCAGGCACAGCACCCCGGTGGCGCCGGCCGCCACGGCGGTTCGGCAGGCCACGCGCGCGCCCAGCGAGCGGCCCCCGACGACGAGCGAGAGCCCCGCCAGCTCGTTGTCCGCGAGGCGTGCGATGACCGCGCTCCAGGCGGCGTCGAGCTGGCGCGCCGGGGCCGGCGAGCGCCGCCCGGCGACGCGATATGGCTGCTCCACCAGCGCGACCGAGAAGCGCTGGGCCTGCGCGGCCCCGCTGGCCGCCTGGAGGTCGGGCGCAGCCACGCCCCCACCCGCGCCATGGCCCAGGACCAGGGCCCCGCGCGGTTCTGGCCACCGCCTCAGATGGACCCGGGCCGGGCCGTGAGGAGTCTCGATCTCGATCTGATCCACGCCGCGGATGCTCCCAGAAACGTTCACACTCTCCCATTGCGTGAGCGACTTCTCACCGATGAAGGCGGTCCTCAGCGACCGGCCGTTCTCAGACCCCGGTTGGCTGTTCGAGCGAAAGCTCGACGGGATTCGCTGCGGGGTCCTGCGCCGCGACGGCCGGGTACGCCTGCTCTCGCGTACCGGGCGAGAGCTGAATCGCACCTATCCCGAGCTCGTCGACGCGCTCGCGGGCGGTCCCGACATGCTCGCCGACGGCGAGATAGTGGCGTTCGCCGGCGGCGCGACCAGCTTCGAGCGCCTGCAGCAGCGAATGGGGATCGACGACCCCGAGCGAGCCCGGCGCAGCGGGGTCGCCGTGCACCTGTATCTGTTTGACCTGCTCGAGCTCGAGGGGCAGGACCTGCGCCCGCGCCCGCTGCGCGAGCGCAAGGCGCAGCTGCGCCACGCCGTGAAGTTCGGTGGGCCGGTGCGGTTCACGCCGCATCGTGTGGGCGGCGGCGAGGCGGCCTTCCGGCAGGCCTGCGAGCGAGGCTGGGAGGGCGTGATCGCCAAGCGCGCCGACAGCCCCTACGTCGCCAGCCGGTCGCGCGACTGGCGCAAGCTGAAGTGCAACCGGGCCCAGGAGCTGGTCATCGGAGGTTGGACGGCGCCCAAAGGAAGCCGCGAGCGCCTGGGCGCGATCCTCGTGGGCTATTGGGAGGACGGACGTCTTCGCTACGCGGGCAAGGTCGGGACCGGGTTTGGTCACGCCGCCCTCGAGCGGCTGGGCGACGAGCTCGAGCGGCGAGAGCGTTCCTCGCCGCCGTTTGCCGCCGACCGCCTACCGAGGGCGGCTCGCTGGGCCGAGCCGGAGTTGGTGGCCGAGATCGGCTTCACCGAGTGGACCCGCGACGGCCGGTTGCGCCACCCCCGCTACCAGGGCCTGCGCGACGACAAGCCGGCCCGTGAAGTGGTCCGCGAGCGGCCCGGCCGATGACCGAAATCGTCAACGCCGGAGGGCGGGAGGTCAAGGTCTCGCGCCCCGACAAGGCGCTGTTCCCGTGCGGGATCACCAAGCTGGCGCTGGCGCGGCACTACGAGCGGGTGGCGGGCGTGATGCTGCCGCACGTTGTGCAGCGGCCGTTGACGCTCGAGCGCTACCCGGACGGGATCGAGTCACAGCGGATCATCCAGCAGCGCGCCGGCCAGCACTTCCCGGGCTGGATCGCCCGGGTCGTGGTCCCCAAGCGGGGCGGCACGGTGGAGCACGTGACCGCCACCGACGCCGCTTCTCTGGTCTACCTCGCCGACCAGGCGTGCATCACGCTCCACGCGTGGCTGAGCCGATCCGACCGGCTGCAGCGCCCCGACCGGATGATCATCGATCTGGATCCCAGCCTCGACCGGCCGGGCGACGTACGCCGAGCTGCCCGGCTGATCGGCGATCTGCTGCGCGAGCTCGGTCTGACGCCCTGGGCGATGACCACGGGCTCCCGCGGCTATCACGTATTGGTCCCGCTGCAGCGCCGGCTGGACTTCGACGATGTCCGCGCCTTCGCGCGCGACGTCGCCGTGGTGGCGGCACGCCGCGAACCCAAGCTGTTCACCACCGAGCAGCGCAAGGCCAAGCGGGCCGGGCGGGTGCTGATCGACGTGGCTCGCAATGCGTATGCGCAGACCGCGGTAGCGCCCTACGCGGTCCGCGCCCGCCGGGGCGCGCCGGTGGCCACTCCGCTGCATTGGGAGGAGCTCTCCGAGTCCCGTACGCGGGCCGATCGATGGACCCTGAAGACGATTCCCGCTCGGCTCCGGCAAGACGGAGATCCGTGGGCGCGCGTACGAGCGCGACCGGCGACGCTCACGGCGGCCCGCACGCGCCTCGCCGAGTGTGACTGAGCACGAAGCGCTTTACCTGGAGCTCAGCCGGCGCATGAGGGCCTGCGCGTTGGCCGGAGCGTAGCCGTCCCAGTCGTTGTTGAAGTAGGCAAATACTTCGTGCGTGCGCCGCCACGCGGCGATCCGCCGAGCCCAGGTCTCGATCTCGCGCGCCGAGTAGTTGCCGTTGCGTCCCCGGGCCCCGTAGTGAAAGCGCACAAAGCGCCAGCGTGCGGTGGCGTCGTGGGTCTGAAACGGCCGCTGGGGGTGGTCGCCGATCGTGAGCGCCACGCCATGCGTGGAGAGCGTCGCCAGCACGGGGGGCGTAAACCAGCTCGGATGGCGAAACTCGATCGTGTGGCGGCCCGGCGGCAGCGCTCGCAGCCAGCCCTCGAGCCGTTCGTCGTCGCGGTGAAAATTTGCCGGCAGCTGCCACAGCACCGGGCCCAGCCGCCGCGAGTCGCTCAGCGGCTCGATCCGTTCGTAGAAGCGGGCGATGCTGTCCCCCGGGTCGCGCAGGCGCTTGATATGAGTCAGGTAGCGGCTTGCCTTGACCGCGAACACGAACCCGGGCGGCGTCTGATCGACCCACGCGGCGACGGCATCTCGCTTGGGCAGGCGGTAGAAGGTGGTGTTTACCTCGACCGTGTCGAAGTGGGCGGCGTACAGCTCGAGCCACCGTCGCTTGGGCTCGCGCTCGGGATACAGCCGCCCGCGCCAGTCGTCGTAGTTCCAGCCCGAGCAGCCGATGCGTACCGGCTTCATGGTTGGGGTAGGGCAGTATCGATCCGATGAGTGCCGCCGATGACCGGCCGCCGGCGCCGGTTCCCGTCCGACGCAGCCAGCGCAGCCTCAGCACCGCCGTCCAGCGGTGCCGAGCCTGCGACCTGTGGGAAGGCGCGACGCAGGGAGTGATGGGGGAGGGCGCCGGCGACGCCAGCCTGATGCTGGTCGGCGAGCAGCCGGGCGATCGCGAGGACCGCGAGGGTCATCCCTTCGTGGGACCCGCCGGCAGGATCCTCGACCGAGGCCTGGAGCAGGCCGGGATCGCCCGCGACGACGTCTACATCTCGAACGTCGTCAAGCACTTCCGTTACAAGGCACGCGGCAAGCGCCGCATCCACCAGCGCCCGGACCGCTGGCAGGTGACAGCGTGCCTGCCGTGGCTACGGGCGGAGCTCGACATGATCGGCCCCGATGCCCTGGTCCTGCTCGGAGCCACGGCGGCCCAGGCCCTGCTCGGCTCGCAGGTCCGCATCGGACGGGACCGCGGACGGCCGCTGGAGTCCGAGCTCGCCGAGCTCGTGACCGTGACAACGCATCCCTCGTCGATTCTGCGCGCCCGCTCGGACAGCGACCGGCAGGCGGCGATGGAGGATTTCGTGGCCGACCTTGCGGGCGTCGCCTCGTGGCTGGACGCGAGATAGCGGCATCGCGGCCGGCCGCTCCAGCTAGGCGAACGAACGGTGCCGCGCGGCCCAGCGCGAGACGACACCGGCGAGCAGCAGCCCAAGTCCGACGATGGCCGGCCCGCCGCCGATCACCAGCAGGGCCAACCCAAGCCCGAAGAGAAACCCGGTGCCGATGATCACGAACACAGCCCCGATGATGGCGATCACCCCACCCCCCAGCAGAAACCACGGCGAGGGTGCGATCAGACGACGCCCCTGGCGCTCGAGCGCGCGGTCCTTGACGGTGTTGGAGTCGTTCATATATCAGTCTCCTCGAGAATCGGCCCGTACCACAGTTGAGTTACCCGTTCGGGGAGCTCCTATGCAAGCGATGTATGGCGCCACACTGACCCGTCTTGCGCGAATGGCTCCCGACCGCTGTTTCAGCTCAGCTCGGGGATGACCTCGGCGGCCAGGCGCTCCATCTGCTCGCGGTCGTCGAACAGGGTGTTGAGTTGAATTAGCTCGGCACCCGCCGATGCGACCTCGCGCAGGCCGCGCAGGCATTGGTCGGGCGGACCCGTGACGGCGACGGCGGCCAGCCCCGGGCGTCCGTAGTGGCGCTGCAGCGCAGCATCGATTCGCTCTGTGGCTCGGGCGGCGTCGTCGTCGATGGCGATGTACACGCGTTTGGCGACCGGGAAGGTGCCGGGGTTGCCTCCGGCCTGCTCGAGCGCGTCACGCACAACCTCGACCTGCTCGGCGAACTGGGCCGTGGTCGACGAACCGGCGCCGAAGAAGCCGTCGCCCAGGCGCACGGCTCGGCGTACCGCGTTGGGATGATTGCCGCCGATCCAGATCGGCGGATGGGGCTTCTGAAACGGCTTCGGTTCCATGGCCGCGGCCTCGACCTGCCAGAAGCGGCCGTCGAAGTCGATCCGCGACTGCGTCCAGCACGCCTTCATCAGCTGAAGCCCCTCGCTGAAGCGGCCCACGAACCCCGCTCGGTCGACGCCGAACGCCGAGAACATTCGCCCGGGCCCACCGGTGCCGATGCCGATTTCGATCCGGCCCCGCGAAAGCTGGTCAAGCGAGCTCAGGCTCTTGGCCAGATGGATGGGGCTGTGCAGCGGCGTGACGAACACGGCACAGCCCAGGCGCAGCTCCTCGGTACATGCCGCCGCGTAGGCCATCGTCTCGCTGGGGGCCATCGTGGGCGCTGAGCCAAAGATGTTCTCCTGCGTCCACGCGCTCTCAAACCCGAGCGCCTCGGCGCGGCGCAGGTGATCGCAAAACGCGGTGGGGGCGAACTCGCCGTCGTCGACAGCCTGCGGAATCGAGATGGCAAAGCGCATCCGAAGCTGACCTCTATTCCCCCGCCGGGATTGGTGGACTTGGGTGAATTATTCTCCCTCAGGCACCTCCCACAAACCGTGAGTCACGATGAGTTCTCCTGCGCCCTTCACCGCCAAGGACTTCAAGCGTCGGATGGCGCGCGCGGCGAGCCTGGCCGCGGAGGCCGGCCTCACCGGCCTGCTGGTGACGCCGGGCCCGGATCTCGTCTATTTCGCGGGTTATTCGCCGCTGGCGATCACCGAGCGGATCACGCTGCTGGCGATCCATCCCGGCCGCGATCCGGCCATGATCGTCCCGATCCTGGAGCGAGCCGATGCCGAGCAGGCGCCCGGCGCCGCCGCGATCTCGTTGACCGATTGGACGGACGGGAGCGATCCCTACGCGGCGACGGCGGAGTTGCTCGATCCTCGGGGGCGCTACGCGATCTCCGACTCAGCCTGGGCGATGCACGTGCTCGCCCTCCAGCACGTGATGCCCGAATCAGGCTACGTGGCCATGACGACACAGCTGCCGATGCTGCGTGCCATCAAGGATGCGGATGAGCTCGAGCGCCTGACGGCTGCCGGCGCCGCGGTCGATGCCAGCTTCGAGGAGATCGTGCAGGTTCGGTTCGCCGGACGCCGCGAGACCGATGTCGCGTCCGAGCTCGCCGCGCTGCTGCACAAGCACGGTCACTCGAAGGTCGACTTCACGGTCGTCGGCTCGGGTCCCAACAGCGCCAATCCCCATCACGAAGTCGGCGAACGGACCATCGAGGACGGCGACATGGTCGTCCTCGACTTCGGCGGCATAAGGGACGGCTATGGATCCGACACCACCCGCACCGTCCATGTCGGGGAGCCCAGCGAGGAGGAGCGGGAGGTGTACGAGGTCGTGCGCCGCGCCCAGCAGGCAGGCGTCGAAGCCGTGTGCTCCGGGGTCGCCTGCCAGGAGATCGATCGGGCCGCCCGCCAGGTGATCACGCAAGCCGGATACGGTCAGTACTTCATCCATCGAGTTGGTCACGGGATCGGACTGACCACCCACGAGCCCCCGTACATGGTCGAAGGAGAGACCCAGCCGATCGAGCCCGGAATGTGCTTCTCGGTCGAGCCCGGGATCTACCTCCGCGGTCGGTTCGGGGTGCGGATCGAGGACATAGTGGTGGCCACCGATGACGGCTGTCGGCGTCTGAACAACACCAGCCACGAGCTGCGCATAGTGGCCTGACCCACCCTGGTCCACTAGGCCGGCGGGCACTCCGGCTTGGATCCGTGCAGGACAGCCACGACTCGACGTTGCTGGCTTGCCGACACCGACCAGGAGGTGCAGCGGTCGACCGCCGTCGAGAACGTGACCGTGAACGCTCCTTGCCGATTTGCCCGCAGGCGGCGCACGGCTGTGTGCTCTGCCGTCAACGTGATGCGGACGCCACCGCGCGGCCTGAAGCCGCGCCCGCGAATCGTCAAGGGCTGACGGCTGGTCACCGCCAGACTCGGGGTCGCGTGCCGCTCGCCCTGAGCCGCCGCATGGTTGCTCAACAGGATCGCGCCCCCGACGATGAACGGCACCAGCGCCATGGCGGTTATGGCGATCCGACGGAACCACCAGCGATTCGATGACGCTCGCATGTAGGACCTCCCGTCCGTTCAGCGTAGCGCTCGCCGCAGCGGTGTGGGGCCCGATCGTGCCGGGCCCCACACATGCGTCACATGCTGATCGAGATCAGCCCGAAGGCACCCTCACGGTCGCCATGAACGTGTCCTCGTCGTTGGCCTGCTCGCCGTTTGGCTCCGTGGCTCCGCACAGAGCCGGCGGATGGCCGGGCGTGGCCGTGCCCGGGCACACGAACAGATCACGCGAGCGTGTGTCGGACCAGATCGGATAGGCCTTGTTCTGGGAAGCCGAGAGCCAGACGTAGTCGCCGTAGAACTGGCCTCCGGCCGGGCCCTCGAACTGTGTCGGAGCCGGCATCGAGCTGGTCGTCACCCGGACCTGGCCGAAATTGGCCAGATCCTTGCTCCCCGAGAGACTGAAGTCAGAGGAGCCGGTGGTCTCGTCGCTGCCGTACTGGCGGTCGTAGTAGTCGACGGCCAGCTTGCCGTTGCCCGTGAACGTGCTCCACTGCCAGTACTGGTCAGTCCGCTTCTGCCTCTTTGACTGCGGGATGACCAGCTCATCACGTGGATCGGCGCCGGTGCCGCTGAAGCTCGTGCCGCCGTTCCGGGACACGCTCAACAGGATCTTGTTGTTGCAGGCACCAGGCGTCTTGACGCCGGTGTACATCGGATTGCCATCGGCGGCGAAGCCGTCGGGCACGCAGCCGTTGATCTCGTTGGAGTCGCGATTGATGTAAGAGCCGAAGGCGACAGTCACCAGGTTCGGGTTCTTGGGATCGACCTGTCCCGACGGGTAGTTGGTCGCCCGGAAAACCGATTTGGTCGACGAGCCCTTCTCGGGCACGCAGGAGCGCCCCGGATCGGCACCCGTACCCTGATAGGTATCGCAATCCGGCAGGTCGTAGAAGTCACTGACGTGGACCGGCGCCGAGAAGCTCTGACCACCATCGGTCGACTTTGCCAGCAGCACCTGATAGTGATTGTCTTTTCCGCTCGTGGGCTGGTTGTTGTAGTTGTCCCAGGCGACATACAGGTTGCCGTCGGGCCCCACGAACGGGTCTGAGAACTGATTGTTGTTGCAGCGACCGTTCGGTGTGGCTACGCCGAACGTGTTCGTGCACAGTGAGCTGTCAGCACTCACCAATACGCGATTGCTGAACGTCTCTCCGTAATCGTCGGAGTGAACCTCGTAGATGTAGGCCGTGCCGTCGGCGGCGAATTCGGTCCAGGTCACGTAGATGCGATCTCTGTACCGGCTGTTGACGTTGTCGTCGATCGCCATCAGCGCCTTGTCCTCGAGAACCCCGCTGGTCCCGGTGGGGTCGAAGTTCACGGTCGTCGAATAGCGGCCCGGGAAGTTGTAGGACGCGCCGTTGTTCTGGGTCGAGCGGAAGATCACGAACGTGCTCGACTGGTCGGGGTTGGGCGACGCTACGGTCCCGCGGTTGAACAGCTGGCAGCTCAGGTACGAGTTTCCGCGCGTGTCCCAGGCCACCGAGGTGTCTCCGCCGGCCTGCCAGTACTCGCGGGCGAAGGGCGCCGGCCCCCGGGTGAACCCGTTAGGAGTCGTGGAGTCATTCCAGCTGCTTCCGCCGTTGAGCGAGTAGTGCGAACCACATGTTCCATCGCCGCGGATGTAGTTGTTGTCGCTGGCCACCAGGTGTCGGGGATCAAATGGATCTACGGCGATCGACGGCTCGTTGTTGGCCTGGCCGCGACCCTGGAGGTCCGGATCGGAGATGTTGAGGCAGTTCTGGTTGACCTTCACGTTGTTGCCCCGACGGGCCGCGCACTGCCCCTGACCGGACGGGAAGTAGGTGGACGGGGAGCCGGCAGCGCCCGGCGATCCGAACGACTTCGGGGGTGTGAACGGAGCGCCATCCGGTCCACTCCCCTGGTCGTCGCCGGGCGCCTGTGGCGTGATCGCCGAGGTTGGGCCCAGGGCACTGGCCAACGTCTCGGACACGATCCGTCGCTGGACCTTGTTCAGACGCGAATAGCTCATCGGGCTGTTCGCGCTTGCGTGTGATTGCAACAGGACTAGAGATACGCCTCCGAGGACGCCGGCGACGACCAGCGGAAGCACGAAACGAAGTCTGAACGACATGGCACTCCTATGCTGTGGGGCGGACCAGTTGGGGAGCATCACCTTCCACGCCTCGCCCGCGGCGAGGCTCGTGAACAGGCTGGTCCCAGCTTCCAACTAGCTGTGGACGCGGCCGAAAAGTCTCCCCTACCTCCTTTTGACGTCACCTGGATGCGGTCGCGCGGGGCATCCTAATCCTGTCCCGTCGGCTAATGCAACCATCGTCGTCACCATCGGTCGGAATGCAACCAGGGCTTGACCTTGGTGGCCGGGATAGTCTGAAATCGCTGCGCATCGCCCGGCTCCTATCTAGGAAATCCTCTTGAAACGACATATCCGCATGGGGGACCTGCATATCGCGCGAACCGACACCGGGGACCTGCTGCGTGAGCATCGCCTGCGGGTCACGCCTCAGCGGCGCGCGATCCTCGAGGCGTTCCGCGGAAGCGCCGACGAGCACCTTTCAGCGGACGAGGTGCTGGCGCGGGCGAGCCTCGCCGTGCCCGACATCGGGCGCGGGACCGTGTACGCGACCCTGGCCGAGTTGACCGAGCTGGGTCTGATCGCCGCGCTCGGCACCCCCGAGCCGGTGCGGTATGAGCTCAACACCGAGCCCCACGATCATTTTCGCTGTCGCCTGTGCCTGCGACTGTTTGACGTCGAGTTCGGAGGTTCCCGGTTGACGGATAGGCCGCTGCCGGGTTACAAGGTCGAGACGGTGAGCGTGCGGGTCGAGGGGGTATGCGCCCAGTGCCGCGATTATGAACGGGGTCTGCGGGCGGGGGCTCGGGCCATCAAACGCGAGCCGGTGATCGCCTCCGACGCGGTCGGGAAGCTGGCTTGCGCCCAGCGGGAGAGCCCGCTGGGCGCGCTGGCGCTGGCCAGTTCAACGACCGGCATCGTGCGTGTCGCCTTCGAGGATCACGCCGACTTCGAGGAGCTCTGCGCTCGAGCTCGGGGTCGCCGGGGGGCTGCCGCAGCCAGTGAGCGGCTGGATCGGCTCGGCAGCGGGATTGGCTCGTATTTCGGTGGTGGCCGTGACGGCATGCTTGATGTGATCGACTGGCGTTCCGTGGAACCTGCCGTCGCGGAGGCTCTGGAGGCGACCCGCGACATCCCCTACGCGGAGCCACTCTCCTATGACCGTCTCAGCTCGACGCTCTCCGCCTATCGCTGCGGGTATGCGATCGGCTCCAACCCCGTGCCGCTGCTGCTGCCCTGTCATCGCGTGAGCTGCGGCAGCTATCGACCCCGAACCTATGTCGGCGGCCCCGAGCGCCTGCAGCTCCTTCAGACGCTCGAGGCAAACTGATAGTTCGCGCTTAGCTGAGCGCTTGCTTGACCTTGCCGGTCACGCCGTCGCCATCGTTGGCGACAACCCCGGTCGGCTGCTTGGGCAGGCCGGCGGCTTGCCTGAGGCTGGCGGCGATCTCCGAGATCTCCTCGGGATCGGGGCCGGGCGCGAACACGGCCGGCTGCGCGGGCAGATCCATCGGCGGAACGCCTGCGGGTGAGACCTCCTCGGCGACGTGGAGATCTTCGCCGGTCTCCGGATGCGGGCCGTTGAATACGGCGCCGATCTCGCGATAGTCGTCTGGCGAGAACCGATACAGCTTCAGATGCTCGCCGCGCTTGATGTGCGGCTGGCACTCGGGGATCTTGTCAGTCGGAATCCGCGGTGAGGGGAAGAGCTTGAGCAGGTTGGCGCCGGTCAGGTTCTCCAGGGCGCGGGCATAGGCGACCTGGTGCACGCCACCGCGCACCAGCAGATAGCCGGTGAGCGCACGCGCGGCGGGATGGTCGACCATTTCGTAGACCTTGAGCTTGTTGTTGCGGGCGCCGGTCTCCAAGAAGAAATTGTGCGTCAGATCCTCGACCAGATCCCCGGACGCGAAGACGTAGTCGCCGTTCCACGGCTTGCCGTTTGAGTCCTGCACCAGGGTCCCGGCGCCACCGGCGATGAAGTGCTGTGTGTTGCGAACTCCCTTGACGTCGCCGAGGTCGCCCAGCGTGCCGGGTTCGCCGTCAGCGGCACCGGTGAGCATCGTGTTGATCGCGGCCGCGACGAGTTCGATGTGCCCGAACTCCTCGGCGGCGATGCTGGCCACCAGGTCGTAGAACGGCCGCGCCTTCTGCCGGCTGCGGAAGTTGAACGATTGGTAGGTGTAGTTCATGAACGTCGACATCTCGCCGTATTTGCCGCCGAGCAGCTCCTGCACCGCCGACGCGCCGACAGGATCCGGATCAGATGGCGGTGCCAGCTCGGTCTGCAGACGATCGATCCGCAAGATCATTGAGAACCTCCTAGATAGGACAGTGTTCTATCTCGATAGCCCGTATCGAGTGGGATAAACCGATCTCGCTCGCCCTGGGCCGGCGCGCGATGACTCCAGCACCCCCCCGATTCGCACCCCGCCGACCTCCTCCGCCTGTTTGACCCTGGCCTTCCGGGGTAAGCCATTGGTGGGCGATCTTGGTCGTCCCTGGTGCTCTGGGCGAAGTCGCACGTTCGGCTCTTGGCACCTTGTCCTTGGGGGGACCTGGATCAAGGCTCCCGCCTTAGTCGAGATCGAGATTGGATGACGAATGACAGCTTCAGAGAGAAAGATTGGCCAGTACCTGGCCGAAGCGCGCGCCAGCGAAGACGCGCTGGTCCGCGTGCTGCAGTCCCAGATCGCCATGACCCCGCGGGGCTCTTACCGCTCGCTGCTCGAGAAACACCTCCGGGAGACCCGCGAGCATTCCGAGCGCGTCGGGAGTCGCCTGACGGAACTTGGCGACGGCTCTAATCCGCTGACCGGGGTGATCGGCTTCTGGGAGAGTCTCATCGGGCAGACGCTGGCGCTTTCCAAGACGCCGCTGGACCTCCTGCGCGGCGCCAGCGGGGAGGAGAAGGTGCTCAAGAACGCCAAGGACGCATGCGCCACCGAGGCGCTTGAAATCGCCACCTACAAGGCGATCGAGCGTCTGGCCGACTCCAGCGGCGATCAGCAGACGGCCAAGCTGGCCGCCTCGATCCGCTCCGACGAGGAGCGGATGCTCGAGCGTCTTGTGCGCGAGATTCCGGCCCTGACCGACGCCGTCTCGGGCGCCGAGCTCGAGGGCAAACCGTCCTATGATCTGACCACCACAGGGGCTGCGGATGCCGTGCGCCAGGCCGGCGAGGCGGGCAAGAAGTTCGCGCGCAATACCTCCAAGCAGACCGCCCGCCAGGCGCGCAAGGTTCCTGGCGTCGCTCAGGTCCAGGGTCAAGTCGAGGGGGCGGTGGCCGGCGAAGGCGACCTGGCCATCTCGGGCTATGACGGGCTCACCGCCGAGGAGATCACCGGCAAGCTGACCGACCTTTCCCAGATCGAGCTGGCCAAGATCGACTCCTATGAGCGTCGCCACCAGAATCGCACCACGGTGCTGAGCCGGATCGCCTCGTTGCGCGGCCAGGAGCCGTGGACCGGATATGACGAGCTGACCGCCGCCGAGGTTCAAGCCGCGCTCTCCGAGGCCGATGAGGAGCGCGTTCAGAAGACACGCTCATACGAGCGCGCCCACAAGAACCGCACGAGCGTCCTGAAGGCCACCGAGCGGGTTCTCAGCGACGCGTAGCGGCACGGCCCATGCCCAGTGTTCGTCCACTGGCTGTAGTGCTCGATCAGCTGCTCGGTCCAGTGCGGCTCGCCAACCGGCCGATCCTCTATGTGGGGAGGATCGCCGACGCAGCCATGTCGCTCGCCGCACTGGCCGAAGCTGCGCGCCGGGAGCTGCGCCCCCTCCCGGATGCGTTTCGCCATGCCGTGGCCACGCTGGATTCCGTTCGTGACGAGCTCGCGGCTCTGCGGGGCGGGTTTGAGCCTATGAGCGATGATCTCGATGCGCTGCGCAGCGCCTTTGCGGCGACGACTCAGGAGCTTGCGCAGCTGCGCCAGGAGTTCATCCCTGAACTCGGCGGGGTCCGGGCGCAAGCCGGCGGGATTCATGAGGAGGTGCGCCGCCAGCGCGAGCTGATCGACGAGCTGCAATCAACCCTCGAGGAGATGGGACGAATGTTGGAGGTCGCGCTGGCCACGCTGATCGAGACCTTCAAACCGCTCGTCCGCGACGTGGACGAGGTGCGTGAGGTGGTCGAGCCGTTGCAGAGCGCGACCGAACGTGTTGGCAGGCTGGCCGAACGAATCCCGGGCCCCGGTCGCAAGCGCTGACATTCTCACTCGCCGCCACCCGCTCGATTCCGATCCTCGCAGCCGGGTATTCAGACACCAACGTCAATTCGTTCGTGAAATGGTCGCCCCTGGTGCTTCATGGATGCCGATCGGAGAGCTAAGCCGGCGCGTCGGCGTGAGCTCTGATCTGCTCCGCAAATGGGAGCGTCGCTACGGGTTGCTGACGCCGGTTCGTACGCACGGCAATCAGCGCCTCTACTCGCAGGTGGACGAAGCTCGCCTGCGACTGATGCTTCGCCACGTCGGCGAGGGTGTCCCAGCCGCCCAGGCCGCCGAACTGGCTTCGGCCGCCAGATTCAGGATCTCGGTCAACCCCCAGCCGTCAGCCCGATCCGACCAGGCCGCCGCCGATCGGGAGAAGATGCTGGCCGCGCTGGAGCGATTCGATGAAACCACCGCCGAGCAGGTGCTCGACAAGCTGCTGGCGACCCGCGGCGTCATCACCGTGATCAAAGAAATCGTGCTGCCGCTGCTTCGTGAGCTCGGCGAGCGGTGGGCGAACGCTCACGTCAATGTCGCCCAGGAGCATTTCATCAGCGCATTCATCCACGGCCGGCTACTGGGCCTGGCGCGCGGCTGGGACCGCGGGCTGGGCCAACGCGCACTGCTCGCCTGCCCCGAGGACGAGCATCACACCTTCGGGCTCATCTCGTTCGGGATCGCGCTGCATCGGCTGGGCTGGCGCATAACGTATCTGGGCGCCGACACGCCGCTGGCCAGCCTGGCGCAGGCCAACGATCAGCTTCGTCCCCGTCTGGTTGTCATCGCCACGGCCATGTGGGGTCGATTGCAGCCCGTGCACGACGAGCTCAGGATGCTGGCCGGTCGGGTGCCGGTCGCCTTGGCGGGGGCTGGCATAGATCGCCGCTTCGCCGAGGATTGCGGGGCTTTACATCTGGACGCGGATCCGCTGACCGCGGCATCAACCGCGTCGGTCTAGTCCATGCTTGTCCTGGTTTTGTCCAGGTTTGGGTGTTTGTGTCCCGAAGGACGGGGTAGCTGTGTCTAAGTTGTCCCACTTATGTGAGATCCCCCTTATGCGGCTGGAGGGCGCATTGGCGGACCGAAACGAGGACTTGCAAGGGCAAGGCGGGCTTCTAACCGGCCATCAAGGCGCTGTCGCGATCGACGATCAAGGGGCCGAGCCTGCCGAGCTGTCATCCGGTACCGGACCGAGGCCGCGGAAGTGGGCGCTGATCGAGAGCGGCCCGTTTGCTGGCAGGCGCACGTTCGTGGCGATCAGAAACGGACGTCGATTTGACCCACTGCTCACCGGCGACAAGGACCGGGAACAGTCCTGGCGTCGACGTTGAAGCGCACCAAGCAGATAACCCTCGATGGAGCAAAGGAACTCGATGACGGCTAAAGAACAGGCGGCGGCAATAGCGCCGTACGCGCGACAGCTGCTAGATGACAAGAACGTGCAATCCGCGGCCAAACAGGCCGCGGAGGCAACCAGCGACGTCTACCGCCGAGCGCGCGGCAAAGACGTCGCTGAAGCGGTCAAGGACAAAAAGCTCCGGCGACGCCTCCAGGAGGCAACGCAATCGCTGGGAGAGCTCTGGATCGCGATCACCGAACCGCCGCCGAAGCCCAAGCACCGCCTGCGGGCCGCGGTCTTGCTATTGCTGACGGCCGGCGTGGCTGCGGTGCTCTTCAACCGCCAACTGAGGGTTCGGCTCTTGGAGACCGTCGGTGGCAAGCAGTCGGAGTCGACAGGCGCGTCAAGCAGCGAGGGAGGGCAGGAGTGATGGCAACACGAGATTCGGGTACAGGCACGACGGCCATGGGAGAGTCGCGGGCAGGCGTGCCGCCCACCGGAGAGTCGCCGGCATCGGCGGCTCCCGACCAGCCGGTTTCAGAGCTCCTAAAGCAGCTGTCTGAACAAACGTCGACGCTGGTTCGCCAGGAGCTGGATCTGGCCAAGGCGGAGCTGACCGCAAAAGGCAAGCAGGTGGGGCTCGGTGCCGGGATGTTCGGTGCCGCGGGCGTGGTCGGGCTGTACGCCGTGGGTGCGTTGACAGCTGCGATCGTGCTCGCCATAAGCCTGGCGGTGACCGGCTGGCTGGCCGCGCTGATCGTGGCCGTGGCCTTTGGGGCGATCGCCGGGGTGCTCGCCCTGATGGGCAAGACCAGGGTCAAACAGGGCGTCCCGCCGGTGCCCGAGCAGACCGTGCAGAGCTTGAAGGAGGACGTCGAGGTGACCAAACAACGCGCACAGGAGGGCCGGCGATGACCGAGAGCTCAGAAGGCCGAGTCACAGAGACAGGCGACGCCGAGCGCAGGACGGACGACACCGAGCCTAAGTCCCCGGAGCAGATTCGGGCCGAGATCGACCAGACGCGCGAGGAGCTCGGCGACACGGTCGAGGCACTGGCGGCCAAGGCCGACGTCAAAGCTCAGGCGCAGGACCGGATCACCACCGTCAAGCAGGGACTCGCCGACAACGTCACCCAGGTGAAGACGACAGTGGCCGAGAAGAAGGAGGAATTCACGGCGAAAGCCAAGCAGGCGACCCCCGAGTCGGCGAGCGCGGGAGCTCAGCAGCTGGGCACGACCGTGCAGGAGAACCCGGTGCCGTTCATCGCGGGGGGCGCGTTCTTCGTGGGCCTGATAACCGGCTTGCTGATGAGACGGCGATAGCCATGGACAGGACTCCGCATCGATCGCGCGCAGGAAGCCGTGTCGAGGACCGATCTCGCGCACCTGGCCGCGTCGACGACCAGCCCGGAGATCAGTCAGGCGTGGAAGCTCGAGAAGCCGACATCGCGCCCGCCGATCAAGAACCCAGAGGAGAGCGCGAGCTCGACGAGGCTGCTCCCGACCAGCCGACCGAGTTGCCCAAGCCTGCCTGGGGCGGGGTTCTCAAGCGTACCTTCAAGGAGTTCAACGGCGATCATCTGACCGACCTGGCCGCTGCCTTGACCTACTACGGCGTGCTGGCGATCTTTCCGATGCTGATCGTGATCGTCTCGGTGCTGGGGCTGATCGGGCACTCGGTGACCCAGCCGTTGATTCAGAACCTGGGCTCGGTTGCCCCCGGTCCGGCCAAGACGATCTTCACCAACGCGATCCACAACATCGAATCGCGTCAGGGAACTGCTGGGGTGGCGTTCGTGGTGGGTCTGGTGGTGGCGCTGTGGTCGGCGTCAGGCTACATCGCCGCCTTCATGCGCGCCTCTAACGTCATCTGGGACGTGGAGGAGGGCCGTCCCTTCTACAAGACGATCCCGATCCGGCTGGGGGTGACGCTGATCACGGTCATCCTGTTGACCCTCAGCGCCCTGGCGGTCGTGCTCACCGGTTCGTTGGCGGGCAAGGTCGGCAACGTGATCGGGGTTGGCTCTACGGCGGTGCAGATCTGGGACATCGCCAAGTGGCCGGTGATGCTGGTGGTCGTGACGGTGATCCTGGCCATCCTCTACTACACCGGGCCAAACGTTCGCCAGCCCGGCTTTCGCTGGGTCACTCCGGGAGGAATCTTTGCGGTGATCATGTGGATCGTCGTGTCGGCGCTGTTCGCCTTCTACGTGGCCAACTTTTCCTCGTATAACAAGACCTATGGCGCACTGGCGTCGGTGATCGTGTTCCTGGTGTGGCTGTGGCTGACCAACGTCGTAATCCTGTTCGGCGCCGAGCTGAACGCGGAACTGGAACGGGGACGACAGATCATGGGAGGCCACCCCGAGGACCGGGAACCGTACCTGCCTGTGCGCGATGAGCCCAAATGACCAGCCGAGTCCCAAACCCCTGGCGCTTCCGCGTCGTCGAGAGACAGAGAGCGTGGTGAACGATGGGCAAGATCTTCTTTCTGCCAATCAGCATCGTCAGTGGACTGGTCGCTGGACAGATCGGTAAGAGGTTGTTCGCCTTGATCTGGGGTGTGATCGATGACGAGGAAGCTCCCAAAGCCCACCATCGTGAGGTCAACTACGTCAAGCTCGTCGCCGCGCTGCTGATCGAGGGCGCCCTGTTCGCGCTCATCAGGGGCTTCGTCGACCACGGGGCTCGTCAAGGCTACGCGCGGCTCACTGGCTCCTGGCCGGGAGAGGAGGAGCCAGAGGAAAAGTAGCCGCGGCGGCGCTCAGGTTGGTTGCAGGAGGACGACGGGAATGACCCGGCCTCCCGCCCGCCGTGCGTAGGCTGCGTAGCCGTCGTAGTTGTCGTTGACGCGCTGCCAGAGCTCGCTGCGCTCGGAGCCGGTCACGACCCGGGGTCGGACGGCGATGTGGCGATCATCGATCTCGACCTCCACCGCGTCGGGGTGGGCGCGGAGGTTGTGATACCAGGCGGGGTGATGACCGGCACCGGCCTTCGAGGCCACGACGATGAAGCCCTCGTCGTGCGGGGTGTAGAGCAGCGGGCTGGTGCGGGATTGACCGGATTTCGCCCCCTGCGTATGCAGCAACAGGATCGGTTGACCCATCGCCACCTTCAGCCGGCCCCGTGTTCGGGGGATCAGCCACCGGTCGATGACCGGGAACACGTTGACAAACATCCAGCCGCCCAAGCGGGTTCTGGCGAGTGCCTGCATCGCCTTGTCGACGTGTGACTTCTGGGCTTGGGTCCGATAGGCCACGAGCTGGGCAACGTATCAGCGCAGCTGTGCAGCTGTTCTTTGGCCCGGATGTTCGGCACCCGCCGAGCGAGCCAGGCGAAACTTGGCCCGTCGTCGCAGCCGGCGTGAAGAGTTGGCCGCCACCCGGATCACGGCATCTCCGTACCGGATGCCGCCAAGCCGCCAGCGCGCAAACACGGCCAGCCAGGCGCAGACGCCGCGCTCCATCACCCAGAGCGGGGCCAAGAGCGTGGAGATCACGGGGAAGAATTTGGTAGCACCCGATCGTCTGCGCCCGCGTTCGGCCACAAGCACAGAGGTTGCCGCGGCCAAGAACAGAGGCTGTGGGCGTCGCCTCAGCGCCGTGGTGGCAAGACCAGGCACGACGCTGAGCCACACCGCCATCCTGGCGGGAATGGCGAAGTCGTCGTACGCCTGCCTGATCCTCTGGCTCCAGAAGTGAGCGGAGGTCGGAGGCACCCTCTTCACACAGATATCCAGCGGTGAAATGACGCTACCCCCGTAGGCCTCTACTGTGCGGATCAGCTCCAGGTTCTCGAATATGACGTCGCCGTCATACCCGCCGATCGCCAGCACAGTCGAACGCCGCACACCTAGCGTCCCGGGAAAATCCGCTCCGAGCGCACGGTTGAGCAGCGTTCGAGCTGTGTCCCACATGGCGTGCCACGGCATCGGGGAAAAGAAGTTCTGGGGGCGCACGAGGTCATATTGAGCAAGCAGTGTCAGGACATTCGCCAGCGACGCCGCGTCATAGCGAACATCATCGTCGGCGATCACGACTCGGTCGTGCCGCGCGGTCTGGATTCCGGTCAGCACACCCCACACTTTTCCGTTCAGGCACCGGTGGGCCGGATCGGGCGCGACGTGGCGCACGCGTCCGCTCCACGAATCCGCGTTGGCGGCAAACACCTCCGGTGGCGATCCATCCACCACAATCACGTCGTCGCACCAGCCGGCGATCTGGTCCAAATACGCGGTTATCGCTTCCCTCCCTTGATCGGCGCTCCAACGCAGGGGGAGAACGTACGAAAACGCGATGTCGCTACTCACCCCGAGGCGGCGAGCTCCAACGGGTGGATCAAAGAGCTTTCACCCCTGCTCCAGCAATCCAGGAGATGCCTCGCCCACTGCGCCTCCAGAGCCAGCAGCGCTCTGGCTCCAAACAGGATGTCGTGCGCAAGCTCAGGCTCTGTCACAGCCAGCGAGTTCGCGAGATCCCAAATCGCGATGTTCTCGTGCACAGCATCGGCTTCGACATGCTCGTCATAGAAATCCGTGACCTCGGGCCCGTATCCGAGCCGGCGGATACCGTTCCCGTACCGTCTGTTGGGAACTGAAGACGTCATCTCAAAGATCGCCAGGTGGCCGGCGACGGCGCCGCGCAGGCGCCGGTGCAAGCCGAACCACGACAGTAGGTTCACCGTCGCCAGGGTGACGCCCGGCAGCCGCTCCAGGTAGGCGCCATAGCTGGCGTCCAGGCCCAGTCCGTGCATGGTGTTCTGGAACAGAACCGAGTGCATGCGGTCGGCTCTACCGCCACCGTACTCGTCGGCCTGGATCTCGATGAGCGCGGCTTTGGCAGCGCCCGTGAGCCGCGGGATCACCCACGAGTGCGGGTCTGCCTCTTTGAGCTGGTAGGCGGAGCGATGCACGACGTGCTCGAGCAGCTCAATCCGGCTCGCCTGCTTCTCCACGTAATGCGACAATGGCGGGCCCTGGTCCTCCCGCACCAGGCGCTGCAACTCCTCACCGATCTCTGGCTCTTTCGGAGAGCAGTCTGGGATCAATTCCATCAGGGCCGCCTCGAACTTGCTCTCCATGGCTCCCCTGAGCATCAGCACCACAGGACTCCATTCCATGCGCGTGTCGATACCGTCGAGCCCTGAGTAGTGCAGCTCATAGCAGAGGTACAGCGCCATCTGCAAATCGTCGTCCACCAGCGCATCCTGTGAGGTGGCGTTGACGTGTGCTGTTCCACCATCGTGAGCGGGAGCGTGCAAGAGGTCGTAGAGCGCCGCCGTCCAGGGACCTCGGCTCGGAGGCAGGCGGATCGCTCGCCCTCCGGTCGGCGCGTCGGTGATCGTCATCGCGGGTGATGGGGAAGGTCCAGATGCCCGGCTGCCGAGCGAAGCTGCCCGACGACTTGACGGATAGCATCGGACTCATCTGAGTGCGCCATCAGTGACGCGAGCGCGCCCTGAACGAGGCACAGGCAAGGCCCGACCTCGTTAGCCGTCTCTCGCCCGACCTGGCCGGTGGCCGTGTTGGCTGCGAGATTCTCCACGAAGGCGCGCGCGGCTGCGACCAATGGACGAGCTGCCCCGATCTGCGTCGCGGTGTTCCCCGACAACTGACAATCGAGTCCCTCCAGCCCGGTGTCAGCTTTCTTCAGCTCCTCGTAGACGAGCCCGAGGCGGCCCGACGGGCGCTGTGGCTTCTCGGGGGCTTTCGCCCCAGTCCTCGAACCTGTCTCCGGCTGGTCAAACAGCGCTGCCGTCTTGGATCTTGGCTGTCCTGCGTTTCCCTCGCTGCCGTCAGGAGCGGAGCCGTCACTACCCGCGAGGGAGCGCTGTTCTGGTTCATCGCTGACCGTCCGCTCCGCGTTCGACGCGGCCCGGAAGCGAATCAGTCGATGGGTTCCGTCGCAGAAGGGGCGAAGCCGGGATTTGCCGCAGCGACATAGCGCGACCGTGCGCCGTGAGGTCTCTATGCGCCGGCCATCCTGATCTTTGATGGTGAACGCACCGCGAATCAGGTACGGACCGTCGCGGTAGGGGACGATCTCAGCCTCGGTCCACATGGGGCGCAGCTACCCGCCCCCGGAGACCGTAAGCACAGCACTGTGACGCAGCGAGGCGATGGGTTTGGCATCCTGATGCGCTACCATGATGCTGATGGCTCGCACCACCGTTGATGTAGACCAAGCTGCGCTTGCCGCCGCGCAGGCCGCGCTCGGCACCGACGGTCTCAGCGCGACCGTGAACACGGCTCTCCGCGAAGTAGCGCGCCGCTCTGCGCTCGCCGACTTCGATGTGCGACGAGACATCGATGGCACTCCTAGCGAGGTCGAATCGGGCCGCGAGCGTCGTGGCGGAGCGAGCGCGGACTAGCGTTCCCCAACCGGCTGCGCTCTCGCGGCCCGCCCTCGTCGACACGGCGGTCTGGACCTGGGCGCGAGATCGACGATTCCCAGAGCTGGCGGAATGGTTCAACAATGAGGTTCGATCGGGGCGGGTACTCGTGTGCGACTTGGTCATATTGGAGCTGGTCCGATTGGCTCCCAACCAACAGCGGGCACGGGAGCTCGCCACACGCCTCGCCGCGTTCGACACGCTGTTGATGCCTCAATCGTTGTGGAGCAGGGCGCGCGAGGTGCAGCTCCTGATGGCCACGTCCGGCGATCATCGGCGCGTGCCTACGCCGGACCTCCTGATCGCTGCCACAGCCGAGATGGCGAACGCACCGCTAGTCCACTACGACCGCGACTACGAGCGAATCGCGGCCGTCACCGCGCAGGAGCATGTCTGGTTCGTCCCCGATGGCGTCCTTGCCGAGGACCGGGGCGGCGACAGGCTGACCTGACCGGCCCTCAGCTGCTTCTGCAGCCGGGTCTAGCCGTCTCGGTCGGTGTGCCTCTGCTTCGCGCCGGCGATGGACCAGACATCGGACGTCAATCCGTCGCGCGCGCTTCCGTTCCAGCTGAAGAGTCTCGTTCGACGGCCGCGGACTTCCCTAGCCTCGGGCGCGAGCAGGAGTCTGGAGCGGCAAACGAGACGGCCGGTCCTCGTCCATGGGTAAGCCAGCCGGGCTGCCGGCACGGTGCCTGCTCGGCCGAGCGAGCGACAGTCAGCGGCGCTTGCTGTCCGAGTCGTCGGCGGCTAGCCGTGTCGATCGGCGGTCGGGCTCGATGGCCGCTTCTGCTTCGACTGAAACCGGTGGTTTCGCGAGACGGCTCCTCGTCGTCCCTTGCGATCGCCGCGCAGCGGCGCATGCTGACGCCCGCTTCGCTGGCAAACGAAGCAAAGCGAGCCGTCAGGTGACCGACCCACCGCCCGCGGCAGTGTGGTCGAGGATGGCACCGGCGATCCGTTCCCAGTCGGCCCGATGAACGCCGTGCCCAGCCTCCTCCAGCAAGAGCAGCCTCGCTCCCGGGATCTCCTCCGCCAACGCTTTGCCGTGCTCCATCGGGAACATCGGGTCGGCGGAGCCGTGGATGACCAAGGTTGGCGCGGTGATCGAGGACAGGGTCCCGCTGGGCAACTCGCCGTCTGGCAGCACGTCGTGGTTCTGCCGGGCCGCAAGGTCGCGGGCGCGCTCGACGTCGCGGCGCATGAGGCGTCGGGTCGGCTCCTCCTCGAAAGGCCGCCGCCCTCCCGCGAGCACGCGCGAGTAGTCGACCAGGTAGTCGATCACTGACTCGGGATCTCGCCAATCGACCGCTGCGGTCGAAACGAATCGACCGAACTCATCTGTCGGCGGCGCCAGCGCGCGTTCCCCAGGCACTGCGGGGGAGGTGCTGATGAGCACCAGCGAGGAGACCCGATCCGGACGCTCGAGCGTTAGCAGTTGAGCGAACGCCCCGCCCGCCGACACTCCAACCAGATGGGCGCTCGGG
The DNA here is from genome assembly GCA_963757015.1 of uncultured Solirubrobacterales bacterium. GTDB lineage: Bacteria > Actinomycetota > Thermoleophilia > Solirubrobacterales > Solirubrobacteraceae > Palsa-465. Next base: position 93,740 of record CAVWQA010000009.1, read on the forward strand.
ATCCCGAAGGCGTCGAGAACGCCAGCGGCGTCGGCAACCAGGTCGGCACCGCTGTATCCGGGGCGGCCCGGTTTGTCCGTGACCGAGCGCCCGGTGTCGCGGTGGTCATAGCGGATCACGAACCGACCGCCGTCCGCGAGCAATCGGCAAAAGCCCTCCTCCCACCACAGCATCGACGCGCCGGTGCCCATGATGAGCAGGATCGGGGGGTCCGCCGCGTCGCCAAAAGGCTCGGTGCACAGCTCGACGCCGTTTGCCTCGATCATCTGCCCGGCCATCTCGCGCCTCCTTCTCTCGCTTTCGCCGAAGCCCTTCAGGGTCCCCAGGTAATGCTGGCGGGTAGCTGGTCCACGGCGTTGGCAGCGTCGCCGCGGCTCATGCCCGCGAGCGCGGCGTCACGCCTTGGACGCCGCACGCGAACTCAAGCGCGGAGTCAAACGTCGTGTCCATAAAGGACGCGCTCATGGACGTCCTCGCACCGCACCGCGTCGAAGCCGGTGCGCTCCAGCATCTCCGGGCTCGCCTCGGCGTCGCCGAGCGAGAACGGGTCCGCGGCCGGAGGCGGTGGCTCGGCGGCATCGCCGAGCGCGGCGTCGATCGCCAAGGCCCACTCGTTGAGCTCACGGCGCTGCCAGACGAGCGAGACCAGCCGCCCCTGGGGGACGCAGGGCGGAGGCGATGTTGGCGAAGGCCGCGGGGCGGATCGGAGAAGAACATCGTGCCGAAGCGGCTGATCACGACGTCGAAGCGCTGGGGGTCCACGGCAGCCACGTGGGCATCACGAGCTCATAGCTCACGTTCCTCGCGCGCAGTGAGCGGTAGATCGCTATTCCGAGTAGCTGATGTCGGCGTGGCTGGCGGCGCGCAGGTAGTCGCGAAGGCGGGGCTGCTCGGGCGCGCCAAGTGCGTTGAGCAATCGCCCGAGGGCCTCGAATGCCACCGCCCCGACGTCGTCTCGCAGCCGAGCGTCGATCGCTCGGGCCCCCTTGCGGTAAGCCGCGAGATACGCGTGTGCCCGGGGGGTGAGCACGATCTCCTTCTCGCGGCGGTCGCTCGCCGAGTGCGTGAGCGTCACGTAGCCCCGCTCGCGGAGGCTGGCGACGATCTTGCTCGCGCCTTGGCGGGTGATCCCGAGCTCCCGGCCGATCTGCGAGATCGTCGCGTCCGAGCATCGAGAGCAGATCCGCAGCACCCGCCCGTCCGGGAACCAGCTGTCCGCGAAGCCGGCCGCGGCCATCTCCGCGTCCAGTGCGAGCCGGTAGCCGATCCAGGCTCGGCGCAGGGCGGGGCCGACGGGCAGATCGTCAACCATGGTTGACATTCTACCGCGTGTGCGTTACTACTCCTTCTCTGCCGAGCGCTAGGCCGCCCGCGCTCAGCGCCACATTTACATCGAAACCCTCGCACGCCAATCCCGCCTCGCTCTACTCGGTTCCTGCACGCGGTCAACTGCGACGTGTCCGAAGGAGAGAGCGCAGCCGATGCCACCAACCTGCCAAAGCTCAAGCTGCGCCCCCGCTCCGCGTGCCCGGAGAGCCAGGCGGCGCGTCGGGGCGAAGGCGGCGGGACTCGTCATCTGTGTCGCGCTCGCGCTCGGCGTCCAAGCGGGCGTCGCCGCGGCGAAAACTTGGTTTCGCGAGACCGACATCGCTACCTACACGCCGTCGGTCGCCGGCTGCGGCAAGGCGTCGCCCAAGGCGAGGAACATCGGGGGCGAGGCCGCAGCGGTGTTCGACGTCAACGGAGACCGGGTCCCGGACATAGTGATCGTCAATGGCACCGGCTACTACTTCGTCGCGCTCGGGCACCGCAACCCTAATGGCTCGGTCTCGTATCCCAAGGACGCGACGCCGTATCGGATCGGTGTGGCCGGCGACGGCCTCAGTGCCAAGAGCAAGGCGCTTGGGCTGACTGACTTCAACCGAGACGGCAGGCTCGACCTGTACCTCGGCAACTCCGGCGACGGGTCGCTGTCGCTGAGGAACCCCCGCGACCTCGGCAACGCCTACAACCCCGCCAACTTGGACCCGAGCGATCTGTGCGAGTACCACGGCTACCGCACGTACCTCAACAACGGCAACGGCACGTTTGCCTATAAGAACCTCGGCGCCGATGTGGACGGCGACACCCGCACGCCGCTGTTCGCGGACTTCGACGGCAACGGCACCCAGGACATGCTGGCGCTCAACGCCCCTTACTACGGCATCTGGTGGGGCGGCAGCGACGCCCCCAACTCGCTGCTGTCCGGCAGGCCGAACGGAACGTTCGGGCGCAACCTCCTTCGGAGCGCGATCGAGGGCGCACACGGCCGGCCCCAACGCGACCTGTTCCAGAATCGGTATGGTCAGGCGATCGTCGACGTCAAGGGCGCGGTCGTGCGTGACTTCGACGGCGATGGCAAGCCGGACGTGATCGCCGCGGCCTACTCCGACGTATGGGACGGCGTCGAAACGCTCCCCCTCGCGCCCGCCTCCCCAGCTGGCGCGAGAGTCGACCTAAATCACGACGGCATTCCCGACGGCGGGTGGCAGGGTGCATGGTCGCACGGGATCATCGCGCTGGACAACATCTCCAAGCCGGGGCACATCCGCTTCCGGAACGAGAGCTCGACCGCGACCGACGAGGGGCTGGGGTACGGCGACCGGATGGACGCCTACGAGACAATGCCGGTCGACCTCAACCACGACGGCAAGCTCGACCTAGTGGTCATCGGCATCCGCAATTTCACCGGCTATGACTCTCTGCGGTACCAGACGCCGATCATCAAGGTCTACAAGAACGTCTCGACCCCCGGCCACCTGCGCTTCGTTGACGTCACCAAGCACTCCGGCCTGAACTTCATGAACAACCCCTCGCAACTCAGCCAGGCGACCGGCGGCCAGTACCCGATCTCGATCCCCAGCACGATGCTGGGCGGCGGCCCGTTGGTGCTTGAGCCGAACCTCAGCGCCGGCGCCGCGGTCGATCTCAGCAACGACGGCCGGCCCGACCTGGTGCTGGTCGACAGGCAGTTCACCAGCCGCAACCCCCTGACCGGTCAGGAGTTCGCGCCCTGGGTGTTCGAAAACGACGGCAACTTCCACTTCACGTGGGTCAAACCGTCCGAGACCGGCCTGATCCACACCGCGCGGGATCTCAGCTACGGCGATCTCAGCGGTAACGGTCGCGAGGATCTGGTCATGGTCAACGGCAGCGGCGGCGGCCAGACCGTCGATGACAACAACTACGTGTGGTGGAACCAGATCCACAGCCACAACCACTGGATCGAGATTCGGGTCCGATCGGCAAGCGATCCGCTCGGGCCGCTCGGGCTCGGCGCCGAGGTGACCGTCTACCGGGCCGGCAGCCATCAGATCCTCGGCGACGACGAACTGCGAACGGACTTCGGGTACCGCTCCCGCCGCGGCGCCGTGCTGCACTTCGGCCTCGCCCACGTCCGCTCCGTCGACGTACGCGTGCAGGGGGCCGGACTCGGCTCGCCGGTGACCGTTCACCGCCTGAAGGTCGACCGCACGGTGACGATCACGATGCCACCCGACCCGCCCACCACCGGGCGCCGAAGCACGCACGTGCGAAGCGGCGCCTTCACGCTCACCTGGGCCCCAGTCGGCAGCAATCCCGGCTTCACGTACACGCTCCAGCAGCAACACGGCGGCGGTCGGTGGCGGACGCTTGCCCCGCGCCTGAAACGACCCGGCTACGCGTTCACAAGCCGCCACCCCGAACACAAAGGGACGTGGCGCTACCGCGTCACGGCGACCTACCACGGCACCCGAAGCCAGCCGTCCTCGCCCTCCCAGCCGATCACCGTTCACTGACGCCGACCGAAAGCCATCGCACCAGTGCCGCATGCCCGCGCGTGACCCAAGCCCACCGCGAGCTCAGCCTTCACGTCGGACAACGATTGCGCGCGCGACGAGCCAGCCGCGCGGTACTTCTGCTCGGCGACGGCCAAAGGCCGGTCCCGAACAGCGTGATCAGCGGCGCGCGGCCGTGCCCTGCCAGCAGAGCGGTAGGAACTCGTCCCGCTCGCCGGGCCGCTGGCGCCAGAGCCACATCGGCTGCGAGTCGGTGCCAGCCCGTGTAGTAGCGTGCGGCTGTGGCAGCGCGCTGGGACGGTGACGACCGCGGGCAAGGCATCGGGGATGCCAGACAGCTCGTTTCCGGCGCTCGTGTACGTCCTCGACTTTGCATGGCATGGCACGACTGGCAGCGTGGGGGCGGCAAGGGCGTCCGTGTTCTCTCTCCTGGGGTCCTTCGTCGAGAGCGCACCTACGTACGCCAGCGCCGTGTCGCAAGCAATGGTGGTGGCCCTGCGACGAAGCTGCAATTTCAGGTCGGGACAGGCGAGCTGGCTCCCGACTTGAGGTTCGAGCCGCATCGTCACGTCGTGGTGATCAACGTGGCTGGCGTGCTAGCCCGAACAGTCGACGACCCCGCCGAACGCGCGTGGGGTGCTTCGCAACCCGAGCGATTGCGTCCCAGATTGCGGTTCGCGCGCGGAGCAGGACGTCGGCGATCTAAATGGCGTCGGCCCCCAGTCCGAGATTCTCGCGCGTGAGGCGGAAGCCGAGCGAGCGCCTCGCACCAAGCCGCTCGTAGTAGCCCTCGGTCCGAGTGCGGATGTCCAGTTGCAGACCTCCCGCGCGCTCGAGGCCCTCGCGCAGAAGCCTTGGGCCGAGCCTGAGTCCTCGCCAGTTCCGGCCGATCAGGAGCATCGAAACGTGGGCCTGAATTAGGCCATCCGACTGGACCTGGATCACGCCCGCGACCCGCCCGTCCGCTATCGCGACCAGCGTCGTCACGCCCGGCGCGGTCAATGCGCGGTAGGCCCGCTGTACATCGTCGGTGTACTCAGTCCAGCCTTCTGCCGCCACGAGCGAAATCACCCCATCGAGGTGAGCCTCTGCGATCGGCTCAATCAAGGTCCCGGTCATGCGGCAACGGGAGGCTCGGCGAAGGCGATCGCGTTGCCATCAGGATCGGGGATCTTGACGTGGCGAACGCCGTTGGAATAGGTCTCGATCACTTCGTGGTCGACGTGCCGGACGGCGAAGGACTCGAGGAGCGCGTCCAGCCCGGTCACGGAAAGGGTGATCCGACCCGTGCCCGCGCGCTCCGCGTCCGGCTCGATGAACAGCGTGGCGGATGCCGCTATCTCCCAGAGGATCTCATCCCCGGCTCGAAAGTCGGGGTCGCGCCCGAACAATCGCGTGTACCAATCGATGCTGGCTTCCAGATCGGCTACCGGGACTCCTGCGTACAGGTGAGTGATCGCGCTCACTCCAGACTCAGCCTCCAACACCTCTGTCCGTTTCCCAAAAGAAGACCGCCGGAAAGCGTCGAACTCATCGGTCGAGACGGCTTTGCGCGGGCAAGGAGGCGTCTCGGTTGAGGGCGCACGAGACGCTCGCCCCGGGCCCGAAGGCGCTTGCCGATGGCCTCGCTCGCGCCGGCCAGCAAGCGCCGAGCGCGCACGAGCGCCTTCGCTAGTTCCTGCCGATCCGCGATCAGTACGTCGGGCGCAGCGGCGATGGGTAGGATGGGGCCGAGGAGGACGAGGAGTGGTGATCGGAGCGAGGTGAGCTGCTGCTGCGGCTCCGGGGTCATCTCCACTGTCAGCGAATCATCCTCGGTCGCCTACCCGGCCTCCGTGGGTGTTATGGCCGGGGCACGCCCCGCGGTCTTAGGAGTCCGCGAGACTTCGGTTCTTCTTCGATCGAGCCGTGCGCCGTCAGCTGGCTGGCTGCGCGGCTAAGCGGTCGAGCAGGGACCGAAGCTGGTCGTGATCGATGCCTTGCGCCTTGAAGCGATCAGGATCGTCGGGATCGCGCATGAACACGTGCAAGTGGTCGCCCTGGCGAGCCAGGATCACGTCAGTCTTCTCCCGTTCGCCCGAGTCGCGCCAGCGGGTCACGGTGACGAGTGCGGTCTTGGGGCTCGCTGCTAGCGCCGCATCGAGATTGGCATCATCCGGCCCCCGATCGCCGTCGGGTAGCCGCTCGACTAACCGCTTGAAGGCATCTTCGGTGGTGCGCAGGGAAAAGAAGTGAATGCCCAGCGCGTCGATCCGTACCTCGAGGGTTACTTTCTCGGGTTGCGGCATGACTAGGAAGCGCCAGGCGGTGTCAGGGTCGGTACCGGTCAGTCTGGTGTCGAGGACGACCCTGCTGCGCTGCTGGAAGGCGATTGCGATGCCTAGGTCGCCGCGGACCTCGATGTATTTATCGCCCGGCTCGGTGGTGATGAGGTCGCGCGCGGCGAGCGAGCGGACGGCCTCGGTGGTCGCCTCCTGTGAGGGCTCCTGCTCGAGGAACTCGAGCAGGCCTCCCACCGAGAAGATCTCTGCCACGGTGTAGGCGCCCAGCGGTACCGGACCGGTGCCGACCAGGTTGACAATCGCGGTGATCAGCTCCGATCGGGAGTCGGCTTGCGCGGTGCTGGTGGTGCTGTTCATCGATATTCGTCCTGGGGCTCGTCCGCTTCAATCCGCGCCGCGTAGCGTATACGCCGCTCGCCGTCGAGCTCGGCCGTCTCCGCACGGCCGGAGGCGACCGGCGGCGGCGTCCACCCTGGCGGCTCGATGTCCCGGCGCAGGAGCTCCTTCGCGGTTCCGGCGGCCACCCTGGTGATCCAGACGTCCGAGGCCGCAAACAGCCCTCGGCCCTGGACCTCGCCGGTGAACGTGAGCTCGCGCAGGTCGTTGGCTCGCTCAGGCGGAGGGAACCGGGCGACCAGGTCGGGGGAGGCTGACGTCGCGTCGTCGCTCTCCTCAAGGCGAGAGACGACACGGGTAAGCTCGTCGCTGGCGGCCTTCGGCAGAGAAACGCGCGCGCGCAGGTCCGGGGACAGGTACATGGGACGCCTTTCGGTATCCGCCGAGCGTCCCCACGGCCCGATGTTGCTGCGCGTCAGCTTGTAGACCACGTAGTCGGCGAGATGCACCACGTCGATCCAGGAAGGGCGCTTGCCGGGCGCCACCGGGGTCTTCTCGAGCTGCACCCAGGTCCCGTGGGCAAGGCGTCCGTGCAGCTTCTCTCGCAGCACCGGACCCCGCATGCCGTAATCGGGGTACTTGTGCTTGTCGATCTCGTGGTGGTGGCTGGAGATTCGCTGGTGGCTCACCCTCGGGAACTGCCAGCGCTCGTAGAGCGAGGGATCGTCGACGAGCACGTGGGCGCCGCGAAGCACGTCCTGCAGCTGGACGACGTTGAGCCCGTGGTGCTCGAGGTCGGCCAGGATCACCGCCTCCTGCGAGGTGAGGCGCTCAGCCGTCTTCTCCAGCCCACGACGGTAGACACCCGGCCGCGCTGATATCTGCACCATCAGGCGCACCCGACAACGGACCTGCTGGGCGGAGATCGGGTTGGAAGCAGCGGGCTCCGAGCCCCGAGTCATGCTCGCCCCAACCATACCGCTCTTGCTCACATGGCCAAGCGCTGCTCCAGCTGATCCAGCTGGCACGGAGCTCGGCCGGCAACTCGTAACCGAATTTCGCATGGTGCTCGCGCAGCTGCGGGAGCTGCTTGCGCCACTCTTGGGGCTCGACGGCCAGCAGCTGTCGATCGCCTCGGTCCGACACTGTCGAGGCCTGTGATGTCTATCCAGCCCACGCGCTCCGGGCCGAACGAGCCCACTCCGGCTCGAGGCGTACTACGCAGACACTCCAAGCGACCAACACTGGCTATTTGCAGGGATTTCAAGCGGCTGAAGGGGCTCGAACCCTCGACCTTCTGCATGGCAAGCAGACGCTCTAGCCAACTGAGCTACAGCCGCGCAGGCGCCGAGTATACCCGCCGCAATTGCGGCCGGAGCGCGCTCGGAGTGACGCGGCCGAGGACATGAAGCTCTCGGCCGCGCGCACTCTCCATCTCGCTAGTTGACCACGATTCCGGCCGGCGCGGCGCCCACCGGGAGCGCCGTTGGCGATGAGCCGAATTCTGTGAGGTTGCCGCGGAAGACAGCGAACCCGCTGACGTCATCCGTTCCTTGCTCGACGACCCATAGGCTCTTTCCATCCGGACTCAGACGCGCGTCCGTCGGAGCCAGTCCGGCTTGACCTCTCAGCGGGGTGCTCCCGATCAACGCCAACGATCCACGGGCCGAAATGCGGTAGCGAGAGATCGTCGCCGACGCCGTGTTGACGGTGAACAGATACCTCCCGTTGTGACTGATCTCGACCCAGCAGGGCGCCGTCTGCAGATCGGCGAACGGCGACCGCCCGATCGAGTTCAGGCTCGCGTCGGCGGCCACGCTGAACGCCGACACCGTGCCCGCGCCAGGACCGCCATGCGCGTTGGAGACGAACAGCTGACTTGGGTTGGTGGGGCGAAACTCGCTCCCGAACGGACCCGGCCCCTGTGCCGCGAACGGAGAGCCCGGCGCCAGCGTCAGCCGGCCACGGCGCCCGACCTTGAAGCTGTCGATCTGCGAAGAGTTGACGCGAGTGCCCACGAGGACGTTCCCGGTGCCGTTGAAGAGCACGTCTCCCGGCTGAGAGCCATCCGGCAGCACGTATGTCGATTGCCGGATCGGGTGAAGATGGCCATGCCGGCTGAGGCGAAAGCCGCTGTAGTTGGCGTCGCCATCAGCGGCGTTGGCGACGTAGACAAGTCGCCCGTGGATCGCGATGCTGACCGGCTCAGATCCGCCCGAGGCGATGATCCCGCCTGGCACGCGCTCCAAGGCGCCGCGGTGGTCGATACGCAGCACCGAAAGCTGGTCGCTGCCGGCGTCGACGGCGAGCAGATAGCGGCCATCGGGTGATACCTGGAGAGCGCCCTGAGAGGCCAAGCCGGTGCCGGTTCCGGCGCCTCCGGCGACAAAGGGCGAGCCGGACACAGGAGTCAAGGCTCCGTCGGCGTGACGGTCAAACGCGGCGATCGTGTTCACCGTGGCCGTGTTGTCGTTGACGTAGACGTGACCGACGACAGGCGAAGCAGAGGCAACTGCCGACGCTGCCGTAGCGCAGAGCGCGGTTAGCGCCAGCAGCAGGGCGCGCAGCAGCGTATTACCGACTGGGAAGCGCATTGGTGACACTCCTTTTTGACTCAGTGCCCTGTGCGGGTTAGTCCCACAGGCCCAAGGGCGATGACAGTTCGTCTCTACTTCGAAGCAAAGAGCACAGTCATTGGAGCATCGCGCTGACGATCGGTCAATGGCTGGTGAGCCGCGCGCAGTGAATCGTAAGAACGAGGAAAGAAATCGTTAATCAGCAGTACCGTGCATTGGATGCCCGGAGCCACGGGACGATTGATCAGCCACGACAAATGGGCCTGCCCAGCATGCAGCACGGTCAACAGTTTCGACCGCGAGCGATGCGTGGAATGTCGCGCCAGCGCTCGCCCGTCCCCCGATGAGCCGGTCAGGCCACTGGATCCGCTCGATGTCATTGAGCTGCCGGGGCCAGGCTAAGCCGGGCCGCCGACGACGGGAGCCCCGCAGAGCACGAGCACGCCAGAGCGCTTGTGATTCAAGCCGGGGGCGCGCTCAGGCTGCTCCAGACCTGGGGCATGGCGCGGACTTCCAGTTGGCGCACGAGCATCTGAGCCGCCATGCCGACGCCTTCGGTGAACGTCGGGAATGCGAGCCGGAGCTCGGCGACGTCCTCGATGCGCATGCCGGCCACCATGCAGGCGGCGATCATCTGGATCACCTCGGCTGAGTACTCGCCGAGCACGTGGGCGCCGACGATCTCCCGTCGGCTGGCGTCGATGATCAGTTTGCAGAAGCCTTCCGGCTGGGCGTCGGCGACCGGTCGCAGCAGATCCTCGTACCGGGCCACGGCCACCGCGCATTCGTAACGGCTGCGCGCCTCGGCTTCGGTGAGCCCCACGCTGCCGTACTCGGGATCGGTGAAGCTCCCGGCCGGGACCACGTCGTGGACGATCCGGCGGCGGGGTCCCAGCACCGCGTTCTCGGCCGCCACGCGACCCTCCACGCGCGCGCTCGAAACCAGCATGCTGTGCCCGTCCACGTCGCCGGCGGCGAAGATGTGGGGGACGCTCGTGCGCTGGTGCTCATCGACGACCACGTATCCGCGCTCGACCCTGACGCCAGCCGCATCGGGCTCGATGAGGTCGGCGTTGCCGGGCCAGCCCACCGCGAAGAACGCAGCATCGACCTCCGCGTCCCGCTCATCATCGTCCACGCGATAGACGACGGTCACACCCTCACCGAGCTGCTCGAGTCGCTCCACACTCGCGTCGGTGACGACCTCGATGCCCCGCTCCCGAAACGCCTGCTTGAGCTCGACCGACACGTCCTCATCCGCTCCCGGCACGATCCGCGGCGCCCGTTCGAGCAGCCAGACGCGGCAGCCGAAGTCAGCCAGGATCGAGGTCAGCTGGCAGCCGGTATCGGAGGCCCCGATGACGCACACCCGGTCGGGCAGGGCGCGGAGCGCCCGCAAGTCGACATAGGTCAGGGCCAGCTGGGCGCCCGGGATCGGGAGTCGGCCGGCCCGCCCTCCGATGGCGACGATGAACCGATCTGCGCTCCACTGGCGGCCGTCGGCGGTGGCGACCGTGGCCGCATCGAGGAAACGGGCTTCGCCGGCCTCCTCCACGAGGTCCACGGCCATGGCGCGAATGTGGTCGGCCATACGCTTGCGGTCGTGGGCGTAGCGGGCCACCCGCTCGGCGTTGGCCAGCGTCGCGGCGAGGTCAACCTCGGGCTTGGGGCCGCGGAGACCGAAGGTCTCCCAGGAGCTCCAGTCCCGCACCAGACGCGCCGCTCGAGCCAACGTGCGCACGGGCGCCGGCCCCTCGTTGAGATTGCTGCCGCCTACCTGCCGTCGCTCGAGGAGCGTGACCTGCGCTCCGAGCTCGGCGGCTTGCAGCGCTGCGGTAACTCCCGCGGGACCGCCTCCGAGCACCAGGACGCGCACGGTCCGCCTCAACCCTGGAGACGCCTTGCCCCAGGCGCGAGCGGCACGATTGCGGCCGATCCGCTCACGCCGCCGTCGTCATGTCGACGACGATCTTGATGTCTTCGGGGCGTTTTTGCAGAGCGGCCGGCCGGTCCCGTGCCGCCAGACGCCGGGTGATGAGCCGCGCGAGCCAGCCTGGGTCAGCCTGGGCCAGTGCCTCCGCGGCCTGGTCGTAGTGGCGCCGGGCCGCGTTGACCGTCCCGAACACCACCTTGTTTCCCAGCACCAATGCCTTGTTCATGGCGTCCGGGCGCGCCTGCGCGACCCGCTCGCTGTGGGAGATGCCGGCCAGGGCAACGACGGCCCCCGGGGCGGCCAGACGTGTCGCCTCGATCGCGACCTGCCCGATGCCCGTGCATTCGATCACGATGTCCGGTGCGACGGGCAGCTCGGCCACCGAGGTGCTGTGATACCGCGCACCGAGCTCGGCCACCAGGTCGGGCTTAGCGCCCTCGGTGACCAGATCGACGACGTGCGTCTCGAGCCCGCGCTGGCGTGCCAGCAAAGCCGCGAGCAGTCCGATCGGCCCCGCCCCGGTGATCAGCGCCACCTTCGGTTCAAACCAGGCGCCCGCGCCCATCTGCTCGGCGCGCTCGAACGCCTTGGCCACCACCGAGGTCGGCTCGAGCAGCACGCCAAGCTCACCCACGGCCGGAGCCAACCACACGGCGAAGCGGGGGTCGAGGCGGAAGCGCTCGCTGCCGTAGCCGTGGCGCTCCTTGATCCCCAGCTCCACGAAGCGGCCCGTGCGGCACATGTCCCACTCGTCAGCCGCGCAGGCCGCGCACGGCAAGGGATCGGGCCGCCGCACCACCCCCACGAGCAGATCCCCCGGCGCAAAGCCGCTGCCCTCAGGCGCCTCCAGCACCTCCCCCAGCGACTCGTGGCCCAGGACAAGCCGTTCCTCGCCCGGCGGCGGCACGCCGTAGCCGTCGACCGCGATCTCGACGTCGGTGCCGCACGTCCCGATCAACCGCGTCCGCACGAGCAGCGACCCTTCAGACCGCGGGGGCTCGGGCAGCTCGACCAGGCCGGCGGTGTGCGGACGCCCGGGGACGATGGCGATCGCTTTCATGCCACGCCGCTCATCTGATCGCCCGGGTTGCGCATTTCAGAGCCCCGGTCTAGGTCGCCCTGCCCGTCTCCACGCTGCCCACAATAAGCCCAGGGGCGTTGATGAGTGCCTCCGGCCTGGTCAGCTGCTCATCCCAGGTTGTCTCGAGCACCATCGTGCCCGCCAGATAGTGCCGATCGGCGGGGACCGTGACATCCGCAGGACCAAGACGAAACCACCCCGCATGCCGATCCAGGATCGCCGCGAACACGCTCGGGCCATCCATCGGCAGGCACATCCACTCCCCCCTGCCGCTCGGCGCCACCAGCGCGCACACCTCGCAATCGGAGGTGAACCCGTAGTCAGCGATTGGCGAAAACCGACTCCCGCCTACCGTCGAGCGGGACCCGCGAGAGACGTCGAGAGTCTGCTCAGCCATTGGACTCCATGATTGGGCGCTCAAGCGCACGGTGACCGAAACCGCCGGAAGGGCAAAAAACATACCGCACCGCGATTCGCCAGCGAGACAGCGGTCTGGCGGCGGGAGAGAGATGAGGCAGTCGCGTCGGTGCTCCCACCACGACCTCGGGTGGCTGAACCCGAGGCTGTACGAGCTCGGCAACGGCTCTCGGTCGGGGATCGCCGACATCACCGCCGGCAACAACTCGGTGTTCGGCACCCAGCAACTGCCTCCGGTCGCCGGTCAGAAGTTCTCGGTGCAGGGCTTCGACGCCGTATCCGGGTATGACCTGGCCAGTGGGCTTGGAACGGCCGACGGGGCTCGCCTCGTCGGCGCGCTGGCCGGCTTCCGGTAATACGGAAGCCGCTACTGAAACGGCACATCGGGCCGGCCGCCGGGGCCGGCCCGATCCCGCCCGGTCCAAGGAGCGGGCGCGGCTCCCGATGGGTTGCCCGCGGCTGCCGACCCGGCGCCGGCGCAGGGTCAGCCAATCGATGTCCGGCGACGGAAGGTCAGGGGGTCACGATGTTGAACCAGAGCTCAAACGTGTCCAGTAACCCGATGAACTGGTGCAGGGCGTCCTCGTTGCCTTGTACCGTTGCGGTGCCTGCGGCGATCTGGTCACCGAGCGTGGGTCTGACCGAGGATCGCATCGCCTAGTGGCGGTCCAGCTCCTCGGGGAATTTGACCTGCTCGGCGATCTCAACCGGAGTGTGGCCGTGGTTGGCCAGGGGCAGAGTCTCACAGTTGATGAACCGGTACCCGTCGCGGCCCTTCTCCAGGATCTCCAGTACCCGTTCGCGACCCCACACCGGCCAGTGGGCGTCCCGCACATCACCTCGGCGCGGTCGCCCCACAGTTCGATTGTCTGTTCCAGATATTTTCGACTTCGCGCTTTCGAGGAGCTCTCGACGCGAGAGCACGGCGGGTCAGCGTAGGCCGTGGATGACGCTGGTCAAAAGAATCGGCCTGGAGGTCACCTCAAGGATCGGATTGTCACGGTCGCCGTACCACAGCCGCAGCATCGGATTGACGTCGTCGCCGACGATCTCGGCGTGTGCCTCCGGGGCGTGAAGCTGTCCTGAGCACGGGCTGTCCGGCCAGGGCTCACGGGCGTAATCGATGATCGCTGTCTGCAGATCCTGCAGTGCCTGGCGGGTGGCCTGTACGAGGCGATCGCGGGCGGGTCCGGTCTCGGCCACGATCCATTCGAGGTGGACGGCGAAGTCTTCTTCTGATCGCGAGTTGGGGATCTGGAGCCGGACGCCGCCACTTCGCGCTGATCCGTGCAGCGTCCATCCCGCCGGAGCGATGCGTGTGAACTCCGATGTCAGGATCCGGATCAAGACGTCGAAGCAGATAACCCCGCCGTCGAGCGCTCGGTCGGTGGGGTGTTCGTCTCCCGGCAGCGCGCGCGTCAGAGTGCGGGCGAGTCGATCGTGCACCGGTCCTGAGCCCATCATGCCGCTGCCCACGATGCGGTCGATCGCGCGGTCGTTCGCGTCGAGCGTGGCCAGCAGCAGATGGCCGGTGCCGATCGAGGGGTGATCGTGCCGGTAGGCGTAGCTAAGCGCCCGCTCGGCGACGATGCGCCGCGTCGCTTCAGTGAAGATCCCTGTCGCCGGGTGCGGCGGGTCGGGTCCATACATCCGCGCGCGCTCCATCACCTCGCCGAGCGTGCCCATGTCGCTAGGCGCCAGCTCGGCGCCGAGCACCCGGGCCGCCAGGCTGTCGGGCACGTGCAGGCACCCGAGCAGCAGATGCAGCGGTTGCACGTACTGGTGCTCGAGTAGCGCGGCGGCCTCCGAGGCAGCCCGAAGCGCTTGCTGAGCCTCCGTCGTGTAGCGCTCGAACACGGGTGCGATCGGACCCGGCCGGGGCGGTGAGGCGTTCATCGCGACGCGCAGCAAGTGGCTTTTGACCTGCTCAATGCTCAGCGCCGCCCGGCGGGGATACTTGGCATCAACAACCCGATCGACATCGGTTAATCCCACCTCCTGTAGCAGCGCCAGGGCGCGCTCGTCCTCAGCTAACGCGAGTAGCACGTGCTCACTGCTAGGTCCACGAACGCCACGTGCTGCTGCGGCATCGACCGCGCCTTCCAGCACGTCCTCGCTGGCCCGTGAGCGCGGGACCCGGCCGAGCACCAGCTCATCGCCCAGGCCGCCGGCGCGCACGATCGCAGCGTGTAGGCCACTGGCACTGATGCCCCGTTCGCGCAGCAACCACTCGACATTCCCGCGCCGGGCGAACGCCAGCAGCAGGTGCTCGGGCTCGACGGTCGGCTGACCCAGCATCCTCGCCTCGTCCTCAGCCAGCAAGATCAGGTTGTACGCCTGATTGGTAAACGCGCCGAGCATCGAGACGATGATCCCACCGGCACGTCAGTCCGGCTCACGTACCCCGAGCACAGCCGACGTCCCAGCCCGCTATGCAGTAGTGAAGCTGAGCAAAACGTGTCTCTGCGGCCGCGGGCTGGTGCGGGGATCAGCCGTTGATGCCGTACCAAGGGTCGACTGAGACCTCGCGGGCGTTTGGGCTGCCGGAGAGTCGGATGTTGCGGGTCGCGATGTCGTCGGTGGTGGTGGTTTCGTGCAGCACACCGAGGGGGTTGACGCGTACTTTGATCTGGTAGCGGCCGTTTGGTATGTGGGTGATGTCGAACGCCTGGCCGGCTACCGACTGGACGTAGGTGTCGCCCCAGCCGGCGGGGAGCTGCTCGCGGATCCAGATCGCTCCCGGCGAGTACAGGTCGCAGGTGCTGCCGCCGAAGCCCAGGCCAAGGTTGGCTTGGGTGAGGACCGCGCCGGGGACGGTGAGGTCGACCGCGTCGGTGGGGGCGATGCAGAAGGATTGCTTGTGGCTGCGCACGGCGTGGTGGGATGAGCCGGTCAGCGTGTAGGCGGCGAGTTGTGCCAGATGCCAGTGGTGGTGGCCGCGGCCGTTGTCGTAGAACATCGTGCCCGCGGGCGCGCGGCCGACCACGTTGCCCGACGAGTCATAGAAGTACTCGTAGGCGTCCATGAGGTTGCTGTTGCCCCGGCGGTAGCCCTCGATCGTGAAGGGTGCCGGGCCGGCGTTCCAGATCGTGGCGCTGAAGGTGAGCAGGTCGTGGCCGGCGGTGTGGCGGATACGGATGTGCCAGGCCGGTAGCGCGACCAGATTTGGCATCGTCGCCGGGTCAGGCTGGACTGCCGCGGTGGCCGTCAGCGGCGTGGGAAGGCGTCGGGCGAGCGCTGTGTGCGCGATTGTCGGTGGCCGGGGGGGCGGCGGGCTGGGCACCACCCGGAGGTGGATCGTGGCCGACGCCTGCTTGGTTGGGATCGCAAACAGCGCTCGGTAGGGGCTCGTGATGCTCGCGATCGCGGTGTAGCGGCCCGGCTTTAGGTTTACGCCGCCGTGCAGGTGGCGAAGCAGCGCCGGGGGGAGGCGGACCGGGCCGGGCACGCCGAGCGGAAAGCCGGGAAACTGACCGAGTGCCGGCGTGACTGCCCAGCCGGGATCGATCCCCCACACCGTCCCGCGCACGAACGGAAAGAACGAAGCGGCGCTGCAATCGCCCGGATAGGTCGGGTTCGGCGGGCCGCTGTCATCGATCCGGGCGCTCTCGCCGTTGGGACAGAATGTCACCAGCTCGCGAGCGGCAGTACGTCTCCGAGAGTCGAGAAAACGGACGCTCAGAAACTGTCTGAGCCCTCGCGCCGGGTCAACCAGACTGGCCGGCAGCGCCCGCAGCATCTTGCCGGACGCAGGGTCGACCTGCGCGGCCTGCCAGGCGCCATAGCCGGGCCGCGTCACGTCAACCTGAAAGCCCCCACCGACGGCCGCCACCCACAACCCGAGATCGCCCGCGCCGCCCCGCAGCTCGCCGCGCGACACCGTGGATCGGCCACCGACCGCGAACAACCGCACGCTCGGCAAGGCGGCCCTTGGCGAGGCGGCACTTGCCGACACCGGAGCCACTAGCGCCGTTGAAATGCCCCAAGCGACGGCGGTCAACACCCCGACCAGATAAACGCGGGTACACACCCTAGGCGCGACCATACTCCCATTACGTAAGGCGCTTGGCCAGTAGGTCCCGACAGCACCAAAACAGCACCGCGCAGGAGGCTGGCTGGGGCCCAGGCCGGCTCGGGGAGCTTGCCGCGGCGATCGCGCGGGCCAGGATGCTCCCGGTTGACCTCGACCCGATTCAGAAAGTGTCGATGTTCGAAACCGATGCCGACTTGGGGGCCATCGCCTGCACCAGCGCGGACACACTGCCGGCCTCTGGATCGCCTCCCGCTGATCGCTCACGATGCGGTGTTCATCGGCTGCTCGGGACCGCGAGCGCGTTGCTGGTATCAGCACCCGAGATTCACGCGGAGTCTGAATCCGCTGCTCGGGGCATGTCGCCTTCTGGCCTGGGGTTGGGCGTCCCGGGGAAGGTGGCCACGGCACACACGGTGAGCGCGGCGACCGGCAGCATCTCGAGGCCTACCGACGTGAGCAGTCCGAGCAGGCAGATGAGACAGCTGAATGCGGCAATCCACCACGATGCGTTGTCGGCGAACCGGCTGTGACGCTTGGCCTTGAGATGTAGCAGCGCGAACACGACGAGACTGATCGCGGCCGGGGTGCCGACAAAGGCGAGCACGGCGGGACCGGCGACGTGCACGAGCGTGTAGCAGTGCCGGATGCAGTACGGGTCGGCGCTCGTGCCGTGGTTGTGAACCGTCAAGGCGAGCACCACGGGCACCAGGCCGCACAGGAACGCCGCGCTATTGAGCCACGCCCAGCGATGGAGTTGATTGAAACCGCGCACGGGTCCGCTCAAGCGGCGCGATCGCGCCGCTTGACACTGGCGAGCATCTCCTCGCCCGCCAGTCTGCCAGTCTCTTGGCGCTATGGATAGAGCCAGCGAGGCCACGATTCATGAGGCCAGATGGTGGACGCTGGAGCGGCGCGTGGGGGAGACGCTGCGCGCCGCGTTGGAGCGCACGCTGCGTGACGCGATCCTCAGCGGCGCGCTGCGCGCGGGCGTCCGGCTTCCGGCGTCTCGCGTGCTGGCCGGTGAGCTGGGCGTCTCGCGCGGCGTGGTGAGCGACGCGTACGGCCAACTGGGCTCGCAGGGGTTTCTGATCTTGCGGTCGCGCGCCGCGCCGGTCGTCGCCAACGCCGCACGGCCGGCGATCGCGCGTGCGTGGGTAGGCGAGCCCGAACCGGCCGCGGTCCGCTACGACCTGACGCCCAGGCTTCCAGACGTTTCCCTGTTCCCGCTACGGCGCTGGCTGAGCGCCGAGCAGCGGGTGGCCCGCGAGACCGGCAGCGCGGTGCTGACCTACCGCGAGCCTCGCGGCGAGAGCGCGCTGCGCGACACGCTCGCCGACCATCTCGGCCGCACGCGCGGCGTGATCGCCGACCCCGAGCAGATACTGATCAGCCAGGGCACCGGACAGAGCATCGACCTGCTGCTGCGCATGCTGAGCGCCCGCGGCGCGGCCAGCATCGCGCTCGAGGACCCATCGCAGGCCGTGCTGCGCGAGCGGGTCAGGGCTCACCATCTCGCCCTCTCCGCGCAGGCGATCGACGCCGAGGGCCTGGTCGTTAAAGGATTGGCCGGCGACGCCGTGCTCGTGATGCCGGCACACCAGTTCCCGACCGGCGCTGTGCTGACCGGCGAGCGCCGGCGCCAGCTGCTCGCTTGGGCCCGAGCGACGGGGGGCCTGATCATCGAGAACGACTACGGCGCCGAGTTTCGATACGACGGCGAGCCGGTGCGCGCGCTCCAGGGCCTGGCCCCGGATCACGTCGCGCTCGTGGGCACGGTGTCAACGACGCTCGCGCCGGCGCTGCGGCTGGGCTGGCTGGTCCTGCCGCCATCTTTAGTCGAGGACGCCGCGCGCCAGCAGCGGCTCGCTGACGACTCGTGTCCGGCGCTCAGCCAGCTGACGCTCGCCGCGTTCTTGGCCCATGGGGACTATGACCGCCATGTGCGCGCGGCTCGCGGCGTCTATCGCGCGCGACGCGATCGGCTGCTCGCGGCGCTCGCCGGTCACCTGCCGCGACTGCCCGTCGCCGGCGAGGCCGCCGGGGTGCACGTGTTGCTTGGCCTGCCCACGTTCGTGGATGACCAGACGATCGCACGGCGCGCCCGGCGGGCGCGCATCGAGGTGCCGGCACTGTCATCGTTCTGCATCGCGCGATCGGACGAGCGCGGACTCGTACTCGGCTACGGGTCGCTGCACGAGACGGCGATCGAGCCAGCGATCCACGAGCTGGCGACGATCGTCCGCGCCTAGCTCAGACATCGGCAATGACCAGGCCGAGTTCGAGCGGGCGGCGCGCACGCGCTGCTCCCCCGCCGCGCCCGGCGAGTCCAAACTGACGGCGGCCGGCCGGGCGCCGTTGCTCTGCGCGCACATCGGGTCATGGTGGCGGCGGCGTCGCCGTCGGAGGTGTCGGCTGCGCGTGTCCTTTGATGTCGGTCGTCACCCCGTCGCGTGGGTTCACTTGTGGGGCGCGGCCTGGGTGGGTTGTGGCGCGGGTCGAAGGCGGGATCGCCGATGAGTGGCTTCGGGTCGATCACCAGCCACGGCTCGCGCTGCGACGCGAGGATGTTCCCGGCATGCAGGTCGGTGCAGAGCAGCACGCTGCGATCGGCGGTCCGAGGAAGCTCGCGCAGCATCGCCATCCCGTCGCGCGCGAGGCCGGGATCGAAGCCGCGGCGGTCAGCTTTGTAGTCGAGCTCGAACCCCTCGGCCCACAGGTCGCACATCTCCCGCAGCGAGCCGAACGGATGCTCCTCATCGGGACGGTGCGCCCACAGTCGGCGCATCAGCCTCGCGATTACCACGTCCTGCTCGGGCTCCGGCACCGAGCACTTGAGCGGCACGCCCGGCACACAGCGCTCGAGCAGCAGCGCGGCCGTGTGCTCAAGCGACCGCGTCCGGATGCACCGGACCGCACCGTCGCCCTCCCAGAACCGCAGCGCGTCGGCCTCGTGCTTGGCCTCGGGGTGGCGCCACCCGATCTTCAGGACCAGCTCCTCGCCCCTGGGAGTGGAAGCCGGCGCGACCCATGCACACTGTCCGCCCGGCATATACGGCTCGCCAAGCTCGAGCTCCCACTGCGACGCGATCCCAACGATGACCTCGGGGAGCGCGGCCAGCCAGTCCAAGCGGGCCGAATCATGATCCTCGTCAACGGCGTCAGCCAGCTGCGGCGGAATCCGGATGCTGCTCACGCCAACCCGGGTTACGTGCGGCTCGACGCCTGCCCGCCACGCCAGGTAGTAGAGCATCCCCTTGGCCGCGGGCTGCTGTGACCGCAGCCGAAACCCAGCCGCGTCGAGACACCGGCGCGACGCCGTATTGACCGGCTCCACGCCGGCCGCGAACAGCTCGACGAATCGCAGCTCGGGCTGCGCATCAATGCGCGGGTCATGACCCGCCCAAGACTACGCCGCCGGCGATCCCGCGCGATCACGAACGTGACCGAGCCTGTCGCGACCGCGATCGACTCGGCGATGATCGGCCCGTCCAACCCTCGCCGCCGTACACCGTGCAGCGATCAATCGTGCCGCAATCGACGTGGCCAACGGGACGATCGCCGGCGTGCGCGAGGTAGCGGTAGGCTCCGGTTTGGACAGTGCCTCGAAAGCGCTGCAACCTCCGCCAGCCCACCCACGCCCAGAGCTACGCCTGGGGAAAGAACCCCGGCCTGGATCAGCGGCGCGGATACCGCCGCGGTCGAACTTCCTACAACGCCCGCTACCGTGACAGCGACGAGTGCCGCCAGCCGGGCCAAAGAAGTACTCGACCGCATTGCGTCGCGTAGAACGAACCGGGGCCAAACAAATTTCCGCTCGAGCGTCAATGGCCGGATCTGGCAGCCGGAGCCCAGAACGTCCGCGCTGGTTCGTAGGGTCACGTCCTTGGACAAAAACGCGACCGGAGCCGCTATTGCAGGCTCAGAGTGCCAGATGCAGCCGAAGGGTCTGATCGATCGAGGCCATGCTCGCCTCAGGCAACTGGCCGAGCCGCTCGCCGATGCGTCCAATCGCGACGGCGCGCACCTGCTCGGCCTGCGCCTTTGAATCGATCTTCAAGCCAGCGATGCCCGCGGGCAGGAACACCTGGAAGGGGTAGACGCGCTGCACATTCGACGTGATCGGCACGACGGTCAGCACGCCGCGGCCGAGCCGCTGCGCGGTCTTGTTCGCCTGGTCGTTTGAGACGATGACCGCGGGGCGGCGCTTGGCGGCTTCAGAGCTGCGGACTGGATCGAGGTCGACTGCGCGGACCTCACCGCGACGCATTTCAGAGCCCGTCGCCGACGGGCCGCTCCCACAGCTCCCCTTCGCCGCTGGAGTCCCACTCCTCCCAGGCCTGCTCGTAGTCGTCGGCGAGACCGCCCTGGCGCAGCGCGTCGATCGCCTCGTGCACGGCGCCCGAGCGTGAACGGTCGTGCGCTCTGGCGTACTGGTCGAGGAACTTCACGTCCTCGTCAGGCAGGCTGACGCTCAGCTTCATACCCATGATCTTACCAAGCCTGCTACCTACGCTCGTACCGTCATATGGCCACCTTTTTTGCCCCGGCGCCGCTGACCTCGATTCGCAGCTTCGGACCGTCGGGACCAAATCCCGAGGCTGCAGCGAAACTGTCGGGCCTCTCGAAGCCCGAGGCCGGATCGCAGAACGTGGTGGAGATCGCCGCGGCGGTCTGGTCGTTTGGGGACCCTTTGGGGACCGAGGCGGCATCTTGTGCCCCTCAACACGGTGATGGTTTCCCAAAACCGATTGTTTTGCAGCGACTTCACTCAGAGGCGACGACCGGAATCGAACCGGTGTAGACGGCTTTGCAGGCCGCTGCGTAGCCACTCCGCCACGTCGCCGGGGCCGCTTAGGGTAGCGCCGCCCGCGGCCCGCCCGCGGTCCCTCAAGCGGCGCGGAGCTCGAGCGCGTTCCCAGACGGATCGCGAACCAGGTGGCTACATCGGCCAGGGATGGCCTCAATCGAGAGCCCGGCTTGCGACACACGGGTCAGAACCGCCTCGAGTTCGGGCTCTCCCGGTAGCTCGACGTCGAACGAGCGCAGGCCGACAGATCCTGGCGGCGGCGGGCCCGAGCCGGCGCTGTGCCAGGTGTTCAACCCCAGGTGGTGGTGATAGCCGCCGGCCGAGACGAACAGCGCGCCCGGGTAACTGCGCACCATGACCTCGAACCCGAGGATGCCGGTGTAGAAGGCTTCGGTCTGTTCGAGCTCGGATACCTGCAGGTGGGTGTGTCCGATTCGGGTTCCCGGCGGTGCCTGCTCCTGCAGCATGTCGGCACTGGCGAGCTCGCTCGCGATCGCGTTCAGGTCAAGCGGAAGGGTCGCCATCTGAAGCTGACCGTCGACCCGCCGCCACTGCTCGCGGGGGCGATCGCGATAGATCTCGATCCCGTTTCCATCCGGATCTGACAGGTAGAGCGCCTCGCTGACGAGGTGGTCGGAGGCGCCATCCAGCGGCCAGCGGGCCGCGGCGAGACGCGCCAGCGCGAACGCGAGGTCGCGACGCGAGGGCACGAGCACGGCGAGGTGAAACAGCCCTGTCGCGCGCGGATCCAGGGGCCACGCCGAGCTGTCGCCGAGCAGCTCGACCAGGGTACGGCCGTCGCCGGCGCGCAGCGCGATCGTGCCGTCATCGAGATCCGCCGCGCGCAGCCCGAGCGCCCGCTCGTAGAACGCGCGCGAGCGCTCGAGGTCAGACACGGTGAGGCGGACCGCTCCCATCGCCGTGCCGGGATCGATCGCGACCGGACTGCTGGACTGCGCCGAGGAGGTCATCGTTGCTCGAGCTTACGCTGCCAGCGCATGGACGGGGCACCAAGTCTATGAACAAGAAGTTGACAAGTCAAGTATCCGCGAACGGGCGGTTCGGCCTCGAGGGCGGCACTTGGTCATGGCGATCCGCGCGAGGTGCGGCCGGCCGCCACCGGAAGCGGATCCTTCAACGTCAACTGACGGTGCACTCGCCGCCGGGGTGAGCTCCCGGGAGACGACTAAGCAGCGAGGCGAGCTGCTCGGTCTCCTCGGGCGTGAAGTGCTCGAGGAACAGGCGATGGATGCTGCGGACGTGGGCGCAGCCGGCCGCGCGCAGCTTCTCAAAGCCGGTGTCAGTGAGATGAGCGTAGGAGACGCGCGCGTCGCTGGGGCAGGCGACACGCTCGATCAGACCGCACTGCACCAATCCGTCAACGAGCCGGGTGATCCCCGAGCGCGTCAGCATCGTGCGCTCGGCCAGGGCGGACATCGCAAGCTTGCGGTCGGGCGCCTGTGCGAGATATAGGAGCACTTCGTAGTCGCGCGTGGTCATTCCGTGCTCAGCCACCAACTCGGCATCGAGCACGCGCAGAATCGACGCGTGACTCTGCAGATAGCTGCGCCAGGCGTCGAGTGCCGAGCCTTCCAGGCGACCTTGCGTGGTGGTCGTTTCCATACCCATATCCTAGTTGATGGATCAACGGTTGCTGAAGGCTCAGGCTTTTGGAACGCGTGCAAAATGCTGCCTTCGAAGGGTGCTACGGGCTAGGCTGAAGAACACAATGCGCGAACTCGCCCCTGGACTCTGGCACTGGACCGCACGCCATCCGCACATCGGCAGCAACGTAAGCTCGTACTACCTGTCGGCCGAGCGGGTTGTCCTGGATCCGATGCTTCCGCCCGAGGGGATGGGCTTCTTCGAGCGCCAGTCCGCGCCCGAGCACGTGCTCCTGACCAACCGCCACCACGATCGGGATGCGTGGAAGCTTCACGAGCGGTTCGGTTGCCAGGTGCATTGCATCGCCAACGGCATCTACGAGCTCGACGGGCGCGGTCCGGTGACGCCGTTTGAGGTCGGCGACGAGCTGCCCGGCGGAGTGCATGCGTACGAGGTCGACGCCATCTGCCCCGACGAGACCGCCCTGCACATACCCGCTCACCGGGCGCTGGCGTGTGCCGACGGGGTCGTCCGGTGGCCCGGCGTGGAGGGGCTCACGTTCGTCCCCGACGAGCTCATGGACGATCCTGCCGCAACCAAGCGGGCGCTGGCCGCCGCCTATCGCTCTTTATCCGAACTCGATTTCGAGCTGCTGCTGCTCGCCCACGGTGAACCCGTGCCGAACGGAAAGGCCGCGCTCCGTGAATTCGCGGCCAGCCGCGCCTCGGGGTGACGGGCGCGGCAAGCAAGCCTGCGCCCGAGCGGGATGACCCGCGCTTCAGGTCGTCCTCCCAATCAACCCACGCGCGGGCCGGGAACGCGGCGGCGCGATCACGATCCAGAAGAGCACGGCCTCGCTCTGACCGATATTTCGCCAGCCGTCAACTCGGTCGGTGTCTGCGACCAGCACCTCGCCCGAACGCAGGGCCGGCGTTCGTCTGGCGATTTGGACCTGGACAAGGCCGTCGACCACACCGACGATCCCGCTGCCTTTGTCCTGAACGTTCGGCGCTCCGGCCTCGCGGAGTCCGAGGTGCACGAGGTCGATTCGCAGCTCGGACGTATCGTCGCCGAGCAGGGTGGCGGTGCGCTCAAACCCCCGCTGCGGGTCCTCCATGCGGCGCCCGATGCGATACACCTCGGGATCCTCGCCGTGCAGCAGGTCGTCGATCGTGAGTCCGAGCGCCGCGCTCAGTCGGGCCAGCGTGGCCAGTGACAGGCCTCGTTCGCCGCGCTCGGCCTGAGAGATGGCGCTGGCTGTGACACCCGCGAGCTTGGCCAGATCGTGCTGGCTCAGCTCGCGCGCGCGTCTTATGGCACGTAGGGATGCGGCGACGCGAGCGATGATGTCCGCCGGCGCCAGCACCGGCCGGCCGTTCTCCTCGTGCCAGTGCAGGACCGATCCCCGCACCCCTTCGCCGCGGCCCTCCGCCTTGGCCACGCGCAGGCTGCGCTCGTCGACCCGCAGCACGCACTGGGTGACCGACTCGACGGTGTCTCGCAGCGTGGGCGGTGTCTCTCGGGCGCTCATCGACCAGTAGGCGATCGCACCGACGTCCAGAAGCAGGGGACAGCAGCGCGCGAAGAAGCCGCGGGTGCTGCTCGCCCCCCAGACTCCGACCATGCGATCGAGCGATTCGAACAGAAGCAGACGCCTGCCTCCGGGCCGGCACACGTGGTGGATCTCGCGCAGTAGGTCCGCCGGATGTTCGAGGGCGCTCCCCGGTCCGGCGCGGATGACCGCCAGCCCAGGTGCCTGGAGCGCGTCGACGGAGCTGCCGAGTGACACGACCGTGCGGGTGTCGAAGTCCTCGCGGCGGCGCGCAATCGCGTGGTAGAACGGCTCAACCGGCGTCGAGTCCAGCTGCCAGACCACGTTGTCGCCCCAGTAGAGCCCGCCGAGCACGCGGTCGAGCGCCTCAAAGCCGGTGCTGACGCGTCGCTCAGAGCCTTGATCCTGAAGCATGGCTGTTGCTAGACAGGATCCCACGAATCCTTCCCTGACGCCGGCGCTCGATCCCGGCCGCCCCGATCGCCCCCCATGAGTAGATGCTGCGGGCTCTGCCAGACAGCAGTGCTGTAGTCGACTCGCTAGATCGCGGCTCGCGGGTATAAAGCTAACGTCGCGCGTAATGTACGGCGGGCGAGCGCGCGATCGCCAACCTCACCCTCCGATTGCGTCATGGCGACTCTGTTACTCACCCAACAGCCGGGCACCGGCTACATCACGTTCATGCACAGCCGCGTTCGGGAGCGGCTGCTGGTGCATCTTCGCGCCGCGGCGCTCGACCGGGCGATCGCCAAGGGAGCCTGTCCTGACTCGACGGCTCTGCTCTCGCTGCGGGCGCACAAGCTGATCGGCCGCGCGACTCGGCGGCGGGTGGCGCGCCAGATCCGCCGGACCGTGCGCAGGGCCAGACGCTGCCCGGATCCGCTCCACCAGGGCATCCCGATCTGCCGGCAGAAGGTACTGAAGGCGCGGGCGACCTTGGACGAGCTCGCCGATCGCCTGTTCAGCCCGCGCCCGGTGGACGCCAGGGGAGTCGCCCAACTGCAGGTCCTGCTGAGCGACGGGGGCGGACCCCTGTACTGCGACCCGCACGCCGACGATCTGCAGCAGGCGCTGGAGGAGGCGATCGACGCGCTCGAGGTGCGCGTGTAGGCGTCTCAGACTCAGGAGGCAGGTCGTCCCCAGCGCCCGCCGGTTCGCCCCAGAAGCCTGAGCAGCGTCGAGCTGGCAAACACGAGGACGGCCAGCGCCAGGGCACCTAGCAGCATCAGCAGGCCGTCGCCGCGCGGGGGTGGACTGAGGGCTTGGGTGAGCAGCGGTTGCAGGCCCGCGAGCCGGTGCCCCAACGTGCCCGCCAGGCCCAGAGACGGCTGGGCGGGTGGCGGTTGCACTCGTGAGTGCTGGGGACGTGACCTCGAATGCCGGACGGCATGGTGCGAGCTTTCCGAGTTCGTGGCGGCCGATGCCGGCACGGAGACGGTCGAGCCCCGGGGCGACGAGCTCGTGCCGCTGTGCGTCTGCGCTGGCACCTCGGCCGGCGGCGCGGCCTGTCCGGACGCGGACGGCGTCACCGGCTGGGCGGCCGGCGTGACCGGTTGAGCGGGTGGCGTGACCGGCTGAGATACGGGCGCGCTGGGCTGCGACCCCGTGGCCGCCGACGGTGCCGGGCTGGGGGAGGCGCTGGGCTGCACCTGGGGGGCGGCGTCGGGGGCAGCGCTCGCGGTTGAGCTTGGCGGAGCCACCTGTGGAGCCGGGTCGGGCGCCGCTCCGTGACCGGCCGCACTTGCCCCCGCCGGCGCCAGCAGGGCCAACGACAGCACGGCGACAACGATGCCCGGATCTCTCATCTGCCCCATCCCCACGCCTGCAAACGATACGCGCCCATCAACAGCAGATCAACGCCGCTCACCCTCGGCGCTGCATTCCGCGGTTTGTGTCGCACGACCGGCGAGCCCGCCACCTCGTACCCTGCCCGCGGATAGACCACGTTTCCTGTTCGCCGCTTGAATGTCATCTGCTGCAAGCTCGTCCGCCGACTCCGTGCCCGCTTGCGGTCCGAGTTGGCTGATAGGTCCCCGTTCGGTGTCGTTTTGATCCCTTTGGAGAGGGTTACCTCGCCGCTGCGTGGCGGTATCGGCAGGTCGTGCCGACGCCAACGGACGTTTGGGGTCGAGCCCGGGCGCGATATCACGCTCGATACTGCGTCCCCATCCCCGCGAGGATCAGGAATCGAGACCGATGTGCCGCTGAGCGTGACGGCTGAGCTCCCGCACGGCCCGCAGCGCGGCACGCGCGGCCTCGGCGGTACGCGAGGGAGGCCCGTCGGCGAGCGCGGTCAAGCGCTCCTTGGCATCGCCACCGATGCGGCCAAGGGCCTCCACCGCAGCCCGGCGCACCATCGTGTAGCGGTCATCCATGGCCCCGAGCAGGGCCTCGATGGCCCGATCGTCGCCCAGCCGTCCGAGCGCCAGCGCGGCCTCTTCGCGCACGTGAGGGGAACGGTCGTGCTCGAGGGCCGCGATCAGCTCGTTCACGGATTCCTGGTCTCGCAGTCGTCCCAGGGCCACGGCCGCCTCCTCGCGCACATGGTCGTCTCCGTCGGCCTGGACCACGGCCCGCAACAGTCCCGCCGACTCGAGGTCGCCCAGCTGGGCCAGCGCGTCGGCGGCACGCGCGCGGATCGCGGCTTCGCGATGCTGCAGGGCAAGCCTGAGACCGGAGCGGTTACTCGCGTTGGCGAGCGCGGTTATGTCAGGCCGACCGCTGTTGCCCGACAACATCATCGAGCAAGAGGATCGCATGAAGCGCCGCGCGAAGAGTTGGGATTTGGCAATGAATGAGGGATTCGAATTGGCGGGCCGTCTGATTGTGTGCGCGCGGGGCCTGACCGCGCCTGAGCACCACGCGATCGCCGACGCCCTTGACCCATACCCCATCCTGCCCTCGACCGAGCTGGGCGACATCGTGATCGAGGCCGATAGCTCCATCCCCGGCGAGCTGCTCGACATCCAGCGTGACGCCGGGGACGGACGCCTGACCGCCAGCGACGGGGAGCGCTTCTACGTGCTCGAGCGCGGTTACGCGTGCGCCGTCCCCGCCCTGAGCGCCGCGCTTCCGGCGACCTTCGCGGTGCAGCCGGGGTTTCCCATCGCCCGCGCCTTCGGGCGGCTGGTGCGGCCGGCGCTGCAGGTCGCGATCCTGGCGCGCCGAGGCGCGGCGCTGCATTCGGCGGCCGTGGAGCTCGACGGCCGCGCCGTGCTGGTGGCCGGCTGGTCGGAGAGCGGCAAGACCGAGACGGCGCTGGCGCTGGTGGAGCAGGGGGCGCGCTTCTTGTCCGATAAGTGGACGTTCCTCACCGACGACCGGGGGGCAAGCGTGTTCCCAATCACCGTCGGCATACGTGGATGGGTGTTGCGCTACCTGCCGCGGCTCAACGCCGCGCTGGGGTCACGGCCGAGAACGAGGCTGCGCGTCGCGGCGGGTATGCGGACCATCACCCGGCCGGCCGCTCGCGGCTTGGTCGCGGGAGCGCGCGAGCGACTGCTCACACTGGCCGATCGAATCGCCGTGCCACCGTCCACAGTGCGCCATCTCTACGGTGACGATCCGCGCGCGCCGTGGCAGGCGCCGCTGGCAGCGGTGGCGCTGCTGACCACCGTGCCGGCCGATGGTGCCGTCCGTGCCCAACGCGCAGACCCCGCCTGGGCCGCCGCGCGACTCGCCGTGACCGCAGATTTCGAACGCCGGCGGATCTTCGAGCTGCACGATCGAGCCCGGTGGTCGGCGCTCGAGCCGGATGGCGAGCTGCGCCACCGGCTGATGCTCCGCGAGCGTGCGCTGCTCGAACGCGTCCTGGCCGACACCGTGGTCATCGAGGTCAAGGCACCGTTTCCGACCGACCCACGCCCGGTGGCACAGG
The DNA here is from genome assembly GCA_963757015.1 of uncultured Solirubrobacterales bacterium. Classification (GTDB taxonomy): domain Bacteria; phylum Actinomycetota; class Thermoleophilia; order Solirubrobacterales; family Solirubrobacteraceae; genus Palsa-465. The sequence continues at coordinate 122,057 of CAVWQA010000009.1, forward strand.
CCATCGCGCGGCTGTTGTGAGCGCCACAGCCACAAGAATCACCTCGGGGTACCTGATCGTCGGCTGCGCTTGCTCAGCCCAGCACCAGCGGCCACACCACGAGCAGGCCCGCGAACATCAGCGCCCGGGCCACGGTGGTGCCGGCGATCGATCCCGTGCGTCGAGCGGCCAGGCCGAAGCCGGCCGCCACCATCGCGGCAAACACGCCATAGGACAGCGAGTGGTACCCCAGGGCCACGGTCCCCGACAACACCGCGGTTGCGGCGATCCCGGCGAACCCGTAGAGGCGACACAGCAGCGGCTGCAGCAAGCCGCGGAACAGGAACTCCTCGGCGAAGGCCAGCACCGCCAGGGAGACGACGGCGAAGCCCAGCGCCCCACCATCGAGTACTTCGGGCCGCAGGCCTATGTACGCCAAGTATCCCAGGGGCACGCCGAGCAGCGCGATCAACACCTGATAGACGGGGTACCTGAGCGTCAGGCCGAGCGCCGCGGGCTTGAGGTCGAGTTGTCGCGCGGTCATGGCAAGCGCCAGGATCAGCGGCGCGGCGGTCAGCAGCGGCCAGGCGGCCGGGATCACCTCGGCGATCGGCATGACCACTGCCAGCAGGCCGGCGAGCGGAACCAGCGCCAGCACCAGGAAGGCGCCGTCGGCATCGGACTCGGCACCGACCGTGACGACGTGATGGTTGAGCAGCAGCGCGACCAGCCCGGCGCACAGCGCGGCGCCGGTCGTCGTGTTCAGCGCTCCCTCGATCGCGAGCGCGGCTGCGATGGCCAGCGAGTAGCAGCCGACGGCCAGGCGCAGGCGGCCGACGCGGGGCGTGGCCACCTCCACGGCCAGCTCAGATGAATTTGCCAAAGCGCGCTCCGAGAATGAACGTGAATGCCACCAGCAGCGAGAACAGGATCGGGTCGGTGGCGCGGACGCGGGCCCGGGCGGCCGCACTCCTGCCACTTCGCAGCAGCTCGCGCTCGACGACGACGAAGATCACGAGCAAAACGGCGATGACGCCGATCCCGGCCGCCACCTCGCTGGCATGCTGTTCGAGGACCCGCTTGGCGGCGTTGAAGACCAACGACGTCATGTCGAGCTCCAGACAGCCGACGGGCTCCAGATGACAGACGACGTCATGCCCGTCGCCTCTGCACGGCCAGGACCTGCCCGCCGGCGGCCGCGAGCGTCACGCCGACCAGGATGGCGAGACCTGCCTCGGGCGACCACGCGTGCGCATACAGCAGCGTGGTGGCGACGGCCACGTCGGCGGCCAGACTGACCCCGATCGCGAGCGAGAACTCGCCCAGCGGATCGCGGAGGCCCAGGAGCGGCACCACGCCCGCCCCGGGACCGACAATCGCGAAGGCGAACACGAGTGGGACGCGGATTACCAGCGGGGCATCCCCGAAGCTGGCCGCGGCTGCGGCCAGTCCCAGGGCGGCGGCGGTCAGGGCGAGCCAATGGCGGCGTATGGCAGTCACCGGACGCTCCTTCGCGGTACCGCCGTGACGACGAGGCCGTCGGGGTTGGAGTAGACCACGTGGAAGGCCGGAGAGGTCTCCAGGGCACGCCACACGCGCCGCACGGTACCCGGCTTGCCGAGTCCGACGAGATCCACCTGGGCGGCCTGGCTTCGGGTCAGGATCAGGTACGCGCCGTGGGGTTGACCGCGCATCAGGCGAGCCAGCGCGGCCAGCTGGGCGGGGCTTCCGGCGGGCAGCCCGGCGGGCCGGCTCCAGCCGGGCTCGTCGGTGATCACCCGGTAGTGGTGCTCGGCGTAGTCGCGGTACTTCCAGGGCAAGCTGGTGCTCCAGGCGACCAAGGTCGAGTGGGGAGGCGCATCACGATAGAGGGCGTGGACGGCCGCGACCTCCTGGCTGGAAAACCAGTCCATCCGCTCATTGCCGTAGCGCACCAGGAGCTGGCTGCCGGCCAGGCCCAGGCTCAGGATCACGAGCGCAATGGTGATCGCCGGCGAGCGGCCGGAGGTCGATGGCGTGATGAACAGCGCCGCGACGAAGAACGCGGTGAACGGCAGCGAGAACAAGAAGATCCGCAGCAGGATCTCGCCGCCGTAAGGCTGAAGGACCGGCAGCACGAACGAACACACGCCGAGCACGATCGCCGACACGTCGTCGTAGCCACGCCGGGCGCGACGCCAGGCGCCGAGCGCCGCCAGGGCCCACAGGCCACCGGCGAGCATCAGCTGGGCGGTTGCGACCAGCTCGTGTCCGCTGGCCCCCTGCACGCGGCCGGAGACGCTCTGGTTCACGATCGAGCCCAGCGCACCGACGTTGCCGAGCAGCTTGCCCTCGTGCCCCGCCAGGTAGGCGATGGCCATATAGGACATCCAGGCAGCGATGATCAGCGCGATGACCAGGGGCAGGCCCCGTGCCGAGCAGCGGCGCAGCAGTACGAGCCCGGTGACCCCGGGTAGCAACGCGAACGGCGTCAGCTGATGGCTGGCCACGACCGCCGCCACCATCAGGATCACGCAGGCGACGATCGCCGTGTGCGCAGCCGGCGTGGGGGCGTGATCGACCCATCCGGCGTCGGGGACCGTGCGCGGCCGGCGCCCCCGAAACGGAACGTGCGACGCCCGGCGCCGGTCGCGAATGTCCACGGCCCGGTGGCGGGCGTCGAGCGCCGCCTCGGGAACCTCGACGGCTCGCTCGCGAACGCCTACGCGCAAGCGCAGGCCCTTGCGCGTAGCCCACGGCGGTCGCCACGGAGCCGGCCCGCGCAGCCAGGTGAGAATCGCGCCGAGCATGACCAGGTACAGGACGTAGGAGAAGGCCTGCGGCGAGAAGTAGTCCTGGCCGACCCAGTTGGCGAGATAGAAGCACCACACGGCCATCCACCGCAGCCGCGTCCCCGAGGTCAGCGCGCGCAAGATCAAGAGCAGCGGCGCCAGCGCCAGCAGCTCGAAAACGAGCGGCGCCCATGAGAGGCCGTCGATCAGGTCATGGAGGCCCGCGGCGCGCTCCACCAGGCCGGCCGCGGCAAAGAAGCCGGGCCAGTTGAAGTAGGCGTCGATCCGCGGATCGATGCTGCCGGTGTTCACGATCTTGCCGATGATCCCGACGTGGCGCCAGGTGACCGCGAAGCGCGGCTCAGGCTCGACCACGGCCGGCAGGCCGTACACCATCACCAGCAGGGCGATGACGTGGACCAGCAGGATCGGCACCCGGGGGCGCGAGCGGCGCAGCTCCAGGCAGAAGCTCAGGCACAGCAGGGCGAACGCGGCCAGCGACGGCGCGGGGAGGATCGAGATCAGCCCGATGCTCGACATGTCGCGCAGGTCGATGCCGCCCAGCGGCACGAACCATCCGACGAGCGCCACCGTCACCGCCAGCAGCGGCGCCGCGACCGTCAGCCACGCCGGGCGGGGGGAGGGCTCGGCGGGCGGCTCCCAGTGTTTGGGCAGGACGGCGGGTGCGGCGCTCTGCACGCTCATACGCGCTCCTGCACGACGGTCGAGACCGGCGCTGGGACGCTCACGGGCTGCCCGACTCGGCCGCGGGCCAGCGAGTGCAGCCGCCAGATCGCCCACGCGGCGGCGATGCTCTGCACGATGATCCAGGCCAGGGCCATCGCGGTCAGCCCCCACTGGGCTCCGGCGGCCGCCGTGGCGGCGACGGTGGCGGTGCCGCTCACGGTGGCCATCGCGATCGCTTCCCAGAGCCGCCGGGCGGCGCGGCTGCGTGCGTAGTAGACCTGGATCACGGCCGCCGGCACCACGCCCCAGACGAGCACGCGGAGCGCGTCGGTGCCGCCGCTGGCGTAGCGTGGACCCATGAGCGACAGCGCGATCGAGGCGAGCGCGGCCATGACCACCGCGGCCACGGTTCCGATCCCGAGGCCGACCCGGAGCCCGTGCCGTATCAGGCGCTCGATCGCCGCGGGACGATGCGAAGCCTCCGAGAACAGGGTCATGCCCACCTGGACCGGGATCATGAACACCACCCAGGCCATCATCCAGACCGCGTACCAAAACGCGTTGGCCGTCGGCGACAACAGTTCGGTCACGATCACCGGTAGCACGAGCCCCGGGGCACGATCGGCCAGCGTCAACAGGTGGTTGGGCAATCCGACCACGATCAGCCGCCGGGCCAGACCGGCATCGAGCGCGGGACGCCACCGGTAGCGCGCCGCGCCGCGCCATAGTTGCAGCGCGCCGAGCGCACAGGCCGCCCCACCGCCGATCACCCAGCAGGCGAAGATCGCCATCGAACCCGCGCTGCGGCCCACCACTCCCAGCAGGCCCAGGCAAACCAGCGACAGAACCCCGTTGAGCAGCCCACGACCGAAGGCCTCGTCGCCTCGGCGCAGCGTCGTCGATATCTGGTCGAGAAGGATCGCGAGCGTTCCAAATACGCTCATCGAGGCAAACAGGAGCATGTAGGCAGCCGAGGATCCGACCACCGCGAGCTTGGGGAACGCGCCGACGGCGAGCACCACGAAGCCAAAGCCAAACAGGGCCCCGGACACGACCACGAGGTTGATGCCGGTGTGCAGTAGCTGCCGGGGCGATGCTTTGTGCTCGGGATACAGCGAGATCACGGCCGCGCCGGCTCCGAGCAGGGCGAACTGCGTGCACAGCATCACGGCCGCCACGACGCCGGCCGCCAGCCCCACCTCTGCGGGCGAGAACAGACGGGCGGCGAGAACCCAGAACAGGAAGCCGAGTCCCAGGGTCGCGACCTTGGCGGCGATCAGCGCCAGCGAGTTGGGCAACATCGACAGGGCACGCGGCGCTGAGGGCGACGCTGGCGACGCTGTGCTCACCATCTCCGTCCGAACATCCCCACGTAGTTGAACACCAGGTAGCAGCCGTAATAGGGCACCCACTGAGGCTGCAGCCGGCCGATGCTGAGCACCAGCCCGCGAATGCTTGCCGCCAGCGGCAGCGCGACCACCAGGAGCCCGCGCCAGCCTTCCTTGTCCCACACGCGTTTCAGCCCGTGTCCGTCGGCCAGCCACTGGTTGCGCGCAAACGCAAACCCGTCCTCGAAGCGGTGGTCGACGATCGTGTCCCGCGACACCCCGAGCTTGGCTCCGGCCCGACGCAGGCGGCGCCGCAGCTCGATGTCCTCGCCCGAGAGGAAGCTGGCATCAAACCCATGACGCAGCAGCGCGTCGCGTTCGAAGATCGCGGCCACGACCCCGAACCACCGCCGGCTGCGGCCCGTGCGGTGGTGATGGGCGAGCGCCCGACCCCAGTACCCGGGTCCGCCCACGCTGTGCAGGCCGGCTTGCAGGGCCGTGAAGCCGCCCGTCTCGAACTCGGCCAGCAGCGAGGCCAGGGCCCCGGGGGGGACGACGACGTCGGCATCGATCAAGGCCACGCGACGGGACGTGGCCATCCGCGCGCCGAGCTCGCGGGCGGCGGGTAGCCCCCGGCCCTCGTCGCTGATCACGGTCGCCCCGTAGGTGCGAGCGATGTCGACAGTGGAGTCAGTAGAGCAGCCGTCGACGACGATCAGCTCGCGGGGCCGCTCCGCGCGCGCCGAAGCCAGGCAGGCGGCGAGCATCGACTCGGCGTTGCGAGCCGGCACCACCACGGTCAGATCAAGCAACAGGCACCTCCGCTTCCAGCTCGGGATCGGCCTGCAGCAGCCCTTGCACCTGTTGCGCAATCGCCGCCGCCGCGTCCTGGGCCGGCATCCCGTCCGGTACGCGCAGCAAATAGCAGGGCCGGCCCTGGAGCGCGCGGCGAAGGATTCTGGCCTTATCCGAGATCAGGACATCGAACGCGACCAGGCCGGTGGCGGCCAGCAGCGCCTGGAGGTCACGTGCGGCGCGCGGCAACTCGGCGGCGAAGCCACCCACCAGCCGTGACGCCATCCAGACCGGGTCGCGCGGCTCGAGCTCGAGTCGCCGGTCGGCCGACCGCTCCACGAATACGGCGGCGGCGAGCGTGGCCGTGTGGGCGACGGCGATGCCGGGAAGGGCGGCATCGGGAGCGACGATCATGTGCTCAGGCCACCAGCGGCGCGCGATTCGCGCCAGCGCCGGGTGCCTGCTGATCGTGGGGTGCGCCGCGGTGGCTAGCTTCCCGAGCGGGCGCGTGAGCGCGGGCGGGACCAGCGGTTGGCGCTTGGCGGCGAACAACTGCGGGAACAAGAGTCGGTGGTGGGGGCGCACGAACAGGGGCTTGGCGTACCCCAGGATCCGGCCATCGCCGCTGATGAAGGTCCAGTCATCGCCCATGAAGGCGAACCCGTGTCCGCGGACGAGACCCACCGCGGCGCTCGTCTTGCCGGCCCCGCCCGCGGCCGCCAGGCAAATACCCCGGCCGTCGCGGGCCACGGTCGCGGCGTGGACCATGGCCGCTCCCCGGGCGGCGATCAGCGCATCGAGCAGGCCGACCACCGGACCGAGCAGCTCGCCCGAGCCGGCGAGTTTGAAGCCGTCACCGTCGGCGACCACCTGCAGGCGCCCGGGCACCTCGACGGCACCGGGGCGGTAGCGATGGTCGTCATCGGCCGCGACCATTCCGTCCAGCGGCTCAAACTCACCCTCGACGCTCAGTTCGCAGTGGTTCAGGCGGTCGGCGGCAAACGGAGAGAACATGTCGGCAAGCTGGGGCGCGCCCGGCGCGTCCTGGGCGACGCGGATCCCCACCCGATCGTGTACATCGAGCAACAGCCAGCCGTCATCGCTGTGCGCGCGTTCACCGCGCCGGCGCCGGCGCGCGCTCCTGACCTTGACCGCAGGCTTGGCACTACCGACCAGGAAGCCGAGCGTGGTGATCCACAGGCCGGCCATCAGCGCCGCCACCCGGACGATGCCCGCCGGATCGCCCGACAGCATGGATCGCAGCCCGCGCGCGACCGCGAACGGCAACGTGCGGGTGGCATACGAACGCTCCGAGGCCAGGCCGCGGTTAGCGCCCGTGGACCGGGCTACGAGCGCCTTCGACAGGCCCTCGCTGAAGCACCGGGAGCAGAAATAACGCCAAGAGGCGCGCGTGGGGGGCACGCGATGAAAAACCCGCGCGGCGGGGTCGTACAGGATCAGCGCCTTGGGGAAGGCAGCACCGACGCGAATACAGAACTCGGTTTCCTCGCACCCAACCGGCTTGCGCCCGATGCGACCGATCCCGTCGCAGAAGCCACCAACGCGCTCAAGGACCTCGCGGCGGAACGACATGTTGGCGCCGATCAGATTTCGCACCGGGCCGTCGGTGAGGGGCAGCCCGCGATAGCTGCAGCCGACGACCCAGTCGAACTCCTCGGGAAACCCGCGCGGGCGCCCGCGATCCCAGCAGGGGACGACCGCTCCGCCGACCGCGATCACGCGTGGGTCGCGGTACCGCGAGAGCAGCGTCTGCAGCCAGCTCGGCTCGGCCACGGCATCGTCGTCGATGAACACCAGCACGTCGCTGGTGGCCGACTCGACGCCGCTGTTGCGCGCTCCCGAGAGGCCGCGCGGGTGGTGGTTTGAGATCACCCGCGCGTTCTCGAGTTCGGCTCGCGCCCGGCACAGCAGCTCGGGATTGTGGTCGATCACGACGATCAGCTCGTCGACCGCGCGGGATTGACGCGACAGGGAGTCGACCGCCTGGCAAAGGTCCGCCCAGCGGCGATCGTCGAACGCGCAGACGATCACGGCCACGCGCAGGCTCGGCTGGGTGTCCATCAGTCCTGGGCCAGCGAGCCGACGCTGAGCGCCGCGTCCACCACGGTCGCGGACGCCGCAGCGCCAACCGCCGCCGATGACGTCACCGTGGCCGAGCCCGCCAGCTGCCCCGGGAGATCGATGTCGCCCTGCCGGCGAAATCGCTCGACCAGCAGCGTTCGGAGGACCCGCCACCCGTCGCGCATCGTGCGCAGGTGCGACTCGCCATAGCGGCGCGGAGCCTCGAAGCTCGGCACTTCGGCGATCCGCAGCCCGGCCCGCAGAGCTCGGGCAGTCATCTCCGCCTCGATCTCGAATCCATCCGCGCGCAGGGCGAGTGCCGGCAGCGCGCTGCGCCGCACCGCGCAATAGCCGTAGCAGAGGTCGGTCAGCTCGGCCGCGTAGAGCACGTTCACGATGCCCAGGAGCACACGATTGCCAAGCCGCCGCAGCGCGCTGATGTCGTCGGATCCGCCGTGCTCGTTGAAGCGCGAGCCCTTCACGAGATCGCAATCACGCGCCGCCTCGACATATCGATACAGCTCGCGGGGATCCATGCTCCCGTCGGCGTCGATAAGCACGATCACGTCGCCCGTGGCCAGCTCCATGCCGGTGCGCATCGCGGCGCCCTTCCCGGGGCCCTTCTCCTGGGTGACGATGATCCCGTCACAGATGGCGCGCGCGACCTCGACGGTATCGTCGGTCGAGTGGCCGTCGACGAGGATCACCTCGTCGACGCCGGCGGGTAGGCGACGCAGCACCCAGGCCACATTTCGAGCCTCGTCCTTGGCCGGAATTACGAGGCTGACGGCCGCTGGGCCGCGCAGGTTGTGGTTCGTCGATGTGCTCATAGTTGCTCCCCCGGGTGTCGTCCGCAGCCGTCCAGCCGTCTGGCGATGGCCGTACTCCGAGCGCCCCATGGCGATGTTGGGAGCAGCTGTGGTCGTGTGTGTTCGTCGGTGGCGCGGATCAACGCCGCCGCCTCGCGGCGGGAGCGCACTCCGAGGCGTCGGAAGGCCGAGGACAGGTGTGTCTTGACGGTGCTCTCAGCGAGGAACAGGCTGCCGGCGATCTGGCGGTTGGTCAGCCCCCCAGCGGCGAGCTCGAGTACCTGCCGTTCCCGGTAACTGAGCGCCGGGGGCGCCAACAGGCGACGCATGCTCTGCGGCACCGAGATCTGCCCGGCCGCGGCGCAGCGAACGGCCGCCGCGAGCGTCGACTCGAGATCATCGGCGAACACCACCCCGTCTGCTCCCTCCTCGAGGTAGCGCTGCAGGCGACGTTCCGCGCTCCGCGCGCAGACGACCACGATTCCTGCCTGGTAGTGCGCGCGCGTCTGGCGCACGCCTCGAGCGGTGTCCGTGTCGTTGACCGAGACGGCGAGGACGATCGTGTCGAGATGGCGCGCCAGCGGTTCCAGCGCAAGCTCTCCCAAGCTCGTGAACGTGACCGCGACCAGCAGACCCTCGCTCTCCAGGACGTCGGCGAGGCGGCGCGCCTGCGCCTGGCTGGGCGCGCCCACGGCCAGCGTGAGAGCCGGATGAGGCGTGGTTGTCGGCCAGACCCCGACCGATGGATCGGTGGCCGTGGTCATCGCACGTGCCCCCAGTGAAACCACGCGGCCGCCGGCGCTGGCCAGCCCGCGTAGAGGGTGAACACCGCTGTCTGTTTGCTCATGTTGCTCCATATCCTCGACTTCCGTGTCCTTGGCTGCGCACAGCGGCCCGGGCCTGCCTGCCGACCGGCGCGCTACTCCCGTTCCCCGAGTCCCGTAATCGTCGGATACGGCGGTTACGTCGGCGATGGCCTGGTTGTTACGAAATTGTTACTCGGGGGGAGATTCGTACTAGTCCATCCGTCTGGCGCAACCTGGGCGCAAACCGCTCGTAGTCGTGATCGTGTCCCACCAGCACGACGTCGGCGCCGCCGGCCTCGAGCGCCTGCCAGATCGGCCTCATGAAAGTGTTGTCGCCGTGCTTGCCGGAGCTGAACAGCGGGTGGTGCCAGTAGGCGAGCGTGCAGCGGGCAGGGTGGGAGCGCAGGTCCGCCTCGAGCCAGCGCAGCTCGGCCGACCCCGGGCCGCACCCGCCGATGTCCCGGCAGTTGGAGTTCAGCGCGATCAGATGCCAGGTCCCGATGTCAAAGCTGTACCACCCAGTGCCCGGAGTGCCCGCCGCTCCTTGCTTGCGGCCGGGACCGTCGAAGTAGGCGAAGTAGTTGGAGGACGGATTGAGGCCGTTGTATTCGTGGTTTCCGGGGGCGGGGTGGATCAGTCGCTTGACGCGGCCCCAGGTCGGCCCGAAGCTGGCATCGAAGGCCGACAGCGCGCCCTTCTCGTACTGCTCGTCGCCGATCGTCAACACCCCGCGCAGATCGGCGCCGACGAGCAGGTCGGAGGTTGCGCGCTCTCCTGGCAGTTGCGGCCAGACGGGGAGCCCGCGCCGCCGTGAAATGAGGCGCTGTTGGGGCCGCAGGCGATGTCACCGGCGGCCGCGATGATCGGTGCGTCGGACACGCTGAACGACCGCCTCCAGGTGAGCGACTGTCCGTGCGGCACGGGCTGCTTCACGCGCACGATGTAGGAGCCGGCGCCGAGCGTGACGGGAAGCGACCAAAAGGATCCCGACACCGGAGCGGACGCGGTGGTGACCGGCGGCGACCGTCCGGCTCCCGGTAGATCCGGATTTGCACCGGCGAGTGGCTGCTCGGCGGCACGCGACCGTGGAGCACCGGCCGCGGGCCTACCACCGCCTCCAAGCCGGGTTGGATAATGCCGAAGCGGTGCGGCCCGCGCCAGTGAGATGGTGCCGCCAGCACCCAAGCCGTGGGGCCCGCCGCCAACACGACGGCGACGGCGATCAAAGACAAGCGTCTGTGGTTCGTCATCTTGCCCACCTGCCGGGGAACGTAGACCCAGCGCCTAACATGGAACTACGTGACTGCGCCTCCGGGTCGCAGTTGATCCGAATCTGATAACGAGGGCGCGGCACCACCATCCAGTGAGTTCTCCCCGTGACCGATCCAGATCGCGAAGGCTCGTCTGGGTGGCGGTGGTGGTTGCGGCGCTCGCCGCAGGCGCGTGGCTCGTGTCCCCGGCCATCGTTTCCGGCTCGCGTCAGGACCCGTGCCGGCCCGGCTCGAACGGCTGCCACGCCCGGGTTTCGGCGGGCGCCGGTGGCGGGGTTCAGGAGGGCGCCGGCGGCAAGGTTCAAAAGGGCGCCGGTGGCAAGGTTCAAAAGGGCGCCGGTGGCTGTTCCCGGAGCGTAGCCGCGCCGGCCCGTCCAGGCGCACCCCTGGTGGCCTTGCACAGCACTCCGTGCCAGGCGTTCGTGACGCCCTCGGGGGTGGCGCTCAGACTGCGGGCGTTGAACATGATCCCGGTCTGGCGCAACCGCCCGGGGAGCACCTGGGCGCAATGGCATTACACCCAGATCGCTGACAAGGGCTTCAACGCGGTGCGGTTCGTCCTTTACTGGGACGTGTTTGAGCCCAGCCGCGGCAGCTTCGATCAGTCAAGTCTGACCACGCTGGACACCGCCATCGCGCGCGCCCGGGCGGCGGGCCTGTACGTAATCCTGGACGGGATACACCTCTGGGGGAGCGGTGGGATGAACGACGTACCACGCTGGGCGCAAACCGGAGACAGCGTCACCAGCGTGCGGACCAACGGCGGCAGCTATCTGAAGCTGCTGGCCCGGCGCTACCGCGACGATCCAGCGGTCGCGGGACTCGACCTGGTAAGCGAGTTCTACCGGCAGCCGATCGACCAGAACGCCGTGCTGCGCGCCTACGATCGCCTGATCGCGCAGGTCCGAAGCGTCGACCCGAGCAAGATCGTGTTGATCGAGCCGACCTACGGTGACAGCTCGGTGGCCGGCTCGCTGGCGAACTTCTCGATCCTCACCCACCGCGTCAACGTCGTATGGAGCATTCACGACTTCTTCGCCGGTGGCGACGGCGACGGCTACGCCGCCGACGGCGGCCAGACCGGGACCTACACGTGGAACGGAACCACCGGCTACGCTCACCCCGACCGGGATCAGCTCGAGGACCACCTGCTGGTCAATCTGCGGACGCTCAAGCACGTCGGGCTGCCGATCTGGATCGGAGAGTTCGGGATCGGAGCCGGCACGGCCAACCACGACCGGTGGATCGCCGACCAGGTCGCCGTGTTCAACAAGTACGACCTGGGATGGTCGTGGTGGGGGTACGGCACCAGCGCGCATTTCGACGTCACGAGCCAGGATTATTCGTGGCGGCCCTGGGCGCAACTGCTGTTCGCGGGTGGGGGATAAACGGCCCAACGGACCATGTTCGTACCGGTTTAGTTGCCGCGGCGACGCGACGGCGACAGATTACCCAGCCAGGGCTGTGAGCCCGACACGATCTGTTGAGGGGTTTAGTGCTGCCGCACACGGGGCCCAATCGGTCCAGAGGTTGGCTATTGCGATCCGCGATCACCGTGGCGCTGGCCCTTGCGCTCGTTTTGACCGTCGCGGTCGGGGCGGCGAGCGCAGACACGATCTTCAGCGACGGATTCGAGTCGGGCGACTTCTCGGCCTGGAGTCAGGTCCAGGTCGGAGGCGACGGGAAGGCAGTCGTGCAGAGCGCGATCGTCAGTACCGGCGCGCTCGCCGCCGAGCTGTCGGAGAGCGCCAACTCGGGCTCCAAGGCCGACGTGCGCAAGACCTTCTCGGCCGAGCAGATGGACCTGACCGCCACCGGCGATTTCCAGGTTCGCCAGCAGGGGGCGAGCGGCGGAAACGTGCCCTTCTTCCGCTTCCTCGACCCGAGCTCTAATCGGATCGTGAGCCTCTACCGCCAGAACGGGACGAGCGGATCGATCTACGCCGGCTATGCGGGCGGCCATTTCGCGACCACCGGCCAGCTGGCGCTCAACACCTGGGCCACGCTCTCCTTGCACGTGATCGTCAACGGGACGGCCAGCACCGTCGAGGTGCGCCTGAACGGAAACCTGATCTACCAGGTCACCAACGCAAGCCTCGGCTCGGCCGGCGTGTCGACCGTGCAGATCGGCAACGACACCGCTGCGCAGCAGTTCGACATGGTGATCGACACCATCAACGTGGCCAACAGCGCCTCGACGGCTCCCTCGCCGCCGGTGAACACCCAGCCCGCGACGATCACCGGCGTACCGCAAGCCGGTCAGACGCTGACCGCGACCAACGGCAACTGGACCGGGACGCAGCCGATCACCTACGGCTATCAGTGGATGCGGTGTAACTCCGGCGGCGCCGGCTGCACTGCGATCACCGGCGCGACCAGCGTCAGCTACGCGGTCACGAGCGCCGACGTCGGCAGCACCCTGAAAGTCACGGTCACGGCAACCAACTCGATCGGTAGCGCCAGCTCGACGTCTGCGGCGACGACCGTCGTGCAGGCCACATCCTCCGCACCGGTCAACACGGCGCAGCCGACGATCACGGGAACGTCGCAGGACGGGCAGATGCTCAATGCCGTCCCGGGTACCTGGAACGGCACGCAACCGATGAGCTACGGCTATCAGTGGATGCGGTGTAACTCCAGCGGCACCAACTGCACCGCGATCGCCGGCGCCACCGGCGCCAGCTACGTCGTCACGACCACCGATGTCGGCAACACCCTCACGGTCGCCGTGACCGCCTCCAACCAGGCCGGGTCCGGGACCGCCAGCTCGGCTCCGACCGCCGTCGTGCAGGCCAGCTCGGGAGGCCCGACGGTGGTCGCGCTGTGGCACATGGATGAGACATCGGGCTCCACCATGTTCGACTCGATCGCCGGCCACAACGGAACGCTCTTTCACATTCAACTGGGACTGCCTGGCTTCTTGAACTTTGCCTACGGCTTCAACGGCTCCTCCAGCTATGTGTCGGTGCCGTCGGCCAACTCGCTGAACCCCGGCGCCGCCACGGTGACGACCACCATCCACCTGCAGACGACCGGCACACCCCCGGCGTCGCCGAAGGATTGGGACCTGTTCCGTAAAGGGGACTACGTTACGGGCGGCTCTGAGTTCAAGATGGAGTTCCAGCAATCCGGGCAGGCGTCGTGCGGGTTCGAGGGCTCGTCGGGCTATTCGGAGCTGATCGCCGGTCCCAAGATCAACGACGGCCAGTGGCACACGATCCAGTGCATCAAGACCTCCTCGAAGATCGAGGTGGTCGTCGACGGAACGGTTTTCTCCAAGAACGCCACCCTTGGTTCAATTGCAAACACGTCCCCGGTCACAATCGGGTCTCACCCCGGCTCGGATTGGTATAAGGGCGCACTCGACGAGGCGAGCATCCAAGTGGGCTAATGGGTCGCTACGATCTCTGAGCTCACAGTGGGAGGCCAGCGAAACGTCTTGATGGTGGTGGCGGTGCTTGCCGTCGGGTCATTGGCCGGGACCGACGCTCGCGCCGCTGCCGCCTCGCATCCAAATGCCGTGCGACACAAGGGCCGGCACGCACAGCCTGTGCGGGCGCGCTCACCGGTTCGTACGATCTTCGCCGATGGCTTCGAAGCCGAGGCGTTTTCGGGGTGGACCCAGGTGCAGGCTGAGGGTGACGCGAAGGCGGTGGTGCAGACCGAGACCGTGAAAGCCGGCTCGGTCGCTGCCGAGCTCACGGAGAGCGCCAGCCGGCGGTCGAGCGTGTACCTCCGCAAGACATTCGCCGCGCAGCAGATGAATGTGACCGCCAGCGGCGATTTCGATGTGCTGCAGCAGGGAGCAGACGACCTGCCGCTGTTGCGACTGCTCGATCCGCGGTGGCGTCCGATCGCCACGGTGTACCGCACCGACCATGCCATCGAGGTGGCCTACGGACGCAGGACGGTCTCGACCAGGGGCAAGCTGGCGATCGGAAAGTGGGCCACGGTCTCGCTGCAGGTCACGATCAAGGGCCGGCGCAGCACGGTCGAGGTGCGCCTCAACGGGCGGCGCATCTATCGGACCCGCCGCGCCGCGCTCGGTGGCAACGGAGTGTCGACGCTGCAGCTGGGCAACGGGATTCCCCGGCAACCGTTCACGCTCGCGATTGACGCGATCAAAGTCCACAGCGCGGGGTCCACCAAGCCTTCGCCACCGATCGACGTGGTTCCGCCGTCGGTCTTGGGAACTCTGTACCCCGGACAGACGCTGAGCGCGAACGGAGGCAGATGGATCGGGAAGTCGCCGATCAAGTACACGCATCGCTGGCTGCGGTGCAACTCGAAGGGGACCAGCTGCCGTGCGATCGCCGGCGCGCGCGGCGAGGAGTACAAGCTCACTCCCGCCGATGTGGGCAACCGCCTGCGGGTCGCGGTCACCGCGGTCAACTCGGCAGGCGGCAGCCACCTGACATCGGGTGCCACCGCCGTCGTGCAACCCGCCTCCTCTCCGCCGGTCAACACCGCGCCTCCGGCGATCTCAGGGACGCCGCAAGCAGGACAGCTGCTCAACGCCGTCCCGGGCACCTGGAGCGGGACGCAGCCGATCAGCTACAGCTATCAGTGGATGCGGTGTAACGCGGGCGGCGCCGCCTGCGCCCCGATCGCCGGCGGGCCGAGCTATCAGGCGGCAAGCGCAGACGTGGGTCAAACGCTGCGAATCAGTGTCACCGCCGTCAACGTAGCGGGCTCGGCGACCGCCATCGGGGCGCCAACTGGGGTCGTGCAACCGAGTCCGCTCCCACCCAATCTGGTCGCCCTGTGGCACATGGATGAGACCTCCGGGAAGGCGATGTTCGATTCGATCGGCGGCCACAAAGGGGCCCTGTCCCACGTGCAGCTGGGACTCCCCGGGGTGGCGGGTTTCGCGTACGGCTTCAACGGCTCCTCCAGTTATGTGTCGGTGCCGTCGGCCAACTCGCTGAATCCCGGCAGCGCCGACGTGACGATGACGATCCACCTGCAGACCACCGGCACACCCCCGGCGTCGCCGGAGGATTGGGACCTGATCCGTAAAGGGGACTACAGCAACGGTGGTTCCGAGTACAAGATGGAGTTCCAGCAGTCCGGGCAGGCATCATGCGGGTTCGAGGGGACGTCGGGCTACTCGGAGCTGATCGCCGGTCCGAAGATCAACGACGGCCAATGGCACA
The DNA here is from genome assembly GCA_963757015.1 of uncultured Solirubrobacterales bacterium. Lineage (GTDB taxonomy): Bacteria > Actinomycetota > Thermoleophilia > Solirubrobacterales > Solirubrobacteraceae > Palsa-465. The sequence continues at coordinate 137,741 of CAVWQA010000009.1, forward strand.
CAATTCAATGCGTCAAGACCAGCTCCGAGATCGAGGTGGTCGTTGACGGAGTGGCTTACGCACAGGCAGCCGCCGTCGGGTCGATCGCCAACACCTCCCCGGTGGTGATCGGTGCTCACCCGGGCGCGGACTGGTACCAGGGCGCGCTCGACGAGGCGAGCATCCAGATCGGTTAGAGCCGTGCGTGCCTGGAGGCGGGGCTCCACACTCCCGACATCGCCATCCCGTTGCCGCTCACGCCCCGCTGCCATCGCACCTCATCCTGGGCCACGATGTCGGACAGGCCGAAGCTCGGCGCCTGGTTGTATTTGAGCAGCAGACGCTGTTCGAAGATCCGGTACTGGCGCGCCGCTCGGCTGCGCCGGCCCTGGGCGATCAGCAGCGCCATCAGCTGGTGCTGGACCTCGGCATCGAGCGGCTCCATCTCCGCCAGCCGCTCCAGGTAGCCGACCGCGACGTCGAGGTCATCGGCGCGCAGCTCTGCGAGCGCACGCAGCGGAACCGTGACCAGGTCGCGCAGCCGCTCGCGCTCGAGCAGGGTCCACTCGGCAAACGGCTCGTCGGCGAGGTAGTCACCGCGGTATTTCTCGATGGCCGCCTCGAAGCGAGCGATGGCAATCTCCCGCCCACCGTTGGCGAGCGTCCGCAGTCCCTCGGCGATCTCCCGCTCGAAATCATCCACATCGACCGACACCAGGTCGGGATTGAGGCGGTAGCCACCGTTCTCGGCGACGATGTAGGGCGACCAGCCTCGTTTGCCGGCGTCGGGTTCGAGCTGCGAGCGCAGAACGTGGATGCAATGCCTGACCGTATTTCCCGTGCTGCGGCTCGCCTGCGGCCACACGGCGTCGGCGATCAGCTCGAGCGGGACGGCGCGATGCCGTTCGGTCACCAGGAACTTGAACAGCTGCCCGGCCCGCTGGCCCATCCACTCGCGCGCCAGCGGAGCGGTCGACGAGCACACGGCCAGCGGTCCGAGCGCCTGGACGTCGAGGTGAGGCTTCGGGCGCAGCTCAGGGTGTGCCGTCGGTCGGAGGCGGTCGTTCGCCGCCGAGCGGACCTGGAAGAGGATCAGGCTGGCGTCTTCGCACAGCGGCGCGGCCGTGATCCACAATGGACCCGACCCTCCGCGTGGTGGCTCGAGCAGCATGTTCGACACGCGCTGGGGCGAATCGGTGACCAGCTCGGACAGGCAGGCGTCGTGAAGCGGCGTACCGGGCCGGCGGCAGCCGAACAGATCGCAGCAGGTGCCCGGCGGATCGACATCCGGCGGCAGCGTCGCGAGCTGATCCAGCGCCGCGTTGCGGACCACGATCCGGCACGCCCGATCGACGACGACGATCCCGTCCGGGAACCGCTCGAACACGTCGGTGTAGAGCCGCAGTTCCCCGGCCAGCCGCAGGCCATCGGCAGATCGTCCGACTCCGTTCGCGCTCCTGGGAAACGAACGACCGCGCCTCGTCGGCGCGCGTCCGCCCGGGGCGCGTCCGCGCCCCTCCGGCAACCCCCTTATCGATTCATCCGGCAAGTACTGCGATGCGCCCCTAGTCATCCCTGTTCCTTCAGCCCGCAAACCACTTGGTCCGTCAGCTGGCCGCCGCGAAAATTCGTGCTGCTCCTTGCAATGTAGGTAGCAACCATTGCAATGTCAACCACCATGGGCAAGGGCTTCCCTATGGGTTGCGCGCTGTTGCCCAGGTTTTGAGGGCATTGTTATTCGTTAGCTCCCCCCTGGATGCGGATTTGATCCCTGTTTGCGGGTGATTGCGTGTAGCGGGCGAGGCGATATCGGCTCGGTGGGTCGCGCGTGACCTGGCCGGTGGCCGGAGGCGGGGGCTCGGTTCGGCAGGCCGAACCGAGACCTGCCGGTAGATGACAGCATTCGGCTGACCGGGCTGGGGGCGTGGCAGCCCGCCGACCCATGCGCGGCACGGCTTGCCTCCAGGCGGGGGCGATATCACGCTCGATACTGCCTCGGCGGATCGACGAGGGGAGTGGCGTTGCCGGGACCGGTCGCCGCAGTGATTGATCGCGGCCTCTGCCCGGGGGGGCGGATCGCCGGACGGCCGGCAGTCCGCGTTACTGAGCCTGAGTCGGCGGCTGGCCGGACAGATCCCGGTACTCGCTCTGCCCGAGAGGGCTGTGGACCTCGTGGGCGATGCCGATCAGGTTCCCATCGGGGTCGCGAACGGTAAATCCGCGGAGGCCCCAGGGTTGTGTTTTGAGTTCGTCGACGATGTCGGCACCAGCGGCTCGATACCTGCGGTAGGTCGCGTCGGCGTCATCTACGAACACAGCCAGCCGCGAGGGGGAGGGTCTGTCTGCGCGCGAGAGGTAGATCTCGATGGGGGCGTGCTCGGTGTGAACGCCGCCGATTCGTTCCTCCCAGATCCAGGACGGGACGAGGCCCAGAACGTCGCGGTAGTACGCGATGGCACTCGGGATGTCCGAGACCTCGAGGATCGGATTTGCGTGATTCCACCGGGTCGGGTCGGAGCTTGTCTTCGGCAAGGCAACGTCTCTGGAGCTGAGGACGTCAGTGTCCCAGATCGGTTTCCTGTCCCTCACGGCCAACCTGCAAGAATCGGTCCCGCGCGCGAGGGCGCCTCCAGTCCGCGGAAAGGGATGTTCCCACCTCGAGCGGAAATCGCCGAGCTGGTTGCCTGACGCTCTCTCCCGCCCGAAGCGGACGCGGGTACCTGGAGGTGGCGGTCATGCCCACAGCACCACGCGAGGTCGATCACACTCTCCCGCCGGTAGAGCGACTCGAGCATCACCGGAAAGCCGCGAAGGAGCTGCTGCGCGCCGCGCGCGCCGGTCAGGCACACGCGATCGCCCGTCTGAACGACGCCCTCGGGTATGTGCCTGGCGAACCGCGGCTCGCCGACGTCCAGCGCGCGATCGCACGGGAGCATGGCCAGGCGTCCTGGACCGCGTTCCGTCGAGACATCGAGCGACAGGCGACAGAACCCGTCCGCTCGGCCGGCCAGCGGTCCGGGCATATGCGGCCCGCGGCGGCCAGTCCGAGCAGGAGTACCTCCAGCAGTTTGGCGAGCCACTCACCCCGGAGGTCGCCGGCGCCGCTGTCGTCGAACTCGCGCGGGCCGATGCCGCCACTCTCGCCTCTGGCTACCTGCTGACCGGCGCCGGGCTGCAGGACCTCCCCTAACCCGCCTCGGAGATGTCGCGCGGGCCGCTATGCCGTACTTCGGCGAGGCCATGAGGCCGGATAGCCAAGCTCCTCGAACCAGTGTCGGCTTCGCGGGAGCGTTGCGTGCCTGGTAGCAAAGTGATATCATCGGGCTATTAGAGTGATGTACCCGTGGGAGCGCAATGACATGAAAACGAGCCCGAACGGCCGCATCACGCTCGGCGCGGCCCTGCTCGTCGTGGCGGGGTTGCTGCTGGCGGCCTGCGGCGGCAGTGGGAGCGCGCGCGCGAACTCCGGCTGCAAAACCGTCGCCACCAACGTGGCTCCTGCGGCGAGGGGGGCCGCTGGCTCGTGGCCGTACTCAAACGCCGACCTCGCGAACACCCGGGACGCCACTGAGTCGACGATCTCGTCCTCGAACGTGTCCAGGCTCGCGCAGGCCTGGACGTTCAAGCTCACCGGGAAGGCCGCGGCCGGCGTGCGCCCGTACGGCTCGTTGACCGCGAACCCAATCGTGGAGAAGGGCGTGGTGTACCTCCAGGATCTCGACTCCAACGTGTATGCGCTCGCGCTCGCGACCGGGAAGCTCCAGTGGGAGTATCGATGCGATCAGCCGGAGCGCAGTGGACCGGGACCGAATGGCGTCGCCGTTGCCCACGGAAAGGTGTACGGGCTCACCCCGACGGCGGCCTTTGCCCTCAGTGCCACCACCGGCCGGACGATCTGGGTCAACAGCGATCTGCTGCGCACAGGACAGGGTACCTTCGGCATCCAGCCACAGGTGGCCAGCGGGCGGGTCTATCTGGCCAGCCAGTACGGTTCGGGACCCGGCGGCGGGGTGCTGCTGGCGCTGAACGCGTCAAGCGGAGCGGTGCTCTGGAGGTTCAATACGGTCATCGGCCCCGAGCCGGGCGTGCGGGCGCTTGGCCTCGGCTCCGGCGGCGCGTGGGAGACGCCGCTGGTCAGGGACGGGTCGGTGACGTACGGGATCGGCAACCCGTATCAGACCGCCGCGGCGGCGATCGCGCATCCGGCGGAGGATCTCTATACCGACAGCGACGTGAACCTCGACGCCGCGACCGGGAAGCTCCGCTGGTACTACCAGGGCGTGCCCGACGACTTCAATGACTGGGACATGCAGACCTCGCCGATCGCGGCGCGGGCCGGTGGCGTCCCCGTTGTGATCGGCAGCGGCAAGATGGGCTACGTGTACGAGACGAACGCCAGTACCGGCAGACTGATCTGGAAGACCCCGGTGGGCGCGCACAACGGCCACGACAACGACCCACTGCAGGCTCTCGAGCACCGCAGCATGCTCAAGGCGCCGTTCACGATCCTTCCGGGGGCGCTCGGCGGCGTCTTGGCCAACCTGGCCGTCTCGAGCGACAGCGTCTACGTGGAGCCCTTGGACGTACCGGTGACGTACGCGAACTTGGATCTGCGAAGTACGACCAAGGGGACCGAATCTGCGACCGGCGAGGTCGAGGCGCTCAACCTCGCCACAGGCAGGGTCGAATGGGACAAAAAGCTGCCGCAGTTGCCGCTGGGCGCCGTCACGGTTTCCCACGATCTCGTCCTCACCACGCTCTACAACGGTGTGCTGATCGCTCTGAACCGCACCACCGGCGCCGTTGTCTATCGCCGTCAGCTGCCCACATCTACCAACTCGCCGATCGCCATCGCCGGTAACACGGTGATCGTGCCGGCGGGCGGCCCCGTGACCAGGACCGGAGGCGGGGACCCGCAGGTCGTGGCCTACACGGTCCCGTAGGGTGCCCATATACCGCCTTGATCCGCTTGGCGGGCGTCAACGCCAATCGACGAGATGATCAAACGGCGCCGCGACAGCGAAGCTTGATCGGCGGCCCCCGGCGGGCCGCCGATCAGCGCTCGGTGTTTGCCGATGGCCTACCTCAACGATGTGTTGCGGCTTAGGTTCAAGGTGCCCACGGCGCGGTTCGGTTGACCGCATTCCAGAAGCCGCAGTGGTGCTGCGCCATGATGGTTCTGGTCGGGATCAGCGTGCTGTCCCCGGCCGGCACAAGTGACATCACCGGCCGACCGCGCGTGGTGTAGCGCGTCCACAGCGGCGTGTTGGGTACGGTCGGCTGGCCGGTGCGCGCAAACCCGGTCCACTCGGCCAGCACCTGGCTCTGAAGGGCGGCCTGGTTGGCGTCCAGCGAAGCGGGCGGATCGTGGGCCAGCCGGTTGATCGCGCTGTGATTTGCGCCGAGCGGCAGGGTCTCGCCCGGGGAGTCGGCGTCGTCGTCCTCGTAGGCGTACACCGGGATGTGTTTGGCCAGTTGGGCATCGCTGACCAGAGCCGGGCAGACGCTGAACGCGTCGGCCATGATCGTGCGGTACGCGATGAACGGCGCCGGAGTTGGGAAACGCTGCAGCGGATAGAGCCGCATCACCGTCGGCGCGAGCGAACCGAATTGCTGGCGCACCAGCTGTTGATACTGGGCGGGGGTGTTGGCAACAACCGTGTGCCCCGGGCTGTTGGTGTAGATCCCGCCGTTGAACTCGTCTCGGCCGACCCCGATCATCAGTTTGATCTTGTTGACGCGGCCGAGCTTGAATGCCTCGGCGGCCGATATCGGCAGCGTGGTGCCGTTGACGATCGGCCCGATGGTGCCGCCAGCGGTCGGGTCTTCAAACTGGCCCCCCGCCTCGACCAGCGTGTCAACGGGCACCGCGCGCAGGCAGGTGGCCACGTTGGCGGCGTTCCCGCAGCCGACCTTGGCCGCGAACTGTGCCCCCATCTTCTGGGCCTGAGCCTCGGTCTGCAGCTTCGACTTGCAGTCCGCCGGCCACCAGATCGTGTTGACGTTGAAGTTGTAAAAGCCGCTGATGCTGATGCCTCGCTGGAACAGACCACTCGCCGTCGGCGAGGCGACCTGGTCACAGACGCTGGCCCCGCCGGCGGACTCGCCGAAGATCGTCACGTTGTGCGGGTTTCCGCCGAAGCGGGCGATGTTGCGCTTGATCCAGCGCAGCGCGGCTTGCTGATCCTGCAGCCCGTAGTCACCCGAATGGGGGCCGAGCGACTTGTCGGCCAGGAACCCAAGAATCCCCAGCCGATACCCGGCGTACACGTAGACGGCCGGGCCGCTGGTGACGAAGTTCGTTCCGTTGTCGTCCCGATATTCACCAAGGAACCCGCCGCCGTGGATCTCAAACATCACCGGCAGCTTCTGCCCGGGCTGAACGCCAGCCGGCTCCTGCACCTCCAAAAACAGACAGTCTTCACTTGTGCCGGCCGGTGGCGGCGAACCTGCGGGAAAGCCCGGTGAGACGCACCCGGGGCCACGCTGCGTCGCCTGGTAGGTACTGGTCCACGGTTGCACCGGCTGGGGTGGCCGCCAGCGCAGCTTGCCCACAGGCGGCGCTGCATAGGGAATGTCGAGATAGGACGTCTGCCCATTGGCGGTCAGGCCGCACACCGGGCCGCTCATTGTCTGCACGAGCGTGCCAGGCGAGCACGCCGGCGGCGACGGCGCCGTCTGGGCCCGCGGCTGCGCGGCAAAAGCCGATGCCGCCAACCCCCCCACGACCGCCACCGCGACGGCGGCCAGAACCACGGTCACATGCCTTCGTCCGAAGATCGCCATACGAAACCTCCCGCTAGGTCGGTCCCGTACTCGTGACTACATCAGCTCACCAGACGGCGCTCCCCTTGTCAAGCGCAGGTGCGTCTTGCCCGGCACCGCGGACCTCTCGCCCCAGCAATACGCCGCTGTAGGCGAACTCGTGCTGGCGCAGGGCCGAGGTGAAGTAGTGAAGCGATTCGCCCCGGATTGTCGCGCCGTGCATGGCGTGGATCCACTCCGGCGCCAGCGCCTCGATCCGTTGCGACACCGCACGTACCGGATCCTCATGGGCAAAGATTCCCGCTCCGCGGTACAGCTCGATCATCGACGTCGAGAGGTTCTCATCGGTCACCGGCGGCTGGTCGCCGGGCTGAATGTAAAGATCGGAGGGGAACACGCTGCGGGTCGATTCCTCGAGCAACATCATCGAGTCCCAGTGGTGCACGTGCGGCGTCTCCAGGAACCGCAGCGTGTGGCGTCCCAACTCGAGCACCTCGCCGTCGGTGAATCCACGGATCCGCTCGTGGACGCCAAAGCCCAGGGCGTTCAGCGCGATCGACAGAGCGGAGCCGACGAGCTCGGCCTGGGGCGCCTGCGCCATGAACCGGTCCATCCCGCCGTTCTCGTCGCCTTCCCAGTGCAGCAGCACGATGTGTGCCAACCGTGCCGGGTCAAGCACCTCGGCCACGGCGCCATGGACCGCCTCGTAATGTTCGTAGGTGCCGGTGTGGATCAGCGCCGGCCGCTCGTCGTCGATCAGGAACTGGTTGAAGGTAATCCCGAACTCCGGCTGCCAGCTGGAGATCCGGTAGATCCCGCCAGCTATGTGGTCGATCCGTGTCTGCATTCCGAACCCTTTCGTCTTTATGTCGGCCACCGCGCCATCACGCGCGCGCTTGATAGCAGCCATCGACGCGGTGGCGCATGACTCGGTGTCTGACATGGCTTCTCCGCGCGCAGCCGGGTGACACGACAGCCACGAGGCCACCGCCACACGATCATGTTGGACGATGACAAACACGTATGAGCGCGGGAATGGGGGCTGGACCCCATATGGAGCGCCGGTGTGAGCACATTGGGGCAGCGGAGAGGAGGCGCCAGCCCGGTGCCGGTCCTCACCGCTGCCTTGGACGATGCCTCAGGCGGATGCGTGACGCTCGAGCTTGAGCTCGCACATGTCGATCGACGCTCGCGTGCCCGGCGTCTCGGCGGGGTCCATCGCGCGAAATACCTCGTCTCCTTTGCGCATGTTGTCCATGCTGTCGAAGAACTGAAGGACCACCGCGGTTCCCTGGGACTCGTCGAAGAGCAGCTCGATGCCGGTGGCGGGAATCTCGGGCGGCGGTCCGTCGGATTCCTCGATCCGACTCACGAGTTGCTCGATTCGCTGGCGGGTGGCATCAGTGAAGCGGACTACACGAACGTACACGTCAGGGTCTCCTTTGGTTCAGTGGGAGGTGGGGATTAGAAGAGCTAGAGCCGTGCTTCGAGGATCAGGTTCAGCGGCGTTTGCGCCGCCTTGCGAAAGCGGCTGAAGCCGGCCTCCTCGAACACGGCGCGCAGCCTGACCGGTCATGTGACCGACCATCTGACCCATGAACTCCTCGAGCCTGGCTTCGTCAATCGCCCCTGTACTCACCATCATCACCCCGGTTCGAATCTGGCTGGCCCCAGCCCTCAAATGTTAGGTAGATAGCCTACCCGGATAGCTTAAGCCGTGGTCAATCCCGCTGCGGGCGACGGCGACCGAGAACACGACCAGCAGCTCCTGGGCGTCGCGCGGGTCATCACCGTTCAGGCCCGTGACTGATGTCACACCTGATGTGCGCGAGGGGAGGGAGCCTGTTTGGGAAAAACGATGCTGGTGCGACGCTCGAGGAATTGGGGCGCGAACCGTATGCGCACTTTGCTCGTAACTAGCAGCAGAAGGTGACACGTCTCGACGAGGGGGCTTTCCATGACGACGAGGATCATTGTGTTGGGCGCTGGCGTGTGTGGGTTGACGGCGGGGATGCTTTTGTGCCGGGACGGGCATGCCGTGACGATCGTGGAGCGCGATCCCGAGCCGCCGCCGAGCTCACCCCACGACGCATGGGAGCACTGGAGGCGCACCGGGGTCACGCAGTTTCGCCAACCCCACTTTTTGCAGTCGGGTGGCCGGATCGTCCTCGAGGAGGAGCTGCCGGATGTCGTCGCGGCCCTCGAGGCGGCGGGCGGGCTGCGGTTCGATCCGCTGTGTCTGATGCCCCCGCTGATCACCGACCGGACACCGCGCGAAGGAGATGAGCGCTTCAAGACCATCACGGCGCGACGGCCGGTGCTGGAGCAAGCCCTGAGCCACGCGGCGGAGGCACAGCCAGGTCTCGATATCCGTCGTGGCGCCTGCGTCCGGGAGCTCATCGTGCACGCGCACAATGGCACTCCGCATGTCGCTGGGGTGCGGACCGAGGCTGGGGAGGAGCTGCGTGGCGATCTGGTCGTAGACGCCATGGGCAGGCGCTCCCAGCTTCCGCGCCTGCTCGAGGCGGCGGGCACCCGCCCTATCCACGAGGAGGTGGAGGACTCCGGCTTCATCTACTACTCCCGATACTTTCGCTCTCGCACCGGCCGGATGCCCCAGTACAAGGCGCCACTGCTCACCACGATGGGGACGTTCTCGCTGCTCACGTTGCCATGCGACAACCGGACCTGGTCGGTGACGATCTTCACTTCGGCCGGGGATATACCGCTCAAGCGCCTACGCGATCGTGAGTTATGGACAGCGCTCGTGATGGCCTGTCCTGAGCATGCGCACTGGCTGGACGGCGAGCCAATCAGCGATGTTCTGCCAATGGGCGGGGTCACCGACCGTTACCGGCGGTTCATCGTCGACGATCAACCGGTGGCCACTGGCATCGCGGCGGTGGGCGACGCCTGGGCCTGTACGAACCCCACAAACGGCCGTGGCATGAGCCTGGGCCTGATGCACGTTCGGCGCCTGCGCGACGTGATCCGAGCACATCTCCACCACCCGCTCGAGCTTTCCGTGGCCTGGGACGACGTGACCGAGGCCGAGCTGGCGCCGTGGTACCGAGACAACGTAGAGGAGGATCGTGTCCGGATCAGCGAGATCGACGCACTTCGCAACGGACTCCGGCCCCACCGGCCACGCGAGTCATCAGCCGTGTTGCGACAAGCGCTGCTCGCGGCCGTTGCGCGCGATCCCGACGCATTCCGCGCGTTCCTCGCATCCCGCTGCTGCTTGACCCCGCTGCGCGACACCTTTGCCAACGAGCAGTTCGTCGAGCGGATTCTCAAGCTCGCCAACGACAGCCAAGGTCCACCCCAAGCAGGCCCGAACCGCGCTCAACTGCTCAGGCTTCTCGATCGTTTCGCTCACCGCAGCCTGACCCGGAGGCGCGGTTGTCTACCTCGACCCGACCGGCTTGCGCGCGTGCCCGGCCAGACATCGGGATCAATGCCAGCAAAACGATTCGACTGAACGCGGAGCATGGACGATGCTGGGCTCGAACCAGCGACCTCCGCCTTGTCGAGGC
>CAVWQA010000010.1:0-230921 GCA_963757015.1 uncultured Solirubrobacterales bacterium
CCAGCTAATGGTGATTGGAGGGCGTGAGAACGAGGAGGAGGCCGCCCTCTTCGTCGTCGTAGGCGGGGAACAGATCGGCCACCGCCCGCGCGGGCAGATCGTGTTCGGCGTTCACCTGCACCTGCTTGCCGCGGACGCGGACCTCCCACTCGAGCGCTGTCCCGATGTGGTCGCTGCCGTCGTCGAAACGCAGCCCCAGCACTTCGCGCACCGGCCGGCCGATCGCCTGCTCGGTCTTGAGCCCGGTCAGCTCGAACGAGCCGCGGCCGCAGTCGACGATGCGCCCGTCTCCGTCGCAGGCGAAGAAGGCGGCGTTGGGGGCCGGATAGTAGTCGTCGAGCAGTTCGAACAGGTAGGCAAAGCCGCACTTGTCACATCCACGACTCTCGCGCCGGAAGCCGGCATTGCGCTCGGTGCCCATCGAGCGGTTGCCGCAGTGGGGGCAGATGAAGTAGTGCTCGTGACTCATCCGGTAGTCAGGATAGACAGACCACGCTGCTACTTAGAGAGCTCTTAGCTACCGCCCATCGCGCCTCCGAGACCGGTCACAGCAGGGTCTGCGGCCCGGGCGCCTCCAGGCCGAGGTGGCGATAGGCGTGTCTGGTCGCCGCCCGCCCGCGGGGCGTGCGCTCGATCAGCCCCCGCTGAAGCAGGTAGGGCTCATAGACGTCCTCGATCGTGTCCTGCTCCTCGCCGACCGCGACCGCGAGCGTCGACAGGCCCACCGGACCACCCGAGAACCGCTCGCAGATCGCGCGCAGGATCTCGCGGTCGAGCCGGTCAAGCCCTTCGTCGTCGACCTCGAGCAGGTCCAGCGCGGCGGCCGCGACCTCGGCGGTGACGACGCCGCCGTGGCGGACCTCGGCGTAGTCTCGCACCCGTCTCAGCAGCCGGTTGGCGACGCGCGGCGTGCCGCGGCTGCGGCTGGCGATCGCGACCGCGCCATCGTCATCGATCGCCACCTCGAGCAACCGTGCGGAGCGCCTCACGATCGCCGCCAGGTCGTCGGGCCCGTAATGCTCGAGGCGGTGCTGGATCCCGAATCGGTCCCGAAGCGGGGTCGTCAGCAGTCCGGTCCGGGTCGTGGCGCCGATCAGCGTGAACGGCGGCAGCGGCAGCGTGACCACCCGGGCCCCCGCCCCCTGACCGACCGTGATCGGCAGCAGGCCGTCCTCCATCGCCGGGTAGAACGTCTCCTCCAGTGCCCTGGGGAGGCGGTGGATCTCGTCCACGAAGAACACCGCCCGCGGCTCCAGCCCGCTCAGGTACGAGGCGACGTCGCCCTTGCGCTCGAGCGCCGGACCGGCCGTCTGGATGAACGCCACCCCGAGCTCGGCGGCCACGATCTGCGCCAGCGAGGTCTTGCCCAGCCCGGGCGGACCGGCGAACAGCACGTGGTCGAGCGCCTCACCGCGGCTGGCCGTGGCGGCGATCGAAACCGCCAGCTGATCCTTGAGCCGCTCCTGACCGACGAAGTCCTCGAGCCGTCGCGGGCGCAGCGAGCGATCGAGCTCGAGCTCGTCGCCGGGCAGTTCCTCGGGTGCCTGGATCCGGTCCGCGTGCGCGCTCATCGCCGGGCGCTCCGCAGGGCGTGGACGTGCGCGCTCATCGCCGGGCGCTCCGCAGCGCATGGGCGATCAGGTCCTCGGCGGTCTTGGCCTCCGCGCCGGCGCCGGCCAGGAGCTCGTCGATCTCGGCGGCGCCGTAACCGAGGCCGAGCAGCGCCTCGCGGGCCAGCGTGCGCGGCTCCTCGCCCCGGCTGACTGAGATCGAATCCTCCCCGATCGTCGTCCCGACCTTCTCACGCAGCTCGACGACGATCCGCTCGGCCGTGCGCTTGCCAACCCCCGGGGCCGCCTGAAGGGTGGCCACGTCACCGGCCGAGACGGCCGCGAGCAGCGTCCGCGGCGGCGCCCCGGAGAGAACCGCGAGCGCGACCTTTGGCCCGACCGACTGGACCGCGATCAACATCAAGAACAGATCCCGCTCTGATTCGGTGGCAAACCCGTACAGCGCCAGCGCATCGTCGCGGACCACCAGGTGGGTGTGCAGGGTGACCGGCAGCCCCACCGCGGGGACCTGCTTGAGCGTCTCGCCCGAGACGGCCAGCCGATAACCGACCCCGCCGGTATCGACCACCACGTGGTCGGCGCGGCGAACGGCCACCGACCCTGAGATCAGCGAGATCACAGCCCCGCTCCAGCGGTGGCCGCGGCCACGGCGTCGGTCAGCGGGGCTCGGTTCAGATCGCAGATCGCCACCGCCAGCGCGTCTGCGGCGTGGCTCGGCCTCGGGGGCGCCGGCAGCGCCAGCAGCTGGGCGACCATCCGGGCCACCTGATCCTTGTCGGCGCGTCCGTGCCCACAGACCGCGCCCTTGACCTGCTGCGGGGTGTAGGACCGCGACGGCACGCCCCGCTGCCCGGCGGCCAGGAGCACGACGCCGCGCGCCTGTCCGACCGCGAACGCGGTCTGGACGTTGGCTCCGAAGTACAGCTCCTCGACGGCGACCGCGTCGGGCCGGTGGGCGTCGAGCAGCGCCCCGATGCGCTCGTGAATGATGGCCAGGCGGCGCTCGAGCGCAACCGGCGGACGGGTCTCGATCACCCCCTCCTCGAGGGACTGGAGGCGCGAGCCGGCGCTACGGACGACGCCGTAGCCGGTGCTCGCGGTTCCGGGGTCGATGCCGAGTACGAGCATTGCGACAACCATTCTGCGCGCGGGGCCGGACGCCTGCTTGGCATCGCGCAGCCGAAAGGGCTCGAGCGCCGCATCCGGCGCCCAGCGCAACCTCGGCGATCCTGTGCTGTTGTAGCGGTGTCATCTCCAGGACCCGTTCATCTCGGAGGACCGGGATAGTGGGCGTGCCGCTCTCGATCGCGGCCACGGTCGCTGCGCTCGTCTTGCTGCTGCTCGCGCTGGCGCAAACGTCAGGCGCGGCGACCAGGCGCACCCCCACACTGGCCCCGGCCAACACCGTCATCGACGGTCCCAGCGCGAGCATCGAGGGCCTCTCGGGTCTAGCCGTAGCGCGCGACGGCACCGGTGGGCTGGTGTATCTCAAGGACGTGGGCGGCGCCGCGCACGTGTTCGTCTCGGAGTTGCTCGGTGGCAGCTTCAGGGCTCCGGTCCAAGTCGATGCGGGACTCGGCGGATCCTCCTCGCAGCCGGTGATCGCCGCCACCAACGGCGGGCTGATGCTGGTGGCGTTCATAAACGGCTCACAGCTGTACGCGGTGCAGCAGCCCAATGCGCTCACCGCCTGGCAGGCGCCGGTGGCGCTGTTCAGCGGCGCCGCCAACCCGTCTCTGTCGATCAGCCCGTTCGGTAAGGCCTATCTCGCCTTTACGGCCGTCGGTGCCGGGGGTCACGACGTGCGCACGGCTTACTTCAACCAAGGGCAGTGGGCGCTCGGGTCCTCGCCCTTGGACGCCAACCCCGCCGACGACGCGGGCACCGGCAGCGGCCGTCCGCAGGTGGCCACCGCGGGCGACGGCACCGCGATTGTGGCCTGGGGTGAAGGGGGTCACATCTATACGCGGCGCGTGCTGGGGACGTCGCCCAGCATCGTCGACGAGCAGGCCGACCCACCCTCGGTGGCGGGGTGGAATGAGGTGTCGGCCAACGACCCTCAGGTGTCGACCGGGGGCAACTCGTCTTATGCGTCGGTCGCCTTTACAGAGCAGGTGTCGCTGGGAGGGACGCAGCAGACCCGGGTGCTGGTCAACCGTCTGGTGGCCTCCGAGTACACCGGCGCCGGCGCGGGCGACGGGCTGACCACCCCGGGGTCAGAGGACGCCGGCCAGCCCCGGGTGGCCGTCCAGGAGTACGGGGCGGGGTTCGTCACCTCCGAGCACAGCCAGTCCCACAACCTGTTCGCGATGACGGTTTCGAACAACGACGGGCTCGGGGGGGTCGGGCAGCTCAACAGCCTCACCGAGCAGAGTGATCCCGATGCCGTGCCCGCCACCGCCGGCACGATCTCGACCCTGATTGCCTGGCAGCAGGACCCCGGTGTGGCGGGTCTGCCCGAGATCCGGGTCCGGTACGCCGCCAACGGCTCGCAGCTCGGTCCCGAGGAGGTGGTGTCGTCGCCAGCGCAGGGGCCCACAGACGCCGACCAGGGACTGGCCGCGGGCGGCGACCTGGCCGGTGATGCGGCGATCGCCTGGGTGCAGGGCACCGGCAGCCAAACGCAGATCGTCGCCGGTCAGCTGTTTCAGGCCCCCGGCTCGCCCTCGCCGTCGACGCTGTTTCGCTACGCGACGAGCCCCGAGCCGATCCTGAGCTGGTCGCCGGCCTCCGAGCTGTGGGGGCCGCCACGGCTACGTGGTCAACGTGGATGGAGCGGTGATCGCCAACACCGCCGCCACGCAGGTGCGCTCGCCGGTGGCGCTCGCCCAGGGCCGCCATAGCTGGCAGGTGACAGCGGTGAACATGGCGGGGCTGACGAGGGTATCGCCGGCGGCGACGGTGTTCGTCGATTCGCTGGCGCCCCGGCTCTCGTTGCGAATCAGCGGGCCGCGCCACGTCGGCGCGCGGATCAAGATCGCGGTCGACTACTCGGACACTCACCCCGGCGTGCCCCGGTCGGCGGCCTCGGGCGTGAGCTCCGTCCAGGTGAGATGGGGCGACGGCTCAAAGCCCGACCCGCGCGAAAATGAGAATAAGAATCATTCTGATTCTCTACTTCACCCGAAGATCATCCACCGCGCGTTCCATGTGTACAAGCGCCGCGGCACCTACCGGGTAGCGGTGACCGTCAAAGACCGCGCAGGCAACAAGACCGTCAAGACGCAGAGGGTGCGGATCACCGTGGTGACCAAGCACGCCAAGCAGCGCCGAGGACACGGGCGTTGATCCACCCCATGGCGATCATCGGCTCGCGCGCTGACTCAGTGCCCGACGCAGGCGCTGGGGGGCAGGCGCGGATCGGTCAGCCGCACCACGTGCCACACCCCCACCCGAGCCAGTGTCTGGGCCCGGGTCAGCCGGGGGTCGACGGGTGCAGGTCCGCCATCGGTGCCGTTGTGCGGACCGACGAAGTCCACCCCGGGGGCCGACATCACGGTCCCCACCCGCTCGAGCGTCACGTGCAGCTTCCAGGCCAGCGCGGTCTGCACGGAGTGGTTTATGGCCGCGAAACTCGACTGACACGGAAAGACGCCGTCGTGGCCGCCGACCGCGGCGGCGGCGGCGCTGAGCTGGTTGAGCGTCGATACGGCCTGGGAGGCCGCGGGGAACGCCGCCCGCGCTTCGCTGATCCGGGTGGTCGTGAACGGGATGCAGAGCGCGACGAGGATCGCGGCCACGGCGAGCGAGACCGCGGTGCGGAAACTCCCCCCGGCGCCCCCGGCAAGCTGAGTTCCCGCCGCGCCCCCGGCAAGCTGAGTTCCCGCCGCGCCCCCGGCAAGCTGGGCAACCCTTACCACCCCGACCCCGCCGAGCACGCAGGTCAGGGCGGCAGCGGGAAGGTAGAAGCGCTCCAGCCCGGGATAGCCGTCGAGCGTCATCGCGATGACCACCACCCACCAAGCGGCGATCCCGACGCCCATGGCCAGCAGCACCCGGTCGCGGTCGCGCAGCCAGCCGATGGCCACCGCCACCGCGGCCAACACGAGCGCCGGGACGACCTGCAGGTCGACTCCCCTGCCCACGACGGCCCGGAAGGGGTCGGTGCCGAGATGGCCGTTGTACTCGGCCGCGTGGGTGGCCGCCAAGAAGGGATTGCCCGACCCGATCCACGGGGGCACGAACCAGAAGAACGGCAGCGCGAACAGGCCGGCGAGAATCAGCAGGCGCATCCTGGGGCGCTTGAACTCGGGCTCTGCAAACCACAACCACAGCGCGTAGAGCCCGATGAACGGCCACCACTCGGGACGGATCAGGCCCGCGGCGACCATCAACAGATAGGCCTGGACCTTGTGGCCGTCGAGCAGGCGGTCGATGGCCCACAACGACGTGCCGATCAGCATCACCTCGGAGGTTCCGCGCAGGAAGTAGTAGAACCAATCCTGGGTCAGCACGATGCCGACCATGGCGAGCACCCCGGCGAAGGCACCGCCCCAGCCGCCGCCGGCAAACCGGTTGGCGAGCCGCCATGCCGCCCACAGGCCGAGCAGGCCGCCGATTCGGGCGGTGATCACCCACAGGGTCGGCGCGGCGCTGTCGAACGGCCCCCACAGCGTCGTGAACAGGAACGGCAACGGCTTCCAGGACGGCCCCCCGCTGACCACGAAGCTCAGATGTGGATCTGTGACCTCCTTGCCCCAGACGATCCACGACCAGGGGTCATAGCTCGGGACCGTGGGCAGCACCGCGGCCGAGATCGCCGCCAGCACCACGCAGGCGACAACCGCCCTGACCGCGGGAGAGCTCGAAACGCTGTGAAAGGAGCGAGCGGATGAGGCGCCTCGGGGTTCAGCCGAACCGCCGTGGGAGCCTGTCGCGGGCGGCCGCTCCTGAGCCGGGTCGACGACGGGCATCGGCGGGCGATTGTAGCGGCGGTCCCGGGGGCGGCATCGACCGCGTCAGGACCGTAACCGGGCGCCAACGGATCGGCGCGAGGCTACCCCGGCGTGGCGGGATGCACGTGCTCGCGAGGCTCGCCCGGCCTGCCGGGATGCTTGCGCTCGCCAGCGCCGCCACGTTGCTGCTCGCACTCGTGGCGGGCGCCCCCGCGAAGGCGCAGCCGGGTTCGTACATCGCCACGCCTCCGACCAAGGGCGCTCTGTATCCCGACGGACAGAACGACCGCTACCTGCTCGGCGGCGAGTGGCTCTACCGGGCCGACCCCGGCGATCTCGGCGTGCAGGACGGCTGGTGGCGAAATGCTGCGGGCACTGCCGGGTGGTCGCCGGTGACCGTGCCCAACTCGTTCAACGCGGGCGACCTCAGCGCCGCCAGCATGGCCGGCTCGGTCGGTTGGTACAGGCGCGACTTCACGCTTCCGAGCTCGGCATTCGCCCGCTACGTACCCGTCCGCTTCCGCAGCTGGATCGTCCGCTTCGAATCGGTCAACTACACCGCGACGGTGTGGCTCAACGGCCGCAAGCTCGGCAGCCACGCCGGTGCCTACCTCCCGTTCGAGTTCCCGCTCACCGGCGTGCGCAAGGGCGTCAACCGACTGATCGTGCGGGTCGACGACCGCCGCACCCCGGCCGACCTGCCGCAGGGGCCGAGCGGCGGGTGGTGGAACTTCGGGGGCATCAACCAGGAGGTCTACTTGCGCTCGGTCCAGCGCGCCGACCTGTCGCTGGTGCAGGTGCGCCCGATCCTTCCCTGCCCCACATGCGCAGCCACGATCTCCGAGCAGGCCACGGTCACCAACCCCACCGCCCGGCCGCAGACCGTGGCTCTGCGAGGCGTCTATGGTGGACATCCGCTGCACTTCGGCGCTCACACGATCGCGCCGCACTCGACCTGGCTCGCCCACGCCCAGGTTCGCCTCAAGGCGCCTCACCTGTGGGCGCCCGGCAGCCCCTACCTGTACAAGGCCACGCTGACGCTGTCGGACGCCAGCGGCCGTCGCCTCGAGCGCTACTTCACCTACAGCGGCGTGCGCAAGATCACGATCAGCCCGACCGGCCAGCTCGAGCTCAACGGGCGGATCCTGAACCTGCGCGGCGTCAACCTCCACGAGCAGAACATCTCGACGGGCGCCGCGCTCACCCCGGCCCAGCTGCGGGCCCTGGTCGGTTGGGCGCAGGAGCTCGGCGCGACCATCATCCGCGCTCACTACCCGCTCGACCCGCAGATCGAGCAGCTGGCCGACCGCGACGGAATCCTGATCTGGTCCGAGGTGCCGGTCTACCAGTCGGCCAACCAGTACTTGGGCCAGAAGTCGTGGCTGAAGACCGCGCACGCATTCCTGCGCAACAACATCCTCGACAACCAGAACCACCCCTCGATCTTGCTGTGGAGCATCGGCAACGAGCTCCCGACCCCCCCGGGGAGTGCCGAGGCGAGCTACATCGCCGGCGCGGCGGCGCTGGCGCATCAGCTGGACCCCACGCGTCCGGTGGGAATGGCGATCGCCGACTGGCCCGGGGTCCCCTGCCAGGAGGCGTACGCGCCGCTCGACGTGATCGGCTTCAACGACTACTTCGGTTGGTTCGACGCCGGCGGGGGCACGACCGACGACCGGGACGCGCTGGGCCCGTTCCTCGACAGCCTGCACGCGTGCTATCCGAGCAAGGCGCTGTTCGTGTCCGAGTTCGGCTTTGAGGCCAACCGCAACGGGCCGGTCGAGGAGCGGGGCACCTACCAGTTCCAGATCGACGCCGCCGCGTACCACCTGAGCGTGTTCGCGAGCAAGCCGTATCTGGCTGGGGCGATGTGGTTCGCGCTGCAGACATTCGCCGCGCGGCCGGGCTGGACCGGCGGGGACCCACTGGGAGACCCGCCGTGGGTGCAAAAAGGGCGAGATTCGACCAGTTCGGCAATCCGACGCCTCTGTTTCCGTTCATCCAGTCGATCTACAGGTCGACGGTGCAGATCGCGCCCGCCGCCACTACGACCCGGGCCGGGCGCCGCGCGCACCGGCTTTAGGGTGCCTGCCGGAGAAGCGGCAGCACCACGAGCCGCGGCGGCGGCGCCAGGGGCCTGCCAGACGCCGACGTTAGGCCCGGCGCGAGAACCGGCAGCGCAGCAGCGTGGCGATCACCCGGAAGCCGTCCAGTGCGGTCAGCTTCTTGCCCTCCTCGGTGGATCGGGCGCGGTAGTGAACCGGCACCTCGAAGATCCGCTCGCCGCGCTGGACCAGCCGGGCCGTGATCTCGGGCTCGATCGCGAACCCCGCAGAGCGCAACGACAAGCTCCGGAACAGGTCAGTCCGGATCATCTTGTGGCAGGTCATGATGTCGTGCAGGTAGACGTTGTAGAGCACGTTGCAGGCCAGCGTCACACCCTTGTTGCCCATCACGTACAGGAACGAGTGGCTGGTGTAGCCGTCGAAGGCGCGGACCCCGAAGCACGCGTTGGAGCGCCCGTCGAGCAGCGGCGGCATCAGCAGCCCGAGGTCGGCCGGGTCGTACTCGAGGTCGGCGTCGAAGATTGCCGAGAAATCGCCCTGCGCGTGGCCCAGCGCGGTCTGGATCGCGGCCCCCTTTCCCTGATTTTGGTCGTGCTCGAGCAGGCGCACGCGACCGTCCCACTCGCCACCGCGCAGGATCTCGCGAGTTCCGTCGGTTGAGCCGTCGTCGACGACGATCAGTTCGAACTCGTCGGGAAGCTCGGTCGCGAGCACCTCGGCGATGGCGCGCTGCACGCGCTCGCGCTCGTTGTAGACAGGCATCAGGATCGACAGCATGTTCGCTTTGAGGAGACGGTCATCTGGGCAAGCGCAGCAGCGCCGCGGGCGCTCGCGAGGGGCTCCGATCCTAGCGGATGGATCGGCTCTGGGAGGATGCCGCCATGGACTTCGAAGCCGAGGGTCTGCTCGAGGGACTGAAGCCCGATCAGCGCGCCGCGCGCGAGCAGCTTCTGCAGCGACTGGCCGACGCGGGATTCGATGCCGAGCAGCTGCGCCGCGCCGTGGCCGAGAACCGCCTCGCCCTGCTGCCGGTGGACCGCCTGCTGGGCGGCACCTACACGGCGCGAGAGGTGGAGCAGCGAACCGGCCTCTCCGCCGAGCGGATGATCCGCGTCCGCCGCTTGCTGGGGCTGCCCGAGGTCGGACCCGACGATCGCGTGTTCGGCGACGAGGACATCGAGGCGGCCCGCTCGGCCAAGCTGTTTCTCGAGGCCGGATTCGACGAGCAGGCGATCGCCGAGATAACCCGCGTGCTGGGCGAAGGGATGTCCCGCCTGGCGGCGACCGTCACCGGCTCGTTCGTGCAGACGTTCCTGGCCCCCGGCGACACCGAAGAAGCGGTGGCCACGCGCTTTGCCCAGCTCGCGCAACGGCTCACGCCGGCGCTCACGCCGGTGCTGGTGGCGGCCTTCAGGAGCCACCTGGCTGACGCCGTCAGCCGCGGAGTGCTCGGGCGGGTCGAGCTCGAGACCGGCGATGTGCCCGGCAGTCAGGAACTGGCGGTCTGCTTCGCCGACCTGGTCGGCTTCACGAGGCTGGGAGGAGAGATCGAGCTGCGTGAGCTGGGCTCGGTTGCCGGGCGGATGGGGCAGCTGGCTGCGTCGGTGACCGAGCCGCCGGTGCGGCTGATCAAGACGATCGGCGACGCGGCCATGTTCGTCAGCCCCGAGGCTGGGCCCCTTGTCGCCGTGGCGCTGGCGCTGGTGCAGGCGGTGCAGGAGGCCGAGCTTCCCAGCCTGCGCGCCGGGATCGCGCTGGGCCCGGCGCTGCTGCACGCGGGCGACTACTACGGCAACTCGGTCAACCTGGCCAGCCGCGTGACCGCGATCGCTCGCCCGGGGAGCGTGCTGTGCACCCAGGAGGTCCGCGACGCCGCCGGTGACGACGGTCTGCAGTGGACCCTGGCCGGCCGACACCGGCTCAAGGGCGTGTCCGGGCCGGTGCCGCTGTATCGCCCTCGCCTTCACGAGCCCGGGCGCGAAGGCGAGCCGCCGCGGCCCGGCCAGGATTCAGCGCCCGAGGCTAAGAGACCCCGTGGAGGTCGATCACGAAGACGAGCGCGGCGTTAGGCGGGATCTTGGGCGCGCGGCCGGAGGCGCCGTAGCCCAGGTTCGAGGGGATGATCAACTCCCGCCGGCCGCCGACGCGCATTCCCGGGATGCCCTGCTTCCAGCCAGGGATCATGCCCGACAGCGGGAATGTGACCGGCTTGCCGGCGCCGTCGTTCCAGGAGGCGTCGAACTGCTTGCCGTTCTTGTAGAGCACACCGACGTACTGCACGGTCACGGTCGAATCGGGCTTGGCGACCGGGCCGGTGCCCTTGATCAGGTCCTTGATCACCAGCTTCGTCGGCGGCGGGCCGGACGGCGCGACCACCTTGGGCTTTGTCTTGAGCGCCGCCGGGAGCGGCGTCGTGTTGGCCGGGGTGGTCGCCGCGCTGGTGGTGGTGGTCGCGGTCGTCACCGCCGCAGCGGTGGGGCCGCCTGAGGGCGCCGTCTGAACGCCGGGAGCGGCCGAGGAGCTGCCGCAGCTCGCCACGGCGACGCCAAGCAGGATCACGGCACAGGTCAGAGCGATCGGTTTGAGCATGACCAGTGGACGAGGGTAGCGAGCCGGCTCGGGGCCTGTTGAAGAACCCGATATGAGGTTTCGAGCGGCGCGGCTAACCGGCGATCCGCTCGAGCACGGCGGCGTCGACGTCGAAGTTGGCGTCCACGGCGCTGATGTCGTCTGACTCCTCGAGCGCGTCGATCAGCTTCATCAGCCGCCCCGCGTCCGCTTCGCCGACCGGGACGCGGGCTTTCGGCCGTTGCGCGACGTCCGCGCTGTCGGTCTCGATCCCGGCCTCGTGCAGGGCGTCGGCCACGGCCACGAGATCTCCCGGCTCGGTCACGATCTCGTAGACGTCGGCGTCGAGGGCGATGTCCTGCGCGCCGGCGTCGATGGCGACGATCAGGTCGTCCTCGTCATAGCGGGAGGCGTCGACGACGATCACGCCGCGCTTGTCGAACAGGTAGGACACCGACCCCGGTTCGCCCAGGCTGCCGCCGTGCTTTGAGAACGCGTGGCGGACGTCGGCGCCGGTGCGATTGCGGTTGTCGGTCAGCGCCTCGATCAGCAGCGCCACTCCGCCCGGGCCATAGCCCTCGTAGAGGACGGTCTCGATCTGATCGGCGTCCGCGCCTTCGCCGGTGCCCTTGGCGATCGCGCGCTCGATGTTGTCCTTGGGCATCGACGCATCGCGCGCCTTCTGGATCGCCAGGGCGAGCCCGGAGTTGCCCTCGGGATCGCCGCCGCCCTCACGCGCGGCGACGGTGATCGCCCGCGCGAGCTTGGTGAAGTGCTGGCCGCGGCGCTGGTCGACGACCGCCTTCTTGTGCTTGATCGAATGCCACTTGGAGTGACCGGACATGCCGAGAACTATATGAGCGCCTCTGGGTGCTGGCGATAGAAGTCGATGGCTCGGCGCAGACCCTCCTCCAGGGCGACCGCCGGAGCCCAGCCGGTCAGCGCGCGCAGCTTGGCCCCATCGACCCACTGACGGTCGATTTCCGCGTGCGGAACCCCTCGGCCGCGGTATTCGGGCGCCACCTCGTCGCCGGTCAGCCGGCAGATGAGCGCCACCACATCGCTGACGCGATGCGGCCGTCCACCGCCGGCATTGAACGCCTCCCCCATCCCGCGGCCCGACAGCAGCGCGCGCCAGAGCGCGACATAGGCGGCCGCCGCGTCCTCGACGTACAGAAAGTCGCGCTGCGGCGATCCATCAGAGCGGATCACCGGCGCCCGGCCGCTGAGCGCCGCCCCGATCGTCTCCGGAATCAGGCGCGAGCGGTTGGTGTCCCCGCCGCCGTAGAGGTTTGCGAACCGAGTCACGGCGACCGGCAGTCCGAACGTGTGCCAGTAGGCGCGGGTGAGCAGGTCGGCCGCGGCCTTGGACACGTCGTAGGGGAATGTCGGTTGCAACGCCTGGTCCTCGGTGTAGGGAGGCTGCGCGCCGCGCCCGTAGGCCTTATCCGAGGAGGCCACGATCACGCTGCGGGCGCCGTGCAGGCGGCACGCCTCGAGCACCAGCCAGGTTCCCCTGATGTTGGTCTCAAAGGTCGACAGCGGGGCTCGGTTGGCGGTGGGGACGAGCGTCTGGGCGGCGAGATGAAAGACGCTATCGACGTCGTATTCGTTCAGCGCGCGACTCACCAGATCCGGATCACAGATGTCGCCGTGGACGACGTCGACGCGACCGGCCAGGCCGAGCATCTCGAGCACGTTGGCGGTGGGCTCGTCGCGGCGCACCGCGACCACACGCGCGCCCTGGTCAAGCAGTTCCCTGACCAGCCAGCCGCCGAGCAGCCCGTGCGCTCCGGTCACCAGCGCGGTGCGCCCGCGCAGCTCGGGCTCGGTCAATCCCACAGCTTCCACGGCGCTGTGCCGCTGGCCCACATGTCGTTGAGCGCGACCGCGTCCTTGTAGGTGTCCATGCAGTCCCAGAACCCTTGGTGGCGAAACGCCCGCAGGCCGCCGTCGGCCGCCAGGCGCTGCAGAGGCTCGCGCTCGAGCACCGACTCGACGCTGAGCAGCTCGAGCACCGCCGGTCGCAGGCAGAAGAAGCCGGCGTTGACCCACTGCTGGCTGCGCGGCTTCTCGCTAAAGCCGGTGACCACGCCGTCATGGTTCAGCTCGGCGACTCCGAACGGGAGCTCGGGCCGCACGACGGTCATCGTGGCGGGCGCCTCGTGGCCGGCGTGGTAGCGCAGCAGCCGCCCCAGGTCGATGTCGGCCACGCCGTCGGCGTAGCTCACGCAAAAGTCCGACTCGGGCAGCTCGGCCGCGGCCAGGTGCAGGCGCCCCCCGGTGGGGGTGTCGGCTCCGGTGTCCAGACAGCGAATCTGACATCCGGCCGGCCATCCCTGGCCGTGCACGAACCGGCTGATCTGCTCGCCCTGATAGCCGGTCAGCAGCAGAAACCGGCGAAACCCCTGGGCCAGGTAGATCTGGATCACGTGCCAGAGGATCGGCCGACTCCCAATCTCGACCATCGGCTTGGGGATCGAGCTCGCCTGTTGGCGCAGGCGCGTCCCGCGCCCGCCGCACAGGATCACCACGCTCGGCCTCACGGCGGCGGATTATCAGGCATCATCACGCCCGGATGAGCGAACGCGTGAACCCCGCGATCTTCAAGGCCTACGACATCCGGGGCCTCTACGGCGAGGAGATTGACAGCAGCACGGCGGTTTCCATCGCCCGCTCATTTGCGCGCGTGATCGGGGCGCTGGAGAAGAAGCCGACCACCGAGCTGCGGCTCGGCCTCGGGCGTGACATGCGCCTGACGGCTCCCGAGCTCGCCGACGCCTACCGGGAGGGGCTGTGTAGCGAGGGCGCGACCGTGCTCGATGCCGGCGAGGTCGGCACCGAGGTGCTCTACTTCCTGGTCGGTTCGCGCGACCTCGACGGCGGGCTGATGTGCACGGCCTCGCACAATCCCAAGGCCTATACGGGAGCGAAGCTCGTCGGGCGCGGGGCGCTGGCGCTGTCGGGCGATGCCGGGATCGAGGACGTTCGCGAGCGGATCGAAGCCGGGCTGGGCGACGCCCCCGGCGGCGGATCGGTGGAGGAGGTCTCGATCATGGACGAGTTCCACGAGGCCGCCCTGAAGTTCATCGACGCCGACCGGATCGAGCCGCTCAAGGTGGTCGTCGACGGGGGCAACGGGATGGCCGGCCCGATGGTGGGGCCGCTGCTGGAGCGCCTGGGGCTGGAGCTCATCGAGGCCTACTGGAAGCCCGACGGGGAGTTCCCCGACCACGAGCCCAATCCGATGCTGCCCGAGAACCGCGAGTTCATCATGGGCGAGGTTCGCCGTCGCCAGGCCGACCTCGGGATCGCCTGGGACGGCGACGCCGACCGCTGCTTCTTCATCGACGAGCAGGGGGCGTTTGTGGACGGCGATTTCCTCACCGCCCTGATGACGGCCTCGATGCTGGAGAAGGAGCCGGGAGCGACGGTTCTGTACGACGTCCGCGCCAGCCGGGCAGTCGCCGACACGGCCCACGAGGCCGGTGGCCGAGCGCTCGTCAACCGGGTCGGCCATGCCTTCTTCAAGACTCGCATGCGGGCCGAGCACGCGGTGTTCGGCGGCGAGGTATCCGGGCACTATTACTTCCGCGACTTCTACTGCGCGGACTCGGGGACGTTGCCGGCGCTGCTGATCCTCGAGCTGCTCTCGCGCCGCGGAGCGAGGATGTCGCAGCTGCTGGAGCCCTACCGTTCGCGCTACTTCATCTCCGGCGAGATCAACAGCGAGGTGTCCGATCCCGTGGCCAAGCTCGAGGAGCTCGCCGAGCGGTATCGAGACGGTCGCCAGGAGAGGCTCGACGGGGTCTCGGTCGACTACGACGACTGGCACTTCAACGCCCGGCCCTCGAATACTGAACCGCTTCTGCGGCTGTGCCTGGAATCGCTGCGCTCGCGCGAGGACATGGAGTCACACCGAGACAAGCTTTTGAGCGTGATCCGGTCGTGACCGGGGTCGACCGGCCCGCGGTCGGCTCAAGCCCATCGTCAGCCGCCGCCGAGGCCGGAATCCATGTCATGGCGGTGCCGACGCCGTTCCTGGTCGGTCGTGTCAACTGTTATCTGATCGAGGACCGGCCGCTGACGCTGGTCGATACCGGACCCAACTCGGGCAAGTCGCTGGACGAGCTCGAGCAAGCGCTGGATGCGCTCGGTCATCGCATCGAGGAGCTGGAGTTGATCGTGATCACCCACCAGCACATGGACCACCTGGGCCTGCTGGAGATCCTGGCCCGGCGCTCGGGGGCCGAGGTGGCGGCGTTTCACCAGCTGGCTCCATACCTGAGCAACTTCAGCGCCAGCGCCAGCGCCGACGACGAGTTCGCCACCGAGGTCATGCGCCGACACGGCGTCCCGGACGACATCCGAGCGGCCCTGAGCTCGGTGGGAGCGTCGTTTCGCGCCTTCGGCTCGGGCGGCCGCGTCACCCGTCCGCTGCGCGACGGCGACCAGGTGGCGTTCGAGGACCGGACCCTGCACGTCCTGCACCGCCCCGGCCACAGCCCCTCGGACACGGTGTTCTGGGACCGGCAGCGATCGATCTTGATCGGCGGTGACCACCTCCTGTCGCGCATCTCCTCGAATCCTCTGATCAGCAGGCCTCTGGACGGCGAGACCACCCAGCCGCGCCCGCGCGCGCTGATGCAGTACATCGACTCGCTGCGGGCCACCCGCGAGCTCCCGCTCGAGCTGGTCCTGCCCGGCCACGGTGAGCCGGTCACCGACCACGTCGCCCTGATCGACGAGCGCCTGGCGATGCACGAGCGGCGGGCCGACAAGCTGCTCGAGATGCTGCGGGGCGGCCCGCTGACCGCCTATGAGCTCGCCCTGCGGATGTGGGGCAACGTGGCCGTCACGCAGGCTTTTTTGACGATCTCCGAAGTTGTCGGGCACATGGACCTGTTGGTGTCCCAGGAGCGAGCGCGAGAGCTCGACGACGGCTCGGTGACGCGCTTTGAGGCGCTCGGCGACTGAGGCCCCGCGCCCGCGTTGCCGAGCCGTGCCACCATGGCAGCCATGAGCGCGGGTGCAGCGTCGTCGACATCTTCTGCTCGCGTGCCCGCGCCGCCCGGGACCGAGCAGCCGCGGCGCCGTCGCCAGCTTGATTGGGAGCTGATCGCATGCGGCATACGGGGGCACGCGATCGTCGGTCGCGTCGCCTCCAGCGTTCGCGAGCAGGACGCGATCCTGGCCGGCGACGACGGCGACACTCGCTGGCACCGCTGCCTGCGCTGCGACAGCTGGCTGGCCCTGCCCCGGCCCCAGCCCGGGACCCACGAGCATCTGCCCGATCGCTCCGAGATCGTCGTGCCCGCGCGCGGCAAGGCGCTGCGCGACAAGATCGTGCTGCGCCTGATCGCCATCGACCGGCTGATCCACTTCATCGTCCTGGTGGCGCTCGGGGTGGCCGTGCTGCTGTTCGCCGCCGACCGCGCGCAGCTCAAAGACGCCTACTACCGGGTGCTGACGGCGCTTCAGGGAGGCGTCGCCGGCGGACCGGTGCAGACCTCTGGACATGTCGGCATCCTGCACGAGCTCGACCGGCTCTTCTCCCTGCACTCCGGGACTCTGCACGTGGTCGGCATCGCCCTGCTGGCCTACGGGGTGCTGGAGGGCATCGAGGCCATCGGCCTGTGGAGGCTCAAGCGCTGGGCCGAGTACCTGACGTTCATCTCCACCACCGTTTTGTTGCCGTTGGAGGTGTATGAGATTGCCACCCGCGCCACCGCGTTGAAGGTGATCGGATTTTTGATCAACGTCGCCGTCGTCGTGTACCTGTTGATTCGAAAGCGGTTGTTCGGGCTGCGCGGCGGGGGCGCCGCCGAAGAGGCCGAGCGCCGCCAGGCGACCTCGTGGGAGACCGTGGAACGGGCGACGCTGGCCATCCCCGGGCAGCCGCAGCCCGAGGTCGTGAAATCGTGAGCGCGCCGCCGGGGCCGCCGGAGCTTTCGCAGGACGCGGTCGAGCAGGAGTTGCAGCGAGTGGGCGCCGAGCTCGCGCAGTCGTTTCCCTCCAACTCGCGCCATCCCATGCGAGCCCTCGACGCGCGCGCCATGGAGATGGCCTCGGGCGACCGCGAGCTGCGCGCGGCCCTGTTCCGGTTCGTCGACGTCGTCCCGGCGTGCCGCTCGCTCGACGACCTGGCGCGCCACCTGACGGGGTTCCTGGAGGAGGTTCCCGAGACGCCGCCGCCGCTGTCGGCGGCGATGCGCATCTCGCACACCAAGGCCGGACGGGCGGCGCTGGGCGCGGCCGCCGCCGGCGGCGTGCGCCACCTGGCGCACCGCTTCATCGTCGGCGAGACCCCGCAGGCGGCGCTCGGCACCCTGCGAGGGCTCTGGGACCATGGCGTGGCCAGCTCGGTCGACCTGCTGGGCGAGGCCACGGTCACCGAGGCCGAAGCCGACCGCTACGCCGCCCGCTGCGGGGAGGCCATCGAGCAGCTCGCGCCGGCCACGCGCGCCTGGCCGTCACGCGAGACGTTGGAGCGCGACAGCGTGGGCGTGCTGCCTCGGGCCAACGTGTGCGTGAAGGTGTCGGCGCTGACACCGCTGCTGCGCCCGGACGCGCCCGCGCTCGGCCAGCGTGACGCGGCCGTGCGCCTGCGCCCGCTGTTGCGCCGAGCGCATCGCGCCGGCGCCCACCTGCACATCGACATGGAATCGCTGGACTCTCGCGAGGCCGTGCTCGAGCTTGTGCTCGAGCTGCTCGACGAGGACGAGTTTCGCGAAGGTCCGTCGGCCGGGCTGGTGCTTCAGGCCTACCTGCGCGACTCGCCCGACCAGGCCCGGCTGGTGATCGAGTGGGCTCAGGCCGGGACCCGGACGCCCCCGCTCACGGTCAGGCTGGTGAAGGGCGCCTACTGGGACCACGAGCTCGTCCAGGCCCGCCAACACGGGTGGCCGGTGCCCGTGTTCGAGGACAAGCACGAGTGCGATCGCAACTTCGAGGCGCTGACCCGGGAGCTGCTGGCCGCGCGTCCGGCTTTGCGGGTGGCGATCGCCTCGCACAATCTGCGCTCGGTGGCCCACGCGATCGCCGTCAACCGCGTGTCGGGCGGCGAAGACCGCGACCTTGAGCTGCAGGTGCTGCGCGGCCTCGGCGACGAGCTTCAGGATGCGCTGGCCGCGCGCGGCTACCGGGTCAGGACCTACTGTCCGGTCGGCGACCTGGTCGCGGGGATGGCCTACCTGGTGCGCCGCCTGCTCGAGAACACCTCAAACGAGTCGTTCTTGAGTGAACAGGCTCGGGGAACGCCCTTGGAACAGCTCCTCGCGGCCCCGTGAGCTGGGGTGTGGCGTCTGGGTGACGGCGGGCTCAGGCGGTCAATGCATCACGTCCTGGCTAGTGTGCTGCAGACGATGTTGAGTCCGTTCACGAATGAGCCGGTGCTCGAGCTGCGGCGCTCGCCGGTGCGGGTCCAATTGACCGAGGCGCTGGCGGCCGTCGATCGCGAGCTTCCGCTGGAGGTGCCGGTTCTGATCGGCGACGACTTTCGGAGCGGAGGCGATTTGCGCTCCACCGACCCCGGAGCGCCCGATCGGCTTGTGGCCAGCGCCGCCGCCGCGAGCCCCGACGACGTGCAGGCCGCCGTGGCCGAGGCCGGACGCGGCCTTCGCCAGTGGCGCGCGACCAGTGCCGCCGACCGGGCGCAGGCGCTGATCGCCGCCGCGGCCTGGATGCGCGAGCGACGGCTCGAGCTGACCGCGCTCGAGGTGCGCGAGTGCGCCAAGCCGTGGCTCGAGGCCGACGCCGATGTCTGCGAGGCGATCGACTTCCTCGAGTACTACGCCCGCGCCGGACTCGAGCTCGGCCGGGGGCGGGAGCTGCTCCAGGTTCCCGGCGAGCGCAACGAGCTCAGCTACGTGCCGCGCGGCGTGGTGGCGGTCATCTCCCCCTGGAACTTCCCGCTCGCGATCCCCTGTGGAATGACCTCCGCCGCCCTGGTCACCGGAAACGCGGTCGTGCTCAAGCCCGCCGAACAGTCGCCCGCGATGGCCTCCCGGCTGGTGGCCGCGCTGCGCGCCGGAGGCGTGCCGCCCGCGGTCCTGAGCCTGCTCCCCGGCGAGGGCGACGTGGGCGCGGCGCTCGTCGGCCACCCCGAGGTGGCCGCGATCGCGTTCACCGGCTCGCTTCCGGTGGGCAAGGAGATCGTCCGCGCGGCGGCGCAGACCGCCGATGGACAGCGGCACTTCAAGCAGGTGGTGGCCGAGCTGGGCGGCAAGAACTGCGTGATCGTCGATGCCGACGCCGATCTCGACGAGGCCGTCCCGGGAATCGTCGGTTCGGCGTTCGCTTACGCCGGGCAGAAATGCTCGGCGGCGTCCCGAGTGCTGGTCCACGAGGCGATCGCCGACCAGCTGCTTGAGCGGATCGCGGGAGCGGTACGGGTGCTGGTCGTCGGGCAGGCCCAGGAGCTCGGCACCGACGTGCCCCCCGTGATCGAGCAGGCCGCCCAGGAGCGGGTCAGCCGCTACGCCGAGCTGGCCGCGCGCCAGGGCACGATCGTCGCCGCCGCGCCGCCCCCGGACGGCGGCGGCTGGTTCTGTCCGGCCACCGTAGCCAGCGATCTGCCCGGCGGCTCGCCGGTGCTAGAGGAGGAGATCTTCGGGCCGTTGCTGGCCGTGCAGCGGGTGGGAGGCATCGAGGAGGCCTGCGACATCGTCGACGGGCTCGCCTTCGCGCTCACCGGCGGGCTCTTCACCCGCGATCCCGCGACCGTGCGCCGAGTCAGGGAGCGGACCCCGGTCGGGAACCTGTACGTCAACCGCGGCATCACGGGCGCGATGGTTGCCCGCCAGCCGTTCGGGGGAAACCGACTGTCGGGCACGGGCATGAAGGCCGGCGGACCCGACTACCTGCTCCAGTTCGTCGCCCAGCGGGCGGTGACCGAGAACACCATGCGCCACGGGCTTGTCGTGTAGGGCCGCCGCGGCGGGGCGCTTGATTTCTGCGCCCAGCGGGTCATCATGGTCGCGAGGATGGTGGTCTCGCTCGCAGCGGCGTGGAGATTGGCGTTCGCCTTGGCCTTTTGCGTCGCGATCGTCATGAGCGCGTGCGCGCGAGCGCCGCGCCGCTCGGTGCCGGGCGCCGAGCTGCGGCGGCTGATGCTGTGTGCGCTGGCCCTGTACGCGGTGGGCGCCCTGGCCACGCTCGAGCACCACGGGGTCCTGGCCGGTTTGGTCTACGGGAGCGGGATCATGATCTCGGCGCTGGCGGTGTGGCTGTCGCGCGGCCGCGACCAGGAGGACCCACCCGGCGACGACCACGAGCCTGCTGACGAGGAACCGCCGCCCGAGCCCGACGGCGTTCCCGGGTTCGACTGGGCGGCGTTCGAACGCGGCTTTCGCGCCTACGAGCGCGGTCGGCGCGAGCGGTCACCCGTCTGAGGCGGGCAATCAAGCCCCAGCAGCAGCGCATGGAGCCGGGTCTCCCCGGACAGCTCGGGGTGAAACGCCACCGCTGCCACGTTGCCCTGCCTGACGGCCACCGGATGGCCGTCCACCTGCGCCAGGACCTCCACGTCGGGGCCGTGGGCGGCAACCCAGGGGGCGCGGATGAACACGGCCCGCACCGGTCCGCCGGCCACGCCGTCGAACTCGAGCTCGGCCTCGAAGGAGCGCAGCTGGCGGCCGAAGGCGTTGCGCCGGGCCTCGATGTCGAGCAGGCCGAGGTGATCGCGGTCGAGCATGATCAAGCCGGCGCACGTACCCAGCACCGGCGTTCCGGCCCGGGTGAGCTCGCGCAACGGCTCGGCGAGCCCCTCGCGCTCGATCCCGATCGTCATAACCGTGGATTCGCCTCCCGGGATGACCAGCGCGTCGAGCCCCAGTAAGTCGGCGGGAACCCGCACCTCTCGGGCCTGTGCCCGCAGCCGCGCGAGCAGCTTGGCGTGGGCCTCGAAATCGCCCTGCAGGGCCAGCACGCCGACCAGCGGCGCCGCCTCGGGGTTGGTCACCGCTACCAGCCGCGCGGCGAGAGCAGCTGCTCGGTTTCGAGCTTGGAGCTCTCGAGGCTGACCATCGGCTGCCCGAGCCCCGTCGAGGCCGCGGCCACGCGAGCCGCGTCGCGGTAGTGCGTGGTCGCCTCGACGATCGCCCGGGCGCGGCGCTCGGGATCGGCGGATTTGAAGATCCCCGAGCCCACGAACACACCCTCGGCGCCCAGCTGCATGACCAATGAGGTGTCCGCGGGAGTGGCGATCCCGCCGGCGCAGAACAGCACCACGGGCAGCTTCCCGTCGGCCGCGACCCGCTTGACGAGTTCCAGGGGTGCGGCCAGCTCCTTGGCGGCGGTGGCCAGCTCGGCGGGCTCGAGCGTGCCCAGCCGCTTGATTTCTCTTCCGATCAAGCGCAGATGACGGACCGCCTCGACGATGTCACCGGTGCCGGCCTCGCCCTTGGAGCGGATCATGGCCGCGCCCTCGCCGATCCGGCGCAGCGCCTCGCCGAGATTTGTGGCGCCGCACACGAACGGGATCCGGAACTGCCATTTGTCGATGTGGTTGGCCTCGTCGGCCGGCGTCAGCACTTCGGACTCGTCGATGTAGTCGACCTCGAGCGCCTCGAGCACCTGGGCCTCGGCGAAATGCCCGATCCGGGCCTTGGCCATGACCGGGATCGTCACCGCCTCCTGGATTCCGCGAATCATCTCCGGGTCCGACATGCGGGCCACGCCCCCGTCCCGGCGGATGTCGGCGGGGACGCGCTCGAGCGCCATCACGGCCGCGGCGCCGGCGTCCTCGGCGAGCTTGGCCTGCTCGGGGGTGACCACGTCCATGATCACGCCGCCCTTGAGCATCTCGGCCAGGCCGCTCTTGACGGTGAAGGTCGCCTCCTGGCGCGGGGTATCG
Source organism: uncultured Solirubrobacterales bacterium (assembly GCA_963757015.1). Lineage (GTDB taxonomy): Bacteria > Actinomycetota > Thermoleophilia > Solirubrobacterales > Solirubrobacteraceae > Palsa-465. Next base: position 21,956 of record CAVWQA010000010.1, read on the forward strand.
CCGTTCTCGCCCATTGAAGGTTGAGTGTACCCGGGCGCTAGGTTGTCGGGCGATGAGTCTGGAAGCGGTCTTTGTACGCAATGGCGAGCGCTTTGCCGCCACCGAGCTTGGCCGCGGCCCCTGGGACCCGGGCGCGCTGCACGGCGGAGCCCCCGCGGCGTTGCTTGCCTATGCCCTCGAGCGCTGCGAACCGCAGCCAGAGCTGCGCCTCGCCCGGGTCACCCTTGAGCTTCTACGACCGGTGCCGATCGGCGAGTTTGCCGTCAGCACGCGGGTCATCCGATCCGGGCGCCGGGTCACGCTGCTCGAGGCCACGATCGAGGACGAGGCCGGGACTGAATTCGTCCGCGCCCGCGCGCTCCGGGTCCGCCCCAGCGACGTGGCCGAGTCAGAGCCCAGCCCACCCCCCTTTCCCAGCCCCGAGGCCGGTGCCGCCAACGACTTCGACAACGCCGGCTGGACGATGTTCGTCACCGACGCGCTCGAGATCCGCTTCGTCGAGGGCGCGTTCCGGGTGCCCGGACGGGCCACCGCCTGGTTTCGCCTGCGGCGCCCGATCGTCGCCGGCGAGCCGATCAGCCCCTTGCAGCGAGTAGCGGCGGCGGGGGATTTCGGCAACGGGATCGCGAGCGTGCTCGACTGGCAAGAGCACGTGTTCATCAACCCCGACCTGACCCTGTACCTCGAGCGAGAGCCCCGCGGCGAGTGGATCGCCCTGCAGTCTCAGACGCGCATCGAGCTCGGGAGCGTGGGGGTGGCCGAGAGCGTCCTGTGGGACCTCGAGGGCCGGATCGGGCGTGCCACCCAGGCGCTGCTGGTCACGCGCCGCTGATCGCTGGGCTACTTCAGGCGGAAGGCTTTGATTCTCACGTCGTACTGCTGGGCGTCGCGGGCGTAGACACCGTAGGCCAGGGCCTGGATCAGCGACAGCAGCGCCGTGTGCGAGCGCACGAAGGCCGGCGTGTTGGACGAGTAGTAGAGCCGGATCCGGGCCAGCCGCGCCACCTCGGAGAGGGTGGCGTCGGTGATCGCCAGCGTTGTCGCCTTGCGGTGGCGCGCGAGCTTCATCGTCCGGGTGATGAGCGGATGTGGGCGCCCCGCCGACAGCCCGACGACGAGCGTGGTGTCGTCGATCCGGCTCAGGCGGCCGAGCGCCTCCTGGGAGGGGCTGGCCACGATCTCGGCGCGCAGGTCGAGCAGCATCAGCAGGTGACGCAGGTAGCTGGCAAAGAACGCCATCTGGTCGGTGCCGGCGATCAGGACCTTGTCGGCGGTGACGATCGCGTCGATCGCGGCCTCCACATTCGAGCGCGACAGCTTGTGCGCGGTGTCCTCGACGTTGACATGGTCGGCGGCGAGCGCCGCCTCGAACTCGGTGTGATCCAGCGAGAACAGCGGCGCCGTGTTGGTGAGGGTTTCATGGGCGCCGGTGGGGCGGCGGCGATACTCGTCACGGGCGGCCTGCTGGAGCTCGGGGAACCCTTCGAAGCCCAATGCCTGGGAGAAACGGACCACGGTGCTCGAGGAGGTGTTGGCCCGCCGCGCCAGCTCCTCGGCGGTCTGAAACGCCGCCTCGTCGAGGTGATCGACGATGTACTGGGCGACGTCCTTCTGCGAACGCGAGAACTCGTCGAACCGCGCCCGGATGTAGGCGGACAGCGCCTGGTGACCGTGGGCCTGCTCGGGGCTGGCGATCGGGACGGAGGACTGCTTCATCGGCAGCCGTCTGTTTCGACGCCCGCAGCCGTCCTTCCTTCAGAGCTTGCGCACGAGCTTGCTTTCAGGCCGCGCCGCAGGCCCAGCAGCGCGCCTAGCGGCGTTCGCGGACCCTGCGCTGGCGCTCCTGGTTCTCCTTGCGTTCGCCGAGCACCTGCGCGATGGCATAGGCGATCAGCACGTTGGCGATCAAGCCGATCCCCAGGAACGTGATCAGCAACGCGAGCGTCTGGCCTCCGGAGCTCGGCTTGTCGCCAAGGCCGAGGATCTCGCTGAAGCCGATCATGATTGCCGCGACGTGCATGACCCCTCTAAGCATAACTTCGCCGGCCACGATCGGGTCGCGTCCGGCCGGCGCCTAGGCTGCCGTCTGGTCATGGCGGCTGCCACTCGGGTAGCTTGACCGGCGGCGGCCCGGTAGCTCAGTGGTCAGAGCAGCGGACTCATAATCCGTCGCGCGCAGGTTCGAGTCCTGCCCGGGCCACTCTTTCGCGCAGTCGAAGGGGCGAGCCTGAGGTGGGCGCCGCTTGAAGATCGCGGTGCTTCACCGGCGCACGATCGACATCTTCGGCCGCTGCGACGCCGGACGGCTCGTCAACGACATGCCCCGCTCCACGCGGGGAAGCTCGGCTGCCGCCTCGAACGGTTGCGGTTGCCCGTGGCACGAGTCGCGTAGCGCAGCGCGCGCCACTTAGATCCCGGCCCGAGAAACCGGGCCAACTGGCGGCCGTCGGTCAGCTGAACCGCCCAGCCGTGGCGGATCGGTTTGAGCATCATCGAGAGAGCATTCATGGTGGTTCCTAAATACGTCGTTGATCTATCAATCGTACTCCGGCGGGAACTCCGGTCAGATGGGGCAGACGGGCGCTGCGGGCTGAGCAGATCGCGAACGGCGTACGAAAGGTGTTCACGGAGTCGCAGGATCAGGCGCTTGCACTCGGCCACTTCGTGGGGCTCGGCTCCTTCCCGCTCCAGTCGCCGCAGCTCGGCCACGTGCGCGCGCAGGTGCGCGATCAGCCGGTCGACAGTTCGTGGATCGGTCATGAGCCTGCCTCGAAGGCTGGCTCGAGCGTTGGGCGCGGCCTTGAGCTGGGTTCGGGTTCGATCGCGACCCGAGGGAGCCGGCGCTCGAGCCACCCCGGGAACGCCCAGGTTCTACGGCCCAGGAGCTCCAGCACAGCCGGCAGCAGCACCATCCTGACCACGAACGCGTCGAGAAACACGGCGGTCGCCATCACGAGCCCGAAGAGCGCGAGCACCCGGCTGCCGCTGATCGCGAAGGCGCCGAACACCGCGACCATCACCGCCGCCGCGGCCGTGATCACGCGCCCGGTGCGAGCGAGGCCTTCGCGGACAGCCGCGCTGGCGTCGCGGCGAGCGCGCCACTCCTCGTGCACGCGTGAGATCAGGAATACCTCGTAGTCCATCGAGAGCCCGAACACGATCGCGAACGCGAGCACGGGGATGAACGCGTCAATCGGTCCGCGCTGAACGCCGAGCAGCCCGCCGAGCCAGCCGCGCTCGAACACCGCTTGCGCGACACCGAGCGAGGCTCCGATCGAGAGCAGGTTCATGACCGCGGCCTGCACCGGGATCACAAGCGATCGGAAGACCACCACCAGCAGCAGCGCGGCCAGCGCGACAACGACAGCGATGAACAGCGGCAGCTTGCGCGAGAGGATGTGAGAGAAGTCCACCTGCGATGCCGTGGCTCCGCCTACGTACACGCGCGCGCCCGTGTGCCGCTCGAGCGGCGGGATCACCCTGTCGCGCAAGTGCGTGACCAGGCTCGCCGTCGACGCGCTCTGCGGTGAGCTCGACGGGTACGCGACGACCGCCGCGGCATCGCCGCTCGCGTTGAGCAGCGGCCGCCCGACCGAGGCGATCCCAGACGTGCCTCTCAGGGCGCCGGAGAGCTGTTCTGAGCGCGCTCGTGTCGTGGGGTCGTGGGAGGGCGACGGCTACCTGGAGCGGTCCATTGAAGCCGGGGCCAAATCCCTTCGCGAGCAGGTCGTACGCCTTGCGCGTGGTCTGGTGGGATGGATCGTTCCCGGCGTCGCTTGAAGCGAGCCGCAGGCCGAGCGCCGGCGCCGCGAGCACCAGCATCAGCGCGGTCGCCGCGATCGCGGTCACGGCCGGGCGCCGCTGCACCTGCCGCACCCACCGCAGCCAGAACCCGGGCTTGGTGCTCTGCACGCCCCGCGTGGCCCGGCGTCCGCGCTCGCCGATCCGTCGTCCGGTGAGGCTGAGCAGCGCGGGCAGCAGTGTCAACGATGCGCTCAGGACAAGCACGACGCCGAGCGAAGCCGCGACCGCCGCGCCGTTGAGGAGGTTGACCCCGAGCGCGAACATGCCGAGCAGAGCGATCACGACCGTCACGCCCGCGAACAGCACCGCCCGGCCCGAAGTGTTGATCGCCTCCTCGACTGCTCGCTGCACGTCGCCGCCGTTGTTGCGGTAGCCCTCGCGAAAGCGCGTGACGATGAACAGCGCGTAGTCGATGCCGACGCCGAGGCCGATCATCAACGCTAGCTCGGAGGCGAAGTCGGGCATGTTCACGACGTGGCTGGCGAGCGTGATCAGCCCCACTCCGGCGCCGAGGCCCAACAGGGCTGTGGCGATCGGGAGGCCCATCGCCGTGAACGACCCAAAGCTGAGCAGCAGGATCACGATCGCGGCGGCGATCCCGATCACGGTCGCGAATCCGAGCGAGGCCTGCTGCGCCTGTTCGATCGCCTGACCTCCGAGCTCCACCTGCAAGCGCGCCGAGCGCGCCGACTCGGCCGTCGTGATCACCCGGTCGATGGCCTCTTTCGGGAGTGCGTTGGCGCGCTGGTCAAAGCTCACCGTGGCGAAGCCGATCGAGCCGTCACGGGAAATCGTGTGCTGGCCGGCGGCGTACGGACTGACCACGCTCGCGACGTGCGGCAGGTGTGAGACGCGAGCGAGCGTCGACGCGACGGTCGCCCGGTCGGCCTCATCGGTGAGCCTGCCGGTCCGTGCCTGAAAGACGATCTGGTCGGCATCACCGGCCTGGGCGGGGAAGCGGCTGCGGAGCAGGTCCACGGCGTGCTGCGAGCCGGTGCCCGGGAGCGTGAAGTCGCTCGCGGTCTTCTTCCCGATCGAGTTCGAGACCGCAAAGATCCCGACGGTGGCGACTATCCAGGCGATGACGACAAACCGGCGGTGGGCCATCGTCCAGCGGGCGATTTTCAGCATTTGAGCATGTCCTAATCTTCACTGGGAGTAAATCTGCAAGCTGTGCATTTATAGACCAGGTGTAGGCACAAGTCAACACTCAGTGCAAAATTTCCCGGCGTGCAGGTTCTCTGATAGGCTGGTTCACAAATGGACGCCAGCGACACAGTCCTGGTTCCGCCAGGACTCGTTCGGCCAGGACTGAGAGAACGCAAGAAGCAGGAGACGCGCGACACGATCGCGAGGGTCGCGCTGGGACTGTTCGCCGAGAAGGGCTACGAGCACACCACGCTGGCCGAGATCGCCAATGCGGCCAACGTCTCCAAGCGCACGATCTTCGCCTACTTCGAGAGCAAGGAAGACATCCTCTTCTGCGACGAGCCGGCCTTCGTCGAGCAGCTCCAGCAGACGCTAAACCAGCGTCCGTCCGGTGCCACCACCGTCGACGCGCTGCGCGACTTCCTCTCAACGATCGGCCCGATGGATGACAACGCCCAGCTACGCAAACAGATCATCCACACCGACGAAGGGCTGCGACTCAGCGCGCGGGCTCGCTTCGCGCGGATCGAACAGCTGATCACCGATTCGATCGCCACTGACCTCGACGCCGGCCCAGACGACATCCGCCCGCCCCTCGTGGCCGCCTCGATCACAGCCGCATTCACCACGATGCGCGACCGCCTCGAAGCCGAGTCAGGACAGCAACTCACCCACGAACAAGCGATCGCCATCCTCGACGAAGTGCTCCAGTTCCTCAGCGGCGGACTCGAAGCGCTCCGCCGCGGCCAACAGATCCGCTGACAGGCTGGCCCTCGCGACCCCTATGCTCCGGGCCGTTGATGGGCCGTCCGCGGCCGGACGGCCCATCGTCAGCCTTTAGCTCCGGCGTTCGATGGCCCGTCCGCGGACGCACGGACCATCCGGCCGGAATCCGCCGACTCCTGCTGGACGCCGTCGAGTCGGGCTTACAGAGACGGGTCGATCGTCATCGCCGCACGGTCAGGCGCACGGTCACCGGCGGTGTGAACTTGCCCGAGCTCGTGCGCGCGGAGAAGACGAAGGTCACGACCACCTTGCGGTGGTGGTGAAGGGTCATCCGGATCGCCCGCAGCGTCTTGCCGGGAATCCGGACTCCGAGGCGGTAGTGCTTGTTGGCCTTGAGCACGTGGCGCACCTTGAACAACGGCATCCGGTGCGTCCGCGCTCCGGGCCGGACGCGCGCGGTGCTACTGGCCGAAACGGTGCAGCCGAGATTGCACTGAGCCACTACCACGAAGGAGTGGTGGCGCTTCAACGTTTGCTTGGGCACGTGCACTCGCAGCGAGAGCGCCTTGGTCCCGTTCGGCAGCGTGCCGCCAGGCGTGGAACCACTCGTCCCGCCCGCCCCCGTACCCGGCGCGCCGGTGCTCGGAGGCGCGGGGGAGCTGGCCACCGGAACGTTGGCCCAGTGGGGCTCGTCGTCGAGAAAAGCGTTCTGCGTCAGCTGCGTGGTCGGGAACGCACCGGTCAAGGAGCCGATGAAGATCTCGCCGTCGCCTTCGGGGTTCTGGGCCGTCTGGCGGAAGCTCACGAAGGTGAGGGCGGTGGAGTCCGGCGACCAGGTCCCGGCGCGGCCGGGGCCGAGCGCAGAGGTCAGGTCGGTGGCGCTCGCGCTCACGCTGGCACAGTCCGTAGCGGTGCAGCCGATCTCCCAGAGCTCCCGGCCGGGCGCGCTTGAATCGAGCCGCCGGAACGCGATCGCGCTGCCGTTGGGGGCCCAAGACGGGTAACGGTCGGAGGTGGTGGGTGTGTTGGGCGTCAGGTCTTGGGGTTGGGCGTTGGGGGTGTTGACGTTGATCGCGTAGATATCGGCGTCACCGGGGCTACCGCTGGACCCCTCGTCGCTGTAGGCGATCCGCTGCCCGTCGGGCGACCACACCGGCTGGTCGGCACCGGACGTGCCCGCCAGCGGCTGCTGGTTGGCACCCGACGCCGACATCACGAAGATCTGGCTGCCGCCGGTCGCACCCGCATAGCCGCGGTAGGCGATCCTGGTTCCGTCGGCGGACCAGCTGGGATAGCGCTGGCTGCGCGAGCCGAAGGTGAGCTGTTGCTGACCTGAGCCGTTGGCGTTCATGACCCAGATGTTGTAGGCGCTGCTGCCGGAGGGCTTGCGTGCAAAGACGATCTTGGTGCCGTCCGGCGACCAGGCGGGATCGACGTCATTGGCAGTGCCGGCGGTGATCACGCTTCCGACGCCGCTGAGGTTCATGACTGCGATATGACAGGGAACCGTGTTGGAAGGATCGTCACAGGGCACGTTGCTGGAATGCGTGACGAAGACGATATTCGGCGTCTCGGCCGTGGCGCTGTGCGCCGACGGGGAGAGTTCCGCGCCAGCGGACTGCGCAAACACGGCACCTGTCAAGCTCGCGCCCGCCGCCAGAGAAATACACAGGGACTTCAGGGACAATCGCACCTCGCAGGGTCCTTTCTGCACGCGCTCGCCCTCGCGAGGCGCTGATATCGGGCTTTGCCATGGCTGACCGTCAGCCGTTGTCGTATCTACGGGCACCAGCCCCCGGCCCTTCTGCCGCGGCCCGCAGATGGACCGAATAGTAGGGGCTGGGGCGCCGGTGCCGAACCAACCGGTCCTTTTTTCAGCCGGGTGCCCAGTTCGGTCTTCTTCGGCAGGACGGCGGGCGTAAGCTCGCCTCGACCATCGGCGGTTCGACAAACACGGAGTGGTGTGCATGGCTGATCTCCTCAATCCTGGCGCCGCTGGCGCCGAGCCCGCGCCGACCCTGCGCGCGCTGCTGGACGGCGACGAGATGCTGCTGGCGCCGGGCTGCTATGACGGGCTGGGAGCGAGGCTGGTGGAGGAAGCCGGTTTCCCAGTCGCCTACATGACCGGGTTCGGCACCGCCGCGTCGCTGCTGGGACGGCCCGACGTGGGGCTGATGACGATGTCGGAGATGGTCGACAACGCGCGCCGTATCGCCGCGGCGGTGACCATCCCGCTGATCGCCGACGCCGATACGGGGTACGGCAACGCGATAAACGTGATCAGGACCGTGCACGAGTACGAGTCGGCGGGTGTGGCCGCGATCCACCTCGAGGATCAGGTGATGCCCAAAAAGTGCGGGCACCTGGACGGCAAGCAGGTGATCTCCATCGACGAGATGGCGGCCAAGGTCCGCGCCGCGGTGGCCGCTCGGCGGTCCGCGGATTTTCTGATCATCGCTCGGACCGACGCCCGCGCCGTCGAAGGCTTGCCGGCCGCGCTTGACCGGGCCCGGCGCTACCGCCAGGAAGGCGCCGACATGCTGTTCGTCGAGGCGCCGCAGTCGCTTGCCGAAATCGAGCAGATCGCCGCCGCCCTGGCCGACGCCCCGCTGCTGTTCAACTACGCCGAGGGTGGCCGAACGCCGCCGGTGACCCACGCCTTTCTGCAGGCCCTCGGCTTCAAGTTGGTGATCTTTCCGATCGGAACCCTGCTGGCGGCGACCGCCGCGATGCGCGCGCTCCTGGCGCGTATCCGTGAGCAAGGCTCACCGGTCGACGCGCTACCCACGCTGCCGCCCTTCGAGCAGTTCCTCGAGTTCATTGGCCTCTCCGAGATCCGTGAGCTCGAGCGCCGGTTCGCCGATGTGAGCCAAACGACCAAGGAGCACGATGAGCAACGCGTTTGAGAAACACAGCGTGACCACCTCCCTCGCCCACCGAATCGTCTCCGCCGCCGAGGCCAAGGCGGCCGAAATGGGTGTACCGATGGCGATCGCCGTATGCGACGAGTCCGGCGTGCTGAAGAACCTCAGTCGCATGGATGGGGCGGCCCTGTTCAGCGTTCAGATCGCCCAGGACAAGGCATATACAGCCGTCGGCTTCGGCATGCCCAGCGACGGCTGGCACGAGTTCATCAAAGACGACCCTCCGCTGGCCGCTGGCGCCGTCGGCGGAATCGAGCGGCTGGTCATCTTCGGCGGGGGCTACCCGATCAAGGTCAACGACCAGGTCGTAGGCGGAGTCGGTGTCAGTGGCGGGCACTACAGCCAGGACATGGAGGTGGCTCAAGCCGGTTTGGCCGCCATGCAATAGCTGACAGCGAGGGCTGGCTGGCGCCGGGGCGCTCCACGCCGAAGGGCAGGTCATGATCCCCGAGGTGATGTTCGAGGGCTTCGAGGCTGCGGTGATCGATGCCGGCGAGATCACGATCGCGCTCAGGCACGGCGGCGATGGGCCCCCGGTGCTCCTGCTGCATGGCTTTCCGCAGACTCATGTCATGTGGCACCGGGTGGCTCCCGCACTGGCTGGTGACTTCACCGTCGTGTGCGCCGACCTGCGTGGCTACGGCGCCAGCGGGACGCCGCCGACCACCGGTGACCATGCGCCGTACGCGAAAGCGGCCATGTCCGCCGACATGGTCGCGGTCATGAAGTGCCTGGGTTTCGAGCGCTTCTCGGTCGTCGGCCACGACCGCGGCGGCCGGGTGGCCTACCGGTTGGCGCTCGACTACGGCGAGCGAATCGACCGGCTTGCGGTGCTCGACGTCATCCCCACGGGCGAGGCATTCGACCGCGCCGAGGCCCGGTTTGCCCTCGGCTACTGGCCCTGGTCGCTGCTGGCTGCACCCGCCCCGCTGCCCGAGAGACTGATCGCGGCGGCGCCGGACGCCTTCGTCGACGCCGCTCTGGCCGGCTGGGGCTCGGATCCGGCCACCTTTACCGACGAGGTCCGCAGCGCCTACGTCGAGCCGCTGCGCAATCCAGACACCGCCCATGCCGTCTGCGAGGAGTACCGGGCGGCGGCCACCCTCGACTGGGAGGCTGATCGCCGCGACCGCGCCGCCGGTCGGCGGATCGAGGCCCCCACGCTCGTTCTTTGGGCGGGCTCGGGTCCGCTCGACTCCTGGTATGCCGACGTGGGCGGCCCGCTCGGCATCTGGCGCGCCTGGGCCACCGACGTGCTCGGGGGCCCGGTTGACGGCGGGCACTTCTTCGCAGAGCAGAATCCCGGCGACACGATCGCCGCGTTGCGCCGGTTCCTGCGCTCTTAATCCAGGCGGCGACTCAGCCGTCGGCGTCGCCGGTGTCGCGCCCGGCGTCGACACCCGTCTGCGCCCGAGTCCCACACGGGTCCGGGCTGTAGTCGAGCTTCCCGAGCTGGCGGCGCTCGGCGCCGCAGGCATCGCAGACCAGGACGAGCCGCAGTTGCCCGGTGTGACGGCTGTAGCGGGTGATGCCGCTGTGAGCCGCCGAGTGATCGCAGGTCATGCTCCTGTATCGGACTGGCGCGCGAAAGGTTGAGCCGGCTGCGGCGGCGCCGGGGTCACGCGATTGCTGCCGGCGGCGGCGCCGGGTCAAGCCAGCGCTGCCGCCAGCTGGCCTGCCAGATCGCCGCGCCGGGCGACCACGACCCGCTCGAGCTCGAGCCACCGCGCGACCAGACGCAGCTCGAGAGAGAGCTCGACGGCCACGTGGGCTCGGTCTACGTCCGGCTGCGCAAATGCCCCCTGGACCAGCAGGGCGCCTCGCTGGCGGTCGGATTTCAGATCGACCCGGGCGACCAGGGTCTCGCCCAGCAGGAACGGCAGTACGTAGTACCCGTGCACGCGCTTGCTCGCCGGCGTGTAGATCTCGATCCGGTAGCGAAAGTCGAACAACCGCTCGGTGCGCTGGCGAAACCAGATCAGGGAGTCAAACGGCGACAGCAGCGCGCGGGCATTGGCTCTGCGCGGCTGGCGGGCGGCGGGCCATAGATAGGCGGGGGCGGTCCAGCCCTCGACCTGAACCGCGAGCAGCTCACCGGCATCCACGAGCTCGGCGACACGCGCCTTCGATGCCGCTCGCGGGAGACGGAAGTAGTCACCGAGGTCGGGCTCGGTGGCCACTCCCAGCGCCCGAGCGGCGACCCTCACGAGCTCGCGCTGCGCGTCTGACTCCGGGGGCGTTGGGCGATTGCGGATCGCGTCGGGGACCACCCTCTCGACCGTGTCATACAGCCGCTCGAAGTTCACCCGCCGGGCTGCCGCCACCCGCCCGGTGAAGAACAGGTGCTCGAGCGCGACCTTGCCCTTGTGCCAGTTCCACATGTGCCCGGCTCTGGGCGGCGGACGGACGGCGCCGGTGTCCCGCGCCCGAATCGGGCCCTGCTCGACGACCAGCTCGAGCGTCTGGGCGACGAGTTCGGGCTCCTCGCGGGCGATCCTCGAGATCGATCCCCAGGCCTCGCGGTCGACATCCGCCATCCGCCACCGGAACAGGGGATGGAGCTCGAGCGGGATCAGCGAGGCCTCGTGAGCCCAGTATTCGATCAGCCGGCGATCGATCTTTCCCGTGCCGTGGCCGGCGATGCGGTCTAGGCGCGCGCGCTCATAGGGGCCGAGCCGCGAGAACACGGGCATGTAGTGCGAGCGGCTGAAGACGTTGACCGAATCGAGCTGGAGCGCGCCCAGGCGAGTGACGAGCGTCGCGATCTGATTGACGCTCGGAGGCCTGGCCGGCCGGGGTCGGCCGAAGCCCTGGGCGGCCAGCGCGATCCGCCGGGCGCCGGCCAGGCTCAGCCTGACTTGCGCTCTGTGTTCACTCGTGGGTTGGGGCGGGCGGATGCTCATTGGTCAATAGCGGCGCAGCGGCCGCTGCAGACTGGCATGTCGGGATGACGCCAGTCGTCTGAGCTCCCTCAAACCTCGCGCAGTGGCAGACGTCGAAGACGTCGGTCGAGCAGCTGACCACCGGTCCGCCGGGCCTCGGGACCCGGATTCGAGAGCGCACCAAACCACGATTGGGCAAGGAGTTCGAGCAGATCGTCGAGTTCACCGACTTTGATCGGCCGCGACGCTTCCGCTGTTCTGCACGCTCGCGTGGATGGCCCGGCTGCGGCTCGTGTTCGTCGCGTTCGCGGTGTCGCGTTAGCGGGCGCTCGAATAGGGTCTGCACGTGGCCGCAGCGTGGTTTGAATCCGTTGCCCAAGCGCAACGGCGCGCCAGGCGAGTGCTGCCGCGATCGGTTTACCTGGCGCTGCGGGCGGGCTCGGAGGCGGGACTGACGCTCGAGGACAACGTGGCCGCCTTCAGCGAGCTCGGCTTCGCGCCGCACGTGGCCGGGCAGGCGGCGCAGCGCGCGCTGGAGACGACGGTCATGGGACAAAAGCTCGCGCTTCCGGTGTTGATCTCGCCGACCGGCGTCCAGGCGGTGCACCCCGACGGCGAGGTAGCCGTGGCCCGGGCGGCGGCGGCCCGCGGCACGGCCATCGGCTTGAGCTCGTTTGCGAGCCGGCCGATCGAGGAGGTGGTTGCCGCCAACCCCCAGACCTTGTTTCAGATCTATTGGGCGGGCACGCGCGAGCAGATCGCCGAACGCCTGCGGCGTGCCGCATCCGCGGGCGCGGTCGGACTGATCGTCACCCTCGACTGGTCGTTTTCCCACAGCCGCGATTGGGGCAGCCCGGCGATCCCCGAGCGACTGGACCTGCGCACGATCGTCAAGCTCCTGCCCGATGCGCTGACCGGCCCCCGCTGGCTGGCGGCCTGGATCAAGGCCGGCGGCCCCCCGGACCTGACCGTGCCCAACATGAGCACGGGCGGCGAGCCGCCGACGTTCTTTGGCGCCTACGGCGCCTGGATGCAGACGCCGCCCCCCTCCTGGGATGACCTGCGCTGGGTGCGTGAGCAGTGGGACGGGCCCTTGATGCTCAAGGGGATCATGCGCGCCGACGATGCTCACCGGGCGCTCGATGCCGGGGCCACGGCAATCTCGGTCTCAAATCACGGCGGCAACAACCTCGATTCAACGCCCGGCTCGATCCGGGCGCTGCCGGCGATCGTCGAGGCGGTCGGCGATCAGCTCGAGGTCGTGCTCGACGGTGGCGTTCGGCGGGGCAGCGACGTGGTCAAGGCATTGGCCCTGGGCGCACGCGCGGTGATGATCGGGCGCCCGTACCTGTGGGGACTTGCCGCCAACGGCCAGGCCGGGGTCGAGAACGTCCTCGACATCCTCCGCGCCGGGATCGACTCCGCGCTGCTGGGACTGGCGCGCGCCTCGGTGCACGAGCTCTCGCCTGAGGACCTCCTGATCCCGGATGGGTTCACCCGCGGGCTCGGTGGGCTTTCAGGCGAGGACGAGCTGAAGCGAAGCCGTCATCTCGGCGAGCGTCGTCGCCGGTAGGTAGCGACCTTCGCCTCGGCGCGCCAGCGCCTGACCGGCCGCGACCGCGTCGGGCTCCGGGCTTGTGCCGAGCACGTGCAGGCAGTCGAGCAATCCGGCAGCGGGCAGCGGGTCCTCGCCTTTGGTGGCCAGCGCGTCAGACAGCAGCAGCGCGGCGCGCCCGCCGGGGGGCACGTGCTCGAGCTGCCCGGCGGCGATCCGCAGCGCGGCACCGAGGTCGGTCCGGCCGTGGCCGCGCAGCGAGAGCAGGTCGTCGACGACCGTCGTGGCCGGTCGCGGGTGCTGGTCGGAGAGCAGGAGCAGCGGGTCGGACGCGAAGGCCACCACACTGCAGCGCATCCGCTCGCCGCTCGCACTGACGACCGCCGCCGCGGCCACCGCGGCCAGGGCGACGCCATGGCCGCTCATCGAGCCGCTGCGGTCGACCAGGAGGCATACGGCGCGCGGCGCGCCGACGAACTGACGCGCCACCAGCTCCCGCGGGTCCTGCGGCCGCCGGCCGAGGCTTCGCTCGAGTGTGCGGTCAACGTCGAGGTCGCCGTCGAGCGCGCCCACACGGGCCACGATCCGCCGGGGCCCGCGCCGGCGCGGTTGCGCTGCCCGTCCGAGCGTCGGGAGTAGCCGATGGGCCAGCCGGCGGGCCTGGCGCCGGAGCGCCGGGTCAGTGGCGACGGCCAGGTCGGCGAGCAGCGCTAGCGCGGCATCGCCGTCGGTGCGCATGTGGCGCGCAAACGCCGCCGCGTCGAGCCGCCCGACTTCGGGCGACACCTGCTCAAAACCGGCGTGGGCGGCCGCCAGGCGCTGACGGTCAAGCGTCTTGCGGGCTTCGGCGTCGACCCTCTGGCGGGTCTGCGTCTGGGTCAGGGCGCCGCGCCGCCGGCGGGCCGACCGCCCGGCGGGGCGCCGGCTCTCCCCGACGCCGGCTCGGAATCCTGGCTCAGGGCGCAGTCGAGCAGCTCGGCGATCACCTCCTCGACGGTCCGGTCCTGGTCCTCGTGGACGCGCACGCGACCTGACAGGGCCGCGATCCCGGCATCGAGCAGCTCCGCTCGAGCGAGCGACTCCTGGCCGCGCAGCCGGGCCAGACCGCGCGCCAGGCGCACCATGTCAATCGCGCCCCGTACCGAGGACCCGTTGCGAACCGCCGGGTGGGTCCGCGTCCCTCGCGTGACCGCGACTGCGATCGAGATCTCGCGGGCGCCGCCGTCGGTCTGGCGGCGGACGACCTCGCGCTCGCCCTCCTCGTCGAGATAGGAGATCGACACCCGGCACATGCGATCGGCGATCGCCTGGCTCACGCGCGCAGTGCCCACGGCGTCAAAAGGATTCATGGCCGCCACCAGCACGAAGCCGTCGGCGGCCGCGATCCGGCCTAACCGCGGCACGACCAGCTCTCGTTCGGCCATGGCCGTGATCAGCACATTGAGCGTCTCCTCGGGAATCCGGTTGAGCTCCTCGAGGTAGAGAAGCGCGCCTTCCCGCATCGCGGTGGCCAGCGGCCCGTCCGACCAGGCCTCCGGGCGATAGCCGGCGGCCAGGACCAGCGCCGGATCGTGGTGGCCGATGAGTCGAGCCGGAGTCAGCTCGGCGTTGCCCTCCACGAACTCGATGCCACGCCCCGAGGCGCCGGCCAGCGCCCGCAACAGGGTCGATTTGCCGGTTCCCGGCGGGCCGTCGAGGACCACGTGGCAGCCCTCCTCCAGGGCGACGGCGATCACCTCCGCCTGACGGCGGAGGCCGACGACCTCGTGCTCAATCAGGCCCAGCAGTGCTCGGTCAGTGCTCGTGGATCACGACGCCGCGGATGTTCTTGCCCGCGTTGAGGTCGTCGTAGCCCTGGTTGATCTCCTCGAGCCTGTACTGCTTGGTCACCAGCTCGTCGAGCTTGATCTTGCCCGCGCGGTAGAGCTCGAGCATCTTCTTGATGTCCTGGATTGGGTTGCAGTCGCCGAACAGGGCACCTTGGACGCGTTTGCGAAACAGGGTCATGTCGGTGCCCGAAAGGTGGACGGTCATGGCCTCGGGGTGAGCCAGCCCGGTGAGGACCACAGTGCCGCCCTTGCGGATCGACATCACCGCCTCCTGGACCACCTGCTCATTGACCACATCGACGGTCACGATCGCCACATCGGCGCCGACTCCGCGGGTCAGCTCCTGGGCGAGCTCGATCGAGGCGCCGCCGCTGTCGACCGAATGGGTGGCGCCCATCTCCTGGGCGAACTCGCGTTTGAAGGCCTGGGGATCGACCGCGATGATGTTGGTCGCGCCGGCGTTGGAGGCACCCTGGACCGCGTTGGCGCCGATGCCTCCGATCCCGAACACCACCACCGTGTCGCCGATCTGGGTATTGCCGGTGTTGACCGCCGAGCCCCACCCGGTTGGCACCCCGCACCCGCACAGCACGGCGATCTCGAGCGGAAGGTCATCATCGACCTTCACCGCCGAGGTTTCCGAGATCACCGCGTACTGGGAGAACGTGCCCAGCATGCACATCGCGCCCACGCCTTGCCCGTCGATCGTGAACGGATAGCTTCCGTCGGGCAGACAGCCTTCGAGAATCGTCGCGCCCAGGTCGCAGATGCTCTGTTGGCCGGTCGAGCACCACCGGCAGTGACCGCAGGAGGGGATGAACGAGCACACCACGTGGTCGCCCTTGGCCACCCGCGTCACTCCGGGCCCCACGGCCTCGACGATGCCGGCGCCTTCGTGGCCGCCGATGTAGGGCGTCGGAACCGGCAGGTCACCGGTCATCAGGTGCTCATCGGAGTGACATAGCCCGGCAGCCACGTAGCGGATCAGGACCTCGTTCTCCTTCGGGTCGCGAAGGTCAACCTCCATGATCTCCCACGGCTGCTTGACTGCGGTCAGCACGGCGGCCTTGGTCTTCACGTTCGCGTCCTTCCTGGCCGGTAACGGATATAGGATCTGGAGCCTACGTCGAGGCGGCGACCCGTGCAAACCTGACGCGGAGCGGCTCGGCTGTCCGCCAGCGCAGACAGCCGTGCCACACCCCGGCGCCGTAGGCCAGGTCATCGACGATCGCCGCTGCCGTCCAGCGCAGCGGGTCCAGACGCGGCCGGACGGCCATCCACTGCGCGAGCGGCGCCGCCGCCAGCAGGACCGCGGCGGCCTTCCGGCTGCGCGGGGCCGCGAGCGCGCCGATCAGCGCCGGTCCCGCCAGCGCGGAGGCCGCGCGGCTGAGCCCGAGCAGCGACCGCGAGGTCGCGGTCAGCCCGATCGCCGGGATCGCCGCCGGCGGCAGGCCCGCCGCGCGGAGCCGCCCCGCGGTGGTGAGCGCTCCGCTGAGGGCAACCCCGACCGCCAGGCCCGGCCGACCGACGAGCGCCAGCGCCGCGGCCGCCACCTGACGGCGGCGCACGATCGCCGGCGCCAGATGCCCCGGATGACTCCGTGAGAGGGGCGCCGCCGAGGTCCCGTAGCGGTAGCGCCGGACCAGCAGGCCACGCCAGCTCGAGGGCTCCCGGTGGGTGACTTCGACGGCGGGGTCGTAGCGGACGGTCCATCCTGCGGCGTGCAACCGCCACACCAGATCGACGTCCTCGCCGTAGCGCAGCGCCGGGTCAAAACCGTCGGCCAGCGCCGCTTTGCGCGCCACCAGCGCGGCCGCGGGAACGTAGGCGATCGGACGGCCCGGGGCAACCTCCCCGGCGTGGGGACCGAGATCGAGGGGCGAGCGCGCGGCCGTGTAGCGCTCGCGGACACCTCCGGCCTGGGAGCCCGTCGTCCGGGGCGGTTGACACGCCACGACGCGCGGCGCCACTGCGCCCACGCCGGGGTCGGCAAAGTGCGGCCCCAGGCGCTCCAGCCAGCGGGCCGGCGCGGCGCAGTCGGAGTCCAGAAACGCCACCAGCTCGGTGTCGACCGCGGCCAGGCCGCAGTTACGGGCGGCGCCCGGCCCGCCGCTGTGCGTCCGGCGCAGATGGCGGGCCCCGTAGCGCCGGCAAACCTCGCGTACGGCCTCGGGCTGTACGGAGCCGTCGTCGACGACCACGACCGCGGCCGTGCCCAGAGACCGCAGGCAATGCTCGAGCTCATTCAGACGATCGCGCACCGGGATCACCACCGTCGCGCTCGGCCCGCGAACCGACCCTCCCGGAGAGGGCGCGGCCAGCCCCCCGTCGACCAGCCGCGCGGCGAGCCGGCGGGCCGCGGGTGACACCGGGCGACCCTCCTGGAGCGCGTCCAGCGCTTGCCGTCCGGCGTCCGTCAGACGCATGACCCGGTACGGCGAACCGCCGGCCAGGACGTGCCCGCCGCAGTAGCGGCGCACGGACCCCGACAGCCTCAGCCCAAAGCCCTCCGGGAGCGGCGTCACAGCGAAAGACCCCCGTCGACGGGTAGGACCGCCCCGGTGATCCCGGCCGCCGCCGGGCCGGCGAGAAACACCAGCGCGGCCGCGACCTCGTCGGGTTCGAGGAGACGCTCGATCGGCTGCTGGCCGGCGAAGTGCTCGGCACTGTCCAGACCGTAGAGGCGCGCGCTCTCATCGAGGGTCGCCGTCCGCGTCGATCCCGGACTGACCGCGTTGGCGGTGACCCCGGTCCCGCGCAGCTCGACCGCCAGCGCCCGCACGAGCCCCACGACTCCTGCCTTGGCGGCGCAATACGCCGCCAGCATCGGAAGCCCCCGCCCGGCGGCCGCCGAGGAGACGGCCAGAAAACGGCCGCTCCGCGGCTGCGGCCTGCGCAGGAGCGCCGGGATCGCAACTCGGGAGGCGACCAGGACACCGTCGAGGCAGACCTCGAGCACCGCCTGCTCCTGCTGGCGCGGCAGCTCCCACTGGCGCGCCCCCCCGGCGATCACGCCCGCCGCGGCCACGAGCACATCGAGACCCCCATGCTCGCGCTCGGCGCGAGCCACGACCTCCGCCATGGCGACCATGTCAGTGGCGTCGGCGACGAGCGCGTGTGCGTGCGGCCCCGCCTGGGCAACGGCGGCCTGTAACTCCTCGGGCCTGCCTTGGCGGTAGGGGATCCGGGGGTCGTCTTCGCCGGCATCGACAGCCAGCACCTCATAACCCTCGGACGCGAGCGCGATCGTGGTCGCCGCTCCGATCCCGCGCGCCGCCCCGGTCACGATGGCCACGCTCGGGCTCATCCGTCGATGACCGCGAGCGGGCTCTCCTCACAGGCGCGCGACGGCCGGCGCCGCGAATGATCGGGAGACGGCTTGGGCGGCGGCGTCTGGTGGCCACGACCGATCAGGGACAGCTCGCCGTGGCCGAGCACACACTCGGGATCCGGCCCATCCAACGGGAGGCCGGTGAAGAACTTCGCGGCCATGCACCCTCCGCGGCAGGAGTCGTAGTGGCCGCAGCCGGCGCAGGCTCCGCCGCTCTGGGGCCCGCGCAGGCGGGCGAACAGCTCGGAGCTTCTCCACACCGCGGCAAAGCCGCCGCCATGGCGGACATTGCCGGCCAGGAACTCCTCGTGGATCGCGAACGGGCAGGCGTAGACGTCGCCGATCGGGTCGATCAGGCACACGACACGGCCGGCCCCGCACATTCCCAGCCCGGGCAGCGATTCTCCGTAGGCACCCAGGTGAAAGAACGAGTCGCCGGTGAGGACGCTCTCGCCGTTGGCCAGCAACCAGCGGTACAGCTCCAGCTGCTGGAGCGCGGTCGGATGCAGCTCGTCCCAGACGTCGGCGCCGCGACCAGCCGGACGCAGGCGCGTCAGACGCAGCTGGGCTCGGTGGGCGTCGGCGATCTCCTTGAACGCGTCCAGCTGCGAGACGTTCTCGCGGGTCACCACCACCGACAGCTTGAAGCCCTCCATGCCGGCGGCTGCGAGATGACCCATCGCGGTCAGCGCGGTGGCGTAGGCGCCGGGCCCGCGCACCGCGTCGTTTACCTCTGGCGTCGCGCCGTCGAGCGAGATCTGGACGTCGACATAAGGGGTGCTCGCGAGTTGGCTCGCGGCCTGGGCGGTGATCCGACTCCCGTTGGTGGAGAACTTGACGCCGACGTGGTGGGCGACCGCGTACTGCAGCAGCTCCCAGAAGTCCTTGCGCAGGGTCGGTTCGCCGCCGCCGATATTGACGTAGAAGACCTGCATGCGCTGGAGCTCGCCGATCAGCGCTTTGCACTCGTCGGTGCTCAGCTCGCGCGGATCGCGCCGTCCCGAGCTCGACAGGCAGTGGGCACAGGCGAGGTTGCAGGCGTAGGTCAGCTCCCAGGTGAGACAGATCGGAGCGTCAAGGCCCGACTCGAAGTGCTCGACGAGTCCCATCAGCTCACTCCCGCCCCGCCCCGCTCGCAGATCATGCCGGTCTCGGCCAGCGTGCTCAGCGCCCGCTCATAGGAGGCCATGCCGGAGTCGCTGACCCCGGCGGCCCGGCACGCCTGGCGCGCCGTGGGATGGTCCTCGAGGCTCTGCACCGCGGCGAGCAGCACGGGGCTCTTGAGAAACGACAGTCGCCTGGTTCCGAAGTGATAGGCCAGCGCGCCGAACGGCTCCGGTCGCAGCGCAACCTGCTCGTGCAGCGTCCACGCGCGATCCAGCACGGACACGGCTGGCTCGGCCACCGTCGGTCAGTAGACCCCGCACATCCCGTCTATCGACACGTCCTCCACCAGCAGGTCCTCCTCGACGAGGGTCTCATGCGCCGGATCGGGTGTGGGTGAAGGCTCGACGGTGGCCGGTTGGCCGGGCTCGGCGGTTGGTTGCCGAATGGTGTTGACGGCGGCCTGCGGGATGGGATTGACGGTGGCCTGCGGCACGGGGTCGACGGCGGCCTGCGGTCTGGGCTGGCTCATGCTCTCCTCGCTCGGTGGGCTCGACGTGCGCTCAGTCAATCAGAGCCGCCCGACGCCGCGCAGGCGGTGCCGGTGCTGCCAGCCATCTCCGGACGGCTCAGCCACTCCAGGGTGTTCCTAGACTGAAACTCAATGGCTCCTGGCATGACAAGCCGCACACTGGCGCTGGCCACCTCCCGCGTGCCCGGCATTCGCCGGATTCCGGTGTTGAAGCTGCTGGCGATCGCGGAGATCGGCTTGCTCGCTCACGACCACCTGATGCGCTTGGCGCCCGCTGAGCGTCGCCGTCTGCTCCGGCTGGTCCGCGTCGCGCACGGGCGGCCGAGCAGCCTGGCGCAATCCGAACGCGAGGAGCTCGCCGACCTGGTCTCAAAGCTCGAGCCGCGGCTGCTCGCCGGCGAGGCCGTGGACAGGCTGTCGCCGTTGCCGATCCCGCGGCGCATAACCCACGGTCGGCGCAAGCGTTCCTGACCGCGGTGTCTTCGCGAGCAGGCATGCGGCCAGGGCCCCGGTGGCCAGGTACAGGCATCCCTGCGCGTTGAGCAGCCCCATCAGCCCGAGCGGCGCCGTCAGCAGCCCCGCCGCCAGCATCCCCACCCCCTGCCCGGCGTTGTCGGCGAGCGTCAGGGCGGCAAAGATCCGTCCCCGCTCCCCCTCATTGCCGGCGAGCTGCATAAAGCTGATCAGTCCGCTGTCCATCACGACCCCGGGCGCACCGACGAGCATGAACACGATCACATATACGCCCACCGCGGTCGTGATCGGCGGCGCGTTCCAGATCGCCAGGTCGAGCAGGCCGAAAGCCAACGACCCGGCCGCCACCAGCCGGCCGGCCAGGCGGCTGGTGCGCGTGAAGCTCAGGGCCAGCCCGGCGCCGATCGCGCCGATCGCCTGAACGCCCCGCAGCAGTCCGATTTCGCTCGGGCCGCCATGCAGCCGTTGCGCCACGAACACGATGAACAGAACGACGAAGATCCCCTGGGCGACCTGGCCGGTGAAGGCGACCAGCAGCCCGCTTCGGACGTCTTTTGAGCGCAGCGCCGCGACCAATCCAGCCGAGCGGGTCGGCTGGTCCGGCCCGGGGCGGGCGCGCCACCGCCAAGTCTCGTCGCCCGGCACAGCGCGGGCCGGGAGCCCGGCGATCAACAGTCCGGCGGCCAGGAAGCTGACCGCGTCGGCCACCACGATCGTTCGCAGGTCCCCCGCCGCCAGCAGCAAACCACCCAAAGGTCCGCCGGCCAGCCGCCCGATCCCGGTGTTCAACGCGATCAGCGAGTTGGCCGAGACGAGCTTGTCGGCGTGCAGAAGCGTGGGCAGCAGTGCGTTCTTGGCCGGGTCGAAGAGCGTCGCCAGCGCGGCCTGAACGACGATCACCGCGTAGACGATGGCCAGGCCCGAGCGGCCGTGAACCAGGAGCAGCGGCAGCAGCGCGAGGGCCTGCAGCGTCGTCACCACCAGCATCAGGCGCCGCCGGTCGGTGCGGTCGGCCAGCCGCCCCGCGACCGGCGCGAGGATCACCCCCGGAGCCAGCTCGGCGAGGAAGGCGACCGCCGTGCCCAGCGCCGACCCGGTCAGCCCGTAGACGACGATCGGCAGCGCGACCAGCAGCATCCAGTCGCCTGCGTCCGAGATCAGCCCGGCGAGCCACAGGCGCCGGAAGTCGCGCTGCTCGAGCGCGGTCGGCACCCTCACGGGGAACCGTCGCGCGGATATGCGTACAGCCCGACCGAGACCAGCTCGGACCCCTCAGGTGCGTCGTTTCTGGTGGCGGCGATCAGCGGTCGGATGAGCGCGTCCAGCCGCTCGCCCAGCTCGGTGAGCTCGGCCGGCGTGACGCGCAGCATGTACGCCGAGGACTGATCGGCCTCCCGCCAGGCCGGGGCCACGCGATCGCGGTGGGAGAGGTATTCGCGCAGGCGGCGCTGCTCGAGCGCGAGCGACGCCGCCATCACGGCGGCCGCTCCGCGACCCTCCGGCGTGTCCGGATCGGGGTCGGGGTTCATATCGAAGCCGGTGATCGTCGCCCGCCAGGGGCGCTGGCGCCCGTCGGCCGAGCTGACCTCCTCCACGAGGCCATGTCGGGCCAGGGCCCGCACGTGATAGCTGCAGTTCGAGGGCGTGTCGGCAACCGCTCTCGCGCACGCCGACGCGGTCGCGGGTCCGTCGGACATCAGGTAGGTGAGCACGTCCAGGCGAACCGGGTGCGCGAGCGCTTCGAGCACTTCGGGGTCGGTGATGACGGGGCGCGCCTCGGTCATGGCAGGAAAGTCTGAAAGACTCTTTCAGATTCTCGCACACGAGCTCTCGCTCTGCAACGCGACAGCGCTCGAGCGCCCGCTTGCGTGCGCTCACCCGCGGCCAAGCACGTCTCGGAGTGCCGGCTCCAAATCGGGGTGCCGGAACCGGTATCCGAGATCGCGCAGGCGGGCCGGGATGACCCGCTGACCGGTCGTCACCACCTCGGCCATCTCCCCGTACAGAAGCCTGAGCGCGGCGCCCGGAACGGGCAGCACCGCGGGCCGGCCCAGCACCTGGCCCAGCGCGCGCGACAGCTCGGCGTTGGTCACCGGGTTGGGCGCGGTCAGGTTCACCGGTCCCTGGGCCCGGTCGGAGTCAAGGCACAGCAACAAGCCACCCACGACATCGTCGAGGTGGATCCAGGGGACGTACTGGTGCCCACCGGCCACCGGGCCGCCGATCCCCAGCTTGAAGAACGGAAGCATCTTCGCCAACGCGCCCCCGCGGGGCGACAGCACCACTCCGGTGCGCGTACACGCGACCCGCAGCTGGGGCTCGGCGCCCTGCGCCTCGTGCTCCCACGCCCGCACCACCCCGGCCAGGAAATCACTCCCGGGCGGAGCGTCCTCGTCGAGCACGGAGTCGTCTCGGGGTCCGTAGTAGCCGGTCGCCGACTGTGAGACGAGCACCCGTGGACGATCGCCATCCTCAAGCGCGTCGAGCGCGCGCACGAGCGAGCGTGTGGCCAACACGCGCGAATCGCGGATTCGCGCCTTGGCCTCGTCGGTCCAGCGCTGGGCGACCTGCTCGCCGAGCACGTTCACCACCCCGTCCACGCCCGCGAGCGCCGCTTGAGGGGGCGGCTCGTCGGTCGGTCGAGCCCAGGGATGCACCTCGATCGCGCCGCCGAGCACCAGGCTGGCCCGTTCGGGGTCCCGCGACAGCGCGCTCACGTGATCGCCCCGGGCCCGCAGTGCGTCGGCCACCGCCAGGCCGATGGTGCCGGTGGCTCCGGTGATCAAGACCCGCATGCAGCCCCTTCTTCCGTGCCCTCATCGGCAAGTGACTCCGCCACGCACAGCGCGCCTACCAGGACCGAGATCCCGGCGGCCACGGTCCAGGCCGGGATCGAGCCCCCCAGCGCGTACAGCGCCATCAGCGCCACCGCCACGATGATCCGGCCCAGGCTTCGCTCGCCGGCGATCCGCAAGCGGAACGCGGCCAATCCCACCAGGTAGATGGCCACGCCGCCGCACAGCGCCAGACGCCCGGGCCCGGGCATCGGTGCCTGAGCGGAGTTGTGGACGGTCAGCCTGACGCCGTCGGCGAAGATGATGATCCCGGCCACGATCACGAGGTGGATGTAGCTGTAGGCGTCGGCCGCCGCAAGTACCGGATCGTGATGCTCGCGCAGCCGCGCCTGGGCCCGCGCGGCGAATCGATCGAAGTACGTCCACCACATCCCCACCGCCGGCAGCAGCCCGAGGCCGGCGGCGATCACCAGCTCGGGTGTCAGCTGGCGCTCGGCCGCTCCCACCCCGACGCCGATGGCCACGATCGACTCGCCCAGGCAGATGATCACAAATGAGCCATACCGATCGGCGAAATGCGCCACCGCCACATGTTGCAGGCCTCGCAACCGCTCGCGCGTCAGCCAGGCCGGACCGGCGTAGTCGATCGCGGCCGCGATTGTCCACACCAGCGCCCGTTGCCAACCGTGCAGCAGCGCCGCGCCGGCGATCAGCAGCGCCATCCCGATTGCCACCGTGACCGCGAAGCCGGCGATCGCGCTCCATTTCGCATTGCCCCGCCGCGAAGCATCGGCATACAGCGCCAGATGCAGGAGGCGCACCAGCGCATAGGCACAGGCGAACAGCAGCCCCTCGGCGCCGAACGCCCGCGGCAGCGCGAGGCCGACGATGAAGATCAGCACCGTACCCGCGAGCAGATAACCGCGCAACGCCCGCGACTCCTCCTCCTCGGCGTTGGCCGCCCACACGAATGCCGACCACGCCCACCAGACCAGCGCCAGCAGGAGCATCGCCTGGCCGAACCGGCTCCAGGTGGCCCGATGAGCCATGAGCACGGTCACCTGCGTGACCGCGAACACGAACACGAGGTCCCACAGCAACTCAACGGCGCTCACCCGCCGTTCGGCGATGCTCTCCTCCCCGGTCTGCAGCGCCAGCTCGCTCATGCCCCAAGTATCACGCCGCCGGCGGCCCGCGCCTGATTGGATACCGGTCCAGGAATCGACACGAGGAGATTGGATGGCACGGCGAGCGGCGATCGTAACCGGCGCTTCGAGTGGGATCGGGTTCGCGATCGCGCGCATGCTGCTCGAGGAGGGCTACGGTGTGACGCTGGCGTCACGCCGCCCCGAGAAGCTCGAGGCGGCAGCGGGGGAGCTGGCCGGGGACGGCCGAGACGTGATCTGGGTGGCGGGCAACATGGCTTCTGAGGAGGCCGTGTGCGAGGTCGTGGCCGCCCACCGCGACCACTTCGGCCGTCTCGACGTGCTCGTCAACAACGCCGGCGTCGGGATCGGGGCAGCCGTCGCCGAGATTGAGACCAAGCGCCTCGACATGCAGCTGAACGTAAACCTGCGCTCGATCGTGCTGTTCTACCGCGAGTGCGTCGGCATGCTGCGCAGCGCCGGGGCCGAGCACCGCAACGCGCTGGTCGTCAACACCTCTTCGATCGCCGGCAAGTCGGGCGAAGCCTGGGTGTCCGTGTACGCGGCGACCAAGGCCGGCGTGATCGGTTTCACCGAGTCGATGAACCGCGAGCTCGGAGGCGACGGGATCAAATCGTGTGCTCTGTGTCCGGCGTTCGTGGACACCGCGATGGCCGATTGGGTTAAGCAGGCGATCCCCGCCGAGGACATGATCCGCACCGAGGACATCGCCGAAGCCGTGCGGATGCTGCTCAGGCTGTCGGCCGGCTGCGTCGTGCCCGAGATCGTCTTCCAACCCCCGGGCGCTTCGCCCGAGGGGATTCCGACGACCGGCTGACGGTCGCTCGCGCACCCGGCAATGGGCCACGACTGCATGAGGCTCGGTGTCAACCTCGGCTACTGGGGCTTCGGGATCGGGCCCCAGGAGCAGCTGCAGGTCGTGCAGGAGGCCGAGCGCCTCGGGTATGACTCGGCGTGGGCGGCCGAGGCCTACGGCTCAGACGCAGCCACGGTGCTCGCCTGGCTGGCGGCGGGTACCAGCACGGTCAAGCTCGGGTCGGCCATCTTTCAGATGCCCGGGCGCACGCCGGCCATGACGGCGATGACGGCAGCCACGATCGACGAGCTCTCGGGCGGGCGGATGGTGCTGGGGATCGGCTCCTCGGGCCCCCAGGTCGCCGAGGGCTGGCATGGACAGCGGTTCGCGCGCCAGCTACAGCGCACACGCGAGTACGTCGAGGTCGTCCGCATGGCGCTGGGGCGCGAGCGCCTCGAGTTCAAGGGCGAAACGCTCGAGCTGCCGCTCCCTGACGGACCCGGGAAGGCGCTCAAGATGATGATCGGCCCCGTCCAGGAGCGAATCCCGATCTACCTGGCGGCGATCGGCCCAAAGAACACCGCGCTGGCCGGCGAGATCGCCGACGGCTGGATCCCGACCTTCTTTTCGCCCGAGCACGTGGCCGCGTTCCGCGCGCTGCTCGAGGAGGGGGCCGCGCGGGCCGGTCGGTCGCTGCACGGGTTCGACATCGCGCCCACCGTCCAGGTCTACGTGTCTGACGACCACGAGCTCGCTCGCAACCTGATGCGCCCGGTGCTCGCGCTCTATATCGGCGGGATGGGCTCGCGCCAGCAGAACTTCTACAACAACCTCGTCAAGCGCTATGGCTTTGAGCAGGCCGCCGAAGAGATCCAGGACCTGTACCTGGAGGGCAAGAAGACCGAGGCGGCGCAGGCGATCCCGGCCGAGCTGATCGATGCCGTTTCGCTGTGCGGTCCGGCTGATCTCGTGCGCGAGCGGCTGGCGGCGTTTCGCGACGCCGGCGTCGGCACGCTGATGGTCAGCCCGATGGCTCAGACCGCCGAGGATCGGGTGGCTCAGCTGCGCGCCGTGGCCGAACTCGCCGCTTGACGCCCCCGGCGTGCTGTGGCCCAACTCGCCGCTTGACGACCCTGCGCTTCTTTCTCGGTGCGTTTGGACAGCCCGGCCACGCCTTCCCGATGCTGGCCCTGGGCGCCGAGCTGTCACGGCGCGGGCATGAGGTCACCTACGAGACCTGGGCGCGCTGGCGCGATTACGTCCAAGCCGAGGGGATGCATTTCGTGGCCGCGCCCGAGTACCCGGTGTTCCCCACCCGTGAGCAGCCCCTGTCACCGTACGAGGCGGTCGTACTGGCGACCGCCGAGACCCGGCCGGCGATCGCGCGGACCCAGCCGGATGTGGTCGTGCACGACATCCTGACGCTCGCCCCCGCGCTCGCCGGCGAGCTCGAGGGGCGGGCTGTGGCCACGGTCATCCCGCACGTCTACCCGCCGGGCGAACCGGGCTTTCCGCCCTACGCCCTGGGTGCCCGGCTGCCGCGCGCGGCCGCGGGCAGGGCCCTGTGGCGCGCCTTCCAGCGCCCCCTGGAGGCGGGACTGCGCCGCGGCCGCGCCGAGCTCAACGACGCCCGGCGCCGGCTGGGCCTCCCGCCGCTGCAGCGCTTCCACGGCGGGCTGAGCCAGCAGCTGTGCCTGGTCGCCACCTTCCCCGAGCTCGAGTACCCGCGAGCATGGCCCCAGCACGTCCACGTCGTCGGGCCGCTGCTGTGGGAACCCCCGTACCAAGCGGTGCAGCCGCCGCCGGGTGAGGCGCCGCTTGTCTTGGTGGCGCCGTCGACCGCACAGGACCCCGATCACCGCCTGCTGCGGGCGGCCGTCCAGGGGCTGGCGGGCCAACCCGTCCGGGTGCTGGCGACCTGGAATCGGCGTCCGCTGTCGGGACTGTTGGCGGTGCCCCCCAACGCCCGACTGGTCGAGTGGGTTTCTTATGCCCAGACGATGCCGTGCTGCGAGCTGGTCATCTGCCACGCGGGGCACGGGACCCTGGTGCGAGCGCTCGCCTCCGGTGCGCCGGTGCTGGCGGTCCCCCACGCCGGGGACATGGCCGAGAACGCGGCGCGTGCCGACTGGGCGGGGGTCGGCGTGCGCCTCCCGTGGCCGCTGCTCGGCCCGCGCACCCTGTGCCTGGCCACCCACCTGGCGCTGCAGACGCAATCGCTGCGTGCCACCGCGCGGCGAATGGCGGCGGGCAGCGGTCCCGGTGCGGGCGCGTCCCACGCCGCCGACCTGCTCGAGGGGCTGGCGCTCAGGGCTCGCGCGGGTGACGGCGCACAAACTCGATGACTTCTGGGTCCTCGCTCTGGACGAGGTCGACCGGCTCCCCGTAGCAGGTGCACAGTTCGACGACCGCGCGCTCGTCGGTGAGCTCGACGGGCCGCCAGGTGGCGCCGTGATCCTCCCAGCGCTGCAGGTCCTCGATCGTCGCTGACCGTGTGATGGGCTCTGCCATCGCCTTAAGAGGAGTAGCAGACGTATAACTCCATCGCGCTACGGCCAACCGCGAGGCAAGGAAGCTCCGGGGGTGGGATTCGAACCCACATGGGACGCCTTAACAGGGCGCTGCATTGCCTATCTGCCACCCCGGATTACGGTGTATTGGGACCTGACGCCAGCGCTCGTGGTTACTCTACCGCCAGCTCGGTGACTCCGCCCTCCACTTCAGCGTGACAGTTCGAACAAAGGAGCACGCACTTGGCCGCTTCGGCACGCAATGTCTCCAGGGCGAGCGCGGCGCCCTTGTAGCTGACGCCCAACCGCTTCTGTTGAGGATCAAGATGGTGAAACTCAAGTGCGCCCAGGTAGCGGTTGTACCCGCAGATGCGACACTTACCGCCGGCTTCGTTGGCGAGGATGGCTTTGGCCTTCCGTCTGCGCGCCACCACGCGCTCGGCGCGGCAGCGCTTACAGCGGTAATAGCCGCGTCCTTCGAGGACGAACTCCGTCTCGCCGTGGCGGGCGCATGACATCACCGGCCTGACCAAGCCAGCATCCTTCGCGACACTGGACCGTCTCACCCCGCGTGCATTGCGCGTGCGCAGTCCGTAGCGCGCGAGCCAATGGCGCACCGTGGCCCTGCTCAGCCCCACTTCGTGCGCAATCTCCGCGATGGTCATCCCCGACGCCACCAGCGCCTCCAGCCGCTCCCTCTCGATCCCCCCTTTGGCGGCATGTTTGTCCCGATCGACCGCCACCAGCCCGTGCTTGGCCAGCCAATACGAGACCGTCGAGGGATGCTTGCCGAATCGCTTGGCGATCTTCTCGACGCTCAGCCCTTGGGCGAGCAGTAGCTTCAACGATTCCCTGTCCATGTGTTCGATCGACTTCTCTTTTACGCGAACACATGTTCCCATGCGGGTCGGACGGAAACCCTGCTCAGGTATCGGTTTCTAGCCGGGCTCCCACGGCCCGGATCGCGTCGCGCACGACCTCGCGCTCCCGAGCCAGCTCGCCGGTCCCGGGCTCCCGAGCCAGCTGACCGGTGCCGATCACCTCGGCCCCGTGGCCGCGGACGCGGATGATCGCCCGGTCGAGCCTGTCTCGTTCGAGCACCAGGCGAGCGTGCTCGAGCCGGTCCGGACTGGGGTCGGGGATCCGTCCGGCGAGCTCGACAAGGCCCGCCATCAGGCGCGCGAACTGCTCGTCGTCGGGGGGCAACTCGGTCAACGGTGAGCCGGTGCGGCCGCCGGTGAGGTGGCGCGCCGCCCGCCGCAGCTGAGCGCTGGTCAGCAGCTCGTCGGGATCGATCGCCGCCAGCGTCTGGGCCCCCATCTCCGGCAGCGCGATGCACAGCGCGAGGAAGGTGCGCTCCGGGCGCGGGCCCGGGTCGCGCCTGGGCGTACCCGTGCCATTGGCAGCGGTGGGCCCCACGCCCTCCTTACGGCGCAGACCGAGCCGCCCCCCGCTCTCGGCGAGGACCGTCGTGAGCCGTCCCTCGCTCAGCTCGAGCCGGCCCGCGACGCGCCGCACCAGGTCGTCACGAACCACGCTGGCCGGCAGCTCGTTGAGCACCGGGCGCAGCTCCTGCAGCGCCCGGTCACGACCCTCGGCGCTGCTGGTGTCGGCCTGCTCGAGGATCCGATCCACCTGGAAGACGAGGAACGGCTTTGAGTCCTGGACCAGCTTGACCATCGCCTCGGCGCCCTGGCGCTCGACGAGCTCGGCCGGGTCGGTGCCCTCGGGCAGCCCCACCACTCGCAGCTCCAGCTTTCGCGCCCTGGCCAGCCGGGCGGCGCGGAGCATCGCGTCCTGCCCGGCGCGGTCGGCGTCCAGGCACAACTCGAGCACGTGGGCGATCCGCTCGAGCTGTGTCACCTGTTCCTCGGTCAAAGCCGTGCCCATGATGCCGACGGCGTTGCGCAGGCCGGCCTGATGCAGCGCGAGCACGTCGGTGTAGCCCTCGACCAGGATCATCCGGTCGGCCCGGGCCGCGGCGGCGCGGGCCAGATCGATTCCGAACAGCACCTCGCGCTTGTGATAGAGCTCGCCCTCGGAGGTGTTCAGATACTTGGGGCCCGCCTGGTTGTCGCGCATCGCGCGAGCCCCGAACCCGTGCACCCGCCCGCGCGCGTCCACGGCCGGGAACATGATCCGCTCGCGGAAGCGGTCAAACACGCTCCCCGGCCGGCTCTTGGAGCGCTGGGCCAGGCCGACGGCGAGCAGCTCCTCCTCGCTGTAGCCCGAGGCACGGGAGGCGCGCAGCATCCGATCCCAGGCGCTGGGCGCATAGCCGACCCGGAACTCGCGCAGCGTCTGCTCCTGCAGCCCGCGGCCGAGCAGGTAGGCGCGAGCCGCCTGTGCCTCGGTCGCCTCCCACAGGTAGCGCGAGTAATACGTGGCCGCTCTGGCGAGCAGCGAGTGCAGGCGTGCGCGGCGCTCACGGCGCGCGGCGGCGCCGGGATCCTCGGCCTCGGTCTCGAGCTTTACGCCGAAGCGGTCGGCGAGGGCTTCCAGCGCCCCCTTGAAGTCCAGTCCCTCGGTCTCCATCACGAAGTCGAATGGGTCACCGGACACCTGGCAGCCGAAGCAGTGGTAGTGCTTCTCGTCCGGGCGCACGTGGAAGGAGGGGGTTCGCTCGTTGTGAAACGGGCACAAGCCGAAGTAGCTGTCAACGGCGGCCCGGCGCAGCTCGGTGCGCGCCGAAACGAGTGCCAGCATGTCCACCGCCGCCAGCACGCGGTCCCGGGAGTCGGCGGTATAGCGGCTCACGATGATGGCCTCCGCTCGACATCCTGTCTCGCTTGTAAGTCGGCCGCGTGAGTCATCCAGCTGGTGCGAAGGCGACCGGGACGGTCAGCTGCTCGAAGCGGGCGATGCAGTAGCGATCGGTCATGCCCGCGAGGTAGTCGGTCACGCGGGTGGGCAGCTCCCCGTGGGGGATCGAATCCGGGATCTCCTCGGGGTGGTTGCAGTAGTGCTCGAACAGGGCCGCGACGACGAGATGGATCTTGGTGTGCTCGCGCGTGGCCACGGGTCCCAGGTAGACGCGTTCGAACATGAACGTCCGCAGCTCGTCCATCGCGGCGGCGACCCGCTCGCCCTGGACGATGTCGGCGGCCAGGTGGGAGTGCTCGACGAGGTCGTGGACGAGCCTGTCGATCCGGCGCTGGCCGTTGTCGCCGAGGCTGCCAATCGCGTCGGCCGGCAGGTCTTTCGCGGACAGCACACCAGCCCGGACCGCGTCGTCGATGTCGTGGTTGATGTAGGCGAAGCGATCTACGAGCCGGACGATCTTGCCCTCGAGCGTCGCCGGCGGCTGCGCGCGTCCCGAGTGGTTCACGATCCCGTCGCGAACGGGCTCGGTCAGATTGAGGCCCTGACCGTCGCGCTCGAGCGTGTCCACGACCCGGAGCGAGTGCTCGAAGTGGCGAAAGGCAGCGCCGAAGCGTTCGCGCAGGCAGCGATCCAGCGCGTCCTCGCCCACGTGCCCGAAGGGCGGGTGGCCGAGATCGTGGCCGAGCCCGATCGCCTCGACCAGATCCTCGTTGAGAGCCAGGGCGCGAGCGACGGTGCGCGAGACCTGCGTGACCTCGAGCGTGTGGGTCAGCCGGGTGCGGTAGTGGTCGCCACTGGGAGCCACGAACACCTGGGTCTTGTGCTTGAGGCGTCGGAACGCCTTGCAGTGCACGATTCGGTCGCGGTCGCGCTGAAACGGGGTTCGCAGCCCGCAGCTGGGCTCGACCCGCGCTCGCTGCGCGGGATAGGAAGGCGTTGCCAGCGGCGACAGCTCGGCCTGTTCGCGGGCTCGCATGCGCCGCTCGAAGGCGTCCGCCACCGGACCCGCGGGATGCTCATAGCCGGTGGCCAGGATCTGCTCGCTCACGTCTCGATTCTTACACCGCGCGGTGTCGCACGACGGGCTTTGTCACGAACCGATGACGCATCGTGCGACCTGCGCCAGACAGCGGCGGAGGCGCTAGGCGGCGAGCAGCGGCCGCAGCCGCACGTGGGCATGGTGCGCCGCGGTCTCGGCGATCGCCCGCTCCACCTGTCGCAGCGCCCGCTCGGAGCCGTCGGGAGCCTGGGCCAGCGGGACGCCGAGGGCGCCCACCAAAAACTGGTAGGCACCCTCCTCGAGCGGGAACGCGGCCGCCTCGCACGAGCTGCACACCACCCCGCCGGCCGCCCCCGAGAAACCACCCAGGTGCTCGGTCTCCCCGCACACCGTGCACGCCGCCAGCTGCGGGACGATCCCCGCCGCCAGCAGCAGCTTGAGACGGAAGGCGAGCCCATTGGCCGTCCTCGCCTGGGCGGCATCGGAGTCCAGCAGGGCCAGCTCGTTGGCCAGCAGGCGGAAGACCTCGGGGTGCGGGTCAGTGGTTTCGAACAGTCGCGCCACCGCGTCGCAGGCGCGCGCCGCCGCGTCGAGCGTCGCGGCGTGGTCGCGGAGCGCGCCATGGGTGGCGATCGTGTCGACACCGGTCACGGTCAAAAGCTCGCTGCGACCCTCGTGCAGCACCGCCCCGACGTGAAAGAAAGGCTCCAGCCGGGCCCCGAAGCGGCTGCGAGCGCGCCGAGCACCTTTGGCGATCGCGCTCAGCCGGCCGTGATCGGGGGTATATAGGTGCAGTATCCGATCGGCCTCGCCATAGCGGATCGAGCGCAGCACGATCGCCTCGGTCTTCACCGGACCAGGCATCCCTGACCCCTTCCCAACCCCGCTATACTTTGTAAAGTTATGAAGCCCGTCACCGTTTACACCACTGACCACTGTTCCAAGTGCGCCGGTGCGAAGATGCTCCTCGACCGCCGCGAGATCTCCTACCAAGAGGTCAATCTGTCACGCGATCCGGACGGTCGCGATGCGCTCCTGCAGCGGACCGGGATGTTCACTTTCCCGCAGATCGTGATCGGCGACCAGCTGGTGGGCGGGTTTGACCAGCTGTTGGCCGCCGATCGCGCCGGGCGCCTGTCGCAGCTGCTCGCCGAGCCGAGCCCCGCCACCTGACCGCGGCTCGGGATGCGCGGCGTACCGAGGCTAGGATGCCCGGGGTGAGGTTCCCCGGACGCGAGCTTGAGGAGCTGCTGCAGGGGGCCTCGCCTTCGGACCACGCGCGCCAGACGCTCGCCGACAACTACATCGAGCGCATGATCGGACGGACCGACGGGCGACCGCGGCGGGTGCTGGATCTGGGGTGCGGCTCGGGCAGCGCGGTGGTGGGGGCGGTCCTCGCCTCTGAACCGCGTGATCGACGCGTATGGCCGCGTGCGCGGACTCGACCCCCGCGCGCTCAATGCGACCAAGCTCGTGTTCTGCGGCCAATTCACGTTCCTCGCCCAGCGAGTCGACGCCTGACGCTAAGAGTCCGTCGGCACCGCTCTCGGGCGGGCGGCCGCTGCCGACTCCTGGCCGGGCGCCCGCCTCCGGCGGGGCCGGCGCTGGCAGTGCTCGCACACGTATGTCCCCCTCCCCCCCACGACCAGCTTACGGATCGTGGTCCCGCAGCGGGGGCACGGCTCGCCCTCGCGGCGATGGACCAGGAAGCGATCCTGGAATGACCCGCGGGCGCCGTCGACGTGGCGAAAGTCGTCGATCGAGGCTCCCTTGGCATCGATTCCGGCCAGCAGCGCCTCCTCGATCCCGTTGCGCAACTCGGCGAGCTGGGCCCGGGTCAGCACACCCGCGCGACGCAGCGGGTGGATGCCGGCCCGGAACAGAGCCTCGTCGGCATAGATGTTGCCGACTCCCGCGATTCGCCGCTGGTCGAGCACGAACGACTTGACCGGAGCGCGCCGGCCGCGCGCCAGCGCCCGCAGATGCTCAAGCGTGAACTCCGGCGTCAGCGGCTCGACTCCGATCCGTTCGCGCAGGTAGGCGTCGCGCGCGGCGGCTCCCGACACGACATGACCGGTGCCGAAGCGGCGCGGATCGTCGTAGAGCAGCCGATGCCCGCCATCGAGCTCGAAGCGGACCCGCGTATGCGGTGGCTCAGCCGGCGGATCGAACAGCAGCGCGCCCGTCATCCGCAGGTGCACGAGCAGATACAGCTCGCCCGAGAGCTCCCACACCAGGTACTTGCCCGACCGACCCACCCGCTGCACCTGTCGGCCGCGCAACGCGCGCTCCACCTTAGGCGGCGACTCGGGCCGGGTCCAGCGCGGATCCAGGATCCGCACCGAGAGGATCGCGCACCCCTCGAGATGGGGCGCAAGCTGACGGCGGATCGTCTCGACCTCGGGAAGCTCGGGCATTGCTCCTTCTTACACGAACGGGGTGCCCGGCAGCTCGTCGGTGTCAGTTTGGGTCAGCCAGCGGAGCACGCTGGCGCCGACGTCGGCCAGCGGCCCGTGGTCTAAGGCCTCACCGCCCGATGTGAGCGCGCGGGTGCGCGTCGAAGTACACATCGCGCAGGCGGTCGGCCGACAGGTGAGTGTAGATCTGCGTGGTCCCGATGTCGGCATGGCCGAGCATCTCCTGCAGCGAGCGCAGGTCGCAGCCGCCCGCCAGCAGGTGGGTGGCGAACGTGTGGCGCAGCGTGTGCGGGGTCATCCGGTGCTCCAATCCGGCGCTGTGCGCATGGCCTTGGACGATCTTGTAGAGCCCCTGGCGGGAGAGGCCCGAACCCCGGAGATTTGTGAACACGCGGGGCTCGTCGCGCACACCCACGAGCCGCGGACGGCCCTGGCGGAGATAGGCCTCGAGGGTTTCGATCGCCTTGCTGCCGATCGGCACGAGCCGCTCCTTGGAGCCCTTCCCGCGGGTCAGCAGCACCCCCGCCTCGAGATCGAGGTCAGATAGCTCGAGCGAGATCGCCTCCGAGGCCCGCAGCCCGCAGGCATACATGGTCTCCAGCAGGGCCCGATCCCGCAGCGCCGCGGGCGACGCTCCCCGAGGCTGGGCGAGCAGGCGATTGACCTCGTCGCGGGTGAGGACCTTCGGCAGGCGGCCGGACGGGCGAGGCGGTCGCAGCTCCGCGGTGGGGTCGTGGTCGATGATCTGCTCGCGGCGAAGGTGGCGGTAGAACGAGCGCAGGCAGGCGATCTTGCGCTGCAGCGTGGCCGCGCCCACGGGTGCCTTGCCTTCGCGCCCGGTGGCGAGCTCGGAGATGAACTCCAGCAGATCCACGGGCTTGACCTCGAGCGGATCTGTGCCTAGCCGGCCCAGAAACGCGCCGTACTGCTGCAGGTCTGAGCGGTAGGCCTCGAGCGTGTTTCGCGACAGGCCCCGTTCCAGCTCGAGCGTGGCCAGGAACTCGAGGGTGAGGTCGGTCACATGGCGCTGCTGTGGCGGTACCGTCGCGGTCGTCATCGAGTCGAGATTCGCTTCGCCGCGCAGCACTCCTGCGGTGGGATGGTTCGGCGCGCGTCTAGAGCGTGCCCCGTTCGCGGGCCAGGGCAAGCCAGCCGAGGGCGATCAGCGTCTTGGAGTCCTCGGACTGCGCGATGGCGGCGTCGATCTCGTCCAGCGGCCAGGCCACGATCTCGATCCGCTCGCTGGGATCGGGCCCGACGCCGGGGGCGTCTGACAGATCGCGGGCCAGATACCACCAGACGCGCTCATCACTGAATCCGGGGCTGGTGTAGAAGACCTTGATCTCCTCCCAGGCCGCGGCTTGCTTGCCGATCTCCTCGGCGAGCTCGCGCTGGGCGGTTTGCAGCGGCGGCTCGCCGGCCACATCGCGCTTGCCGGCCGGGATCTCCAGCGAGTCCGATAGGCCGGCCGCCTCCCGCGGCTGACGGGTCAGCCACACGCGCGTGTCATCGAGGGGGAGGATTCCGACCGCTCCCGAGTGCCACACCTTCTCGCGGGTCACCTCCTCGCCGTCGGCGTGGCGGAAGCGCTCGACGCCGGCGCTGAAGAGCCGGCCGCGCCACGCCGCCTCGGACGAGATCAGCTCAAAATCGCTCACTCTCATTCTCCTTGGGTCCGCGATCGTCGGGACAATGCCTCACCCGGGAGCCACCCGCCTCATTGCACGAGCCGCCTTCGATCATCCACCAGCCGCCCTGCTTCACCCCGGATGCACCCCGAGCTCGGCGGCCGCCTCCTCGACGAGCGCGAGCGCAAGCGCGAGCAGGCTCTCGAGCGCCTGGGCGCTGATCCGCTCGCCCGGCTCGTGGTTGCGCTCGGTCCCGTCGGCCAGGTTCATGCAGGCAAATCCGGCCGCCTGAAACGAATTGGCGTCCGAGGCCCCGCCGGAGTCGATCGGGTTGGGGTCATAGCCGCAGGCGCGCAGCGCGCGCTCGGCCACGGCCAGCGGCGCCGCCGAGGGCTTGATCCTGTAGCCCTTGAACCCCTGCTCGACGGCCAGGTCGAGATCGCACTCGCCGGCGTTGGCGGCGTCCTGGAGGTGGTCGACAGCTTCGGTGGTGACCGCCGACGCCCGCGCGTCGTCGAGGCTGCGGACCTCGGCCTCGACCCGGCAACGCTCGGGAACCACGTTGAGCGCGGTCCCGCCGTCGATGATGCCCACGTTGGCGGTCGTCTGGGCGTCGAGGCGGCCGAGGCGCATCGCCGCGACGGCTTTGGCGGCGGCGGCGATCGCGCTCGCCCCGGCTTCCGGCCGGACCCCGGCGTGGGCCGCGCGGCCCCGGAAGTCGGCCATGATCCGGTAGTGCGTGGGCGAGGCGACGACGACCTCGCCGATCGGCGTGGCATGGTCGAACACGTACCCGAACGAACTGCGCAGCTGCGAGACGTCGAACTCGCGCGAGCCGCGCAGCGAGATCTCCTCGCAGACGGTGAACAACAGCTCGACCCCGACGGCAGGCGGCTCGGGGGCAGCGGCGAGCCGGCGGGCGAGCTCGATCGCCACCGCCACCGCGGATTTGTTGTCGGCTCCCAGGATCGCCTCGTTCTCGTTGCACCAGTAGCCGTCGACGAGCACCGGCCGCACGGGGGCGGTCAGCGGGACCGTGTCCAGGTGAGCGCACACGAGGATGCTGGCCGTCGAGCGCCCGGGGATCCGCGCCAGCAGGTTGCCGGCGTCTGATCCGATCGCCTGACCGCTGGCGTCCTCGACCGCCTCGAGACCGATCGAGCGCAGCTCGGTCATGACCCAGTCGGCGCACTCGCGCTCCTGGCGCGAGGGGCTGGCGATCGAACACAGCGCGGCGAAGGTGTCGTGCAGCCGGGCGCGTTCGGTTTCGCTCGAGCGTCTGACCACAGGCCGCGGGGCCGCCTACCGAGCGCCGCTCGAGACGCTGAGACCTCGCTCGTCACCGGCATCGGCCGTCGCCGGGCGCTCCGACACCCCGGCCAGCGACTGGGACCGCTGCACGGCGGCGCCGACGAACTCGCGGAACAGCGGCGCCGGGCGCTCGGGCCGCGACTTGAACTCCGGGTGGTACTGGGAGGCGATGAAGAACGGATGTTGGTCTGCCGACAGCTCGATCGCCTCCACCAGCCGCTCGTCGGGCGAGGTTCCCGAGCACACCAGTCCGGCGGTCTCGAGCCGGCGGCGCAGGTGGTTGTTGACCTCGTAGCGGTGGCGGTGGCGCTCGTAGACGACCGGTTCGTCGTACAGCTCGCGGATCCGGGTGCCGTCATGAAGCTTCACCGGGTCGGCGCCCAGACGCATCGTGCCGCCCATGTCGGCGATCTCCTTCTGCTCGGGCAACAGATCGATGACCGGGAACGGCGTCTCGGGATCCATCTCGGTCGAGTTGGCCCCATCCATCCCGGCGACATGACGCGCGAACTCGCTGACGGCGACGTGCATTCCCAGGCAGATGCCCAGATACGGGATCCGCTGCTCGCGGGCGATCTGCGCGGCGCGGATCTTGCCCTCCCAGCCCCGGCCCCCGAAGCCACCCGGAATCAGGATCCCGCCGGCGTCGTGGAGTCGCTTGACGATCTCGGACTCCCCGACCGACTCGGAATCGATCCAGTCGACCTCGACCTTGCACCCGTGGTGCACGCCCGCGTGACGCAGCGCCTCGGCG
Organism: uncultured Solirubrobacterales bacterium; assembly: GCA_963757015.1. Lineage (GTDB taxonomy): Bacteria > Actinomycetota > Thermoleophilia > Solirubrobacterales > Solirubrobacteraceae > Palsa-465. The sequence goes on from CAVWQA010000010.1 coordinate 59,466, forward strand.
ACTGACAGGTACGCATCCTCGAGCTGGACATACTTTCCCACCAGGGCGATCTGAACCGTCCTGTCGACCTCCCGGGCCTGGCGCGTGATCTGCTCCCAGGCGCTCAGGTCGAGCCTCCCGGGCTCGAGCCCGAAGTGCTCGCGCAGGATGAATTCGTCGACCCCCTGGGCGTTGAACGTGAGCGGCACCTCGTAGATGTCGTCGACGTCGTAGCCGGAGATCACGGCATCGACGGGAAGGCTCGCGAACAGGGCGATCTTGCGGCGGATGTCTGACGACAGCTCGGCCTCGGAGCGGCATACGATCATGTCGGGGGCGATACCGATCCGCCGCAGCTCGTTGACCGAATGCTGCGTCGGCTTGGTCTTCAGCTCCCCGGCGTGACCGATGTAGGGCACCAGCGTGAGATGGATGAACATGCAGCGCCGCCGTCCGACGTCGACCGGGAACTGGCGGATCGCCTCCAAAAACGGCAGCGACTCGATGTCGCCCACGGTGCCGCCGATCTCGGTGACCACGAAGTCGACATCGCTGGCGTCGGCCATCAGCTTGATCCGCTGCTTGATCTCGTCGGTGATGTGCGGGACCACCTGGACGGTGGCGCCGAGATAGTCGCCGCGGCGCTCGCGGCGGATCACCGAGTTATAGATGCCACCCGCGGTGACGTTCGAGGCCCGGTTGGTGTTGGCGTCGGTGAAGCGCTCGTAGTGGCCGAGGTCCAGATCGGTCTCGGCGCCATCCTCGGTGACGAACACTTCGCCGTGCTGATACGGCGACATCGTCCCCGGATCGACGTTGATGTAGGGATCGAACTTCTGCAGCTGGACGTCGAGCCCGCGCGCGACCAGCAGCCGACCGATCGATGCTGCGGCGATGCCCTTGCCCAGCGAGGAAACGACCCCGCCGGTTATGAAGATGAAGCGCGTTTCGCCGTTAGCCATCGCCGCTCGTCGAGTCTAACGTGAGCCCCGACGGAAACCCGGGACGCTCAGGCGGCCCGCAGCAGCTCGCGGGCGTGCTCTGAGGCGGCGCCGTCCTCACTCCCGGCGCCCAGCATCCGCACCAACTCGCCGACCACGCCGTCGCCGTCGAGCCTCGTGACGCTGGTCGTGACCGGCTCGGATCCCGTGGTCTTGACGATCGTGAAGTGGCGCTGCGCCAGCGCCGCGACCTGCGGCAGGTGGGTGATGCACAGCATCTGCCGGCCTCTGGACAGCTTGCGCAGATGCTCGCCCACGGCGCGCGCCGTGTGCCCGCCAATCCCGGCGTCGATCTCGTCGAACACGAGCAGCGGCGCCGCTTCGCGATCCCCGCCGGGCTCTCCGTGGGCGACGCTCATCAGCGCCAGCATCACTCGCGAGAGCTCGCCCCCGGAGGCGACCTCGCGCAGCGGACCGAGCGGTCCGCCGGCATTGGGTGCGATCAGCATCTCGATCGCGTCGGCCCCGCGCGGTCCGCAGCCCTCGGCCCGCGGCCCGAGCTCGATCTCGAAGCGAGCCTCGAGCATGGCCAGCTCGGCCAGGCGATCTCGGACCTCGGCGGCCAGCTTGGGCGCGGCGCGGCGCCGCCCGCAGCCAAGCTGCTCCGCAAGCCGATCGAGCTCGGCGCGCGCGGCCGCGAGCTCGCCCGAGGCCGTTTCGAGCGCCTGATCGACGTGTCCGAGCTCGTCGAGCCGAGCGCGGCATCGCTCGGCGTGCCCCAGAACGTCGGCGATCCTCCCTCCGTGCTTTCGCTCCAGCCGGGCGAGGACGGCCAGCCTCGCCTCCACCTCCTCGAGCCTGTCGGCGCCACCCACGTCACCGGTCAGGTCCTCCAGGTACCCGCGCAGCTCGACGCCGATGTCCTCGGCCTCGTAGCGCAGTGCCTGCAGACGTTCGGCCAGGCCGCCGAGCGCGGGATCGATCGCCGCCCCCTGCTCGAGCTCCTGGGCGGCCTGGGCGAGCAGCTCGCGGACGCCGGTGCCGACTTCGGGAGCGATCGCCTCGGCGCCGGTGGCCGCCGCCCGGTGGAGCGTCTCGAGATGACGCAGCCGATCGCGCTCGGCCGTCAGCGCCGCCTGCTCCTCCTCGCTTGGGTCGGCGGCTTCGATCTCGCCCAGCTCATAGGAGAGCAGGTCGAGTTCGCGCTCGCGGGCTCCGGCGAGCTCTCGGAGCTCGGCCGAGCGCCGCTCGAGCTCGCGCACGAGCGCGTGGGCGGCGCGCACCCGGTCGCGCAGCACCGCCTGATCGGGGCCGCAATAGGCGTCCAGGAGATCCAGCTGGACGGTCTGGAGCATCAGCTTGCGGTGCTCGTGCTGGCCGTAGAACGACACCAGCCTCCCGCCCAGCTCCTGCAGGTCGGCGAGCGTCGCCGCCCGGCCGCCCACGTAGGCGCGGGTGCGGCCATCGGGCCACACGCGGCGCGCCAGCACCACCTCCTGGGCGCCGGTGGCCAGCCGGTCGGATCCGACCAGCTCGGGCGGGAGGGCAAACACCCCTTCGACGTAGCCCTCCTCGGCCCCCGGACGCACGATCCCATGTCGGGCCCGGCCTCCCAGCAGCAGGTCGAGAGCGTGTGCCAGCAGCGTCTTGCCCGCCCCGGTCTCGCCGGTGAGCATGTTCAGCCCCGGCGCCAGCCGCAGCTCGGCGCGCTCGATCAGCAGCAGGTTCTCGACGCGCAGCTCGTAGAGCACGCAGCGTGGTCTACCAACCGGCGCCGACGGACCCGCGATAGACGGCCGACGGGACCCAAACCGTTAGTGCCCCGTGGCCAGCCGCCCGAACTTCAGGCGCAGGCGCTGGTAGAAGGTCGTGCCGTGCAGCTGCCCGAGGGCGGCCAGCCCGTAGTCGAAGCGCGCCTCCAGGCGCTGCGCCGGGGCCAGGATGCAGATCGGGCGCCCGTCGACGATCACGTCCACCGGCTCCTCCTGGGAGCGGTTGTGGACGGCGAGCTCGTCCTCGGGAGCCACCACGAGCGTCCGCGCGGTGAGCGAATGCGGCGCGATGAACGAGACGACCAGCCCTTGCACCCCCCAGGCCATCACCGGCCCGCCGTTGGCCAGGTTGTAGCCCGTCGACCCGGCCGGAGTGGCCACCACGAGCCCATCGCAGCGCACCCGGCCGACCTCGTCGCCACCGACCGAATACTCGAGGTCAGCCACGCGCAGGCCCTGCTGGCGGTGAATCGAGACGTCGTTGATGGCCAGCCACGGGCCGCCGTCACCGAGCAACTCGATCGCCGGCAGCGACAGGACCTCGAAGTCGCCCGCCAGTGCGCGTACGCACCCGGTATGGGACTCCTCGCGATCCACGGCGGCCAGAAAGCCCATCTCGCCGAAGTTGATCCCGAACACGGGCACCCCGGTACGGGCGTAGGTCCGCAGCGCGTTGAGGATCGTCCCGTCGCCACCCAGCGCGAAGCAGACGTCGACGGTCGTGCCCAGCGGCGCGTCCAGCGTCAGCGAGGGACCCGGTTCCAGGTCGTGCTTGACGGCCTCCTCCGGGTCCAGGCGAAGCTCGACGCCGCGCTCCCGAGCCAGCGCGACGAGCTCGTGCAGGGCTCCGTTGGTCACCTCGCGGCGCCGGTGGGTGAGAACCGCCGCGGTGCTGACCGGCTTCAAGGTTCCACCGCGCGCACGGCCGCCTCCAGATCGGACACTCCGCCCCGCTCGGGCTCGGCGATCCACGCGAACGTCTCGCGGTTGCCCTTGGGGCCCGGCAGCCCCGAGCTGGCGTAGCCGAGCACGGCCGCGCCGAGCGCGATCGCCGCCTCACCGGCTTCCACCAGCGCCCGGCGGCGCAACTCCGGCTCGCGGACCACGCCCCCCTTGCCCACCCCTTCCCGACCAACCTCGAACTGAGGCTTGACCAGCGCCAGGCAGTCAAACCGCGGCGCCGCGCATGCGAGCACCGCCCCCAGCACCTTGACGACCGAGATGAACGACACGTCGATCACGATCACCTCCGGCGCGTAGGGAAGCTCATCGGGACTCAGCGAGCGTGCGTTGCGCCGCTCGACGACGGTCACCCGCGGGTCCGAGCGCAGCCCCCAGTCGAGTTGGCCGTAGGCGACGTCGAGCGCCACCACGTGGGCCGCGCCTCGCTGCAAGAGACAGTCGGTGAAGCCGCCGGTGGAGGCGCCCACGTCGAGGCCCCGGCGGTCGGCGACCTCGAGCCCGAGGGCATCGAGCGCGTTGGCGAGCTTGATCGCGCCCCGCGAGACGAACGCCGGCCCGCGCCGGAGCTCGAACTGGGCATCCTCGGAGACCAGCTGTCCGGGCTTTTCGGCCCGGCGGCGCTCGGGGAGCAGCAGCACCTCGCCCGCCATCACCGAAGCGGCCGCGCGCGACCGCGAGGTAAACAGCCCGCGCTGCGAAAGAAGGCTGTCGAGCCGGACACGTGCCATTGGGCCGGAACGGTACGTGATCGACCTCACAGTGACCCGTTCGGACATGGGAGACGATCAAATTCCAGATGCAGTCCCAGCCGCTCAGCCTCCCGGTCCACAACCTCCTCGACATCGTCACCGGAGTGATGCTGATGCTGGCCCCGACGGCCGTGCACCTCGGCGCCTCCGCGCAGATCGTGTCCGTGCTGCTGGGCGTGACTCTAGTCGGAGCGGGTCTCGGGCTGACCGCGCTGCGGCCCACCTCAGCGGTCGCCCACAGCCGCTTCGACACGGCGTTTCTGCTCACGACCGCCCTGGCCGCCCTGGTCCTGGCCCTGGCCGGCCAGTTCGGGGCCGTGCTCGTGCTGAGCGCGGCCGTGGTCCTGCAGGCGCTGCTGGGCTTCAACACGCGCTACGGCGACCGCCCCGGCACGCAACCGCGCACAGCCTGAGCGGGAGCCGCGCGAAGGGGGCCGCGCCGGCCCCTGGCTGTCAGCGGTGGCCAGACGCGCCCCGCGGGCGCGCGTGAAAGGTTCCCGTGCCTCGCTGGCGGCCATCGCACTGGGTCTTGGAACCAACTGCACGTATAACGTGCATTGCGTTCCGAGCTGTCAGCCCTCGCCCGTGAACTCGGCGATCGCGACCTCCCAGCACCCCCGGTTTCGCAGCAGTCGCGTCGCCGGCGACCCAGTAACCGCCGCGGCCCAGCCATCAGCGCCCGGCTGCGAAGCAGGGAGCCGCGGCCCCCTAAGCCTACGCGCTGGTGACCCCGCTCCGCCCCCCCACCGCGGCCTCCACGCGCTCGGCGATCCGCTCGCCGGTGAAACCGACCTCCTCGTGAAGCAGCGCCGGGGACCCATGTGTGACGTAGCGGTCGGGTAGCCCGACGCGCAGGATCCGGGGCGCCAGCCCCGAGTCCGACAGCGTCTCCCACACCGCCGAGCCGAAGCCGCCCGCCAGCACCCCCTCCTCGACCGTCACCAGCAGCTCGTGCTCGGCCGCCAGCTGGGCCGCCAGCCCGGCGTCGATCGGCTTGGCGAAGCGGGCGTCGGCGACCGTCACGGAGATCCCGTGCCCGGCCAGGATCTCGGCCGCCGCCAGCGCCTTGCCGACTCCGGTCCCGTAGCCCAGCAGCGCAACCCGAATTGCCCGGGGATCCGCGCCGCTGGCCTCACGCAGGATCTCGCCGGTGCCGAGCTCGATCCGCTCGGGTCGCGAGGGGAGCTCGACGCCGACCCCGCTGCCGCGCGGGTAGCGCAGCGCGATCGGGCCGTCGTCGTAGCGCAGCGCGGTGTGGAGCATGTGGACCAGCATCGCCTCGTCGCGCGGCGCCATCAGGACGATGTTCGGCAGACAGCGCAGGTAGGCGATGTCGTACACGCCGTGGTGGGTGGGACCGTCATCACCGACCAGCCCCGCCCGGTCCATGGCGAACACCACGTTGAGCTTCTGCAAGCAGACGTCGTGGACGATCTGGTCATAGGCGCGCTGCAAGAACGTGGAGTAGATCGCCGCCACCGGCTTGCAGCCCTGGAGCGCGAGCCCGGCCGAGAACAGCACCGCCTGCTGCTCGGCGATCCCGACGTCGTAGTAGCGGTCGGGGAGCTCACCCTGGAGGATGTTCAGCCCGGTGCCGGAGTTCATGGCGGCAGTGATCCCGATCACCCGGTTGTCGCGCCGGCACTCTCGCACCAGCGCCTCACCGAACACCTGGGTGTAGGCGGGCGGGGCCGGCTTGGCCGGCTTGGGCTTGGGCTGAGCGCGGGCGACTTCGCCGTTGGCGATCGAATTGGGCTTGGCCGCGTGCCACTTCTCCATCCCCTCCAGTCCGCCCTCCTCAGCGGGCGCAAACCCCTTGCCCTTGACGGTCGCACAATGGACGACCACCGGCCGCTCGGCGATCAGCGCCTCGCGCAGCGCCTGCCTCAGCGCGCGCACGTCGTGGCCGTCGATCACCCCCATGTAGGCAAAGTCGAGCTCCTCCCACCACAGCCCGGGCGCCCAGAAGGCCTTGATCGACTCCTTGAAATGGGGACCAAAGCGCTCGAACGCGGCTCCGATGCCGGCCGGAAGCTTGGTCAGACCCCCCTCCACTCCCTCACGTGCATGCCACAGCTTCGGGTTCATCCGCACCCGGTTGAAGTAGCGCGACATGGCGCCCACGTTGGGTGCGATCGACATGCCGTTGTCGTTGAGGACGACGACGATCGGCGTCCCCTCGCCGCCGGCCTGGTGCACGGCCTCGAAGGCCACCCCGCCGGTCAGCGCCCCGTCGCCGGCGACCGCGACGACGTGCCCGTCGGGTCCGTGGCCGCGGCGCATGGCCTCCTTGATCCCCACCGCGTACCCGATCGCCGTCGAGGCGTGCCCGGCGCCCATGATGTCGTGCTCGGACTCCTGGATCGAGCAGAACGGCGCCAGGCCGTTGTACTTGCGGATCGTGTGCAGCTGATCGCGCCGACCGGTGAGCACCTTGTGGGGATAGGCCTGGTGGCCGACGTCCCAGAGAATCTTGTCCTGAGGGGAGTCAAGCAGCGAATGCAGGGCCACGGCGAGCTCGCACGCGCCCAGGTTGGCGCCGAAATGACCGCCGATCTCCCCCACGGTATTGATGATGTGCTCGCGCACCTCCTGAGCCACCTGCTGGAGCTGCTCGTCGGTCATGGCGTGCAGATCCTGGGGACGGTTGATGCGTGGTAAGAGGTTTGTCATCAATAGCTCCGGGTTGCGATGAAATCCGCGATCTGCGCGAGCTCAGAGGCATCCAGGGGCGCCGTCTCGCTCAGCGAGGCGCGGACGCGTTGGTGCGATTCTCCGGCCAGCCGGCGAGCGCCATCGAGCCCGAACTCGGTCACGTAGGTGCGCTTTCCCAGCCGAACGTCTGAGCCCTGCTGCTTGCCGAGCGTCGCTTCCGAGCCGGTCACATCGAGAATGTCGTCGACGATCTGGAACAGCACGCCCAGCTCACCCGCAAACGCGCGGAACGCGGAGATTGTGGCAGGTTTGAGCTCGTCGGCCAGCATCAGCGGGCACTCGATGCTCGCCGCGATCAGGCGCCCGGTCTTGAGCTCGTGCAGATGCCGCAGCCCGTCGGCGCCCGAGCCGGCGGTCCCGGCCACATCCATGAACTGGCCACCGACCATGCCCTGCACACCCGTCGCGGCGGCCAGCGCGGCTGCGGCGGCCACCCGGTCGCCGGGCGCACCGACGTCCGCCGACAGCAGCAACCGGAACGCCTCCGCGTACAGCCCGTCGCCGGCCAGGATGGCCACGTCGTCGCCGAACACCTTGTGGCAGGTCAGCCGGCCGCGACGCAGGTCGTCGTCGTCCATCGCCGGCAGGTCGTCGTGGATCAGCGAGTAGGTGTGGATCAGCTCGATGGCGGCCGCCAGCGGGAGCACGCGGGCGCGATCGAGGCCGAGCGTCGAAGCGGTGGCCAGCGTCAGCACCGGCCGGATCCGCTTGCCGCCCGCCAGCAGCGAGTACCGCATCGCCTCCTCGAGCCCGGCGGTGGCAAACTCATCCGAGAAGCGCAACGCGTCGAGGTAGCGCTCCACCTCCTCGCGCAGGTGGTCGGGGTAGGCGGGGCGCACCGCGGAGGCGGCTGGCACTAATGACACCTGGGGAGGGGACCGATGGTTGGCCCCCGGTGCGACCGCGCGCGCGTCATCTCACCCTGCCGGCAGCGGGAGCTGACCGGGCAGGTCGGGCAGCGGCTCGAGCGCCGCTCGGGCTCGCTCGTCGACTACAGAGCTGGCCTCCGAGGCCAGCCGGGCGCACTCCTCGATCAGGCTCAGCGCCGCGTCGGGTTCGAGCTCGCCCGCTCGTAGCCGCTCGACGGCGTCGTTCAACGCTGTCGTCAGCTCGGTCAGAGCGTCGGTCACCCACAGTAGGTTAGCGGCCGGGAGCCCTGATCCCGCCGCTCGCGCTTACCGCAGTCCGTCCAGGGCTTCGTTGACGAGCGCGTCGGCACGCGCATTCTGGGCTCGGGGAACGGTCCGGATCCGCCAGCTATCGAAGCCCCGCAGGGCACGGATCGCCTCCTCGTAGAGCGGCCTCATCGCCGGGTGCTTGACCTTGTAGGCGCCGGTCAACTGGCGGGCTATGAGCTCTGAGTCGTTGACCAGCTCGAGCTCGCGCGCGCCCAGGTCGGCGGCCCGCCGCAGGCCCGCGAGCACGGCCCGGTACTCGGCCACGTTGTTGGTCGCGTCCCCGATCGGCTCGGCGAGCTCGTCGATCACCGCTCCGTCGGCGCCTGACACGACGACCCCGATGGCCGCCGGGCCCGGATTTCCGCGCGCGCCCCCGTCGACGTGCACGACCAACCTCACCGCAGACCCTGCCGCGCGAGCGTCAATCGGTGGCGAGCTGGGGCAGCTCGCCGGGGATCCGGGGCCGCCGGCGGTCGCGAAGCTCGCGCTTGCCGCCGCCCGAGGAGCCGGCCTCGCGACGCGAGGACTTGCGCCGATCGACGATCACGGTCACGTTGGGATCGGCCGCGTAGTAGTCGGTCAGCTTCTGAAACAGCTCGCCGGCGAGCTCGCTTGGGACCACGCAGTAGATCACCCGCTGGATGCTATTGCACCTACCGGGCTGCCCGCCATCGAACGTATGTCGAGCCACTCATAGCGACAGCGTCCCGTAGTCGTCGGCGAAAGCGTTGCAATGTCGCTCCTCGGGCGCGAGCTCGTCGAGCTCGTAACCCTGTCCCGAGACCCTGACACTCGGCACCTCGTCGGACAGGTCGACCTCGTAGCGATACCAGCACAGCTCCCAGGCCACGACCAGGTGAACGACGCTGGGGAGATCCGCGGACGGCAGCACCGACACCTCAGGCAGTCCCAGTGAGCGGGCGATTCCGGCGACCGTCCGCGGATGCTCGGAGGAGTTGAACAGGTCGATCGCCGAGGAGATCTTGTGCTCGATGCTCGTGGGTACGGCGCGCACGTGGCGCGGCTCGCGCACGCTCTGCTGAGGCCGACTCGAGGCCCGGCGCGGTGGCGGCTCAGCCCGCGCCGGCGGCGGGGCCGGCGCCGGCGACTGATGGAACTCGTCGTCGTAGCCGTCCTCGGGCGCGTCGCGCGCCGCCTCCATCAACCGCTGGCCGCGGAAGCGCAACCGACTGAACAGCGAGCGCCGCCGGTCGACCCTCGCGTCCGCGTCGTATTCGGGGACCGTCCCCTCGCGGACCCACCCGGCGTGCAGGGCTCGCGATGTGCACAGCGCGCACACCGAGTGGCGGCCGCCGCCGCCTACGTAAACCTCGGCCCGTTCGCCGCGCAGCAGCGTCCGTCCGCACACATCGCAGGCCGAAATCGCGACCGAGGTGGTGATGGCCCTCGTATTCACCGGCCCGAGCCTACTATGCCTTGACGGCCTCGCGCTCGGCGCGGGCTTCGTCGACGACCTTGGCGGCCAGGTGGCCGGGGACCTCCTCGTAGCGCACGAACTCCATCGTGAACTCCCCCTGGCCGCCGGTGATCGACCTCAGATCCGGCGCGTAGGCCAGCATCTCTGACATCGGCACCTCGGCCTTGATATCAGTCATACCGGCGCCCACGGGCTCCATTCCCAGTGGTCTGCCCCGGCGCGAGTTCAGGTCGCCGATGACATCGCCCACCGCGTCCTCCGGAGCGTTGACAGTGACCAGCATGATCGGCTCGAGCAGCACCGGCGAGGCCTGTTCGAGCGCCTGCTTCATGGCCACCGAGCCGGCCACCTTGAAGGCCATCTCGGAGGAGTCGACGGTGTGATATGAGCCGTCGTACAGCCGCACGCGGACGTCCTTGACCGGGTAGCCGGCGACGACGCCCTCCTGCATCGCATCCTGCACTCCCTTCTCGACCGCCGGGATGAAGCCCGACGGGATCACCCCGCCCTTGATCGCGTTGACGAATTCGAATCCCTGGCCGGGCGTCAACGGCTCGATCTCGATGTGGCAGTCGCCGAACTGACCTCGCCCGCCGGTCTGCTTCTTGTGGCGGCCGTGGGCCTTGGCCGCGCCGCGGATCGTCTCCTGATAGGGCACCCGCGGGGGCTTGAGGGCCACTTCGGCCCCGAAACGCTCCTTGAGCCGCGCCACGATCACCTCGACGTGCACCTGCGACAGCCCGGCCACGATCTGCTCGCCGGTCTGCGCGTCGCGGTGCAGGTCGATCGTCGGGTCCTCTTCCTGCAGCCGCCGCAGGGCCGTGAACACCTTGTCCTCGTCGCCCTTGCTCTTGGGCTCGATCGCGAACGCCATTACCGGCGCCGGCAGCTTGATGCTCGGCATCTCGACCGGTTCGTCGCGGGCGGCCAGCCAGTCTCCGGCCTTGGTCTCCTTGAGCTTGGCCACGGCGCCGATGTCCCCCGGTCCGAACGCGTCGGTGTGACCGGTGTGGCTGCCCTCGAAGGTGACCAGCTGCCCGATCCGCTCCTTGTTGTGGGTGCGCGTGTTGAGCACCTGGGAGTCCTGCTTGATCACGCCCTGGTAGACGCGGAACAGGTTGATGCGCCCCGCGAACGGATCCGCGCGGGTCTTGAAGACGTAGGCGAACAGCTCCTTGTCGTCGACCGGCTCGAGCGTCACCTCGCCGATCTGGAGGCCGCCGTGCTTGACCGGCGAGGGCAGGTCCTCGACGATCGCGTCGAGCAGCCGGTTGGTGCCCAGGTTGCGGGTGACCACACCGCAGGTCACCGGGAACAGGGCGCCGTGGTTGGTCCCGTCCTTGAGCGCGGTCACGATCTCCTGGTGTGAGATCTCCTCGCCTTCCAGGTAGCGCTCCATGAGCGCGTCGGAGGTCTCGGAGACCTCGTCCATCAGCTTCTCGCGATACTCCTGGGCGCGCGGCTGCAGGTCGTCGGGGATCGGGATCTCCTGGCCGTTGTCGCGACCCGCGCCGTCGTAGGTGTAGGCCTTCATGTCGACGAGGTCGATCACGCCCGAGACCTCGTGCTCGGAGCCGATCGGGATCTCCGTGGCCACCACGTGCTGGCCGAAGGCGGACTTCAGCGAGTCGAGCGTGCGGAAGAAGTCGGCGCGCTCGCGGTCGAGCATGTTCACGAACACCAGCCGGGCCAGGTCAAGCTCTGAGGCCCGCTGCCAGAGGCGGGTGGTGTGCACCTCGACGCCCATCACGGCGTTGACCACGAACACCGCCGACTCGCACACCCGCAGCGCGCCCAGCGCGTCGGCGATGAAGCTCGAGTCGCCGGGGGTGTCGAGCAGGTTGACCTTGCGCTGCTGCCACTCGAACGAGCTCAGCGCCGCCGAGATCGACATCTGGCGCGCTTTCTCGTCGGGGTCCGCGTCCGAAACGGTCGTTCCGTCGACCACCGACCCGAGCCGGTTGACTGCCCCGGCTCCGAACAGCAGCGCTTCGTGCAACGACGTCTTGCCACTGCCGCGATGACCGACAAGAGCCACGTTGCGGATCCGATCCGCGGCCTTGTGCATGGCGAGTCTCCTCTCTGTCGGACGCTGAAAGCAGCGACCTTATCGAGTGGATGGAAGGCGCGTATGCGCGCCTGCCCCTTTAATCCAACTGACCGGCCAGCTTTGACCGCAGGCGCAGCACCGCCTTGGTGTGCAGCTGCGAGACGCGCGACTCGGTGACCCCGAGCACCTCGCCGATTTCCCTCAGGGTCAGGTTCTCGTAGTAGTAGAGCGCGACGACGAGCTTCTCGCGCTCGGGCAGGGCCCTGATCGCGCCGGCGATCCGCTCGCGCAGCTCGGCCTCGTCGACCAGCGCCTGCGGGTCCGGAGAGGCGTTGCTGGGCAGGGTGTCGAGCAGCGCGACCTGGTCGCCGCTCGAGTCAGAGGCGTTCCAGAGCTCGTCGAGGGCGACGATCGTCGAGTTTGAGATCTGCAGCAGGGAGTCCTGGAACTCCTGCACCGAGATGCCCAGCTCAGTGGCCATCTCGTCGTCGGTGGGCGCTCGCTGAAGGCGTGCCTCGAGCTTGGAGTTGACCCGCTCGAACTCTCGGGCGCGGGCCCGCACCGAGCGCGGCACCCAATCCAGCGAGCGCAGCTCGTCGATGATCGAGCCCCGGATGCGGCTGATCGCGTAGGTCTCGAACTTGATCTCCCTCGACAGATCGAAGCGTTCGATCGCGTTGATCAACCCTCCGAGCCCGTAGGAGATCAGATCGGCCTCCTCGACGTGGGCCGGCAGCCCCGAGCCCATCCGGCCGGCGACGTATTTGACCAACGGGGAGTACGCGACGACAAGGCCTTCGCGGGCCCGTTCATCGCCCGAACTCTTGTACCTCCTCCAGAGATCCTGGAGTTCGATCGCTTTGACGTTGGCTTCCAGTTCTACCCCTACCCCGGGCGTTCACGCGCGCGGATGAGACTTCCGGTACGCGGAGCGGAGACGACCCGACTCTACCCGAGTGTAGACCTGAGTAGTCGAGATGCTGGCGTGGCCGAGCAGCTCCTGGATGGCGCGAAGGTCGGCGCCTCCCTGGAGCAGGTGGGTCGCGAACGAGTGGCGCAGGGCGTGGGGATGGGCGTCGGCCAGCGCGGGCGCCTGAGCCGCCGCCACCCTCGACCAGGCCTTGAGACGGCGACGCACGTCCGAGGTCAGAAGGCGCCGCCCGGACTTCGACAGGAACAGCGCCCGCGTGCGATCAGTCATCAGCGCCGGGCGGCCGCTGACCAGATAGCGCTCGAGCGCCCGCAGCGCATGCTCGCCGGCCGGCACCAGCCGCGTGCGGCCACCCTTGCCCTCGACGCGAACGCGCTCGCCGTCGAAGTCAACCGACTCGACCTCGAGCAAGACCAGCTCCTCGGCCCGCAACCCGGACGCGTAGGCGAGCTCGAACATGGCTCGATCGCGCAGCTGCAGCGGCGTCGTCGCCGGGATCCGGTCCAGCAGCTCCGACAGCTCGGCGGCTTTGAGCACCCGAGGCAGGCGCTGGGGGCGCTTGGGTGAGTGCAGGAGCTCGGCCGGGTTCTCGGTTCGCGCCCCCAGCTCGATCTGGGTCCGGAACAGGCCGCGCAGCGCCGCCAGCTTGCGGGCCACCGTGGCGGGCGCCTGACCACGCTCGGACAGAGAGGCGACGTAGCGGCGCAAGGTCCGGACGTCGATCGCCGCCGGCTCCAACCCCCGCGCGCTCGCCCAGCCTGCGAACTGCGCGGTGTCGATGGCATACGCCCGGCGGGTCTTGGCGGCCACCGCGCGCCGCTGCAGGTCGTCGTCGTGCGCCCGCAGCGCCGCCTCCCAGGCGGGCGAGATCTGCTCTAAAGGGGGCGTCTGCATCTGCGGTGCAGATTCGCCGCTGCGCCGGTTGACCCTCCGCGGGAGGGACGCTAGGTTACGTTGACCAGCGTTCCGACTGGTGTGTAGGGATACACCGACGCGGCCTCGGAGTACGGCATCTCCACACAGCCTAGGCTCTGCGGAAAGCCGTAGCTGCCACGGATGAAGCCATGCAGGGCGTCGCCGCCGTTGAAGTAGCTGTCGTACGGGACGCCCGGGTCTGAGTAGTGGCTGCCGTCAGGGTTGGTGCCGCTCATCGTGACTGACGGCGCGTGCTCGAACACGGCGAACAGGCCCTGTGCGGTCGGCGCCTCGGGGATGCCGGTGTTGACCAGCCCGGACACGACGGTTTTGCCGTTGTGCCACGTGCTCTCGGTCTCGGGGCTGCCCTCGCTGACCGACACGAACGTGTAGCCGAAGCTGGACTTGTGCCCGCGCAGCACGGCGCCGATGATCGCGTTCCACACGGCGGTGCCCGGGACGCCGTCGGGGGTCATCCCGTGGTCGTCCTCGAACCGCATGATCGCGCCCTTGGTCACGGTGCCGAACGCACCCGGCTTCCAGACGGCCTTCAGCGCGGCCGGCGTGTTGTGGTAGCGCCACGTGAAGCGGGCGGGCGGCGGCTTGACGGCGGCCTCGAGCTGATCGGAGGGGGTCAGACCGACGCCCTTGCCGGCGTAGTGGAGGTTCAGCGGTAGGTAGTGCAGCAGCGCGAGCATCTGCTGCAGGCGCAACGTCGACCCGCCGGGGACCGTCCAGGTCCCGTCCGCCGCCGAGGCGCCCTGCTGCCCACCGGCGAGCCTGACGCCGCTGGGCAGCGCGACGTGCACCTTGGTGGCGAGGCCGTAGCCGTAGTTCTGGGGTTGGAACACGATCGCGTGGGTGTTGAGCGTCTGCCAGTGCCCCTGGGCGCCGGGCATCGGCGGCCGGTGCGAGCCGAGCACCTTGCCCACCGGCTTGGAGAAGGTCAGGGTGATCGGCGTGGTGGGGGTGATCGTGGCGCCGGGGGCGGGGCTGGCGACGACCGTGGCCTTGCCGCCCGACGGGAACCAGCTCACCATCGCCTGGCTTGAGTTCTCCCAGCGGCGTGGCTGGGCGGAGACGAAGATCGAGCCCGCGGGCGTGCTGCGCGGCAGCGGCACCTCGGTCTGCGGGCTCGCGAGCACGTGGCGCTTGAGGTGCCCCGAGGGTCCGTAGGCGTAGGCCTGGATCGGTTGCTTGAAGTGCAGCATCAGCTGCGCGTGCGGGTCGACGGTCAGGTAATGCGAGCGCAGGCTGGCCACCGGCGTTGTGACCGCCAGATGGAGCGTCTCGGTCTTGCCGGCCAGCCAGGCGATCCACCCCGGGCGCTTGACCACCACGTCGACCCGCAGCTGCTCGCCGGCGGGGAGGCGCTTCAGCGGCCAGATCTTGTCGTCGCGGACCTTGATCGGGACCAGCGCCTGGGTGCGCCCGCCCACGACGGTGACGCGCTCGATGGTGCCGCCGCCGAGCGGCATCCCGATCTTGGCGATCGCGTTCGAGTCGGTGGTCAGGCTGGCGTGGGCGGAGGTGAACACGAGCGCGGCCGCTCCCGCGAGCGCCAGGATGAGCAGCAGCACGCCGCCCGCCACCCAGCGGCCACGGTGAAACCGCCTGCGCGACGCAGAATCTCCACCGCCTAGCTTGTGCTGCGAGCGAGCACTCGCCGGCGTCCGCAAATACGAAACGTTCGCCACGCGGGGTAATGGTACAGACAACGGTTGTTCGATCAAACGACGGCGATCGGCTCGTTAACCAACCTGCAACCAAACTTGCAGAGCAGATCCTGCCCAAACCTCTTCTTTGTTCGACGGGCTCGCCGCCCGCTGGCGCTCTCGGTCAGCGGGTGACCGCGCCCTGCGCGGCGCTGGAGACCAACTTGGCGTACTTCTGCAGCGCGACGCCGGGGAATGGGCGCTCGGGCGGTGCGTAGGCCCGGGCCCGCTCGGCCAGCTGCTGGTCTGACAGCGCCACGTCGAGGCGGCGCGCGTTGACGTCGAGCGTGATCTCGTCTCCATCGCGGACCAGCCCGATGGGGCCGCCGCGAACCGCTTCGGGGGCGACATGGCCGGCCATCAGGCCCCGGGTGGCGCCCGAGAATCGCCCGTCGGTGATCAGGGCCACGTCCTCGCCCAGGCCCTCCCCCACCAGCGCCGCGGTGACCGCCAGCATCTCGCGCATCCCCGGTCCGCCGGCCGGGCCCTCGTTGCGGATCACGATCACGTCGCCTGGTCTGATCGCGCGCGCCGTGACCGCCGCCATCGCTTCCTCCTCTGACTCGAACACCCGCGCGGGGCCGGTCTGGGAGCGGCGCTCGTACCCGGCCAGCTTGACCACGCAGCCGTCGGGGGCCAGGTTGCCGTGCAGGATGGCCAGGCCCCCGGTCTCCTTGATCGGGTCGTCGAGCGGCCTGACCACGCGCTGGCCCGGGGTCTCGCCGGCCGCGGCGGCGATCTCGCCGACGGTCTTGCCGGTGATCGTGAGCGCGTCCTCGTTGAGCATCCCCGCCTCCTGCAGGCGCTTGATCACCAGCGGCACCCCTCCCGCCTCGTACAGGTCCGCGGCCACGTAGGCGCCGCCGGGCTTGAGGTCACACAGCAGCGGCGTGCGCTCGCTGATCTGGTCGAAGTCGTCGATGTGGAGATCGATGGCCATCTCGTTGGCGATCGCCAGCAGGTGCAGGACGCCATTGGTCGAGCCGCCGCTGCAGGCGATCGCCGCGATCGCGTTCTCGAGGCTCTCCCGGGTGATGATCTGGCTCGGCCGCAGACCGGCTTTGAGCACGTCCATCACCAGCGTGCCGGCCTGGTGCGCCGCCTGCGGCTTGCGGGGGTCTGTGGCCGGGAGCCCAGACAGCCCCGAAGGCGAGAGGCCCAGCACCTCGATCGCCATCGCCATCGTGTTGGCCGTGAACTGGCCACCGCAGGCGCCGGCGCCAGGCGACGCCACGTCCTCGATGTCGGTCAGTTGCTGGTCGGTGATGCGCCCGGCGGCGTGAGCGCCCACGGCCTCGAACACCTCCTGGATCGTGATCCGCTCGCCGTCGTAATGACCGGGCTGGATCGAGCCGCCGTACAGCATCACGCTGGGAACGTCGAGCCGGCACAGGGCCATCACGGTGGCGGGGATCGTCTTGTCGCAGCCGCTGAGCGCGATCACCGCGTCGAACATGTGGGCGTCGCACACGAGCTCGATCGAGTCGGCGATCAGCTCCCGGCTGACCAGCGAAGCCCGCATCCCCGGCGTTCCCATCGTGATGCCGTCGGAGATGGCAATCGTGTTGAGCTCCATCGGGGTGGCGCCGGCCGCGCGGATCCCGTCCTTGACCTGTGCGGCCAGGGCCCGGAGGTGAAAGTTGCACGGCATCGTCTCGATCCACGTGTTGGCGACCGCCACCAGCGGGCGCGACATGGCCTCGTCGTCGTAGCCGATGCCCTTCAGAAACGCGCGCGCGGCGGCGCGCTCGGGCCCTTGGGTGAGCGCGCGGCTGCGGTGCTTGAGATCGAGCGCCGAGGTGCTCATCGCGGGCGGAACTGTATCGCCCGGCCGCGCCACCCCCGGACGGCCTGCTTAGCCGGCGGCGTCGAGCGGCGTCGACGTCTCGCTGCCGGCGAGGTGGCGCATCCGCGCCCGCTCCCACTGAGCCAGCCGCCACAGGTCGCGCTTGACGCGGGCCGGGTCAAGCTGCCGCCCGGGCAGATGCATGTTGGCGGTCGAGATCAGCCGCCGCTCGTCCCCCGTCAGCGCCAGCCACTTGGCCAGCACGTCGTCTGAGTCGGGCAACCTGGCGCTGCCGTACGGCCGGCTCTCGTCGGGGAAGGCCACGCAGTACTCGTTCAGCAGCCGGTGCGTCTGCGCCAGGTAGGCGATGATCGCGCGGTGCGGGTAGATCAGGTACGCGTAGGCGGCGCCACCGGTCCCGCCCGCGTCGGCCGGTCCCTGGGCCTGGGTGCCCCACACCCGGATGAAGCCGAGCTCGCGGTACATGGCCCACTCCTCGTCGTTGACGCACGAGCGCAGCAGTGCGCGGGCGCGCTGCTCGGCCCGCCGCTCGCGCCCCGGGTCATAGGGCATCGGGGGCGCGACCCGCCGGCGCGCCCGATAGCGCGACCACAGCTCCTCCAGGCGCGGCAGCAGCTCCTCGGAGAGCAGGGCCAGGGCCACTAGCGCGGTTGCCACGAGCGCCAGCAGCATGGCGCCGCCTACCTGGCGCCGCCCGCTGCCCGCGGGAAGAAGATCACGCGGTCGGCGTCCCGCGGGATGTCATCGAACGAGCGGATCATGTGAGCCTGGCGCCGCCCGTCGGCCTCCAACGCGGGTACCGCCGCCCACTGGCCGGCGTCGAGCTGGCGGCGGAACTCCTCGATCAAGCGCAGCTCGTCCTGCTCGAGCTCGACGTCGCCTTCAGCGATCAGCACCTCGCCGTGGCCGGGCTTCATCCGCAAGAAGCGCACCGCAGGATTATGTCACGGCCAGTACGTCCACCGGCCCGGGTCCCGCCCCGATCCCGGTCAGCCCGTGGTGGACGGCTTGGGATGCCTTGAGCTTGGCGACCCGGGCCGCCTGCAGCGGTGGGTCGCCCCAGGCCAGCCGGGCGGCGAGCACCGAGGAATGCGTGCATCCCGAGCCGTGGGCGGCGCCGTCGGGGTGGCGTTCGCCGGGAATCTCCACCAGCTGCGAGCCGTCGTAGAACACGTCCACCGCCCGCTCGCGATGGCCGCCGGTGATCACGACGATGGACGGCCCGAGTGCCCGGATCCCGCGGGCCAGCTCGGCCACCTCCGTTGTGTGGTCGTCCGGCCAGGGATCGCGTCCCAGCAGCGCGCGCGCCTCGTGCAGATTCGGGGTGGTGACCGTCGCTCGCGCCAGCACCTGCTCGACCAGCGCGCTGCGAGCCGACGGTTCGAGCAGCTCGGCACCCGACTCGGACACCATCACCGGGTCCAGCACAACCGGCGTCCCGGGCCTCAGCAGCCGCAGCGAGCATGCCACCGCTTCGATCGTGGCCACCGTGCCCAGCATCCCGATCTTGACGGCGTCGACCCCGATGTCTTCGCTGACCGCTCGCACCTGGGCGATGATGATGTCTGCCGGGATGGCATGGACGGCGCTCACACCGACCGTGTTCTGAGCGGTGATCGCGGTCACCGCGGTCATCCCGTGCACACCGCAGGCCGCAAACGCCTTGAGGTCGGCCTGGATTCCCGCGCCGCCCCCGGAGTCCGAGCCCGCGATCGAGAGCACGCAGGGGATCCGGCCGGCTGTCGAGCGTCGCGAGGCCATGGCGGCCGAGCTTACTTGCGTCCGACGGCCGCTCAGAGGAGCACCAGGTACCTGCCGCCCGGCTGGTGGCGAATCCTCCCGGCGAGCTCGAGCGAGGCCAGCGCGGCAAAGCCCCGATCGGCGTCGAGGCCAGCCCGGGCCAGGGCGCTCGCCGCGCCGTGGCCCTCGGCCAGGGCGTCGAGCAGGGCCTGCTCGTCGGGCGGGAGCGCGGGGCGCTGGGGGGCGGACGGCGTGCGCGCGTGGGCGTGGGCGCCGGCGCGGCCGTCAGCGCCGGCGCCCACGCGGCCGTCGGCGCCGGTGCCCGCGCGGCCGTCAGCTCCGGTATCGGCGCCGAACAGCCCGTCCAGCACCTCCTCCGGGCCCTCGATCAGCAGCGCTTCCCGGCGCAGCAGCTGATGGGGGCCCCACGCCAGTGGCGAGGTGATCCGCCCCGGAACGGCGCCCACTTGTCGGCCGAGCGCCGTGGCATGGCGGGCTGTGACCAGCGCGCCCGAGCCGGGCCGCGCCTCGACGAGGACGGTCAGCGCCGCCAGCGCGGCGATCAGTCGGTTGCGGGCCGGGAACATCCAGCGGCGCGTCGCGGTGTTCGGCGGCAGCTCCGAGACCACCGCGCCGCAGCCGCGGATCCTGGCGTGCAGCGAGCGGGCTCGGGCGGGATAGGCCCGCTCGGCGCCGGCGGCCAGCACGGCCACGGTGGGGCCGGGCGCGTCGACCGTGCCCCGGTGGGCGGCCGCCTCCAGCGCGCCCCGGTGGGCGGCGGCGTCGATCCCGAGCGCCATGCCGCTGACCACCGTCACCCCGGCAGCCGCGACGCCTCGGGCCAGCGCGCGCGCCACCTCGATCCCATATGGGGACGGGCGCCGGCTCCCCACGATCGCCACCATCGTCGTGTCGGCGAGCGCCAGAAAGCGCTCGAGCCCGCCCGCCACGTGCAGCACCGCCGGCGGAGCCTCGAGGTCGGCGAGACGGGCCGGGTACGCGGAATGGCAGCGGCAGATGAGCTCGAGCCCTACTTCGAGGGCCTGCCGGCGGGCAAGGCCGGGGTCGGTTGCGGCCAACTCGCGCTCGAGGGCGGCCCTGCGCCGGCCGGCCAGCGCCGCCACCAGCTCCGCGTCGTCCAGTGCCAGCAGGGGCTCGAGGCGGTTTCGATGCAGCTCGATGTGACCGGCAAGCCGCGCCAAAAGCCAGGTGCGCTTCAGGCACGCGTCGCAGGCCGCGCCGGTCGTCACTGGACGATCGCCGCCTCGGCACTCGAGCGCTGGCGGAGGCTGAGCGCGGTCAGCACGTCGCCGCGGGACACGCGCTCCCGCTGGCCGAGGTCGGCAATCGTGCGCGCGACGCGCAGCACCCGATGGCGTCCGCGCGCGCTCAGCATCCCAGCCGCGTAGGCACGCCCGAGCTCGACGTCGGCTTCGTCGTCGAGCCTGATCAGCCGCTGCACCGCGCGCACATCCATGTCGCCGTTGCAGGTGGCGCCGGTGCCGGCCAGGCGCCGGCGCTGCCGCTCACGCGCCGCTGCCACCAGGGCGCGAACGCGCTCCGAGCTGGTTGTGGGCGGGGTACGCAGCTCCTGCGCGGAGGGTCGGTGCACGTCGATGACGAGGTCCATGCGGTCGAGCAGCGGCCCGCTGAGGCGGCGGCGATGTCGCCGCAGCTCGGCCTCGCCACATGTGCATCGGTCGTCCTCGAGGCCGGCAAAGCCACACGGGCACGGATTGGTGGCGGCCACGAGCATGAAACGGGTGGGCAGTCGCAGAGCGCGCTGCCCGCGGACGATCGACACGCTGCCGTCCTCGAGCGGCTGGCGCAGCGCGTCCAGGCTGGGGCGCTGAAACTCCGACAGCTCGTCCAGGAACAGCACTCCGTGGTGGGCGAGGCTGGCCTCTCCGGGGCGCGGCGGCGAGCCGCCCCCGGCCAGCCCCGACGGGGAGATCGTGTGGTGCGGGGCCCGGAACGGCGGCGCGACGATCAAGCGCCCCGAATGGATGCCGGCGACGCTGTGGATCCGCGTGACCTCGATGGCCTCAGACCGCGTCAACTCAGGGAGGATCGAGGGCAATCGCCGCGCGAGCATCGTCTTGCCCGTTCCGGGAGCGCCCTCCATCAACAGGTTGTGACCTCCGGCGGCGGCGATCTGGAGCGCCAGCAATGGGCCCCGGTGGCCGCGGATGTCGGCCAGGTCGGGGAGCGGCGCGCGGCCGTTGAGCCGTGCCGGCGGATCGGGCAGCGGCGGCGGGTCGGCGCCGCTGAGGACTGCCGCCGCGGCCCGCAGGTCGGCGACCGCGACGATCCCCAGACCGGGCACCAGAGCGGCCTCGCGGGCGCGCTGGCGCGGGACGATCAGGCGCCGACAGCCCGCCTGCCGGGCGCCCTCCGCGACCGCCAGCGCCCCGGGCGAGTCCCGCAGCTCGCCGCCCAGCGACAGCTCTCCGAACACCGCATAGGAGGCCAGCGCCTGGCTCGGCACTTGCCCGCTCGAGGCCAGCACGGCGAGCGCCAGCGCCGCGTCGAACCCGGGGCCGGCCTTGCGTAGAAACGCCGGCGCCAGGTTCGCGGTGATCCGCGTGGCCGGGAACTCAAAGCCCGAATTGAGGATCGCGGCACGGATTCGCTCGCGCGATTCGCGCACGGCGGTGTCGCCCAGGCCCACGATCGTGAACGCCGGCAGCCCCGAGCGGATGTCGACCTCGACCCACACCTGCCGCGGCAGGACGCCATCGATCGTGAACGTCCGAACCCGAGCGAGCATCGGCCCAAGCTAGGCCCGATCGCGTGACCCGTGGCTCGCAGACTGTGACGAATGTGCACCGATTGCGGCGGCTTTTGTCACGCAAACGGCACGGGGCGCCACCCACGCGTGATGCGGTCGGGGCTAGCGTGCGAGCGATGAGCGCTGACGCCCGCGATCAATGCGGCGACCCCCGCCACGGGCTGGGGCGGGCTGGTGAGGAGTGGGCCGCCGAGCACCTGCAGCGGCGCGGATTCGCGATCCTGGACCGCAACTACCGTACGCGCTGGGGCGAGCTCGATCTGGTGGGGTTCGACGGCCGCGTGCTCGTGTTCTGCGAGGTCAAGACGCGGCGCTCGGGCGGAAGCTGCGGGGGCCCGTTTGAGGCGCTTGGCGCGCGCAAGCAGGCGCGCGTGCGCAAAATGGCTTCCATGTGGCTGCGGGAGCGCGAGCGTCCGTCTGCGCGCATCATTAGATGCGACGCGATCGGGGTTACGGTTGACGCTCGGGACCGACTGGTTTCGTTGGAGCACCTCGAGGGTGCCTTCTGAGCTACGTGTGTCGAGTTACTCCCGCTATGCGGGAGTTAGATGACTACACGTCCGCTTCTAGTAGCCCTCCAGCGCCAGCTGCTGATAGGCGATCGACTGAAAGGAGACGCGGTGGAGCGGCGACAAACCTATGCGCTCGATCGCCTCCCGGTGCTCGGGCGTCGAATAGCCGACGTGCTGGGCGAACTCCCAACCCGGATGGGCGGCGTCGGCCCGGCGCATGTATCGGTCGCGGGTCTCCTTGGCCAGCACCGACGCGGCCGCGATCGCGGCGCTCTTGGCATCGCCACCGATCACGGCACGCCTCTGGTATCGCAGCCCGGCCACGGGAAAGCCGTCGCTGAGGCAGATGCACCCCTCGCAGGCCACCGCCGCCAAGGCGTCCCGGAGCGCGGCCAGGTTTGTCTTGTGCAACCCTCGGGCGTCGATCCCGGGCGCACATCGAGAGACGATCGCCACCCGGGAAGCGAGGCTCAGGATCACCGGGTACAGGGCGGCCCGGCCCTCAGGAGTCTGCTGTTTTGAGTCGTTGAGCATCCCCAGCGCTCGGGCTTGAGCCGGCCCCAGTCGCTCCATGTCAAGCAGAACCGCCGCGGCTACCAGGGGGCCGGCCAGACAGCCGCGGCCCGCTTCGTCGGCGCCGGCGACAAACCGCACCCCGAGCGAGCGATCGAACTTCAGCAGCCGCCGGCCGGGCCGGGTCAGGCGCCGCCGTGGCTTGTCATTTTGTCCCGCGCGGGTCCCTGCCGTCCTAATGCCCTCGGCGGGAACTTGCCCCCCGCGGCCGTCTATCGCCCCAGCGCCCTCGGGGTGGACCTGCCCGTTCCCCTCGCCGTCAGAGCGTGCCGATCCGGTCGGGCGGCCAGTAGGTGAAGAAGGCAACGCCGATGACCCATTTGTCGGGGACCGGGCCCCAGAAGCGGCTGTCGTCGGACTCACCACGGTTGTCGCCCATCATGAAGTAATCGCCGGGCGGAATCGTGATCGGTGTCCGGAAAGTGCATGAAGGAGCGCCTCCACACGGCTCGGTGTAGGAGTCCTTCTCCCTGACGCCGTTGCGGTACACGTGACCGTCGAGGATGTAGATCCGGTCGCCGGGACCGGCGACCACGCGCTTGATGAACGTCTGGCTGGACGGGGTGGCGGTCGGGCTATCACAGGCCTGGGGGTGGCCGGCCCCCTGGTGAGGGTTGCCGCACACCGGGTCGTCCTGGTTGTCGGCCCCGTGGGGTGGGTGAAAGACGACGACGTCGCCGACGCTCGGGTGATTGATCAGGCGATTTGTCAGCACCCGCTGTCCGATGTCCAGGGTCGGGACCATCGAAGGGCTCGGGATCCGGTAGGGCTTGACGACAAAGGCCTGAATCAGCAGCGCCAGTCCCACGGCCACCGCCACCGTCAGGACGAGTTCGATCACCGTCTGCAGCCCCGACTTCTTCTTGCTCCGCATGTGATCGCTCCCGGCGCCTAATAGGTCTCGCTCAAAGCCGCGGCTACAGGAACCCGATCCGGTCCGGCGGCCAGTAAGTGAAGAACGCCTTGCCGATTATCCAGGCCTTGCGCACCGGGCCCCAGAAACGGCTGTCCAGCGAGTCTGGACGGTTGTCGCCCATCATGTAGTAGTCGCCCCGCGGGACGGTGATCGTGGCCGGGAAGTTGCACTCGCTGGCGTCGTCGCAGGGCTCGGTGAACGAGTCCTTCTCGCGCACCCCGTCGCGGTACACGTGGCCGTCGCGGATCGACAGCCGGTCCCCGGGCAGCCCGACGACCCGCTTGATGTAGGTCTGCGAGGAGGCTCTGACCTGAGCCACGTCGCAGGCGCTGGCGGACTGCTGGCCGTTCTGGTTCTCGCCCTCGTTCGGATCAGCGCACGACTCGGTCGCCGGAGGATGGAAGACGAGGATGTCACCGATCCTCGGGGTGCCGAAGTGCGTGCCGATCCTGTTCACCAGCACGCGCTGGTTGACGTGCAGGGTCGGGAGCATGGAGCCGCTGGGGATCTCGTAGGGCTTGACGATGAAGGCCTGAACAGCGAGGGCGACCCCAAGCGCGACGCCGACGATCACCACCAACTCGGCGGCCGACCGCACAAACGACTTCTTGGTCCTCGTCACACCTGCTCGTCGTCTGCCGCCGGCTCGGCGTCCGCGGGCTCGGCCTCCGGCCCCTCGGTCTCCGGTCCCTCGGCGGCCTCGGCCTCGGGCGCGTCTGCGGCCCCAGCCTCGGGCGCGTCTACGGTCTCCGCCTGGGGCGTGTCGGCGACCTCGGCCTCCGCCACGTCCACGATCTCCTCCTCGGGCGCGTCGGCGGCCTCAGCCTCGGGCGCGTCCACGATCTCCTCCTCGGGCGCGCCGACGGCCTCAGCCTCCGGTGCGTCCACGATCTCCTCCTCGGGCGCCTCGGCCCCGGGTTCCGGCGAATCCGCCCCCGGGCCGTAGAGCAGCTCGCGCTCGACCGCCACCTCGGGCCCGGCGGAGCGCCGCTCGCGGACCCGCGCGCGCTTACCCACCCGGCCGCGCAGGTAGTAGAGCTTGGCGCGCCGCACGTCACCGCGGGCGGCGACCTCGATCCGCTCGATCTTCGGGGAGTGAAGCGGGAACGTGCGCTCGACGCCGACCCCGAACGACTGCTTGCGGACCGTGAAAGTCTCCCGCACTCCGTGCCCCTGACGCTTGATGACGACACCCTCGAACACCTGGGTACGTCGGCGGGTGCCCTCGATTACCTGGAAGTGAACACGCACACGGTCACCGGCGTCGAATGCCGGGAGGCGGCGGAGCTGGCTCCGCTCCAAGCTGTCAATTGCTGTGCTCATAGGTCATTGCAAGCGCCCGCGCTTGCATGCCAGCCTCACTGCGCGGGCACAATCCGGGCGTGGGGGGCTCCGCGCAACACGCGTAGGCGCCCATGCGGCCGCCTATGGTAGCGGACGGCCAGAGAGCTCGAACCCGCTGGTCGGCGGCTTGCCGCCGGGGAAGGCCGGCCTTGGCGAGACCTCCACGCTGCGCTGTGGCAGGCATGGTGGGCTGGGGTTAGCGCTGATCTAAGCCCGCGCCGTGCCCAGACCAACCCCGACGTCGCCGGCTCTGCTCCAGACGCCACTGCGCGATCTGGGCGTGATGGCCCGACAGCAAAATGTCGGGGACCCGCCAGCCGCGATGCTCGGCCGGGCGGGTGTAGTGCGGATATTCCGGTCCACCTTCCAGAGCCGCCGTGAACGACTCCTCGAGCGCCGAGTGCTCGTGACCGAGCGCGCCGGGAAGCTTGCGCACGACCGCGTCGCAGAGCACCATCGCGGGCAGCTCGCCTCCGGCCAGCACGTAGCGCCCGATCGACACGCGACCGGTGCAGAAATGTTCGAGCACGCGCTCGTCGAAGCCCTCGTAGCGCCCGCACAGCAAGGTCAGCGACGGCTCGGCGGCGAGCTCGTCGACGAGCGCGTCGTCGAGCAGGCGCCCTGAGGCATCGAGCGCGATCACGCGCCGCCGGGAGCGCAGCGCCACCGGGTCCTCCCCGTAACGCGCCTGCAGGGCGGCTTCGACAACGTCGACGCGGAGCACCATCCCGGCGCCGCCCCCGAACGGCGTGTCGTCCACCTGACCGGCGCTGAGCGGCGTGTGGTCGCGGTAGTTGACGAGCTCGAGCCGGTGGCCCAGCGCGTGCGCGTTGAGGACATGGCGCTGTGACTGAAACCAGGCAAACGCGTCCGGAAACAGCGTGAACACGTCGATCTGCATCAATCCTCGCCCAGGAAGCGCAGGTCGACATCGATCGTGCGCCGCTCGACGTCCACGGTGCGCACCGCGTCTTTGATCAGCGGCACCAGCAGCGGAGCACCTCCCTCGCGACGCGCGACCTCGAGGACCTCGCACGAGGGCAGCCCGAGCAGGCGCGTGACAACACCGACTTCGAGCGTTCCATCCCGCACAGCGCACCGTTCGAGGTCATCCGCCCACCACTCGTCCTCTTCGAGCTCGGGTGCGCGCTCGCGTGCCACCAGTAGCTCGGCGCCGCGCAGCGCCTGGGCGGCGTCGCGGTCGCAGCAGCCGTCGAGGCGGACGACCGGCCGCGCGTCCAGGCCGGCCCGGCGGACGATGCGCCGCTCGCGCCCGTTCACCTGGACGCTCGCGCCGGCGACGAGCAACTCGGCGACCGCGCCGCCGACGTGGAAGCTGCCGTCGAGTCCGTGGGGACGGCCTACGGTCCCTGCCAACAGCCAGCGGGTCAAGCGTCGACGATGTCTACGAACACGCGGCGGTTGTCGCGGACCGCCGCCGCCTTGATCACCGTGCGGAGCGCCGCCGCGGTGCGGCCACCGCGACCGATCACGCTGCCGTAGTCGTCCTGCGCCACCGACAGCTCGAGTACCAGCGAGCCGTCGTCCTCCTGGACCTCGGTGACCCGGACCGCTTCGGGAGCTCCCACGAGCCCCCGCGTCAGGTACTCGAGCAGCTCCTTCACGGCCTCGGACCTCAGGTGATGCCCTGCGTGCGCAGGAGCTTGCGGACCGTCTCACTCGGCTGGGCGCCGCGCGCGAGCCAGTCGCGGATGCGCTCCTCGTCGAGCACGATCGTCGAGGGCTCGGTCTGGGCGTTGTAGTGCCCGACGGTTTCGATCACCCGTCCGTCTCGCTTGGAGCGCTGGTCGGCGACCACCACCCGCCAGATGGGGTTCTTGCGCCCGCCGATTCGCGTCAGTCGAAGTCTTACTGCCATAAGCGACTGGCGAGGTTAGCGTGCGCGCGCCGCAAGCGTTCGGTGGCGGCTAGCGCGGGCCGCCAACTCCCGGCGCCTTTGCGCCGGCCCCGAGCGTTCCACGCCGTCTAGCGGCCGCCCTGGCGCATCAAGGCCCCGAGATCGGGCATCCGGCCCTGAGAGACCTGGCGCATCACCTTGCGCATCTGGTCGAACTGCTTGATCAGCTGCTTGACGGCCTGGACGTTGGTGCCCGAACCGCGCGCGATCCGCAGCCGCCGCGAGCCTTTGATCAGCTCGGGATGGCGCCGCTCCTGGGGAGTCATCGAGAGGATGATCGCCTGCAGGCGATCGAACTCGCGCTCGTCGACCTTGACCCCGCGCAGCTCGTTTCCGAGCCCGGGGATCATGCCCAGCAGTGACTGCAGGGGCCCGAGGCGGCGGACCTGGCGCATCTGGTCCAGGAAGTCGTCGAGGCCGAACTCCTGCTTGCGCAGCTTGCGTTCGAGCTCGGCCTGCTGCTGCTCGGTGTAGCTCGCCTCGGCTTTCTCGATCAGCGTCATGACATCGCCCATGCCGAGGATCCGCTGGGCCATGCGGTCGGGGTGGAAGCGCTCGAACTCGCCGAGCTTCTCGCCCGTCGAGACATACATGATCGGCTTGCCGGTGATCGCTTTGACCGACAGCGCGGCGCCGCCGCGGGCGTCGCTGTCGAGCTTGGTCATCAGCACCCCGTCGAAGTCGACCACCTCGGCGAACTGCTCGGCGACGTTGACCGCATCCTGGCCGGTCATGGCGTCGACAACGAGCAGGATGTCGTGGGGCGAGATGGCCTTCTTGATGTCGGCGAGCTCGCCCATCAGCTCTTGGTCGATGTGGAGCCGGCCACTGGTGTCGACGATCAGCACGTCCTTGCCCTCGGACTTGGCGCGGTCATAGGACCACTTGGCGATCGCGACCGGGTCGGCCTCGGTGCCCTGCTCGTAGACCGCGGCGCCGGCCTGGCCACCGACCTTGACCAGCTGATCCACCGCCGCCGGCCGGTACACGTCACAGGCGGCCACCGCGACCGAGGAGCCATGCTGCTCGCGCAGGTAGCGCGCGAGCTTTGCCGTCGCCGTCGTCTTGCCCGAGCCCTGGAGCCCGGCCATTACCACCACCGTGGGTGGGCGCGGCGAAAACGAGATCTCGCGGGCCGCTCCTCCCATCAGCTCGGTGAGCTCGTCGGAGACGATCTTGACCACCTGCTGGCCGGGATTCAGCTGACCGACGATGTTCGCGCCCAGAGCCCGGTCCCTGACGGCGCCGGTGAAACTCTTGACGACCTTGAAGTTGACGTCGGCCTCGAGCAGCGCGAGCCGGATCTCACGCATGGCGGCGTTGATGTCGTCCTCGGTCAGCGTGCCGCGGCCACGCACGTCGGCGAGCGTCGCCTGGAGCTTTTCGGCTAGGGAGTCGAACATCGAGCCTCTGCGCTCAGGCTACTGACGAGGGACGCTCGAGTTCTGATCCGGGGCCGGCTCGATGCTCGTCTTCTCCTCGTCGCCGCGTGAAGCGCCGAACGCCTTGCTGATCCCGCCGAACGCCTCCGCGAACTCGGACGGGATCACGAACACCTTGTTGGCATCCCCCTTGGCCAGCTGGGGCAGCATCTGCAGGTACTGATAGCTGAGCAGCTTGGGATCCGGGTTGCCCGCGTGGATCGACTCGAACACTGTCGAGATCGCTTGCGCCTCGCCCTCGGCGCGCAGGATGGCGGCCTGCTTCTCGCCCTCGGCGGTCAGCACCGCGGCCTGCTTTTGACCCTCGGCGGTGAGGATCTGCGATTGCTTTATCCCCTCGGCATTGAGGATCGCGGCCCGCCGGTCGCGCTCGGCGCGCATCTGCTTCTCCATCGCCTCCTGGATCGTGCCGGGCGGGTCGATCGACTTGATCTCGACGCGGTTGACGCGGATGCCCCACTTGTTGGTGGCCTCGTCCAGGACGGTGCGCAGCTGGGCGTTGATGTGGTCGCGGCTGGTCAGGGCCTGCTCGAGCGTCAGCGAACCGATCACGTTGCGCAGCGTCGTGACCGTGATCTGCTCGATGGCCTGCAGCGGGTTAGCGACCTCGTAGCTGGACGACTTGGGGTCGTTGACCGTGAAGTACAGGACGGTATCGATCCCCACGACCAGGTTGTCCTCGGTAATCACGGGCTGGGGCGGGAACGACACGACCTGCTCGCGGAGGTCGATCAGCGGCTTGAGCCGGTCCACGAACGGCATCAGGAGCGTCAAGCCCGGGTTCAGCGTCCGGTGATAGCGCCCGAATCGCTCGACGATTCCGGCCTTTGCCTGGGGCACGACCCGCACCGTGCGGGCGAACATGATCAACAGGAAGATGACGACAACGGCTGCGACGATGATTCCGACCATGCCCGGCTCCTATTCAGCCACGAGCGCCGTGGCGCCCTTGATTTCGACCACGTCGACTACGGTCCCTCGCTCGATTACGTGGTCGTCGAGCAGCGAGCGGGCGGTCCACACTTCGCCGTCGATCCGCACGCAGCCCACCCCCTCGCGGTTGGCGATTCGCTCGAGCACGATCGCCTGCTTGCCCACCAGCGCCGCCGCCCCGGTGCGGATCTGGGGCGGCATCTTCAGATGCGAGCGGACGACGGGGCGCACCACCACCAGCGTCAGCAGCGCTACCGCCACGAACACGACCCACGATGCCGTGGCGCCGACGGTCGCATCGGCTGCCGCCGCGAGCCCGGCCGCGATCGCGAACGGGGCCAGGAAAAAGCTCGTCGTCAGCATTTCGCCGACGCCGAAACCACAGGCAACGATCAACCACACGACCCAGTTCATTGACCGAGATTAGCGCGGCGGTCCCGCTCTCAGCGGCATTTTCCACAGCGGCCGCGGGCCGCTCAGGAGACCAGCGCGCGGGCGAACTCGGCCGCGTCGAACGGCCGTAGATCTTCGAGCTGCTCACCGACCCCGATCAGCTTGACCGGAATTCCGAGCTCGTGGGCGATGGCGAGCGCGATGCCCCCCTTCGCGGTGCCGTCGAGCTTGGTCAAGGCGAGCCCCGTCACCTGGACCGCGTCAGAGAACATTCGCGCCTGGCGCAGACCGTTCTGCCCGGTCGTGGCATCGACGGTCAGCAGCGTCTCGTGCGGCGCCTCCGGGATCTGCTTGGCGATCACGCGGCGCACCTTGGCCAGCTCGGCCATCAGGTCGTCCTGGGTGTGGAGCCGCCCGGCGGTGTCGATGATCAGCACGTCGGCCCCCTCGCGGATGGCCGCCGTGACCCCGTCGTAGGCGACCGCACCGGGGTCGGCACCGGAGGGCCCCTTGACGAAGTCGACACCAGCGCGCTGCGCCCACAGCTCGAGCTGCTCGACCCCGGCCGCCCGGAACGTGTCCCCGGCCGCCAGGACCACCGAGCGACCGAGCTCCTGGCTCAGGTGCCAGGCGAGCTTGCCGACGGTCGTCGTCTTGCCGGTGCCGTTGACCCCGGCGACCAGGATGACCGTGGGACTGGCGCGCAGCTCAATCCGATCGTCCCCGGTCTGGGCGATCTCGGTCAGGAGCTCGACGAGGCGGTCAGACAGCGCCTGACCTCCGGAGAGCTTGTTCTCGCTAGCCTCGCGCTCCAGCTGCGCGACCACCTGGGCCGTCGTCTGAGCGCCGACGTCGGCGTAGATCAGCGCCTCCTCGAGCCGCTCCCACGTCTCTTCGTTGAGATCCTCGAACAGCGTCGCCTGGATCTCGGATTGCAGCGCCTGGCGAGTCTTGCGCAGGCTCTCGCGCAGGCGTCGGAAGCGACCGACGCGTTTCTCCTGCGCCGGCTCGCTTTCCGGGGGAGGCGGCGGCTCGCCGTCGATGATGAACAGATCGCGCCAATCACGGGCCATGACGGCGGCGACGTTACCAGCGCCGGCCGGCACGCCCGCGGGACCGCCGCCTGATCCTACGCGGCCTCGGCGGACGCGAGCCGACGCGACACGACCTTCGAGATCCCGTCGGCTCCCATCGACACGCCGTACAGCGAATCGGCGGCATCCATGGTGCGCTTCTGGTGGGTTACGACGATGAACTGGGCGCGCGATGAGTACCGTCTCAACAGGGCGAGGAAGCGGTCGATGTTGAGGTCATCGAGCGCTGCTTCCACCTCGTCGAGGATGTAGAACGGGCACGGCCGCGCCAGGAAGACCGCGAACAGGAAGGCCAGCGCGGTCAGCGACTTCTCCCCGCCCGACAGCAGCGACAGGCGCTTGCACTCCTTTCCGGCCGGGGTGATCTCGATTTCCACCCCGAGCAGATCCTCCTCGGATTGTTCCTCGTCGCCGTGGGTCCCCTCTACTTGCTCGCCGTCATCGGCGTCGGCGCCAGCCGGCTCGCCGCCGAGCACGCGCGCCGGTCCGGAACGCTCTGAGACGAGCCGCAGCCGGCCGTTCCCGCCGGGGAACAGATGCTGGGCGAGCTCCTCGAACCCGGCGGCCGTGGCGGCGAACATCTGCTCGAACGTGGTGCGGATCTGGCGGTCGGTATCGGCGATCAGCTTCTCGAGCTCGCGCAGCGCGGCTTCGAGGTCCGCCCGCTGGTGCTCGAGCTCCTCGACGTGCTCGACCGCTTCGGCGTACTGCACCTGAGCGAGTGGGTTGACCGGTCCGATCTGCTCCCGGCGGCGGGCCAGCCGCTGCAGCCGGATGTTGAGGTTGTCTCGCTCCTCGTCGGGCAGGTCCTCGGCGGCAGGCTCGGCCTCGAGTTCGAGCCGCCCGGCCAACCCCCGCAGCTCGCCCTCTGAGTCGGCAGCCTGGTCGCGAGCGCGCTGCAGGCGCACCTCCGCTTCGGTCACCGACTCGTTCTCGCGCTGCAGCCGCGCGTGGAGCGTGACCTCCTGCTGCGCGCAGGTCCGCAGCTCTCCGGCCACGCTCTCGCCGGCCAGGCGGTCGGCGGCCAGCGCCTCGTCGAACCCGGCCAGCTGCTCGGAGATCGCGCCCGTTGCGTTCTCGAGGGCGGCGATCAGCGCCTGGAGCGCCGGCACCAGTTCGCGGTCGCGGGCGATGGCCGCGTCCAGGCGCTGGATTCTGGTCGCGCGCTCGGCGCGCTCCCGCTCCTGCCGGGCCTGCATCTGGCGCTCGGCGGCCAGCTCGGCCATCAGCTGCGAGCGGCGACCCGCGCTGGGGCCATCGTCGGGGGCGGCACGGCGACGCTCGATCTGCGCCTCGACGCGGCGCTGCTCCTCGACGGCCTCGTCGAGCGCCCGCACCGCGCGGCGATGGGCGGCCACCAGCTCCTCGCGGGTGGTCTCGGCCGGGGCGCATTCGGCGCTCAAGCGTTCCAGCGCCGAGCGGGCCTCCAGTTCGGCTCGGGCGCTGGCCTCGCTGGCGGCAACGAGCTGCTCGCGGCGGTTGCGCTCGGCCAGCAGTCGGTCCTCTCCGAGCGCAGGAGCCTGGCGGATCTCACGTGTGCTCGACGACCAGACGCGGCCCGCTCTGGTGACCGCGACCCCCTCGAAGCCAGCCGGGAGGGAGGCGAGCTCGTCGACCACCCAGGTGTCGCGCAGCAGGGCCCGCGCCAGCGCCAGTGCCGGTTGCGCGCCGCGCACGTGGTCAAGGAGCGGGTCGGCGCCGTTTCGGCGCTCGGCCACGGCGGCGCTCTCGGCCGCGTCCCCGGGGCCAGCGACCAGCGCCCGGCCTCCCTCGCTGCCGCTGCGATCAAGCAGCGCTGCGCCGGCTTCTCGGTGTTCGACGACCGCGGCCCGGAGACGGCCGTCGAGCGCCGCCGCCAGCGCCAGCTCGTATCCGGCGTCGACGTCGAGCGCCTCGGCGAGCGTCGGAGCCCCGCCAGGCGCCGCGGTTTGGTGGCGCAAGAACTGGTTTACGGCGGCCAGCTCGCCCCCGACCCGAGCCGCCTCGCGGCGGGCAGCCTCCAGCGAACGCTCGGCCTTGCGGACCGCCGCGCGGGCCTCCTCGACCCTCGATTCGGCGACCTGGCGCTCGGCCAGGCTGCCGTCGACGAGCCCGCGGTGGTGCTGGGCCGCCTCCCGGGCCGCGTCGCGGCGCTGCTCGACCTCCCGCAGCTGGCGAGCCAGCTCGAGCTCCCGGTCACGGTCGAGCTCGGCCAGGCCCTCCTCGAGGGCAGCGATCCGAGCCTCGGCGCCGGCGTCGGGCTCATCGTGCCCGGCGGCGGCACGCAGGGCCGCTGCGACCTGCGCGGCGCGACTGACCCGCGCCTCGATCGTGGCGGCCGCGGATCTGACGGCCTCGCCCCGGTAGGCGATGCGCTCGCCCGCGCCCCTGGCCACGTAGGAACGTCGCGAGAGCTCCTCGCGCTGGGCGCTGCGATGCGCCAGTGCCTCCTCGGCGGCCTCGCGGCGCCGCGCGACCCCCTCGAGCTCCTGCTCGAGTGCGCGGCGGCGGGTCCGCACCTGGGTGGCGGCGCGCTGCGCCTGCGACAGAGCCTCGCGATCGTCGCGGACGGTGTGGCGGGCCAGCTCCCAGCGGATCTCCAGCGTCTGGCGTTGCAGACGGGCATGCAGCTCGGCCGCTTCGGCTTGGCGCTTGAGCGGCCGCAGGCGAGACCTGGCCTCCCGCTCGACGTCGAGCGCGCGATCGAGGTTGTCCTGGGTCCGGATCAGCTTCAGCTGCGCGCGGCGTCGCCGCTTGCGGTGCTTGCCCAGCCCGGCCGCCTCCTCGATCAGGAGGCGGCGCTCGCGGGCCTTGGAGGTCACGATCGCCTCGACCCGACCCTGTGAGATGACCGAGTGCATCTCCTTCCCCAGCCCGGTGTCGGACAGAAGCTCGACCACGTCCACGAGCCGGCAGCGAGCGCCGGCCAGCCGGTATTCGCCGTCGCCGGCCCGGTCCAGCCGGCGGTAGATCGACAATTCGGGCGCCCCGAGCGCGAGGGACCCCTCGCTGTCGTCGAGCACCAGCTCGACCTCGGCGTGGCCGGCTGTCTGGCGACCGGGAGCGCCCGCGAAGATCACGTCCTGCATCGACTGACCGCGGACGTTGCCGGGCGACTGCTCGCCCAGCGCCCACAGGACGGCGTCGGTCACGTTGGATTTCCCGGATCCGTTCGGACCCACGATCACGCTGACCCCGGGGCCGAATTCGAGCCGGGTGCGATCCGGGAAGGACTTGAAGCCCTTGACGGTGATCGACTTCAGGTACATGGACGATCCTCGACCGCCGGTATGGGCTCCAGCGCGGCGATCACGATATTGATTTCGACATCGACTCCAGCGCCGCCTGCGCGGCTTCCTGCTCGGCGTCCTTCTTGCTGCGCCCGACCCCGGAGCCGATCTGCACCCCCTCGATCGTCGCGTTGACCTTGAAGGTGCGGTCGTGGGGCGGCCCCTGCTCGTCCACGACCGCGTAGCTGACCAGCTCGCCGCGACGCGCCAGGCGCTCTTGCAGGGCCGACTTGTAGTCGACGGGATTCTCGAGCGCGTCCTCGATCTCCTGGGAGAAGGCGTCTACGACCGCTGCGGCCGTCGTCTCGTAGCCGAAGGCCAGATAGCAGGCGCCGATCACCGCCTCGATGACCGACGCCAACACCCGTTCGGTGGCGATCAGCGCCTCGACACCCGGGGCGGCAGCCGGCGGAGCCGCGGCGCGCAGCCGCTCCGGGACTTCCAGGCGCTCGGCGACCACGCGACAAGAGCGCCCCGAGACGGCTTGGGCCCTGATCTTGGTCAGACGCCCCGGTCCGAAGCGATCGGCCTCCAAACGCGGGAACAGATGGGTCGTGACCGCCAAGCCGAGCACGCTGTCGCCGAGGAAAGCGAGACGCTCGTAGGAGTCCGATCGCCGCGCGGTCCATGAGGAGTGGGTGAAGGCGGGCCCGATCAGCTCGGCCGGCAGCTGATCGACGAGCTCGCGCAGGATCGCCCCGGGAGCCGCCGGTGGACGATCTGACTCGCGCTGTCCCTGCTCCTCCTGGTGCGGCACCGAGCTCACTCAGGTTCACCACCTTGGCTGGCCGCCGAGCGGTGGGCCTCGCTCGCCAGCACGAAATCGACGGCCTCTCCGACGGTCAGGATCCTGGCCGCCTCCTCGTCGGACATCTTGACGTCGTAGGTGTCCTCGAGCTCCTGCACCAACGTGTACAGATCCAGCGAATCGGCTTCGAGATCCTCCCTGAAGCGGGTGGACTCCTGGATCGAGGTGGGGTCAAGCTCGAGCTCGTCGACCAGGTGAGCGCGGATCAGCGACAAGACTTGCTCGCGCGTCATCGGCGCAACACGGTAGCCGCGGTCGCGGACGGGGTGCCGGAGGACCGTCGCCGATCCTCGGGGCTAGTCATCGCCGGTCTGGGCGCCCACTGGTTGTGGCGTCCGCAGGGCGCCGGCAGCCTGCAGGGCCTCGCGCGTGGCGCCGATCACGTCCTTGCGCACCCCGTGCGCAGCGACCTCGATGGCTCGCTGAAAGCCGCGACGCGTGAAGCGCCCGTGCGCCACCACGCCGAGCTGCCTCAGCCCGAGCATGTATGCCCCACCGGGAGTCTCGGGGTCGATCTGTTCACGCAGTCGGGCGACGGCCGGGCCCAGCAGCCAGCCCCCGAGCCTCGCTCGCTGTGAGCTCGACGAGACGTCGTGGATCGCGCGTAAGGTGCGTTCCGAGACGCCCTCGATCAGCTTCAGCGCGATGTTGCCGGTGAAGCCGTCCATCACCACCACGTCGGCGACGCCATCGGTCACCTGCGTCCCCTCGATGTTGCCCAGGAAGTTCAGCCCGGACCCGGCCGTGCCGGCCAGCTGCTCGTGTACCGCGACCAGATCGGGAGTCCCCTTCGCCGGTTCCTCGCCGTTGGAGAGCAGCGCCACCCGGGGCGAGGCGACCCCCAGGGCGGCCTGCGCGAACGCCGAGCCCATGTGGGCGAACTGGATCAGATGCTCGGGCCGACAGCTGACGTTCGCGCCCACGTCGAGCAGCAACACCGGCGTTGCCGCCGGCACCGGTAACGGGAGCGCCAGCGCTGGGCGATGGATGCCGCGATCCCGGCGCAGGTTGAACAGGCCAGCGGCGAGCGCCGAGCCGGTCGAGCCCGCCGATACCAGCGCCTGCGCGCGACCATCCGCGACCGCCTTGGCGGCCTGCACGATCGAAGCCTCGGGGGTGCTGCGAACCGCGAACACCGGATCGGCGGCCTTGGCGATCGAGATCGGTGCGTCGACGACCTCGACACCGGGCGAGACCTTGCCGATCGCCCGCGCCGGACCGAACAGGATCACCCCCAGGTCCGCGCCCGCGGCCCGCGCCGCCCCGGCCGCCACTTCCCGGGGGCCCAGATCCGCCCCGCCCGCATCAACGGCGACGGTGATCATCGCTGCCCGCGGTCAGGAGGTCTGATCGCCCGTGTCGGCGATCACCTCGCGCCCGCGGTAGAACCCGCATACGGGGCAGACGCGATGGGGCCGCCGGGGACTGTGACACTGCGGGCAGGCGTTGTACGCCGGCGCCGCCAGCTTGTGCTGGGCGCGGCGGTGCGTCGTGCGAGCGTGGGATTGCTTCTGCTTGGGAACCGCCATTTGAAGGCAGCAGGCTAGCAGGGACCTCGGCCCCACCCCGCGGCTCGATCGGGCCGCTGAGCGCTAGCTCGCTACGCGGTCGGTGAGCAGGTGCGCAGCGAGCAGCGGGGTGAGCTCGGGCGCCCGCATCGGGTGGCCGAACAGGAAGCCCTGCGCGCGGTCGATCCCGTTCGCCTCAAGCCACTGCGCCTGTGCCTCGGACTCCACCCCCTCGGCGACGAGCGCCGCGCCACAGGCGCAGACCAGGCCCACGATCGCCTTCAGGACCTCGGCCGCGGCCGGGTCGTCAGGGACGGCCGTCAACAGCGTGCGGTCGAGCTTGACCACATCGACCTCGAGCTCGTGCAACCGCGACAGCGACGAGAAGCCAGCCCCGAAGTCGTCGATGGCCAGGGCGACTCCCGCCGCCCGCAACGCGGCCACCGCAGCCAGCGTGTTGGTCGCGTCGAACGTCCACGCCGATTCGGTCAACTCGATCATGAACCCGCTCGGGTCGAGCTCGTGGACTCCGAGCGCGGCCTGCATCCGAGCCCCGAACTCAGAGGCCAGCAGCTGGTGAGGCGAGACGTTGAGGCTCACCCGCGGCCGCAGTCCGGCCGACAGCCAGTCCCTGGTGTCGCGGCAAGCCTGATGCAGGACCCAGTCCACGAGGTCGTTCGCGACGGCGCTGTGCTCGGCGAGGGGAATGAACGACTCGGGCGTGAGCAGGCTGCCGTCGGGATGGCGCCAGCGCAGCAGCGCTTCGACGCCGAGGATCGTGCGACGAGCGCCCAGGCGCCAGACGGGCAGATAGTGCAGCTCGAGTTCCGAGTTGGCGATCGCCGCGCGAAGCTGTGTCGACACGCTGGCGCGATGAGCGCTGATCGTCTCCGTGGCGCGGTGAAAGACGAGCCGACCGCCGCCCGCCGCCTTGGCCTTGTACATCGCGGCGTCGGCCTGGCGCAGCAGAGCCTCGCTGTCGGAGGCGTCGTCGGGGTACAGGCTGACCCCGACGCTGGCCGCCGTCAACAGCTCGGTGCCGGCGACGTTGAATGGTGCCTTGAGCGCTGCGTGCAGCTTGGCGCCGACCGCCTCGGCCACATGTTCGGGACCGTCGTCGAGATCCGACAGGAGCACGAGGAACTCGTCCCCACCCTGGCGCGCGAGGACGTCGGTATCTCGCAGGACGCGTCGCAGGCGTTTGGCCACGGCGGCCAGGAACTGGTCGCCGGCCGCGTGCCCGAGGCGGTCATTGACGGCCTTGAAATCGTCGAGATCGACGAACAGCAGCGCGACCGCCCGGTTCATCCGCCGCGCCCGGGCGACCGCCAGGTCGAGCTGGTCCTCGACCAGGATCCGGTTGGGTAGTCCGGTGAGCCGGTCGTGGTAGGCGAGGTAGGCGAGCTGCTGTGAACCGCGGAGACGTTCTGAGATGTCGCGGGCGACGCCGTAGAGGATCGGTTCGCGCGGCTGCGAGCCCTGAACGAGCGTCAGAGACAGCTCGACGGGGAGCCTGCGGCCGTCGGCGCACACCGCGGCGACCTCGAGGCGGCGATGGGTCAGCTGACCGTGTTGCTGCGCGAAGGCCAGCTCGAGGGCCCGCCGATTGTCGTCGCGATCCTGCGGCTCGAGCAACAGCTCGGCGAACTCGCGGTTGACCGCCTCCTCGCTGCGATAGCCGAACATCAGCTCGGCGGCCGGGTTGAACTCGAGCACCCGTCCGCGGGGGTCAAACGCGAGCACGGCATCGTGCGAGGTCGCGATCACCGCCCGGTGGCGAGCGAGCGCTTCGCGCAACAGGACCAGATGGCGGCGGTGCTCGATCGCCCGCGACACGTGAGCGGCCACCGCGACCAGGACGTCGAGGAGCATGTCGTCTGGACGCAGGCCAGGACGGAGCTCGGCGAGCGAGATGATCCCCAGGCGTTCTCCATGCGGGTCCGATAGCGCCACCAACAGGGTGTCGCCCTCAAGCCATTGCGAGGGGTCCCGGGGGGCCGTCCGATCAGGCTCGGTCTGGGCGTCGTCCTCGGAGGCCCTCGCCGCGACGAAGATCGCCCCACGATGCGACAAGCGGGGATCGAGCGTCGGGGCCCAGGCGTCGGCGCGCGAGACGTGGCCAACCGGAGTGACGGCACCGGGTCCGTGGACCGCTGTGACCTCGTAGTCGTCGGTCAGCGGGCGGTACAGGTTGATCGTCACCGAGGCGAAGCCGAGCGACTCGGACAAAAGGCGCGCCACCGCCGCCAGAAGCTCTGACAGCTCGCAGTCGCTGCGCACGAGCCCGGCGAGGTCAACCAGGGCACGCAGGCGCCCGGCGACAGGTGCTTGCGCCCAGCTTGGGGTCTCCCGATCGGGGTCCATTCCCTATCGTCATCGGTCGGAGGCGCGCCGTACTTAACCAGACGGCTCGAATTTCTTGGCTGCGTCGGCGTGCGGCCGCGTGACCCGGCTGCCTCCTGGCACGCGTCTGGCCAGCGTGGACGCAACTCGGGCTGCGTGAGCGCGGACGCATCCGGGTCGCGTCAGCGTGGACGCAATCCGGACTGCGTCAGGGATCGAGCTTGAGCTCGGCGAGCTTGGCCCAGCGGGGATCGGGCTCTCGCTCATGGACGTGCTCGGGGCCGGCCTGGTTGAGATCGGCCCCGCACAGCGCGCACAATCCGGCGCACTCCGGCTGGCACAGGATCTGGGCCGGCAAGGTCAGCGCGAGCGCATCTCTGGCCCAGGCGCGCAGGTCCAGCTGTCCCTGCACCACGTAGGGCGACTGCAACTCCTCGCCGCCTCCCGGCTGGGAGATCTCGCGCGCCTCGACCTCGAGCCGCGGGGTCGCGGGCGCCAGGCACCGCATGCAGGGACCGGCGACACGCGCCCGAAAACGCAATCTCAACGCGTAGCCGTCACCGGTTGTCTTAGAGACGTCCAGCGTTGCCGGCACCTGCGATGGCTCGACCGTGTAGCGCTGACCGCCGAGCTCGAGTGGATCAAGGTCCACGGCGAGCTCGATCCGGCGACCCTCGCCGGAGCTGAGCCGCAGGGCCGAGAGATCGAAGGTGTCGGCGCGCACGGCCATGTCACGAGCTTACGCCGGACGTTTTGTCAGCTTCCAGTCCGCGTCCGCGAGCGCGGGCGATCGCCCCTGGCCGATCACGCGCATGGCGCTCAGCGTCATGATCTCGGGTGTGTCGGCTTGGTTTGCGGCCTACGGCTTCGCGCACGTCGGCGACGAGTTGCTGGTCGGCGCCTATCCGCTGGACGACGACGACGTGCGGGTGCTGAGCGAGTTCGGAGTGCGACGGGTGCTGAACCTCGTCGAGGACGACGAGTACGAGGCCGGCCAGCGGTCCGCGGTCGAGAACGCGCTGGCGGAGGCCGGCATCGTCGAGACCCGGATGAGGCTCACCGACTACGGGCGCCTGCCCCCGGCGGCGCTCGAGGCGGCGGTCGAGGAGGTCGTCTCGTGGCTGCGCGCCGGAGACCGCAGCTACATCCACTGCCGCGCCGGCTGGCAGCGCTCGGCCGCGGTCGCGGCCGGAGTTGTCGCCGTCCACGATGGGATCGCGATCGAGGATGCCCTAGAGCGGGTGCAGGCGCGCAAGCCGACGGCCGATCCGCTCCCCCACCAGCGGGCTGATCTGCTCCGTTGGTGGAAGGGGCGGGGCTAGTACACGTCGTTGCCCACAGCGTGATCATTTCGGTTCGGCGTACGCTGGTGACCGATGAGCTCGTCGTCCGTCCAAGCGAGCCGCGTCGCCGACAGCGTCGACGCCGAGGAGGTCGCGGAGCTGCTGGATCGCTTCCAGGTCGAGTTCGACGGGTACACGCCGGGGGCGAAGGTGCTCGTGGCTCGGGTCCGTGAGCACATCGCACATGACCTCAGCGTGTTCCTGCTCGCCGGCCCGGCCCACGTGGGCGTGGCTCAGCTGCGGTTCCGCGAATACCTGCTCACCGGCGCGCCGACGTGTTACCTGGAGGAGCTCTACGTGATCCCCGAACGGCGCGGCCAGGGCCATGGCCGGATGCTGATGCAGTCGGCGATGAACCTGGCCCGCGAACGCGGAGCGACGACGATGGAGCTGGGCACGGCGGCCAGCGACACGGCGGCGCGCGGGCTGTACGAGAGCCTCGGGTTCACCAACCTGGAGAAGCAGGGAAGCCCCGAGACGCAGATGCTCTACTACGAGCGCGAGCTGTAACGCCGCGGCCTAGCCGACGGCCGCTCCGCTCCCGGCCCAGCCGCTACTCAGCCGCCCGCAGGCGCCTTGGTTCGATCTCGTCTTCTTCCAGCTCGAGCGTCAGCTCGGCCGCGTTGACGTTGCGCGCGCCGGTGGTGACGTGCTCCAGCGCAGGAAGCTCGCGGCCGTCGGTCACGGCGCCGTGGTCACCGAACCGGCGGGCCGCTGGAAGCACGCGGGCCTCGTAGGAGCCGATGGTCTCGTTGTAGGCTCGCACGCTGCTGTTGAGCCGCGAACCGAGCGTGGCCAGCAGCCCGGAAAGCTTGACCAGTCGTGCGTGGAGCTCGCGGCCGAGATCGGAGATCGCTTGAGCGGACTCGGCGACGCGTTCCTGCTGCCAGCCGTAGGCGACCGCGCGCAGCATGGCCAGCAAGGTGGTCGGCGTTGCGATCAGCACGCGGCGGGCCATGGCGTCCTCGATCAGCGCCGCGTCGGCTTCGAGCGCCGCCCCATAAAGATGCTCGCCGGGCAGGAACATGACCACGAAGTCAGGAGCGGTGTCGAGCCCGGCCCAGTAGGCCTTCTCGGCCAGCGACTTGACGTGCTTGCGCAGCAGGCGGGCGTGGTCTCGCAGGTGTCGCTCGCGCTCGACCTCGTCGCGCGCCTCATAGGCGTCGAGCACGCCCTGCAGCGGCGCCTTGGCGTCGACCACCACCTGTTTGCCTCCCGGGAGCCGGACCACCAGGTCGGGGCGCAGGGTGGTCTCGTCCCCGACCAGAGCCGACTGCTCGGCGAAGTCGCAGTGTCTGACCATGCCCGCGAGCTCGACCACGTTGCGAAGCTGCATCTGGCCCCATTGCCCGCGGGCGTTGGGCTTGCGCAGGGCGGTGACGAGCGCGCCGGTCTCGCTGCGCAGCCGCTCACCGGTCTCGTTCAGCGCCTTCAGTTGCGCCTCGAGCCGCCCACGTGACTCACGGCGCTCCTGGTCGAGGCGCATCAACTGGCCGTCGACCCGACCCAACTGCTCCTTGAGCGGCGCGACCAGTTGCTCCACCGCCTGCTGGCGCTTTTCCAGATCGCCGGTGGCACGGGCCTGGTCGGCTTGGAGCTGGGCCCGCGACAGCTCGGCGAGCTGGGCCATGCTCGCCTGCAGCGCCTCGGCGCTGAGCGCCTTGAACGAAGTCGACAGCCGCTGCTGTGCGTCGTTGACGGTCTCCAGGCGCTCCTGAGCCCGGGCACGCTCGTGCTCGAGATCGGCCAGTGCCCGCACCAGCTGCCGATCGAGCTCACCGGCCCGGCGGGCGGTGTCGGCCCCGGCGCGCAGGCGCGGCCACAGCGCGGCGGCCAGGACGCCTGCGCCGATCAACACACCGAGTGCCAGCCAGAGAGCGGTCATGAGTGGGCTTGTGAGCATGGCGTGGGGCGCGGACGGAAAAGCGCTGCAAGAATCGGCTAATGGCGGCGGACACGGTGCGCAGGCGGTTGCTCATCCAGGGTCGGGTCCAAGGCGTCTTCTTTCGCGACTCGATCCGTGAGCGCGCCCGCGGTGCGGGCGTGGCGGGCTGGGCGCTCAACACGCGCGACGGCGCCGTGGAGGTCGTGCTCGAGGGCTCGTCTGACGCGGTGGGGCAAGTGGTGTCATTCTGCGAGCACGGCCCGCGAGGGGCCCGGGTGGATGACGTGGACGCGCGTGACGAGCAGCCCGAGGGTCTCCAAGGGTTTGAGATCCGCTGATGCTGCCCACCGACCACCTCCCCGCCTTCCTGATCACCGTGTACGTGCTGATCCTGGTTCCGGGACCCAGCGTGCTGTTCACGATCAGCCGCGGGGTCGCGCTCGGCCGCCGGGCGGCACTGGCTTCGGTCCTCGGCAACACCTCTGGGCTGCTGTTCCAGCTGGTGCTGGTGGTGGTCGGCCTGGGCTCGCTGCTGGTCCATTCAGATGCGGTCTACACGGTCGTCAAGCTGATCGGAGCCGCGTATCTGGTGGTGCTCGGCGTGCGCAGCATTCGCGATCGCCGGGAGCTCGCCGGCGTGCTAAAGGATCCCTCGGTGACCCCGAGGAGTCTCGCCCGCACGATCCGCGAGGGCTTCGTCGTCGGCGCCACCAACCCGAAGGGCGTCTTGATCTTCACCGCCGTGCTGCCTCAGTTCATCGACCGCTCGCGCGGTCACGCGACGCTGCAGCTGCTGTCGCTCGGGCTGATCTGCGCGGTTGTGGCGTTGTTTTCCGACAGCTGTTGGGCGCTGGCCTCCGGGACCGCCCGGGGCGTGGCTCGGTCGATCGCCCCGACGGCTGCAGCGCCTCAGCGTGGCCGGCGGCATCAGCCTGATCGCGCTCGGCGCGGGCCTCGCGCTGACCGGCCGCAAGGATTAGAGCGCGGCCTCGAAGGCGCGCCGCGCCTCCTCGCCGCGCACGGCGAACACGATCCGCTCCAGGGCCGTGCCTTGGTCGATGTGCCGGCGGGCCTCCTCAACCTCGATCTGGGCCGCATCCTCAATCGAGAAGCCACCGACGCCGGTCCCGAAGGCGACCAAGGCCAGCGAGCGGGCCCCGAGCTCGTCGGCCAGCGCCAGCGTACTCGCGGTCGCGCGGCGGATGATGTCGGCCGAGGTGGGGCCGCCGAGCTCCATCGTGGCCGCGTGGATCACCCACCGGCAAGGCATCTGGCCGCCTGAGGTGTGCGCCGCATCACCCAGCCCGATCGGTGCCCGCGCGTCCGACTCGCGCTGCACGACAGCACCGCCGGCGCGCGCGATCGCACCCGCGACCCCGCCCCCATGCCGCAGCTGCGTATTGGCGGCATTCGCGATCGCATCGACCTCAAGCGAGGTGATGTCCGTATCTAGGACTTCGATCCGCGTCAACACCAGGAGGGAGCGTAGGACGGGCGCGCCGGGCGGTCGAGGTATCGCCCTCGGCCTGGTCGCGTCGTCAGCGCCCAACAGCCGTCATGTCCCAATCCAAGCGCTCCCAGGCCGCCGGGCGATTGCCTCGGCCGCCCGAGCCGAGACCCGA
The DNA here is from genome assembly GCA_963757015.1 of uncultured Solirubrobacterales bacterium. Lineage (GTDB taxonomy): Bacteria > Actinomycetota > Thermoleophilia > Solirubrobacterales > Solirubrobacteraceae > Palsa-465. The sequence continues at coordinate 103,053 of CAVWQA010000010.1, forward strand.
GCTAGGAAACCTCCGCAGGCTCGTCCTTGCCGGCCAGCCGATCGCGCCCGCGCTGGACCGCGGCAATGAACTTCGACAGGTTGACCTCGAGCGTGTTGAGGATCTCGTCAGCGTAGTCCTCGGCGCCGAGCCGGATCTCGCGCTCGCGGGCCCGGGCGTCCTCGATGATGTCCTCGGCGGCGCGCTCGGCCTGCTTGGTGATCTCCTCCTCGGAGACCAGGCGCTCCTGACGCTCGCGCGCCTCCTTGACGATCCGCTCGGCCTCCCGCTTGGCTTCGGCGAGCATCTCCTGGCGCTCCTTGACGATCCAGCGCGCCTGCTTGATCTCCTCGGGGATCGTGGCCCGCATCTGGTCGAGGATGTCGTAGATCTCTTCCTTGTCCACTCGCACCTGGTCGGTCAGCGGGACCGGCTTGGCGTTGTGGACCAAATCATCCAGTTTGTCGATCAGTACCAGGACATCCATTTCGCGCACCTCTGTTTCGTCAGCGGCCAAGCCGTTCCTTCAAGTGTCGCGCCACCTCTTCGGGGACAAGAGCCTCGATGTCGCCTCCGAAGGTGGCCAGCTCCTTGACTCCGCTCGACCTGAGGAAACTGTACTTGGGGGATGCCATCAGGTAAACGGACTCGATGTCGGGAGCCTGGCGTCGGTTGAGCTGATTCATCTCGAGCTCGTATTCGAAGTCGGAGATCGCGCGCAACCCCTTGACGATCGCCATGGCCTGCTTTTCGCGGGCGAAGTCCACCAGCAACGTGCTGAAGGCCTCGATCGAGACGTTGGGCAGCTCACGAGTGGCGTTGCGCACGAAGGCGATCCGCTCCTCGGCCGTGAACAGCGTGCTGCCCTTGCGCCAGGGGAGGTTGACGACCCCCACCACCACCGTGTCGTACATCGCCGAGGCGCGCCCGATCACGTCGAGATGGCCGTAGGTGACGGGGTCAAACGTGCCGGGGCAGATGGCGATGCGATTGTCGGGAGCCATGAATCTGGATCAAGGTGTCGCCGTAGCGGCGCTCGTCGAGCAACTCGAACTCGAGCGTCAGCGGATTGCGGCGATCGCCTTCGGCGACGACACGGGCATCTGGCGCCAGGACCGGCGCCAGCGCCGCCGAGAGCTCCGCAGACAGCGAGCTCGCGTGGCGGTATGGGGGGTCTAGGAAAACGAGATCGTAATGAGGTCCGCTACCCCGTGCTCGCTCGAGAAACCGCAGCGCCGCCCCGCGCTCCACGGTGGCCTCGATCCCGAGCCGATCCAGGTTGCCGCGGATCGCCGCCACCGCCGGCGCCGAGGCGTCGACCAGCGTCGCTTCCGCGGCCCCGCGCGAGAGGGCCTCGATGGCCAGCGCACCCGAGCCGGCAAACAGGTCGAGCACCCGGGCCCCACCGACGTCGCCGAGAATCGAGAACAGCGCCTCGCGAACGCGGTCCGAGGTCGGGCGGGTGGCGCGACCACGAGGCGCCACCAGCTCTCGGCCGCCGTAGATGCCGGCGATCACCCTCATCTCGGTCAGGCCGGGATCGGCGCCTCGGTGCCGAAGCTCCCGGCGAGCGCGTCGGCCAGCAGTGCGTGCTCGGCTGCCGACAGAGACGGGTCCTGCTCGTCGATTCGCTCGGCCCGCGCGCGGGCCCGCTCGAGCAGCTCGGCGTCGCGTGGCAGCTCGGCGACCCGAAACTGCGCCACGCCGCTCTGCCGCGTCCCCACCAGCTCGCCCTCGCCGCGCAACTCGAGATCGATCTCGGCGAGTCGGAAGCCGTCACTGTGGTCGGCGAGCGCCCGCAGGCGAGGCGAGCCCTGGGGGCCGAACAGCAGGCACAGCGACGCGTGCCGGCCGCGGCCGATCCTCCCACGCAGCTGGTGCAGCTGCGAGATCCCATACCGCTCTGCGTCCTCGACGAGCATCACGCTGGCGTTGGGTACGTCGATGCCCACCTCGACGACCGAGGTGGCGACGAGCACGTCCGCGGAGCCCGAAGCGAATGCCGCCATCGCCTCGTGCTTCTCGCTCGGACGCAGCTGGCCGTGCATCAGCACGACGCGGAACTCGCGCAGCTCGCCCGCGCGCAGGCGCTCGAACTCGGCCGTCGCCGCCCGAGCCTGGAGCAGCTCGGATTCCGACACCAGCGGGCACACCACGAAGGCCTGGCGCCCAGCCCGCAGCTCCTCGCGGATCCGGTCGTAGGCGCGGGCGCGGGCGCGCTCGGTGGAGCACACGAACGTCTGGATCGGGCGGCGGCCGGTGGGAAGCTCCCGAAGCTGTGTGAAGTCGAGGTCGCCGTAGCCGGCCAGCGCCAGCGTCCGGGGTATCGGCGTGGCCGTCATGTGCAGCACGTGCGGCCTTTCCCCGGGGACCGCCTTGGCGTCGAGCGCTGCCCGCTGGCGGACGCCGAAGCGGTGCTGCTCGTCGACCACCGCCACCGCCAGGCGGGCGAACCGGACCGGCTCCTCGATCAGCGCGTGGGTCCCCACGAGCAGCGGGAGCTCGCCGGTCGACAGCTTGCCCAGCAGGTCGGCCCGCCGCCGCCCGGGCGTCGAGCCGGTGAGCAACCCGAGCGGGACTGTCTCGCCTCCGATCAGCGTCTGGATCGTGGCGAAGTGCTGCTCGGCGAGGGGCTCGGTGGGCGCCATCAGCGCGCCCTGATACCCATGCTCGATCGCGCGCAGCAGCGCGTAGAGCGCCACCACGGTCTTGCCCGAACCGACTTCTCCCATCAGCAGGCGCTGCATCGGCCGGGCCTGAGCGAGGTCGTGGTCGAGCTCGGCGATCGCCGCCGCCTGATCGCCGGTGAGGGTGAACGGGAGCCTGGTGGCAAGCCAGCGCGCGGTCAACTCACGCGGCTGGTCGAGCACCGGTGCCGTCACCCCGCGGCGGCGGAGGCGGCGGCGGCGCAGGAGGGCGAGCTGAGCGAGCAGCAGCTCGTCGAAGGCCAGCCGCCGGCGCCCCAGCGCCTGCTCTTCGTCTCCGTCGAAATGGGCCGCCGACACGGCGCTGCGGCGTTCCGGGAGCCGCTCGTGTGCGCGCAGCACGGCCGGCAGTGGTTCGGGCACCTCCGCGATCACGGCGGCGTGGGCGCGCACCAGGGCGAGGATCTGGGTCGACGAGAGCCCGTCGGTGGCCGCGTAGTGAGCGACCGCGTCGGTGTCGGTGGCCGCTTCGGCGCTCCGGGCGTGGGCCTGGACGCGGAAGCGGTTGCGAGCCTCGTATTTGCCGTGCAGGACCAGGCGGGTACCGGTCGGGTATCTGTGCACCAGCCACGGCTGGTTGAAGAACGTCGCCTTCATCGACCCCGAGCCGTCGGCGACGACGGCCTCGACCAGCGGGCGCATGCCGCGGCGGCGCACGGGGCGAGACGCAATGCTGCGCACCTGCACGATCACGGTCGCAGTTTCCCCGGGGGCAAGCTGGGCGACGGCTCGGGCCTCGCGGCGGTCGCGGGGCAGGTGCTCGAGCAGGTCCGCGATCGTGTTCAGTCCGAGCGCACTGGCCGCCTTGGCCGCCTTGGGTCCATCGAGCTTTAGCGACTGCATCAGCCGCGATGGTCGCGGGTAGCGCACCGGCGCGCACGAGAGCTCTGACTCCTCCAGGGGACGCGGGCTGGCAAACGCGGTCGGCGGCATGACGTGTCGATGATGACCGCCGCAGCGGCGGGTGCAACCGGGCGGCTACTCAGCGGACAGCAGCCACCAGCAGCTCGGCGCCCCGCCCTCGGACAGCTCGAGCTCGATCCCCGCGGGCGCCAGCGCCTGGACCTCGCCGTCCTCGAGCGGAGCGTCGGCACCGCACAGGCAGGTGATCAGCTCGGAGTTGTCGCTGAGCCGGGCCAGAACGCTTCGCAGCGTGGGTGCGGGCTCACCCCAGGCGACGAGCTCGTCCTCGATGAACCCGACCGCGTGACCGGCTTGGAAGCGCCCCTGGGCGTCGTCGCGCGCCGCCGGCGCCACCGCCCCGGTCCGCACGCGGTCCAGCGTGGCGGCCATCGCGCGCGCGTTGACAGCCGCGCCGTGGCTCGGGTCGAGATCCACGGCGGCCGCGAGCCCCGCCTGCGGCGAGCGCGAGGCGACGACCGTGACAGTCTTGTCGGAGAGCTCCGCCGCCCGTTGCGCGGTCATCACCACGTTGGCGCTGTTGGCCAGGACCACGACCTCCTCGGCCGCGACCGCGTGGATCGCCGCCAGCAGGTCGTAGGTCGAAGGGTTGAGCGTCGGACCGCCGTCGACCGCGCGGACGCCGAAGTTTTCGAACAGGGCGCGCATGGCGTCGCCGCTGACGACCGCCAGGGCGCCGCAGGTCGCCGCCGGTGCCGTCACTCGCGGCTCGTCGCGGGACCGCAGCTGTTCGCGCATGTCGGCCACGTCGAGATGGGAGATGACTCCCGCCCGGGCGAACAGGGCGGTGGCGGCGTCGGGGTCGTCGGTATGCACGTGAACCTTGAGCGTGGAGGCGTCGCCGACGACCAGAACCGAGTCACCGATCTCCTCGAGCGCCGACACGAACCGGCGCTGGGCAAGCTCGGTCCCGCTGACCGCGAAGTTCGTGCAGTAGCGATACGTGGTCGAAGTGTGGTGGGGATGGGTTACGCGGGCCGCGGCCTGATGCTCGAGCGCGGGCGCCTCCCCGCCGCGTAGCGCACCGACCATTCCCGCCAGCAGCACCGTGAGCGCGTAGCCACCCGCATCGACCACCCCGGCGTCGCGCAGCACCGGCAGCAGGTCCGGCCCCCGCCTGACCGACTCCTCACCGGCCGCCAGCGCATGCTCGATCACTCGCGCGATGACCTCGTCCTGCTCGAGGGTGGTGGCATCGGCGCCGAGCCTGGGCTCGGTGGTGTGGGCCAGCTCCGAGGCCACGCGGTGCGCCATCTCGCGCACCACCGTGAGGATCGTCCCCTCCGCGGGATCGCGCACCGAGCCGTAGGCCTGGTCGGCGGCTCGGGCCAGGGCGGCCCCGATCAAGACCGGATCTACGAGCTCTCCGGGGCGGCTCGCGAGCTCCTCGGCGGCGCCCCGGATGAGCTGGGAGAGGATCACGCCGGAATTGCCACGCGCCCCCAGCAGAGCCGCCCGCGCCACCGAGGCGACGATCTCGTCACGCCCGATCTCGTCGATAGTGCGCCCTTCGGAGGCGCCCGCCAGCCGGTCAAGCTCCTGCAGGACCGCCCGCAGCGTGAGCACCATGTTGTCGCCCGTGTCGCCGTCGGCGACCGGGAACACGTTGAGGTCGTTGACCTCCTCGCGACGCGCCTCGAGCGCCGCCAGACCCGCCTCGATCACGGCCCGGACGCGGACGATGCTCGGATCCGACAAGCGGGACCGGCGGGTCGCTGCGCCGGGGGCGACCACCTTCAACTGGCTTTGACGATCTTGCCGGCCTTCAGGCAGCGCGTGCAAACGTAGACGCGACGAGGCGTTCCGCCGTCGTTGATGCGAACGCGCTGCAGGTTCGGATCAAAGCGCCGCTTGGTGGCAACCATCGAGTGGCTGCGGTTGTTCCCAAAGGCCGGGCCCTTGGCACACACATGACAGATCCTTGGCATAGCGGGGCGAGTATAGACACCCCCGCGGCAGTCGCCCGGGTCTTCGCGGCTGCGATACGCGCTCGGCCTCGTGGCGATACACGCATGGCCGTGTGGCGATACACGGCCAGCCTCGCCGCCCTACCATCGTAGTGCTGCCGTTGGCCTTTTTTGAATCCCTCAACCGGGTACAGAATCACCCCGATGAGCACTGACGCCAGGCGAACCACCGCCCCCTCGCATTGGCCGAAGCTCCCCGCCCGCTACACGATCCGCCGCCACATCGCCACCGGCGGCATGGCCACGGTGTGGTGTGCGCGGGACGGGATGCTGGGGCGCGACGTGGCGATCAAGGTGCTCTCGCCACGGTTCGCCCGCGACGAGCTCGCGATTCGGCGATTCAAGCGCGAGGCCCGGGCCGCGGCTCGCGTGTCGGCTCACCCGCACGTGGTGACGATCTTCGATGTCGGCGACATCGAGCCAGAGGGGCCCGACGCCTCTCCGGGCGCCTTCATCGTGATGGAGTACCTGGCCGGCGGGACGGTCGCCGATGCCGTCCGCGGCCAGCCGGTGACGCGCGCGCAGGCGCGGCGCTGGTTGCATGAGGCCGCCTCGGCGCTGGACCATGCCCACTGGCGCGACATCGTCCACTGCGACATCAAGCCCGCAAACCTCCTGCTCGACGGCGAGCGCAGCCTGCACGTCGCCGATTTCGGGATCGCCCGACTGCAGAGCGAGGAGACGATCACGAGCACCGGACAGCTGTTCGGGACCGCGGCCTACCTGGCCCCCGAGCAGGCGCTCGGACACGCAGCCACCAGCGCCAGTGACGGCTACGCGCTCGCCGTCGTCGCCTTCGAGCTGCTCACCGGGCGCCGTCCCTTCACCGGGTCGCAGTTCGCGACTGCGGCCCGCCAGCACATCGAGGACCGGCCGCCGGCGGCCAGCGCGCTCGACCCCAGCCTGCCTCCGGCCGTGGACGAGGTCCTGTGGCGGGGTATGGCCAAGCGCTCCGCCGACCGCTACCGGACGGCCGGCATCTTCGTCGATGTGCTCGAGGCTGCGTTGCAGAGCGAGCACACGGCGACCATGCGGCCGCCGCCCCCGGGGCCGAGCAGAGTGACACCACCGGCCGCGTGGGCTGGCGCCCCACGCCGGCGCCGCGCCGCCCACGGCGCCGTCGTGGCCGCGCTGGCAGTCATGACGCTGGGGGTGATCGCGCTGATCACCCAGCTACACGGCGCCTCGTCGAGCCAAGGCGCGGGGTCCAGCGCCTCTGCGCTGCAGCTGCAGGGCCGCGATGACATGCTGGCCCGACACTATCCCGCCGCGATTGCCACCCTGCACAAGGCACTGGCGGCCGCCTCGCCGGGCAGCCGCACTCACACCTACGCGCAGTACGACCTGGGGCGCTCCCTGGTGCTGTCCGGCCGGCCCGCGCAAGCCGTCCCCATCCTCGAGCACCTGACGATCCCCAACCAGACCAGGAACGTCCGGGAGATGCTCGATCGGGCGCTGGCGGCCGCCCGAGCTGCGCCCAAACCCGGCGCTCGGGAGGGCGGAGGGGCAGCCTCGGATGACGACGAACACGGCAGCGGCCAGGGAGACGACCAAGACCAAGGCCAGGGCCAGGGCCAGGGCTCCGGCAACGCCAACGGCGACACCGACGACGACGGCGGCGGGGACGGCGGTGACGGCGGAGACGATTAGCCGCGCGCGGCCAGCTCGTCCTTGACGGCGCGAGTGGCCAGCACGGCCTCCACGGCGTGGGCGCCGGTGTCGCGCTTGGAACCACCTGCGACTCGGTCGAGCGCCTGTTTCATGTTGTCCACGGTGAGCACGCCGAATCCGCACGGCACACCGGTCTCGAGCTGGACGGCCGAGATTCCCTGAACCGCGCTCGAGCACACGTAGTCGTAATGGTCAGTCTCGCCGCGGATCACCGCCCCGAGACAGACAACGGCGTCGTACCGGCCCGATTGGGCGGCGTACTTGGCGGCCAACGGCAGCTCGAACGCCCCCGGCACCTCGAAACGGTCGATATCCGAGATCCCGGCCTGCTGCAGCGCGGCCCGCGCGCCCTGCTCGAGCTTGTCGGCCAGCTCCTCATAGAAACGCGCGACGCACAGCGCAACGCGCCGCTCAGACGTCATCTCTGCGCGCGTGCTCCTGCTCGGCGTGGAGCATCTCCTCGTCGAACGGGAGCCCCTGATGATGGAGCGTGTGGCCAAGCCGCTCGCGTTTGGCGCGCAGATATGCCTCGTTGTGGGGGTTGGGGGCGTGCTGGATCGGGAGCTGGTCGGTCACCGACAGCCCGTACCCGGCCAGGCCAGAGATCTTCTTGGGGTTGTTGGTCAGGATCCTGATGCTCGTCAGGCCGAGGTCGACGAGGATCTGGGCGCCGATCCCGTAGTCGCGCAGATCGGCGGGCAGCCCCAAGCGGAGGTTGGCGTCGACGGTATCCAATCCCTCTTCTTGGAGCTTGTAGGCCCGCAGCTTGTTGAGCAGACCGATCCCGCGCCCCTCCTGGCTTAGGTACAGCAGCACCCCGCAGCCTTCGCGCTCGATCATGGCCAGCGCGGACTCGAGCTGCTCGCCGCAGTCGCAGCGCAGCGAATGAAAGACATCTCCGGTGAGGCATTCGGAGTGCACGCGGACCAGCACGTCCTCGGTGCCGTCCACCTCGCCCTTGACCAGCGCGACGTGATGCTTGTTGTCGACCAGCGAGCGGTATCCGACGGCGGCGAATTCCCCGAAGGCCGTGGGGAGGTTGGTCGAGACCACTCGCTCCACGAGCTTCTCGGTCCGCCGTCGATAGGCGATCAGGTCGGCGATCGTGATCATCCGCAGCCTGTGCTTGAAGCAGTAGACCGCGAGGTCCTCGCCGCGCGCCATCGAGCCGTCCTCGTTCTGGATCTCGCAGATCACGCCCGCCGGGTTTAGGCCGGCAAGACGCGCGAGGTCGACCGACGCCTCGGTGTGCCCGGTCCGCTCGAGCACGCCACCGGGCTTGGCCTTGAGCGGGCGCACATGGCCTGGCTTGACGATGTCGTCGGGGCCCTTCCTCTGATCGATCGCCACCTGCATGGTGTGCGCCTGGTCATGGACGCTGATGCCGGTGGTCACGCCCTCTCGAGCCTCGATCGTCACCGTGAAGGGCGTCTGGTGGGCGCTTTCGTTCTTGGCCGTCATGAGCTCGAGCTCGAGCTCGTCGCACCGCTCCGACGTCATCGCCAGGCAGATCCACCCGCCCGCTTGCCGGGTCATGAAGTTGATCGCGTCCGGTGTGACGAACTGTGCCGCCATCACCAGATCGCCCTCGTTCTCGCGATCCTCGTCGTCGACGACTACGACCATCTTGCCCGCGGAGATGTCCTCGAGTGCCTCTTCGACCGTCGCGAAGGACGACTGCGTCGCGGTCATCGTTTGATCAGCCTCTCGACGTATTTGGCCAGCACGTCCACCTCCAGGTTGACTCGGGTTCCGGCTCGGGCGCCACCGAGGTTCGTTCGCTGAAGCGTCTCGGGGATCAGAGAAACGGTAAAGGATGTGTCGTCGAGGTCCGCAATCGTCAGCGAGACGCCGTCGACCGCGACCGAGCCCTTACCGACGACATAGCGGAGCGTCTCGTCGGGGGCCGATACCCGGACACGGCGAGCGAACCCATCTTCGGAGACCTCCTGCACGGTGCCGATGCCGTCCACGTGGCCCTGGACGAGGTGGCCGCCGAGCCGGTCCGAGGCCCGCAGCGGCAGTTCCAGGTTGACCTCGGTCCCGGACTCGACGTCGCGCAGCGAGCTGCGTTGCAGGGTCTCGTTCATCACCTCGGCCTCGAAGGAGCGCTCGCCGACGGCGACCGCGGTCAGGCAGACGCCGTTGACCGCGACCGAATCGCCCTCCGACAGCTCCGCGGCCAGACCCGAGTCGACCCTCAGGCGCACACCCCGGTCCGAGCGGTCGGCGCTCGAGATCCGTCCCAGATCCTGGACCAGCCCGGTGAACATCGATCACCACTCCTTGATCCGCGCCGAGATCAGCAGGTCCCCGCCGATTCGATCGCAGGTCAGAGTCAGCGCCCGGACCGCGTCGGTGATCATCTCGACGCCCTCGCCTTCGAGCGGGTCCCGCGCCTTGCCAGCCCCGAGGATCAGCGGCGCCAGAAACAGCCTTACCTCGTCGACCTCGCCGGCGTCCAAGAAGGCACCGGCCAGACGTGGACCGCCTTCGAGCAGGATCGACGTCACCCCCAGATCACCCAGCTGGTCCAGGGCCGAGGACACGCGCGCCGGCTCGTTTTCACCGGTGGCGACGATCACGTCGGCGCCGTGGGTCTGGAGCGCGTCGCTGGCTTTGCGGGGAGCCGCTCGCGAGACCACGACCGTCAGCGGAATCTGGCGTGCATCGCGCACCAGCTGGGCCGTCAGCGGCAGACGGCCCAGCGAATCGAACACGACCCGCCGAGGCTGGCGGCAGTCGCCCTCGATCCTGGCCGTCAGCAACGGGTCATCGGCCAGCGCCGTGCCGATCCCCACTGCGACCGCGTCGCATTCCGCCCGCCAGCGGTGCGCGCGCCGGCGGCTCGCTTCGCCCGAGATCCATTTCGAGTCGCCGCTGCGGGTCGCCACCTTGCCGTCGAGGGTCATCGCCGACTTGAACAGGACCCATGGTCGACCGGTCCGGGCGTATTTGCGAAACGGCTGGTTGAGCAGGCGGGCCTGCTGGGCCAGGTCGTCATGGGCGACCACGACCTCGACCCCCTCGTCGCGCAGGATGCCCAGGCCCCGGCCGCTGGCGTGCTCGCTGGGGTCGTCGGACGCCACCACCACGCGCGAGATTCCGGCGGCGAGGATCGCCTCGGTGCAGGGCGGTGTCCGGCCGTGGTGGCAGCACGGCTCCAGTGATACGTAGAGCGTGGCATCGGCAATCTGGAGCCCGCCCGCCGCTCGGATGGCCTCCACCTCGGCATGGGATGAGCCCAGCGCGCGGTGAAAGCCCTCGCCGAGCACGCCGTCACCACTGGCGAGCACCGCACCGACGAGCGGATTGGGGCTCACCTGCCCTCGCCCCAGCTCGGCGAGCTCGATCGCCCGGGCCAGGTGGCGGCGGTCGGCATCGGCGCTGGTGACACTCATCGGTGCTTTGCAGAATAGTTGGGGTGCGTAGATGAGTTATTTATCTACGGGCCCTTAGCTGCGCACTTTCCGTCCTGGAGCTTGTAGACGCTGATCTCCGGTCCTGGCCGGGCGTACTGCGTCGGGTAGTAGTCGATCGACCAGTCGAAGCTGAACGGGACCGCGTGCCCGTTGCCGCCGAACGGGCTGACGTGGTAGACGAGCTTGGCCCGGTTGGCCAGCTGCGCGTAGTAGGCGATCGCCTGGGGCGCGATCTTGGGCTGCGCGAACGACCGCCCCGCCTGCAGCGAGCCGATCACCACCCAGCAGTAGCCGTGGGCCGCGTACTGGTGCAGCAGCGCCGGGCGCAGCGTCCGCTCGTATTCGTCGACCACGACGAAGCGGTGCTCGCCGGCCGGCAGGGGGTTGCCGTTTGCGTCCACGTCGGTCTCCCAGGTGGGGTAGCGCTGCCACCGCGCGCCGCTCGATGTCCACGGCAGCGAGCGGCCGATATCCGTGGCCCAGTTGTCCTCGACCACGGGTTCGATCACGACCTTGGCGCCGGCGGGCACGTGCGCGACCATCCACTGGCGGGCCAGGTTGCGCGTGTCGGGACGCGCGAGCACGGCATCGTTGTGGATCACCGTGGCCAGCCCCTGGCCCAGCATGACCACGGTGGCCAGCGTTCCCGCTACGAGCGCCGGGACCCGGCGGCTTGCCACCAGCCAGCGGACCAGCTCGACGGTGCCGTAGGCCCCAAGCAGGGCGACGATCGGGAAGATCTGCATCAGCCATCGGCCGAAGAACCGCTGCTGGTCGCCCATGAACAGGATGAACGCGATCGGCGCCGGCAGCAGTACCAACGCCATCGTCAGGCGGCGGCGCACGATCAGGAGCACGGCTCCGCCGAGCGCGGCCAGGCCAGGCGCCCAGCCCAGTCCCCAGGTGAAGGTCCACAGGTAATACGCGGTGCCGCTGCCCGAGGTCGTGCCCAGCTTCACCGGGGCGCCGCCCCCGGCCAGCGACTGCTGGGTGGCGATGCCCGCCTGGAAGGCCGAGAAGTCCAGCACCGCGTAGGGGTTGGCGGCCACAAAGGCCAGTACGGCGCAGACCACGGCCAGCGCCAGCCGGCGCAATGCGATCAGCGCCGCGCCTCGGCCCCCGTCGCAGGCCGCTGCCGCGACCAGGCACACGAGCATGATGGCCCCCGTGTACTTGGTGGCGGCGGCGAGGCCGATCGCGACCCCCGAGATCACGTAGTCGCGCCGCCAGCCGCGGCGCAGCACGCCGGCGACCCCATACAGCGCGAGCGCCACCGGGGCCAACGTGGGCACGTCGTTGAGCGCCAGGTGGCTGTAGAAGATCGGCAAAAAGGCGACCCCGAAGATGGCCGCGCCCAGCAGCGCGACGGTCTTTGAGAACAACCGCTCGCCGGCCAGATAGGTGAGCCACACGGCGATCGTCCCCAGTGCCGCGGCGACCACCCGGGCGACCACGAACACCTGGGTGGGGTCGGTGGCGAAGGCGCGCGAGACGGCATCGCCGCTGCCGAACCAGAGCTCGAAGACTACGTGCAGGAGGTAGGAATAGCCCGGTGGGTTGAGGAAATACTGGGGGTTGAGATCGTGCGAGAAGAATGCGATGGCCCGGGGGACGAAGTGAGTCGCCTCGTCGACGTTGTAGCTGTAGGGCAGGCCCTGCTTGATGCCCCACAGGCGCAGCAGCATCGTGAGCACGAGCAACGCCGCCAGGGCGGGACGGTGCAGATCAAAACTTCGGCCCTTGACCCGCTCTTGGGGCCTCTGGCGGCGGTCCTGCGGGAGGGGCGAGAGCGGGGCTGCATCCGGGCTTAGCGTGGCCGCATCCATGTTGTCCCCCGAGTATCCCGCTACCGTGTGGTCGATAGCGCACGCCCGCGGAGCGCCCGAGCTGGGCCCCACCCGCCCGGCGCCGCGCGAGCATCGATGGGTGCGCGCTTTGCCGACATGAAGCTCATCATCCAGATCCCCTGTTTCAACGAGCAAGAGCAGCTTCCGGTCACGCTCAGCGCGCTGCCGCGGGAGATCGAAGGTTTTGAGTCGGTTGAGTGGTTGATCATCGACGACGGCTCGACCGATCAGACGATCGAGACGGCCAAGGCGCATGGAGTCAACCATCTCGTGCGGCTGACCAACCACAAGGGCCTGGCCACGGCGTTTCAAGCCGGACTGGACACATGCCTGAAGCTGGGCGCCGACGTGATCGTCAACACCGATGCCGACAACCAGTACGAGGGCGCCGACATTCCCAAGCTCGTGGCCCCGATTCTTCGCGGCCAGGCCGACATGGTCATCGGCGACCGCCAGCTCGACGTCAACGAGCATTTCTCGAGCTCCAAGCGCCACCTGCAGCGGCTCGGCTCGTGGGTCGTGCGCCAGGCCTCGTCGACTGAGATCCCCGACACCACCTCGGGCTTTCGCGCCTACAACCGCGAGGCCGCGCTGCAGATGCAGGCCGTCTCGAAGTTCACCTACACGCTGGAGACGATCATCCAGGCCGGCAAGCTGCTGGTGGCTGTCGAGCACGTCCCGATTCGCACGAATCCCAAAACGCGCGAGTCGCGGCTGTTTCCCTCGACGCCCGCCTACGTGCGTCGCAACGCACTGTCGATCTTCCGGATCTACTCGCAGTACGAGCCGCTGAAGGTGTTCTGGGGCGGCGCCATCCTGCTCGGGTTGGCCGCCCTGGCCATCTTCATCCGCTTCCTGGTGTTCTTCGTGGAGAATCCTTCCACCGCGGGGCGCGGCCACGTGCAGTCCCTGATCGCCGGCGCGGTGCTGTTCATAGGGGCGATGCTGCTCGGATCGCTGGGCGTGATCGGCGACCTGCTCGCCGCTCAGCGGACCCTTTCGCAGCGAACCTTCGAGCGCGTGCGGCGGATCGAGCTCGAGCTTGGGATCGCGCCGTCGCACTACGAGCCCGGCGCGGGCACCGCCGAGCCTGGTCAACCCGCCCGGCCCGCCCAACCCGCCCAGGCCGCCGCCCAGCCTGGTCAAGACGACCGGCCCGCCCCGGGCGCCACCCAGCCCGACCCGAGCGCCCCCGGCGACCGCGAGGCGCTCGGCGTATGACGTCGCCGGCCGCTGCCGGTGCGGCCATACCGACCGGCAACACATTCGACAAATACGGCTCCACCAATCCCGTCGTGCGGAGGCTGATGGCCGGCTTCCAGGGGGCGCTCGACGAACTCTTCGAGCGCGCCGCTCCCACCTCGGTGCTCGACGTCGGCTGCGGTGAGGGCGTGCTGAGCGCCCAGTGGGCAAACCGGCTCGGTGACGGCCCGGTGGTCGGCGTCGACCTCGAAGACCCCGAGCTCGAAGCCCAGTGGGCACTGCGCGCCCGCGCGAACCTCGAGTTCCGGCCGATGCGAGCCGAGCAGTTGCAGTTCGCCGATGACGAGTTCGATCTGGTGGCGGCCACCGAGGTGCTCGAGCATGTGCCCGATCCCGAGGTGGTGCTCGGCGAGATGGCGCGGGTCGCGCGGGCCCACCTGCTGGTGTCGGTGCCCCGCGAACCGGTGTGGCGGGTTCTCAACCTGGCTCGCGGCGCCTATGTGCGCGAGCTCGGCAACACCCCGGGCCATCTCAACCACTGGACCCGCGGCGCGTTTGAGGCGCTCCTGGGCCGCTTCGGCGAGGTCGATCAGACGCGGTCGCCGTTCCCGTGGATGATGCTGCTGGTGCGGGTCGGTTGATGTCATCCGGGACGCGGCGCCCGCCGACGGGCACGAACGCGTCGCCGTCTGCCCCCCGGACGGCCGCCTCGACCGCCCCGCCGTCGGGCGGCCGGCCGGGCCGCGAGGAGCCGTCGTTCGCCTCCGGCGCCCGCGTGCTGTCGATCGGTATCGCCTCGACCGGCTTGTTCACGTTCGCCTATCTGGCGACGGCCAGCCACATACTGGATCCCGCGTCCTACAGCCGCATCTCGCTCTGCTGGGCGATCATGTTCGTGATCCTGTCGGTGATCTACCGGCCGATCGAGCAGTTGCTGTCGCGCACGATCGCCGACCGTCGGGCGCGCGGAGTGCGCGGCCACGTGCTCAGGGTCCCGGCCGCGATCCAGTTCGGGTTCGCTGTCCTGTTCCTGATCGCCGCGCTGGCGCTCCGCGACCAGATCGAGACCGGCATCTTCGACGGCTCGGCCGCGCTCTACTGGATCCTCGTGATCGGCGTGCTCGCCTACGCCGCCAGCTACTTCGCGCGCGGCTGGCTCGCCGGACACAAGCGGTTCGCGCTCTACGGCATGCTCGTCTTTCTGGAGTCGACTTCGCGCTTTCTGTTCGCGCTCGCCGTCGCGGTCGGCATCGGCTCGGGCCAGGGAGCGGTCGGGCTGGGGATGGCAGTGGCCCCCTTCGCGTCGCTGTGCGTGATCCCGCTCGCGTTCTCGCGGATCCGTGTCAAGGGTCTGGAGGGCGTACCGGCCGCCGACGCCGCGGGCGAGGGCCCCGTGCACGGGCAGCTCGAGGAGGCCGCCACCGATCTGTCGCTGCGGCACGGCGCGGGCTTCGCCGTCGCCGTGGTCGGGATCATGCTCGCCGAGCAGACCCTGATGAACGCCGGTGTGCTGATCGTCGCCGCCAATGCCGGCGGCGCCGCCGGCCTGACCGTCGGCATCACCGGCTTTGTCTTCAACGTGATGTTGATCGTCCGCGCCCCGCTACAGCTGTTCCAGGCCATCCAGACCTCGATCCTGCCCCACCTCGCCGGGCTGGAGGCGCGCGAGAGCACCGACGAGTTCCACCACGCCATCCGGGTCACGATCCTGGTCATCATCGCCTTTGCGCTCGCGGTGGCGCTGGGCCTGTTGCTGGTCGGACCGCCGGTGATGACCGCCGTGCTCGGCGACAAGGGTTATCACTATGGGCGCCTGGGACTGGCCCTGGTGGGCCTGGGGATGGGGCTGCATCTGGTCTCGGGGACGTTCAACCAGGCCGCCCTGGCACGCGGTCAGGCGAGCTGGGCCGCGGCCGCCTGGCTCATCGCCGCGGTCCTGTTCGTCGCCTTCGTGGCCAGCTCACTGATCGCCAGCGAGGTCACGCGAGTCGAGCTCGGTTATTTCGGGGCCACCGCGTTGCTGTGCCTGCTGCTGGCGGCGGTCTACCGACGCGGGGCCAGCCAGGCTCAGGCGGGCCCGCCGGCCGCGGCCGTAATCGCGCCCTAGCCCCCGCTCAGGCGGGCACCCCGGCGGCGGCTGCGATCGCCCTATAGGCCGCGGCCGGGTCCTCGGAGCCGAACACCCCCGAGCCGGTGACGAGCAGGTTGGCGCCGGCTCGCACGCACGGCCCGGCGGTCGCCTCGTGCACTCCCCCATCGACCTCCAGCGCCACCTCGCCGGGCAGCTGTGCTCGCATCCGCTCGAGCTTGAGCAGCGAATTGGGGATGAACGTCTGTGCCCCCCAGCCCGGGTTGACGCTCATGCACAGGGCCAGATCGAGCGTCTCGGGGGCGACCTCGGCCAGCGCCTCGGGCGGCGTGGCCGGGCAGATCGCCGCCCCCGCGGTGCAACCGGCTTCGCGGATCGAGTCCAGCGCGTAGTGCAGATGGCACGTCGCCTCGGCGTGCACGGTGATGCTGTCGGCGCCAGCCCGGGCGATGTCTTCGACATGCTGCTCGGGGCGGTCCACCATCATGTGAACGTCGAGCATGGCACCGGCCTCGTGCACCAGGTCGGCGAGCGCCCCCACGATCACTGCCCCGAACGTGATCGGAGGCACGAAATGTCCGTCCATCACGTCGACGTGGATCACCCGGGCCCCCACGTCGAGCACCTCCTTGACCTGCGAGCCCAGGCGCGCGAAGTCCGCCGACAGGATCGAGGGGGCGATCCGCAACTCGCGCAGGGCAGACCGCCGGCGCTGCAGGTCCGTCATCCGCGGGCCATCACACGGCCTGGAGCATGCTTCCGTTGCAGTGGTTGCAGGCCACGATCGCCGTGCTCGACATGCGCACGATCGTCGAATGCTCGCCGCAATTGGGGCACACCGACACGAGCTCGTAGCGCTGCAGGCAATAGACACATCGGTAGCGGCCGGGAACCGCCGTCGGGCGCAGCCACGGCTCCCCGCAACCCGGGCACTCCGGTCCGAGCTTGTGCTCCTGTGCTGGTTCTCTCACCCCGCAAAGGCTAACGGGCGCGGTCACGGTCAAAGTTTGCGCCGCAGGCGGGCGATGAAGAAACCGTCGGTTCGGTCGCGATCCGGGAAGGTCTGAAGGTAGGGACCCTGCGCGGCAGCGGGCAGCAGCGGGCTCAGATCCTCGATCGCGAACTCCGGGCGCTCTCGCACCAGCGACTCGACCACCCGCGCGCCCTCGGCCAGCGAGATCGTGCACACCGAGTAGACGAGCACGCCGCCCACTGCGGTGGCCTGCGCGCCGGCGCGCAGGATCCGCGCCTGCAGGACAGAAAGCGCGGCGATCCGTTCAGTACTGGTTCGCCAGCGCAGATCCGGACGCGACTGCAGGGTCCCCAAGCCGCTGCAGGGCGGGTCGACCAGCACCGCGTCAAAACGCCCGGGCGCGGAAAAGCCGACCGCGTCGGCGACCCGCACCTGCGCGCAGCCGACGCGCATCCGGGCCAGCGTCTTGCGCAGCGCCGCGGCCCGTCCCGGGTGGCGCTCGACCGCCACCAGCTCCCCGTGATCGTCCATCAGCGCAGCCAGCTGGGTCGTCTTGGCGCCCGGTGCGGCACACAGGTCGAGCACCCGATCGCCCGCGAGCGGCCCAAGCGCCCGGCCGGCCAGCATCGACCCCCGGGCCTGGGCGGTGATGGCCCCGCGTTCAAACTGCGCCGAGCCCTGTACGTCGAAGCGACCCTCGAGCACCAGCGCCTCGGGCAGCTCCGGGACGGCGCGTGCCCGGACCGGGAGCTCGGCGGCAACGGCGTCCCGCGTGCCGACCAGCGTGTTGACCCTCAGCGCCGACTCGGCCGGTTCGTTGACGTGGGCCAGCAGCGCCCGCGCGCGCTCCGCGCCGAGCTCGCGCCACCACAGCTCCGCTAGCCACACGGGCACCGAGTGCAGGGTGGCGGCCCCCGCCGGCGTCGTATCTGAGAGCGACTGCACGACCTCGCGCCCCTCGCGCGCCGCACGCCGCAGGACGGCGTTGACGAGCCCCGCGCCGCCGCGACGGCTGCGCTTGACGAGCTCCACGCTCTCGTGCACGGCGGCATGCTCGGCGATCCCGTCGAGGTATAGGAGCTGCAGCAGGCCGAGGCGGAGCGCGGCCAGCACCGCAGGATCGAGCGTCGCCAGCGGGCGGCTGCAGAGGCGCGCGGCCACGTGATCGAGCGTCGCGCGTCGCTGCACGGTCCCGTAGGCAAGCGACATCGCCAGCGAGCGCTCGCGCGGCGGCAGTCCCTTTGCCTCCGCCGTCAGGGCACGGTCGGCGTAGGCGCCGTGCTCGAACACCCGTCGGACAACGGTATAAGCGCACGCTCGCGCGGGCGACACGCCGCCGGCCACGATCACCGCCGTCGCCCGCGCAGGTAGTCACCGCCGGACATAGCGCGCCGGCCGGGCGGCTGCACGACGAGCAGCTCGAGCGCTCCGTCGGCACAGCCCAGCACCGGCTGCGGACCCTGAACCAACAACTCCCCGGGCGCCGGCCCCGGCCCGCCGAAGATGCGAGCCTCCCACACCCCGAGCCGGCCCCCGTCGGGGAGAGCGACGACCGCACCCACGTGCGGGGTCAGCGCGCGCACGCGGCGCTCTGACTCGAGCGCAGAGTGGCTGCCGTCGAGCACCCGATCGGCGGGCGTCAGCTTGTCGGCGTAGGTGACCGCGGCGTCCTCCTGTGCGACGCACTCCGGCCGGCGGTCCAGGGCCTCGACCAAGAGCGTCCCGCCCAGCGTCTGAAGGCGCTGCGCGAGCGTTCCGTAGGTGTCG
Source organism: uncultured Solirubrobacterales bacterium (assembly GCA_963757015.1). Taxonomy (GTDB): domain Bacteria; phylum Actinomycetota; class Thermoleophilia; order Solirubrobacterales; family Solirubrobacteraceae; genus Palsa-465. The sequence continues at coordinate 121,597 of CAVWQA010000010.1, forward strand.
GCCGGGGTGATCGGCTCCTGCGCCTGAGCGCACACCGGCCCGCTGTCCAAGCCGGCCTCCAGGCGCATGATCGAGACCCCGGTGCGCTCGTCACCGGCCATGATCGCGCGCTCGATCGGAGCCGCACCCCGCCATCGCGGGAGCAGCGACGGATGCACGTTGAGCAGCTCGTACTGCGACAGCAGCGGCTCGGCGATCAGCGCTCCGAAGGCGCACACGCACACCACCTCGGGCGCCGCGGCCGCGATCCGCGCGCGAGCCTCGTCGTCGTTGACCGACTCCGGTTGATGCAGCTCGATCCCCAGCTCGCGGGCCGCGTCGGCGACCGGCGGCGAGGCCAGTCGCCGTCCCCGCCCGCGCGGGCGGTCGGGCCGGGTCACCACCAGCGCGGGACGGTGGGGCGAGGATGCCAGGGCTTCCAGCACAGCCGCGGCAAAGGCCGAGGTGCCGAGGTAGACCGTCCTCACCGCGAGCCGCAGGGCGTTGGCTACGCCGCCTGCGCCTCGCGCAGTGCGCGCATCGCCTCCTTGCGCTGCTGGCGGGAGATCCGGTCGAGGATCAGGACCCCGTCGAGATGGTCGATCTCGTGCTGGATCACGCGGGCCTCGAGCCCCGAGGCCTCGATCGTGATCGGCTCCCCGTGCTCGTCAAACGCCGTCACCCGGACGTGCACCGGGCGTTCGACATCGACATGCACGGCCGGCAGGCTCAGGCAACCCTCCTCGAGGATCTCCTCCTCGTCCCCGGACCACTGGATTTCCGGATTGACCAGCGCCGCCACCGGAGCCTGCTGATGGACGCGGTAGACCAGCACCCGATTGAGCACACCGACCTGGTTCGCGGCCAGACCGACCCCGAGCGAGTCGATCATCAGCTCCCCCAGGCGCTTGACCTCGTCGCGGAGCGCATCGTCGAAGCGCTCCACCGGGCGAGATCGGGTGCGCAGCACGGGATCTCCGAACTTGCGCACGTGGGCCAGGGCAGCCGCGCGGCGCGCCGCGACCTCGGGATCGAGCTCCTCCTCCTCGGCGGATTGCCGCACTTCATCGGGGGTTTCCGGGTCGAGCTCTTCGGTCTGTTCAGTCGTACGGTTGGCCACGAGGCGAGTCTAGCTAGCCCCTGTCACAGTCGTGTGCCCTGGCGGGCGCCGGAACAGGCTTCTGCGGCGACTGCTGATAGCGAGCCCCGGCGGCACGGCTGCGAGCCTCGGCATGTCGGCCCTGGCTCATGTTTCGTGCCCTGCACAGCAACCCCTGCGGGCCGTATCGCGCCCAGCCCGCCGTCCGTGCCGTCCACAGCAAACTCTGCCGGCCGTGTCGCGCCCAGCCCGCCTTCCGTGCCCTCCAGAGCGAGCCCCCGCCTAGGGGTGCCTAAAGCCGGTCACGCGCGTGGCCGCGCGAGCGTATCGTTGCTCCGGGCGCGATGCGCTTCTTGCGCGGCGCGGTGGCGGTGGCGGTGGCGGCGGGCGGAGATACATCCTGCCGTCCCGGGCGGACCGCTCGTTCCCGCTGCTGCGGGGGCGTCGGTTGGGAGACTGAGCCGAGCTGGCGTCCGGCGGCGGGCGCCGGCTTGGGAGGCGAGCCAAGCTGGTGTCCGGCGCTGACCTACTGCGGATCGACGTCCACGCTGACGCTGGCCCCGCGCCTGGCGGCCGCCGGCGCGACGCGTTGCACGGTCCCGCCCACGGTGGCGATCGCAGCGGCGCGGTCAGTCGTCTTGACCACGATCTGCGCTCGGGCGCGGCCGCGGAGCCGGAAGAGCGGCGCCGGGCCGAGCACCGTGCCGCGGATGGGTTGCAGGGAGGCGCACATCTCCGCCGCGGTGGCGCGGGCCAGCGCCTCGTCCTCGGCGCTGCAGACGACGCGGATCAGCGTGGCGAACGGCGGGTAGCTCAGCGCTTGACGGCGCTCCAACTCACCGGCCACGAAGCCGTCGGAGTCGTGCTCGGTGGCAAAGCAAATCGGGCGCGCCTCCGGAGCCAGCGTCTGAACCAGCACCCGCCCGCCATCTGCGCCCCGGCCAGTGCGCCCGGCGAGCTGGGTGACGAGCGCGAAGGTTCGCTCTTCGGCGCGGAAATCGGGGAACCGCAACGTCTGGTCAGCGTCCAGCACCACGCCCAGCGATACGTCGGGGAAATCATGGCCCTTGGCGACCATCTGCGTCCCCACCAGCACCCCGGCGTCAGCGGCGGCGAACCGCTGCAGAATCCCGGCGCGCCGGTCCAGTGTCGCGGAGTCGGCGTCGAGGCGGAAGATCGGAAAGCCCTCTGACCCGAGCGCGTCGCGCAGCTCGTGTTCGATCCGCTCGGTGCCGGCGCCGTGGCGCGCGACCGACACCGACGCGCAGGCCGGGCAGCGCGTGGGGACCGGCTCGCCGTGACCGCAGTGGTGACAGGCGACCAACGACTTCGTGCGGTGCAGCACCAGCGCTACCTCGCAGTTGGGGCACAGCCAGACCCGGCCGCAGGCCCGGCAGGAGAGGAAGTTCGACCAGCCGCGGCGGTTCAGCAGCACGATCGCCTTGCCGCGGGCGCGGCGCAGGTCGGCCAGGGCCATGCGCGTGTCGGGATGGAGCGGCCGGTGATGGCCACGCATGTCGAGGACCTCGACCTCCGGGAGCGGACCCCGATCCACGCGCTCGGGAAGGCGCAGCCTGGTCATCGCGAGCATGCTCTCGGGGCGAGGGGTGGCGCTGCCGAACAGGAGCACGGCGTTCGATTGCCACGCTCGGCGCTGGGCCACCGTGCGCGCGTCGTAGCGCGGGTCGCCCTCGTGCTTGTAGGAGCTCTCGTGCTCCTCGTCGACGATGATCAGGCCGAGCTCGCCGACCGGCGCGAACACCGCCGAGCGCGGTCCCACACAGACCCTGGCCTCGCCGCTGCGAAGCCGCCGCCACTCGTCGTGGCGCTCGCCGAGCCCAAGCGCCGAATGCAGTACCGCCACCACGTCGCCGAAGCGGGCCTGAAAGCGCCACAGGACCTGCGGCGTGAGCGCGATCTCGGGCACCAGCACGATCGCCGAGCGGCCCGCCTCCAGCGCCGCCTGCACGGCATGCAGATAGACCTCGGTCTTGCCCGAGCCGGTCACGCCGTGCAGCAGAAAGCCTGGATGGCTGGGCGTGCCGGCGGCCAGCGCGCGCCGCACACGGGCCAGCGCGGTCCGCTGATCCGCGGTCAGATCCGGCGCTGCGGCGGCGGCAGTCCCGAGCGGTCGCGGCACGGGCCGGCGCGGTTGCACGCGCTGCTCGATCTGGACAAGCCCGCGCTTCTCCAGTCGACGCAGGCCGCTGGTTCCGAGCTGGGCCGCGACGGTGGGACCGTGGCTGTCGAGCGCCTCGAGGTGCGCCCGCTGGCGATCGGTCACAACGACGGCCGGATCGTGCAGGGCCCGGCGCCCGGCGGGCGTCACCTCGGCGACCAGCGAGTGCCTGGCGCGCATCCCCTCGCCGGTGCCCGGAGCGAGCATCAGGCCCAACGCGCGAGCCGGCGTGGAGCAGTACTCGCGCGCCATCCATGACGCCAGCTGCACCATCTCTTCGGGCAGTGAAGTGTCGAGCACGCCGTCGGGCTGGGCGAGCCGAGCGGGATCAAGCTCGGAGCGCTCGGCGAGCTCGACGACCACCCCAAGGGTCCGCTGGCGGCCGAACGGCACCCGCACCACGGAGCCGACGGCCACGCGCAGGTGGTCGTCGGACAGCCGATAATCGAACGTCCCCCGGACCGCGCGCGTTCGCGTCAGGGGCACGACGCGGGCAATCATCTCGGGCTCCGACGGCGGTGGCTCATGGATCGTCGAATCTAGAGCCGGCCCAGGATGCCGCCGGCAGCAGCGACTACTCTCGGGGCGTGGATCCCGAGCCCGGCGAAGTCATCTACTTCCACGGTCACCCCTCGTGGCTGTCGCTGGCGGCCCTGCTCATCAAGGGCGTGTTCGTGTGCGTGGTCGCCGGCGCGATCGCGGGGATCGTGAGTGCGATCACCAGCGGACGGGTCCAGATCGGCTGGATCGTCGTCGTCGTGGTGGTGGTGTTCATCGTCTTGATCCTGGTCGCTCAGGTGCGGCGGATGCAGACGACCTACTCGATCACAAACCGGCGGCTGACGATCGAGTCCGGCCTGCTCTCGCGCGAGCTTCATCAGACCCGGCTGGAACGGGTCCAGAACGTCAACGCCACCCAATCGCTGGCCGAGCGGATCGTGCGCATCGGGACCGTCGACTTCGACACCGCCGGCGAGTCCGAGTTCGACTTCTCGTTTCACGGGGTCCGCGACCCACGGGGAATCGTGCGGACCGTCGACCGAGCCCTGCACACGCTGGGCGGCGGAGCCGACCCGCGGGCGAGCGCCGGGGTCTGAGCTCAGGCGACCCGCGGGCGAGCGCCGGACTCTGAGCTCAGGCGGCGGCAGAGCGCCGCTCGTTGCGCGCCACGAAGTCGATTATCACGGGCACGCCCTGGAGGCCATAGCGCTCACGCAGCCGATTCTCAAGGAAGTAGGCGTAGTCGCGAGTCACGCGCGCTCGCGAGTTGACCTGGATCGAGAACCGGGGCGGGGCCACGGCCGTCTGGGTCATGAACAGCAGCCGCAGCCGGTGCCCCAACCGCGCTCCCCGGCCGCCGGCGCCCACCGGTGGCTGACGCGCGGCCACCACTTCGGACAAGAACCGGTTCAGCTGCGGCGTCGGGATCCGCGTTGCCCGGCGGTCGGCGAGCGCGACCGCCTCGATCAGCAGCCGTTCGACATGGCGCCCGGTCTTGGCGCTGGCGGTCAGCACCCGTGGGCGGAGCCGGAGCTTCTGGTGGGCGTGGGCGCGTTCGTGATCGAGGTCGACGCCCTCGGCGATGTCCCACTTGTTGAGCACCAGCGCGGTGGCGCACCCGCTCTTCATGGCCAGCTCGGCGATTCGCAGGTCCTGGCTGGTGATGCCGTCGGTGGCGTCGCACACGACCAGCACCACGTCGGCGCGCTCCGCGGCGCGGCGTGAGCGCAGCGAGGTGTAGTACTCGATCGACTCTCCCACCTTGGCCTGGCGGCGCAGACCGGCGGTGTCGATCAAAATCAGGTCCCGTCCCTGGAACTGCAACGGCAGATCGATGGCGTCGCGGGTGGTGCCGGCGGCGGGTGCGACGATCACCCGATCAACCGCGCCGCCGGTGCTCTCCACTCCCGCGAAGCGGTTCACGAGCGAGGACTTGCCGACGTTCGGGCGCCCGATGACGGCCAGCCGGACCGCGTCGATCTCGTCCCCCGGCTGCTCGTCGGCGGGCGCGAGGGCCGCGATCCGATCCAGCAGGTCGCCCGTCCCCAGGCCGTGAGCAGCCGAAACCGACGTCGGGTCGCCCAGCCCCAGCGCATAGAACTCGGCCGCCAGCGGAATGTCGGCGGCGGTGTCGACCTTGTTCGCCGCCACCAGCACGGGCACGGGCGCCCGGCGCAGCAGCTCGGCCAGCTCCTGGTCGCCGGGGCGCAGCCCGGCCTTGGCGTCGACGACCAGCACCGCGACGGCGGCGTCGGCGAGGGCCGCGCGTGCCTGGTCCTGGATCTGGCGAGCGAGCTCGTCGCGGTCGTCGAGGTCGACGCCGCCGGTGTCGATCAGCGTCAGCTGGCGCCCGTTCCAGTCAGTCGTCTGCTCCTTGCGATCTCTGGTCACCCCGGGCCGCTCGTGCACGATCGCCTCGCGCGACCCGGTGAGCCGGTTGACGAGCGATGACTTGCCGACATTCGGGTACCCCACGATCGCGACCTTCATCGCCGCCCACGTTAGCCGTCACGCTGCGGGCGCCGCTCGTCCACCAGCTCGACGACCCGCTGCACGACCTGATCGAACGACATGCCAGTCGTGTCGAGCACGACCGCGTCCCGCGCCGGCGCCAGTGGCGAGTGCTCACGGGTGGAGTCGCGCTGGTCGCGGATCCCCTGCTCGACCAGCACGGTCGCCGCGTCGGCGCCCAGCTCGGCCGCCCGACGACGGGCCCGCTCCTCCGGGGTGGCGATCAGAAACACCTTGAGCTCGGCCTCGGGCACGACGACGGTGCCGATGTCGCGCCCCTCGGCGACCCAGTCGCCCTCGCCCAGCAGCCGCCGTTGCTCGCGCACCATCGCCGCCCGCACGGCCGGGTCGGCCGCGGCACGCGACGCCTGCTCGGACACCGCCGGGGCGCGGATCGCGGCGCTCACGTCGCGCCCTTCGAGCAGGATCCGCTCGCCGACCTCGACCGTGACCTCATTCGCCACCAGCGCCGGCTCGACGCCGCGCTCCAGCGCCGCCAGCGCGACCGAGCGGTACATCGAGCCTGAGTCCAGGTAGGTGAAGCCAAGCTCGGCGGCGACCGCGCGGGCGACGCTCGACTTCCCCGCCCCGGCCGGGCCGTCGATCGCGATCACCACCGGCCGACCTCAACCACCGCCCCCGTCGTCGGCCACAGCGCGAAGAACTCCGGGCACGTCTTGGCCACCACCTCGGGCCGCTCGATGATCACCGGCACTCGGATGCCGATCAGCGAGAACGCCATCGCGATCCGGTGATCCTCGTACGTCGGCAGGCGGGCGGTGACCGGGGCTCCTGGGTGGACGCGGAGGAAGTCGGCTCCCTCCTCCACCTCGATGGCGAGCCGGCGGAGGTTCTCTGCGGTGGCGCCGACCCGGTCCGATTCCTTGACCCGGGCGTGGCCGATCCCCTCGATCGTCGTCGGTCCGTCGGCGAACGGGGCAATGCAGGCGAGCGTCATGAACACGTCGGTGCTGTCCCCCATGTTCACGTGGACGCCTCGCAGCCGCTGCGGCCCGGTCAGCTCCAGCGGCCGGCGGGCCGCGATCGTGGCGCCCATCCGCTGCAGGTGGCCGACCAGCTCGGAGTCGCCCTGGCCGGTGGCATCGAGATCGATCCCAGGAAGGCGCACGGTGGTCGCGGTGAGCGCGGCGGCGGCCAGGAAGTAGGACGCGGTCGACGCGTCGGGCTCGATCTCCAGCGCGGCCGGGCGATACGACTGGGGCGCCACCTGCAACACGCCCGGCGTGCCGTCGACCCGCACTCCGAACTCGCGCATCACGTCGAGCGTCAGCCGCAGGTACGGGCGGCTGACGAGCGCCCGGAAGCGCAGCGTGGTCGGCGCCCGTGCCAGCGGGGCGGCCATCGCCAGAGCGCTGAGGAACTGGCTGCTGGCCGACGCGTCGACGTCGATCGTCCCGCCGGCCAGCCCGTGGCCGGTCACGGTCAACGGGAACGCATCGCCGTCGAGCGCCGCCCCTTGGGCCCTCAGCGCGTCGAGCACCGGCCCCAGCGGTCGCCGCCGCAGCTGCGGGTGCGCGTCGACCACGTAGCGCCCGTCACCGGCGGCCAGCATCGCGACCAGGAACCGCCCGGCGGTCCCGGCCATCCCGCACCAGATCCGGCCCTCGCCGCGCGGCGGCCCGGCGATGCCGCCGACGACCCACTCGCCGCCACGGTCGCCGGCGTGCGGGACGACCGACGCGCCGAGCACACGCAGGGCGTCGGCCATCACCCGCGTGTCGTCGGCGAGCAGCGGGTTGATCAGGCGCGACTGGCCGGCGGCCACCCCGGCGAGCAGGAGCGCCCGGTTGGTGAGGCTCTTGGAGCCCGGGACGCGCACCTCCCAGCGGGCCGGCGGCGTCCCCGGCGAGACGCGCACCGCCGACGCCCTCGGGGCGACCGTCGCGTTCATGCCCGCGCCACCGGGAAGCCGAGGCCGGTGACGAGCTCCTGCGCCCTGGCGGCGGCCTGCTCGCCGGCGATCCACAGCGCGACCAGCCCGTCGCTCATGTCCGCAGCCGGGTACAGCGCCATGTCGCTGATGTTGACGCCCGCGCGCCCGAGCTCGAGCGCGAGCTCGGCGATCACGCCGGGGCGGTTGGGCACCGACGCCCGCAGCTCGAACAGCGGTCCGCCGGCCAGCTGGGCTTCGAGCAGTCGCCGGCGATCCTCGGCGGCGGCATCGTTCCACTGCTCGATCACCCTGCCGTCGCCCGCCGCAAGCGCCGCGCGAATCGCCTCTAAGCGCTCGATCGTGTCGTCCAGCTCTGCCGTCAGCGCGTCGCGGTTGGACAAATAGATGTCGGTCCAGATCGCGCTTGGGGCCCCCGCCACCCGGGTGGCGTCGCGAAAGCTCGGGCCGGTCGCCGGCAGCCGCTCACGCCCCGCCGCGAGCGTCCCCGCGGCCTGGGAGACGAGCACGTTGGCGAGCACGTGAGGAAGGTGAGAGACAGTGGCCAGGATCCGGTCATGGGTCTGGGCATCGATCGCGGTCGGCTGTGCCCCCAGGCCGTGCAGCATCCGGTGAAGCCGCTCGTACAGGATCCCGGTGGTGCCCGAGGTCGGCGTCAGATACCAGGTGCAGCCCTCGAACAGGTCTGCGCGGGCATGCTCGACGCCCGCGTTCTCGGCTCCAGCGAGCGGATGGCCGCCGACGAACCGTCCATCCTCGTGTGCCCTGACGACAGCCCGCTTGGTTGAGCCGACGTCGGTGACCACGCAGTCCGCGGGCGCGGCCTCGAGGACTTCACCGATCACCTGCGAGAGCGCTCCCACCGGGACAGCCACGAACACCGCCTCGGCACCGCGAACCGCCTCGGCGACTGACTCGACCGCCCGATCGACCGCGCCTCGCGCCAGCGCGCACTCCATCGCATCCGGCGAGCGGTCGTAACCGCACACCGAGGCGCCGAGCCGGTTGCGCGTGGCCAGCCCGATCGAACCGCCGATCAGCCCGACTCCGAGGACGGCAACGCGCATGCCGCGCGGACACTACGTGACGACGTGCCGGCGGGCGCGAACCGCGGCGGCCAGCTCGTCGAGGACCACGAGCGTCGTGTCCCAGCCGATGCAGCCGTCGGTGATCGACTGGCCGTAGACCAGCTCGTTGACGCCTTCGAGATCCTGGCGGCCGGCAACCAGGAACGACTCCAACATGGCGCCGACGACCGCCCGGTTGCCAGCGGCGATCTGGCCGGCGACGGCGTCCGCGACCGCCGGTTGACGCTCCGGGTCCTTGCCGCTGTTGTCGTGGCTGAGATCGATCATCACGCGCCGGGGCAGCCCTGCCGCCCGCAGCAGCTCGATGGCCCCGGCGACCGGCTCGGCGGCGTAGTTGGGGCTCACGTTGCCGCCGCGCAGGATCACATGACAATCGTGGTTGCCGCGCGTGTACAGGATCGCCGGCGTGCCCGTGACGTCGATTCCGGCAAACGCGTGGGGGACGGCCGCGGCGCGCACGGCATCGACGGCCACCTGAACGTTGCCGTCGGTCCGGTTCTTGAAGCCGACCGGCATCGACAGGCCTGAGCCGAGCTGGCGATGGATCTGGCTCTCGACCGTCCGGGCGCCGATCGCGCCCCAGCAGACCGCGTCGGAGATGTACTGCGGCGTGATCGGGTCCAGGAACTCGCAACCCACCGGCAGACCCAGCGCCAGCACCTCCAGCAGCAGGCGCCGCGCCATCCGCAGACCTGTGTTGACGTCGCGGGAGCCGTCGAGGTGGGGATCGTTGATCAGCCCCTTCCACCCGACCGTCGTCCGGGGCTTCTCGAAGTACACCCGCATGGCCACGCACAGGTCATTGGCCAGCCTGCCGACCTGGCGGCTCAGTCGCTGGGCGTACTCCCGCGTCGCCTCCACGTCGTGGACGCTGCAGGGCCCGACGACGACGAGCAGGCGATCGTCGTGGCCGTCGAGGATCGCCTTTACCTCAGAGCGACCTCGGACCAGCACCTCAGCGTGCTCGTCGCATAGCGGCAGCTCATCGCTCAGCTGGCGCGGGGAGATCAGCGGCGCCACGCGCTCGATCCGCTGGTCGCGAACCGCGTCTCGGCGCTCGGTACCGGTGAAGGCCACGTCAGCGAGCGGCCGTCTCATCCCAGAGTGTCTTGCCGGCGAGGACGGCGGCCGCCTGGACCCGATCCAGGTAGTCCCCGAACTGGTCGGCAATCAGCTGCTGGGCCGAGTCGCAGATCGCCTCGTCGGGGTTGGGGTGAACCTCGACGATGATCCCGTCAGCCCCGGCGGCCGCGGCGGCCAGCGACATCGGCATGACCAGGTCGCGCCGGCCGGCGGCATGGCTGGGGTCGATGACCACCGGCAGATGGGTCATCTCCTTGAGCACCGGGATCGCCATCAGGTCGAGCGTGAAGCGGTAGGCGGTCTCAAACGTGCGGATCCCGCGCTCGCACAGCATCACGGCCTCGTTGCCCTCCTTGAGAATGTATTCGGCCGCCATCAGCAGCTCCTCCAGGGTGCTCGACAGGCCGCGCTTGATCAACGCCGGGCGGCCGCAGCGGCCGATCTCGGACAACAGCGTGTAGTTCTGCATGTTGCGGGCGCCGATCTGGATCACATCGGCGACCTCCAGAACCGCCTCGAGGTCGCGTGCATCCATCACCTCGGTGACGATGGGCAGTCCGGTCTGCGCCCGGGCATCGGCGAGCAGATGCAGGCCCTCTTGACCCAAGCCTCCGAACGCGTACGGCGAGGTGCGCGGCTTGTAGGCGCCGCCGCGGAAGAGCGTCGCCCCGGCGTCGGCGACGATCCGGGCCGTCTGCAGTGTCTGCTCGCGGGATTCGATCGTGCACGGACCCGCGATCATCGCGAAGTGATCGCCGCCGACCTTGCGCCCGGCGATGTCCAGGACGGTGCGCTGCCCGTGCTTGATCTGGCTCGAGGCCAGCTTGTAGGGCTTGGAGATCGGGACCATGTGGTCGACCCCCGGCGTCCCCTCCAGATCGAGACGAGCCACGTGCTCGGAGTCGCCGATCGCGGCCACCACGGTCAGTTCGTCGCCGGTGATTACGTGCGGGCGGGCGCCCACGCCCCGCACCCGGTCGGCGACGGCTTGCACCTCCTCGTCGGTGGCCGTCTGTTTCATCACGATCATCATCTACTTGTCCTTTCTCAACGCTGGCAACTGTACGGAAGCTCGAGCGGGGGGCTGGCCACGGGTCCGACGGCGCCCGGCCTCCGAGGCAAGCCCGCAGCGTTTGCGCGGGCGCAAGGGGGCTGTGGCCGAGCGCCTAGCTAAATCGCCAGGCGTAGAAGCGCGCGTACAAAGACCAGCCGGAGGCGGCGGGGGTGCAGCAGGACGTCGAGTGGCCGGTCATGCGCTGGCGCGGTTTGTAGCAGACGGATCCGGTGGCGCGCAAGCGGCGGCACCCGTGACTCGGAGTCAGATTGTGGACGTGGCGCCCATGATTTGACTCGGAGTCGCTCAGACCAGCTCCCCCATCGCGCTCAAGAAGCGCGCGTTCTCGCTATCGCTGCCGACCGTCACTCGAAGCGCACTGTCGCGCCCGAGCGCGGCCCCGGCCCGTACGAGCACGCCGCGCTGCGCCAGGCCGCTTACGACATCCGACTCGACCACGTCGTCCGGGAGATGTGTCCACACGAAGTTGGCGTCCGATTCGGCGACCCACAGCCCGAGCTCCCGCAGGCCCTCGGAGAGCTCGATCCGGGCCGCCACCGCCCGGGTGACCCGCCGCTCGACCTCGTCCTGGTGGCGCAGGGCCTGTACGGCGGCGGCCTGGGCGGCGATGTTGAGATAGAACGGCTGGCGAAGGCGGTCGACCGCCGCCCGGAAGTCCTCCGAGCCGCACAGCCCGTAGCCGACCCGCAGGCCCGCCAGGCCGTAGACCTTGGAGAACGTCCGCAGCAGGACGAGGTTGGGCCAGGCCTTGAGCAGCTCCAGCGACGCATACGGGTCGCCCAGCGCGAGCGCGTATTCGCAATAGGCCTCGTCCAGGATCACGCACACGTGGCGCGGGATGCGTTCCAGAAAGCACTTGACCGCTTCCAGCGGCAACGACGTCGAAGTCGGGTTGTTGGGGTTGCAGATCAACACCAGCCGCGTGGCCACGGTCACCTCGGCAGCCATCGCCTCGAGGTCGTGGCGGTCCTCTGAATCGAGCGGGACCGCAATGGCGCGCGCCCCCGACGCGGCCGCCAGGTGCGGGTAGACGCTGAAGGCGGGCCACGCGTAGACAACCTCGGCCCCGGGCTCGAGCAGCGCCTCGCCGGCGGCCAGCAGGATGTCGCACGAGCCGTTGCCGAGCGCGATCCGCTGCCTGGCGATCCCGTAGCGCTGCGACAGCGCGCCGCGCAGCGCGGCATAGGACGGATCCGGGTAGCGATTAGCGCCGGTCAGCGCCGCCTGTGCCGCCGCCACCACCTGTGGGCCGGGGGCGAGCCAGCACTCGTTGGAGGCCAGCATGGCGACGTCGGCGCCGAGGTCGTAGCCAGCCGCCAGCGGGTAAGAGGGGATACGTCGGATGCGCTCGCCGAACTCGAGGGCCATGGGCGACTATTGTGCCGAGTCGAGGTCGCGCCGCAGCACTCGCGCCGCGCCCAGATAGACGTGGCTGGGCTTGTGGTCGTCGTCGGCGTAGTAGTGCACCAGCGCGCGGATCACGCGCGGCAGCGACCCGGGGACCGGCACCTCCCGCGCGCACAGGAGCGGCACCCGGTCCAGTCCCAGCGCCCGGGCCGCGACGGCCGGGAACTCGGCGTCGAGGTCGTCGGTCAGCGTGAAGATGCAGCTCACCATGGACTCGGGGGCGAGCGAGTTGCGCTCCATCAGCTCTCGAATCAGAAGCCCTGTGGCCTCGAGGATCGCGCCGGCTTCGTTTTCCCGGACGCTATTGGCGCCTCGGAGCGCGAACAGCCGCATCGCGCCCCAATTCTGCCAGAGGTCCCCGGGCCCGGCCTGCATGATCCAATTCGTACACCGCTGCGCAGCCAAAGCGCCGCACCGACACGACCACCGGCCTCAGCAGGGATGCCAGGTTGACGTGCCCCCGGCAGTCGGCCAGCAGAAAGCGAGCGCCACTGCGACGCACGAACCGGCGCGCCTGCGCACGCGACATCGAGCCGTCGAACAGCGCGTCGGCGGCCAGCGAGCGGCGGATGCAGTGCGGCTCTGACCACAGGCAGTCGCCGACCAGCGTCTTCCGGCCCGTTCGCCCCGGCACGACTTCTCCCAGATAGAAGCGGGTCAGGACTCCACCCGGGTCGTGATCCTGATCCAGGAAGGCCAGCGCGTCACGCTCGTCGCGGGTGATGTAGTTGGCGTTGCCCGCGACGGGATGGGTGTAGCTGTGGGCGATCGCGATCGCGTACGCATTGGCCGGAAGCGTCGCGAGCACGAGCACGACGACGGCGACCAGTCGCGGGCGCGGGACTCGCCGCCAGCCGGCGCGCCTGACCCCGGTCACCGCGAGCACCGCCAGGGGGAAGGTGATCCCGTTGAAGGCGTGCAGGGGCGTGGCGCTCAGCGTGCTCGCCGAGAGCACGTAGATCAGGACCGCCGCCAGCGGCCAGATACGGGTCATCAGCTCGAGAAAATCCCGCGGCCGACCGCGATAGCCGAGCCCGGCGACGATCGCCAGCGGAGCGGCTCCGAGCGCGATCGACCAGAACGAGAACGCGTGCTTGCTGGCCACTCGAGCCAGGTCCCAACTGAGATCGACATGGCCCAGGACCAGGTAGTAGGCGAGCGGCAGGCCGGTCAGCACCACGGTCAGGATCGGCAGGCCCAGGCCCAGCCCCCGCCCGCGGGCGTGCTCGCGCCAGCGGATCAGCTCGGCGATGGCGATGATCAGGATCATGGCCTCCCCCTGCCAGGGGTGCACCATGCTGGCCACGGCCCCCATCAGCCCCGGCGCCCAGGCAAGCCGGGCGGCGCTCCGTGCGCGGTCGTAGGACAGCAGCCCGAACACGACCAGCGCGACCGCTATGAGCCCGAACGGATAACCCCAAGACAGCCAACCGGGCATCATGTCGCCGACGATCCCGAACGCCCCGTAGACGACCGTGAACGAGCCGAAGAACAGGCCCAGCGCGATCGCCGCCAGCCGCTCCCCGCGTCCAGACATGGTCCGATAGGCGTAAGCGCGAATGGCCAGGAACGTGGCCAGGACCGCGACCGGCTTCCACAGCAAAAGCGCCAGCCACGGGGCTACGCCGAGGGCCGCGATCCCGCCCGAGATCACGATCGCGGGCTGAAAGTAATCCGACGGGGTCGAGCGCAGCACGAACAGGTTCGAGATCAGGAAGTGGTGCGAGGCGGCCTGGATCCACGCCAGGTACTGCATCTGGTCGACGATGAAAAAGCCGTCGGTCCCGGTCCAGACCAGGCCGTGGGACCTCGTCTGCCACAGGTCCGAGGCCACCACCCACATCGACATCGCCGCGAACGCCCCCAGCAGGATCAGCTCCAGGCGGTCCACACGCGGTCGCCGCGATCCCGGCGCAGCCGCAGGCGGAGCCGGACCCGACGCCGAAACGGGAGGTGCAGACTCGATTCGCACGGGCGCCGACGCTAACAAAGCGCCGCGTGTCCGCCTAATTGGCGAGCTTGCGTTGATGTGACTGCGACGCCTGCCCGACCGAGCTGCCCAGCGGGTTGATCCCGTGCGCGTTCATGTAGATCTGCGCCGCGGGCATGAAGGTCAAGACCAGGAACACCGTCATCGCCAGCGCCGTGCGACGCAGCCACGGGCTGGTGGCCAGCGCCCCCAGCGGCAGCAACCAGATCACGTACCACGGCACCAGCCAGGCCAGGCTGGCCAGCAGCGCAAACGTCGACCAGCCGGCGCCCGAGAGCCAGTCGCGGCGGCGGTAGATCTTATAGGCCACCACGACCACCACGAGCACGCTCATGATCCGCAGCAGCCCAGGCGTGCCGCCGCCGATCCCGATCAACAGACCGATCACGTTCGGGATGCTGAAGTCGGTCAGCAGCGAGCTCTGATCCGACAGGTTGGGGATCGAGAAGCCAAACAGGGCCACGCTGAGAACGATCATCGGCACGGCCGCGAGCGCGGCCCCGACCAGGAACCGCACCCGGCGCTCCCGGGTGGCCACCGCCACCAGCAAAAACGGCAGCAACAGCACCGCGGTGAACTTGACCGCGATGGCCAGCACCAACGCGGACCCCGACGCGCGGTCGCGCTGGGCCAGGACCAGCGAGATCGCACCCATCGACGGGACCAGCATGAAGAAGTCGTTGTGAAAGCCGCCCACCGCGTAGATCAGGTAGATGGGGTTGAGCGCCACGAACACGACCGCGAACCGTGGATCGCGTCCCAGCTGGCGCGCGCACTGCCATACGAGGGCCACGAAACACAGGCTGAGCAGGACCGTGACCACCTTCAGGATCCAGTAGGCGACCGGCAGCGACACGAACGCCAGCGGATAGGTCAGCGCCGTGAACAGCGATCCATACGGACTGCGCAGGTTGTGCCAGGTCGTGAACCCGTAGACCGGATCGAAGAACTCCTGGTTGATGACGTGGGTGTAGGGGTTGAGACCGTGCAGGGCACCCAGGTGCGAGTAGCCCAGGTAGTTCCAGACGTCGTTGAGCTGCAGCGGCGGGCTCATCAGCAGGATCACGTGCAGCACGACCACGGCCACCGCGATCATCCGCATCGAGAGCGCCCGGACCGCCCCCAGGGCCACCCCGTAGGCGACGATCATCGCCACCAGCACGGCACTGAAGCCAAGCCCGACCGTGTTGGGATCGGTGAACGGGCGCGAGATCAGCGAATCCAGAGGTCCGGCGTCCCAGCCCGGGAAGACCACGCGACTGCGGGGCACCAGTACCGACGGGCCCGAGGCGGCCACGAGCACGATCGCGAACGTGGCCACGATCAAGACCCCGATGGCGACGGCGCCGGCCACCGGTCCGAACCTGACGCGCGGAATCGGCAGCGATCCGGCCAACGCCGATCGATCTGACTGCGGGCAGCGATACCGTGCTGTCGGTCTGTCCGGCGCCTGCCCCGGCTACGGGCGGGGACGCGAACGAGGCCGAGCCGTCGGCGTCGCTGGGCGGCGGGCGCATGGACTGAAGATAGTGCCGCTGCGGCAGATGACCCCGATCAAGACGAATGTTGCGATTCTGTTAAGGATGCCCGCGGGCGCCGTTACGGCCGCTGGCGTTACACGTTCGCGGCGCTCTAGCCTGGGACCGTGAGCGTCGGCTCGCTGTCAGGAGACCACCGCCGGCTGGCCGGGGTCATCGACTCCGGGCGGGCACGGGTCCGTGGTGACCCGGCGGCCACGACGGTGGCGGTGGCGGTCGCCTTGCTCATCGTGCTGGCGGCGATCCTGCGCTTTTACCGCCTCGGCCACCAGGGGTTCTGGTTCGACGAGGCCAACACCACGCTCCTGATATGCATTTCTCCGCCGGGCAAGATGCTCGGCCTGATCCCGCAGTCCGAATCGACGCCGCCGCTGTACTACTGCGTGGCGTGGGTCTGGGCGCGGGTCTTCGGCTATGCCGAGGCGCCGCTGCGCTCGCTGTCGGCGGTGCTCGGCGTGGCCTGGTCCCGGTATGCCTTCGCAACGGGCTCAAAGCTCGTCTCGCGCCGAGCGGGCCTGGTCGCGGCGGCGCTCGTGGCTTGCAATCCGCTGCTTATCTGGTACTCGCAGGAGGTTCGCTCCTACGAGATGCTGGCGTTCCTGGCCGGCCTTTCGCTGCTCGCGTTCGCCTACGCCGGCGAGGGCCCGACGCCGCGGGCGCTCGCTGCCTGGGCGGTCACGGCGGCCCTGGCCCTCGCGACTCATTACTACGCAGTGCTCGATCGTGGTGCCCGAAGCGGTCTGGCTGCTGGCCATCCACCGCCGCCGGCGCGAGGTGCAGATCGCTTTCGGACTGGTGGGGCTGTGCGGCCTCGGGCTGCTGACGCTCGCCCTCGCCCAGAACGCGACCCGCCGGGATGCATGGATCGCCGGCGCCCCCCTCGGCCGGCGCCTTGGCCAGGTGATCCCGCAGTTTGCGATCGGCTTCGAGGGCCCCGCGCACGGCGTGCTCGAGCCGCTCGCGATCGCCATCACCGTGCTCTCGCTGGTGCTCCTGGCCACCCGTGCCGCCGCGGCCGAACGCGGCGGCGCGCTGGTCGCCGGCGGCCTGGCGCTCGCCGGCCTGGTGATCGGCCTGGTGCTGATCGCGTTCGGTTTTGACGAGGTGCTGACGCGCAACCTGCTGGCGCTGTGGCCTGCAGCCGCGCTGCTGGTCGCGGGCGGCCTTGCGGTGCGCAGGCCGCCCGCGCTGGGGCTCGCGGCAGCGGCGGCGATGTGTCTGATCGGGATCGTCACGGCAATCGGGGTGGCGGCCGACCGCAACTACCAACGCCCCGACTGGCGCGTCGTCGCCGCGATCCTCGGCACCGACCACGCGGCGGCTCCAGAGCGCGCGATCCTGGTGCAGCACTACCGGGACCTGCTACCGCTTTCCTTGTACCTCCCGGGTCTGAGGTTCATGCCCAGGCACGGCGCAACCGTGTCCGAGCTCGACGTCGTCTCGTTCACGTCACCTCCCAGCGACGGCTTTTGCTGGTGGGGCTCGGCCTGCAACCTGTGGCCCTCGGTCATGCAGGCGCCGCTATCCGGTGGCGGGCTTTCACGCGATCTGGCGCCGCCGGGCGCTGCAGTTCAGCGTCATCAGGATGGTCTCTGCAACGTCGCAGCGCGTCACCCCCGCCGAGCTCTCACGGGCGCTGAAGACGACGCGGTTCCGGAACGACGAGCTCCTGATTCAGCGGCCGCCGACATCAGGCGGGTAACCTCGGTCTCGCTGAGGCGGCGGTAGGCGCCGGGCCGCAGGTCGCCGAGCCGCAACGGCCCGAAGCGCACCCGCTCGAGCGTCCTCACCGGATGCCCGACCTGCTCGCACATGCGCTTGACCTGCCGCTTGCGCCCTTCGTGGATCGTCAGCTCGATCGTATCGCTTGACACCCGGCGGACCCGTGCCGGGGCGGTCCTGCGCCCGTCCAGGACAACGCCCGCGCGAAGCTCTTCAGCGCCTCGTCACGGACCGGAGCGTTCTGCAGGCGCGCCCGGTAGGTCCTGGGCACCTCAAAGCTCGGATGGGTGAGCCGGTGGGCCAGCTCACCGTCGTTGGTGACCAGGATCAGGCCCGTGACATCGATGTCGAGCCTGCCCACCGGGTACAGCCTCAGCGTTGAGTCGACCAGCGACACGACCGTGGGCCGGCGCTGTGGATCGCGCGCGGTGCTGACCACGCCCGGGGGCTTGTTGACGGCGTAGACGACGCGCCGGGGCTCGGCGACCACGGGCGCTCCGTCCAGCTTGACCGCGTCCCGCGGACCCACGTCACGCGCCGGATCCAGTACCCGCTCACCACCGACCGTGACCCGTCCGGAGCGAACGATCTGCTCGGCGCCGCGGCGCGAGGAGACGCCCGCTGCGGCCAGGAACTTCGCCAGGCGCATCGCGATGGCACCATAGACAGACGATGGACTTCGAGCTGCTGCAGCGCACGCTGACCGAGCTCGGCGAACCCGCCTACCGTGCCCGCCAGATCTGGAGATGGGTGGCCCAGGGCGCCGCCGGCTTTGACGCGATGACCGATCTGCCGCTGGGATTGCGTTCGGCGCTGGACGAAGCGGTGCCGTTCTCGAGCCTGGAGCTCGAGGAGCAGGCCCAGGCGCGCGACGGGACGATCAAGGCGCTGCTGCGGACCGCCGACGGCCGTCCGCTCGAGGCGGTTCTGATGGTCTACGCGGACGGGCGGCGGTCACTGTGTCTGTCCTCCCAGTCCGGCTGCCCGCTGACCTGCACCTTCTGCGCCACCGGGCAGATGCGCTTTGGCCGCAACCTGACCCGCGATGAGATAGTCGATCAGGCGGTTCACTTCCGGCGCGCATCCGCATCGGGCGCGAAACCCGGGCGCGTCGACCACGCGGTGTTCATGGGCATGGGCGAGCCGATGATGAACATCGAGGCGGTGCTCGAGGCGTGCGCGCGGCTGCCTGACCTGGGGATCAGCAGCCGCCACACGGCGATCTCGACCGTGGGCTGGATCCCCGGGATCGAGCGCCTGGCCGCCGAGCCTCGGCCGATCCGGCTGGCCCTCTCGCTGCACGCCGCCGATGAGGAGCTTCGCTCTCAGCTCATGCCGGTCAACGACCGCTACCCGCTGGCCGACGTGCTGGCCGCTTGCCGCGACTACTACGAGCGCAAGCGGCGGATGGTGTTCGTCGAGTACGTGATGCTGGCCGGCGTCAACGATTCCTTTGCCCAGGCCCGAGCTCTGGCCCAGGTGCTCGACCGCCGCATGTTCAAGGTCAACCTGATCCCCTACAACCCGACCGGCTCGGCCTACGTGGGCTCGAGCCCGAAGGCCATCGAGGCGTTCAAGGCCGAGCTCGAGCGCCACGGGATCACCGCCACCGTTCGCCTGACCCGGGGGCGCGACATCGACGCCGCCTGCGGGCAGCTCGCCGCCGCCCGCGCGGCCGAGCCCGTGCTGTGAACACCCTGCCGCGGCGCCTGACCGCGCAGCTGCTGGCCGGGCGTCCGGCGCGTGATCCGCTCTCGGTGGTGAAGCGGCTGCTCGCCGTCCAGGGACAGGATCCCCGCGGCGCGCGCCTGGCGGTCAGGGCCCGCAGCACCGGGGTCACGGCCGCCGATGTCGACCGCGCGCTGACGCAGGAGCGTTCGCTGGTGATCACATGGCTCAACCGCGGCACGCTGCACCTGGCGGCCAGCGAGGACTACTTCTGGCTGCGGATGTTGACCGCGCCGGCGCTGAGAACGTCGAGCCAGACGCGGCTGGAGCGCAGCGGCGTCAGCCCCGACGCCGCCCGCCGCGCGATCGCTTTGATCGAGCGCGAGCTCGGCTCCCAAGGTCCGATGACTGGTCCAGCGCTGCGCGAGCTCCTGCGCGGGCACGCCATCCCGGTCGATGGTCAGGCCTTCATCCACATCATGTTCGCCGCCGGGCTCGGCGGCAGCGTGGTTCGCGGGCCGATGATCGGCCGCCAGCAGGCGTACGCCCTGGTGGCCGACTGGCTGCCGCGCCCGAGCCCGCGCGTGCTGGACCGCGATCGGGCGCTGGCCGAGCTGGCGCGCCGGTATCTGACCGGTCACGGACCGGCTCACGAGGCCGATCTGGCTCGCTGGGCCGGAATCCCGCTGCGTGACGCCCGCGCCGGGCTGGGGGCGATCGCCGGCGAGCTGTCGCAGGCATCGGACGGGCTGGTCGACCTCGAGGGCCGCTCCCGGGCGGCCCCGCTCCCGCCTCCGCGGCTGCTGGGCGCCTACGAGCCCGTGCTGCTCGGCTGGTGCTCGCGCGCCGAGCTGCTGGCCGACGTCGAGCCGCGCGTCGTCAGCGGCGGCATCTTCCGGGGCTTTGCCCTCGTCAACGGCAAGGCGGGCGCTGTGTGGCGGATCGCTGGCCGGCAGGTTCAGATCGACCCGCTGGTCGAGATCTCGGCGCTGGACGCAGACGCGCTGGCCCGCGACGGACGGGCCGTGCTCGACTTCCTCGGCCTCTGACCGGCGCCGCTACTGAGCGTTGTCGGTGGCCGTCGCGCCCGCCATCCCGGCGCGGGCCTCGCCGGCGCGCAGCAGTCGCTGGCGCAGCTCCTGCTCGACCTCGGGCGCCGGATCGAACTGAGAGACATCCGGCAGCTCCGTGACCGACGTCAGCCCGAACAGCCGCAGGAACAGGTCCGTGGTGCGGTACAGGATGGCGCCGAACTGCGAACGTCCGGCCTCCTCGATCATCCCCCGCTCGAGCAGCGTGGCCGCCGCCGACTCGGCGCTGACCCCTCGAATCCGGGCGATCTCGGGGCGCGAGACGGGCTGCAGGTAGGCCACGATGGCCAGCGTCTCGGCCTGCGCCGGGGTCAGCGGCGGCGTCCGCGGCCTGGCCAGCAGTCGCCGGGCGGCCGGTTCCAGATCGGGATGGGTGCTGAGCGTGAAGCCGCCGGCGAGCTCGCGCAGGACCAGGCCCCGGCGCTCGAACTCGTAGCTCTCGCGCAGGCGCTCGAGTGCCGTCACCACCTCGTGCAGCTCGGCACCGGTGGCCTCCGCCAGCGCCGGGGCCGAGACCGGCTCCGAGCTCAGAAACAGCAGAGCTTCGAGCGTGCGCTGAAGCTCGTCGCTCGCGCTCACGCCGTCATCCTCCCCTGGGTCGGCAACGACTCGACCACGATCTCGGCAAACGGCTGCTCCTGGGTCCAGGTGGCCTCGCCCTGCTTGTAGAGCTCGAGCAGCGCGTACAGGGTGACCGCGACCGTGACGCGATCCGAGCGGGCCACCGCCTCCGAGAAGGTGAAGCTCCCGCGGGCCAGCAACGCGCGCAGGTGAGCCAGCCGCTCGGCGACCGTCACCTTGGCGACCGTGACGTGGCCCAGGTCGACAGCCGGGGGCAGCGCCAGCAGCCCGCCGATGGCCGCGGCCAGCACCGACGGGTCATATACGGCGCGGGCCTCCGGAAGCGACGCCTTGCGCAGCGCCGCCGGCAGCGGCGCGGAGCGAAAGCGGTAGCCATCCTGCGCTTGCAGACGGTCACGCAGGTGGGCCGCGGCGCCGCGATACCGGTGCGCGGACAGCAGCCGGGCGAGCAGCTCGTCGGCCGCTTCGCCCGGATCGAGCTCGATTTCCTCGAGCTCCTCACCCGGCAGCAGCAGCCTTGACTTGAGCTCGAGCAGCGCGGCGATCAGGACCAGGAACTCGGTGGCCGCCTCGAGATCGAGCTCGTTGCGCTGCTCGAGGTGGTCGATGTAGGTGATCACCACGTCGGCGAGATCGACCTCGAGCAGGTCGACCTCCTCGCGCAGGATCAACGTCAGCAGCAGGTCAAACGGACCTGCGAACACGTCCAGGTCAAGCTCCAGGTCGACGAGAGCCACGGCGCAGACGTTAGCTGCGCTGCCGGACCGGTCCCACTCCCATCGCCTCGCGGACGTCGGCCACGGTCTCCGCCGCGATCGCCCGCGCCTTGTCGGCGCCTGCGGCGAGGATCGTCTCGAGCTCGCGCTCGTCTGAGCGCAGCTCCCCGTAGCGCTCGCGAACCGGCTCCAGATAGGCCGTCACCTCGTCGGCCACCACCTGCTTGAAGGCGCCATAGCCATGTCCGTCGAACTCGTGCTCGATCGCCGTCGGGTCCACGGCCCGCACCGCCGCGAGGATCTCGATGAGGTTCGTGATCCCGGCTTTGCCGGGGCCGCGGACAACCTCGCTGCCTGAGTCGGTGACCGATGAGCGAACTTTCTTTTTGATCGTCTCGGGCGGATCGAGCACGAGCACGGTTCCTTGCTCGCTGCCGCCCGTCGTCGACATCTTGCGGTCGGGGAAC
The DNA here is from genome assembly GCA_963757015.1 of uncultured Solirubrobacterales bacterium. GTDB lineage: Bacteria > Actinomycetota > Thermoleophilia > Solirubrobacterales > Solirubrobacteraceae > Palsa-465. The sequence goes on from CAVWQA010000010.1 coordinate 143,704, forward strand.
TGCAGGTCCATGATCCGGGCGCCGACCTCGGGTACGCGCACCTCCGGCGCCACGAGCGTCTCGCCGAAGCGGGCGTTGAAGCGCTCGGCGACGTCGCGCATCAGCTCGACGTGCTGGCGCTGATCCTCGCCGACCGGCACCTCGTGGGCTCGATAGGCGAGCACGTCGGCGGCCTGCAGCACCGGGTAGATGAACAGCCCGGCCGACACCAGCTCGCGCTGGGCGCCGGATTTCTCCTTGAACTGGGTCATGCGGTTCAGTTCGCCGAAGGCGGTCACGCTCGTCAGCAGCCAGCACAGCTCGGTGTGCTCGTCAACGTCGCCCTGGCGGAAGAAGATGCACCGGTCGGGATCGAGCCCCGCCGCCAGCAGGATCGCGGCCGTGTCGTACACCGACTCGCGCAGCGTGGTGGGCTCGTAGGCGACCGTGATCGCGTGCAGGTCGACGATGCAGTAGATCGCCTCGCCGCGGTCCTGACCGGCGACGTACTGCGTGATCGCGCCGATGTAGTTGCCCAGGTGCTTGCGGCCGGTCGGCTGGATGCCCGAGAAGATCCGCATTGCGGTCAGGCTAGCGACCCGGGTTTATTGGGCGGGGGCTCGCGTGAGCGGTCTACTGGGCGATGGCTCGCCCGAGCGTGACTACTGGCGAGCGCCCACGTGACCGGGTCTACTGGGCGAGGGCGCGGGTGAGCGGATCGCTTGCCTCCGTGGGCGTGCCGCCGCCGCTGCCGCCGCTTCGGGTGCCGCCGCGGCCGCGTGTCCGGGCATTGGTGCGCGGCCGCGCCAGCAGCCAGGCCGCCACCACACCGCCGATCGCTCCGCACACGTGCCCCTGCCAGGAGATCCCGGGATGCGGCACCACGCTGGCCAGCAGCGCCCCGCCCCAGACCACGCCCACCACGATCCCGATCAGGATCTCGAGCACGCTCCGGTTGAACACCCCCCTCGCGAACAGGTACGTGGCATATCCGAACACGATCCCGCTGGCGCCGAAGGTGTCGGTGCCGGCGGGCGCGATCAACCATGTCCCCAAGCCGCCGATCACGATCACGATCAGCGTCACCAGCGCCAGTCGGGCGGCGCCCCACAGGGCGATGATCACGCCCATGAACACGAACGGGATCGTGTTGTCGATCAGGTGCGTGAAGCTGCCGTGCAAGAACGGCGCGGTGAAGATCGCCCACAGGTGGTCGAGGTTGCGGGGATAGATGCCTCCGCTCTTGTCGAGGGCGCCGCCATCCACGGAGTTGATCGCCTCCAGCAGCCACATGAGCGCGACGATCGCCGCCAGCAGGATCAGCCCCTCGATTGGCTGACGGCCCTTGGCCGGAAGCTTGTCGCCCAGTCTGCGCCTGCTGGCAGTGCTGCTGGTGCGGCTCGTCGTGGTCATGAGACAAAGGATGGCACGTAGCGGGAGGATCGGCGGCGTTTTGGGGGGCGATCCTGATGCAACTCTTATGCCAGCGCCTTGCGCGCCTTCCGCCAGCGCCTGGAGGCCAGCGCCTGGAGCCTTACGCCAGCGCCTGAAGCGCGACGGCCAGCGCGACCTCCGCCCGTTCGCGCAGCGAGTCGCGGCGCACGAACTCCTGGGGCGTGTGGGCTCCGCCGCCTCTCGGGCCCAGCCCGTCTACCGTCAGCGCGATCGCGTCGGCGAAATGGCTGGCATCGCTGGCTCCGCCCCGGGCGATGCCGGCCACCCGGCGCCCGAGCGCCCGTGAGGCGTTGGCGAGCAGGCTTGCCGTCGCGCTCGCGGAGTCCATGCCCGGCCACAAGCGCTCCATCCTGGCCTCGAGCTGGACGCCGTCGAGCTCGGGCACGACCCGGGCCAGCACCGCGTCGAAGGCCTCGAGTCGCCTGGCGCGCAGATCGAAGATCAGCTCACCGGAGGCGGGCACCACGTTGAACGCCTCGCCCGAGCGGATCACGGTCGGCACCACGCTGAGCCGCTCCGAGCCGGCGGGGGCATGCATCGCGGCGACCGCGCTCGCCGTCTCGGCCAGCGCGAGCAGCGCGTTGCGGCCGTAGTCGGGCGCGCTTCCGGAGTGCGACGCCCGGCCGGTCGCGATCACCTTCAGCGTGCCGGCCGCCTTGCGGCGTACGACGACGCCCTCGTCGCCCCCCGGCGTGCGCTCTCCCGCCTCGAAGCACAGGCAGGCGTCGTAGCCGGCAAACCGCCCCTCCGGCCCGGCGTGGACGAACGGGGCCACACGCCATTCCTCGTCGGTGACCAGGAGGACGGCGAGCTCGGCGAACAGCTCCGGCTCGCGCGCGAGGGCCCGGGCCACGCCCAGCGCCAGCACGACGCCGCCCTTCATATCGGCGGCTCCCGTCCCGTACAGCCGATCGCCCTGGCGGCGCAGCGGCCGGTGTGAACCGTGGCCGATCACCGTGTCGACGTGGCCGAGCAGCAGTATCCGGCGGCTGCCCGAGCCGGTCAGGGTCCCGATCAGATCCGGAGCGCTGCCCGGCGTCGAGCACGGCGGCCGCTCGGTGGCGGCGCCGTCGGGCAGCAGCGAGGCGCACAGGGCCAGCGCCTGCTCGGCCCCGGGTACATCTCCCGAAGGCGAGGAGATCGCCACCAGCTGCTCGAGCTCGGTCCCGGCGCGCGCCGCGATCTCCGCCGCCTGCGCCTCGATCAGACCGCCGGCGCCGGCTGCGGTGCTCACGCCGGCCTCCCCTGACCTTCGCCGGCCAGCGCCAGAACCTCGCCGACCGCCAGCTCGCCGGGACCGGCGCCCCGGTGCGCCTGCCGCGCGGCGAGCTCGCCCAGCGCCGCGTTGACCGGCGTCGGGATGCCGTGCAGGCGGCCGAGGAGCACGATCTCGCCGTTGAGGTAGTCGGTCTCGATCGCCCCGGTGCCGCGGGCCAGGCTCTGCCAGCTCGACGAGCCCGCCCGCGGGCGATCGCCGATCGAACGCACGCCGATTCGCTCCCAGCGGCCGCTCAGGTCGGTCACCTCGGACGCGTCGAACTCGATCCCGGCGGCGCTCAGGACCGCCTCCCCCTCGCATCGGGCACGCTCGGTGAGCTCGTCGCTGCGCTCGCCGGGCCCGCACAGCGCCCCCACCACATTGCCCAGGTTCAGCATCAGCTTGGCGTACTTGAAGCGCATGATGTCGGTCCGCGAATGGGCGATGAAGCCCGATGCGGCGAGCGCCTCGGTGACGACCTCGCACAGTTCGTCGATGCCTTCCGGGTAGCGGCCGACGTCGATGATCCCGGTTAGGCGTGAGCCGTAGGCCAAGACCGTGCCGGCCTCCAGATGCGCCGCCGGCAGCATCACCACCGCGCCGTAGACCGCGTCGAACACGCGCAGGGCCAGGCGCTCGTTCTCGACCCCGTTCTGCAGGCAGATGATCGGGATCCGGCTCCCGGCCGCTTGGCGCAGGCTGGCCAGCGCCCCCAGCGTATCCTGGCTCTTGGTCGCCAGCAGCACCACGTCGTCGTCGGCGCCGACCCCGAGCTCGGCCGGGTCGTGCGCCGCGACCAGCTTCAGAACGCTGACTTGTACCGGCGTCTGGAGTCTCAGCCCGTGGCGGCGAATCGCCTCCAGGTGGGGCCCCCGGGCGATCAGAGCGACATCGAACCCGGCTTGGGCCAGCCTGGCGCCCACGACCCCGCCAATCGCTCCCGCCCCGAAGATCACGAATCGCATCCGAGTCAGCCTACGCCGGACGTCGCGGTCGGCGGATCAGAGCGCCTGGCGCACGACCGGTCGTCGTGCCGCCGCGGCCTCGTCCAGCCGTCTGACCGGCGTGGTGTAGGGGGCGCCCCGCGCGATCTCGGGGTCCTCGCGCGCTTCGCGCAGCAGCTCGACGAGAGTCGCCGCGAAGCGGTCGAGCGTCTCCTTGGTCTCGGTCTCGGTGGGTTCGACCAGCAGAGCCTCGTCGACCAGCAGCGGGAAGTAGACCGTCGGGGGGTGTACGCCGTGGTCCAGGAGCCGCTTGGCCAGGTCCAGCGTCTTGATCTTCAGCTCGCGCTTCATCGGCGCTCCGCAGAGCACGAACTCGTGCATGCAGAGGCGCTCGTAGGCGACCGGCAGGTACTCCATGACCCCTTCGGCCCGCAGTTTTGCCAGCAGGTAGTTGGCGTTCAGGACCGCCACCTCGGAGACGTCGCGCAGGCCGGGTGCGCCCAGCGAGCGGATGTAGGCATAGGCGCGCACGAACACGCCGTAGTTGCCCTGAAACCCGCGCAGGCGCCCGATCGACTTGGGGCGCTCGTAGTCGAGGTCGTAGAAGGGACCGGCGTCGCCGTTGGCGCCGCGCTCGCGGCGGACGACCTGGGGCCGGGGCAGAAACGGCTCGATCCGCTCGGCCACGGCGATCGGTCCCGCACCCGGACCGCCGCCACCGTGGGGCTGGGTGAAGGATTTGTGCAGGTTGAAGTGGACGATGTCGAAGCCCATGTCCCCCGGGCGGCAGATGCCCATGATCGCATTGAGGTTGGCGCCGTCGTAGTAGAGCGTCGCGCCGATCTCGTGGACGATGTGGGCGATCTCCTCGATCGCCGGCTCGAACAGGCCCAGCGTCGAGGGGTTGGTGAGCATCAGGCAGGCCACCTCCTCGGTGGCCTTGGCGCGCAGGTCGTCGAGATCCACGTTGCCGCGCTCGTCGGTGCCGATGTGGACGACCTCGTAACCGGCCATCGTGACCGTCGCGGGGTTGGTCCCGTGCGCGGTGTCAGGGGTCAGCACCTTGCTGCGCTGCTCGCCGCGGTCCTCGTGGAAGGCGCGCGTCAACAGCACGCCCGCGAGCTCGCCGTGTGATCCGGCCGAGGGCTGCAGCGACACATGCGGCAGGCCCGCGACCTCCGCGAGCGCCGCCTGCAACCGCCACATCAGCTCGAGCGCCCCCTGCGCTCGTTCGGGCCGCTGGTGCGGGTGCAGCTTGGCGTGGCCCGGCAGCGCCGCGATCCGCTCGTGCAGCTTGGGATTGTGCTTCATCGTGCATGAGCCCAGCGGATAAAAGCCGGTGTCGAGATCGAAGTTGCGCTTGGAGAGGCGGTTGTAATGGCGGACGATCTCGGGCTCTGAGACCTCCGGCAGGTGCGGCGGGTGCTCGCGTCTGAGCCGCGGCGCCAGCAGCTCATCCAGGGGGCGCTCGGGGACGTCGAGCGCCGGGGCCACAAATGCCCGCCGCCCGGACCTGGAGCGCTCGAAGATGGTCAGCTCGTCATCGGCGGCGGAGATCACGCTACCTCCTGGTAGTGCAGCCTGCCCTCGGCGGCGACGGCATCGCCCAGCGCCGATACCAACGCATCGATATGCGCCCGCGTACGCCGCTCGGTGATCGCGACCAGCAGCCCGTCGGGATGCTCGGGGTAGTCACCGCCCAGCGGGTAGCCGGGGTTGATCCCCCGTTCGAGGCAGCGGGCGATGACCCGCTCCACCGGCGCGTCGAGCGTGAGCGCGAACTCGCGCACGACCGGCTGCTCGTGCAGCAGGCTGACGCCCTCCAGCTTGGCCAGGCGCCCGCGGGCATAGGCGGTCCGCTGGACCATCAGCTCGGCGAGCTCGACGATCCCCTCGCTACCCAGCCAGCTCAGATAGATGATCCCGGCCAGCGCGTTCAGCGCCTGTGCGGTGCAGATGTTCGAGGTCGCCTTCTCGCGCCGGATGTGCTGCTCGCGCGTCTGCAGGGTGAGCACGAAGCCGCGCTTGCCGTCCAGATCGCGCGTCTCGCCAGCGATCCGTCCCGGCACCCGCCTGATCAGAGCCTCGCTGGTGGCAAAGAAGCCGAACGATGGCCCGCCGAAGTCAAGCCGGTTGCCGAGCGTCTGGCCCTCGCCCACCGCCACGTCGACCCCGCACTCCCCGGGCGATCGCAGCAGGGCCAGCGGCAGCGGGTCACACGAGCAGATGCACGGCGCGCCGGCCTCGTGCGCCGCCGTGGCCAGCTCCTCGAGCTCCTCCACGGCGCCCAGGAAGTTCGGTTGCGAGACGATCACCGCGCTGACGTCCTCGTCGAGCTCGGGCAACACGGTCACGCCGTCGCGCAGCGGCGCCGGGACCATCTCCATCCCCCAACCGTGGGCCAGCGTGGCCAGCGCCTCCCGGGCATGGGGGTGCACGCCGCTCGAGACGACAAACCGGCGCCGGCCGTTGGACAGCTTGGCCACATAGCCGGCGGCGGCGACCGCGCTCGGGCCCTCGTACACCGACGCGTTTGAGATTGGCAGGCCGGTCAGCTCGCAGATCGCCGTCTGGTACTCGAACATGGCCTGCAGGCCGCCCTGGGAGACCTCGGGCTGATAGGGCGTGTAGGGGGTCAGGAACTCCGAGCGGCTGGTGATCGAGTCCACCAGCGCGGGCACGTAGTGGTCATACATGCCGGCCCCCACGAACGAGATCTCGTCCTCGGTGCTCGAGTTGCACGCGGCCAGCGCCCGCAGCTCGTCGTAGACCTCCTGCTCGGACAGGCCGCCGCCGAGCGCGAGCGGCTCGGTGCATCTCAGGTGAGCGGGAATGTCTGAAAACAGATCCTCGATCCGCCCCACCCCGATCGACTCGAGCATCTCGCGGCGGTCTGCGTCGGTGGCGGATGTGTATCGGCTCACTGCAGCGTCGCCTCGTACGCCGCCGCGTCCAGCAGCGAGTCCTGCTCTGACGGGTCAGAGATCTTCACCTTGACCAGCCAGCCATCGCCGTAGGGGTCCTCGTTGATCGTCTCGGGCTTGTCGGCCAACACCTCGTTGACCTCGACGATCTCCCCCGAGAGCGGCGAGATCACGTCTGAGACGGCCTTGACCGACTCAACCTCGGTGTAGGCGGCATCCTTGGACACGGTGCTGCCGACCGCCGGGGGGTCGAAGAACACGACCTCGCCGAGTGCGTCCTGTGCGAACCAGGTGATCCCGAATGTGGCTTGATCGGGCTGGGTGGGATCGATCCGCGCCCAGTCGTGCTCGGGGTGGTACAGAAGGTCGTCTGGGTAGCTGGGGTCGGCCACGGGTCCTCACGCCTCCTTGTCGTAGATGGGCTTGGGCTCCACCACGCCGGTCCGCGTCGTGCCGCGGACGTCGATCTCCAGGATGGTGCCCGGCTCAGAGCGCTCCGAGGGTACGTAGGCCATCCCGATCCCACGCTCCAGGCAGGGCGAGAACGTCCCGCTGGTCACCACGCCACCACCTGCGACCGGATTGCCCTGCCGCGGGATTCCGGCACTCTGCATCGAGAATCCCACCAGCACGTGCGCCGGACCCTGGGCGCGCGTGCGGGCCACCATCTCGGAGCCGATGAAGTCCGTCCGCTCTTTGCAGCACCACCCCAGCCCGGCGTCGATCGGTCCGCGATCCTCGCTGAGCTCGTTGCCGTACAGGCAAAAGCAGACCTCGAGCCTGAGCGTGTCGCGGGCACCAAGCCCGGCCGGCGTGGCCCCCGCCTCGACCAGCGCATCCCAGACCGCCGGCGCGCGAGCCGGATCGAGCAGCAGCTCGGCACCGTCCTCACCCGTGTAGCCGGTGCCGCAGACGAGCATCGGCACGCCCGCCAGCGAGCGCTCACAGCAGTGAAAGCGCGGCGGCAGCGACCCATCGGCCAGGCGTGTCAGCAGCGCCCGGGCTTTGGGACCCTGGACGGCGAGCATCGCGTAGTCCTGGCGCAGGTCGACCACGTCGGCATCGAATCCCGTCATGTGAGCCCTGAACCAGGCCAGGTCGCGCTCGTGGTTGGCGGCGTTGGTGACCGTCAAGAAGCGGCACTCGGCGAGCCTGTAGGTGAACACGTCATCGAGCACCCCGCCATCCTCGCGGCAGCAGACGCTGTACTGGGCGCCACCCACGGGCAGACGGCGGATGTCGTTGGAGAGCAGTCTCTGCAACAACGCCGCCGCGTCGGGGCCCGCCACCTCGACCTGGCCCATGTGGGAGACGTCGAACACGCCGCAGTGGCGGCGGACGGCCACATGCTCGCGCCTGATGCCCGAGTATTGAAGCGGCATCGAGAAACCGCCGAAGCCGACCAGCTTGGCGCCCGCGGCCCGATGGTTCTCGTGCAGGGGGCTGCGCCGGAGCGTCTCGGCGACGGATGACACGAACAGCAGGCTAGTACACGGCCCCGCTGGCTTTTGCCGTGGGGCCCGCCTGGCTCGCCGCGGCCGCCTTGGCCAGCCTGGCTCGCCGCGGCCGCCTTTGGGCCCGCTTGGCTCTGGCGCGCCCGCTGGCCTACCTGCCCGCTACCGGTCCTTGAGGAACGACGGGATGTCGATGTCGTCGTCTGAGATCTCGAGCGTCGAGCGCTGCCGCTCGTCCATCGTCACGTCGCGGTCGCGGCGATCGCGACGGGTGGCCTCACGCGCCGTGCTCGGGCTGCGATGGCCGTGGTCAAAGCCGGTCGCGATCACGGTCACGCGCACCTCGTCGCCCAGGGCGTCGTCGATGACCGCGCCGAAGATGATGTTCGAGTTGGAGTCCGCCGCGCTGGCCACGAGCTCGGCCGCCTCGTTGACCTCGAACAGACCCAGGTCGTGGCCGCCGGTGATGTTGAGCAGGATCCCCATCGCACCCTCGACCGACTCCTCCAGCAACGGCGACGAGATCGCCACCTTGGCGGCCTCGGTGGCCCGGTTCTCGCCCGCGGCGGTGCCGATCCCCATCAGCGCGCTGCCCGCGTCGTGCATGATCGTGCGCACGTCGGCGAAGTCGAGGTTGATCAGTCCCGGGATCGTGATCAGATCGGTGATCCCCTGCACGCCCTGCCGCAGGACGTTGTCGGCCTCGCGGAAGGCGTCCAGGATCGACGTGCGCCGCTCAATGATCGCCAGCAGCTTCTCGTTCGGGATCACGATCAGCGTGTCGACGTTCTCGCGCAGCCGCTGGATCCCCTCGTCGGCCTGGCGCGCGCGCTGGGCCCCCTCGAACAAGAACGGCCGGGTGACGACGCCCACGGTCAAAGCCCCGATCTCGTTCTTGGCGATCTCGGCGATCACCGGCGCGGCGCCCGTTCCGGTGCCGCCGCCTTCACCGGCGGTTACGAACACCATGTCGGCGCCCTTGAGCGCCTCCTTGATCTCGTCCCGGGATTCGGCCGCAGCGCCCTGGCCGACGACCGGATCGGAGCCGGCCCCGAGCCCTTTGGTCAGCTCATGGCCGATGTTGAGCTTGATGTCGGCGTCGCACATCGCCAGCGCCTGCGCATCGGTGTTGCACGCGACGAACTCCACCCCGCGGAGGCCCGCGTCGACCATACGGTTGACGGCGTTGGTGCCGCCGCCGCCAACCCCGACGACCTTGATGACTGCGAGATAACTGCCGCTTTCCATGATCTCGTCCGACCCTCGATGTAGGGTTAAGTGTTAATCCCTGCTTGTGCGAGACAAGCAGTTTGCCACGTTATGGCCTAGTGTCACTAGAAGTCAACGCCGCCTGCGGCCACGCAACGATCGTTGCAATCGCAGGAATTCTCAATCATCCCTAGAGACTCCGTCTGGACGCGCTGTAAGCCTCAAGTTGAGGTCAAGCCTCTACCATCGCTTGGCAAATACTCGAGTCAAAGACCGCCGGCGGCCGACGTTTGGTCACTCGCGCTCCCGTTGATCGCCGCCGATGTCGGGGCGCTGGAGTCAGACCCGGCTCCCGCAGCGGGCCGATTGGGATCGCTGACATCCACGTACACGGCGCCGGCTGAGCCCGTGTCGGCAAGCACGGCGGTGGCCGCGTTCCACTTCGCGGCCAGCTGGCCCGGGGCTCCGAAGTAGATGCTGGGTCCATCGCGCAGCTGGGCGACCAGGCCGTGGGCGGCGCCGTCGCTGACGCCTTTGATCTTGGGCAGCAGTTGGTAGGGCGCTGCCCCTAGGAGCCGCACCTCGCTGAGCGCGTAGCCAGTCACTCGGGGGCCGCCGGGCGGAATCCGCAGTGAGATCGCCGGCAACGACGAGGTGGGCACGACATCGTGCAGGAGCGTGCCATCCCCGGCGACGGCGATCTGACGGCCGGCTTCGAGCACGACCGCGACCGGTATCTGCTCGATCACATGGATGTGCATCCCGTGCGGGAATTGCGTGCTCACATCCAAGCGCTTGACGTCGGGGTAGGGCTGCACCGCCGTCCGCAGCTGGGCCATGTCGACATCGAGCGTGGTCATGTTGCGAGCCGCCGCCGCCAGCGCCGCGCGGACCTTGCCGGCGTCGGCACCTCCTGCGCCGGTGACCCGCACTTGCTGGACCGCGACCAGCGACGAGTCTCGAAACCACAGAAACCCTCCCCCCAACACACCGGCCACGCCGGCGAGGGCCACGATCACCCGCAGCCCGGGGCGTCGCAGCGATCGCCGCCGCCCCCCTCGCACCCGCGGACGGCGCCAGCCCATCAGCCGGCGGTTCAATCGCGGCCAGGCGCTCAGGGCCGACTCCACTCCCTCGGCAGCGCGACCGGACCCAGCGCCTGCACCTCGGGCTCGAGCTCGATGCCGAAGCGCTCCTTGACGCGGCGGCGGCCTTCGACCATCACCGCGATGACGTCGGCCGTGCTGGCATCGCCATGGTTCTCGACGAAGTTCGCGTGCTTGTCGGAAAAGCCCGCCCCGCCGATCCGCAGCCCTCGACAGCCTGCCGCCTCCAGCAGCTGCCCAGCGGTGCGACCATCGGCGCGCGCATCGGTGGGGTTCTTGAACGTCGACCCGAACGTCTTGATCCCCGACGGCTGCGCCTCCTTGCGCCGGCGGCGCATGTCGGCGAGGGTGTGCTTGACCGCCTCGGGCGACGCCGGCTGCAGCGCAAATGACGCGCGGGCCACGACCTCTCCCGGCGCCAGCGCCGAGCGGCGGTAGGCGAAGCCAAGTTGCTCGGGCACCCGGCGCTCGGTGCCCGCGGCGCTCACCACGTCGACCCAGTCCAGCGCCCGCGCGAGCTCGCCGCCGTAGGCGTTGGCGTTCATGCGCACGGCTCCGCCGACCGTCCCTGGAATGTTGACCCCGAACTCGATCCCGGTCAGCCCCGCTCGGGCCGCGTGCGCAGACACGGCCGGCAGACGTGCGCCGCCGCCACAGTTGATCCGTGTTTGATCCAGTTTGATCTCGGTCAGCTCTCGGTCGAGTTTCACAACCAATCCGTGGACGCCTGCGTCCGCTATCAGGAGGTTCGACCCCGAGCCCACCACACCTACCTCCACGCCGGAGTCACCGGCCCAGGCCAGGATTCGCTCGAGCTCGGCGACCGAGCCGGGCCGCGCGAACAACTCGGCCGGGCCTCCGGTGCGCACCGTGGTCAGACGCGCCAGCGGATAGTCGCGCTCGATGCCCTCAGGTAGCTCGCCCATCGTCCCGGCAGCGTAGAAGGCGCGGCGGCGGTGCCCGCGCGCGGGCCTCAAGCCACCAGCGACCGGGCCAGCGAGTCGATATCTCCGGCTCCCATCATCAGGCACAGGTCGCCCCCATGCAGCCACTGCGCCAGCAATGCCCGGGCCTCCTCGAAGCCCGGCATCCAGGCCACCGGACGCCCCTGCGCGGCGTCGGCCGCCGCGGCCGCGATCAGGTGCCCGTCGACCCCCGGGAAGTCCTCGGCACGCTCACGCGCCGGGTAGACGGGCAGCACCACGACCGAGTCGGCGCCCGCCAGCGCCGCCCCGAATCCGCGGGTCAGCGCGCGCGTGCGCGAGTACAGGTGCGGTTGGAAGACCGCCACCAACCGTCGTGGCGCGAGCGTTCGCATGGCCGCGATCGCGGCGGCCACCTCGGTCGGATGATGGGAGTAATCGTCGTACACCGCGGCTCCGGAGCGTGCCCTGCCGAGCCGCTCGAGCCGGCGTCGAGCACCGCTGAAGTCGGCCAGCGCAGCCGCCGCGCGCTCGTGGTCCGCGCCCGCCAGTGCGCAGGCCGTCAGCGCGCCGGCGGCGTTGATCGCGTTGTGCGCCCCGGGGACCGGGACACGCACCTCGATCCCGCGCCACTCAAAGCGCGAGCCCTCGGGCCCCAGCTTCGGTTCGCGGGCGTCGTAGGGGACGGCATCGGCGGGACACAGGCGCAGCAGTGCGGGCCGATCCCAGACCACGGCACGCTGGCCGGCGCGGGCCATGAACGCCGCCAGCGTCTGCTCGAGCTCCAGACGCGAGGAATAGGTCGCATGATGGTCAAGCTCGGCGTTGGTCAAAACGGCGATCTCGGGGCTGAACTTGAGCAGCGACCGGTCCGACTCGTCGGCTTCGATCACGATCCACTCCCCTGTGCCCCAGCCCGCGTTGGAGCCCGTGGATCGGAGCTCGCCCCCGACCACGTACGACGGGTCCAGCCCCGCTCCCCGCAGAGCGTGGACGGCCATCGCCGCAGTTGTGGTCTTGCCGTGCGTGCCGGTCACGGCCAGGCAGCGCCGCAGCGCGGCGATCTCAGCCAGCAGGTCGGCGCGGTGCAGCTCGCGCCGGGCGATCCGGCGCTCGGGATTGTCGGCCGGGATCGCGGTGGAGTAGACGACCTCGGCGTCGGGCGGCACGTTGTTGCTGGCGTGACCGATGACGGGCTCGATTCCCAGCTCACGGAGCCCCGCCAGGTACGCCGACTCCGCTCGGTCAGAGCCCGTGACCCTGGCCCCGAGCGCCTTGGCGATCAGCGCCAGGCCGCTCATGCCCGCGCCCCCGATGCCGACGAAATGAAGCCGGCGCGCCGACCAGTCCGGCCCGATTTCAGCCGCCGCGCTCAGGAGGCAGTCAGACGCGCTCGAGTACGACGACCGGGATCTCGCGCTTGGTCTTGGTCTGGTAATCGTCGTAGGCGGGCCAGCGCTGGACCGCCGACTCCCAGAGCTTGGCGCGCTCCTCGCCGGCGGCCGTCCGCGCTCGGGCGGCGAAACGGTCCCCTCGAACCTGCACGTTGACCTCGGGCTCGTCGAGGAGGTTCAGATACCACGCGGGATGCTCGTCGGAGCCTCCCCGGGAGGCGACGACGACGTAGTCCCCGTTCTTGGTTCCATAGATCAGCGGCGTCGTGCGCTCCCGACCGGACCGTCGACCGGTGGTGCTCAGCAGCAGCACCGTGGTTCCGCGCCAGTCGTGTCCCTCGGCACCGTCGGTCTCGCGGTAGCGCTTTACGTGCTCTTGTCCAAACAGCATCTCGTTCTTCCCGTCGTCCGCTGGCCTGCAGATGAGGCTATACGAACCGAGCGGCGGCCCGCCACCGAATCGGCGCGGCGCCAGCCCGGCGCAGCCCGGGCCCGCTGCTGAGTTCCCGAGCCGCCCCTACGGATCGGCGCTGGTGGTGGTCTGCTGGCCCTCGCTGGCGCAGGTCAAGGGGGTCTGGCGGGGGCCGCCGAGGCCCGCTGCCGCGAGTATCTCGGCGGCAATGGCTCGCGCCGCATCTGGCCGGGCGAGCGCCGCCGACGCCCTCGCCATCGCCGCCAAGCGCCCGGGGTCGGCCAGTAACCGGCCCACCTCCTGGGCCAGCCGCCGGCCGGTCAGCTCGGAGTCCGCGACCACGATCGCGGCACCGGCACGTTCCATGTAGCGCGCGTTCTCGGTCTGGTGGTCGGCGGTGGCGTACGGATACGGGATCAGCACCATCGGCCGCCCGTGGGCTGCGACCTCGAAGATCGAGCCGCCCGAGCGCGCGACGACCAGGTCGCTGGCGGCCAGCGCCTGCCCAAAGTCAGGGATGTAGCCGCGCAGGTCGTAGCGCGGACCCGGGGCGCTCAGCTGGGGAAGATCGCGCTCACCGGCGGCGTGCAGCACGCGAAAGCGTGCCCCGGCGAACGCCGTGATCGCCGCCTGGTTGATCGAGCGGGCGCCCTGCGATCCGCCGAACACCAGCACGCACTGCTCGTCGGCCCCGATCCCGAACCGGGCCCGCGCAGCGTCCCGATCCTGGGCGGGCGCCGGCACGGCGCGCCCGGTCAGGCGGTAGCGTGGACCCTCCCGGCCGGCGATCGGAAACGCCAGGCACACCTTGCGCGCGAGCGGAGCCAGCAGGCGGTTGGTCAGCCCGAGATGACTGTCGGCCTCCATCAGCACCAGCGGCACCCGGGACATGGCCGCGGCGAGCCCCACGGGCCCGGCTGCGTAGCCGCCCGAGGCAAGGACCGCCCGGGGGCGCAGTTCGCGCACGATGCGTCTGGCCTCCCGCACCGCGCCCGCGTCGATCGCGGCGGCGCGCATACTCGTGACCAGGCTTCCCCGCGCCAGGGGCGCCACGTGCAGCGTCCGCAGCTCATAGCCGGCCGCCGGTATGAGCTCTCGCTCAGCGCGCTCGCCACCGACGAATATGACCTGCGCTCGCTCAGCCCGCAGCGCGTCTGCCACCGCCAGCGCCGGCACGACGTGCCCGGCGGTCCCGCCGGCGCCGATCACGATCAGCGGCGGCGTCACGCTGCGGCGCCTCTACCACCTTCAATCGCCGCGCTCCCGGCCGGGAGATGTTGAGCAGCACGCCCACGGCCGCGAGCATCACGCACAGGTTCGTGGGCGCGTAGGAGATGAACGGGAGCGGCACCCCAGTCAGCGGCGCGATCCCGAGCACGACGAAGATGTTGAGGATTCCCTGACAAAGGATCAGCGACGTGAGACCGGTGGCGAGGAGCTTGGCATAACGCCCGACGGCCCGGCGCGCCGTGCGCAGCCCGGCGTAGGCGATCATCCCGTAGAGGACGATCACGCCCGCGATCCCCAGCACGCCGAGCTCCTCGCCGATCACGGCCAGGATGAAGTCGGTGTGGGCCTCGGGCAGGTAGTAGATCTTCTGCACCGACTTGCCCAGCCCGACGCCGAACAAACCCCCCGAGCCGAGGGCGATCTGACCCTGAACGGCCTGAAAGCCGGCGCTCGATTTCGATGCCCACGGGTTCAAGAACGCCGTCAGGCGAGCCCGTTGGTAGGGCTGAGCAAGCGCCAGCAAGACCACCAGCCCGGCGGCCACGACAGCCAGGAAGACGATGTAGCGGACCGGCATCCCGCCGGCCACCAGCAGCACGGTGATCGTGAACGCGAGCACCAGCGCCGTCCCCAGATCGGGCTCGACGACGATCAGCAGGCACGCTGGTCCGACTACCACCGCCACCGGCGTCACGGCCTGACGCAGGCCGCGCAGTCTTTTTGGATGCTCGGCCAGGTACCTGGCCACGTACAGCACCAGCGCGATCTTCATCAGCTCCGAGGGCTGAAACTGGATCGGCCCAAACGCGAACCAGCGTCGCGCCCCGTTGACGGTGACGCCGAACCCCGGCAGCATCACCAGCACCAGCAGGACGAAGGAGCCCAGCAGCAGGAGGGTCGCGAACTGACGGTTGAGCAACACCAGGCCGCGGCGCTCGAGCACGTGCATGCCGATCAGCCCGAGCCCGCCGAACACCAGGTAGCGAACGAAGTCGCCGGTACCGCTGCCCTGGCCGTTGAGGACCCCGAGCGGCGAGGAGGCGCTGTACACCATGACCGCGCCCAGCGCCAGCAGGCACAGCGTCGCCGTCATCAGGATCCGGTGCTCGAGCGGCGGTGCTACCCGCCGGCGGCTCATCGGAGCGCCTCCACGAGCGCCCGGAAGTGCGCTCCGCGTGCTTCGAAGTTCTCGTACTGGTCATAGCTGGCGCAGGCGGGCGACAGCAGCACGGTGTCGCCGGCGGCGGCGGCGCGCGCCGCGGCGGCCACCGCCGCCTCGAGCTGGCCACAGCGGTGCAGCTCGACACCGGTGGGCTCGAGCGCCCCGGCCAGGTCGTCGGAGGCCTCGCCGATCAAATAGACCGCTGGGCAGCGCTCGGCGACCAGCGGGGCCAGCGGGGTGAAGTCCTGCTGCTTGCCGCGGCCGCCCGCGATCAGGTGGACCCCACTGGCATAACTGCGCAGCGCGACCAGGGCGCTGGCCACGTTGGTGGCCTTGGAGTCGTTGACATAGGCCACTCCCTGGGCGACTGCGATCAGCTCGAGCCGGTGCGCGACGCCGGCGAAGGTGCACAGCCCGCGCGCCACGGCCTCGGCGGCGAGCCCGCGCGCCAGGCACGCGGCCGCGGCGGCCATTGCGTTGGCGCGGTTGTGCTCGCCGCGCAGAGAGATGTCCGCGGCCGCCACGAGCGGCTCCTTTCCCCACCAGAGCTCGCCTGCTCGCAGCGACAGCGCCGTCCCCTCGCCGCCGAACCGCACCCGTGAGGCAACTCCGGGCAGCTCGTCGATCCCGAGGTCGTGGGGGATAACCGCCACGTCGTCGCTGCCCTGGTTGGCGAAGATCCTCAGCTTCGCGGCCACGTAGTCGTCGTAGGCCGCATAGCGGTCGAGATGGTCGGGCTCGAGGTTGAGCAGCACCGCGACCTCGGGGGCGAACGCCTCGGTGTCCTCGAGCTGAAACGACGACACCTCGCAGACCACGGTCGTGTCAGCGTCTGTCTGACCCACGAGCGAGCTCGCCGCCGTACCGACATTCCCGACCACGGCCACCGGCACGCCGGCCTCCCGGTGGATGTGGCCGATCCACTCGGTGGTGGTCGTCTTGCCGTTGGTCCCCGTCACCGCGACGAACTCGTTGCCGACCAGCCGCCAGGCGAGCTCGACTTCCCCCAGCACCGGCGTGCCACGGGCTCGCGCCGCCGCCACGAGGGGGGCGTTTGCGGGCACGCCGGGACTCTTGATGAGCGTCCCAGCTTCGCTAAGGGCGGCACTGGCGTCGCCTGACGCATCCAGGTGGACTTCGACGCCCGCGCGAGAAAGCCTTCCCGCTGCCTCGGCCAGCCCAGGGTTCGGGCTCGTGCCCGCATCGCATCCGATCACCTCCTCTCCGCGGGCACGCAGGGCCAGTGCGGCGGCGACTCCCGAGCGGGCCAGGCCGACGACCAGATAGGGCCCGCCGGGGAGCGGCGGCCGAGGCTTCATCGCCGGGCGCGCACGACCGAATCAGCCACGGATGCTCAGCTGGTAGACCACGAAGCCGATCGCTCCGCAGGCCGCGGCCACGATCCAGAACCGCAGGATGATCTTCGTCTCTGACCATCCCTGAAGCTCGAAGTGGTGGTGGATCGGCGCCATCAGGAAGATGCGCTTGCGAAAGGTCTGAAACGAGAACACCTGGAGCACAACTGACAGGACCTCGACCACGAAGATCCCCCCGAGCAGGATCAACAGCACCTCGGTCTGGGTCATCACCGCCAGGCCGGCGATCGCTCCTCCCAGCCCGAGCGCGCCGGTATCGCCCATGAAGATGCTGGCCGGAAAGCTGTTGAACCACAGAAAGCCGATGCAGGCGCCCACCAGGCAGGCCGCCAGCAGGGTCAGATCGTGCTCGCCGGTGGTGATGAACGTGATCCCGATGTAGGCCAGCAGCACGATCGCCGCGCAACCGGCCGCCAGGCCGTCGAGCCCGTCGGTGAAGTTCACCGCGGTCGTGGTGCCGGCGACGACCAGATAGACGAACACCGGGAACAGCGGACCGACGTCGATGCTGACGTCGACGAACGTCAACTTGATCGTCGGCGCGATGTTCGCCTCCTGGGTGGCCACCCACCACAGGCCGACGGAGATCGCGATCGTCACGACGAGCTTTGTTCGCGCGCGCAGGCCCAGCGAGCGCCGCTTGACGATCTTGGTGTAGTCGTCGGCGAAGC
Source organism: uncultured Solirubrobacterales bacterium (assembly GCA_963757015.1). GTDB lineage: Bacteria > Actinomycetota > Thermoleophilia > Solirubrobacterales > Solirubrobacteraceae > Palsa-465. Next base: position 161,201 of record CAVWQA010000010.1, read on the forward strand.
CCAGCAGGGCGCAGGCAAGCGAAGCTCCGAACACCCCGATCGCCTCCCAGCCCCGGTCCGACAGCAGCAGAAACGGAATCGCGATCGCCGCGAAGATGATGATCCCGCCCATGGTCGGCGTGCCGGCCTTGGTCTTGTGACCCTGAGGCCCCTCCTCGCGGATGTTCTGACCGAACTCGCGCCGGCGCAGGAACTCGATGAACCTGGGGCTGAGAAACAGGCACATCAGCAGCGAGGCCGTCCCGGCGATCAGCACGGGACCTGACGCCGAGCCCCTCAACTGGACCACGCTTGCGCTAAAAGCGTGTCGCAGACCAGCTTCAGCCCGACCCCGAGCGAACCCTTGACGAGCACCACGTCGCCCTCCTGGAGCAGCTCGGGGACGATCGCCGCCGCTTCGTGCGCATCGGCGAAAAGCTGCGCTTCGCCGTCGAATGACTCCTCGATCGCCGCGGCCAGCGGTCCCACGGTCACCAGCAGGTCGACTCCGGCGCGGTTGGCCAGCTCGCCCAGCTCGACGTGATACTCCAGCCCGTGGGGCCCGAGCTCGAGCATGTCGCCGAGGACGGCGACGCGGCGCTGAGCTCCGGTACGTGTGGCCGTGGCCGCGAGGTCGCTGAGGGCGGCTCGCATCGACATTGGGTTGGCGTTGTAGCAGCCATCGATGACCGTTATCCCTCCGGCCAGCATCACGTTCTCTCCCCGTCCGGGCGTCAGCGCCAGCTCGATGCGCCCGGCCGGCGTTACCCCGACCGCCCGCGCCGCGGCCACGGCAGCGAGCAGGTCGGCGCGAAGGTGGGCCTGCCGGAACGGTACTTCGAGCTCGATCCGCTGTCCTTGGGCATCGATCACCACCCGCTTGTCGTCCTCGTGGAGCAGCCGAACGTCGCCGCCATCACCGAACGTGATCGTCTGCACGTCGGCGCGGAGATGGCGATCGAGCAGGCGCTCGCCCGCGGGCACGACCGCCACCGAACCAGGTGTCAATCCCGCGATCAGCTCCGCCTTGGCCGCGGCCACGTTCTCGACCGTTCCCAGCAGCTCGAGGTGCACCGGGCCAATGCTCACGATCACGGCCACATCGGGCTCGGCGATCGCGGTCAGCTCGGCGATCTGGCCGATCCCCCGCATCGCCATCTCGAGCACCATGACCTCGGTGTCGGCGGGCGCCGCCAGGATCTCCAGCGGCAGTCCGATCTCGGTGTTGAAGTTCGCCCGCGAGGCGACGGCTCGGCGATGAGCGCTCAGCAGCGCCAGCAGGAGATCCTTGGTCGAGGTCTTCCCGGTCGACCCCGTGACCCCGATCACGTCGGCGTTGAGCTCGCGTCGCCAGGCGTTCGCGAGCGCCTGCAGCGCCTGCAGCGGGTCAGGCGCCGCCAGGATGGCGCCGGCGCCGTTGCCCGTCGCCGCGCGGGCGTGCTCCGGCGTGCTCAGTGTGCCCCAGGAACCGGCCGCCAGCGCCTCGGCGGCAAATCGCCCGCCGTCGTGGGTGTGGCCGGGCAGGCCCACGAACAGGGCGCCCGGACCGGCGTCGCGGGAGTCGATCGTGACTCGCTCGGGACCGCCTTCGCGGGGGTCGATCGTGACTCGCTCGGGACCGCCCCACGGCCCCGGTCCGGCGATCAGGCTCGCGCCGGCGGCGTCGGCGACCTGCTGAGCTGTCCACTGCTTCATGGCTTCGCGGCGCTGGCGGTGGCCGGCGTGTCCCGCAGGATCGCACGCGCCACGGTCACGTCGTCGAATGGGATCTTGAACCCGGCTTGGAACTCCTGACCCTGCTCGTGGCCCTTGCCGGCGATCACGACCACATCACCGGGCTGCGCCGAGGCCACCGCCCGGGCGATCGCCGCCTGGCGGTCGACCTCGTGCTCGACGTCGGGCGCTGCGCCGGCCAGGATCTCGCGGACGATCGCCTCTGGATCCTCGGATCGGGGGTTGTCGGAGGTCACGATCACGCGATCGCCGAGCCGGCTGGCGATCTCCCCCATGAGCGGCCGCTTGCCTCGGTCGCGGTCCCCACCGCATCCGAACACAACGATCAGATGCCCGTCGGTGAGTGCCCGTGCCGCCGTGAGCACGTTCTCGAGCGAGTGAGGAGTGTGGGCGTAGTCGACGACCACGGCGAACGGCTGGCCGGCGTCGACGATCTCAAAGCGCCCGGGGACTTGTCCCGCGTTCGCGATCGCGGCCGCACAGCTGGCTGCCGGGACCCCGAGGGCGCGGGCGGCCGCCAGTGCTCCCAGCACGTTGTAAACGTTGAACTCGCCTCGCAGTGGGGAGCTCAGCGCGACCTCGCCCGCGGGCGTGTGGACCGTGAAATCTGAGCCCCTGATATCGGTCCGCAGGTCGGTGGCGCGGTAATCGGCATCCGAGTGCAGCGCGTAGGTGATCGGCCGCTCGAGCTCCTGCGCCAGGCGCCTGCCGTAAGGGTCGTCGATGTTGACGATCGCGGCGCCGGGGGCCTCGTTGAAGAACAGCATCCGCTTGGCGTTGAAGTAGGCCTCCATCGACGGATGGAAATCCAGGTGGTCCTGCGTCAGGTTGGTGAAGATCGCGGCCGCGAAGTGGATCGAGTCAGCGCGCCGCAGCTCGAGCGCGTGCGAGGAGACCTCCATGGCGCAGGCCCGGTCGCCCTGGTCGAGCATTTCACGAAACGTTCGCTGCAGGTCGATCGCCTCCGGCGTGGTGCGCTCCACCTCGTGCTCGACGCTTCCGACGACGCTCTTGACGGTCCCGAGCAGCCCGGTGTGGCGGTTGTCGGCTTCCAGCAGCGCCCGGATCAGGAAGGCGGTCGTCGTCTTGCCGTTGGTGCCCGTAATGCCGACCGTCTGCAGCGTTGCCGTGGGGTCGCCGTAGAAGGCTGCCGCCGCCGGCGCCATGGCGGCGCGCACGGACTTCACCTGGACCTGGGGGACGCCGAGACCGAGCGGCCGCTCCACCACCAGCGCGGCCGCGCCGCGCGAGACCGCCTCCGGGGCGAAGTCATGGCCGTCACGGGTGAACCCGGGCACGCAGAAGAACAGCGCCCCCGGTGTCACCAGGCGGTTGTCGTAGACGAGATCTGAGATCTCCACGTCGCCGCCCGGGCCAGTGGAGGCGCCCCGCATCACCTGATCCAGCCGCATCGCGGAGCGAGTGTAGCCGTGGGTCTGGCGGCACCCGTCCGCGCTCCCCGTTTGGAACGTGGGCGATTTTATGCGTATAGCGCTAAAGATCGCCCACGCTCGTGGGCCGAGGCGCTAGCCGTGGCCGAAGCCGCGCGCCCGGCCGTTGCTCTGGCGCCGCTCCAGCACCCGGTCCACAAGGCCGTAGGCCAGCGCCTCCTCGCCGGTGAAGTAGCGATCGCGCTCCATGTCGGCGTGCACGCGCTCCACTGACTGGCCGGTGTGCTTGGCGTAGATCTCGTCGACGCGGGCCCGCAAGGCGAGGATCTCCTTGGCGTGGATCTCCACGTCGGTGGATTGGCCCTCGAAGCCGCCCGAGGGTTGGTGGATCAGGATGCGGCTGTTGGGAAGCGCCATTCGCTTGCCCTCCGCGCCCCCGACCAGCAGCAGCGAGCCCATCGACATCGCGATCCCGTAGCAGATCGTCTGCACGTCGGGGCGGATGAACTGCATCGTGTCGTAGATCGCCAGGCCCGCGTAGATCGAGCCGCCCGGAGAATTTATGTAGAGATGAATGTCCTTGTCGGGATCGTCGGACTCGAGGTGGACGAGCTGGGCGACGATCAGATTGGCGGTGTCCTCGTCGACCACCCCGCCGAGGAACACGACTCGGTCGTTGAGCAGCCTCGAATAGATGTCGAATGAGCGCTCGCCGCGGGCGGTTTGCTCGACGACCATCGGAACAAGTGGCATGGGAGGTCCTCCTTTCCGGAGACTGGAGCTTGATGCTAAGGTGCAACCATCCGGTTGCGGTTTTAGGTGAACCTAGCACACCTGCAACCGTCCGGTTGCACACTTGACATTCTGAGGAGCGCGCCCATGACCGACCTGATCCAACGCGAACTTCACCTTCCCGCTGCCCCTGACGATGTCTGGCGGGCGATCACCGACCCAGAATGGCTGTCTGGCTGGCTGGCCGATCAGGTCGAGCTCGAGCTTCGCCCCGGCGGCGAGGCGAGCTTCCGCCTCGGCCAGGAGGTACGTACCGGCTGGGTCGAGGAGGTCACCGCACCCTGCCACGACGGCGGGTCAGGCCGGCTGGCCTTCTGGTGGGCTCGGGACGATGAGCCCGCCTCCCGGGTCGAGCTGGTGCTGACGGGGCTGTCCGAGCGCCAGACGCGGCTACGCGTGGTCGAGACGCGGCCGCTGGAGATCCTCGACCTCGTCGGCATGCCGCTCCGCGGCTACGGTCCGGCGCGGTTTGGCCCCGCCCTGGTGGCGGCCTGACGATGGCCGAAGATCCCGCGGGGGCCGTGTTCGGCGCGCTCGCGGACCCCATGCGCCGGCGGCTGCTGACCGCGATTGCCGAGCATCCCTCGACGGCCACGGAGCTGGCCACGAGCTTCCCGATCTCACGCCAGGCCGTGGCCAAGCACCTGACCTCGCTCTCGGACGCCGGGCTGCTCGAGCGCGAGCGGGCTGGCCGCGACGTTCGCTACCGGGTCACCCCGGCGCCGCTGTCGAGCGCTGTCTCGTGGATGGCCGAGGTGGGTGGGCAGTGGGACGATCGGCTGGCGCGGCTCGCCGGCGCGCTGTCTGACCTGCCCGGCCAGGTTGGACCCGGGCACGGGCCGAGAGCGGCCGGTTAGCGCGGGGAGATCCCCAGGTACGGCACCGCCCAACCGACGATCTTCTGAAACGCCGGGGCGGCGACCGAACCCCCGAAGATCGACCCCTTCGGCTCGTCCACCACCACGAGCGCGAGCAACTGCGGATGGTTGGCCGGAACCATGCCCACGAACGAGGCCACGTATTCGCTGTCGGAGTAGTGCCCGTTGATCGCGATGTTCGCGGTTCCCGTCTTGCCGGCCATCACATAGCCCGGGATCGCCGCGCCCGATGCCGTGCCGCCCTCTCCAAACACTCCGATCAGCATCTGGCGCAGCTCGGCCGCGGTCCGCTGCGAGATGATCCGGTGGCCGGGAGGGGTATGCGCCGGCTGGCCCCCGATCGACTCCACCACATGCGGCGGGCGCAGAATCCCGCCGTTGGCGATCGCCGAATAGGCGGCCGCGACCTGCATCGGCGTCACCGACTCGCCCTGACCGAAGGGCAGGTTCCCCATCGAGGAGCCCGAGTACTTGGAGACAGGAAGGATGATGCCCCCGTCTTCGCCCGGCAGATCGACGCCGGTCAGCGAACCGAACCCGAACTGCCGTACCCAGTGGTTGAAGCGATAGGGCCCGAGCTTGGCCCCGATCAGGTCGGCGCCGATGTTGCTCGAGTACTTCAGGATGCCGGCGACCGAGAGGGTCTCGTAGCCGTGGCTTTCGGCATCGTGGATCTGCCGATCGGCGACCTGGAGCACCGGCGGGATGTTGAACTGAGTGCTGGGCGTGACCAGACCGTCCTGGAGCGCGCCGGCGACGGTGATCGCCTTGAACGTTGACCCTGGCTCGTAGTTGAAGCCCACGGCCTGGTCGATGTTGGCGTAGGGCGGCGCTGCCGATGAGTCGTTGGCGTTGACGCGTGGCCAGTTGCCGAGCGCGAGGATCGCGCCGGTATTGGGGTTCATCACGATTGCGGTGGCGCCCTTGGGCGAGTACTGCGCCCCGACGCCGGCCAGGACCTGCTCGACCTCGTCCTGGAGGGCCGCGTCGATCGTGAGCTTGAGGGACTTGCCAGGCTGCATCGGGCGCACGTCGTCGATCGAGATCGGCTGTCCGATCGCGTCGTTGACGATTGTCCGCAACCCGCTGGTGCCTTCGAGCTGCTTGTTGTAGCGGAACTCAAGTCCGCTGGCACCCTGCCCGTTTCGATGGACACTTCCCAGCAGCTGGGAGGCAAACCAGTCTCGCGGGTACACACGGGTGACCTTGGGGATCTCCGAGATCCCGTTGATCTGGAGCTTCATGATCTGCGTGGCGCGGTCGGCCGGGAGCAGGTAGGCGAGTGGGACGTATCCGTCGTGGGGTTTGGTCACCAGGCGCTCGACCGCCGATACCGGCTGGCCGAGCAGGGGCGCAAGCTCGTGGGCGACAGTGAGCGGACGCTTGATCAGGAACGGATCGGCGACGATCTCGTCGGCGGCTTGCGAGATCGCGAGCTCGACGCCGTTGCGGTCGGTGATCGTGCCCCGGGTGGCCGGTATGACGTCGTGGCTGACCTGCTGGCTGGCGGCCGCTGCCGACAGGGAGCCGGCTCGGAGCACGCCGAGGTCCGCGGCCCTGGCCAGGCCGAGCCCGAGGAGCGCGAGAAAACCTACGAAGATCCAGCCGATCCTGCGATCGAGGGCAGCCATAGCCTTCGCTAGCCGCCGCTGGGCGTGGCGGACCCCGCGATGCTGGTCGCTCCGGCGCTGGCGGCCGCAGCCGCCGCGCCGGCCGGCGTGTCGATCAGCGGCAGCGAGGCGGCGAAGGCTCCGGCATCCGGAGGGTGGATGTTGGTCAGCGCGCGCGCAATGGCCACGCCGGGGCGCACATCGAGGAAGTTGATCGCTTCCGGAGCGGGCATCACCATGCCCATGGAGGCGGCGAGCCGCTCGATCCGTTGGCCGTCGCTGAGGGCTGCCACACTCGCGCGCAGCTGCTCGTTGCGGCTCTGGAGCGCGGTGCCGCGCTCAAGCGAACGGCCGACGCCGGCGCTGAGCTTCAGCACCTCGACCTGCATGGCGACGATGCCGGCTAGAAGGACGCCCAGAATCGGAATCCAGGCCCGGCCGCGGACTATGCGATCCAACAGCGGGTGATCGGGAAGCGCAGCGATGAACACCCGGGCGCGGGCCAGCAGCAATCCAAGCCCCGAAGGCTGAGCGGGGCGGCGCGGCGCCGTCCGCGAGGAACCGCGAGGCGCGCTCGCCGGCCGCGCCCCGATCAGACCGCCGGCTGGGCCCGACACCCGCCGCGAAACGGTGGGCTTGCGCAGCATGCCGCGATGTCCCGCGGATCGCCCGTTGGACTTGCCCGACGCCCCGGGTCCCGCGGGCTGCGCCCCACGGCCCGCGGGCGGCGCCCCCCGGCCCGCGGGCGGCGCCCCACGGCTCGCGGGCGCCCCACGGCCCGCGGCCGGCACCCCACGGCCCCTGGTCTGCGAACCCCGGACGCCGGGGGTGGTCGAGGTTGGAGTCATGGCGGTGTGACCTCCAGCTTGCGGGCGGCGCGCAAGTGCGCTGACCTTGATCGTGGGTTGGCGGCGACCTCACCCGGGGTTGGAGCCACCGCCCGGCGGGTCAACAGCTCGCCCTCGGGCTCGCGTCCGCAAGCGCAGACCGGGAGCTCAGGCGGACAGATGCAGCCTCGAGCACGGGCCGCCAGAAATTGCTTGACGACCCTGTCCTCGAGCGAGTGGAAGGCGATCGCCGCAAACCGCCCGCCCGGCGCGAGCAGCTCCCAACCCGACGGCAGCGCCTGTTCGAGCTGGACCAGCTCGTCGTTGACCGCGATGCGCAGCGCCTGGAACGTCCGGCGGGCCGGGTGGCCGCCGGCGAACTGGGCCGGAACCGGGACCCCCGTCTTGATCGCGTCGACCAGCTGCTGGGTGCTGACAAGCTCCTCGCGACGCCGGGCGCGCCCGATCGCGCGCGCAATCGGCGTCGCATAGCGCTCCTCGCCGTACTCGCGAAACAGCCGGGCCAGTCGCCGCTCGTCCCAGGTGTTGACGATCTCCTCGGCGGTCAGCTCCTGCTCTGGGTCCATCCGCATGTCGAGCGGCGCGTCATACGCATACGAGAACCCGCGCGCCCAGGCATCGACCTGCATCGACGACATCCCCAGGTCGAGGTACAGCATGTCAGCGCTGAGTCGCTCCTCGTGCAGCTCGGCCAGCGCGCTGACGAAGTCGGCCCGGATGAAGCGTGTGTGGCAGGGAACCTGAGCGGACAGCTCGGCGAAGCGCTCCTCGGCCATCGGGTCGCGGTCGATCCCGATCAGGGTCCCGGCGGGACCGATCCGCTCGGCGATCAGCCGGGCATGGCCTCCCCCGCCGACGGTGCAGTCGACCGCGGTCTCGCCGGGCTGCGGGTCGAGCAGGTCGACCAACTCGCCGGCGAGCACCGGGATGTGCGTCCTGGTCATGTCAAGCAGTGTCGCCAAGGCTCGCAGCAAGGTCGGGAATCCGGGTCAACACTTCCTCGAAGTTCTCCGCGTACCGCTGGCGATCCCACACTTCCAGGCACTCGCCCGAACCGGTGACCACGACCTCCTTGTCGAGTCCGGCGTAGCTCATCAGCTGCGGAGGGATCATCACGCGATTGGCGGCGTCAAGCTCGGCGTCGAACGACGCGTTGAAGAAGAAGCGCTTGAGCTCGCGCGCTGTCGGAGATGAAGGGTTCAGACCGGCGAGCGTCGAGCTCGTGAACTGCTCGTACCCCTCGGGGGTCCAGATCGCAACCGTCCGCGGCGCTCCGGCCTGAACCTCGTGGGAAGCGGCCAGCACCACCCCGTTGGCGAGCGCGGCGCGGAACTTGGCAGGAATCGTCAACCGATGCTTGGCGTCGAGCGCGTGTTCGAAGGTTCCGCGGAAGCTCAAGGGTTCTCATGCCGCTGGCAGAACGTTTGGAATCCGGGTGGCTGGGTGGGAGGAGCCCTGCCACCCGGTTCCTAATCGATGTCCCACAGTAACCCACTGTCTCCCACATTGCAACCCAATTCCCATTGATCGCCCCACGGAGGCGACCAAGGGCAGCCCTTGGGCGCGCATCTGCCCGTAATCAGAGGACCTCCGGGCCCCGGCCGCCTGGCTCGACGAGCGTGCGCTCGTGCACGATCGGCTGCATCGCGCGTGGCTGCCGAGCTGGCTTGCAGGAGAAGGTGTGTTCTGTCCGACGGATGTGCGTACCGCGGCGAAAGCGATGTCGCCTACGCGGCGAGAGAGGTGTGCGCCTAAACGCCGCTTGGCCGGTGTTCAGCTGAGACGCTGCGCCCGCCGCCCGGCAGGTCCAGCACCAGATGGGCGCCGCTGGACGCCGGGGCGGCCACCAGCCGGCCACCGTGAACAGCGGCGATCGCGGTCGCGATCGCCAGTCCGCGGCCATGGGCGCCACGGCCTCGGCGAGCGCGGCAGACGATGTCGGACAACGGCGCGGGCAGACCCGGGCCGTCGTCGACCACCTCGATCCGGGCACCGGTGCCGCTGGTGCACCCCAGTACCCGCACGTGGCTGCCCCCATGTTCGATCGCGTTGGCGATCAGGTTGCCGGCGGCCTGGGCGAGCCGGAGGCGGTCGCCGCGCACGGGCGGCAGCGTCGGTGCACAGAGCAGCCGTAGCTCGACGCCTGCCTGGGCGGCTGCCGGTCGCCACGCCTGAACCGAATCCGACACCAGCTCCCCGATATCGACGGGCTCGACCGCGCGTGGCGCCATTCGGCCTTCGGGCGCAACCACGAGATCGTCGAGCGCAAGCGTGGCGCGGCCCAGCTCGGAGTGGATCGCGCGGAGCTGGCTGCGCGAGAGGGCAACGCCGCGCGTGCCGAGCTCGAGTCCGAGCCGAGCCGCGGTGAGCGGTCCCCGAAGCTCGTGGCACGCTCGGGCGACCGCCTCCATCCGGCTGTTGACAGCGCGGTGCAGCAGCAGCCACCACGCCGCCACCAGGCCCGCAGTCAGCCAGCCCGCGCATGCGGCCGCCACGCTCACAGCTGCCGACCCACGGCGGCAACCTGGGTGAGTAACCGGAAAATATGGCCGGTTAGACACCGAGGTTCGAGGTGAGCGTTGTTGCGAACGTATCGCCCCGGTGGCGTCACGGTTGCCGCCATGGTTCGATTCCGCCGTCGATCAACCGATAGCCGACGCCCCAGACGTTGACCACGAACCCGCCCCCGGCGGCGCTCAGCTTCCGACGCAGGCGAGAGGCGTGCGAGTCCAAGGTGCGAGTCCGCCCGAGCGAGCGATAGCCCCAGACGCCGCGCAGCAACTCCTCGCGGGTGAACGCCCGTGTCGGATCCTCGGCCAGGGCCCGCAGCAGGGCGAACTCCTTTTTCGAGAGATGGATCGGCTGGCCGTCGAGCTCGACCCTGCGACTCAGCGGATCTAGCTCCAGTGGTCCCACCCGGAGCCGGCCCGATCCCGGCCGCCGCCGGGCGCGCGCCAGCACTGCCCCGACCCGTCCGCGTAGCTCTGGATAGCTGAACGGCTTCACGACGTAATCGTCGGTGCCGCGATCGAATCCACGGACCCGATCGAGCTCGCCCGCCCGGCCGGTGAGGATGATCACCGGCAAGCCGGGATCGAGTCGGCTTGCCGCCGCGTCGGACGTTCGTATCTCCCGCAGCAGGTCGAGCCCGTCGCGGTCGGGGAGCCCGAGGTCGATGATCGCGAGGTCGGGCGATTTGGTCTCCATCAGGCGCAGCCCGTCGTGCGCGCTGTCGGCCTCGAGCGGCTCATATCCGTCGGCCGCGAGGTTGTCGGCGAGGAACGTTCGCGTCGCGCGATGGTCCTCTACGATCAGGATCGCTGGTGGGTTGGGCTCCACATCTGAGCGAGTCTCCGGCGGCCCCGGATTCACCCCCTGCAACATCGCTTTCAATCGCCCGGGCGGGGAGGATTCCAACATATGATCCCGACGCCCATGCACCGACGCGGTAACTACAGCTCGGGTGACGATTTCGTCCTTGAGTATGGGGAGTTGCGCTTCACGTTCAACGAGCGTGATTTTCGTGAGCGGTGTGAGCAAGCGGCCCGAAAACTTGGATTTCTGTGCGGCGCCGTCGAGGAGGACGAAGCCGAGGATCTGATCAACCTGGTGGTCAACGGCGAGGTCACCGACCCCGCCTCAGGCCTCGGCGAACATGTGAACGAGTGCTGGTCCGAGCTGGTGGGTCCCTCGGACCGGTCACTCGTCCACTGGCTGCGGCGATTGATCTTCCGCGGCGCGTGGCTCGACCAGCGCGTCAAGGAGGGCGAGCTCGACATCTCGTTCAACTCGGATAAGAGCGCGTTTGTCTACGTGCAGCCCGACCGGGGCGGCGAGCCGATTGAATTGGCGCCCGAGCCGAGCTGGAATCGCGTCGCCTACGTGCGGCGCTGAACCGCGCGGCGAGCACTAGCCGCCGCTGGCGGCCTGGATCAAGATCCCGTTCTGCTTGACGGGCGCCGGGTTGTCAAGCAAGAGCCGGGGAACGGTGACCAGCTTGTAGCCGCGCCTGCGCAGTCCGGAGATGATCTTCGGCAGCGCGGCAACGGTCTCGGAGCGATTGCCGCCGGCGTCGTGCAACAGAATGATCGCCCCGGGCCTGGCGCCCCGCAGGGCACGCCGCACGATCGTGCGCACTCCGGGCATCAGGTAGTCGTCGGTGTCGGTGCTCCACAACACCATCAGCATCTTGTACTTGCGCAACAGTGCGCGCGTGGCCGCGTCCCAGACGCCGTATGGCGGCCTGAACATACGCGGGAACGGCGCCCCATACCGCCCGACCGCGGCCGCCTGTTCGAGCAGCTGAGCCTGCTGCTGCTTGCGCGACAGTTTTGACATCGGGAGGTGATTTTCGGTGTGATCGCCGATCGGATAGCCGCGCGCGGCGATCGCCCTCGTCGAGGTGTGGAAGTACGGCTCCGCGACACCAACCTCGAAGAAGGTGGCCGGCACATGCTCGCGCTCGAGCACCCGCAACACCTGTGGCGTGTACGGGCCTGGGCCATCGTCGAAGGTGAGGGCGAGCTCGCGATGCTGGGCGCCGGCGATCCAGACGTACGGCGTGTAGGACATCGTGTGGGTGATGGCTGCGTTCTCCGCGGCCCTCTCGGTAGCGGCGAATGAGCTCGGACCACTTCCGGCAAGCGTCTTGATCCGTGCGAAGTACCTGGTCGCGGTGACCGCGACCGGAGCCGGTCCGCGGCCACCGGAGCCGGCACCCACGACCATCCCGGCGATCAGCGCCAGCAGGCCGATACCGAGCAGCGCACCGGCTCGTCGGCGCCGGTGATAGAGGGCCGGCGCCAGCGCTCGGCCGCCGGACGAACGCCCAGCGCGCGACGGCGGCGGTGCGGCTTTATCACGCGATGGTGTGTAGGTCTCGTCCATCCAGAATCCGCGGAGATGATGCCGTCTCTCGCGGCCGTATGCAGTCACGGCAAGGACTCGCCCACGACCGCGGCACGATCTTGGCCTACCGCCGTGGCCGCCGGTTGGTCCCCCCGCCGCCGCACACTAGGCTGCGGGACCGATGCGCCCCCGGATCTGGCTGATCATGCCCACCTACAACGAGGCGGCGAACCTCGACGCGATCGTGCGCGCCGCGGCGTCAGAGCTCGACCGCCAGGCACCCGGCGCCTACCGGATCCTCGTCGTCGACGACAATTCACCTGACGGCACCGGCAGGATCGCCGACTCCCTGGCGGAGGAGCTGGGCGCGGTCGAGGTGCTCCACCGCCCCGGCAAGGGCGGTCTCGGCCAGGCGTACCTGGCGGGGTTTGAACGTGCACTCGCCGAGGGGGCCGATCTGGTGATCGAGATGGACGCCGACCTCTCGCACGATCCGCGATACCTGCCCGCGCTGATCGGAGCGACCACCCACGCCGATCTCGTGCTGGGCTCGCGTTATGTCCCGGGCGGCGGTGTGCGCGACTGGGGTCTCTGGCGACGGCTGGTCAGTCGCGGCGGCGGCCTGTATGCCCGCTTGATCCTCGGGGTCGAGGTGCGCGACCTGACCGGCGGCTACAAGTGCATCCGCCGGGAGGTGCTCGAGGCGATCGATCTGCCGAGCGTCCGCGCCGAGGGATACGTTTTTCAGATCGAGGTCACCTACCGAGCGCTGCTGGCCGGCTTCAGGGTTCGGGAGGTGCCGATCGTGTTTCGCGACCGGACCGCCGGCGCCAGCAAGATGTCCTCGCGTATCGCGCTCGAGGCGATGTGGCGGGTTCCGATGCTCAGGCGAACGGCAAGACGGGCCGTGAACGCGGCCGATTCCCGGGTACCGACCGGATAAGGTGGAAACCCCAACTTAACGTGATCTCAATCTTGCCCAAACGGCTCCCGGTGGAACGCCGGGCATCCTGTCTGCGATGAGCGTTCGGGGCCCCCTCGGGGCCACTCCTCAGAGTGCCGGCGTCGAGTTGTCCCACGCGCGGAGCCTCGGCGCCCGCACAGCACCGCAGGTCAGCAGCGGCCGCGCGCTGCTCGCCGTGGTCGTCCTGCTGGTCAGTGGACTGGTGGTCGCGATCTCGGCGGCCAACACGCCGATCCTGCTGCCGCTGTCGATTCGCCCGGTGCCGACTTCGCTGGCCGGCGTGTTCGGCACCACGGGTCCCAACCTGCACTCTGGTGGCGCGATCGCCGTGCTGAGCCTGATGACGATCTGCTACCTGATCGTCGCCAACCTGGCGGGAGAGCTGTCGACGCGGACGGTCCTGATGGCCATTGCGGCACTTAACGCGGTCGTGCTGCTCGCCCCCCCGCTCGCCTCCACTGACGTCTTCAGCTACCAGTTTTACGCCCGCATGGGCGCCCTGTTCGGGATCAACCCGTACCTGAGCGGTCCGCACGCGCTCGGCATCGGTGATCCGGTATTCCCCTACATCGGCTCTAAGTGGTCCTCCGTCCCGAGCGTCTACGGGCCGGCCTTCACGACCTTCAGCTATCTGCTGGCGCCGCTGTCGATCACCGCGACCGTGGTCGCGTACAAGTCGGTCGCTGCCGGAGCCACGCTCGGGATCGTCGCCCTCGTCTTCGGCGCTGCCCGGCTGCGGGGTGTAAACCCGGTCAAAGCGGTGGCGCTCGTGGGATTGAACCCGCTGCTCGTCCTCTACGGCGTCGGCGGAGGCCACAACGACCTGTTGATGTTGCTGGCCATGGTGGCCGCCGTATACGCCATCCTGCGCTACCGCGAGCGCCTCGGCGGCGGGCTGACGGTGCTGGCTATCGGGATCAAGTTGACGGCGGGCTTGCTGCTCCCGTTCGTGATCGCTGCGGGCGGCCCGCTGCGAGGGCGAGGACGCCGGCGCGACCTGTTGATGGGCGCGGGCGCGACGTTGGCCGGGCTGACATCGCTCACTTTGGCGGTGTTCGGCACGGGCATTGCCCACCTGCTCCCCACCGTGGCGCGCAGCCAGAGCGAGGGCGACTGGCACAGCATCCCCGGGGCCATCTCCACCAGGCTCGGACTGGTGACCGTCGGACACGTGGTCGGCTACGTGCTCGCCGCCGCGTTCGTGGGCATCTTCGTTTGGCTCGTGCGCCGTGTGTGGCGCGGCCAGACCGACTGGATCGACGGCGCCGGCTGGGCGACCGCCGCGATGCTGATCGCGGCCAGCTCGCTGCTGCCCTGGTACGTGGCGTGGTTGCTGCCGTTCGCCGCGCTGGCCAGCGACCGGCGCCTGTTCCGGACCGCGCTGGCCATCACCTGTGCCGTCCAGCTGGTCGAGATGCTCGGATACATTCCTCATGGAGTGACGCTGCCGGGCCTGTGACCGATTCCGTGCGGCCGACCGCGTCAAGCCAGTAGCGCCCTACGATTGAGTGATGAGCGACTCCCCCGCCCTCCCTGCCGTTGCTCCGCGAACCCCGCATCTCGTCAGCGTCGTGGCGCCGGTGTACAACGAGGAGGGGGCGATCGAAGAGTTCTACACCCGCGTCTGCGCCGCCCTCGAGGGGCTGCCCTTCGAGCTCGTGCTGGTCGATGACGGATCCAGCGACGGTTCTCCGATGCTGTTGCAGCGGCTCGCCGCCAGCGACCCCCGGGTTCGGATCGTCCAGCTGTCGCGCAACTTCGGCCATCAGACGGCGTTGACGGCGGGCCTTGACCACGCGACCGGAGATCCGGTGGTGATGCTCGACGCCGATCTGCAGGATCCGCCCGAGCTGATCCCGACGATGCTCGACCACTGGCGGGCCGGGTGCGACGTCGTGTACGCGGTCCGCGAGCACCGGGCGGGCGAATCGCGCTTCAAGCTGAGCACCGCACGCTGGTTCTACACCCTGTTCGACAAGCTCGCCCAGGTCGAGCTCCAGCACAATTCGGGCGACTTCAGGCTGCTCGATCGCGAGCCGCTGAACGCGCTCCTGTCGATGCGCGAGCGCAATCGGTTCCTGCGCGGGATGACCGTGTGGGTCGGTTATACGCAGGCTGCCGTCCCCTACCAGCGCGACCCGAGATATGCCGGCGAGACGAAATACACGCTCTCCAAGATGCTGCGCTTCTCGCTCGACGCCATCTCGTCGTTCTCGCACCGGCCGTTGCAGCTCGCGACGCTGCTCGGCTTCGTGATCTCAACGCTCGCCTTCATCGCGATCCCGATCGTCGTCATCCTGCGCCTGCTGGGCTCCTACCTGCCGGGCTTCAGCGCGCTGACGATCGTCGTCCTGCTGCTCGGAGGCATTGAGCTGATCGCGATCGGAATCATCGGTGAGTACGTGGGCCGCATCTACGACGAGGTCAAAGGTCGCCCCCTGTACCTGGTCCGCGCGCGCCACAACCTCCCCCCACCGGAGGCACGAGCCCGGCCCGCATACGAGGAGTCCGAGCTGTCGCTAAGGGCCAGCGCAGACTCTGACGCCTGATCGATGGCGATCCCGCTGTTCGACACGGCCACGCCGCTTGCGCCGCTGCGCGCCGAGCTGCGGGGCGCGATCGAGCGCGTGGTCGATTCCGGGCACTTCGTGCGCGGGCCCGAGGTGGAGGCCTTCGAGCGTGAGCTGGCCAGCTTCGTAGGCGCGGCCGAGGCGGTCGGCGTCGCCAACGGCACCGAGGCGATCACAATCGCATTGCGCGCGATGGGAGTGGGACCGGGCGACGACGTGGTGGTTCCCTCGTTCACGTTCTACGCCAGTGCCGAGGCGATCCCGCCCACCGGTGCGCGGCCCGTGTTCTGCGACATCGACCCCGAGACCTTCTGCGTCACGCCCGACACGGTGCGGGCGGCCCTGACGCCCCGGACCAAAGCGGTGATCGTCGTGCACCTGTTCGGAAACGTCGCGCCGGTCGCCGAGATCGAGGCGCTCGGAGTCCCGGTGCTCGAGGATGCCGCCCAGGCGCTCGGTTCCCAGGGACCGAGGGGCCGCCCAGGCGCGCTCGCCACCGCCGCCACTTTCAGCTTCTACCCCTCCAAGAACCTGGGCGCGTTCGGCGACGGGGGTGCGATCACGACTTCGGACCGGGAGCTGGCAGGGCGCGTCAGGAGCTTTGGCTTCCACGGCTCGCGCGACAAAATCACCTTCGACGAACTGGGCTACAACTCGCGGCTCGACGCCATCCAGGCGGCGGTGCTGCGGGTGCTGCTGCCCCACCTCGACCGCTGGTCCGACGGCCGCCGGGCGGCTGCCGAGCATTACCGGCGGGCCGGACTCGGAGAGCTCGTCGCGCTCCCCGCCACGATCGCCGGCGCAGAGCCCGCCTGGCACCTGTACGTGGTGCGCACGCCGGAGCCAGAATCACTGGCCGCCGAGCTGCGGGCGCAGGAGATCGAGGCCCGCTGTTACTACCGCCGGCCGACGCATGCACAGCCGGGAATGCGCGAGTTCGCGCCGACGGTGTCCTTGCCGGGCACCGAGACCGCGTCTCAGACCAACATCGCGGTTCCGATCAGCCCGGTCCTGACCCCGGCCCAGGCGGCCGAGGTCGTCCAGGCAGCTCGCCGCCACCTGGAGCCGAGCGCCGTCGCCGTGGGCCGATCACGAGCCTGAGCGTCCCCGCGGACGGCTGGCCGTCCAGGTCGGTCGCCGCGGTCCCGGCCTCGGGCTTCAACCGCCGGCGGGATTGGGCCCCACCGCCGGGTTCGCGCGCCCGTCGGGCTCCCGCGCCTGCCCGGCCGCCCGGCGCAACCCGTGGACCTCGCCGGTGGGCGACCGATCGGGCGGCTCGGCCCTCTCCAGCGCCGCGATCCGGGCGGAGAGGCCCTTGATCGCGTCTGCGACCGGGTCCGGGAGATGGACCCAGTCCGCGTCGGGCCCCTCGGGCCTTCGGCCCTCGATGCGCACCGGATGGCCGGGGTTGCCAACCACGGTGCAGTTCGGGGGCACGTCGTGGATGACCACGGTGTTGGCGCCGATCTTGGCTCCGTGCCCGATCGTGATCGGGCCCAGAAGCTTGGCCCCCGATCCGATGGTCACGTTGTCTTGAACCGTCGGGTGCCGCTTGCCGGTCTGAAAGCCCGTCCCGCCGAGCGTGACGCCCTGATACAGGGTGACGTCGTTGCCGATCTCGGCCGTTTCGCCGATGACGACGCCCATCCCGTGATCGACGAAGAAGCCGGCGCCGATCTGGGCCGCCGGATGGATCTCGATCCCGGTCACCGAGCGCGCCACCGCGGCCATCACCCGAGGCAGCAGCGGGACGCCGGCACCGTGAAGCGCGTGGGCGGCACGGTGGGCGAGCAGGGCGTGCACGCCGGGCCAGCTGGCCAGGACCTCCACCGAGCTGACGTCACGCGCGGCGGGGTCGCGACTCCGGGCCGCGGCCACGTCACGCCCGATCTCGGCGACCGAGCGTCGGATCAGGCCGAGCGCGAACATGCGCTAAGCGTATCGATGGCCTCTGCCCGGCCCCTCATGGGGCAAAGAACGGGGTCGAGACATAGCGCTCCCCCGAGTCCGGGAGGATCGTCGCGATCCGCGCTCCACGTGACTCCGGTCGGGCGGCGATTTCGAGCGCCGCCGAGACCGCGGCTCCACAGGAGATTCCCGCGAGCACTCCCTCACGGTGCGCGAGCTCGCGGGCCCTGGCGATCGCGTCCTCGTCGTCGACGGCGATGACCTCGTCGAGCAACTCACGATTGAGGACCTCGGGGATGAAGCCGGCGCCGATTCCCTGGATCTTGTGCGGCCCCGGGCGACCGCCGGATAAGACGGCTGAGCTGCGCGGTTCCACCGCCACGATGCGGCAGTGCGGATTTCGCTGCTTTAGGACCTCCCCCACGCCGGTCACCGTGCCACCGGTCCCGACGCCGGCCACAAACACGTCAATCCGTCCGTCGAGGGCGTCCAGCAGCTCCGGACCTGTCGTTCGGCGGTGGATCTCCGGGTTGGCCGGATTGGAGAACTGATCGGGCAAAAAGACATCCTCGCGCGTGGCCAGCGCACGGGCGGCGCGCATGGCCTCGGTCATGCCGCCGAGCGAGTCGGTGACCTGCACGCGCGCCCCGTACAACCGCAACAGCCCCTCCCGCTCACGGCTCATGCCCTGGGGCAGCGTCAGGATCAGCTGATAGCCCTTGGCCGCGCACACGAAAGCGAGCGCGATGCCGGTGTTCCCGCTGGTCGCTTCGACGATCGTCGTGCGTCCGGGCTCGATCCGGCCCTGGCGTTCAGCGGCCTCGATCATGGCCACGCCGATCCGGTCCTTGACGCTCCCGCCGGGATTGAAGGCCTCCAGCTTCGCGAACAGCTCCACGTCGTGACCATCGGTGATCCGCTCCAGCGCAACGATGGGCGTGCGGCCGACGAGGTCGGAGACGGTTGAGGAAACCCTGGTCATCGCGCCAGCAGCGTAATGCCCCGGGGCAAGAATGGTCGGGCATTGGAGCGAGTCATCAATAACCTGAGGGCCAGCGCGCGGTTTCTCTTGGTCGGCCTCGGGCAGAACCGGATGTCAGTAGACGAGCACACACAACAGCCTCGCATCTCGCGGCGCCAACTCCTGCGGGGCGCGGGCGTGGCCGCGGTCGGGGCCTGGGCGCTGGACGGCTCGCGGCTGCTCAACGACTCCGCGCCAAGCTTTGCCGGCGGCCCGGAGGTGCCGGCGCCGCAGGCAACCACGTTCACCTTTCATTCCCGGCCGGATCTACGCATCGCGGCCACGGCGACCACCGGGTCATATGGATCGGGGAGCCATCTGTTCCTGGGTCCAAAGGCTGTCCGGAGGGCCCAGGCTGGGCCGCTGATCCTCGATCAACACGGACACCCGGTGTGGTTTAAGCCGGTGACACGATGGGCGAGCAACGTGCGCGTCCAGCAATATCGCGGTGCTCCGGTGCTGACCTGGTGGGAAGGCGTGGTCGATAAGCAGGGTTACGGTGCCGGAGAGGGAGTGATCGTCGACACCGCTTATCGCGAGGTCACTCGCGTCCGGGCCGGGTACGGCCACACCGCAGACCTGCACGAGTTCGCGCTCACGCCGCAGGGAACGGCGCTTATAACCTGTCGCCCGCAGATCGTCCCCGCCGACCTGTCGAGCATCGGCGGCCCCGGCAACGGGACCGTGTTCGAGTCGATCATCCAGGAGATCGACGTCGCAACCGGCCGTGTCGTGTTTCAGTGGGGCGGCCTCGATCACGTTCCCGTGGCCGACAGCTACAAGACGCCAGGAGGAGTGTGCGACTACCTGCACGTCAACTCGATCGAGGTCCTGCCCGACGGTCACCTGCTGATCTCGGCTCGTAACACCTGGGCCCTGTACAAGCTCGACCGGCGCTCGGGGCACGTGATCTGGCGGCTGGGCGGCAAGAGCAGTGATTTCGCGATCGGCCGCGGGGCCCGGTTTGCCTGGCAGCACGATGCCCGTCGCCCGGCGGCCGGGGCCATCACCGTGTTCGACAACGGCTCCGACGGGCCCATCAGATCCCAGTCCCAGTCGCGGGGGCTGCGGCTGGCCGTCGACGAGACGGGCCGGTCGGTGCGCCTGTCGGCCTCCTATCGGCACCCCGACCCGCTGCTCGCCTCCTCGATGGGCAGCGTGCAGACGCTCCCGCAGGGACGCGTGATGGTCGGCTGGGGAGCGGAGCCGTTTGTCAGCGAGTTCACGGCGCAGGGAAGCCTGGTGGCCGACCTCAGGATGGTCTCGGAGCAGCTGTCCTACCGGGGTCTGCGCCTTCCATGGCACGCCACGCCGACGTGGGGGCCGGCCCTGGCGGTCCGCCGAGCATCGCACGACGGGTCGCGCACCCTGTACGTGAGCTGGAACGGCGCCACCGACATCGCCTACTGGCAGGTCCTGACGGGCCGCCACCGGACCGATCTGCGGCCGGTCGGTACCGTCGCCCGACGTGGCTTTGAGACCGCGATCCCGCTGGGCTCGGCTGATGGCTATGCGGCCGTGGTGGCGCGAGATCGGCTCGGGGGCCGGCGCGCCACCAGCACAACGATCGCGCTCTGATCCTCGTGGCGGAGCTCAGGTCCCCGCCGCGACGATTCTCTTGCGGCGAGCTCAGGTGGCCGCGGCGACCGTCTCCTGGTCCTGGTCCTGCGCTCGGTAGCGCTGAATGGCCAGAAGCGCTCCGTCGACGATCCGCTCGCCGAACTGCCTGCTGTCGTTGACGTGCGCGAACGGGGCGTCGGGGACGGGAAGCTCCAAGAACTCGCACAGCGGCTCCCAGCCATCGCCCACCGACCACACCAGCAGGCGCTCGGCGGGCACGGTCCGCTGCACCTCGTCGTGGTAGCGGCCCATGGCCGAGCTCATCCACTCCATCGTCGTGTTCTCGTCCTCCATCAGGCCGCTGCGCTTCCACATCTGGTCCATCAGGCTCATGTAGGACCGCCACTTGGGGTCGATGTCACACCACGCCTCGGACATGTGGCGAATGAAGATGTCCCCGTAGAGCACGCCCCAGATCGTGTCGTGCATGCTCCTGGCCCAGGAATCACCGTCGCGCACGCTGAGAAGGACTTTCGCATCGGGATAGAGGTCGACGAGTTCCTTGTAGAAGAACGATCCCGGCCAGTCGACGGTCGCCTCAAAGCCGTCGAAGATCGCATCCAGCGACAGCTCCCTGTTCAGGGCCTGGCGCCACCGCTCGGTCTCATCGAGCTCACCGAGCACGTTGACCATGTGGTAACACGGGCCCAGGCCGAGCATCTCCAGCGCGATTTTCTGTGACAGCGTGCCCGTGCGCGGAAGCCCGGCTCCGATTAGTTTCATTACTGCACTCCGTTCTGTTTGTGGATGAGACGTATCCCGGCCGAGCCAGAGCCTCCCGCCGCTCCGAGTCGCGCCTCGTTGCGGCGCGGGGCCGGGTCGCTGCTGATATCGAGCAGCTCGAGCACGGAGCCGACGGCGGCCGCTAGCTCCAGCTCGGGGGTCAGTCTCAAATCCGGTCGGCACGGCGGCTCATAGGGGCCATCTACGCCCGTGAACCCGTGGATCTCCCCGGCCCGGGCCTTGGCGTACAGCGCCTTGGGGTCGCGGGCCATGCACACCTCGAGCGGGGTGTCCACAAACACCTCGAGGAAGGGCAGCCCGCAGCGGGCATGGCTGTCGCGCACCGCGCACCGGGCGGCATCCATCGGCGACACGAGGGCCACGATGGCGATCGCCCCGGCGTCAGCGAACAGTCGGGCCAGCTCGCCGACGCGCGAGACGTTCTGCGCCCGATCGGCGTCGCTGAAGCCGAGGTCCGCACACAGGCCGTGACGCATGTTGTCTCCGTCGAGCAGGTACGCGAAGCGGCCGCCGCTGACCAGTCGCTCCTCGAGGGCGGCGCCGACCGTGGACTTGCCAGAGGCGGGCAGGCCGGTCAGCCATACGGTCGCGCCGCGAACCCCCAGCGACTGCCACCGTTGAGCGCGCGACAGATTGCCCTTCTGCCATGTCACGTTGCTGCTGCGCTCCAATGTCAACTCCTTCGAGCCTCCCTGGAGCCGCCGGGCCATGGGTGCGTTGTCGGGTCCATGATGATCATTGCTGTGCGGGGTCTATACGACCTGGGAGCGACCCAGCTCCTTTCCGTTGCGGTCGGTGGCGACGGCGGCGAAATAGGGGCCGGCCGAGTTGACGGCAATTGCTGTCTCGAAACCCGCCCACGCCTGCGAGCCGACGGGCGCCAGGGAGGATTTGTTGGGACCGGCGAGGATCGTCCACTTGTCGATCTCGGTGGCTCCGTTCCAGCTTGCGTAGGTGACGAACCCTCCCGCTGGGTTGGCCTTGGCCACGATCCGGGGAGGTTCTGTGGGATGCCCCACCCAGTCGGCGGCAAAGGCCCGGTAGGACCTGACCCCGACCGGGAGCTGTCCGTCGAGCAGCAGCGTGCCATCCGGAGCGAATTCCGAGAAGTAAGGCTGATCTCCCCAACCCACGAACACCCGGCCGTCCTCGAGCAGCTGCACGCTTCCGAGTGTGTTGGAGAGAAAGCGGGCCGGGTGAATGTACTGCTGCACCATGCTCACATGCATCGCTTTGGTGTCAACCGCAAGCGACAACCCGCGGGACTGTCTCTCCTTCTTGGGACCCGCGTTGTCGAACAGGGTCAGTGTTGTGGGTCCGTGGGGAACGGCGTGGTGTTGCCAGTAAAAGCGTGCCGCTGCCGCCACACTGAAGTTGGACCGCTTCCCATTCATGCGCCAGATCACACGACCGCTGGATCGGTCGACCTTGTACAGAGCCCAGGTGTTTCGGCCTGAGATGAGCAGGTTGCCGTCGTCCATCTCGGCAATCGAGTTGATGTGAAAATAGTCATACGTGTCTTTGGGCGAGCCCGGCGGATCCTGGTAGCTCTCGTGAAGTGGCACGTGGTCCAAGCTGCTCCAGTCGAATAGAACCTTTCCGGTGGCGAGGTCGATCTCCTGGGCATGGCCGACGAACACCCTGCCGTTGCGCGACTGCCCGACCGACGACAAGTTGGCCGTGGTCGTCTCATAGGCGGTGATGAGGGCTGTGCCCGCCGAGGTCAGAGTCAGCTCGTGGAGATCTGTCACCAAGCCGTCACCGGCGCGGATGGTGGTGATCGTTTTATAGGAGTTGTCGGCGATCTCACCCACCCCGAGCCCGTGCGCACCGGTGACCGTCCCCTGCCACCAGGTGACGACCGGCCGACCCTTGTCTGTCTGGGCGTTGAAGTCGAACGGCTTGCCTTCCGTGGCGGGCCAAAACCACACGAGCCGCCCTTGACGGTCGAGGATCATCAGGCCCTGCTGCACGGGACTGCCCGGAAGGTAATTCGTGGGGGCAACGAAGATGAACCGAGGGGTGCTCGGCGTCGTCTGACTCCCGAGCGTCGTGACCTTGACCGACGGGGGTTGGAGATCGGGCCTGGTGACAAAGGTCCGCACTTCGGTTTGGGACGTGCTCGCGGGCGTGGAGGGTGCGGGCGCGGGCGCCGGCTTGGGACTCGGCGAGCGGCTGCTCGGATGGAGCTCATAGCCGATCACGCCCGCCGCGCCCACGGCGGCCACGCCCGCCGCCTTGGGCAGGAACTCGCGGCGGCTTATGCCCTTCTGCCTCGGAGTGGTCGTCATCGGCCCTCCCTCACCCGGGCGGCCCGAAGGGCTTCGAGGTTCCGATCACCTGACCGGCGGCGTTCAGCGCCTGTAGTTGGAAGCGCTTGTATCCGGGCCTGACCGCGATCTGGGTCTCAAACCCCGCCCTGGGCTTCTCGGCCACGGTCGACCGGGCTCCGCCGTCGCCCCCGGCCAACACCTTCCAGCCCGCCAGACGGGTGGCACCGTTCCAGCTCGCATACACCATCGTCTTGGCGCCCTGGGTGCGCACGGCTCCGCGCGGCGGATCGGCGGGGAGCCCCACCCACGGCTGTACATAGGCCCGGTAGCTCATGTCGGGCGTCGGGAAGGCCCCGTCGAACAGCAGCTTGCCCGACTTCGAATACTCCGACAGATACGGCACCTCGCCCCAGCCCACGAACACCCGGCCATCCGGCAGCACCTGAGTGTTGCCCATGTAGCGTGACTCGAAGGTGGCGCCGTGGGAGTACTGGGCGACGACGGC
Source organism: uncultured Solirubrobacterales bacterium (assembly GCA_963757015.1). Lineage (GTDB taxonomy): Bacteria > Actinomycetota > Thermoleophilia > Solirubrobacterales > Solirubrobacteraceae > Palsa-465. The sequence goes on from CAVWQA010000010.1 coordinate 184,886, forward strand.
GGCGGTGTGCCGTGCCTGATCCAGCTTCAGCTCCAGACCACGTGAGGGACCCGTGGCCGCCAAAAACTGCCCCGCGCCGGTGATCTCGCAACAGTGATCGTCGAACAGGCTGACGGTCGAGTTGCCATGCAACTCCACGTCGTGCTGCCATTCGAACTTGGCATTGGCGGGAAGGGCAAAGCTCGAATGCTTGCCGCCGAGCGTCCAGTTGATCTTGCCGCTGGCGATGTTCACCTTGTAGGCGGCCCAGGTACTGCGCATGGAGACGATGAACGTGCCGTCGCCATCCAGGCTCACCGAGTTGACGTGGTAGGCGTCCCACGGGAATCCGTTCGGCGGCGGCTGCGTGTAGGAGTCCGTCAGCGGGATGTGGTCGGATGCGTTCCAGCTGTAGAGCAGCTTGCCGGTCTTGAGGTCGTATTCCTGTATCGCTGACTGGACCAGAGTGCCGTCGTTGACGCCTCCGTACTTGGCCAGGTCAGCGGGCACGTTGCGGTTCGCGGTCACCCACGCGTCGTTGCCTCTGATCAACAGCGTGTGCAGAGTCGGGATCCAGCCGTCCTGCCCTTTGAGCGTGGCGATCTTCTGATAACGCTGGTTGACGACGACGTACTCACCGCTGTTGATCTGGCCGGTGGCGGTGATGTCGCCCTGCCACCAGGTGAGGACGGGCTTGCCGGCGTACACCTGGGCCTGGAGGTTGGAAGCCAGGACATTGGTCGGCACCGGCTCAAACCACACCGGCTGCAGATGACCGTCGAGGATCAGCGGCCCGCTCTGACCGACCATCGGCGTCTGGGTCAGGTCGTAGAAGCTGGCCACCATGATGTGGCCGGGAAGCGGCTTGGCCCCGGGCGTCGAGGTCTCGAGCTGGAGCTTGGGGGGATGGAGCCCGGGTGCTGACACGAAGCTGTAGGCGCCGTTGGTGGTGAACTCTCCGATCGGAGCGGCATGCGAACGCGGCACGCCGAACTCGATCGCGGCAAAGCAGGCGATCACGGCAACTGCGACCCCGAGCATCCGATGGCCGGCGCGCGCCTGGCCAGCGCCCTGAGCCTTCGGGATCAGGGCGAAGGTGAGGATGGCAGCCACGGCCACGAGGCCGGCGCCGATCAGATAACCGAGTCGGAAGCCGTCGGTCAGGGCCTGGGGCACCGGATGCTGGCGGCCGACCAGGTGGCTTGTGTACAGCGTCGCGATCGAGATCAGGATCGCCAGTCCGAGGCCCCCGCCCACCTGCCGCGAGGTGTTGACCAGTCCCGAGGCGAGCCCCGCCTTCTCCGGTCCGGCGCTCTGGGTGGCGGCGATCGTGGACGGGACGATCGAGAACCCGATCCCGATCGCGGTCAGCAAGCCGGGCAGCATCACATACTGGATGGCGCTGCCTCCGTCGGCGATCCTCGCGAACATCGCCATCCCCGCCGCCATCAGCAGCAGCCCGCCGCCCAGCACCGGGCGCACCCCGGCCCGTCCTACGAGCTTGCCGGCCTGGGAGGCACAGGCAAAGATGGCCAGCGCCATGGGCAGAAACACCAGGCCCGTCGAAAGCGGCGACAGGGCCAGCACTTGCTGGAGGTAGAGCGAGCCCATGTACCACATCGGAAACAGGGCGGCGCTGAACAGGAGCACGATCCCGTTGACCACGCGCAGTGGCTTGGTGAAGGCCTTGGGCGGGATGAGCGGCGCCTTGGCGTGGCGCTCGATGACCGGGAACAGGGTCAGCAGAATCGCGCCGACCACGATCGGCACCAGCGCCGCGGCCGAGCCCCACCCCTGGCTACCGGCGGTGACGCCGCCATAGGCGGATATCAACAGGCCGACCGTCAGCACGAGCGCGCCCACGAGGTCAAAGCCCCGCCGCTCCCCTCGGCGTTCGGCGACCACGGCGGCGGCCACGAACGCGGCCCCGAGTCCGATGGGTGCGTTTATGAGCAGCACCCAGCGCCAGCTGAGCTCCTGGGTGATGACCCCGCCGAGGAGCGTTCCGGCCGCCCCGCCGGCGCCGTTCATGGCTCCCCACAGGGCGATCGCGCGGTGTCGCTCGTGGCCGGCGGCAAACGACGAGGTGATGATCGCCAACGAGGAGGCCGCCATCATGGCCCCGCCGAGACCCTGGACAGCGCGAGCGATGATGAGCACGCCGCTGGTCGGCGCCAGCCCGCCGGCCAGCGAGGCGAGCCCGAACAACAGCAGGGCGGTTACGAAGGTCCGTCGCTGGCCGAAGATGTCGGCGCCGCGACCCGCGAGCATCAAGAAGCCGGCGAACATGATCGCGTAGGCGTCGACGACCCACTGAAGGTCCGCCGACGAGAAGCGCAGGCTCTCCTGAATCGACGGCAAGGCAACGTTGACGATCGACAGATCGAGGATCACCATGAACTGCGCCACGCAGCAGACGCCGAGCAGGAGCCCCTTGGTCGAGACCCTCCGCTCTGCGGGGGGCTCGGGGGTCGGCGCACTACTGGGGGTGCGCAGGCTGACGCTCATTCGCGCCGCCCCTGGGCACACGAGGGATCGCTACCCATTTGGGCAGCGACTGCCTCAAGGAGGACCCCGCCGATCTGCGGCAAGGCCCTCAGTACCCGCCGGCCGTGGTGGACTTGACCGCCTTGCCCGAAGGAGAGACGAGATACCAGACCCCTCCGTCGGCCGCGATACCCGCGCCCGATGCGGCGCCCGTGCCGGTGTGGGTATAGAGGGCATGCTTGTTGTAGAGCACCTGCTGTTTGCCGTCGCTGCGTTTGAACGTCGACAGCATCGAGGCGTTGACCCCAGGCCCCGCCGTGGGGGAGGCATGGTCGGTAAGGGGCGGCCACTGTGACGCGCACGATCCGGTGCATTTGCTGCCACCCGATGGATCGGCCGTGAGCAGATACAGGGTCTGACCCGACGGCGTCGACAGCACCGAGCCGTAGCCGGTCACCTTCTTGGTTATCACCGTGGCCGACGAGGCCGGCGCGGTGCCGGATGTCTTGGCGCTGCTGGACGAGCCTCCGCAGGCCGCCAGCAGCAGGGCCCCCGCGGAACAGAGGGCAAGCAGCGCGGTACACGACGTTGTCTTGCTCGGCTTGCCGAGGCGGCGGGAGCTACTCAACTTGGCGTGCGGAATCGGTCATTGAGGCCAGCGACGACGAGCTTGTCAGGTGTCCGTAGGCTGATTCGTGCATCGAGCGAAAGCCTGGTTCTCGGCTATCCCAGCGGATTCGAACCCGAGTCAAGCTAACGCGACGAGCACGGCAATCTAACACGAACCTAACCGGACGCAAAACGAAATCCTACGCGCGGCAAAGTAAGGACAGCGTCAAGTCGAGGAACAAGGGCGATGTAAGACCGGCGTCAGGTCGGGCTCGGAGGTGAGCCGCCGGCCGCGGCGATGTGCTACCCATACGGCGGCGATGGGGTTAGACAGGCATCAGGCCAGCGCGGCCGCGCCCGGGGATCGGCCGCAGGCAAGCGCACACGCGCCCGGGGAGCAGCCGCGGGACGCCGACACCAACCGCCGCGAATTTCTACGCGTGGCCGCCGGCGCCGTGGGAGCGGGCGCCGGGCTGAGCTTGACCGCGTGCGGATCGTCAAAGGCACGCGTGGCCCAGGCGGCGGGCTCCGACAGCCATGCCGTGAAGGCCGCCGCGTCGGTTCCCAAGCTGGCCGCGCGAGTCGGAGGCACCACCAAGCACGGCGTCCAGCATCTGGCCTCTCGCACCGACCTGCGACCGCCCGAGATCCACATCGACGTCCGGGCCAGAAACGTCGTCCCCGGTGTGGTTCTGACCGACGCGCACGCCGGGCCGTCTCAACAAGGGCCGCTGATCCTGAACTCAAACGGACGGCTGGTCTGGTTCAAGCCGCTCACGGCCGTCCCCACCCCGGCTCACCGGGCGTTCAACCTTCGAGTCCAGAGCTATCGGGGCCAGCCGGTGCTGACCTGGTTTGAGGGTGCCGTGGTGTCGGCTCACGGGCTCGGGAATTACGAGATCTGCGACCAGCAGTATCGGCGCGTGGCGCAGGTGCACGCGGGCAACGGCTATCAGGGGGACCTGCACGAGTTTCTGCTGACCGATCGCGGCACGGCTCTTTTCACCTGCTACGGGCGCGCGATCGGCAACCTCCCCGGGAGCGGTGGCACTCGTCGCGGCCCCTACTTCTACGGCGTGGTCCAGGAGGTCGACGTGGCGTCGGGGAAGGTGCTCTTCCAATGGCGCAGTGACGAGCACATCGGCCTGTCGGCTTCATACGAGCGCGTGCCGGCCACGCCGGGCAATACGTGGGACTATTTTCACGTAAATTCAATCTGCGTGGACCCCGCCGATCAGAACCTGGTGATCTCGAGCCGTAACACCTGGGCCTGCTACAAGGTGCACCGCACCACCGGCGAGGTGCTTTGGAGGCTCGGCGGCAAGCACAGCAACTTCAAGATGGGACCCGGGACCCACTTCGCGTTCCAGCACCACGTCACGCTCGCGCCCGGTGGGGTGCTGACGATCTTCGACAACGAGGCCGGGCCGCCCGCCGAGGCCAGCCAGTCTCGCGGGCTGGTGCTGTCAATCGACGAGACGCGTCGCCGGGCGTCGTTCGTCAAGCAGTACCACCATCACCCGCCGGTCCTCTCCCCGGCGCTGGGCAGCGTGCAGGAGCTCGATCAGGGTCATGCCTTTGTGGGCTGGGGAACGTCGAGCTACTTCACCGAATACGGGAGCCGGGGCCAGGTGCTGTTCGATGGGCACCTCGCCCCCGGGACCTTGTCCTATCGCGCCTTCAAGCAGCCCTGGAACGGCCGGCCGACGCGGCCGCCCGATGTGCACGCCGTCCGCCACGGCAAGGAAGCGCGCCTGAGCGTGAGCTGGAACGGGGCCACCGACGTGTGGCGCTGGAACGTCCTCGGGGGTCCCGACGCCCAGCATCTGACCCAGCTCGGGACAGCCGCCGTGGCCGGCTTCGAGACCGAGATCTCGGTTGCACACGCGCCCCCGGTTCTCCTCGTCGAGGCGGTTGACGGCGCCGGCAATGCGCTCGGCAGATCAGCTGCGGTTCGCGCCTAGGGCGCCGCCCCGCCGCCAACTCCGGCCCTTGCCTGCGCGAGCCCCTCAGCCGACCAGACACCCGAGAGCGGCAGTCGCAGCGCTGCCAGGTCGCCCTTGCACCGCGACTTTCGCCCTCGGTACGGTGTTGACCTCCCCGAGCCGGGCGACGAAAGCCCGTCGGCCGGCGGAACATATTGGATGGGAGACATAACGCTCAACGGGGCCCTACGAGCGCGGTCGGCCGTGGCCATCCGGCTCGCTTGCCTCGCCGGTCTGCTCTTGACCCTCGCGGCCGTTCCGCTGGCCTCGCCGGGTGCCGCAGCGGCCCGTTCCGGCGGGCGTGCCGTGGGGACTCCCCCTGGGGTCAGCGTGCTCGGGTCACAGCTTCTCAAGGACGGGGTCCCGTGGATCCCCCGCGGGGTTCAGATCGTCGGGCTGGTCGCTCCCGATGCTGCGCTGAGCGGAAAGTACATAGCCGCGCATGCGAACTTCAGCGCGCGCGAGCTGAGCCAGGCGATGGCCGCAGGCGCCGACACCGTCCGCTTTCAGGTCAGTCAGTTCGGTCTTGACCCCAACAGCACCCTGTTCTCGCCGGCCTACGTACGGGAGATCCAGAACGCGGTCCACCTGGCGCGGAGCCTCGGCCTGATGGTGATCGTCTCGGTTCAGGCAGAGCCCCCGGCCGGAGGGAGCTCGCGCTGTGCGCTTCCGGACACGGGCACCGAGCGGGTCTGGACGGAGCTGGCGCTGATGTTCGGAAATGATCGCGGCGTGATGTTCGAGCTCTACAACGAGCCGGGGCTGTTTGCCAATGCGATCAACTGGCAGCTGTGGCTCAACGGCGGGAACGTGCCTCAGGGCGGCGGAACGGTGTGCCAGGCGGTCGGAGTGCAGTCGCTGATCGACGTGATCCGCTCAGAGCAGGCTCCTAACGTGATCATCGTTCCCGGCTTGAGCGGCGAGCTGACGCTGGCCGGCATGCCGGCCGTGGTCGATCCCACCGATCCGACGGCCCCCCAACTCGCCTATGGAGTCCACTATCCGTCGCTGGCGGGCGGCATCAGTCGCTGGAACCAAGCGTTCGGCCGGCTCGCCGCCACGGTCCCGGTGATCGTCACCGAGTGGGATCAGAACTCGACGCACGACTGCATCGTCAACGCTCCGAGCGCCTCGACCCTCCTGCTCGACTACCTGATCAGCAGGCAGATCGGGCTCGTCGGCTTTGCCTTCGACCTGCCAGGCACGATCGTTGCCGACTACTCCTATTCGCCCACGAGCTTTGCGGGCTTTGCCTGCGGTATTCCCAACGGCGGGCCCGGCGAGCTGCTGTTCAACGAGTACGCGGGCCTGGCCCAGGCCGACGGTCCCGCCCAGGTGGTCGGCGCACCGGCTTGGATCGTGACCGGCACCGCACTGCGAACCCTGACCACCCTCGCCCCCGGTGTGACCAGGCACTTCTTCGACACACCGCGGGCCTACGTGGTCGGGGCCAACGCCACGGCCTTAGCGCAGCTCTCCGCTCCGGCGGCGCTCGCCACCGCCAGATTCACCAACGAAAACGCCCTGGCCGCGGCCGTCATCAGCGGAACTCTCCCGCTCGGCACGCGCGCGGTCATGTTCCAGGACGAGTTCGGGCCGCGGACGCCGCGCGCCCAGCAGCGCAACCCCGCGGCCTACTACAAGCGCGCCGCCCAGGTGGCGCACAGCGCCGGGCTGTTGCTGATCGCCGCGCCCGCGACCAACCTGGTGCTGGCCCGCGCCCCCAGAACGCGTCCTGGGCGTGTGTACGGCGCATTTCTCAAGCTCGGCATCGCAGGTGCCGTGGCGCGGACGGCCGACGTCTACGAAATCGACGCCCAGGGCAACCAGGCCCACCCATCCCGATACGCCTCGTTTGTCCGCCAGGTGAGCTCGCAGGCAACCGCCGCGCATCCGGGGGTCGAGCTGCTCGCCGGGCTCAGCACCAACCCGAACGGCGTTCGACAGACCTCCCTGGCCCTGTTGAAAGCCGCTGTGACGACGCGAACGGGCGTGGCCGGGTTCGCGCTCAACGACCCCGGATCCCCCAGGCAGTGCAAGCGCTGCGGAGCCTGGTACGCCAAGACCGCCAGGGCATTCCTCAACGGGCTGAACAAGGCGGGCGGCTGAGGGCCGGCTCAGATGTGGTACATCGGCGCCCCGGCCGCCTGGATCTCCTGCTCGGCAACCGAGGCCACGGTCGCCTCGGCCAGGACCGACCCGGCCGCCTGGGCAGCGTCGAGAAATATCCCGTCGGTCCCGCGGCCGAGCGGACCGTCGAGCAGTTCCACCAGCTCGAGCACGGTGATCTCGGCCGCCGGGCGCGCCAGGCTGTAGCCGCCCTTGACGCCGCGCTGGGAGCGGACGATGCCCGCTCGGCGCAGGGTCGCGAACAGCTGCTCGAGGAACTGGACCGGAATCTCGCGACGGCGGGCCAGCTCTGCGATCGGGACCGGGCACGCGTCGCCGTGGCGGTGCAGCTCAACCAGCGCGCTGAGCGCGTACGGCGATTTTGTCGTGATCGAGATCATCCCTGCAGGTCGATCGTACCCACCCTAGATCCAGCCTCTCTCGGTGGCGATCAGCACCGCCTGTGCTCGGTCCATGGCGCCGAGCTTGCCGTAGACGTTGTGCAGGTGGGTGCGAACGGTGCTCGTCGAGAGGCCGAGCTCGATGGCGATCTGCTTGTACACCATCCCCCGCGCCAGCCCGCGCAGCACGTCGATCTCGCGCCCCGACATGGGGCAAGGTTCGACCTGCCGCGGGCTGGCTCCCCGGTGGGGCAGCGGGAGCTCATACATAACCGTCCGAAGGCTGGCCGGGGCAACGCCTACCGCTCGCGCGCAGGCCAGCAGCTCCGAGGGCGTGATCGGACCACCGAGGACGTAGTGCGCGAGCATGTCGGCCAGCCTGACCAGCGAGGCCTCGACATCGGATCCGGCGGCGTGGTGGTGTTCGATCACCCGCGCCACCGACGGCGGCATCCCCCACCGCCGGGCGAGCACCCCGCCGACGAGGGCATGATCTACGCCCAACTCGCGGCGCTCGCGCTCGAGACGGTCCTCGGGAGTGGCGGCATCGCCATGGATCCGGGACGGATAGCCCTGATATGCCTGGATCAGGACCAGCTTGCCGATGTCGTGCAGCAGGGAGGTCAACATGAGGCGATCGCGAGCCTCAAACCCGACCTCCCGCGCGAGCCGGTCGGCAGCGCGCTGGGTGGCCACCGCGTGCAGCCGGAAGCGTTCCGGGATTCCCTCCCAGACCGCGGACCGCTCGAAGAAGTCAAACGTCCGGGCACGGCTGGCGATCGCGTGCACGGTGCGGGGCGAAAGCGCCTTCACCCCCGCCACGGCGCTGTCGACGCGGCCCTGCAGCGGGTTCTCGATCTGGTTGGCCAGCCGCACGACGGTCACCGCCAGCGAGACATCGGCTTCGACCGCGGCGATCACGTCGGTGGTCGAGGGCTCGCCGTCCTCGAACAGCCGCAGGACACGATTGCGCGACTCGACCAGCATCGGATAGATGTCGAGCGCTTCGAAGGCGGCTGTCAGTCTCCGTCCGTGGCCCTCGTTGTGGTGGTGGCCACGGGCGGCGAATGGGTCGGTGGGTGTGGTTTTCACAGCTCCAGCTGGCTCGGCCTTGGGCTCGCGCGTCCTCGGTGCCTGCGATCGGACCGGCGACCTCGCGCGTCCGTTGTGCCGGCGGCCGGGCCGATGACCGTACCCTGACCGAAGGCTCCCCGGCATTGGGGATTATTTATCGGCAGATTCGCGGTCGTGGTTTAGCGGTCGGGAGCTTGACCGTCCGGTGCCGGGCGATCGTCCTCGGTGGCCGCGCGCCCCAGGGCCCGGTCGATCCGCGCCAGGCTCTCGTCGCGCCCCAGCAGCGCCAGCGTCTCGAAGATGCCCGGCGACACCGTCTGCCCGGCGAGCGCGACACGCACGGGCTGAAAGACCCTGCCCGGTTTCTGGCCGGTGCGCCGGACGAGGTCGCGTAGCGCGGCTTCGACGGTCTCGGCGTCGAAGGGGTCGACAGCGGCCAGCGTCGCCCGGGCCTGGGTGAGCGTCTGCACCCCACCGTCGGAGCCGATCGTCTTGGCAAACGCCGCCGGATCGTCGACCGGCCCATCGAACACGAACGACACCAGCGGCCAGAAGTCGGCCAGGGTCTGGATCTTCTGTTTAGAAATCGCCACCGCGCCGGCCAGTCCGGTGCGACCGGTGAACGCCTCCAGGCGGCGGGTGAGCTCGGCGGTGTCGAGCTCGCGCAGATGGAGTCCGTTCATGTGGCGCAGCTTGCGCTCGTCGAACACCGCGGGATTCTTGGACACCCGATCGAGACGGAAGCGCCGGGCCAGCTCAGGCAAGGTGAAGAACTCCTCGTCGGCGGCGAAGCCCGCGCCCAGCAGAGCGATGTAGTTGTCGACGGCCTCGGGCAGGTAGCCGGCCTCGCGCAGCTCCTGCACCGACGCGGCTCCGTGGCGCTTGGAGAGCTTTCGTCCGTCGGGGCCGTGCAGCAGCGGCAGATGCGCGTAGTGCGGCGGCGCAAGCTCGAGCGCGCCGAACACCAGCAGCTGCGTGGGCGTGTTCGAGATGTGATCCTCGCCCCGGACGACGTGCGTGATGCCGGCGTCGGCGTCGTCGACGGCGACCGCGAAGTTGTAGAGCACCGACCCGTCTGCTCGAGCGATGACGGGGTCGTCCCTGGTGGCGTTGGCAAACCGGATCGGGCCCCGGATGATGTCGTCGAAGCCGGTCTCGCCGGTGTCGGGATAGCGCAGCCTGACCGCCCCGGACTTCTCGGGCTCACCGCGAAAGCCGCGATCCTGACCGTGGCGCAGCTTGTAGGCCTTGACCTCTTCGGTGGTAGCGCTCGAGTGATAGGCGTGGCCGTCGGCGAGCAGTTGGGCGAGCGCCTGCTGGTGGCGCTCGGCACGCCCGGATTGGGAGATCGGCCCCTCGTCCCAGTCGAGCCCCAGCCAGCGCAGGGCGTCGAGGATCTGCTCCACGTTCTCGGGCGTCGATCGCTCCCGGTCGGTATCTTCGATCCGCAGCACGAGCGTGCCCGCGCGCTGGCCGGGCCGCTCGGCGGGCCGGTGGGCGAGCAGCCAGTTGTACAGGGCCGTGCGGGCGCCGCCGATATGCAGCGCCCCGGTGGGAGATGGAGCAAAGCGAACTCGCATGAAAACCGCTACAGGATGCTAATCGGCGCCCACGTGTCACCGGCGGGCGGACTGGCCAAGGCGATCGAGCGGGGCGCCGAGCGCGACTGTCAGTCGATCCAGATCTTCAACCAGTCGCCGCGCATGTGGCGCCCGACGGCGTACGACGAGGATGACTTCGCCCAGTTCCGGGAGGCCATGAAGCACAGCCAGATCAAGGCCGTGCTGATCCACGCCGTGTACCTGCTCAACTGCGCCTCGGAGGACCGCGAGATCCGCACCAAGTCCCGCACATCGCTGATCCATTCGCTGCGGGTGGGCCGTGGGATCGGCGCCGCCGGAGTGGTGCTGCATCCGGGCTCGGCAAAGATCGGTGACGTCGGGCGGGCGATCAAACGCGCCGGCAAGGTGATCGGTGAGGCGCTGTCTGAATCCGAGCGCTGCCCGCTGCACCTCGAGGACACGGCCGGGGCCGGCGGGACCCTCGGGCGCTCGTTCGAGGAGCTGGCCGAGCTGCTTGACAGCGCCGGGGGCGGCGCCCGGCTCGGCGTGTGCCTGGACTCCTGCCACCTGTTCGCCTCCGGCTACGACATCAGCACCGCCGACGGGCTGAAACAGACGCTTGACGAGTTCGACCGCGTCGTGGGCCTCAAGCGCCTGCGCTCGCTGCATGTCAACGACTCCAAGACCAAGCTGGGATCAAACCGCGACCGGCATGCTCTTCTCGGCCAGGGGGAGATCGGTGAACGGGGCCTGGCCGCGTTCTTGTCCGAGCCACGCTTCGAACGCCTGCCGGTCGTGCTCGAGACCGAGCCGACCGCGGATCAGGTCGCGCTCGGCAAGCAGCTGCGCAAGCGCGGCCAGGCGGCGCGGCGGCGCCGGGGCAGCGGGGCCAGCCAGGCCACCCGGGCCAACCGGGCCAGCCGGGCCAGCGGGGGGCGTGGGGCCAGCCAGGCCAGCCGGGCCAGCGGGGGGCGTCGGGCCAGCGGGGCCGGCCGTGGCCAAGTCGGATAGCGTGCCGCAGCGATGAGCAACCGCACCCGCAACGCCGACGCGCTGGTCGTGTTCGGCATCACCGGAGACCTCGCGCGCAAGATGACGCTGCGCTCGCTCTACCGCCTCGAGCGACGCCAGCAGCTCAGCTGTCCGGTGATCGGCGTGGCCCACGGCGACTGGTCAGACCAGCGACTGCGCGAGCACGCGCGCCAAGCGATCCAGGAATCCGGAGAGAAGATCAGCGAGCGCGTGTTCACGCGTTTCGCGAGACGCCTGTCCTACGTCGGCGGGGACTTCGGCGATGACCAGATTTACGATCGGGTCGCCGACGCGATCGGCGAGGCCAAGCACCCCACCTTCTACCTGGAGATTCCGCCGTCGCTGTTTGAGACCGTGATCGAGGGACTCTCGAACCACGACCTCGTTTCGCGCGGACAGCGGGTGGTGGTCGAGAAGCCGTTCGGGAGCGACCTGCGCTCGGCGCGGGCCCTGTCGGCTGACCTGCACCGGTACCTCGACGAGACGCAGCTCTACCGGATCGATCACTTCCTGGGCAAGATGGGGCTCGAGGAATTCGCCTACCTGCGGTTCGCCAACACGCTGCTCGAGCCGGTGTGGAACCGCAACTACATCGCCTCGGTCCAGATCACCATGGCCGAGGAATTCGGGGTCGAGGGCCGGGGGAGCTTCTACGACCCCGTAGGTGCGCTGCGCGACGTGGTCGTCAACCACATGATGCAGCTGCTCGCGGCGGCAGCCATGGAGCCCCCCGGGGCGGCCGACGCCGAGACGCTCAAGGACGTCAAGTACGACGTGTTTCGCGCGATGGCCGACGCTGACCCCAAGCAGTGCGTTCGCGGCCAGTACCAGGGCTACCGCGGCACCGAAGGCGTCAAGGCCCGCTCGACCACCGAGACCTACGTCGCTCTCCGTCTCGAGGTCAACAACTGGCGCTGGGGCGGGGTGCCGTTCTTCATGCGCACCGGCAAGCATCTGGCGGTCAGCCAGACCGAGGTCAGGCTGATCTTCAAGCACCCGCCGCGCCTGCAGTTCATCTCCGGCCGCCGCCGCCAGCCGGCGCCCAATCAGATCGTGGTCAGGATCGACCCGCACACGGGGATTCGGATCAACCTCGATGCGCACCGGGCCGACCGTCCGGCGCCCGATGAGATCTACTTCGACATGCGCTTCGAGCGTCAGGGAGGCGAGGATCCCACCCCGTACGAGGTGCTGCTGCACGCCGCCCTGGTTGGGGACAGCAGCCATTTCACGCGCGAGGACAGCGTCGAGGAAACCTGGCGAGTGGTGCAGCCGTTGCTCGACTCCCCGCCCCCGGTGCATCCCTATCCGAAAGGGTCCTGGGGCCCGGCCGAGGCCAACAAGCTGGTCGAGAACTTCGGCGGCTGGCGCTCGCCCTGGTTGCCCTGACTTGTCGGAAGTTCCCCGTCAGCGGACTAGTGGCGCGGCAGCGGGGCGGTTTGCCCGGGTTAACGTGGAAGTCCGCGGCGCGGGCCGCAGCGCGCCACGTCGTGCACAGCGGGCGGTTTACCGGGTCAAACGTGGAATATCTGCACGTCCCGTCCGGATCTTCCACGAATGTCCCGCTGACGCCGCATCCCGTGGAAGATTCGGATCCGCACTGCTGATCTTCCACGAATTGCACCGGATGGGCCGCGGCGGGCCCAGCGTGGAGCAGCGGTAGGCCGGTTGGCAAGGTAGCGTTGTCCGAGAGGCGCGCCCGGCGCCGTGAACACCATCAGGAGGACGCACACCCGTGAGATTGAGCCTCGGCAGCATCATCTGGCTGGTTGTCGGAGTCGTGGTCGCCGCCTCGCACCACTACTTCAACCACGCTGACACCCTGCGGCTGGTCGTGTCCGCCGTGCTGGCGGTTCTGCTCTGGCCGCTGCTGCTGCTCGGGATCAACCTTCACGTCAAATAGAAGCTCGCGGGTCGGGCGGCGCAGCGACGGTTACGACGGCTCGCCGCGCTCCTCGCGCTCCTCCTTGTCGCCGTACAGCTCCCGCTCGTGCTCCCACACGGAGTCAGGCGCGTCGGGTGCATCCTGGATGTACTCCGGATCGGGCTCACGCTCCGGTCCGGGCGCCATCATCGAGATGTCGCGATCCATCTGGGGCCGAGCGTATGCCGCCAGCCGGCTCGACCCGGTCTGGCCGGCGAGGACGAGCAGAATCGCGCACAGGATGATCGCGGCGCCGATCACCTGCACGACGGTCGTCGAACCCAGGATCAGCAGCAGAATCCCGGCGGCGACCGCCACCAGGACGACCACTCCGACCGGCGTGAGCCGCCCCTTCATGTCAAGCGAAGCATAGACCCCGCAAGGGCATCAGGCGATCGGAGCGCCATCGATGCGCACAGGCGTCAGGCGACCGCCGCGCGCGTCAGGCGACCGCAGCGCTCGTGGGCGCCGCTGTCGCGGCGTCGTCGAGCAGCGCCGTCCCGAGGAGCTGGTAGAGCTGGGAGTGCAGCCCAGCGGCACAGCGCCGCACCCGGAAGCTCGGCCCGAGCCGCAGGCAGCGGTGGCCCGACGAGGTAGTGAGCTCGATCACCACCTCGGACTCCCCCGGGAAATCCGCGAGCACGTCCTTGAGCTCGCCCAGCGCGTTCGCCGGGAGCGCCGTGGCGTCAAGTCGTAGACGCAGCGGACTCGGCGCCACCGCCTGCTGGGCCGCCTGAGCCTGAGCCTCGAGCACCTCGGCCTGGCTGGGTTCGAAGCGCTCCACCTGCTGGGCGACCAGGCACGTCTTCTCGCGGTCCTTGTGGTCGACTTTGCCCCGGACGAGCACGATCGAGTCGGTGGCCAGGGCATCCTGGCTGGCGGCCAGCGCCTTGTCGAAGACGAGGATCTCGACCGACGCGTCGAGGTCGTACAGGGTCGCGAACATCATCCAGTCGCCCTTCTTGGTCTTGATCCGCTTGGCCTGGGTCACCATCCCTCCCACCGTCACCCAGTCGCCGTCACGCCGCGCCGCCAGCCCGGCCAGCGAGCTGTCACAACGCGCCCGGAGTGCGGTACCCACCTCCTTGAGCGGGTGCGCCGAGATGAACAGCCCGATCGACTCCTTCTCGGCCGCCAGCAGCTCCGCGCGGCTGAACTCCTGGCCCGGAATCGGGGCGTGGCTGGGGCCCTGAAAGACCGCCGCGGCCGAGCTGGCCTCGCCATCCGACCCGGCCGCTGGGTCCAAATCGAAAATCGAGCCCTGACCGATCAGCGCGTCCTGCTGGGCCTTCTGCCCGGCCGCCTGAGCCTGCTCGAGGACCGCGAGCATCCCCTTGCGCGGCGCGCCGGTGGAGCCGAACGCGCCGCACTTGATCAGCGCCTCGATCGCCTTCTTGTTCACGGCCCGATTGTCGACCCGCTCACAGAAGTCGAACAGGCTCGAAAACGGGCGGCTGGGGGTGTGGTGGGTGGGATCGGTTTCACCGCGCGCCTGCTTGATGGCCTCGACGGCCTGAAAACCCACGCCCTTGACGGCGTCGAGCCCAAACCGGATGTTGCCGTCGACGACCACGAACTTGTGATCTGAGAGGTTGACGTCGGGCGGCAGGATCGCGATCCCCATCTGCTCGGCCTGGGAGACGAAGAACGGCACCTTGTCCTTGGTATCCATCACCGACGAGATCAGCGCCGCCATGTACTCGGCCGGATAAGTGGCCCGCAGCCAGGCGGTGCGGTAGGCGATCAGCGCATAACACGCCGCGTGTGCCTTGTTAAACGAGTAGTCCGCGCTGCGCTCGTTGATGTTCCACAGCCACTCGGTCACCGCCGCGCTCGTCCCCGAGGCGCGGCACCCGGCCACGAACTCCGGCTTGAGCTTGGCCATCGCCTCGCGGTTCTTCTTGCCGATCGCCTTGCGCAGGTCGTCGGCCTTGGCGCCGCTGAAGCCGGCCAGCTCCTTGGCGATCTGCATCGCCTGCTCCTGGTAGAGGATCACGCCCTTGGTCGACTCGAGGATCGGCCGCAGCCGCTCGTCGGGATAGCTGATCGACTCAGGGGCGTGCTTGCCGCGAGCGTAGGTGGGGATCTGGTCCATGGCCCCGGGGCGGTACAGGGCGTTGAGGGCCACCAGGTCGTCGAACTCGGTCGGTCGGACCTTCTTGAGCGCCTCGCGCATCCCTTCGGACTCGAACTGGAACACCCCCACCGACTCTCCTCGGGCGAGCATCTCGTAGGTGGGGGCGTGATCCAGCGGCAGCGTGCTCATATCGGGCCGCTCCCCGGTCGAGCGCTCCACGATGTCGAGCGCGTCCTCGATCACGTCCAGGTTGCGGAGCCCGAGAAAATCCATCTTGAGCAGGCCGATCTGCTCGATCGGCTTCATCGAGAACTGGGTCACGGTCCTGAACACGCGCTCGCCGTCCTCATCGGCGCCCGCATCGGCGATCTGCAGGGGCACGATGTCGGTCAGCGGCCGGTCGGCGATCACTACTGCGGCGGCGTGAATCGATGAGTTGCGCACGATCCCCTCGAGTCCCTTGGCCACGTCGATGATCTGCTTGGCGGTTCCGTCGCGGTCGATCTCGGCTCGCAGCGGCTGCCCAGGCGCCAGGCAATCCTCAAAGCTGGGCGCACGCCCCATCACCGGATCGGGGATCAGCTTGGCCAGCCGGTCGCCGACGCCGTACTCGTGGCCCAGCACCCGGGCCGCGTCACGGGTTGCCGCGCGGGGGAACATCTTGCCGAAGGTCACGATCTGGGCCACCGAGTCCTTGCCGTACTTTCCGGTCACGTAGCGGATCACGCGCTCGCGGCCGCGGACCGAGAAGTCGATGTCGATGTCGGGCATCGACACGCGCTCAGGGTTCAGGAAGCGCTCGAACAGCAGGTCGTAGCGCAGCGGATCGACGTCGGTGATCTGCAGCGAGTAGGCGACAATCGAACCGGCCGCCGATCCCCGTCCCGGCCCCACGGCGATCCCCGAGTCCTTGGCGTACTTGACGAAGTCCCAGACGATCAGGAAGTAGGCGTTGAAGCCCATCCGGTCGATCACGCCCAGCTCGTAGTCGGCGCGTTCGAGCGCTTCTGAGGGCACCGGATCGCCGTAGCGCCGGCGCAGTCCCGCCTGCACCTGCGCGCGCAGGTACTCCTGCTCGCTGACGCCATCGGGCGTCGGGTAGCTGGGGATCAGCTGGCGACCGAGCTCGAGCTCCAGCTCGCAGCGCTCCGCGATCTCGACCGTGCTCTGCAGCGCCTCCGGCCACTGCGCGAACGCCTGGGCCATCTCCTCGCTCGAGCGCAGGTAGAACTCGTTGGTCTCAAAACTGATCTTGGGCTGGTTCAGCACTGACTTGGTCTGCACGCACAGCAGCGCCGCGTGATGCTGATAGTCCTCGCGGCGCAGGTAGTGCACGTCTCCGGTGCCCACCAGCGGTCGACCGAGCTCGCGGGCGATGGCGATGATCTGCTCGTTGCAGGCGTTCTGAACGGCAAGCCCGTTCTGCTGCAGCTCGAAGTACACGTTGTCGGCCCCGAAGGCACCGATCAGCTCGTCAGCGTGGGCGCGGGCGAGGTCCCGGCGACCCTCGATCAGGTGCTGGCAGAAGCGCGACTGCAGGCATCCGGTGAGCGCGATCACGCCCTGGCCGTGAGCGGCCAGCTGCTCCATGTCGACGGCGGGCTTGCCGCGCTGGTAGCCCTCGAGGAAA
The DNA here is from genome assembly GCA_963757015.1 of uncultured Solirubrobacterales bacterium. GTDB lineage: Bacteria > Actinomycetota > Thermoleophilia > Solirubrobacterales > Solirubrobacteraceae > Palsa-465. The sequence goes on from CAVWQA010000010.1 coordinate 201,755, forward strand.
CCGACCGAAGAAAGCTTGACCAGGTTCCGGTATCCGATCTCGTCAGCCGCCAGCAGCGTCAGGTGGAAGCGCTCCAGCCGTCCGGGGGCGCGTCGCCCGTGGTCGTCGACGACGTACACCTCGCAGCCCACGATCGGTTTGATCCCGTGCCTGCGGCAGGCCGTGAACAGCTCGACCGAGCCGTTCATGACGCCGTGGTCGGTGAGGGCCAGTGCCGGCTGACCGAACGACGCGGCGCGGGCGGCCAGCGCCTCGATCTTGCAGGCCCCGTCGAGCAGCGAGTACTCGGAGTGGACGTGGAGGTGGACGCAGGGAGCTGTCATCTGGCGGTTGATCATCGCGACGCCGGGCCTCAGCCCGCTCGCGAAACTGGCTCGGCCACCGCCGGGCATCGACGGCGACCGTCAGCTCCGAGCATAGGGTCCGCAGCGGACGCCGTGGCCGTCGCGGGTGCCCGGGGCCGACGATTCAAGCGCTCTGTGCGCGCTTGATCGACTCGCGCAGGCACGTCAGCGGCCAATCTTCTCCGATGACCAGCTTGTCCAGCGGACCAACACCGGCGAGCACCCGCTCGAGCGTGCCCGCGGGGCCGGAGATCGTGGTCGCGATCCCGCCGGCGGGCGCAGTCTCGGTGACCTGCACCGGCCCATCGCCGCCTGCCACCAGATAGACGATCTTCTCCGGCGGCGAGTCGTAGGCCAGTGCGAACCGGGTTCCGTCGCCGCGGGCCGGCTCGACCAGTCGCGCGAGCAGGGCCAGGGCGCTGCGCGGCTGCATCCTCAGGCCGGCGTCGTACAGTTCCGGCAGGCCGAGCCTGACGTCGAGGAGTGAGTCCATGCCGGCCAGGCGTTTGCGCTGCCCGCGCACGCGCGCGACACCGAGACGCAGCCGGCGGCGCAGCCGGCCGGCGGTCAGCAGGCGCGCGATCGCCGCGTAGTCGCCGAACAGCTGAAAATCGACCTCTCCCGACGGTCTCGGCGACGGCTGCACCGCGACCCGCGAGCCCGCATCGTCGACGGTCACGCACACGCAGCCCAGCTCATCCCCGAGCACCAGGTCATAGGCCACCGGCCTGGGATCTGCGACTCGCTGAGCGGGAAGGAGGTCGACGATCAGCCGCCCGGCGCGGTCGGGGTCGGTCCTGGTCAGCGCCGCGATCGCCGACCGAAGCCAGGGTCGCAGCGCGGCCGGCAGCTCGGCGGCAGTTTCGCCTTCGTGAGTCGGGGCGCCACCCTCGACGCGACCATCGAGCGGTGGGATCCCGTCGCGCAGCCGAACCAGCGCCTCGCTCAGCCGCACCGCCGGCTCGGAGCCGGGAGGCGCCCCGGTGGGGGCCGCCGCAGCCGGGTTGGCTGGCCCCGCTTCGACCGGATCCGGCGCACGCCCCAGCTCCCGCTCCCGCTCCGGCTCCGGCTCCGGCTCTGGCGCGCCAGCGCGCAGCCGCTCGACGATCCCGCGCAGCTCCGCGATCGATTCGTAGGCGTCCTGCGAGCGCCGGCGCATCCGCTCGAGCTCGACCGCGAGCCCGCTCACGCGCAGCTCGGCGGCTCGACGCGCCTCGCGCTCGCGCCCGATGGCGCCGCGAAGGCCGTCCAGCTCGCCGCGGAGCGCCAGCAGCGTCGTCGCCGTGCGCCGAGCCAGCAGCTGGCGCGCGGCCATGCGGGTCTCGGCATCGAGGAGCCGCGCCCGGAGCGCCGCCTCGGCTCGGGCACGCTGATCGAGCTCTGCCCGCAAGGCGCGCAGCAGCGCCCGGTGCCCGGGAGTGGACAGCCCCGCACCCGCTTGCGCGGGCCCCTGAAGCTCCTCGACCGTGGCGGCGACAGCCGGCGCCGGGGGCTCACTCGGCACCCGGGGGCCGGCGCGGGTCCGGCGCACTATCAACTCGTGCTCGAGGCCCAGGCGCTCGCGCTCGGAGGCCGCGCCGTCGGGACTGGCACGCTCGGAGGGCGCGCCGTCGGTACTGGCACGCTCGGAGGCCGCGCCGTCGGAGCCGGGCAGCGGTCCGTGGGCGGCGCCATTCTCGACGGCCGCCGGGAGCGGCACCACGGCCCCACCGAACTGCACCGACGCGCCGCCACGAAGCTCGGGTGCCAGCGCGGACGGCACCGCGAAGCTGATCCGCCACATTCCGGGGGCCACGCCGGTCAGGCTCGGCGGCTCGGGCATGGCCGGGAAGCGATGTTTGTGACCCGGGGCGTCGATCACGAGCGTTGGCTGGGCGCTCCACGCGGGTCGGCGGCGGCGCCAGCGGCCGGTGACACGAACGGTCAGGTTCTCGCCGCCTTCGGAGAACCACTCGACGCGCTCGATACCGAGTGCCGAGGTGGCTCCCACTGGCTCGTTCATCGACTCGACGCTAGTTCCCACGGCGGACGGATTTAGTCGTCGGTGTGCGTGGCACGCATTTCTTGCGCCAGAGCCCTGGCGTCGGCGAGCAACCGGTTCGCCTCGGCCAGGTCGCCGGCCTCGGTGTCGGCTCGCTCACGGGTGACGGCCAGCTCAGAGCCGATCCGTTCGAGCTCTGACCGCAGCCCGGCCGCCTCGCTGACCGCGGCCTGGCGGGAGACGTTGGCCGTCGTCAGCTCCTCCCGCAGCGCGTCGGCCTCGGCCGCGCGCAGCTCGGCATTGGCCTCGGCGACACTCAGCTGCTCGCGTAGCGTCGCCAGCTCCGTCGAACGCTCCCGCATCTCGCGATGCTGGTCCTGCACCGCGGCGCGCAGCTCATCGAGCTCTGAGCGGAGCTCGGCGAGGGTGGATTCAAGCGCGCCCTGCCCCGAAGCCCCGACCACGGACTCTGACCCTGCGCCAACCGGCCCGGACTGCTGCCCCGTAGCGGACTGCTGCACCGGAACCGACTGGTGCATCGGGGGCACCGGGATCACCGCGTTGCCGAGCCACAGCGCCGCCTGCCCCTCCTCGCGCGGCTCGGCCCATGCCGGGACCGTGAAGGTGGCGCTCCAGCGCCCCGGCGGGAGCTCTACCCCGTTGTCCTCGTCGCGGCTGACCGGGAAGCGGTGGCGCCGCCCCTCGACGTTCACCACCAGTAGCTCCTCCTCCTGATCGGCCGGCCGCTGGGGGTCGACCCACCGCCCGCTCAAGCGCAGGCGAATCTCGCCCGCCTGCGGGCGCGAGCTCTGGACTCGATCCAGTTCGAGCGGGCTGGGGGTTTGCGGTGACGCGGAGTCAGTCATGCCTGGGATCTCGGGCCACCGGCACAACGCACTAGCGGGTAGCCGATGCCCCGATCCCAAGGGAGCTCACAATCTTGCCCCAGCTTCGCCGGCCGGGCAACAAACCCTGTTCGGATCCTGGCCTGCCAGACGGCCAAGCCCGGGAGCTTGTCACGCACGTCATCGGATCTACCGCTGTTCGCGGCTCTCCTCACCATGTCGCAGCCTCCAGGCCATCCGTGACTGCAGTGACCACAATTCGATGAATCCGGGGGACGCGGCCTGCGAGAACAAGCCTCCGGACTCGGCGAACGTGGCCAGCTGGGGGTCGTAGACGGCGTGCGGCGAGGACCGCGTGACCACCCGGGCTGCGCCCTTGTAGAGCCTGATCCCCACGGTGCCGGTCACGAGCGCGTTGGCGGCGTCCATGTAGGCGTCCAGGTCGGCCCGCAGCGGCTCCCACCACAGCCCGGCGTAGACCAGGTAGGCCCACCGCTGGTCGAGCATGGGCTTGAGCTGGTTCTGGTGGATCGTACCGACCAGCCTCTCCAGCTCCTGGTGGGCCAGCAGCAGGATCGCCGCCGCCGGCACCTCGTAGATATCGCGGACCTTCAGGCCCACGATCCGATCCTCGATGTGGTCGACGATCCCGACGCCGTGGCGGGCCCCGATCTCGGCGGCGCACTCGATCAGCTCCACCGCTCCCAGAGCGGATCCGTTCAGCGCCACCGGAACGCCTCGCTCGAATTCGACCTCCACGATCTCGGGCTCGTCGGGCGCCAGCTCGGGGCGCGTGACGAGCCCGAACACATCGTCCTCGGGGGCGTGCTCGAGATCCTCGATCCAGCGCCCCTCGCTGGAGCGGCCCCACAGGTTGTCGTCGATCGAATAGGGCGCGACCTCCGTGCCCTGGGTGGGTGGGCCCTTAATCGGAATCCCGTGCTCTCGCGCATAGGCGGCCTCTTCGTCGCGCCCCATGCGCCACGAGCGGACCGGGGCGATGACCTTCAGCTCGGGCGCCAGCGTGGCGATCGTGGCCTCGATCCGGACCTGGTCATTGCCCTTGCCCGTGCACCCGTGGGCGACCGTGTCGCACCCCGTGGCCAGCGCGTACTGCACCGCGAGCTTGGCGATCAGCGGGCGCCCCAGCGCCGTGAACAGGGGGTAGCCGAGGCCGTAGATGGCGTTGGCCTTGATCGCGGGCAGCACGTAGTCGCGGACGAACTCCTCGCGCGCGTCGATTACGTGCGCCTCGACGGCGCCGATCTGGAGCGCCTTGGCCTTGACCGTCTCGTAGTCCTCGCCGGGCTGACCGAGGTTGACGGTCAGGGCGACCACTTCGGCCTCGTACTGGTCCTGGATCCACTTCAGCATCACGCTCGTATCCAGCCCGCCGCTGTAGAGCAACAGCACTCGGTGGACATCGGAGGGGTCGGCCTGGTAGGAGGCGATGCGGGTCTCGCTCGTCATCGGCCAAGCCTATTGACCGCCCGGCGGCAACGCTCACGCCTCTGAGCCGAACGTGTCGCGGACCAGTCGCCGCTGCTGTTCGGAGGCGAGCGCGGCAAAGCGCTGGGCAAACTCGTTGCGAGCCGCCGCCTCGTCGGCGCGGAGGCGGTCGATGAGCACCTCCATCGCCATCAGCGCCCGCGACCCGCGAGGCAGGCCCCCGACCTCTTCGGCCAGCGAGCGCAGCATCGTGATCTGCACCTCGCGGTCCTGATGGCGGCCAAGTACGTCCTGGAGCGCCTTCAGCGACCGCACCATCTCGTCCACCACCTCGGTCGGGTGCAGTTGGGCCCCGAACAGCTCGAGCAGGTAGCGCAGCTCCTTGCCCTTCTTGCGCAGCTCGTGATAGGCCTCCGCCGGGCTCGAGGCGTCGATGGCCCCGCCCATCCGCAGAACCCGCCTGTAGACCCGGCGGATCCGCCTGCCAGCCACCTCGCCGATCGGGAGGGCCGCGTCCGGCCGGTCGGCGGTCGGCATCTCGACCAGAGACTCCAGCAGCATCTCCCAGTCGGCCAGCAGCTCGTCGGTGCGGCGCGAGGCGACCGCTCGGGCCATCTGAAAGTGGGCGGTCAGGCGCCAGTGCTCGAGCACCTGACGCAACGGAGCCAGATCGCCGCCGGCCCGTTCGGGCAGCAGCGCCTGCATGTCGGCGAAGGCGAGCAGGTACACGTCGAGGTCGCGCGCCTCGCCCGTGGCCCGCTGGAGCCAGCGAAATTCGGTTCGAAAGCCGGGCAGCTCGAGCGCCGGGAACACGCCGGCGAGCTGGCGTTGGACGGTGCGCGAGCGGCGCACCGCGATCCGCAGCCGGTGCAGGAACTCGGAGTCCTCGTCGGCGATCGCCCCGTCGCGGTTGCCTTCGATCACGCCCAGCAGCCGCCTCAATACGGCCACCGCCGCCGCGTCGGCCCGCTGCCCGTAGGCGAGCGGCACCACCACCTTGGACGTCGGCGCCAAGGTCATGGCAACACCACGCTCACCGCAGCGCCTCCCTCAGCCGCGCGATCGCGGCGTCGATCTCCGCTTCGCCGACCACCAGCGGCGGCTCGAGCCTGATCGTGGCCGGACCGGTGGCGTTGACCACCAGCCGTTGCTCGAGCAGCGCCCGCCGCGCGATGTCGGGCGCCGATACCTCGTCGGTGAGATCGAAGCCGACCATCAGCCCCCGTCCCCGCACCCCGGTCACCCCGGGCAGCTTCTCGATCCCCTCGCGCAGGCGCTCGCCGCAGGTGCGCACGTGTTCCAGCAGCGCAGCCTCGGAGCAGATGTCGAGCGCAGCCAGGGCCGCCGCGCAGATCAGCGGCCCCCCGGCGAACGTCGAGCCGTGGTCGCCGGACTGCAGCGCGTCGGCGAGTCGGGGGCCGGTGATCAGGGCCCCGATGGGCAGGCCGCCGCCGAGCGCTTTGGCGCTGGTCAGCGCATCGGGCACGACCGGCGTCTGCTGATAGGCCCACAGGGTCCCGGTGCGGCCCATGCCGGTCTGGATCTCGTCGAACACGAGCGCGGCGCCGGCGCGGTCACAGGCCGCGCGCGCGGCGAGCAGCAGTCGGTCGGAGAGCACGTTGATCCCGGTCTCCCCCTGGATCGGCTCCAGGAGGACGGCCGCGGTGTCGCCGTCGACGGCCGCATCCAGGGCGCCGGCATCCTTGGGGACGACCTCGAAGCCCGGCACCAGGGGCGCAAACGGCGCCTGCTTTGACTCCTGGGGCGTGGCCGACAGGGCCCCGTAGGTGCGGCCGTGGAAGGCTCCCTCGAGCACGATCACCTTGCCGCCGGTGCGGGCGCGGCGGACCAGCTTGATGGCCGCCTCGTTGGCCTCGGCGCCCGAGTTGCAGAGAAACACCTTTCCGCCCAGCGAGCTCTGCGACAGCTGCGCCGACAGGCTCATCGCCGGCTCGGTGTAGTAGAGGTTGGTCGCGTGGGTCAGCGTGCCCACCTGCTCGCGGACCGCCTGCACCACCCGCGGGTGGCAGTGACCGACGTTGAGGACCGAGATCCCGGCCAGGAAGTCGAGGTACTCGTTGCCCTCGCCGTCCCACAGCCGGCACCCCTGGCCGCGCACGAACTGGACCGGGTGGCGCACGTAGGTCGGGATCGCGTAATCGCGCTCGAGCTCCTGCAACTGGCTCAGCGACATCCCGCTCACGAATCGCCCCCGATCTTGGTCCCCTGCCCGGCGTCGGTGAACAGCTCGAGCAGCAGCGAGTGCGGGACGCGCCCGTCGACGATGTGCGCGAACGAGACGCCGCCGTGAATGGCCTCCAGACACGCGGCCAGCTTCGGCCGCATTCCCCCCGCCACCGGGGCACCGCCGGCGACGCCGGTGGTCAGGGCCGTCTGCACCTGCTGGGCGCTGGCCTCCGAGACCACGCTGCCGGGATCGGCCGCATCGCTCAGCCAGCCCGAAACGTCGGTCAGGAACATGAGCTTGTAGGCGCCCAGCGCGCGGGCCACGGCGCCCGCGGCCTCGTCGGCGTTGATGTTGTAGGAGTTGCCATCCCCATCGGCACCGACACTTGCCACCACGGGGATGTAATCCTGGGCAACATGCGTCAGCACGTCGACGTCGACGCGCTCGATCTTGCCCACGAAACCGATGTCCTGACCGCTGGGGGCGGCCTGGCGGGAGGCCCGAAACAGAAGACCGTCGTCGCCGCACAGCCCGACGGCGGGCTGGCCGTGACGGCCGAGGCGCAGCACGATGTCCTTGTTGACCTTTCCCACCAGCACCATCTTGGCGACCTCCACGGTCGCCGCATCGGACACCCGGAGCCCGTCCACGAACTGCACCGGGAGATCGAGTCGCTCCATGTAGCCCGTGATCTCCGGTCCGCCGCCGTGGACGACGACCGGGTTCATCCCCACGTACTTGAGCAGCACCACGTCGCGCGCGAACTCCTCCTTGAGGGCCGCGTCGATCATGGCCGCGCCGCCGTACTTGATCACCACCGTCTTGCCATGAAACTCCCGGATGTAGGGGAGCGCTTCGAGCAGGGTGGCGATGTCGCGCATCAGGTGGTGTATTCGGCGTTGATCGTCACGTACTCGTGCCCGAGGTCTGAGAAGTAGAGCTCGGTTTCGGCGCCTTCGCCGGGAAGACCGACCTCGTACTGCACCTCCTCGCGCTGCACGGCCTGCGCCAGCGCCGCCGCGTCGTGCGGTACATAGCCACCCCGGGAGCACACCGGCATCCCCTCGATGGCGATGTCGACCGGGAGCGGCGCGGCCCCGGGGATGGCGGCGCCGACGGCCTGGATGATCCGCCCCCAGTTGGGGTCGCCGCCGTAGAGCGCGGTCTTGACCAGCGAGGAGTTGGCCACCGAACGGGCCACCGCGCTGACCGTGGACTCGTCTCCGCCGCGCACGACCACCCGGCCCACGCGCCGGGCGCCCTCCCCGTCGCGCGCGATCAGCAGCGCGAGCTGGCGCATGACCGCGTCCAGGGCCTCGCCGAAGCGCAGCTCTTCCTCGGTCTCGGGCTCGACCGTCACCCCCGACGCACCACTGCACTGCAGGATCACCGTGTCGTTGGTGGACAGCTGCCCGTCGACGCTGATGCGCTCAAACGAGCGCTTGACGCACACCGAGAGCAACAGGTCGCAGGTCGCCTCCGCCAGCGCCGCGTCCGTCTGCACGAAGCACAGCAGCGTGGCGAAGCCGGGACAGATCATCCCCGCGCCCTTGGCCTGGGCGGTCAGCGTCACGCTGCCTGGCGCCAGCGCAACCGACACCCGCGCACGCTTCTCGAACGCGTCGGTCGTCTGGATGGCGGCCGCGAAGGCGGCGTCCCCGTCGGGCGCGAGCGCCTGCGCGGCGGCGACGATCCCCTGGTTGACATTGTCCATCGGAAGCGGCACCCCGATCACTCCCGTCGACGCCACCGCCACCCGCCTCTCGGGCGCGCCCGCCGCGACCGCCCCGGCGCTCTGCATGGCGAGGGCGTTCTCAAACCCGGCCGGGCCGGTGGCCGCGTTGGCGTTGCCGGAGTTGACCACCACCGCGCGCAGCATCCCCATTTCGCAGCGCTCGGTGCACACCAGCACGGGGGCGGCCAGCACGCCCGAGCGCGTGAAGCGCGCCGCGCTCGACGGCTCCGGAGCGTCGCACACGAGCAGCCCGACATCGGGTGCGTTGCTGGTCTTGATTCCCGCCGCCACCCCGGCGGCCCGGAAGCCCGCCGGCAAGCCCGCGCCCCCGAGGTCGGTCACCTGGTCGGGAACCTCGATCCAGCGGCTGGCGAAGAACGCGTCGCTCAACCGATTCCCTCCCCCTCAGGCCGCCCGAACATCAGATTGAGGTTCTGGACGGCCTGGGAGGCGGCTCCCTTCCACAGGTTGTCGATCGCCGCGAACACCAGCAGGCGCCCGGTCCGCTCGTCGCGGTGGACCGAGATCCGGCAGATGTTGGTCTCGCGCACGTCCCTGACCCCGGGCGGCGAATCGGCGAGCTCGACGAACGGCTCGGCGGCGTAGAGCTCTTGATAGAGCGTTCTGGCTTCCTGGACCCCGCCGTCGGCAGGCGTCACGTAACAGGACACCAGCTCCCCCTGGTCGAGCGGCAGCAGGTGGGCCGTGAACGTGACCCGAAGCTCGGCCCCGAGCGCGGCCAGCTCCTGCTCGATCTCGGGCGTGTGCCGGTGGCGCGGCACGCCGTACGGGCTGACGTTCTCGTCCACGGTCACGAAGTGGGTCTTGTCGGTCGCCGCCCGACCGGCGCCCGAGACGCCCGACTTGGCGTCGATGACCACGTCGCCGATCAGCCCGGCGCGGGCGAGCGGCGCCAGCGCGAGCAGCGTGGCGGTCGGATAGCAGCCCGGGTTGGCCACGATGTCGGCGTCGGCGATCTGCTCGCGGTAGCGCTCGGGCAGGCCGTAGACCGCCTGGCTCAGCAGCTCGGGCTCCGGATGCTCGCGGTACCACTCCCGATAGACGGCCGGGTCGTGGAGCCGGAAATCGGCGCTGAGGTCGACCACCTTGACGCCGCGCCGGTGCAGCTCGGCCACCAGCTCGGCCGCCGCCCCGTGCGGGTAGGCGACGATCGCGGCGTCGACCGCGCTGTGGCGATCGAGATCGAGCTCCTGCAGCTCGTGCGACACCCGGTGGTGGGGGTAGAGCTCGTCCAGACGCCGCCCGATGTCTGAGCGCGAGGTGACCGCTCGCAGCTCGAACGCGGGATGGCGATCCAGCAGTCGCGCGCTCAGCGCCCCGGCGTAACCGGCGGCGCCGAACACGGCCACCCTAGGACTCACGCACCCTCCCGTTCAGGCGCTGCGCGAGCGCGGCGCTGATCTGGCGGCGTTGGGCCGCCACCTCCTCGTCGGTCAGCGTGCGGTCATCGGCCCGGAAAGTGAGGCGCAGCGCCAGCGAGACGTTGCCCTCCTCCACCGGCTGGCCGCGGTAGACGTCGAACACGTCGACGGCGCTCAGCAAAGGTGCGCCCGCCTCACGCGCGACCGCGAGCACCTCGGCCGCGCTGACGCTCTGGGCCACGATCACCGCCAGGTCTTCGCGGACTTCGGGGAAGCTCGTAAGGTCGCGATACTGGTGGCCGGCCCGCCCATGCACCAGTGCAGCCACGGCGTCGAGATCAAGCTCGAATGCTGTCAATGGGTCGGACCAATCCCATCCGGCCGCGACCTGCGGATGGATCTGCCCAATCCAACCGACCAGCTCCCCGGCGGCCGTGACCACGCCCGCGCGCCCGGGATGCAGGAACGGCTGGGGCTGCGGCGCGGACTCGACCGCCCACTGGATTCGCAGCGCGTCGAGCAGCCCCGCGAGCACGCCCTTGGCGGCAAAGAAGTCGGCCTCGGGGGGCGCGGCCTCGCGCCAGGTCGCCGGCCGCACGGGGCCGCTGAGCAGCGCCGCCACGTGGTAGGGCTCGGCGGGCAGCGGACCGTCGCCGGGCAGATACACCGCCCCGGCCTCGAACAGCCGGATCGTGTGAGCGCCCCGGGCCCGGTTGCGTCGCGCCACATCGAGCAGCGAGCCGAGCAGCGTCGTGCGCAGCCGCGATTGCTCGCTCGACATCGGGTTGATGAGCTCGATCGCGTGCCGGTCGCCGAGGCGCAGCCGCCGCGCCTCCTCGGGTCCGACGAAGCTCCACCCCACCGCCTCGAGCAGTCCCTGCGCCACCAGCCCGTCGCTGGCCCGGCGGCGCAGTCGCTGGATAGGGGTCAGCTGCCCGGAGGCTCCGTGGCGCGAGGGCAGCGTGGCCGGCAGCATGTCCAGCGCGCCCAGCCGCGCGACCTCCTCGATCACATCCGCCTCGCGGGTCACGTCTTCGCGCCGGAACGCCGGCACGGTCACGTCGAGCCCGTCGCCGGCATCTTCGGTGCTGAACTCGAGCGCCTGCAGGATCTCGGCGCAGCGCGGCCGCGGTATGTCGACTCCCAGCAGTTCGGTGACGCGCCCGTCGCGCAGCCGGATCGTCCGGGGCGGCGGGCCGGGCCCGCCCACGTCGATCGTGCCCGGGGCGACGCGCGCGCCGCACAGCTCGATCATCAGCCGGGTCGCCACCACCTGGGCCTCGATCGTCTGCTCGGGCTGGAGCTGCTTTTCGAACCGCAGCGAGGCTTCTGACTGCAGCCCCAGCGTCCACGAGGTGCGGTGGATGCTGGGGCCACTCCAGTTGGCGACCTCCATCAGCACCCTGATGGTGCCGTCGTGAACCTCGCTGCGCGCGCCGCCCATCACGCCGGCGATCGAGGTCGGGCCATGTTCGTCGGCGATCAGCACCATCTGCGAATCGAGCGTGCGCGTCTGGCCGTCGAGCGTCTGCACCGGTTCGCCCTCGCCGGCGCGGCGGACGGTCAGCCTGGCCCCGGCCACGCGGTCGAGGTCGAAGGCGTGCAGTGGCTGTCCGGTCAGCAGCATCACGTAGTTGGTGATGTCGACCACGTTCGAGATCGGCCGCTGCCCGGCCGCCAGCAGGCGCGCCTTCAGCCACAGCGGCGAGGGCCCGATGGTCACGTCCTCGAACACCCGGGCGGTGAACCGCGGACACAGATCCGGGCACTCCACCGTCACCCGCACCCCGTCGACCTCGCCAGCGCTCCCCGGATCTGTGGCCCACGGCGGGGCTTGGAGCGTAGCGCCGGTGGCGGCGTGAACCTCGCGGGCGACCCCGTAGATCGCCAGGCAGTCGGGCCGGTTGGCGGTGATCTCGAGCTCGAGCACGTCGGTGGAGATCGGCAGCACGCCCTCGAGCCGCGTTCCCGGCGCCAGCGACCCGTCCTCGAGCACGATGATGCCCGCGTGCTCGGTCCCGAGGGCCAGCTCGTCCTCGGCCAGGATCATCCCGTTCGAGGCCTGCCCGCGCAGCTTGGCCACCTTCAGCGTGGTCCCGTCGGGCATCACCGCGCCGGGCTTGGCCACCGCCACCGTCTGGCCCGCGGCCACGTTGGGTGCGCCGCACACGATCTGGCTGGGGCCGCCCTCGCCGATGTCGACCTGGCACACGCTCAGCCGGTCGGCGTCGGGGTGCTTGCCGGACTGCAGCACCCTGCCGACGACGAAATGGTCGAGCGCCCCGACGCCGTGATGGTGGATGGCCTCGACCTTGGTCCCGGTCATCGTCAGGCGCTGCGCCAGCTCGGCCGTGGTCAGGTCCGGCCGGCAGTACTCGGTAAGCCATTCCAACGGGGCGCGCATCGACTCAGAACTGCTCCAGGAAGCGCACGTCGTTGTCGTAGAACAGCCGTAGATCGGGAACGCCGTGCTTGAGCATGGCGATCCGCTCGATCCCCATCCCGAACGCGAACCCCTGGATCCGCTCGGGGTCATAGCCGTGCTCGCGCACGTAGCCGAACACGTTGGGATCCACCATCCCGGCGCCCAGGATCTCGAGCCAGCCGCTGCCCTTGCAGATCGAACAGCGCTGGCCCTCTGTCGTCACCCCGGCGGCGCAGTTGAAGCACGACACGTCGACCTCGACGCTGGGCTCGGTGAAGGGGAAGAAGTCGGGGCGCAGCCGGACCTCCCGCTCGGGTCCGAAGATGGCCCGCGCGAACGCCAGCAGCGTGCCCTTGAGGTCGGCGAGTGTGATGTCGGTGTCGACGGCGAGACCCTCGACCTGGTGAAACTGCGGCGTGTGGGTGGCGTCGGAATCGGGCCGGTAGACGCGGCCGGGGATGATGATGTAGATCGGCGGCGGCTGGGCCTCCATCGCTCGCACCTGCATCGGGCTCGTGTGGGTCCGGAGCAACGTGTGCTCGTCGATGTAGAAGGTGTCGCTCTTGGCCCGCCCCGGATGGGTGACGCTGAAGTTGAGCGCGTCGAAGTTGTAGTAGACGGTTTCGACCTCGGGGCCCTCGGCCACGTTGAACCCAAGCCCCACGAACACGTCCTCGATCTCGCGCCGGGTCTGGGTGATCAGGTGCAGCCGGCCCACCTGCGCCGCCGGATCGGCGGGCAGCGTGACGTCGATCCGGTCCTGCTGCAGGCGCGCATCGAGCTCGCCGGCGGCCAGCTCTGAGCCCTTGCGCTCGATCGCCGCCTCCAGCGCCTGCCGGGCCTGGTTGGCGGCCTTGCCGGTGGCGGCCCGTTGCTCGGCCGGGAGCTGGGCGACGCCGCGCAGCAGGTTGGGCAGCTCGGCCTTGCGTCCGAGATAGAGCACCCGCACGTCCTCGAGCGCCTGGGTGGTGTTGGCGGCGGCGATCGCGGCCTTCGCCTCCTGTTCGATCTGGTTGATCCGCTCGTTCATTTTTGCGCCGCCATCCTAGTTGCCTCATAGAGCGCGATCGTGGCCGCCATCGCGGCGTTCAGCGACTGGGTCTGGATCGGGATCCGCGCCCGCTCGTCGGCGCCCTGCACGACGTCCTCGGGCAGCCCCTCGCGCTCGGCGCCGACCAGCAGCGTGACCTGTGTGAGCTCGAGCTCGGGCAGCGGCCGGCCCCGTCCCGCGACCAGTGCGATCTTGCGCCCCGGCAGTTCCGAGATGTCCTTACAGTGCGCCAGCGGGACCGCGAACATCGCGCCCATGCTGGCCCGGACCGCCTTGGGGCTGAACGGGTCAGCGGTCCCGGGACCGAGCGCGATCGCCGAGGCGCCGAAGGCCTGCGCGCTGCGCAGCACGGCGCCGACATTGCCGGGATCCGAGAGCCCGTGGAGGTAGACGCACAGCGGCCCCACGGGGGCCGGCGCCCAGCGCTCCTCGTAGACGGCCAGCGTGCGCGTGCCCGAGCCCAACCCCGAGGCCGAGGCCAGCACCGCCTGCTCGACCTCGGTGCCGGCTAGGCCGCTGCCGGCCGCGCAGTAGCGCTCCACCGCCGTCCACCCGGCCGCGTCGGCGGCGGCCAGCAGATCCTCGCCCTCGGCCACGAACCGTCCACTTCGCTCGCGCCAGCGCCGGCGCTGGTTGAGCTTTCGCACTTGCTTGAGCTTCTGGTTGTGGGGGCTGGTGATCGGCATCTGGGACAAAAAAGGCGCCGTCTCCTCGAGGAGCGGCGCCCGGTGGCGGTGCTGGTGTGCTCGGCTGTAGCTCTAGCCGGCCGCCAGCGCCTCGCGGGCGCGGTCGGCAAACCGTCGGAAGGTGTCGGCGTCGCGGACGGCGATGTCGGCCAGGATCTTGCGATCGAGCTCGACTCCGGCGGCCTGCAGGCCGTGCATGAACTGTGAGTAGGAGAGGCCGTTCTGGCGCGCAGCGGCGTTGATCCGCGTGATCCACAGGCGGCGGAAGTCGCGCTTGCGGTTGCGGCGATCGCGGTAGCGGTACTGGTCTGCCTTCAGCACCGCTTCCTTGGCCGTCCGGTAGTGGCGGCTGGCGTCGCCGCGATAGCCCTTGGCCAGCTTCAGCGTCGCGCGGCGCTTCTTGCGGGCGTGGATCGAGCGCTTGACCCTGGTCATGAGCGCTTGGCCCCGAGCAGGATCTTGACCCGCTTCTCGTCGTGCTTGGAGATCTCAGACGGCTGGCGATGCTGGCGCTTGCGCTTGGGCGACTTCTTCTCGAGGATGTGGGTCGTGAATGAGTGCCGTCCCCGGACCTTGCCGGTGGCGGTCAGCTTGAAGCGCTTCTTGGAGCCCGAGTGGGTCTTCATCTTCGGCATCGGGGCTGAGAGTAAAGCAGACGTCGAGGGACGACTTGAGTAGCGTTCGTGCTTCCCACGAGCACTTTTGCTACTCGAGTGCGAAGCTGCGAGTGCCGGGCGGCTAGGCCGCGGCGTCGCTCGGAGCGGCGGCGTCATGCTCGGCGCCGTTGTCACGCGCGCGAGCGCGCCGGCCCGATCCACCCCCGTTGCCGTCCGCGTCGGGCTTGACCCCGTCGACCTCACCCGCCAGCACCGCCTTGGAGGGCGCCAGCATCATCGTCATGTTGCGCCCGTCCTGCAGCGGCGTCTGCTCGATGACCGCGATATCGGAGAGCTCGTCGGACAGCCGGTCCAGCAGCGCGGTTCCGCGCTCGGGGTGGGTGACCTCGCGCCCGCGGAACATGATCGTCACCTTGACCCGGTCCTTGCCGAGCAGGAAGCGCCGCACGTGGCCTTTCTTGGTGTCGTAGTCGTTCTGCGCGATCTTGGGGCGGAACTTTATTTCCCGGATCGTGATCTGCTGCTGGTGCTTGCGCGCGGCCTTCTGCTTCTGAGCCTGCTCGTACTTGTATTTGGAGTAGTCGAGCACGCGGCACACCGGCGGACGAGCGTCGGGCGCCACCTCCACCAGGTCCAGGTCGCGTTCTTGCGCGTAGGCCAGCGCCTCATCAGTCTTGACGACTCCGATCTGCTTGCCGTCCTCGCCCACGAGCCTGACCTCGGGCACGCGAATCCGGTCGTTGATCCGAGTCTGGTCCCGCTCGGGCGGGCGCCGGTCAAACCTGCGGGGTACCGGCACTAGTGAAGGGCGCGGCGGTGGTTCAAGCGGTGCCGGGCCGTGTGTCGTGCAGTTCGAGCAACGGTCTGAGTATAGCGGCGGGCGCTAGCGCAACGAGCGACTTTTCGAGAGTTCCTCGATCCGCTGCGCGAACTCACCCACCGCCAACGAGCCCACGTCTCCGGCGCGGTGCTCGCGCACGCCAACCACGCCGGCCTTTTGCTCGCGGTCGCCGACGACCAGCATGAACGGGATCTTGCGCAGCTCGGCGTCGCGGATCTTGCGCGACATCGACTCGCCGCGGTCGTCGAGCTCGAGGCGCACGTCTCGCTCACGCAACTGCTCGAGCACCTCGCGCGCGTATCCGTTGTGCCGGTCTGAGATCGGGATCACGATCGCCTGCACGGGCGTCAGCCACACCGGCAGCTCGCCGCCGAAATGCTCCAGGAGGATGGCGATGAAGCGCTCGTAGGAGCCCATCAGCGCGCGATGGATCATCACCGGCTGGTGCTCGGCGTTGTCGGCGCCGGTGTAGGTCAGGCCGAAGCGCTGCGGCATGTTGTAGTCCAGCTGCACCGTGCCGGTCTGCCAAGAGCGCCCCAGCGAATCGGTCATGTGCAGGTCGATCTTGGGTCCGTAGAACGAGCCATCGCCAGGGTTGAGGTCGTAGGCCAGTCCCTTGCGCTCCAGCGCACGCCTCAGGTGCCCCTCGCTGTGGTCCCACTGCTCGTCGGAGCCGAGCCGATCGTCGGGGCGGGTGGAGAGCTCGAGGCGTACGTCGATGCCGAAGACCGCGTAGGTGGCAAAGCAGAAGTCCAGGCAGGCGGCGAGCTCATCCTGAACCTGCTCCTCGGTGCAGAAGACGTGAGCGTCGTCCTGGGCGAAGCTGCGGGTGCGGAGCAATCCGTGCAGCGCGCCGGACAGCTCGTTGCGGTGCAGCAGCCCGGGCTCGGAGTAGCGCACCGGCAGGTCCCGGTAGGAATGGGGCATCAGGGCGTAAAGCTGGCAATGGCCGGGGCAGTTCATCGGCTTGAGGCCCATCGGCGTGTCGGCCGAGGTCGTGATGAACATGTGCTCGCGGAACTTCTGCCAGTGCCCGGAGGTCTTCCACAGCGAACTGTCGTAGAGCTGGGGCGTCTTGACCTCGGTGTAGCCGCGGCTCGCGCCCATCTCGCGGCTCAAGGCGATCAGCGAGTTGAACACGTGGGTGCCCGCTGGAAGCCAGAACGCCATCCCGGGGGCGGCGTCCGAGAACGTGAACAGACCCAGCTGGGGGCCCAGGCGGCGGTGATCGTTGGCCCGCGCCCGTTCCAGGCGCTCGAGGTGCTCGTCGAGCTGCGCGCGCGAGAAGAACGCCGTCCCATACACGCGCGTGAGCATCTGTCGGCTCGAGTCACCGCGCCAGTAGGCGCCCGCGACCGACTGGAGCTTGAACGCCTTGATCCGCTTCGTGCTCGGTGAGTGCGGCCCCAGACAGAGATCGGTGAACGGGCCGTTGGTGTAGAGCGACACCGTCTCCACCGGGCGGGCGGCGTCGGCATTACGAACGAGGTCATCGATCAGCTCCACCTTGTAGGGCTGATCCTGCCCCCGGAAGCGTTGCAGCGCTTCGGCGACGCTCACCTCCTCGCGCACGAACGGCTCGTCGGCGTCGATGTGGCTCTGCATGCGCGCCTCGACGCGCTCGAAGTCCGCGTCGGTGAGGGTCACCCCGTCCGGGAACTCGAAGTCGTAGTAGAAGCCGTCCTGCACCGGCGGACCGATCGAGATCTTGACGCCGGGATAGAGCTCTAGCACCGCGGTCGCGAGCACGTGTGCGGCGTCGTGGCGGATCAGGGCCAGCGCGTCGTCGCCGCTTCGGTCAGTCAGGATCTGAAGCGTCGCGCCGGCGCGGTCGCCGTCCGGGAGGGGGCGCGCCAGGTCGCGCAGCTCGTCGTCGACCTTGACCGCGAGCGCGGCCCGCGCCAGGCCGGGGCCGATCGCGGCCGCCGCGTCGGCGCCGGTCGAGTCAGGGGGCAGGGTCAGCTGCGTCCCGTCGGGGAGCTCATAGTGCATCGCGGCCTGATGCTAGTCGCCTACAAGGGGAGCGGGACCAGGCAGCGGTTGACGGCCGAGCGCTCGACGGTGTTGCGATCCTCGCGCCCGGCCTGGTCGCGCGCGCGAACCACGAAATACGCGGGGCCGAGCCCGGGGAGATCGACGGTCAAGCCCGTGGCCCCCGGCGGCGTCGTCCAGCTGGGGGTGGAGTAGTTCTCGCCGCCCGACGTCGTGGCGTAGTAGACGTCGTAGACGATCTTCGTGCTCGGCGTGGCGGGATCGGTCGCCGGGGCCCAGGCCAGTTGCACCACTCTCGCCTGCGGCAGGATATTTGGCAGCGGCGTGCACGTGGTGGCGCTCTGAAGCCCCGCGAACGTCGGCCCGCTGCTCGGCGGCCCAGAAGTCGCTTTGCTGACCTTCCTGACGCGGAACGAGAAGCGCGCGACCGTGATCGGCCCGATCTCGATCTCCGGGCACGCGATGTCGGCCAGCGGCCGGCACACCATCTTGGAGATCTCGGTGATCGTGCCTCGGAACCTGCCCGCGCACCAGACCCGGCGCGAGCCCTTGGGCGCGAGCGTCATCCGGACCTGCTGACCTCGCTGGGTCGCCCCCATCGCCACTGACACGCTCGAAACGCAGCGCCGGCCCCTGCTGCCTCGGGCCGATACCTGATAGTGCGTGTGGACGGTGGAGAAGTTCCCGGTCGTGCTGGGGGCCCGGAAGCCGATCACGAACTTGGTCGACGGCTTACCGATCGACGGCCTGACCGAGACGCGGATCTTCGCCGCGGCGCTCGGCGCGAAGGCGGCACAGACCAACCCCGAGAGCGCGAACACAACCGCAAAGACCCTCCGCCACATCTCGCGCCTGAGTGTACCGGCGCGGTGATGCCTCGGCCGCAGCGGCGCTCCGGGCCTGACGAAGCGCCGCGCCACCGCCGGCCGGCTGCGAGAGCCTTGATCTTTGAGCCCTGCTGACGGGCGCTCCAAGTGAGGTTCGGCACGGCCGAGCCCGGGCAGCTGTCACGCTACAGTTACCGCTCCCAGGACGATTAGCTCAGCTGGGAGAGCGCCGCCTCGACAAGGCGGAGGTCGCTGGTTCGAGCCCAGCATCGTCCATCCTGGCCATTTGCAGCATGTTCGTAGTGCCGCGCACGTCAGGTCGCCTCGGCTGTTCGCAGATGGTTCGCAGACGAGATCTCGGCGCGCGCCTGACGGATCGCCTCGGCCGCTGCGAACCCGCGGCGCGTACTCAAGCTCGGCGAGCACGCCCGCATAGTGCTTGGCGAGCGTGGCGACGCTGTGGCCCGCCTGGTCAGCAACCCACGTGAGCGACCGTCCTTCCCATAGCAGAAGGCAGACGAACGAGCAGCGCAGCCGGTATGGCCGCAGGTCGCCGGTCACGCCGGCGGCGGCCGCCGCGGGCCGCCATATGCGGTTTCGCCAGTTGGCCCAATCCTCGCGGGTCCATTCGCCGCCCGACGGCCGCGGCACGATCAGCGCGTCGGCCGCGGGTCGCCCGCGCATCAGCCGCCACTGGGCGAGATCCTCGGCTAGCGGAGCGAGCAGATCCACAATGCGCTCCCTGTGGGTCTTGCTGGCCAGCACGTGCAGCGTGTGGTCGCGAACATCCCCCCACCGGCAGCTGCGATCCTCGCTTGGCCGCAGCCCAGCGTAGGCGAGGAGCGACACGAGCATCGCGTCCCTAGGTCGCAGCCGGGCCCGGATGCGTTCGACGATGTTCGGCGGTAACGGCGCCGGTTGCCGAGTCGGCTGCTGGCGGGGCTTATCGACAACCTGGACGGGGTTCGCAGCGATCAGGCCGCGAACCAACGCGCGGCGTAGCACGCCCTGCAGCAGCATTAGCACCTTGCGCTGGGTGGGCGCGCCAACGTTGGCGCGAGCCATTTGCAGCCGCACGTCCTCGACCAGCAGTGGCGTAATCGCCTGCAGCTCGTAATTGCCGAGCCGCGGCAACAGATGCGTGCGCAGGATCTCCAGATAGCGGCGGCGGGTGTCCGCCGCCAGGTTCGGGATCGCGTAGCGGGGCCACCAGTCCTCGGCGATGAACTCGCCCAGCGTCTCCGGGACTGCAGGATCTCGGGGGCGAGCGTGCCGAGCTGGTGGCGTCGCTTGATCTCCCGGTCGAACGCGTCCGCATCGGTTTTGCGTTCGAACAGCCGGGAGCGCTGTCGCCCACCCTCGTACCAGCGGGGTCTCCCATTTGCCTGCGCGCTTGTTTCTTTGGACGCTCATCTGGCCGTTTGGACGCTCATCTGGCCGCCGCCTTTCGTTCGAGCTCCACGAGGGTGGCGGCGACCCTATCTGTGCTTGACCGGCGCGGCAAGCGCCGACTCGGACCGATCGGCACGACTGGGACCGGGGCTTCGATCCAGGCGCGTGCGTCGTCCTCGCGAATCAGCCAGCGTCCGGCGCCGTCGGGCCGAAATGCACGCAGTCGGCCTGCCTCTGCAGCCGCGCCCTCGCTCGAGAGCCCACGAGCGACCGCCGCCCAGAACCGCACGCGATGCCCGCGGCGACCGACCGGCGGCCGACCCGGCGATCGCCTCACCGGCCGCCCCGTCCGCTCCGACGCCCACCCTCTTGCCGTGCCCATCGCAACTCCTCTCAATCGAGTATTGCGACGACCGACTGAATCCGCCGTGCGAGCCCTGCTCGGTGTGGCACACGAGCTCGAGGTTGCCGCCGGGCTGTCGGGTCCCGAGGGCCGTCCTGCTGATCGACGTCTATAGCCGCATGATCGTGGGCTGGCGGCTGTCCTGCCACCGACGGCGTCGAGCACCAGGTCGCAGCGCATGCCTGGCTCGCGGTAGTACGCGGACGCCGACACGTCCAGTACCTGGACGGGGCGCCTGTTCTCGCGTTCCCGAAGGTCGGTCAAGTCGCCTACGCACAACGCGTCTGGGCGATCGGCGCTGAAGTCGCGTTGACCAGGTCTGGGCGCTTGTGGGCCTGCGGATTGGGGATCGTGGTCCGCCCCCCGGCTTCCCGCGCCGCTTCGCGCCCTTCGCGCCCGCCTGACGCATCAGACGGGCGACGTGGTCACGGCCAACCCGCTCGCCTTGGCGGCGCAGCTCGTGCCACACCCGCGGCTACCCGTAGCACTCAAAGTTCTGAGGATGAGCCTTTCGGATCCGAGCGGTCAACCGCTCGTCCTCGGCCTGTCTCGCCGAGCGCTTGCCCGTAGGACCTGACAGATCGGCTCGACGCCGAAGCGATCGCGATGCTGATCTGGCAATTTGGCTGTGATGTGAGCCTCCCCGCGCGTCGCCACCCGCGCGTGTTCTGCGCGGAATGCGGGCGCCAGCTCGCGTGCGGGTTCCCCAAGGGGAGCCCGTGCCTCGTGGAGTGGGAATGCGACGTACCTACCATGTGGGATTCATTCCTTTGCGACCTCAGGGAGTCGCGTCGTCTCGCAGCCAGATCCGTCCGAACTCCTTGATCCGGTGCCTGGGGCTAGAGCCCGAAGCACCCCTTCATGCTGGTTGCGCTCGAGGCGCTGCCGAGCCGCGAGAGCCCGAACGTGTCTTCCACGTACTGCAACATGCTGTAGTGTGAGTAACTCACACCCGCGCAGGTACCCGTGGTGTGTGCCCCATTGGGGTCGATAATCACTGTGGGGATCTGATTGGGATTCAAGTTGCTCGTGTTATCCTCATCCCAGGTGATGAAGATCGCGGTCGTGCCGGCCTGGTACTGCGGGCTGGCGAGCAACTGCGGCACTAACTGGGATAGGTACGTGTCGCCCTGTCTGATCACGTTCGAGGAGCCCGAACACGAATTGCTGTGCATATCGTGGCAGACATCCGGCGATATGAACGTGAACTTGGCGCTCAGGTCTGGTGTTGAGCCCAGCGGCACGTCCTGGCTGTTACAAAGCGACCGACCGATATTCGGCAGGTAGTAGGGCTCCGGGTTGTGCCGGATCGCATAGTTACCGCTGTTGCCCGTGTCGCAGGGCGACGGCATCGACTGCATGAGCGACCGCGCGCCCGTGCCGAGCTGCGAGAAGATACTGGCCACATTGAGCTGGTGGTAGCCGTCGTCGGTGCAGCAGTTCCCGTTCCCGCCCGACGTCATGTTCACGTAGTTGGGCGCTGACGGGTGAGCGGTGGCGTGCATGTTCGTCGCGGAGCCGTAGGTGTTCATCAGGGAGTTGATGTACGGAGCCGAGGTAGAACCGTGGATCTGCGCGTAGCTGTGATTCTCCATCACAACCCACACGATATGGCTGTACTTCGCGCCATTGACCGGACACGCTGACGTGGTGCCCTGAACGGTAGCCGTCGGGGACTTGTTGCCAGCCGCGTCGAACGCCGCCACTCCAAGCGTGTACGTCGTGCCACACGTCATGCCGCTGGAGTACGTCTTCGACAGGGTCGTGACGTTTCCGCTGGTGACGCCGTTCGTGAACGTGCTATAACCGGTCACGCCCACATTGTCAGTCGAGGCCGTCCACTTGAGGGTTAGGCTCGTCTGGGTCTGCCCGCTAACAGTCAGGCCGGTGGGGGTGGAAGACGGTGTGGTATCGCTGGTCTGGGTCGTGTTGAACGTGGCCGCCACGCTCCGGTCCTGGCTCATCGTGACGACGCACGCGAGGAGAGTGCACGCCGCCAACAAGACGTACGTCATCTCGCGCCGCCGCGCTGGTCTTTGGATCTTCATCGCCCTTCACCTCGCTCCTTCGTGCGCCGGCGCGAGCGGTATTACATCTGGTGGATCGGATTTGGCAAGGTGGCAGATGCTTTCAGAGCGGAGCGCCAGCCAAACCGACATAGAACTTACGGCCTCCGGCTGGTTTGGGGGTGAATGTCATCTGGGGAGAGGGATGGTGATGCCGGTGCAGCAGAGGTAGACGAGTGCGATTAGGGGGCCGGTGGAGTGAAAGTCGAAGCTTCGGTGGCTGATCAGGCGGATGCGGCTGTAGAGGCCTTCGAGGCGGCCGTTGTTTAGCCCGAGGCGGATCGTGTTGAGGATCCCGTCGCGGTGGCGGCGGATGGTGCGCGCCAGCTTGATGAACGGATCTAGCCGGGATCGGGAGGCCCGCGTCAGCCAGGTGTCGAGATGCTCAGGGGCGGGCGAGCGCTCCGCCTTGCACTCGTCCGGGCCAGTCGGTCCCGACGATCCTGATCGTGGCAATGAGCACTCGAGCGACCCCGGGCACTTTGGCGACTTCTACTGGGGAAGGCGAGAGTGAGCAGCGCCTCGCCGCAGGCGAGATGCTGACGAGCGCTGTGCTGGGAAAGCCCTCGTGCGCCTGCTCGATTGACGGCCTGGAGGGTGGGCAAATCTTCATTCGGCTCGCGGATGATGTAACCGGGCGCCTGCTGTCACGCGCGAAGGCGTAGGTCGGCCGCCCCGCTCATCCGAGGATCCCTTCGTGATTCGGCCGGGCCACATCGGGGGAGCGCGTCGGCGACTTCGCGCACGTCTGCTCGGGCCTCCGTCGGGGTCGTGGCTGGCTCGTGCTTGGCCGCGCGGCGTTCATCCTCGTGCTCGCCATCAACGATGGCGACCAGCGCTGCGAATTGGGCCCGGTTTGGTCTGATATCGGTCGCGATGAACAGGTTTTCATCGCGACACCGGCGGTTCAGGGGCGTCAACGTGATTGTCTTAAGCTGGTGCGGCTGGCGGTTGGGTGACGTTTTTTGGTACTTTTTGTCATAAAGGTTGACGAGGCTGTAAGGGGGGTCGGATTGTAACTACTGTTGTGTGACGCTTTAGGCGCCGGTGCGTGTGGCTGGGCCGACGGTGGGGTTGGACCGAGTAGTCGGCAATGTAAAGGTGGGGCATGGGACTGTTGGCCATCCGCTGTGCGGGGGAGGAGCTTTTGGCGTTTAGTCACTGATCGTGTGCTTGTGCGGGATCCGGGTTCTGGGGTGAACTGTCGCTTTGGGGTAATCCGGTAATGGCTTCAGTGCTTGGTTTTGTTGGCGGTGCCATTGGGACTCGCGGTTGGCGCGCGGGCGCCGTCATCGTGTTATGGGAATCATTCGTCTAGCTATAGCTAGGAAGAGTTCAAGACCATCAGCCGAAGGCGCATCCGGTGCTCCTGAGTGTCACTACTACGCCCGCTCGGTCGCCACACTTGCCGACAGGCAACTCACGAGGGAACCATATGCACGTCACTCACGAGGGAACCATATGCACGTCTTGTCTCGACGGCGGCAAATGGCGGGACCCGCACGGACCTGGATCAACTTCGCCGCGTCCCTGGTCCTTCTGATCGCCATGGCAAACATTGCCGGGCCGTCCACCGATGGCTCACGGCTAACCGCCACAACGTCTGCCAATGCGACCTCGTCCTTCAGCGGCAACGTCATCTACACCGTCAGTCGGGCCAACTCCAACAACCTCAAGGCATATCAGGTCGGAACGTGGGCGTTGCTCGGTCAATGGACGGTCCCCGCCCTCGAGCAACAGGCCTATCCGCAACGCTTCATGACCACGGCGCGCGGAGCCGCGTACGACAACGGCAAGCTGTTCATCTCGGCCGGCAACTACAACCCGCAGGCCACTGGCGATTCCGGCCAGCTGGTGGCCTGGGACCTGGTCAACAACAAGCAGCTTTGGGATAAGACGTACACCACCGCGGTGGACCAGCCGGCGGCGTGCAACGGATACGTGTACATGCCCACCGGCGAGGGCTCCACATCTACCGCTTGGAATGTGATTTCCGAGAGCACAGGCGGGATAGTGGGGACCATCAATGGCCCCAGCGCGGGTGCGCACAACACCGTCTGCAGCAAGGACTCATCGGGCAAATACCACGTGTTCCTGGGGGGTCGCTGCCTCAAAGGTGGCACGGGCTGCGCCCCGTGGAGTTTGGGTCAGGACGTGTGCAACGGTGCCTCCTGCACGGCTGGCCCGAATGTCGGGCCAGGGCTTGGCTCCAAGGGTGTCCGCCCATTTACGGTGGGCAAGAACGACACGCGAGCCTGGATCACATGGACGGGCTATCGCGGATTCTCAGTCGGCGACCTTTCGACCGGGAAGATCCTTTCCAGTACGAATTTCGGGAGCGCGATCAGCTGCGGTGGGATCTCAGCGCTTTCACACGGGATCTCCGTGAGCCCTGACAACACTGAGGTTTACGTGCTGGACTCCGGCGCTAACCAGGTGCGTGTCTACTCGGCGGCCGACTCGCCAGGGTCCCCGTTGGCGACCATCAACATCGACGGGTTCTGCGGCGCGACAGAGAGCAGCACATACTGCGGTGGTCCGGACTGCACGCCGGACGGCTGGTTAGAGCACACGCTTGACGGCAAGTACGTGCTGGTCGGATCTTCGGGAGATGTGATCGATACCTCGACGCGCAAGCTTGTCGTCTCGAAGGCCTCGACGGGTAGTGCACTTCAGCTGTACACCGACATGCGTGGGGCGGAGCACGGCTTCATCGTCGTCAACTGGTCGGGCGGTGTACCAGTCGCGGGCAGCCATTTTGGCGAGGGCAACTAGACTTAAGCCAGTAGGCTCGCTCGGGGCGCTGATCTGGGGGACACGAATCTGGTGCAACGTCATCATGGCACTTCCTTTATGACTACTGTCGCAGGTACCTGTGACCGTCTTGGTGTCCGATCGGTCATGGACGGCTTCACATGACCGATGTGCCGTATGGCATCACCCGACCACTCGCGAGGCAAGTCATGAAGAGCCGACTGAGGAAATGGACAATGATTGCGACCGGCGCGGGCACGAGTTTTGACGGACTGAACGTGGTCGGTGGCACGCACCAACAAGCGGAGCCGCGATAGTCAGGTGACGTCGCGTTGTATTAGGGTGTGGGAAGCTTGCTGATCTGCTAATCGGCTCGTCGGGCGTCACGCTGGTATTGGTGGCGGGTCGGCCGGCGCAGCTGGCGGGCGAACACCATCGAGACCTGCTCGGGACGGCCGATCCCGATGTTGTCGGCCACGAGCGCTTCAAACAAGCTGCTGGCGCGGCGGGGTCGTCGAGCACGAGCGTGCGCGATACCTCGACCTGGCGCATCGACAGCTCCCACCAGTAGCCGGCGGCGCGGTTCTCGCCGGTCAGCGGCGTGGGGATCTGGCAGATCTAGTGGTCAAAGAAGGCTTGGATGTGCTCGGGGCCGAAGCTGTCAGGCAGGGCTTGCAGCCGCTCGGGTTCGGAGCAGCTCGCGAACCCGTTGTGCAGCCCAGCGAACGCGAGGCCCGCACGGGTGGCTTGACGGCTTGAGCCACTCGTGACCGTTGAGCCATACCTTTCGCGGTCCATGGCGCGTAGTGCAGATCTTGAGGAACCCAGGGCCGAACTCTGGGTCCAGGACGTAGAAGTAGTACGCCCCGACGCGGCGCTTCTCCCAGCAGAAGTCCAGGCTCGCGACTCCCGGCTTGCGCGACCGGTTCCGCGCGCTCCACACCCGCTGGAACTCTTCGGCCACGACGAGCGCCACGACCCCGAAGCGGCCCTCGCGTTCGGCTCGCTCCAGATACGGCCGCACGTGATCGAGCTTGCGGTCATCCCAGCGAGAGCCATCCGGCCCTTTGAGCCGCAGCACCGGGATCTCGTGGGCCCGGACGAACCTGCGCGTATCGGCCCGGAAACGGTCACCGATCCGCCCCAAAGCGCGGGCGACGGGAGTGGATGACCGAAGTGGCCGCACAAGAACCGCACCAGCTGACCGGGAACCTGCAGCCCGGGCGCGTACGCGTTCAACAGCAGCCGATCGACACATTCGATCTCGAGCGCCGCATGACCCTCGAGCACATCGTTGATGTTCGCCACGCCCGCCATCTGCGCAGCATGACGCCACGAGGACCGGCTCTGCCGGACCGACGCCGGCACACCACCGGGGGGAGGCCGGGAGGGGGGTCCCCTCCGACTAACAGACCGGTGGTGGATCTCGGCGACGCGGCCGACGGGCCTGGTCGCGTGCCACGGCCTCTCGCGCTCGCCACTCGCAAGCGCAAGACCGCAGAGTCCGCATCGGGCGGATGCGACGGACCGTTTGGATCGTCGCCGCCAATTCCCAGCGCTGGGAGCAACCCGACGTCCTGCGCGCGCTGCTCGCCGAGCAGACCGGGGCACTGGATGGTCGGCGCCGAGCGTCTGGAGCCGCCGGTCGATATCGGCCGGAATCACGACCCTGCATCTTTGGAATAACCCGGCTCATCGCGGCCTCGGCCAAAGGAGGCTGTTCGCAGCATGTTCGCAGACTCGGGTGGGCACCAGACGGCACGCCGGGTGCATCGGGGGGAACGCGAAACTCACGCGTGTGCAGCGGTTTCGTACCGTCGGTTGCCCAACGTGGACCCGGCGGCCCACGTGTTTCCGCCTCGACAAGGCGGAGGTCGCTGACGAGGCTTGGCGTGACGAATTGGTCCGCGAACGGTCCGACACAAAGCCCGATTTCGTACCGTTTGCAGCAGAATCTGCGATACCGCTACCGGGATTCGAACCAAATCGCAGTCACCATTCGGGTCTTGAGAAGCCGTGGCGCGCCGCCCTATCGGGCCAAGCGTGGGCCGTGCTGTCTCTCGTCTGATGGTTTGCGTACGATCGCGCTCATGACCGTCAGCGAGATCATCCATAGCATCGACGCGCGACTTCGAGACCTCGAGCGCGAAATCATGGCCCTCAAGCAAGCCCGAGGCGAACTGGTCAACGGTGTGCGTTCGGCCGCACCGGTCAAGGCCAGCGCCCGGAAGCGTCGGCAGCGACGCGAGCCGCAGAGATCCGAGCGGCACAAGCCAACCCAAGTGGTGCCTGCCGGGATGCTCGAGCGGCTGTTGGGAGAAAGCGACGGGCTCAACACAGCCGCTCTGGCCAAGCAGGCCGACGCCGACAACGACCAGGTGCTGGTGCTGCTCAAGGAGCTGGAGGCGGCCGGGCGGGTGCGCCACTCGGTAGAGCGCCACGCGACTCGCTGGCGGCGGTTCACCGACGAGGACGCGATCGCCGAACGCGCGGCCGAGCTGGCCGCGCGCTCGAAATCCGTGGTGGCGACGCCGACCGCCGGCGGCTGAGTCCGTCGGTTATCGGCCACTCACGGAATATGCCGGAGGAGTTCATGACGGTCGCCGAGGTCGCCGAGACCCTCAAGCTCAACGAACAAACGGTGCGCAACTGGATCGACCCGGGAAAACTGCCCGCCGTCAGGCTCGGCCGCCGAGTCCGCGTAAAACGGGCCGACTTTGACCGACTCGTAGAGGGGGGCTACAGCGGTCCCAGCGAGAGCCGGCCAGTACCGAGCATCTGGGACGGCGAGGTCCCAACGCCCGAGCAGCCCTGATCGGATCAGCCGGTGAGGTGTTGAGCATGGGTGCTTGTCGCAGGGCTCGTTAGGGGGCTGACAGTGCTACTGCCTGGGACGGCCTCCTCTCCCACGCGTAGATGTCGCTGACGAACATGATCGTCATCACCCGCGAATGCCCACCGCGCAATGTGCCGGCTTCTGGCTTGGATCGCGTTCGGGTCGACGGCCCAATCTACCCAATCTATGTAGACGCAGGGGTCCCTCCGCTACGCCCCGATCCTTCGCCGACAAGCATTCAGGCTGCGCGCAATTGCGTCGTTGTCTGGCTGACACAAAGACACCTAGTGATTCCGGTTTCATTCCGGGAATCGGACGAAAAAGACAGCGATTTGCGGGCATGTGTCTGGCGGACATCGCGAGTCCCGATCGACAAACCTACCGCGGTTTGCAGGGCAAATCCCGACTAGCGAACCCATAAAGTCCCGCTTGCCATGCAGAAGGTCGAGGGTTCGAGGCCCTTTAGCTGGCTTCAAGAAAGCCCCCCGCTCAGCGATTGCGATCCACAGGGGGTTTGGTCGCAGGCACCAGCGGAAGCGGGCGAGCGCTCGAGATGGGACACAGATGGGCCAAGAATTCTGCGGCGGGGTTAGGCGAGGTCCGGCGGGCCGTCAGTCGGCGTCCCCGTTTCTCTTGGCGTGTGCAGGGATTTCGCGGCGGGAGACGGCAGATCGCAGCAAAGGGCGGAGAGCGGACGACGGGTCTCGAACCCGCGACCTTCGGCTTGGGAAGCCGACGCTCTACCAACTGAGCTACGTCCGCGCGCGCCCGAAAAGTCTAGACCAGGAACGGGGGCCAAACGGCGTGCCCCGGGTCACGCGCCGAGCCGCCCGAGGAGAGTGACGCGCGAGGCGGTGACGCTGTCGACAGCTCTCCGTCCGACGGCGCCCCATCGGGGAACGCCAACACCGTCGAGTTGAGGTTTTGCATCGTCTTCGGCCGGCCGTTACACGGCCGGTTACCCCGACTCATGATCGCGCCTATGCGCGCGTATCGTTTTATCTCATTAATACGTGTGTCACTCGCGTTCGTCGCAGCTGGTCTAGCGGCGCCCGCGGGCGCAGCCGCGAAGGCCTCGTGTAAGAGCACGTTCAGCGTCTTGCACAACGACACGTCGGGCGGGGTGACCCTCCCCAAAGGCACTTACCGCGTAACCAGCCCCAACATGACCTGTAAGTTGGTCGGCTCGACGTTCAAGACGTTCCTGGCCAAGTACAACGGCAAGATCCCCGGCTGGACGGGCACCGCGCTCGGAGTGGGGCACGGGAAGTACTGCAAGAACAGCAACGGCCAGAACTTCACGGTGCAGCTGCTCAAGAGCAAGAAGAACTAGAGAGGTATGTAGCCCGGTGC
>CAVWQA010000011.1:0-75626 GCA_963757015.1 uncultured Solirubrobacterales bacterium
CCCGCGCGGAGTGCTCCATCTGACCGGCAGGGTCTGGCCTCGATTTGCGATCGGTTGCCATCGGTCACTTGTCAGGCCCGGATTACGGTGCTATTGAGTCAGCAACTCGCGCTTGCGGGTGAACCCGACCGGGAGGAAGATCTGATGGCAGCGGAGCCTGCGGCAGAGCCCAAAACCTATGAGATGAGCCCGGAGGATCAGTACCGGGTCGCCCGTCTGTACGAGGAGATCACCGGACGCGTCGAGGAGTTGGCGATGATCGGCGCGCGGCCTGACCGACGACGTCGTCAGGAAGTTCACGCCGCTGGACGTCGGCTCGCCGACGTTCGACCGGCCCTACAACGTCGACGTCGAGATCACGTGCCCACCGCGTGGCGTCGGCCCGTGCGCGTGCATGTACCGCCGAGCCGATGGCACCTGGGCGTGGGAGTCGCCGTGTGGATCGGGCCCGGCGTAGCCGGGTGGGTCTCGCCGCGGCATTAGCGTCGTGATGGTCAGAGGTTGCCGCCGTACCCGAGCACGGTCTTCAGCTCCCCCGCCGCCGATCAGCTGCGAGTAGGTGTAGCCGTTGGCGGCGGCGCTGAATGCGACGAAGCTCGCGTGGGCGCGGGTCGAGACCGCCTGCAGCGCGCCGGCAGCGGCGCCGGGAGTTGAGCGCCTTTGGGCAGGATCTCGTCGGGCGCGACCGGGCCGTGATCGCGACCGGCGCAGAAACTCGACGGGGACCGGATTGGACACCGGTGGGGGTGGGAGTCCAACCCTGGCTCGGCCGGTGTCTGTAGTGGTGTGAGCCCATCCGTGCCCGCAGACCCCAAGCGAGAACTGATTGGAGGACCACAGCGCCGGGAGCTCGCTGCCGCATCGTCGCCACACCGGCCATGAGGATCTGGCTCCTGCTCCAGGTCCCGCCGGCTAGAGGAGAAGTGGACTCACACAGGGGGGTCACATCGTGCCGGAGGTTCGCGCAGAGCGTGCTCGTCAGCGGCCAGGACAAGGCGCTTGACTTCTACACAAACGTCCTTGGCCTGGAGAAGCGCGTCGAGAACCCGACACCGACGGGCCGCGGTATCTGACCGTCGGGGTCAAGGGGGACGAGTTCCAGCTGGTTCTCTGGCCCGGGACACCGGGGCACCCTGAGCCGACGATGGGACAACCGCCGCCGTTGATCACGATCGAGACCGACGATTGCCGCAAGACGGTCGAGGGGCTCAGGGCGCGCGGCGTCGAGTTCGTCTCAGACGTGCTCGAGTTCCCATGGGGCTACGTCGCGCAGTTCCAGGACCCCGACGGCAACCGGCTACAGCTACGAGAGGGCCGCTAGCCCCCCAAAGCGGCGACGGCCTAGCGCCTCGGTCGCGCCCGGCGCTGCTGAGACGGAGCATCTCGGCAGCGTCGGCGCGCCGTCAGTCCAAGCCCTCTCGCCGACCGGCACCACCTTCTACTACACGCTAAACAAGCCCGCGACCCTCAGCCTCGTGTTTACCCAAAAGCGCCTCGGGCGCCAGCTCGCGCACCGCTGCCAAACGCCCACCAAAACAAACCACGGCAAGCCCCGGTGCACAAGGACGTTGACCATCGCCACGCTCACCGCAACCGGTAACGCCGGCCCCAACCACCTCTCGCTCAACGGACGCGTCCCGCGCGCAAAAGAGCTCGGGCCAGGAACGTACACGCTCGTGATCGTCGCAGACGCCTTCGGCAGCACCTCACGACCACGCAACCTGACCTTCACGATCCTCGCGCTAAAACACGAAACCCGCCATGCGACCGCCTGGACCGCATGCAGCAGCCTCCACTCCCGGCTGGCGGCGCACGCTCATCCGCGGCCCGCTCGCATACACCGCCGCGCCGGCCGACGCAAGCTCGCCTTCCAATGCCGGATCAACGGCAGGCGGCTATCCGTGGGCGCCTACAGGCTCGCCCTCACCGCCATCAATGCCAGCGGACGGCGTTCTCGACCCATACCCTGCGCTTTATGATCGTCAGAAGCGACGATGCCTTCGATTCTCAGTGTGCTCAAGCAAATCGAGGCTGCGGCCGGCGCTCTCCGATTCCCGCCGCCTGCCCCGAGTTGCCCGATCTCGTGGCAACCCAACCCGCTTGCGCCGGTGTTCTACGGCGTCCGGGACTATGGCATCGAGGACGGCGCTCCCGGACCCTGCCGTGTGTTCTTCCCCAGCCTCGACGGTTCACCTAACAGTGCCGAGATTCTCACTTCCTGTGGCCTCTATCCGCTCGTGCTGTTCGCCCACGGGCAGTGCCTCGGCGAGCCCGACCATTACAAGAAGTGGTATTTCCTGCCCGCGACACTCGCTCGAGCGGGCTATGTCGTCGCCGTTCCTCAGCTGAGCGCTGGCTATCCGTGGGTCGACACCGACCCCGACTTCGCGCTGCTCGGGAGGCTGGGCTCGTGGCTCCGCGGCGCGGAGCTTGTCTCGCAACGTCCGTTTTCCGATAGGCGAATTGACACGCTGAACGCCATCTTGATCGGGGTTTTGGGAGGGTGGTTGCACGCCGCCTGGGAGTATCGCTCGACGCTCCTCTCGCCGCCGATGACCGGCGTTGCCGGCCACTCCTATGGCTCGCTCAAGGCGGCACGGGTGGCCGCACAAACAAGCGGAATCTCCGCCTACGC
The DNA here is from genome assembly GCA_963757015.1 of uncultured Solirubrobacterales bacterium. GTDB lineage: Bacteria > Actinomycetota > Thermoleophilia > Solirubrobacterales > Solirubrobacteraceae > Palsa-465. The sequence continues at coordinate 2,636 of CAVWQA010000011.1, forward strand.
GTCCCTCAGCGGTCCCTGGCTTGAATGGCCCGAGGTTCCGCCGAGACCCCTCGAGGCGTTGACGATCCCGACCCTGCTGACCTGGGGAACGGGAATCACGGACGTAAATGCCCAGTTGGTTACGGGCCTGCTGCCACCTCCGCCACGGCATCTGGCCGTCTTCAAGGACGGGGAGCACTGGGACTACTTGCCGCCCGATTCCGCCTGCGATCAGGGCCAGCGCGGGCCCTGCGGTCTGACTCCCTCGCTTGCCGCCGACCTCGTGATCATGTTCTTCGGACGCTACCTGCACCCGCCTACCTTCGTCGATGTTCCGGCTCGGATTCCCGTCAGCCTGATCCCACCGCCACTCGCCCTGAGCGAAGAACAGCAATTCTTTGCCGGCGGCTGGCTTGAGAGCTTCTCCCAATTGACGGACACCGCCGAGTGCAGCGTGACCCTCTCGTGGGAAGTCGGCTCCGAATCGGGCGCAATCACCGAACCTCAGCCCGTTCACGGATAGTAGGCTCCGAATCGAGAGGCAATCACGAGGCTTGGTGTAGGTCTCCGCGCCCGCCGTCTGAGATTTCGACACTGGCGCTCGAGTGAGGGTGCTGCTCTCGAACCCGGCTGAGCTGAAGGAGAAGTACGGCTGCTGACCGGACCCCGTTTCTCGGTCCACCACGAGTGAGAGTTGGTGGTAGGAGTCGGGGGCACGGTAGCTGCTGGTAGCTGCCATGCCGGACGGGTTGGTGGCGCTCCCTTGGGGGGTCGTTCGCTGGTTTCGAGGACCCGCGCTGCACTTGGGGGCTGCGCCGCACGGCTAGGTCGTGCACGTATTCCATGAACGCGCGGAGCCAGTCGCGGTCCTTGCCGCGCCGCGCGACCAGCACCGGGCGAGGACCTGCCGGCTACGCTTGATCGGATCGATGACGTAGTGGCGCTGCTGGACAGCATGGAGTCGGTGCCATCAGGCCTTCCTGTCGCTGATGCCGCCAAGTACCTGGCGGTCTTCGAGCCGACGGTCCGGGACTGGCTCAAGCGAGCCGTTCTCAACGCCGTTCCTGGGGCGAAGCCGATCAGCGGTGTGAATCAGCCTGAGGGCGTCGACCGAATGCCCACGAAGAGCGATTCCCCGGGTGGGGTGAATCCACAGCGCGAAAAACAGCAGACAGACCACGTGCACCACGGTGCCGTTCTGGTTCCCGCGCCACGTCAGAGATGATGTGGCTGTGGATGCGCCAGCTACTGGTTCGCGAGCTTCGCGCTCGCCACCGGCTGGTGCCGGCTCGGTACGTAAGCTGCGCCTGACATTTGTCGCCGCGCCGGCGGCGCCGCCGGGACTGCTGCATGAGGTGGCCGGCGGCCGAGAGCGAAAGCCTCTGTGCCGCTCGTCTCAGCGGACCACGTGGCCGGGAGCATGAGGCTCATGAGCGCGAGATGCGCCGCATCGTGGCCAGGACATCCTGGGGGGAGAATGGCCACGCGAACAGGGCTCGCTCGTAACCGGCCGGGTCGATTAGGTATGACGCTTCAGTGTGGGTGATGTAGTGCACGGTGGTTCCGGCGAGCGTCTTGTTGACCACCTGCACGCCGATCGCGTAGCGCTTCCAGATCGCCGCCAGCTGCGCCTGGGTGCCGATCCCCCACCGCCATTGGGGGACAAGGCTCCACTTGCCGAAGTCCTCGAGGAGGTTGTGGCGCGTGTCGGCGTATACGTCGACGCTGACGGCGACGATCTCGGGGCGCTGCGCGGCCGGGAGCTTGCGGACGAGCGCGTTCAGGACGTGAGCTTCGAGCGGGCAGAGATTGCGGCACAGCGGGTCGACAAAGGTCACCAGTACCGGGCGGCCGCGATAGGCGGCGAGCGAGAAACGGTGGCCGTTCTGGTCACGAAGGGTGAAGTCCGGTGCGCGTTTGCGGCCCTCGGGCAGCAGGTAGGGCGTTCCCGCGTCCGCTGCAGCGTTTGGTTGGCCCGCACTGGACTGGCCGCGTAACAAGACCAGCGCGAGGATCGGTGTCGCTATCGCGAGGCCGAGCGCTGCGATGATCGCTGGTAGGACCCAACGCAGCCGTGACGGAGAATCATGAACTGGAGCGGAGGACCTAGGGGCCAGGTTCGGTCGTGGCCTCAAGACACGGCGAGCCAGCAGCCCGGCCACAGTGAGCGCGGCAAGCGCCACCGCGACGAGCAACGCCAGCCCGCCGGCGCCCGCCGAGCTCTCGCCACTCGCAGTGTTTTTGTGATTCGCCTCGGCGGCAGTCAAAGTGCCGGGCGCCACCGCGTGCATGTGAGCTGAGGACAGCAGCCGTCTGACTGCGGCCTCAGCGGCGGTGAGCAGACCCGAGCTGCCGGGCTTGATCGCTAGGCCGGCTACCAGGCGCTGCGCCGACGCGGTTGAGTGCCCGGGCCACTTGAGGCCCACCCCGTCTGGCATCACCACCACCACTGGGTGCCTGTAGACCAGCGACAGCTCGGCGCCAAGGAACCGAGCGTAGGTTTCGGGCTTGTGCCACAGGACGGTGATCGACCCCAGGTCGTAGCTGTCGGGGATGACCGCAACCCGGATTGGATAGCCGGCGCGTGCAGCTGCGTTCAAGAGGCCGGTCAGCTCGGCCTGCTGGGCCTGCGAAAGGCCAGCGTCTGGGGGCAGGAACACCGACTGGTGCAGGAGAATGTCACTGGCTGGGTCCCCGTCAGCCCAGGCCGGGGAACCGTGGGCAGCGAGCGCCACCAGGACGGTGGCAACCGCGAGCAGGCGGAGCCGCCTTCTCATCACATCACCGCCGTCGTGTTCGCGCGAGGCGCGCAGCCGACCATGTCTGGATTGCTATCGCCGGTCATAGCGCACGCTCCCGTTCAGCCATCAGCGGGAACGATCGGTCAATCCTCGGGGGAAGGATGTAGTTGGCGCGTTTGAGGACGAAGATGAACTCGTTGATGCCGTTGTTGACCGTGCTGGTGATGGCTGGGTTCTGCAACTGAGCGGAGGCCTGGTTCATCGCTTTGCGGGCGGTGACGAAGTCGCCGATCCTCAGCTGGATGGCGACGAAGTGCAGGCCGGCTTGGCCGCCGTCGACGGTGTTGAAGTCGCGGCGGATGATGATCGGGCGGCCGTGGCGGCGGGCGCGCGCAGAGCTTTGCGCGTGTCCGATCACGCCGTAATGGTTGATCGCCTGCGATAGCCGGCCGGGGTCAGAGGCGGCGTCAGTGGTGAACTTCGCGGCCCGTTGGGGGGTGATTTGTGGCGCGTACATGCGAGCTACTCGCTCGCGCTCGTCGAGGTTCTGATACCAGCTGTCTAGCCGCAGACGCATGTAGCTGACGTGCATCGTGGTGCCGTCGGTAAACGGTCCATCCGGGATCGTGACCGCGTCCTCGGTGGCCTGGTTTTTGGCCAGGTTTGATTTGAATCCCATGAACAGCGGGGCGGTCTTCTTGACCGGGTCGCCGGGCGGAATCCCGCCGACGTGCTGGTGGGCGGCGGGCAGGCCAGCGCCGACAAACCCGGTGCGGGTCTCGCGCCAGCCCAACGCGGCCGAGATATCGAGCGGGCCGGTGGCGCCGCTCAGCGGCGCTCCGTGCACGAGCGCGGCCTCGACGTCGGCCAGTCGGGCCTCATCGTCGCAGGCGAGGTGCAGGCATAGGTGGTAGTCGTCGATCGCTGGCAGCTCGAAGTCTGAGAGCGCTGTGGCGTGCGGGATCGGCGAGCTGACCTTCAATACCTGCTCGAAGTAGCCGGGCCCCCAGCCGACGGTAAACAGCAGCCCGGATGGCCCCCATGGGTAGGTGCGTTCGAGCGTGCGCAGCGCCGCCTCGAGCAGCCGTGCGTGCGCCGGGGTCGGCTTGCTATGCACGTCAAAGAACAACAGGCGGTCAAATCGTGGCGCGACCGGATTGCCGTCGGCGTCGCGGGCAAGCGTCGCCGCCCACGCGTGCTGACGAGCCGGCAGATCGACCGGCTGCTCGCCCAGCGCGACCAGCGGGACCGGCTTGCCCGCGCCGCTCCCGGTGGCGGCGCGGTCGACCGCAATCCCGGCAGCGGCAGCGCCCACGACAGCGCCGAACCCAAGCAAAAACCGCCGGCGGTTGACCGGCGCGCCGTTGGGGCTCCTCATGTGATCGGCTTCCAGTGGAAGCTGAAGTTGACGCGGTGCGGGGCCTTCCACACATTGGCGTACTCCATGTGCCGCGCGGACACCGGCGGGGAGACCAGCAGACTCAGCTGATAGGCACCCGCGCCGGGAATCGATACGTCGTTGCCGTAGTGTGGGCCCATGTAGCGAGAGATCATCGGCCACTGACGCTCGTCGTAGAGGACCTTGCCGTGCTGTTTGATCGTCGCCCACACCGACGCGTAGGGGATCGGCACCCGGGTCTGGGCATCTGTGAGCATCACCATCAGGTGAAAGCTCGTGTGCTTTGTGGGCCTGATCTCGCGCTCGCTGCTTCCGTTGAAGATCACAAACGGCACCGCGGTCATTGCCTGAGCGGTGATCTTCATCCCCTGCCAGGTCGTGGATGCCAGCACCTGGGTGGGGATTGGCTTGATCCCATCGACCGACATCGGCTTGGTCGAGCCGCCCGATCCGCTCATATTCATCCCGGCCATGCTCGAAGAGCTGCGCGTTTGGGCGGCGGGCATGACGGTGGACGTGGTCTTGGTCGCGCTTGCGCAGCCGGCCGCGAGTGCCGCGATTGCCGCCAGCGGCGCGGCACGCCCCGCAACCCATATCAATCGTGTCTGCAACATGTGTGGTTTCTCCGTGAGATGGTTTGATCGAAGCCGGCGCCGAGCGCCGCTCCCGATTCCTGGATCGCAGGGCTAATCCGCCGCCGCAGCCCGATGTGGTGTCTGGTGTCTGACCGCCGCGCTGACTGGTTGCTCGTAGGGGACAAGCGCCCACATCGCGCAGGCGAGCAAGACGAACAGCGGCCCGGCGTTGGGGTCAGTGGCGCCGCCCTGAAAGATCCCGCCGAACCCCTGCCCAACGACCCAGTAGAGGAGGTTCAAGACAATCGCCGCGGCCAAAAACCCCCGGGCTCGCCAGTTAGCCGCGACCGCGACCCCGATCGCCACCGAGACGACCGCGAGCCCGACCGCGATGATCAGCCCATTGACCTCAGCCGCGTTGGCGAATGCGTTCTGGGTGCTCGACAGCCAGCTCATCCCCGAGGGGGCAGCGTTGATCAGAGTGGTGGTGGCGTTGGCGCTGCTGTTGACCGCCAAAAGCCACAGTCCGCCCATCAGCACCCACAGCCCCGCCCACATCAGCCTTGCACCGCGGACGCCCAGCAAGCCTCCCGGACGACCGTTGGGCCACACGATCAGGCCGATCAGCGCGTAGATCACGACCGCGCCGGGCGCGCCGGTCAACGCGTTGGCCATGTTCATAAACAGCATCCCGAACGCCTCGCCAAACCACCAGACGACAAGCGCCCATACGAACGAGATGGCCAGCGCCGGCTTGACCGTCGGGCGATACAGGATCCCCAGCCCGATCACTACCTGCACCAGCGCGAACAACGTGTTTAGCAGGATCTGGTCGGAATGAAGCGTGCTGGCAGACCAGCTGATGCTGCTGGCCAGCCAGTGCGGCTGACCGGGGCTCATCCCGTCAAGCATCTGGATGAACCCGTTGCCATACATAAACGACTGAAACTGCAGCGCCCCGTCCAGCAACCAGATCAACCCCAGAACCGTCTGCACAGCTCGGGTGCTGTCTGAGGCGAAATACCTGCACGCGCGAGAAAGCGCCGGTGAGCCCGGGCCACCAACCCCAAGCGCGCCTGCCGACACCTCGGTGGAACTCATACTCATCTCAAAACTCCTGTCGAAGTCAGAAAGCGGTCATGGCTCGGCGGGATCAACAAAGCCGAACAAGCGCGATTAGCACTCGTGGCCGCTGGAACACAGCCGCTCCATCCGGCTAGCAGCCACCGAGCCAACAGTCATCGACGCGGACCGCGCACAACCACGCCTGGCCGCGCCACCGCGACCTACAACGGAGGCCCTCGGTCAGACCAGCCCCCCACCAGCGGGACAAACCAGGACGCCAGCAAGTCGACCGGCAACGCCGGCGACAAGACCGAACTCGACGACCAGACCCAGAGGCGCTCCCGGTGTCGTTGCGAGACTGTCTCAAGCACCCACCGCGCGCCATGAAACACAGCGGCCAGCACCAGCCCAATGCACCCCGCGGCCGGGATCGACCACCAGCCACCAAAGCCAAAGATTCCGATCAGGCCGCCCGGATGCCCAGTCGCGAACAAACCCTCGAGAAACTCCTGACTGCAGTAGATTGCGACCAGCGCGACCGTGCATGTCAGCCACAGCACGCCAAACGAAAGACTGAAGCGCGACAGCGATCTGTGGCCCGAGAACGCGCGGCCCAGCGCCCAGAGAAAACCGCCGACCGCCAGCGAGATCGCCAGGACGATCCAAGGCACCACAGAGTGCAGGTAAGAATGCCCCTGGCGCTGGAGCTCCAGGCCAGCTCGATTGCCATACGCCAGCATGTAGCGCAGCTGATGCACCGCCAACGCCGCGGGCGGCAACAACGCCGCCCGCGCAACACCCCCGATCACGGCAGGGCGGCCAGCGCGCGAGAACATCGCCACAACACGATAGCCCCCACTGACAGGCGCCGCAAACGCGCTTCGAGGTTACGCATCCATCTCGCGCCCCATCGCTCCGCAAAGCCAGCCGCCGAAGACGAGCAGCCCAGACGCCGCCCCACACACCTGCCCATTTCATCGCGCGTTAAGTTCGTCTCGATGCCAAAACGCGACCAAGGCGCTGCGCGCGCCCGACGCGGTCGGAACTCAGGGCCCGCCGAGACCGCCGCTGTTGGCCTGATTTGAGTCGAGCACCAGTTTGGTGCCAGGCAGTAGCACCGTCGGCGGGTCGACGATCGGGACGTAGCCGCCGACGGCCTGGCCGACGTTGACGGCGACGTGCCGGAGGATGTGACCGGCGAGGATCACGTAGGCGCTGCCGTCGCCACTCGCGTACAGCGCACCGATCGGCACCGCGAGCGTCCGCGCCGTGGAAGACTGGGCGTTGATCGAGACAGCCACGCGTGACCCGACGTGGGCGTCCGCCGCGACCCCGCGGAGAGCGATCGTGGCGGTTGCTCGCGGCGCCCTCACCGAGCGCTTGACGGCGTGGACCACACCGACCAGCGGGCGGCCCGAACCAGCCCTGACGGTGGCACGGTCGCCGGGCTCGATGAGATAGCCCTGGGCGGTGGTGAGCGTGGCGTCGACGACCACGGACCCATAGGTCAGCGTCACGGCTGGACTGCCGATCGCTTTGCCGAGCCGCTCCTTGGTCGCAGTGACGGTCGCCGGGAGCTCGGGTAGGAACACGAGCTCGGCCTGCGGCTCGACGATCAAGTGCGGCGCCTTGCGGCCACCGCCAGGCGCCGGCGCCGATGGCGGCGGGGTGTAGCCGTCGTTCTGGTAAAGCGCGGCCAGCGCGGCGCTCGTCGAGGGTCCGTAGGTCCCGGAGCTGTCGGTGATGTTGTAGCCGAGACTGGCCAGGTCGTTTTGAAGCTGCGCGATGTCGGGGCCCGAGTCGCCGGAGACCAGGCTTCGGTACATCGGCGTGTTTCCGGCGAACGCGAACACGGGCCGCCCGGCGACCTGGGCGACGACCGCGCCGTTGCCGATCCGCTCGCCGACGTGGACGACGTTGGCGGTCACGACCGACTGGGCGTTGGGGACGCTGATCGCGCCGACCGTGATCGTCTCGCTGCCGGCCGCCACCAGCCGGCCAGTGGCCCGCAGCGTCGTGCCGAGCCGCTTGAGCACGACCGGCGCTGTCAGCACCGGCGCCTTCGGAGCGGTCTGGCCGCGGGCGAGCGTGGCTGTCGTCGTGGTTGCGCGACCGGCCCACCAGCTCAGCCCGGCCACCGCGATCAGCACGAGGACGGCGAGGATCACCGTGCGACGGCGCTTGCGAGCGATGCCGCCGCGAGTGTCGGCCGCCACGTCAGCGCCGCCGAGGACTGGCTGCGACGGCTCCGCGGCGCCGGCAGCGGGCTCCGGTCCGAGCTCGGGCGTCCGGGCAGACCGAAGGGCCGGAGCGCGCTCCTGGCGCTCGCTCGTGCCCGCCGCGGGTACCGGTTGATCCTCGCGCATGCTCATCGCCGCAGCGCCTCGACCGGGTCAAGACGACTGGCGCGGAACGCCGGCAGCAAGCCGGCCAGCGCCCCGACACCAGCGCCGAGCACCGGCGCCAACGCCACCGCGCCGGCGTCGAGCACCGGCAGCCAGGCGTGGGTCTTGGAGATCACCACCACCGCGCACACGCCAAGAGCGATGCCGACGACAGCGCCGCCGGCGCCGATCAGGAGGCTCTCGGCGATGAACTGCGCGGCGATCTGTGAGCGGCTGGCGCCGAGCGCACGACGCAGGCCGACCTCAAAGGCACGCTCGCTGATCGACGAGTACATCGTCACCGCGATGCCAACGACGCTGATCGCGAGCATCGCCAGCGTGACGACCCCGAGCAGGCTGGTGAGATCGCCGGTGACGGCGGCCTGCACGATCGGCGGCTGCGCGACGGTGATCGCCTGAAGGCGGGTCGGGTCCTCGGGGTGCAGTAACAGCGGCACTTCGTGCTCCACCTGTGTGGCTGCGGCGGGATCGACGGCGACGTCGAGCTGCGAGCCCGAGCGCGGGCGCCCCCACAGGCGACGCGCAGTCGCGTCAGGAACGATCGCGTCGGTCAGCAGCGTCGGGTCCGATTGCACCCCCTTAAAGACGCCGACGACGACGAACGGCACGCCGTCGACGAGGATCGCCTGCTGCCCGTCGGGCGAGCGCAGCCCGAGGTCCGACGCGGCCGTCGCGCCCAGGACGACGACGTTGCCGTGGACCGCGGCGTCCACCCTCGTGAAGCCGGCGCCATACTGGTAGGAGGCACGGTCGGTCGAAAGCAGTCCCGCCGAGGCGGCGACAACATGGACGCCGCCGGCGGATGGCGGATCAAAACCGCCGAACAGAGTCGTCGCCGGCGCGGCGGGCACCTGAAGCGACCACAGGTCGCCGGCACCCAGCACGCCGGGGAGGCGGCGGACCGCCGCCGACGCGCCGGGCCCGAACGCCGGTGTCGTTGCGTTCGGTGTCGAGTCGGCGAGCGTGACCTCGGCGACCGCGAAACGCTCGAAGCGCGCGTTCACCGAGGCCCGCGCGGTTGCGGTCAACCCGCTCGCGGTCACGAACGCAGCGACGCCGACGACGACCGAGAGGGCGGTGGCAGCAGCGCGCCCCGAACGGCCGAGCATCGCCAGCGTCGCCTCGGCCGCGATGTCGCGGGCGACCGCGGCGCGACCGAGGCCGGAGCGACGGAACGGCCGACGGCTGGATCGACTGGGGCGGAGGCGCACAGTGATCATCGCACCCCCGTGGTCTCGACGACGCGGCCGTCAGCCAGCGCGACGGTGAGGTCGGCGGCGGCGGCCACGTGCGCGTCGTGGGTCGCGGTGACGAGCGCCACCCCGATTGACTTCAGCGAATCGAGAATCGAGAGAACATCGTCGGCCGACGCCGAGTCCAGGTTGCCGGTTGGCTCGTCGGAGAGCAGCACCCTCGGCCGCGTGGCGACCGCGCGGGCGATCGCGACCCGCTGCATCTCGCCACCGGAGAGCGTCGCCGGAGAGGCATGGGCGCGGTGGGTGAGGCCGACCGCATGCAGAGCCTCTAGAGCCCTGACGCGGCGTTCCCGGCGAGGGACGCCGGCGTGCAGCAGCCCGACCTCGACGTTCTCCGCCGCGGTTCGGTAGTCGAGCAGGTGAAAGGCCTGGAACACGAACCCGACCCTGCCGGCGCGCACCGCGGTCCGGTCGCGATCACCGAGCGCGCCAGTGTCGGCGCCGGCTAGCCGGATCTCACCCGAGCTGGGCCGGTCGAGCAGGCCGAGAAGATTGAGCAGCGTCGACTTGCCCGAGCCCGAGCGGCCCACAACCGCGACGTGTTCGCCGGCGCGGGCGCTGACCGTCACCTCGTGAAGGGCATGCACCGGAGGAGAGCCCGAATAGGTCTTCGAGACGACGACCGCCTCGAGCACAGGCCCGGCAGCCGCCGACTCAGCCACCGAACACCACCACCGATCTGCTCGAGCTGCCCGCGCCACTCAACGCCTGCGACCCGGCGGCCCCCGCCGGTCCGTTCGCTCCCGCAGGGCTCCTCACAGGCGAGGGGTTCGTGGCTGGATGCGCGAACACCGCTCGCGCCCGCACCCGCGCGTGCTCGAGCACCGCGAGCAGCGTCTCAAGCTCGCCCAGGACCGACGCGGGCAGGTGCCCGATCGCCGTCAGTGCCGCGTGTCTGACCATCTGCGGCAAGCGCGACCGCCGCTGGCACTTCAGGTCGGTGACGGCCGCTGCGACCTCCTTGCGGTGCACAGCTGGGGTCGGGCCCTTCGTCTGATAGAGCGAGTAGAAGTGCAAAAACAGCCGCGACGGAGACGTCGCCACAACCCGGGTGCCGGCCCGGACACACGCCGCCCAGTCGGCCTCGCTCGCTCGCAGCGCGGGCGAGCGAGCGGCGCTCGGCTGAATGCTGCCCGTCAGGATCGCCGGCCCGTACTGCGGAACAGCGACCGAGGCCGCGACGCTTCCGAATAGCTGTGTGCCGGCCGTGGTGTTGCAACCACCGATCTGGACGGTGGCCCGGGGCAGACCGGGGATTCGGATCTTCATCGTCTTGCCCCCACCCCAAAGCGCCCTCATGTAGGTCTGCATGGCACGGCCCCCCATCGACTGCATCACCCGGATTTCCAATGGCGGCCCGCCGGCCAGGCCGCCGGGCTGGCTGAGCTGTTGCATCGTCTGTTCGTACAGGCCCCAGCCGTTGACGATTCGCCAGGCGAGTGACTGCGGACCGAGCCACAGCGACGAGCCGAACGCGCCGGTGGCGAACAGCGGGGGGCCACCCGGCTGGCCGGCCTGCGGGAACGGGTAGTAGCGCAACCCACGTTGAGCCATGCACTGCTGGGTGAGGATCCCGAGCGCCTGGTCCACAGGCGTCTCGAGCGCTGACCAGTTCTCCAGGGTGGTCAGCAACGCCGCCCGACCGCTCGGGCCCTGGGCGGAGCCCGCACCGCCGCAGCCGGCGAGTAGGGCCGAACTCGTCATCACCACCAGCAGCAATGCCAGCAGGCCCCACACAGACCTCTCCCGGGGCGAGCCGACGCTAACCGCTCGCACGTCCAACTCCACTCGCACCGGCACAGCGCTGCCGCACCCCTTTTCAGTGTCGCAGCCAGATCGTACCACCGCCCCTCGCTCGTGCCGGGCAGTACCGGGATCACGACGGCGGGCATCGTTGGGAATCGTCTGAGAGTGTTGGAGTTCGACGATGACGGGTCGTCGCTCGACGGGGCAGGTGTTCTGATGGCGATCGTCGAGTATGACCCGGGAGCAGCTTTCCCGGGGATTATCGGCTAGTGCGACAGTGACGGCCGCCGGCAGCGCCATTGTGCTTCCCGCGGCGAAGAGCAAGTTTTTCTACCGAGCCTGCGCGTGTGTCTCTTCGGCCTCGGTCGTCACCTTGTGCTTACTGTTCGCAAGCGAGCGGGACGATTCCCCGAATCGTGGTTCCACACCCTGGCGAAGAGATGACGTTGAGCTCGCCCCCGACGGCGTCGATCCGGTCGTGCATGTTGCTCATCCCGAGCCCGGATGACCGCGTGTCAGGCTCGAATCCGGGGCCGTCGTCGACGACCGAAAATGTCATGTCGCGAGGTCCGCGTTCGAGGGTAATCGTGACCTTGGCCTCGGGCCCCGCGTGCTTGGTCGCGTTCTGGAGCGCTTCGAGCGTGCAGAAGTACACCGCCGCCTCGATTTCGGACGGGCAGCGTCCGATCCCGCGGTCGTCAACGATCACCGAAATGGGCGTGTCTCTGGCGATCGCCCGGAGAGCTGTCGCCAGGCCGGACACTTCCAGTAGCCGTGGATGGATCCCGCGCGCGAGTCGGCGAAGCTGATCTACCGCTATCTCCGCGTCGCGGGCGACGCGTTCGAGGTCAGCGGCCAAATCCGGCTGGTGTACGCGCTCAAGGAGACCCGACAGCCGGATCTGGATGGCCGTCAGCTGCTGTTGCGCTCCATCATGGAGATCTCGCTCAAGCAGAGCGCGCTCCTGGCCGGCGACGGCGGCGAGACGACCACGCGATGCCTGTAGCTCCTCGACCAGCCGGCTGTTCTCAAGCAGCATCAGCGAGCTGGTCGCCAGGCTCTCGGCGACCGCGCGGTCATCCACCGCTTCGGGATCGTAGATGACCGCTGCCACCGTCCGCCCCCCGCGAACCAGCGGAACGATGCGCCGATACCGATCGGAGGGAAGCTCGAGCCCGGCGCCATCGACGTCCACGTAGCCGGCGCCGTCGGAGGAGGTGAGAGCCAGTGCGACAGTGCCATCGCCCAACGCGTCGCGGATCAGGGCTTGCACCTGCGGAGGCGTGACCGGCCGCTCGCCGGCCCGAGCGAGGATTCGCCCCAGACTGGCGATCGCAAACGCCCGACCTCGGATCTGACCACCGAGAAGCGCAAACGGCACTGCCAGTGCGCACGCGGCGGCCACGACCCGCACGGCCTCTTTGAGAGCTGTGGCATCGGTCGAATGGAGCAATTGGTAAACCACGTAGCTGGCGGCGAGCCCCGCGAACGCGATCAGCAGTGGCGTGACCGCCCGGCGGTGCACGCGCGACGGGGATCGGATCTTGCGAACCAGGAGCACCACGGCCCATACCAGCCCCGCCATCGTGACTGCATTGGCCAACCCGTCGATCGTGCGGACGAGGCCATCAGAGCTGTTGACGAGCGCCAGCGGATTGTGTGGGCAGCGGCTGGCACAGTCTGCGAACGCGCCGCCGTACGGGAGCCGGTCGCTGAACGCCAGCGCAAGCGCCCAGGTCGCCGCGCTGGCTAGGCAAAACGCGATCATGAATTGCCGTGCCGACGAGGCTGTGAGCCGATCCGCGGGAAAGATGACCGCCACATACACGAGATAGACCAGGAAGATGGCCAGCAGCACGCGGCCGATCGTGTAGGGAAGCTGCTCACCGGATGCATTGAGCGACACCAGGGAATAGAACAATCCCACCCCAATGAACAGCGGCCCCAGGCGGCTGGCGGGGCGCCTGCGCCAGGTGTAGAGCCCCACTCCGACATACGAGGCGACGAACAGGCCCCTGAGCACAGCTACCTCGCGCGCGTTGATGAGCACGGGACTGCGACGCACAGCCCAGACGGTCACGCCTGTGGCGATGACCCCAAGCGCCCCCACCAAGATGACGGCCGCGAGCGCGGCATCCCCCATCGTGGGACGAACGGCAGCATCGGAGCTCAAAGACGCCATCCGCGGGCCGCTATTCGAGGACCTTCGCGCGCCGGCGGGCGGGTATGACGAGGTTCGTAGATGCCCGACTCACACGCAGACAAGACCCCGGGGCGTGCGATGCGCGCCGCCTATCGCGTCCCCAATCGGCCACCGATCCCGATGCACCATGTATGTCCCCGGTGCTTACCCTCATGCCACAACCAGCCTGTCATTTTCCCACTCGCCGCGGTGGTCATGGCTTGATCAGGACCTTGAGGCTGTTGCGGTCGGCCATGTCCTGGTAGCCGGCTGGCACGCCGTCGAGGTCGGTCGTCGTGTCCAGGACCTTCCCCGGTTCGATGGTGCCGTCGAGGATGTCGGGCATCAGCTCCTCGATGTAGGCGCGGACCGGCGCGGGCCCCCCGGCCAGCGGACGTTGTGTCGGAAGAGGCTGGCCATGCCGATCGGCGCGTCCTCATACTGCGGGACGCCGACGCGGCTGATGACGCCGCCAGCGCGAACGATCCCGAGCGCCTGCTCGTAGGCGCGCATGTTGCCGACGGCCTCGAGGACCACGTGCGTGCCGCGGGGGTCCGCTGGCGGGCAGATCAGGCGGGTGCGCGGCTGCTCAGGCGCGACGAAACTTTCTGACCGCGAGCGGGACGAACACCACCAGCAGGCCGCCGAGCCAGGCGAGCGTCCCGAGCGCGGGACCGAGCGCATGCGCGTGGCCGACCATCAGGGCTCGCGCGGCGTTGACGGTGAGGCTCACCGGGTTGACATCGGCAAACGCATGCAGTGCTCCGGGCATCGAGCTGGTCGGGACGAACGCCGAGGAGGCGAACACCAGTGGGACCACCCAGATGAACCCGACCGACTGCGCGGTCTCCGGATCGCGCACAACCAGGCCCAAATAGGCGCTGATCCACGAGAACACGTACGCGAACGCCAGCACGAGCGCAAATGCCAGCGCCACTTCGTAGACCGGCTGGCTCGGCCGGAAGCCGACCGCGAACCCGATCAGCAGGATCACGATCAGGCTGATCACGTTCACGATCAGGTCGGACGCGGTGCGTCCGAGCAGCACCGCCGACCGCGCGATCGGCAGCGACCGGAAGCGGTCGACGACCCCGGCCTTCAGGTCCTCGGTGAGCCCGATCCCGGTCGTCAGCGCCCCGAAGATCGCTGTCATCACGATGATCCCCGGCATCAGGTAGTCGACATAGCTGACATGCGGAGTCTTGATCGCCCCTCCGAACACGTACCGGAACAGGAGCACGAAGATCACCGGCTGCACGAACAGGGAGACGACGTAGATCGGCCGGCGCAGCACCTTGCGCAGCTGGCGCGTCGCCATGACGCGGCTGTCGGCCACCGTCTCGGCCAGCGTGACGCGGCCGCGGGATGGGATTGATGGGGTGGTGGCGCTCATCACGCGGCCTCCTGGTCGAGTGCTTGTTCGGTTGGCCCCTCCTGGGCGGGCTGGCCGGTCAGGGTCAGGAACACGTCGTCGAGCGTCGGCTGATGCAGCTCGACAGATGCGATCTTGACCCGGCCGGCGTCGAGCCTCCGCACCGCCTCCGCCGATGCGGCCGGATCGTCGACGGCCAGGCGGATCTCGCCGTCGGCGGCGTCAACATGCGGCTGCTCGGCGCCGAGGCCGGCCAGCGCCGCGGAGGCATCATGCGCAGCGGCGCGGTCGGCGAGGCGGACGCTCAGGATCGTCGTGCCGACCGCCGCCTTCAGTTCGACCGCGGTGCCGTGCGCCGCGATCCGGCCACGGTCCACGACCGCGATCTGTTGCGACAGCCGGTCTGCCTCGTCGAGGTATTGAGTCGTCAGCAGCACCGTCGTCCCGTCCCGGCGTAGCTCGTCGACGATTCGCCACAGCTCCTGGCGCGACCTGGGGTCAAGTCCGGTGGTCGGCTCGTCGAGCAGTACGACCGGCGGTCGTCCGATCAGTCCGGCGGCGAGGTCGAGCCGACGGCGCATCCCGCCGGAGTACGTGGAGACGCGACGGTCGGCGGCCTCGACGAGCTCGAAGCGCTCGAGCACGTCCGCCGCGCGCCGGCGGGCGTCGCCCATCCGACAGCCGGTAGAGGCGCGCGATCATCTCGACGTTCTCCCGGCCGGTGAGTTCCTCGTCGACCGCCGCGAACTGGCCCGCCAGCCCGATCCGCCGCCGGACGGCAAGCGGCTCGCGCACGACGTCGTAGCCGAGCACCGCCGCCCGGCCGCTGCTCGGCACGAGTAGCGTCGCCAGGATTCGCACGAGCGTCGTCTTGCCGGCCCCGTTCGGGCCGAGCAGCCCGAACACGGTGCCCGCGGGCACGGTCAGGTCAAGTCCGTCGAGCGCGACGACTTCATCAAAGCGCTTGCCGACCCCGTGGATCTCGATTGCATCACTCATGGTTGCGCCCTCCCGAAAGCAGCTCGTCGGTGCGTTGGGCCTCGCGCCGGATCGTGATGTCCCCGAAGCCCGTCCTCGCGCGTACTTCGACCTGCTCGTCGGCTGACCCGGGGCCCTCGGTGGCGTCGAGGCCGTTGTGGACGTGGCCGTAGTTCGTGTCGAGGTCAAGCCAGGCGGCAACTCCGCCGGCGATCCCGACCTCGATGTGCCCGGTTGCGGTCTCCGCGACGAGCGAGCCGCGGTGGATGCTCCCGACGCGGATGTGGCCGTTGGCGGTCTTGGCGCTGACCGAGCCGTGCGCGTGCTCGACGTCGATGTCGCCGTTTGCCGCCTTGACCCGGAGATCGCCGCCGACCTCGCCGATCCAGGTGTCGCCGTTGGAGTTCTTGATCACCGCCGAGCCGTCGATCTCGCCGGCGTGCACGTCGCCCGTGGCCGTCGCCAGCTCGGCGTCCCCGGTCACCCGCTCGAGTCTGATGTCGCCGGCCGTGGCCAGCTTCACACGCGCGGCCTGATAAAGGG
This sequence comes from uncultured Solirubrobacterales bacterium, assembly GCA_963757015.1. Classification (GTDB taxonomy): domain Bacteria; phylum Actinomycetota; class Thermoleophilia; order Solirubrobacterales; family Solirubrobacteraceae; genus Palsa-465. The sequence goes on from CAVWQA010000011.1 coordinate 18,877, forward strand.
TGATCTCACCGGCGCTGCTCTTCAGCTCGCAGCGCCCGAGCGAACCGGTACAGCGAAACCCCCCCATCGCGGTCCGGCCGCTCAGATCCGAGCCGACGGGAAGCTCGATGTCGACATCGATCGAGCCGCCATCGCTGAACGGGCTCAATTCCCGTAGCCGGAGGGGTTCCTTGACCAGCAGCCTGCCGTCGGCGTACTCGACGCGCGTGTGCTCGGCAGCGGTCACGTCGTCGCGCCGGGACGAGTCGCTCGGCCGCACCTGGACGATCGTGTCCGCGCGCTCCCCGGCGGCGACGCGAACGTCCGCCACGCGCAACTCGAGCACGACCGAGATTGGTTGGGGTGTTTCGAATTGAGACATGTCGTGGATCCTGTGAGTCGTGGTTTCAGTGCGCAAGTTCTTTTGCTGGCCGCGGCGGCGCTCAGCGCCCCCAGCCCGTGTAGCGCTGGCCCGAGCGGGCGGTCCGGGGCCCGCGCTGGGCCCCCGGCTGACCGCGGTCGACGGCCGCCGCAACCGCGCGCACGAGCCACGCGTTGATCGACATGCCCTCGCGGTCGGCGCTTTGCTCGACCTGGCTCTTGAGCTGGTCGGACAGCCGCAGGTTGATCCGCGCCATCCCTCGCTCTCCGGCCGCGGCCCCTGCGGCGCGCGTGGCCCCTCCGGTCAGCTCCCGGCTCTCGGTCTGCTCGCCCGCCGTCTCGGCTGGCGGCACCGTGACCACGAACTCCGGCTCGCTCCCGCGCAGGCGCAGCTCGACCGAGCCCGGCGCCAGCTCGCTCGTGATCTCGGCCGCCGCTGCCGAGAGCGCATCCAGCAGGCTCAGTCGAACTGCGGATTCCAGCGCCGCCGTCAGCCGCTGGGCGAGCGACAACGCCTCCTCGTCGCCGGCCGAGGCTGCCACCGCCAGCTGCTCGCGAAGCTTGTCTACATACGGTTCAAGTTCCATGGTGCCATTCTGGCATCAGTCCGGCACCATGTCAAGTGTCGTTTGATGCCACAATGGCGTCGAGTGCGGCCGTGGCGCACTGGGGCACGGACCCCGGCGCTACCGAGATGCTCCATCTCAGCAGCGCCGGGCGCGACCGCGGCGCTAGGCCGCTTCCGCTCTGGGGGCTAGCGGCCCTCTCGTAGCTGTAGCCGGTTGCCGTCGGGGTCCTGGAACTGCGCGACGTAGCCCCATGGGAACTCGAGCACGTCTGACACGAACTCAACGCCGCGCGCCTTGAGCTCCTCGACCGTCTGGCGGCAATCGTCGGTCTCGATCGTGATCGACGGCGGCGGTTGTCCCATCGCCGGCTCAGGGTGCCCCGGTGTCCCGGGCCAGAGAACCAGCTGGAACTCGTCCCCCTTGACCCCGACGGTCAAAAACCGCGGCCCGTCGGGTGTCGGGTTCTCAACGCGCTTCTCCAGGCCAAGGACGTTTGTGTAGAAGTCAAGCGCCTTGTCCTGGTCGCTGACGAGCACGCTCGTATAGAAAACCTTCTCCAGCACTGCTGTTCCTCCAGTCGTCGTGGTCACTAGTCCCATGACAGCCGGCGAGCAGTAAACGTGACAGCCGAGGACGTCTTCGCAGATCGCCAAACTCAAGCCCGACCGTCTTCGGTCTCGGCGACCTCGGTGGCCGGGAGCACGCGAACCGTGACGGGAGCGGCTCGGACCCCGATCGATGTGCCGGGCGCGATCGCGGCGCGACCGTTGTCGCCAGGCTCGGTTTGAATCGTCAGGCGGGTCAGCCGGATCAGCAGTCCTCCGCGGAGTTGGCTGACGCTGACCACGGTGTCGGTCAGGGTGCTCGCTCCGGGGTCCGCGAGCTCGAGCTCCCAGGGATGGACCGAGATCTGCACCGGTCCGTCGGCCGTCGTGGCGCTGGCGAGCTTGCCGCCGCCGCGCACCTGCACGATCGATCCCGATCGGGCTGGTTGCGCGATTCCGTCGAGTACGTTGGCGCCGGTGAGCGCGGCCACGATCGCGTTGGCGGGGCTGTGCAGCAGCTCGGCGGGTGGCGCGAGCTGCAGCAGGCGACCGGCATCGATGACGCCGATCCGCCGGGCTAGAACGAGCGCGTCGTCAAACGAGTGTGTGACCAGCAGCGTCGGAAGCGCGAGCCTCGGCAGCAGGTCAGCGAGCTCGGTGCGTACCTGGCCGCGGGTGATCGTGTCCAGTGCGCCGAACGGCTCGTCGAGCAGCAGTACCCGTGGGTCGCGAGCCAGCGCCCGCGCGAGTGCCACTCGCTGACGTTCACCGCCGGACAGCTGGCCAGGTCGTCCGCCGGCCAGGTGGGCGACGTCGAATCGCTGCAACAGGTCTGGACGCTCGCGTTTGCCGGCGAAGCGGACGTTGGCCGCAACCGTCAAATGAGGAAACAGTCCGTAGTCCTGCGGCAGGTATCCGACCCGTCGTCGTTCCGGCGCGCGGTTGATCCTGCGCGCGGCGTCGAACCACACCTCGTCGCCGAGCGCGATCCGTCCCGCAGCGGGTCGTTCGAGTCCGGCGATGGTCCGCAGCAGCGAGGTCTTGCCGGCGCCGGACGGTCCGACGATCGCGATCGTCTCTGACCCAAGAGTCAGCGCCGCGCGAAGATCGAACGCCCGCCGCGGAAGGGCGACGTCGATTCCGAGGAGGTCCATGAGTGCAACAGCAGTTTGGAGACAAGCAGGATCGCGGCGCTGACGGCGATCAGCAGCACCCCGATCGCGATCGCCTGGTCGAGGTTGGCGTCGAACAGCGAGTAGACCGCGAGCGGGAGCGTCTGCGTGGTGCCCTGAAAGCTGCCCGCGAACAGGATCGTCGCACCGAACTCGCCGATCCCGCGAGCAAACGCGACCGCCGCGGCGGCGCCGAGCCCGGCACGGGCCAACGGCAGCGCGACCCAGACCAGCCGCCGGACCGGGCCAGCGCCGAGTGTGCCGGCGACGTCGATCATCGTCGAGTCGACGGCCTCAAACGCTGCGATCGCACCACGCAGATAGAACGGGCTGGCCACGAACACGATCGCGATCACCACCGCCGCCTGAGTGAAGGCGAGGTTGATTCCGAGCGCGCCGAGCGTACCTCCGAGCAGCCCGAAGCGCCCGAACGCGACCAGCAGCGCCAGCCCGGCGACCGCGGGCGGCATGACCAGGGGAAGCTCGACCAGCGTCAGCACGACGCTGCGCCCGACGAACCGATGGCGGGCCAGAATGTAGGCAAACGGCGTGCCGAGGCCGAGCATCAGCGCGAACGCGATCGCGTTGGTCTTGAGTGACACCACGATCGCGTCGATCGCGACCTTGGACCCGAACCCGGCAATCAAGTCGTGCAGTGGCTGATAGGTGACCAGTGCGACGATCGGCAACAACAGAAACGCGATCACCACCGCGAGGATGATCGCCGCGCCGATCGCCACCGCCACTCGCCCCAGGGCGGATGCCCGCCGCGCCCGAGCGGTCTTGACTTGCGCCGACGGGCGGTCGATCGTGGTCGCGGTCACGGCCTGCCAAACCCCGCTGCCCGCAGCGCCGCCTGCCCCCTGGCTGACATCACCGTCGCGATGAACGCCTTCGCCGCGGACTGGTTCTTACCCGACTTGACGACCGCGATGTAGTCCTGGGTCTTCGGCTTGGCTGCCGCCGGGAGCCGGAGGACTGCGACCTTGCCCTTCGCCGCCTTGGCGTCGGTGATGTAGACGAACCCGGCGTCGGCCTGCCCGAGCGCGACTTCCGCCACCGTCTGGGTCACGTCGGTCGTCTGGCTGACCACGTTCCTCATCGCGGCGCCGGTGATGTTGAGGTTCGCAAACGCCGTGCGGGCATAGTCTCCGCACGGCACGCTCGCGTTGCAGATCACCAGCTTGACGCCCGGCCTGGTGATGTCGCTGACCGACGTAATGTGCGCCGGGTTGGACTTGGGCACGATCAACACCAGCGTGTTAGTCGCGAACTCAAGCGGCCTGTCGACCATCCCCTTTGCGTACAGCTCGGCCGGCTGCTTCGGGCTCGCGGCGGCGAAAACGTCGGCCGGCGCGCCCTGCTCGATCTGAGTCTGCAGCGCGCCCGACCCTCCGAAGGTGTACCTCGCGTGGGGATCGATTATCGGAAAGACCTTCGTCAGCGACGCGGCCGCGAACACGGTTGGCTGCGAATCAGCGGTGCTCGCCGTGCCCGTCTGCGACGAGGTCGCCGTCGCCGCAGGTGACGTCGCGGATGCCTGTCGCGTGGAGCTGCTCGAGCCGCTCGACCCACAGGCTCCAGTCAGCGTCGCCAGACCGATGGCGGCGATCAACGGCGCGTATCGCCTCGCCCAAATCTTGTTGTTCAGCACAGGCGCATCCTCGACATCGACAGAATCCGAGCATCCTACTAGGATCCTGGCAGTGCCGAGGCAATCCGCCCTACGTGATCGCCGATTGGCGTGCGGGTTGACGCAGAGCGAGCTGGCCGCCCGAGCCGGCGTCAGCCGCCAACTCGTCGCTGCGGTCGAGGCCGGGCGCAACACGCCCGCGGTGGACGCCGCGCTCGCGATCGCCGATGCGCTGGCCACGAGCGTCGAGGATCTGTTCGCCGAGACTCCATCCGAGGTCGTGGCCGCGCTTGGAGGTCGCGTTCGCGAGGGCGCGCCGCTGAGGTTGGGTCGCGTCGCCGATCAGCTCGTTGCCGCCGAGCTTGCCGATCACGGGACCGCCGGCCCGACGTGGGCCCGACCCGACGGCGTAATCGACGCCGGCGAGCTTCGGCTGTTCCCCGGCGCGCGTCCGGCTGGAACGGTTCTGGCGGGATGCGATCCCGCGATCGGGGTCGCCGAGGCGCTGCTCGGCGGCCTCGGCCCGCAGAGCCTGCTCGCGATCTCCGCACCCACCGGCACGGCGCTGCGCGCGCTTCGCCACGGACGCATTCACGCCGCGGTCGTACATGGTCGCTCACACGACCTGCCCGAGCCACCCGTGCCCGTGGTTCGCTCACACCTCGCCTGCTGGCAGGTCGGTCTGGGGTTCCCGGGCGAGGTGCGCGATCGCACGCTCGAGGCGCTGCTGTGCGGCGATCGGCCAGTCGCCCAACGCGACCCCGCCGCCGCCAGCCAACAGGCGCTCGAACGCGCCCGACGCGCCGCCGGGATCGGGGCAATGCCGTCGGGGCCACGCGCGGCCGGACACCTCGACGCCGCTCGCATGGCCGCGACTCTCAAAGGCTCAGCAATCACGATCGAAGGAGCCGCCAGAGCGTTCGGCCTGCGCTTCCTGCCGCTCGAGGAGCACGTCGTCGAGGTCTGGACGGCCGAGCGTTGGCTCGATCACCCCGGCGTCAACGCGCTTGCGAACCTCCTGACAACGACAGCGTTCACCGAACGCGTCGCCCAGTTCGGCGGATACGACCTCGCCGGCTGCGGCCAACGCGTCGCCCCAGCATGATCATGCTCTCCGGCGTCGGCCTCGGTGTCGGCGTCTAGGGTCGGTGACCGCCGGGATTCCGGCTGATTCTGCGGCTAACGAGGCCCCGCTCAGGATGCAGGTCAGGCCGCCTTGCCGTCGCCGGTTCGCTCGAAGAGAATCGGTGTGCCCGTTCGCGAACGATTGGAGGCTCACGTGCCGCTTTATCTTGGTCGCTTCAAATACTCCGCCGAGGCCATAAAGGCGATGATCGAGAACCCGCACGATCGCGGCGCGGCCGCCACACAGGCGGCCGAGTCGCTGGGGTGCAAGCTGCACGGCATCTGGTGGGCGTTCGGCGAACACGATGGCGTGTTCCTGTTGGAGGCGCCGGACAATGTCGCCGTGGTCGCGCTGGCGATGGCCGTCGGCGCCAGCGGGCAGGTCAACACCGAGACCACCGCGCTCCTCGGCATGGACGAGGCACAGGAGGCGATGCGCCGGGCCGCGACCGTGGCCTTTCGCCCGCCGAGCTGATCGCTCGCTGATCGTTCACCGAGCGGACAGGTGCACGTCGCGCGTCTCTTGACACGCATGGCTAGCGTGAGTAGCTTCACCTCGAAGTGAGCATGGCTAACCACTAGATGAACAGGTGGCCTGAACCGAGAAGGAGCTTCTCATGAACAGAGAAAGTCGCTGGCGGGCGGGCGCAGACGTATTCGTGCGTGAGGAGACCTATGCGGCGACGCGGCGTCCGGTTGAGGTGGCGGAGACGTTGACGCCCGAGGCATACACCTCGGAGGACTTTTTCGCGCTCGAGCGTGAGCGGGTGTTCGGCTCTTCCTGGGTTCCCGTTGGTTGCGCGGATCAGTTGCGCAAGGCTGGCGACGTGGTGGTCGCCGAGGTCGGGGGTGCCTCGATTTTCGTGGTGCGCAACGATGATGGCGAGTTGCGTGCGTTCTTCAACGCCTGCCGCCACCGCGGCACGCGGCTGCTGACGCCCGATGAACGCCGGGTGAAGCGCTTTATTCGTTGTCCCTATCACAGCTGGGCGTATGACCTCACCGGCAGGTGCGTGGGCACGCCTCTGTTCACTGGCTCCGATATACCTCCCGATCAGCGGGCGGTGTTCGACATGGCCGGTGTCAAGGAGTTTGACCGGGCCGACTACGGCCTGTTGCCCGTCGCCGTCGACTCATGGGGTCCGCTCGTGTTCGTCAACCTGGACGGCACAGCCGGCCCCCTGTCCGAGCATCTGGGGGATTTGCCCGAGCGGACGATGGGCTATCGGCTCACCGAGTGGGAGATCGCGCGCGTCAATCGCTACGAAATTGCCGCGAACTACAAGCTCGTGGCCGAGAACTTCATGGAGTACTACCACCTGCCCTGGGTCCACCCCGGGCTGGTCAAGGTCTCGCCGGTGGAGGCCCACCACCGCTGGCAGGGTCGCGGTATGTACTCCGGGTTTTGCACCAGCCCGATCGCTCCCGATACCGATGGCGCCGGGTGGCACAGGGGAGTGCCTCCGATCAGCGGCCTAAATCCATCTGATGCCACCAGCGCCCGATTCGTGTGGCTGTTCCCCAGCGTGGCCCTGAACATCCTGCCCAACCATCTCTTCGTAATCCTTGCCCACGCCGTGGGCCCGCGGTCTACGGTCGAGACGACATACCTGCTCACACATCCCGAATCAACGTTCAACGGCGAATCCGAGCAGGGCATCGAGGGCCTCGCGAAGTTCTGGGATGACGTCAATCGCGAGGACATCGGGATCGTCGAGCGCGTGCAGCAGGGGCTTGACACGACGCCGTTCCCTGGCGGGCGGCTGTGCTATCGCTTCGAGGAGTCGCTGCATCGCTTTCAGAACATGCTCATCGATCGGATGGTCGCTAAGCGGCGCGTGCCTGCGGGCGACGAGATGGAGAACACGCCAATGTTCGCCACGCGCGCCGCTACCTGAGCGCGTCTTCGATCGCTCGGGCGACGCCCCGCGTGTGTTCGGCCGCATCGGCGCGGCGGATCTCGTCGAGACGTTGGCTGAGGCCGCTGATGTTGATAGTTCCAAGGAGCTCCTCCCCCTGGTCGAAAATCCCGACCGACACGCCGGAGAGTCCCTCCTCGAGCTCGTCGACGGTCTCGGCGTATCCCCCTGAGCGAACCTGCTCGAGCTCGTGCCTCAGTTCGCGCTGCGTTGTGATCGTGAACGGCGTGAGCCGCGCGAGCGGCTGACGGAGAAATTGCGCAAGGCGCTCGTCGCTGTAGGTGGCGAGCAGCACCTTGCCGCTCGAGCTGGCGTGCAACGGAAACCGCTGACCGACCCAGTGCCGAGGCACGAGGTGCTGAGGTCCGTCTACCTGATGGACAAGATCGAGGCCGCCGTCAGACGCCACGACGCTCAGGGTCACCGTCTCGCGCAGCGCTTCGCTCAAATCGGCAAGCGGGCGACGGGCAAGCTCACGCAGCACCATGCTCCCATCTGCCGCGCGCGCGAGCCGGACAAGCTCTGGCCCCAGGAGCACGCGATCCGCGCGGGGAACCCGCAGCAAGAAGCCTTCCCGCTCCAGCGTCTGAATCATGCGCAAGGCTGTAGCCCGCGGCAGTCCGACGGCGCGCGAGAGCGCTGAAACACTGGCGCCACCATCCTGTGCCACCGCTCGTAGCAGGCTGATCGCCTTGGTAACCGATTGGTTGAGTTTCGGGCTTTGCTGAGACATCACCGGCCCGCGATCGTGTGCTCCGCGGCTCCCCGCCCAATCGGCGACCTTGATGCGTATGACCTGCCGCGGGCTCGACTTTCGAGACATGCATGATGCCAGACCAAGCATTCAGGGCGGTGTCAGAGCACCACATAGTGGACAGCAGGGGACGAGTGGGCTCTCGCCACCGATCCGAGCGAGCTCTGGGGCGCCCACGCGCGAGCGGCACGCGCAACCGGATCATTTGAGAGCTCGTCCTATTAGGACTAGCATAGCCTGGACGTGGTCGCACAGCTTTCGCCGACGTCCTATGTCGTGCTTGGCTTGGTGTCAGTCAGGCCGCGGGCGGGCCATGAGCTGACCGGCTACGCGGAGCGGTCGATCGGAAACTTCTTTCCGCTCACGCGCAGTCACATCTACTCCGAGCTTGATCGTCTCTGCCGGCTCGGCCTGCTGGCGTCGACCGAGGTGGCGCAGCAGCGGTTCCCGACCAAGCGGGTCTATGAGATCACCGCCGAGGGCGAGGGCGTGCTTCGAGGCTGGCTGGAAGACTCGCCCCTCGCGCGGGAGCGCCACCGCGACCTGTTCCTGGTTCGGGTGTTCTTTGGCGACCGGATGTCCCAGGCGCGACTAGGGGCGATCCTCGACGCGTACGAGGCCGAAGCCCGCGCCCGCCGCGATCGGCTCGGCGAGCTGGTCGAGGGGCTGGCGTCGCGCCCGCAGGCGGCCTATCGGCGCGCGACGGCGATGTTCGGCGTCCGGCGCGAGCAGGCAAAGCTCGATTGGATTGCCGATATCCGGCCCCTGCTGCTCTCAAGCCCGTCTCGCGCTGCCGTCGGCGGGGGCGACAAAGGCTGAGACGAAGGTGGCGACAAAGGCTGAGACGAAAGGTGCTCGCATGACTGAATCCGTGCGGCCGCCCGTGGATGGCGGCACCGTGCTGGTAACCGGTGCCTCCTCGGGCATCGGCCGGGAACTTGCCGTCCAGCTCGCCGCCCGGGCGGGAGCCCTGGTGCTGTCGGCCCGCCGCATCGGGCTGCTCGAAGAGCTACAAGCCACGTTGCTGGCACAGCACCCGCAGCTGCGGGTGGTGGTCGTGCGCGCCGATCTATCCGACGAAGGCGACGTGGATCGCCTCGTGAGCGAGGTCGGCGAGCAGGTCGGGCCGGTGGACATCCTGGTCAACAACGCCGGCGTCGGCGATCAGGCGTTGTTCGACAGCGCGGAGTGGCGGCGCATCCGGCAGGTGCTGCACACCAACGTGCTCGCGGTCGTGCAGCTGACCGCCGCTCTGGTGCCCGCGATGGTCGCGCGTAGCCGGGGCGGCGTGCTCAACATCGGTTCGGGGGCGGGGTTGACGCTGATGCCGGCCAGCGCGGCTTACTGCGCCAGCAAGCATTTCGTCGATGGCTTCAGCGAGGCTTTGCGGGCCGACCTGGCCGGTACCGGTGTGGTCGTCACACAGGTGTGCCCGGGACCGGTGGAGAGCGAGTTCGACCAGGTGGCCGGCAGCGGGGGCGGCATGAAGGGCGGACCGCCGCAGTTCCTGCGGATCAGCGCGGCCCAGTGCGCGCGGGAGGCGCTGGCCGGCTTTGATCGCGGCGCGCCGCTGGTGTTCCCCGGCTGGGCCTACCGGATCGGGATGAGGATGCTGCCGTTGGTGCCGCGCAAGGTGCAGCGGCTCCAGGCGGCTTACTCGACCGGGCGCCTGCGCCGGGCAGCCGCCCGGCCACAGCCCACCGGCTAGACCCAGCACCGTGGATCACTACGCCAACCACCTCGGCCTCTACGCCGAGGAAATCGGACCGACCGGCGAGCAGCTCGGCAACTTCCCCCAGGCCTTCACCCACCTGGCGCTGATCAGCGCCGCTGTGAACCTCGACCGTCAGCTGGGCTGACGGCGGCGGAGACGCAGTGACACGGGAGACGTCGCGGCTCACCCGGCAGCGGCTGCCAGCACACGCCCGCTCAGCGAAACAGCGCGCTGTAGGCGTTGAGTGCCGGCTGCCCCCCCAGGTGGGCGTAGAGCACGTTGCTGTCGGCGGGTATCTCGCGTTGCTTGACCAGGTCGATCAGGGCGGCCATCGACTTGCCCTCATAGACGGGATCGAGGATCACCCCCTCCAGCTCCGCGGTGAGCCGGATGGCGTCGATCGTGGAGGCCACGGGGATGCCGTAGGCATCGCCGGCCCACCCTTCGAGCAGCGTGATCTCGTCGTCTCGCAAGTCACGCCCCAGCCCGATCAGCTCGGCGGTGTTGCGAGCGATCTTCGCCACGTGCTGGGCCGTCTGGAGCGGTGTGGCCGACGCGTCGATGCCCAGCACCCGTCGCGGCCGGTCCTGACCGGCAAACCCGGCGATCATCCCGGCCTGAGTCGAGCCCGTTACCGAGCATACGATGATCGTGTCGAAGAAGACGCCCAGCTCCTGCTCCTGGTCGAGCACCTCGTCGGCCCAGTTGGCGAAACCAAGGCCCCCGAGCCGATGATCGGAGGCACCGGCGGGGATCGGATAGGGCTTTCTGCCCTGGCGCTCGACCTCATCCAGAGCCTCTTGCCAGCTCGACTTCACACCGATCCCGAAGCCGGCCTCCACGAGGCGAACGTCGGCGCCCAGGATGCGGGACAGCAGGATGTTCCCGACGCGGTCGTTGACGGTGTCGGGCCAGTTGACCCAGCTCTCCTGCACGAGCCTCGCCTTGAGCCCGAGGTGGGCCGCCACGGCCGCCACCTGGCGGGTGTGATTTGACTGCACGCCGCCGATCGAGACCAGCGTGTCCGCGCCCTGGGCCAGCGCGTCGGGGACCAGGTACTCGAGCTTGCGAGTCTTGTTGCCCCCGAACGCCAAGCCGCTGTTGCAGTCGTCACGCTTGGCCCAGATCGACGCGCCACCAAGGTGGGATGAGAGCCGCTTGAACGGATGCACAGGACTGGGTCCAAACAGCAGCGGATACCGCGGGAAATCAGAGATGGGCATCAGACACCGTCGCGTGGGATCTCGACTGCGTTGCGCGCGTTGAACACGCACACGTCACCTTCGAAGGCGTCCAGATCCTTGGTGACCAAGAACGAATCGGCGGTCGCCGACAGCGACGTGCGCAATCGGATCTCGATCCGCCACTCGTCCCGGCACAGGAAGTGATCGCCCTGGCAATCGACGCGGGCCGACAGCGGCTGGCCCGCATAGATCGTGTAGCGCCTCGACAGTCGCTCGCCAAAGGCGAGCTTCGTATGCTCGAGCTCGGCGCGCTCGTGGTGGCCCACTTCGATCGTCAGGCGCCCGGTCGCCAGATCGCGTGTCACCCTGCGCCAGGGCTCGTCCCAGACCGGTCCGGGCGCGGGCGCGGTTCGCTCCGCGGGAGCGAACGCCGGAAGCGGCTCGTCCGCGGGTCCCGGTGGGCGCACGGGCAGCTCGAGCCGGGTCTCGCCTCCCAAGATCAGCTCCAGCCGGACGCTCTCGGGCGAGGGCCAGGCGAATGGCCAGTAGCCCGACGAAACCGCCAACCGGATCCGGTGTCCGGGGGCGAAGGCGTGGCCGGTCAGGTCCAGCGGCACGCGGACGCTCACCGCCTCGCCCGCCGGCATCGGCTCGAGCTCGGAGTGAGAGCCGCGGTGGGTGAGGTTCAAAAGCCCGCGCGCGACCAGCAACGAGGTGCCGTCGGAAGCCACGTCGCACAGGCGCACGGCCACCAGAGCCAGCGGACGGTCGACCACCAGCTCGAGTGTCACCTCGGGAAATCCGAGGACCTCAACTGCCTGCGTCAACGGCACCGACGTGTATGTCAACGCCAGCCCATCCTCGCCGCGTTGATCGGGCGGGAAGTCGGTCACCTCGCCGTACGGGCACCATGCGCCGGCGTCGGCCCCCGAGAGCTCGCTGGCGACGTGCAGCTCGCGACCGGCCGGGCCGGGCTGATCGGCGAGTGTCCCGCCGGCCTGGGCGAGCAGCGTCCGCAGAGCCACCCGGGGTGGCGGCCACTCCCGCTCGGCGACCCACCGGCCGCTCCGCCGGGGCTGGAAGGCCGCCGGAGCGTCGTACTCCTGAATCCAGGCTCGAACCAGGGGCGTGTCCATGGCTCCGTTGTCGGCGCCGCGCAACCAGTGGTCCCACCAGCGAACGCACTCCTGCAGAAACCCGATCTGCGGGCCCGGATGCGACACCTCCGGCCAGGCGTGGCTCCAGGGACCGATCAATGCTCGGCACCGAACGCCGGCCTTGAGGAACCCCTCCAGAGTGCGCCCGACCGGATTGGTGTACCCGTCGGCCCAGCCACCCACCAGCAGCGTCGGCGCCGCCACCGCGCCGAAGTCCTCGCAGATCGAGCCCTGCTGCCAGAACTCGTCACGGCGCTGGTGGGCAAGCCACTGCTCCAAGAAGAACGGAGTTCGCGCCAGCCGCTGCAGCCACATCTCGCGCCAGCGGTCGCCGACGATCTCGGGGTCGGGAGGCAGGGCGTTGAGCCCGAGCATGTAGCTGGCCCAGCTCAGCGCCTCGTGCCCGAGCACGCAGCCCCCCATGTAGTGGACGTCGTCGGCGTAGCGATCGTCGGTGAAGTAGGCGCTGATCACCGCCCGCAGGGCCGGCGGCCGCCGGGCCGCGACCTGGAGGCCGTTGAAGCCGCCCCAGGACTTGCCGTACATCCCGACCGCGCCCGAGCACCAGGGCTGACGCGCCAGCCAGGCGATCACCTCACAGGCGTCCTCCTGCTCCTGGGGCAGGTACTCGTCCATCAGGATGCCGTCCGAGTTGCCGGTGCCGCGGATATCCACTCGCACCGAGGCGTATCCGTGCCCGGCGAAATATGGATGCTGGGTGGCATCGCGGTGGGCGGTGCCGTCGGTCAGGCGGTAGGGCAGGTACTCGAGCACGGCCGGCACGGGATCCTCGTCGGCCCCTTGCGGAAGCACCGTGCGTGCGAACAGGCGGCAGTCATCGGCCAGCGTGATCCAGTCGTCGCGGACGGTCGTCGCGTGCGGGAGGTCCGCGACGATGGCCGCGGTCACGGCCAGACCGCGTGGGTGCGGGTGGACATGGGCGACCAAGATACCGGCGATGGCGCGGGTGGACGGCGCTGGGGCGGCCCGGCTGGGATGTGCCAATGGCGGCGCATACAGACGCGGGTTGGCGGGGCCATTGAGCCTTCCGGACCCGCGCTAGCCGTCTGATACGTTGCAACCGGTATGGGCAGCGGTGAACCCGAAACCTTCACCGAGCTGACGGTCTCCCGGCGCGCGCTGCTCGCGCGGGCGGCGCGATTGGGGGTCGGGCTGCCTGTCGCCGGCTCGCTGCTGGCCGCGTGCGGCTCGAGCAGTTCGGGCTCATCGGCCAGCAAGGCGGCCGGAGGCTCGCTGACGGGCACGATCGTGCTCAACAACTACCCCGACTGGATCGGCCCGCACGAGATCGCCACGTTCGAGAAGCTCCATCCGGGGGCTCACGTCAAACAGGTCACCAACGCGACCAGCAGCAGCGCCGAGGTGGTGCTGGCGTTCAAGAGCGGACAGTACGACCTGCTGCTCGCGGATACCTCCGACACCGGGCAGGCCCATGCCGCCGGCGTCCTGGAGCCGCTGGACTTCTCCAAGATTCCCAACATCGCCAACGTCACCCCGAGCTTTCGCAAGGCCTATCCGTACGGCATCCCCACCGACTACGGGAAGGTGGGGATCGGCTATCGCCCGGATGTCGTCGGCGAGAAGATCACGAGCTGGCATGACGTCTGGCGCCTGGCGCCGAAGCTCTCGGGGCAGATCGTGTTCATCGATCTCGAACGCGACTGCATGGGCTCCACGCTCAAGTACCTGGGGTACTCGAGCAACACGACCGACCCATCCCAGCTCAACGCCTGCAAGAACGCGCTGATCCAGATCAAGCCCCATCTCAAGGCGTTCCTCAACACCAATGTCGGTCAGGGGCTGATCAACGGCTCCACCGCGATCGCGATGGACTGGGACTACGACGTCGCCGTCAACAAGCAGCAGCAGCCGAAGATCGAGTGGGTGGCGCCCACCGAAGGCATGCACGCCTACCTCGAGGGATTTGCCGCGGCGAAGTCGACGAGCCACCTCGATCTGGTGCAGGAACTCATGAACTTCCTGCTCGAGCCCAAGGAGTATGCCCAGTTCGTCAACGCGACCGGCACCGCGTACCTGGTCCCCAAGGCCACGCCGTTCATCAAGTCCTCGATCTCCAAGAACCCGATCCTGGTGCCGAACCCGAATGTCGTTTCCAAGGTGGAGTTCGACCGCTACCTCGGCGCCGCGGGTACCACGCTGTGGGCTAGCACGTGGCAGGAAGTGAAGGCGGCCTAGTCTCCGCGGCCGTCGCGCGCGCTCCTCGTCGGACCGGGACGAGGGGCATGGGAGCCGCCGCACGCTCTCTGCTGGCGCTCCCCACGGGCATCGTCACGCTGGCCTGCTTCCTGGTGCCACTGGGCCTGATCCTGGTGTACTCGTTCGGCACCGAGAACCTGATCAGCTTCAACGTCGACTTCGGCTGGACGACCGCCAACTACAGAGCCTTCGGCTCAACCCTGTACGTCGACACACTGGTGCGCAGCGTGATCCTGTCGGCGGGCACCACCGCTGTGTGCGCCGTGCTCGGGCTGACCCTCGCCTACTTCATCTCGCGCCAGGGCGCCCGGACGCAGCGACTGCTGCTGGCCGCGGTCATCGTTCCCTTCTGGACGAGCTTCATCGTCCGCACCTACTCCTGGGTGGACGTGCTCCAGAACGACGGGCCGCTCGACAGTGTCGCCCATACGTTGGGGATCGTCGGTCGGCACTCACACATCAACCTCCTCTATACCCCGGCCTCGATCGGGATCGGGATCGTCTACTCGTATCTGCCGCTGATGATCTTGCCGATCTACGTCTCGCTGGAGCGGATCGATCCGGCGATCTATAACGCCGGCGCCGATCTGGGGGCCACTCCCTGGCGCCAGTTTCGAAGGATCGTGCTGCCCCTGGCCCGGCCGGGGCTGATCGCCGGCAGCATCATCGTCGGGGTGCCGGCGATGGGGGAGTACGTGATCCCCGAGATCCTGGGCGGCGGCAAGACGCTGATGGTCGGCAACATCATCGCCAATCAGTTTCAAGAGACCGGCAATTACCCATTCGGATCGGCATTGTCAGTCACGTTGATGGCGCTGCTGTTGATCGTCCTCTTCTTTCTGCGGCGCTATCAGCTGTCCGGGGAGCCGGCGTCGTGAACATCCGCCGTCACCCCGTCAGCGCGTTTTTGAGTGCACTTGTGATCGCGTTCTTGTGGCTGCCCCTGGTCGTCGTGTTCATCGGCTCGTTTGACACCAACTCACTGCTGACATCCTGGACCGGCGCGACCGGTCACTGGTACAGCCAAGCCATCAATGATCCCAACGTGCGCGCTGGATTTGAAACCACGTTGATCATCGCCGTGCTGTCAGCGCTGCTGTCACTCGCGGTGGCCCTGTCAGG
This sequence comes from uncultured Solirubrobacterales bacterium, assembly GCA_963757015.1. Lineage (GTDB taxonomy): Bacteria > Actinomycetota > Thermoleophilia > Solirubrobacterales > Solirubrobacteraceae > Palsa-465. Next base: position 34,369 of record CAVWQA010000011.1, read on the forward strand.
AGCGCTGTGGTGGCGCCGTGCCCCCCGGCGGGCCCGGGCCGTGTACGACGGACTCGTCTACGCCCGGATCGTGGTTCCCGAGGTCGTGTTCGCCAGTGCGCTGTTCTTTTTGTTCTTGAAGCTGCACTTCACGCTCGGCCTGCCGACGATCGTGATCGGCCACGCGGTCCTGAACTCCGCCTATGCGACGCTGATCATCCAGGCGCGGCTGATTGGCCTGGATCCGGCGCTGGAGGAGGCGGCCGCCGATCTGGGCGCGACTCCGTGGCGCGCGTTCCGCCGGGTGACGCTGATCACGCTGATGCCGGCGATCATTGCCGCCGGGCTGCTGGCGTTCACGTTCTCGCTCGACGACGTGGTCACGTCGTACTTTCTGCAGGGCACCTCGCAATCGCCGCTGCCGATCGTCCTGCTGGGGATGATCAGATTCCGGATCACGCCCGAGATCAACGCCGTCGGCGTGTTCGTGATGTTCCTCACCGTGGCGCTGATGTCGCTGGCCGTCGGAGTGTTCAGCACCGCCGGCCGTCTCGGCCGCACCAGCCGCAAGAGCCGCATCGCCAGCCTGTACGAAGGATGAGCACCAGCGACACGGCGATCACCCTGACCGGGGTCAGCAAGCGCTTTGGCGATCTGGTCGCCGTGCGCGAGCTCGACCTCGAGGTGCGCCGGGGCGAGTTCTTTTCGATCATCGGGCCCTCGGGTTGCGGAAAGACGACCACGCTGCGGATGGTCGCCGGATTCGAGGATCCGACTGCCGGCCAGATTCTCGTCGGGGGACGTGACGTGACGCGCGTCCGTCCCTACCACCGCTCGGTCAACACCGTATTTCAGAGCTACGCGCTGTTTCCGCATCTCGATGTGTGGGAGAACATCGCCTTCGGCCTGCGCGAGGCCCGGCGACCGCGCTCTGAGATCGCCAGTCGCGTGCAGGAGGCGATCAAGCTGGTGCGACTCGAGGGCCGGGAACGTTCTCGTCCCTCGCAGCTGTCGGGCGGCCAGCAGCAGCGCGTGGCGCTCGCCCGCGCGATCGTCAACCGACCCGACGTGCTGTTGCTGGACGAGCCCTTGGGCGCGCTCGACCTGAAGCTGCGCGCCGAGCTCCAGACGCAGCTCAAGGACCTGCATCGGGCGGTGGGGATCACCTTCTGCTATGTCACCCATGACCAGGGGGAGGCCTTCTCGATGTCGGACCGCGTGGCCGTCATGAACGCCGGCGTACTCGAACAGCTGGGGGAACCCGAGGAGGTCTACCGTCGCCCGCAGACCGGGTTCGTGGCCGACTTCGTCGGCGCCTCAAACCGGCTGCGGGGCCGAATCCTGGCCACTGACGACTCCGGCCGCTATCGGGCGAGCATCGACGGAGTCGGCGAGCGCTCCGTGTCGGGAGCGGAGGGGCTGGCGCAGGGCACGGCGGTGGTGGTCGTGGTCCGGCCCGAAGAGCTCGAGTTGCGCCCCGGCGCAGGCGACCCGGGGGCGATCAGCGCCACGGTCGTCGACGTGGCCTTCCTGGGCGCCCAGCGAACCGTCCGGCTGCAGTCGCCGGCGGTCGGGGATCTGGTCGCGAGCACGAGTGGCGGGGCTCGTCCGGTGGAGCGCGGCTCGACGGTGGGGGTGACGTTTGCCGACGAGCATTCCTGGGCCGTTCCCGTGTGACCGCGGGCGCCGGCGCTTGGCCGGAGGGCCAGTGAGCCCGCTAACCGGCGCGCGGTAGCCGTCTAACCGGTGCGACCCTTGACCCATCCCTCCGTACTGACCCAGCTCCACAGGGACCCGTCGTGCTCGCAGTAGAGCAGCTCGCTCCACCACTGCTTGTGGAAGTGCAGGCGGAGGCTGATGTATTCGAAGTGACCACCCCGAGGGCGAGATGCCTGGAGAGTCACGTGTCGCAGCCGGAACTTGCCGCGGCTGCAGTTGGGCCGGCAAATGTTCACCCAGTAGCTCGCGGTGGCCGACGCCGAGCGCCGGCTCCAATGGCTCCAGTGAAGGTAGCCGCGGCGCCGGCCCGAAGAGAGCCTGCCGATCAACTCACCGCCGTCGGCGGTGAGGAGGATCGTCGACGGCCTGACCGCGAACGCCGTGGAATCGTCGGCGGTCAGCAGACGGGGGGGTCGCGCCGAGGCGCTCGCGGGCACCGCGCTCAGGGCCGACAGCGCGAGCGTGAGGGCGATGGCGGCGAGGGGACGGTTCATGGCGCTGCTGAATAGTAGGTTGCCCGCCGCCCTCGCGGGCCACCACCGCGATCAGAAAACGCCGGCCCGGGTGGGCACCTCGTGCCCACCGCGGACCGGCGTCATCAGAGGGTGAGGCGCCGCCGTTAGGCCGCGCGGCGCAGCTCTTCGAGCCTCGAGCTGTTGGCGAGCCTTCTCAGGCCCTGCTGCTCGAGCTCGCGCGCCTTGCCGAGCGTGATTCCGAGCTCTGCACCGGTCTGGCGCAGGTTGAGCGGCTCCGCTCCGGCGAGGCCAAACCGCAAGCGGATCACGTCGCGCTCGGCCTGGGGCAACTGATCGACGGCGCCGCTGATCAGCTGCTGGCGCTCGGCGTTCTCAACTTCTTCGTTGGGTTGTGGCCTGTCGCTGGCCAGCAAATCGCCGAAGGCCGTCTCGCCATCCTCGCCGACGGGCTGATCGAGGCTCGTCAGCCCGCGGGTCAGCTCACGCAGCTCGGCGACCTCTTCGACGGGCAGCTTTGCCTCCGCGGCGATCTCCTCGTCGGTCGCTTCGCGACCGAGCTTGGTGCTCAGCTCGCTTTCGATCTTGCGCACCTTGGTCTGGCGCTGGGCGACGTGAACCGGAAGCCGGATCGTGCGCCCGTGGTTCTGCAGACCGCGCTGCAGCGCCTGGCGGATCCAGAGCGTGCCGTAGGTGGAGAACTTGAAGCCGCGACGCCAGTCGAACTTCTCGACCGCGCGAATCAGCCCAAGCATCCCCTCCTGGACGAGGTCCTCCATCGGCAGCCCATGGCCCTGATAGCGCCTGGCCTGCGAGACCACGAGCCGCAGGTTCGCGTTGATCATCCGCTCCTTGGCCTCCAGGTCGCCGCGCTCGATCCGCTTGGCGAGCTCGACTTCCTCCTCGGCGGTCAGCAACGAATGCGCGCGGGCCGCACGCAGGAACAGGTCGAGCGAGTTCTCGCTCAAAAAGCCGCTGTCAGCGTTAGCGTGATGACCATCGGCGCCCTGGCGATGCGCAGCGCGACGCCGGCCCTGGCGCCTCGGGCCTCGTACCACCCGCGGTGGGGGCATGCTCGCCACGCTTGCGGGCGCGCTGGCTGGGGTCGTTGTGCTCGCGTCCCGGGGTGGGGACTTCGCGAGTTTCAATGCTGTTCAGGTCTGTCTCCAGTGTTCTCATGATTTTGGTCCGGACTGAATCATAGCAAAAGTTCGATGATCATCGAACTATGCTTACGGATCTCTTAAGGTCCGCGCAAACAACGGTCCGGGACGCGTCTGAATGATGCTGATACCCGCAATCGGCCAACACTGCACGGGATCTGGGGGTCAAAGCGCCTAAAGAAATGGACACCGGGCGCGCTCGACGGTTACGGCGGCCGCGTGACCGTAGCGCGCTCGACGGTTTACGGCGGCAGCGTGGCCGCAGCGCGCTCGCCGAACGTCTCCCGGGCGAGATCGAGAAAGGCCGCCGCCGCCGGCGCGTGGCGGCGTCCTTCGCGCCAGGCGAGCGTGATATCGCGCCTCAGCGCCGGCTCGATGAGCTTGGCCACGGCCACATCGGCGCCCGGCCCCTCGGCGTCTGAGCGCGGGAGGATCGCCACCCCGAGGCCCCTTGAGACCAGGCGCCGGATCCGATGGCTCTCGTTGGACTCGAGGGTTACGCGCGGCTCAAACCCCGACTGGCGCCCGGCCGACACGAGCAGCTCGCGCAGCCGCGCCCCGTCTCGGAAGCTGATGAACGTCTCGCTGGCCAGCTCGCCCATTCGCACCTGCCGCCGCCTCGCCAGGCGGTGCTCGCGCGGCAGCAGCACGACGAGCTCTTCAGACACGAGCTGCTCCAGACCGAGCCCGTGGCTTTCGACCCGCTCGGTCACCGACAAGAAGGCCAGATCAAGCTCGTCGACGCGCAGCATCTCGGCCATCTCCTCGCTCGACTGCTCGCGGACCGTGAACTGGACATCGGGATGGCGCCTGCTGAATAGCGCCAGCGCCAGCGAGAGGTCGATCGGACCCATGGTGTGCATCGCGCCGAGCGTCACATGGCCGGAGTGCATGCCGCGCAGCGCCTGCAGCTCGATCTCGGCCGCATCGAGCTCGGCCATCACCCGGCGTGCGCGTATGACCAACAGCTCGCCGGCGTCCGTGAGCGTGACCCGGCGCGTGCTGCGCTCGACGAGCGCCAGCCCGAGCTCGTCCTCGAGCCGGCGAATCTGCTGGGAGACGGCCGGCTGCGCGATGTGCTCGTTGGCCGCGGCGCGCGTAAAGCTTCCCTCCTCGGCGAGCGCGACGAGGTAGCGCAGCTGTCGCAACTCCATAAGCGCAAATTATGAATGAAATCGAATACTCGTCTTTGACTTCTACCGGCCATGCGCCATGATGGTCATGCAGTACCTCTCCTCCCTCGAGCGCGCCCCGCAGACCCGGCCTCATATCCCGCCGGTTCCGGGGCGCTCTCACTTTAAGCGCCGGGACTCGGCGTCACCGGCGCAGACCGAGCAGGCGGGCAGCGTTCTCCTTGAGCACCAGCGGGCGGACCTCGTCGCGGATCGGCAGCCGCTCGAAGTCAGACAACCAGCGGTCGGGCGTGATCAGCGGGTAATCGGAGCCGAACAGCATCTTGCCGCGCAGCTGCGTGTTGGTGTACTGGATCAAGTTCTGCGGAAAGTACTTGGGCGACCATCCGCTGAGATCGATGTACACGTTCGGCTTGTGCACGGCGATGGCCAGCGCCTCGTCCTGCCAGGGGAAGGACGGATGGGCGAGGATGATGTCGAGCTGGGGGAAGTCGGCCGCGACGTCGTCGACCGCCATCGGGTTTGAGTACTTCAGGCGCACGCCGCCGCCGCCGGGCATGCCGGCTCCGATTCCCGTCGTGCCGGAGTGAAACAGGGCGATCAGACCGGCCTCGGCGATCACCTCGTAGAGCCGGTAGTGGTCGCGGTCGTTGGGCCAGAAGGCCTGCGTATTGGGATGGAACTTGAACCCGCGGACGCCGGCCTGCACGAGCTCGCGGGCTTCGCGGACGGCCAACTTGCCCTTGTGGGGATCGACGCTGCCGAACGGGATCAGCACATCGGGATTGGCCGCAGCGGCCTCCAGGACCTCCTCGTTGCCGATCCGCCGCCGGCCCATGCCCGCCTCGTCATCGACGGTGAACACCACCGCCAGCATCTTGCGTTCGCGGTAGTAGTCGGCGACCTCGGCCGCGGTCGGCTGCTTTGGGCTGGCGCCGAAGTAGTTCGCCGCGGCGTCGAGCAGCTCGACGGTTACGGGGTCTTGGGGTTCGCCCTGGTTGCGCTCCGCGTGCGTGTGGACATCGATCGCGACAACTGCATCGAGGTCGATCGAGGCGGTCGTCATCGCTTCAGCCATACAGGCGACTGAGGCACTCGGCCACCATTGCCGGCTTCTCGGAGCCCTTGACCTCGACCGTCGTCAGCAGCTTGACCTGCAGCCCGCCGCCGGCCTCCTGCACCGACACGAGCTCCGCGCCGCCGCGCCACTGCGCCCCCACCGGCAGCGGCGCCGGGAAGCGGACCTTGTCGAGTCCGTAGTTGATGCCGACCTTTGCGTCGGTGACCTGGAGCAGCTGCATGGCGATCGGAGCCGCCAGCGACAGCGTCAGGTAGCCGTGGGCGATCGTGCCGCCGAAGGGGGTCTGCTTGGCGCGCTCGACGTCCACGTGGATGAACTGATGATCGTCGGTTGCGTCGGCGAAGGCATCGACCCGCTTTTGCTCCATTTCGCGCCACTCGGTGTAGCCGAGGTGGCTGCCGACATGATCGGGCAGGCTGGCCATGTCCGTGACCAGCCCGAGTCGTCTCTGAGGTACTCAAGTTCACCCTCCAAGGGTCAGTTTGCCCGCACAGCATCTCCCACTGCGGGCTGCGACGGCAAATCCACCGACTTATGCGCCGAGCTCGACGGTCCGGTCCGCGTACCGGATCAGATCCGGATCGTGGGTCGCGCAGACCACGGTCTGCCCCTCGGCGGCGGCCTGGCACAGCGCGCAGGCCACGCTCGTGGCGCTGTCCTCGTCGAGCCTCGAGGTTGGCTCATCGACGACCAGCAGGCCGCGCGCGCTGGCCAGAGCCCGAGCCAGCGCGATACGCTGGGCCTCGCCGGCCGAGAGGCGCTCCACGCGCTGGCGCGCGCGGTCTGACAGGCCCACCAGGGCCAGCGCCGCGGCGGCGTGCTCGCTGGCCTGCGCCGCGGTGCTGCCTCGCAGCCGCAGGGCGAAGGTCACGTTCTCAAACGCGCTGAGAAAACCGATCGGAGCCGGTTCCTGGGGCAGATAACCAATTCGCTCGCGCCGCAGCGAGGCCAGTTGTTCGCGATCGAGGCGTTCAATCGGGCGACCGTCGAGCAGCAGCTGGCCTGACTCCGGCCGCCGCAGGCACGCCAGCAGCTCGAGCAGCGTCGTCTTGCCGGCCCCTGAGCGTCCGGTCACCGCGGTCATCGCGCCGGGCTCGAAGCTGGCCGTGAGGCCGTCGAGCACGCGCGTGCGGTTGGGACCGCGGCCCCGGCTCTGGGCCACCGCACGCAGCTCGATGCTGGCCCCGGGGGGCGATGGGCGGCTTGGGTGCGGCGGCGCGGCGGCAGACAAGGGACTGGGCGAGGTGGCTGGCGCGGCGGCAGGCCAGGGGCTGCCTGAGGGAGGCGGCGCGGCGGGAGGCAACGGGTCCGCTGAAACGGGCGCGGCGGTCGGCGACGGCGTCAGCAGCAGGCCACCCTCGACGGCCTCGGCGCGGGCGGAGCCGTCGATTCCCGCCTGGCCGAGCAGCCCCGCGGGCAGCCGAACCCAGCCGCCGCGGCCCACGACCAGCGACCGCCTGCCCCCACCCACCGCCTCGACCACCCGGCCGTCGCGGATGTGGACCGCGCGCTGGGCGTGTTCGGCGAGCGCGGGGTCGTGGGACACGACCATCACCGTGGCGCCGTTGGCCGCGGCAAGCTCGTCGATCAGAGCCGCCACGGTCTGAGCCGCACACGCGTCGAGCTCGGCGGTCGGTTCGTCGGCGAGCAGCAATCGCGGCCGGTGGGCGAGCGCTGCACACAGCGCTGCGCACTGGCGCTCACCCCCCGAGAGCTCCGCGGGGAGCGCGGCCGCTCGATCGCCGAGCCCCGCCGCGGCCAGCAGTTCGGCCACCCGAGCACGCCGTGCCGAGCGGGCAACGCCGCGCAGCGCCAGCGGCAGGGCCACGGCTTGCGCCAGAGGCAGGTGCGGAGTCAGGGTCGCATCAGCGTGCTGGTAGAGGAAGCCGATCCAGCGGTGGCGCATCCGCGCGCCATCGGCCGGCGTCATCCGTCCCGGGTCGTGACCAAAAACGAGCACCGAGCCCGCCGAGGGCTGCTGCAGACCCGCGACCACGCGCAACAGCGTCGACTTGCCCGCGCCGCTGGGGCCGAGCACGCACAGATGCTCGCCATGGCCGAGCTCGAGGGTCAAGCCCTGAAGCGCGGCGGCGTCGCCGTCGGGCGTGCGGTGCACGCAGAAAACGTCGCGAAGTTCGACCGCCGCTTCGCTCATGGCTGGCGCCGGTGTGAGACGACGGGGGAGGTCACGACCCAGCTCGCGATCCAGAAGGCCACGAGCGCGGCCAGGCCCAGGAGCACCAGCTCCTCCCACGGCGCGACCGTGACCAGCGGGGGCCGAGGCGGGGCGAGCGTGTCAGTCGAACCCACGGCCGCGACCGCGAGTCGGGTCAGAGCCGCGGCCAGCGCGAAGCCCGCCAGCAGGCCGAGTGTCGCGGCCACCACAATGCGCAATCGCAGCTCGCGGGCCAGTGCCCGTGGCCCCAGACCGTGGACCACGAGTTCGAGCTCGGCGCGCTGATCGCGCATCGGCCCCAGCAGCGCCACCAACAGCCCGGCCAGTGCCAGCAGCACACCGATCACCGCCGCCACGAGCAAGGTTCCCAGAACACCGCGGGCGATCGGGTCCGACCGCAGCTCGCGCTCCACGTCGGCGCGGAAACTCGCGGTCAAGATCCGCAGGGGTCCCCGTGCCAACGCGGCCCTCAGTGCCGCTGGCCTCGAGGTATCGATCCACAGCTCGTCGGGCCGCCCCTGACCCGGCAGCGACGCGTCGAGCGCCCCGGCCAGCGTGGCCTCGTCGGCGACGATGAAGCCGGCTCCGCCGGGCGCGAGGGTGGGAAAGCGTCGCAACACGCCGACGATCTGGGCGTTCACCGGCAGCCCGTCGACGGTGAGCGCGATCCGGCCGTCGGCGGCGGCCGCGGCGGTGCGCGGATCGGTCAGTATGGGGACCGGGCGCGAATCGCTGGGCTGCCGCGGGCGAACCACGCCCGGGCTGCCGGTGTCGCTGAAGCGAATCCGCAGCGCGCCGCCGTTAGCCCCGCCTGCGCCCGCGTTGGTCGCGGCGCCGACTCCGCGCCAGCTCCCGAGCCTGGCCGTTCGCAGACGCTGGCCGGCGGCGCCGAGTACCTCGAGCGGACCCAGCGACGCCGGCGCCGAGGACTGGGTGGCCGGGGCGGGATTCTCCGCGTTCTGGTGGCCATTGGTGGCTTCCAGGCCGGTGGGTTCGTTGAGTTGCAGCGCCTCGAGCTCGAAGCGGCCAGGCGGGATGCGCGCTCGAAGCATGTGCCGCTGAGGGGTCGCCGTTCCCATCGGCAGCTGGATGACGGCTCCGCCACGATTGCGCAGGTCGGCAATGATCTGCACTCCCCCGGCCCCCGCCGCGATCCTCAGCTCGAGCCAGTGGGCACGATCTCCCAGCAACGGTCCCGGTCTGCGGACCGGTCCCGGCGGTCGTAGCCTCCGCGTCAGGGTGGCCAGCGGCGCCGAGCCGTCGCTCTGCCGCCAGCCCGCGATCAACCCCAGCCCCGTGGCCGGGACGCCGAGCGCGGCCACCGTCACCGATGATCCGCCGCTGAGGTAGTTCGCGTCGGTTCGCCGCACGGGCAGCACCGGGCCGCCGGCGAGCCTCTGCCAGCGCGCCATGGGTGCCTGCTCGAGCGGTGTCTGAAAGCTCGGCCCGGGTGCCACCAGCGCATCGAGCGGCACCCGGTCGGCGGCCTGGTCGGCGCTGCCGCGCAGCAGCGTTGACCGATACGAGAGGGCAAATCCGGCCAGGCCGGTGCTCACCGCGATGAACGCGATGGCGAGCGCGGGGGCGGCGGGCGCGCGCGCCAGGCTCACCAACGCCAGCCGCGAGAGCGGGGGGCCGCGGCGAGCCAGGCGCTCGCCGGCGCGGAGCACCGCGGCCGCGACCCGGTAGACGAGCACGCCGGCGCTGATGCAGGCCAGCGGCGCCAGCAGCGCCGGCAGGGCACCGTCCGTGGCGGTGCCGCGAGTCAGCGTCAACGCCAGCGCGGCCACCGCTGCGACCGCCAGGACGTCGGCTATGTGAGCAGCGGGCGCAAGCAGCACGAGCGCGATCAGGGCCGTCGCCAGCAGCCACCCGCCCACGAGGATGGCGGCGCCAGTTGGTGTCAGCAGGCTGTGGACCAGCACGCCCCCAACCGGAAGACCGGCGTGCTGCGCCAACAGTGCCGTCGCCGCCGTGCCCAGCGCCGCTCCCGCCGCCAGCGCGACTGCCGCCAGGGCCGCGGCTTCGGTCACCGCGAACACGACGCACTGACTGATCCACGCGCCGGCCGCGAGCAGGCGACCGACGTCGGCGTCGCGCTGGTGGCGCAGCCCGTAGGCCGCCAGGATCAAGAACACGGCCAGCGCCGCGACCGCTCCGCCGCCGGCCGTCAGCAGGCGCGTCGGGGCGGCGTCCGCCTGCGCTCGCGCCCGGTCGAGCGCATCGAAGGGTCCACTGAAGGCGAATCCCGTACCGCTCTGCTGCAGGTCCACCTGGGTCCGCTGCAGGTGCTGCTCGGTCGAAGCCAGCTGCCAGCTCTGAAGCCCTCGCAGATCCAGGCTGGAGAGCCAATTCTGAGTGCGGTAGACGCCGCTGAGACCTGGGATCCGATCGAGACCCCGAGCGTCACCGGTGGCCAGGATCGGGGGGACCTGCTGAGGACGCCGGCGCGAAGCCGAGCGGCGCCGCCGAGCGCAGCGGGGCCGTCCCGACGACGCGCAGGTGGACGCCCAACGCCCGCAGCTGAGTCTCGTGCAGCGACCGGCCCACCAGCAGCACGGGGCACGATCTCTCGGTGCAGGGGCGCAGCGTCGAGGCTTGCCGGTTGGTCAGCCAGCGCGACAGTGGTGCGATCGCGACCGGGCGCACCACGACGCCGCTCAGCCGGACCTCACTCATCAGCACTACCCTCGTCGGGGCGGGGAGACCGAGGCGATGTAGCAGCGCCCGCGCCTGGACATTCCGGGGGCCCGATGCCGGCCCCTGCGAGGTGACGCGCACCGTGCTCCCGAGCGGACTGGATGCGGTCAGGACCGCGCGTGCAGCCTGGTCGCCGGCGATCGTCGCCTCGCCGGCGACGCCGCAGGCGAACGCGGTCGCGATAACCAGGCCGAGCAGGCCCGGCAGCCATTGGACGGGACGGCGACGGGCCCGGGCGGCGACGAGGGCCAGCGGCGCCGCCAGTGAGCGCAGGCTGGTCATGACGGCAGGTCGAGCAGTGGGCGCGCGTGAGCTCACTCGCCCTCCGCCCGGCGACGGCGGTAGTGGGCCCGAGCCTTCTCGCGGCCACCGCAGACCGACATCGAGCACCACCGCCCCGCTCGGTTGCGAGAGTGGTCATAGAAGGCCCAGCCGCAATGGTGTCCGGGACAGATCTTCAGTCGCGACCAGCTGCCGTCGGTGACCGCCTGGGCCACGATCGCCAGCAGCGCTCCGAACGCGCCGTTGATGCCGGCACCGGGGGCACCTACGAATCTCGGTCCGTTGGGAGCAAAGCGGATCTCGATCCGGGCTCCGGCGCTCGCGGCATCCAGCTGCTCGCGAGCCCGGCGCACGACACTGGGCTGCGCTCCGGTCGACCGCGCCAGCATCCTGAGACTCTCGCGAAGAGCCAGGGTTCGCTGCAGATCTCGATCCTGGACCTGGGTTCTGGCGTCGATCAGGCCCCTGTCCGCAAGCCACGCTCCCAACGCGGGGCTCGAGCTGAGCACCTCGGCGCCGTGGTCTCGCTCGAGGTCGTAGTGCGTGTTGATGAAGGCCTGCACCAGGGCCAGCGCTCCAGGCGCCGGCCGACGGCCGCCGGGCTGCGGCGAGACGTGTTGGCGGGATTGGTCCCTCTCACCGACCATAGCCTGTCGCCGGTTAGGATACGGGTCGGCGACGGGCGCGTCGAGGCGTCTGGTGGCTGCGGCAGCGTCCAACTCCAGCCGATCCGCCGGGTTTCGCAGGGATGGGTGGGCGGTGGCGGGGTCCCTATACTTGCCCAACCCCCGGAAGGAGCGAACCCGTGCAGGAAATGGTCATCTACGGCGTGAGCTTCGACATGGTCGGCAAGCAGCCGATCGTGCTGCTGAAGACAGTTGAGAGCAACAAGTTCCTGCCGATCTGGATTGGTCATCCGGAGGCGGCCGCGATCTTGATGAAGCTGCAGGGAGCCTCGACCCCCCGGCCGATGACTCACGACCTGCTGTCGGAAATGCTCGGCGAGCTCGATGTCGAATGCACCCGCGTGGCCGTCACCGAGTTGCGCGAGAACACCTTTTACGCCTCGATCAGCCTGCGGGCCAATGGTCGCGAGCTCGAGATCGACTCGCGTCCCAGTGACGCGCTCGCGCTCGCGGTTCGCTCGGGCGCCCCGATCTTCGCGGCCGATGAGGTGATCTCGGAGTCCGCGATCGAGTTCGAGCACGAGGTCGAGGACACCGAAGAGGTGGTCGAGAAGTTCAAGGACTTCCTCGATCGCGTGACGCCCGAGGATTTCGCGTCCGACGAGTAGGTTTTGCCGGCCCGGGGGTCGTGACCTCCGCGCCCGCGCAGGGGGTGCTGATCGGTGGTATTTGACGTTGTGGCGGGCGGCCGTCGGCGGCGTGAGACACGGGGTCGGAACGGAATGCACGCATATCGTGCATTCGGTTCCTAGGGATTGATCAACACGCCTGGGTTCAAGGCTCCGGCGGGGTCGAGCGCGCGCTTGGCGTACCAGTACCTGGGTGGAATAATCACCTTGTGAGCCCCGCTGGGACAGGCAGAGCCCGGTTTCACGGCGGACTGGGTGCGCGCCTCGGCCGCGCTGTCGGTCGATCCAGGTCGCGGTGGCTGATCCTGGCCTGGCTGGCCGGGATTGGCCTCGTCATCGGCGCTGGGTGGCTGCCGGCCGCGGTCGGATATGTGGTCATCTTGGTTGCCTGCGTCTTCCTGGGAGCCGTGCTCGGCGCGTATGGCGGGAACCCCAGCGGGCTCCGAGACCACCACCAGTAGTCCGGGGACTCCGCGCGGGCGGGAGGCTAGGGAGCGGACCTCGACGCCGCTTCGACGCGCGTTCGTCGTGCGGTCTCCTTCCACCGCGATCACCATTACCCACTTGGGCGTAAATCACGCGACGCTCGGTCAAATGCCGCGCCCGCGCCCGTGGTCACTATTCCGGCTTCGTGCCATTCCCTATGGCGCGGAGGCCGCTGCGTCTGAGTCAGGCGGCGATCCGACGAGTCCCGTCGTGGGGGACGATCGTCCCGTCCTGGAGGCGGTGCGCGCAGATGAGCCATCGCTCGCCGGCCCGTACCGAGATGAGCTTGCCGTTGAACGTGGCGGCGGGGTCGGCGACAAGCCTGAGCCCTAGGTGGTCGCCGGCCGACACATCGCCGACGTCGGCAGCCAGGACGGTTGTGGCGACAGGCTCGACCCATCCGCTGCCAACCGGCGCGAGCACGCCGAGCTCGAGGATCAGCTCGGCCTGGTTGTGGGCGTCGTGTTGGGCGGCGAGTCGGTCATAGCTTGAGGCCAAGAGGGCGATCTGTGCGTCGAGCAGCTCGCAGAGGCGGTCATCACTGGCGATCGCGCGCGCTAGCCGGAAGTAGTGATCGCCGGGATGGCGCAGCAGCCAGCCGGCAGCGTCGACGACGGTCAGCGTTTGTGGCTCCCGCGCTTCGCTCAGCTTCCTGCCCCGTTCGCGACCCCGCCAGCCAGCATCGAGCAGACCGTCGACGCTCGCGCGGACCAACGATGCGAAGCCTTGGTCCTCCGAGCGACCGATGCGGGCCTCGATCCACTCCAGCACCCCAAGGTTGAGATCGCCCAGCCCCGTGTCGATGCCGACGTCGCGCTGGACAGCTATCTCACAGCGTGCGAGAGCGGCGGTCGCTGCCCAGTCAGCATCTTGTGACGGGTCGGTGCCGGGCCACAGGCCTAGCGCGAACTTGATCATGAACGTCACAACCGGGTGCGCCGCGGCGCGCAGCAGCTCCTCGTCACGGACGAGCGCGGGAACATCTCGCAGATACTCCACGAGCTCCGCGACCGACTCACGCTCCCACTCGTCGGCTGGGGCGCCAACCTCGGCTAGATAGACGTCGGCGATGCCCATGTCAAGATGATGGCGCACCATTCCATCGGGCACACAGATAGCCGGCTGCTTTCACTCTGGGATGCCGACGGGCGGGACGGTCACCGTCGCGGACGCGTCCAGGCTATGAAGCTGTCACTGCCGCTGTCGCGAGCTGGTATGGGCACGGGTCGGAGGGCGAGGCTCTTCTCGCCGGGGCGCCAGACGGCGACGACCTGGTGGGAGGCCGGGCCGCGCGTGGGCGACCGGGCGAGGATGACCAGGCGGCCGTCGCTGGTCCAGGACATGCTGGTGAACTTGAGCGCGACGTTGGCGGGCATGTCAGGAAGCTGCTGCCAGCGAGCGGAGATTGGGTCAAGCAGCCAGACGTCGGTGACCTGCTCTCCCGTGAGTTGGTAGGCGGGGTCGGAGAAGCTCAGCGCGATCAGCCTGGCGCTCGGGTCGACGGCCGACTGGTCTGCCCCTGCCTGATGGTTCCCGATCTGGCTGGGCCATCGCAGCGCGCGGCGCTGGCCGGTGCGCAGGTCTGTCAGGGTGAGCGGCTGTAGCGGCTTGCCGACCGTCAGGGCATCGTGGCCGGCGATCGCCCACAGGCTGCCGGTACGCAGCAGCACACGGCCACTGGCGGGCTCGAGGACTGAATGGCCTTTGATCAGCAGCGCGCCAGCGCCGGGATCGATCAGCGTTGCCGCGCAGGGCACTGGCCGCGGGCCGCGGAGCCGGCGTCCGGCGAGGTTCAGCTCGCGCAGGGTGCAGTGATGAGCGTCGCGGAAGCTCGTGACCCAGACGGCTCGCCCGTCGCCCGCGGGTTCAACGTCGGAGCCGACGGCGATGCGGGTTGCGATCGTGGCTCGGTGGCGCACGACATAGATGTCGTCCTTTTCTACCCCTCTGGAGAGCGGGTGACGATCGACCCACACCACCGCATCTCGCCTCACCGCGAGCACCGACAGCACCGGCCCCGGTCCACGGACGCCCAGGCCCGTGACCGGTCGGACGTTTCCGCTGTCGACATCGAGCAGATACGGAGGATCGGCGGATACCAGCAGCTCCAAGCCCGTGTCCCCGGTGACCGGACGGCCATGCAGCGGGCGGGGACGGGCCGCGACCGCGACCGTCGATGACGACGCGCTCACAGACGTGCGGTGCTGACCCAGTCCACCGTGTCCGGCCTTCGAGCCGCCCCCGCAGCCGACGGCCACAAGCACCGGCACCAGCGCAAGCAGACATCGAACCATGACCACCCCCCATTACACCGCCGCGGCGTGGTTAATTCCACCTGGCGTGGCGTCGCCCAAATCTCACGTGACGGGCCTCCCGACTCAGACAGCTTCGAGCACACGCGAGATGAACTCGTCAAACGAGATCCCCCCCGCTTCGGCCGCCTGGGGCAGGAGGCTGGTCTCGGTCAACCCCGGGATCGGATTGAGCTCGAGCACGTAGAGCTCGCCGCCGTGCTGGGACAGCATCAAATCCACGCGCGCAAAACCCGCACACCCGAGCAGCGAGTAAGTGTCAAGCGCGATCGCGCTGGCCCGCGCCGCGAGCTCGGGCTCGAGCGCGGCGGGGCAGACGAAGCGGGTGCGGCCGATCTCATAGCGCGACTCGAAGTCGTAGAAGCTCTCCTCCTCGGGCAGCGCCTCGACGATTGGCAGCGCCACCGGCTCGCCGCCGTCGGCGAGGATCGAGATGGCCAGCTCGCGTCCGCTGACGTAACGCTCGAGCAGGACCTTGCGGTCATAGGAGAACGCCGCCACCAGGGCCGAGGGGATGTCGGCGGGCGTGCGGGCGAACTTGATTCCGAGCGCGGATCCCTGACGGGCGGGCTTGACGACGATCGGGAAATCGAGCCGCTCCTCGATCGCGGGGAGCGCCTGCGCTGCGCCGAGGGCCTCGAAGGCCGTCTCGTTGAAGGCGTAGAAGTCGGGCGTGGGCACACCGCGGTCGCGCATCGCGTGCTTGGCCAGGACCTTGTCGGCGGCGCGGATGCAGGCCGAAACCCCCGACCCGGTGTAGGGGATCCCGAGCACTTCGAGCAGCTCCTGGACGGTCCCGTCCTCGCCGTCGCGCCCGTGCAAGGCCACGAACGCGATGTCCGGACGTTCGGCGCTCAGGACCTGCACGAGATCCGGACCGACGTCGATCGGCCGCACCTCATGACCGAGCCGTTGCAGAGCCTCCTGAACGCGAGCGCCGGAGCGCAGCGACACCTGACGTTCCAGTGAGCGCCCTCCTTTGAGGACCGCGACCCGGCTCACCGACCGGGAGACCTCAGCCCGCGCGGGTGCGCTTGGCGGGCAGCCTCAGCACCTTGGCGAGCTCGCTCTCGACGACACGATCGTGACGGTCGGGCGGGCGCGGCTGCGCTCGGGGGCGGCTCTCACCATCGGATGGGCGCGGGGGAGCGGTCTCATCGTCTTCCCGCGAGGCCTGCACCTTGGTTCGCGCCCCCGTCAGCGTGCCGTACATCGCGACCTGCTCGCGCACGACCTCGCCGATCCGCCGGATCCCCTCGCGGATTCCGTCCTCGTCGATGCCGGAGAAGTTGAGCCGCATCGCCGATCCGCCGCGTCCGTCGACGTAGGCCGCGCGGCCGGGCACGAAAGCCACCTGTTCCTGCAGCGCGCGGGCGAGCAGGTCAGTGGTGTCGATGTAGTCGGGCATCGTGGCCCAGATGAACAGCCCGCCCTGCGGACGGGTCCAGTCGGCTTCGCGCGGGAAGTGCTCGGCCAGGGTGTCGAGCATCACGTCGCGTCGCCGGCGGTAGATCTCGAGCAGCGAGCGAACATATTGCTCCCACGGTCCGGCCTCGAAATAGGCACTGACGAAGTACTGCGAGATCGACGATGAGCACAGATCGGAGGCCTGCTTGCCGATCTGCATTTTCGAGAGGATCGGCGGCGGCGCCACCGTCCAGCCCAGCCGCACGCCGGGCGAGAGGATCTTGGAGAACGTGCTGGCATAGATCACGAACTCGTGATCGAGCGAGTACAGCGTCGGCAGCGGCTCGCCCTCGTAGCGCAGCAGGCCATAGGGGTTGTCCTCGAGCACCAGCAGCTCGCGCTCGCCCGCGATCCGGACCAGCTCGCGGCGGCGCTCCAGCGACAGGGTGACGCCGGCCGGGTTGTGGAAGTTGGGCACCGTGTAGATGAACTTGGGGCGTCTACCGGCCGTCTCGAGCTGGTCGAGCTTGGCCTCGAGCTCACCGACCAGCATTCCGTCGCGGTCCATCGACACCTGGACGACCTCGGCCTGGTAAGCGCAGAAGGTGGGGATTGCTCCCGGGTAGGTCGGTGCCTCGGCGATGACCACGTCGCCGGGGTCAAGCAGCGTCTTGCAGACGAGATCGATCACCTGCTGGCCACCGGTGGTCACCAGCATGTCGTCGGGATCGACCACCATCCCCTCGGCTCGCATCACGCTGGCGATGCAATCCTTGACCAGCGCCAGGCCCTCCGTGGGTCCGTACTGAAGCGCCCGCGCGCACGACTGTCCGGCCACCGTGCCCATCAGCGCGGCGTAGGAATCAGGCGGGAAGGTGGTGGTGTCGGGAAGGCCGCCGGCGAGTGAGATCACGTCGTCGCGCTCGGTCAGCGCCATCAGATCGCGCATCGCCGAGGACCGCATGACTTTTGTGCGCTCTGCGAACAAACCCGCATAACGCTCGATGTCACGTGCCGTCGACCGCGGGCGCTTGAGGCTGCCAGTTATGGAGGCCCACCCTCCCGAGCCAGCGCCGCCCTCGCCGGGGCTCACGCTGCCCTCTCGTCTATCGTCACGCTTCGTCACGGTACAGCACGGTGCATCTCGTCTTCGACATCTTCCAGGGAATCGGCGTCGCCGCGGCTGTCGGAATCCGCCCCTTTCTGCCCGCGCTCGCGGTCG
The DNA here is from genome assembly GCA_963757015.1 of uncultured Solirubrobacterales bacterium. Taxonomy (GTDB): domain Bacteria; phylum Actinomycetota; class Thermoleophilia; order Solirubrobacterales; family Solirubrobacteraceae; genus Palsa-465. The sequence goes on from CAVWQA010000011.1 coordinate 51,817, forward strand.
GCGTGCTCGGCGCCGGCGACGTTCAGATCGACTTCGCGCACAGCGACTTCTCTTTCCTGCAGAGCACTCCTTTCCTGCTCGGAATGGTCGTCGGGGTGATCGCCCTGGCGTTGCTCGAGCGGCGGTTGGGGAGCGAGCAGCTGGCGCGCCCGCCGCTCGCGCTGCTGATCGCGGGCGCCTCGATCGCGCTCGGCGCGCTGCTGTTCGGCGGTTCGCTGTCGCGCGGCGGGTATCTGATCTGGCCCGGGATTGTCGGCGGCGTGATCTGCGCGGTGGTCGGGATCCTCGCCACGGTCCCCCTCCTGACCCGGGTCCGTGGGCGGCTGGATACCGACTCCGCGGGGGCGCTGCCGGTGTTCGCGGACGCCGCCGCGGTCATCGCGGCCGTCCTCTCGGTGGTCGTTCCCCCGGTTGGTGTGGTCGTCCTGGGGCTGCTGCTGTGGCTGCTGGTCGCCGGCCGCGGCCGCGACGAGCAGAAGTTCGCCGGCCTGCGCATCCTCCGCTGAAGCTCGCATGAGCGAACAGCCGAAGAAGCTCGTCCTGGTAATCGTGGACGCTCTCAAGCCGGCCATGCTCGAGCGCGCAATCGGCTCGGGCAGGGCGCCGGCGATGGCGAGAATCCGCGAGCAGGGGGTGTACGTGAGCGACTGCGTGGCCGCCTTTCCCTCCGTGACCCCGGTGTGCGCTGCCACCATCACCACCGGCGTCGGGCCCGACCAGCACCTGATCCCGAGCATGAACTGGTACCACCGCGAGGAGGAGCGCTACGTGGAATACGGCTCGAGCTTCTCGGCCTCTCGCCAGTTCGGGGTTGTGCGCTCGCTGACTGACACCGTCTACCGGATGAACGATGAACATCTGTCTCACGACGTCGAGACCGTGTTCGAGTCCCTCGACGATGCCGACGTCCGGACCGCCGGCACGACGTTTCTGATCTACCGCGGGCGCCACCCCCACGAGGTGGCCAACGAGTCCGCACTGGCGCGGATCGTGACCTCGACCCTGTTCCGGCGCACGATCTATGGCCCCCAGGAGCTCTTCTACGCCGATCTTTACGCCTCCCGCAGGACCGGCTGCCGGGGCCAGCTGGGGCTACCGGGGGCTCGCGATCAGCACACCGGATGCGTGGGTTCCTACCTCGCCGAGCACGACCTGTTCGACTTCATGCTGTTCTCGCTGCCCGACAACGACGCCTACTCGCACCGCAACGGCCCCCACAGCCAGGTCACCTCGATCGCGGCCGCCGACCGCCAGCTCGAGCGCCTGATGCACGCCGCCGGCGGTCCGGACGAGTTCCTGGACGAGCACGCGGTGATCGTCATGTCCGATCACTCGCAGGCCGCGGTCGAGGAGCGGATCCGTCTCGATTATGCGTTCGCCGACTTCGACGTCGCCACTCCGTCCCCGGCGCGGTCAATCGGAGCCGAGGTGGCGCTCAGTCCGGCGCAGCGCTCAGCGATGATCTACGCGCTGGATCCGCCGGGCTCCAGGAGGCTCGTGGCGCGCTGCGTCAAAGCCGTCTCAAAGCTGGAGGGCGTGGATCTGATCATGACGCTGGCCGGCCGGGGCCGCGACGAGGCGATCGTCCGCAGCCGCCGGGGGGAGCTGCGGTTCACCGCCGGTGGCGAGCTGATCGACTCCAGAGGCGGGCGCTGGAGCGTGGAGGGCAACCTTGCCGTCCTGCGCGCCGAGCTCCAGGACGGCCGCTTTCTGAGCACCGAGTATCCCGACGGGCTGGCCCGGATCTGGTCGGCGCTGAACTGCCCCAACTCCGGCGAGGTGCTGCTGTCGGCGGCGCCGGGGTTCGAATTCGTGGACTGGGGCGGTTCAGACCACGTGGGCGGCGGCTCGCACGGTTCGCTGCACCGGTCCGATTCGCTGGGCGCTTTGCTGTGGTGCGGCACGGGTCCGGATTCTCGCGAGGTACGACCGCAATGGTCATTGCGCGACGTTGCCCCCATGGTGCGGGCACATTTCGGTCTAGGATCCTCTGATCCCGCCGATTAGAACCCCGTTAGAACCGGAACGCTCGGGTATCGAGCAAACCAACGGCCGATACATTGACGCTATGTCCGACGAACTCACCAGCAGCGTCGCGCTGCCGTTTCGCCATCGCGTACGGCACGGCGTGCGCAAGCCCCACAATTGGTTTCAGCTGGGACGCTTCGCGTGCGTGGGCGCCAGTGGATACGTCGTCAACCTGGCGGTGTTCGCTGCCTGCGTGCACGTGCTCTCAATCGACTACAAGGTCGCCGCGGTGGTGGCCTTTGTGGTCTCGGTGCTGAACAACTTCTGGTGGAACCGGCACTGGACGTTCAGCGCCAAGGAGTCCCATCCGGGGCCTCAGGTGGCGCGATTCTTCACCGTCTCGCTGATCGCCTTCGGCTTCAGCTACGTGGTGCTGGTGTCACTCGTCGACGGAGCCGGGTTCGCGAAGGTCGTCGCCCAGGCGATCTCGATCATCGCGGCCACGCCGCTGTCGTTCGTCGGCCAGAAGCTGTGGAGCTTCCGGGCGTAGCGGCCGTCGGTTTCAAGCGCGCCTCGCCGCCGACCCTGTCTCGCGCGCTGCTGGCGTGGTCGCTCGTCCTCGGTCTGGTGCTGCTCGGGTTCGCGGGCCTGGCCGGCGGGGCCCGGGCGGATGGCATCGGTGCGAGCGCCGAGCCCGCCGGCACGCCGGTTCTGGTCACCGACCTGAATAAACCCCCGGCCGGCTACCGGCTGACCGCGGCACGGGTGCTGAAGATCGCCTCGGCCGATCCGCGGGTCAGAACCGAGCTGCGCAAGCACCCCCGGGCTCGCCCGTACGAGTACAAGAAGGGACCCGGGACCTGGCAGGTGAGCTGGTTCTCGGCCGCCCGCAAGTCGCGAGAGCTGATGCAGGTCTACGTCGACGACGCGACGGCCAGGGTGACCCAGGTGTGGACGGGGTTTCAGGTCGCCTGGGCGATGGCCCGCGGCTACCCGGGCGAGTTCGGGCGACGCTCCAATGCCCTGTACGTGTGGCTGCCGCTATGCCTGCTGTTCGTGGCCCCCTTCTTGCCCTGGCGAAGCCGTCTGTCTTTGCTTCACCTCGACCTCTTGGTGCTGCTCGGCTTCTCGATCTCGCTGGCGTTCTTCAACCACGGCGAGATCGGGCTGTCGACGCCGCTCGTGTATCCGTTTTTGATCTATCTGCTGGCGCGGATGCTGGCGCTGGCGTTCGGCAAGGGGATCCCGCGCCGGCCGCTCGAGCTGCTCGTGCCCAGCCGGTGGCTGTTGCTCGGGGTCGTGTTCCTGCTCGGATTGCGCATCGGCCTGGACGTGCTCAACTCAAACGTGATCGACGTCGGCTACGCGGGCGTGATCGGCGCCGACAAGCTGATCCATGGCCACATGCTGTACGGGCACTGGCCGCACGACAACGCCTACGGCGACACCTACGGACCGGTCAACTACTACGCCTACGTCCCCTTCCGGTTGATCTTCGGCTGGGGCGGGCACTGGGATGCGTTGCCCGCGGCGCACGCCGCGGCGATCGCCTTCGACCTGCTCACGGTCGCGGGCCTGTACGTGCTGGGGCGGCGGATCCGCGACCACGTGCTCGGGGTCGTGCTGATGTACGCCTGGGCGGCTTATCCCTTCACCCTGTTTACGCTGGCCACGAACTCCAATGACGCGCTGGTGGCGGCCACGCTGGTATGGGCGCTGATCGCGATCGGCTCGCCGCCGGCTCGGGGCGCGATGGGCGCGATCGCGGGCTTGACCAAGTTTGCGCCGTTTGCCCTGGTGCCGCTGCTGTGGCGCGGTATCGGTGAGCGGCCGGGCAAGCGCTCCACCATCGTCTACGCCGGCGCCTTCGTCGCGACCGTCGTCGTGGCCATGCTGCCGGTGCTCCTGGGCGGCGACCTGCACTACTTCTGGCATGACTCGATCGCCTATCAGTCCACCCGCACCAGCCCGTTCTCGGTGTGGGGGCTGTGGGGCGGGCTGGGCGCCGTCCAGCACCTGCTCGAGGGGGCGGCCGTGGGGCTGGCCATTCTGGTTGCCTTCGTTCCCGCAAGACGGGGCCTCCTCGAGGTGGCGGCGCTCGGCGCCGCCGTCATCCTCGCGCTGCAGCTGACCGCCAACTACTGGCTCTACTCCTACGTCGTCTGGTTCTTTCCGCTGGTGGCGGTGGCGCTGTTCGCCGCCCATCCCGAGCGCCGCCCGCGGTTAGTCGCACCGGCGCCGGCGCGGGAGCCGGCGCCCGCGCCGGCCGCGATCGCCTAGCGCGACACGGGCCGCTAGACAACCCCGGGCGCGGGCTCGAGGATCTGCTCGATCGTGCTCGCCCGCAGCGGCTCCTCGGCCGCCGTGATCAGGACGCCCTGCAGCCACGGGTCCTCGGTCGATACCTCAAAGCGGATCGGCATCTTGGTGGTCAGCGCTTCGAGCGCCAGCTCGCGCTTGACCCCGATCACACCCCCGCGCGGACCGGTCATGCCCACGTCGGTGATGTAGGCGGTCCCGCCGGGGAGGATGCGGGCGTCGGCGGTGGGGACGTGGGTGTGGGTGCCCACCACGGCGGTCACGCGGCCGTCCAGGTACCAGCCCATCCCGATCTTCTCGCTGGTGGCCTCGGCGTGCATGTCGACGAGCACGTGGTCGGTACGGCCCTGCAACTCGTGGAGCGCGGCGTCGACCTCGGCGAAGGCCGGGCGTCCGGCATCCATGAACAGGTTTCCCGACAGCGACAGGACCCCGAGCCTGACCTCGGGTGCGCCGACCACGCACCAGCCATGGCCGGGCTGACTGCGCAGGAAGTTTGCCGGGCGCAGGATCCGTTGCTCCTGATCGAGGTAGGGGTAGATCTCGCGGTGGCGGTAGGTGTGGTTGCCGAGCGTGATCACGTCGATTCCGGCGGCGAACATCTGCTCGGCGAGCTTCGGGGTGATGCCGTTGCCCCCGGCGACGTTCTCACCGTTGGCGATCACGAAATCGGGTTCCAGACGTTCTCGCAGCGACGGCAGCAAGGCAAGCAGCGTGCGCCTGCCCAGCCCGCCGACAACGTCTCCGATGAACAGGATCTTGGCTGACTTGCTCATTGTCTGCGTGGCCAGGGGCTCATACTTCCAGGTACATGCGCTTCAGGGTCAGACCGCGCAGCGCTACTGCGCCCGCCGGAGCCGACGAGTCGTCCGATCCAGCGCCGCCCCCGCCCGGACCCGATGTGGATCCGGCGCCCGGTCAGGACGCGGCCCAAGCACCGCCTGAGCCCGGGTTGCCGCCAGTCGCCCCACCTCCAGCTGCCGTCGTAGTACCCCGCTGGGTGCAACTGGTGATGCTGCCGCTATCGCTGCTCGGGCTATGGGCGCTGGCTCGCGCCGCCGGGTCGGTGCTGCTGATCCTGATCGCCGCCGGCATGGTCGCGCTGATTCTGGCGCCGATCGTGCGGGTGCTCGAGCGCCGGGTCCCGCGCGGCTTGGCGATCCTGCTCGTGTACCTCGGCGGCCTGGCGGTGTTGGTCGGAATCGCGGCCCTGCTCATCAACCCGGTCTCAGACCAGATCAAGCATTTCGAGCACAACCTCCCGAGCATCATCCGCCACGCCAATCGGGATCTGGCCAACCTCCAGGTCTGGCTCAACGACCACGGGATCAACGTCCACATCCAGCAGCAGGGTCACACGGCGTTGGACACGCTGCAGAGGGACATCCTCAAGCGCTCGGGTGACATCGTCGCCTTCTCGCGCGACCTGCTGTCGTCGATCGTGACGATCGGCTTTGACCTGGTGCTGGTGCTGGTGCTGTCGATCTACCTGCTCGTCTACGGACGCCAGATCGGGCAACTGGTTCGATCGATCATGCCGCCCGGCGACGGCACGCCCGAGGACGACTATCCGTTGCTGGTCCAGCAGGCGGTCTCGGGCTACGTGCGCGGCCAGCTTCTGTTCAGCCTGGTGATGGGAACCAGCGCCGGGCTTGCCCTGACGCTGTTCGGGGCGCTCGGCATCTTTCCCGACGGCGAGCGCTACGCGGTCTTCTTCGGGGCGTTCTACGGCCTGATGGAGCTCATCCCCTACATCGGGCCGATTCTCGGGGCGGTGCCCGCGGTTGTGCTGGCGCTGTTCACCAACCCGATCAGCGCGGTTTGGGTGGTGCTGCTGTTCGTGGGCCTGCAACAGTTCGAGGGTCACTTCGTGGCCCCGCAGGTGTTCAGGATCTCGCTGCGGATCAACCCGATCGTGATCATCCTGGCGCTGCTGATCGGCTATCAGCTGTACGGCATCGCCGGGGCGCTGGTGTCCCTGCCGGTGATCGCCGTCATCCGCCAGACGATCATCTACCTGCGCCGCCATCTGGTGTTCGAGCCGTGGGGGTCACGGGGCGTCGGCCTGGCGCTGCTCGGAGCCGAACCCGATTGGTGCCCGGAGTGCGGCGCCCGCGCGCGCGCCGACGATGCCTACTGCGCCGCCTGCGGCGCCTCGCTGGAGCCGCGGGTGCGCAGCTCGAGCTGACAAACCGCCGGCCCGATTGAGTTGAGGCGTCCGCGCGCGGCACCGTCTAGCCTGCCCGGCGGTGTCACCCGCCGCCTCCATACGGCAGCCCGAGGCCACGCTCACGGCCCGGGCGCTGACCAAGCGCTACGGCACACGCGCGGCCCTGAACGCGGTCAGCTTCGAGCTGAGCGAGGGTGAGCTGGTGGGCGTCGTCGGTCCCAACGGCGCCGGCAAGACGACGCTATTGTCGATTCTCGCCGGCGTGCTCGATCCCGACGAGGGCGAGCTCAGCCGTCCGGGCGCCGACACTGGCTGGGTCCCCCAGCAGCCCGCGCTGTACTCAAAGCTGTCAGTGGCCGAGAACCTGCGCCTGTTCGCGCGGCTTGAGCGGGTCCGCGAGCCCGAGGCGGTAGTCGGCCGGATGCTGGCCCTGACGGGGCTCGCCGAACGCGCCGATGAGCAGGTGTCAAGACTCTCGGGCGGCAATCAGCAGCGCGTCAACATCGCGATCGGGCTGATCTCGGGGCCCTCGGTGCTGCTCCTCGACGAGCCCTCGGCGTCGCTTGATCCGCGTCAGCGCGAGCGCCTCTGGGAGTTCATCTCGACCCTCACCCAGCGCGGCACGACGGTCGTTTTCTCGACCCACAACGTGGCCGAGGTCGAGCGCTACGCGGGGCGTGTGCTGCTGCTCGCCGACGGGGAGCTGCTGTTCACGGGAACGCCCGCCGAGCTCGAGCAGGCGGTGGGCGGCGACCCCCGGGACTTCGAGGCGGCACTCGTGCATTTCCTGCACGAACGAGGGCACTAGCCGGTGCGAGGCCATTAGCCGGTGCGCTGGCTGCTGGTCAAGGATCTCCAGATCCTGCGGCGCTCGCCGCTCTTGGTGGGGCTGCTGATCGTGTACCCGATCGCGGTCGCGCTGATGATCGGGTTCGCGCTCTCGAGCCCGCCGGGCAAGCCCAAGGTCGCCTTCTACGACCAGGTGCCACGCGGGCAGGGCAAGATCAGCCTCGGCTCCCAGCAGATCGACGTCGCCCGCTACGCCTCTGAGCTGCTGCAGTCGGTGCAGCCGATCAAGGTGAGCTCGCGAGCCCAGGCCGTGGCCACGGTGCGCGACGGCGAGGCGCTGGCGGCGGTGATCATCCCCGCCGATCTTCCCGGTCAGATCCAGAGCCTGATCACCTCCGGGGTGGGGCGCCCGACAGTGCACGTGATCCTCAACACCAGGGACCCGATCGAGCGCCAGTTCGTCAACCAGGCGCTCTCCTCGCGGCTGGCCGGGGTCGAGCAGTCGGTGTCAAAGCAGGTCCTGCGGGTCGCCATCACCGACCTGCACCAGGTGCTCGCCGGCGGGACCGTCCGGCTCCTGGGCCAGCACGTCCACCTCCTGGGGCTGCGCAACGCGCGCACGATCATCGCGGGCACGATGGCCTCGCTGCCGCCGCACTCGCCGCTGCGCATCGCGCTGGCTCAGGTGGTCAGTTTCTCAAACCTGGCCATCGCCGGCCTGGGCTTTGCCAGCCCGGTGCTGGGCTCGATCGGGACGCCGCTGACCGTCACCCAGACGCAGCTCGCCGGGAAGACCACCCCCACCGACGCCTACGCGGCGGCGATCGCGGTGATCGTCTCGCTGATGTTCGTGACCCTGCTGCTGGCCGCCGGCATGCTGGCGCTCGAGCGGACCGAGAACGCCTACACGCGCTTGGTCCGGGGGCTGATCTCGCCCGGCCGGCTGCTGGTCGAGAAGATTGCCCTGGCGGGCGGGTGCGCGACGCTCGTGACGCTGGTGATGGCGGCGTTCGTGTCGCTGTTCGTGCACCTGGAGTGGTCGCGGTTTGAGCTCTGGGCCCTGACCCTGGCCATCGGTGGCTGCGCCTTCGGCGCGCTCGGAGTGGCCATCGGCGGCGCCGCTCGCGAGGTCAGCGCGGCGTCGCTGCTGGCTTTTCTGGTGTCGTTGCCGGTGGCGTTCCTGGCGCTGGTTCCGACCAGTGCCGTGTCGGGGACGCTCAAGAGCGTGCTCGACGTGATCTCGTTCGTGTTTCCGTTCAAGGCCGCCCTGGAGGCGGTCAGCAACGCGTTCAGCGGTACGGCGCCGGGTGTCGGTCTGCCGCTGGCGCACCTGCTGTTGCTGGCGGTGGTATTCGGCGGGCTGGCGCGGCTGACGCTGGTCCGCTTCGCCCGTTAGTGGGGCGCCTTCCACACAAATGTCGCCGTGGCCCCGACCCTCGAGGCGGTACTTGAAGTAATACCCGTCGTCCTGCACGGCAAAGGCGATCGGCGCCGCCGAGCTGTTGTAGGCGAGCAGCACCCGGCCGTGGTCGGGGTTCTCAAAGGCGACGTCGTCGAGTCCCGGGGTAGCGATGTTACCGGTGATCGGCGAATAGCCGTAGGTGACAAAGTTATTTGAGCCGATTCTGACGGCGCCGGGCCGCACGTACTTGGAAAGCTGGCCCAACTGGTAATAGTCAATGGTGAATCTGATCGTGTGAGTCGCGGGGTCGATTGTGACCAGGCCCCGGCAGGCTGCGCAGCCCAGGTTGGGTAACTGGACCGGGCCGCCCCGGGGGTCGAGGGCAAAGTTCCACAGGGCCACCGCCGAGGCCCAGTTGCGAAACGAGGCGATCATCGCCTCGGAGGTGGTGAACGGAAGGCTTCCCTCCGCGCACTCGGCCACGATCTCCTCGAGGTGCGGGGCGGCGCTGTGAAGCGTTGACATCATCGTCGGTGCGCCCGAGTAGCAGTGCGTGGAGATTCCCGCCAGCTCCGCAGCCGCGGGGGCGGTGGCGATGTAGCGGGCAAAGGGCACCGACACGGTGGCCCAGTTGCTGTCATAGCCGTAGATCCGGGTGGACAGCCGGGCGGCTCGCAGTGCCGGCACCAGAGCGTCACGCACGAACCTCGACTCGGTGTACTGATTCATGGTCATCCCCGGGTAAAGGGTCTGGATGCCCGGCTCGTTCTGCGGGGTGACGGCATCGACATCAACGCCGGCCTGCCGGTGCCCTCAGGAACTTGACGAAGTACTGTGCCCACGGCGCGTACGCGGTCTGCCTGAGAAAGCCGAGGTCGTTGCCGGGATTGGACAGGCTGCCGTTGGTCTTCATCCATGCCGGCGGGCTCCACGGCGTAGCCAGCACGAACGCATGCGGATCCAGTGACAGGGCCTGTCTGAGCGCGGGAATGATGTAGAAGGCGTCGTGCAGGATGGAAAAGTGCGCCAGGGTGGGGTCGGTTTGACCGGGCGGCAGATCGTCATAGGTGTAGGGAGCGCGGTTGACGGTGAAATCCGACGCGCCCATCGGGATCCGGATGAACCGCAGGTCGATGCTTCGCGTGGACTGAACAGGCGTCGCATCACAAACGCCCGAGCGCCGGGCGGGAGTTGGGTGTACATCAGCCACGCCGACGTGTCAGTCATGGCTCCGCCGACGCCCGTGATCTTCTGGTAGCGAGCCGCCTCGCTCACGCGGATCGTCGGTGCGTGGGGCTTGATCGGCGAGAACGGGAGCCGACCGGCCGGGGTCAGAGCCTGGCGCAGGTCGGCGCTGGTGACCACGACCCTGACCTTGGACTTCGGCGTGCCCGGGCGACCGGGCGCGGACGGCTTACGATTCGGCGCCCGGGCCTGGGCGCCGGCGGGCGCCGCCCCCAGCGTTGCCATGACGATCACCAGCGCAGCGACAGCGATCTGCGGGCGGGCGCTCCCGCCGCGCGAAGCGCGTTGGCCGCCGACGCGGGCGCCGCCGGACGAGGTCAGCGCTGGCCGGTGGTGCGCTGGAACATCAAAAAGGAGATCAGCGTGACGATCAGCGCGATCACCGGCAGCGTGTAGCCGATCACACCGACGATCGCGAATACAAGGCTGACGACTCCGATCGCACCCGCTGCCCCGCCGACCTGCACCAGGCGGTAGGCGCGCTGCTCGCGAGCTCGCCTCGGGGTATAGCCTCGGCGCCGGTCAAGATTGCTCATGCCGCCAAGCGTAGCGCCCGCGACGGTTGAGGCGCGCTACCGTTCGGCCGCGATGGCCTCCGACGACGTCCACCACCTCCTCCTGTACGAGTACGTGCCCGACATGGCACAGCGCCGCGAGCCCTATCGCGCCCCCCACCGCGAGCGGATCACGGCCGAGCGTGAAGCGGGCAGACTCGTCGCCGCGGGAGCCTTCGATCCTCCGACCGGCGGTGCGCTGGTGTTCAAGGGCGTCGATCGCGAGCACGTGGAGGCGTTCGTGGCCGGCGATCCCTATATGGAGGCGGGTCTGATCACCTCCTGGCGCGTTCAGCGCTGGAGGCTGCTGCCCTGACCCGCAGTCGTCACAGGTCCGCCAGCACCCGGCGCACGTCGAAGTTCTCCTCCCGGGGATCTGCCTCCGCCAACGGCGGTGGTGCCACCGGAGCGCCGGACACCCCGCGCAGCACGTAGGCGATGTGATCTGCGTAGCCGCCCAGCTCGGGCCGCAGTGACGCGATCGAGCGTAGCGCGCGCAGGATCGGGTCGAGGGACGCGGCGGCGATCGGAGCGGAGTCTCTCTGGGCCCGTCGATCGTCGACGCGGTACATGAACTCGGTCAGCAACCGAATCTGATCTGAGCCGAAGCCGAGCTCGCCGCGCAGCCCGGGGCCGTGGTAGCCCCACAGCAGCTCGCACATGGCCAGCCAGTCAGCGAACCGTTCGAGGCCGACCCGATCGTCGAGCTCCGGAACCCGTGTCGGCAGCAGCTCGACCCAGGTGACCGACAGCGCAGGGGGCAGCGGGCGGGGTGTGAGGTTGCTGGCCAGGGCGAGCCACGCCTCGAGGCAGAGCAATGGGATGGGGGCGCGGGAGGCATCCCACAGCGCCGCCGTTCGTGCCAGTACGGCCCGGGCGAGCGCGCGCCCCTCGCCGGCCGCCGCCGTCTCCCCGAGCTCGCCGATCGTGTCCGCCAGCGCCGTCAACACGCCGCCCAGCTCCGCCGGTTCGAGCTCGGGGATGAGCAGGTAGAGACGGTCAGTGAGGGTGTCCCAGTCCTGGTCGGTTCCCAGCAACGGCAACCTCCGCTCGCCGGCCACGCCACCGCCGGTGGAAAGCGCCAGGAGAATCCCGTGCACGCCGCTGCGGCTCAGGAAGTCCCGCCGGGCCGGTGCATCTGCCTCAAGCCGGCCGATCACCAGGTCGCGCCAGCTCGGGTGAACCCACTGAACCCGCACTCAGGTCACCCTCAGGAAATGGTCGGTGACCCGGTCGACCAGCTCCGCCGGTGACCGCGACAGCGAACCGTCGTGATGGCGCCGCAGCGCCGCCACCAGATCGCGCTCGAGCACGGGCCCCGGCGGCGTGTCCAGCAAAGCGACGAGTAGATCGCGGTGCTCGGACCCCAGGGTGGAGAACGACGCGGCCATCGCGTCGGTCGCGGTGGCCAGCTCATGGGCGACGGCGGCGCGCACATCGTCGTCTCCAGCTCTCAGGCGCGCGATCAGCCTGCGGATCCGCTCAGGCGTGAAATGGCCGTCGGCGACGATCTCGGCGCCGCGCCGCCGCAGCTTGTGGCGCACGCCCTCGGGGAGGTACGCCGCCTTGGCGTGGCGGAACAGGATCAACGTCTTCTCGGCCACGTCGAGATCACTGGCGTCGACGAGCACCTCGGAGGGGGCCGGAAAGCGCTCGGCGCTTCGCTCGCGGTGCAGGCGGCGCAGCGCGGCCCGCAGCGGGGCTGGGCGCGAGGTCCAGATCAGCCAGTGGCGCTCATCGAGGGAGCGCAGGAGCCGCTCGATGGCGCGAGCCCAGCGCTCGGCGGCGTCGGCGCGGTACTCGGTCGATCCGAACGCGTCGTCGGCAATGAACAGCTGGGCACTTCCGGCGTCGAAGGCGCCGAACACGGCGTCGGGCGACGTGCACTCGTGCGCCTCCCAACCGCAGGTCTGCTGCGCGAGCGCGATCATGCGCGCGATCGCCGTCTTTCCCATCTCCGGAGGCCCGGTGAGGACGGCGAAGCGGTGCGCCCGCAGCACCTGCAGCGCCCGGGCGTGGGCTCGGGTGGGCACGAACACGCGCGCCAGCTCTTCCGCCGCGGCCCGGTCAAGCGTAGATCGTTGCGCCACCCGTGGCTCGATCAGCTCGTCGACCTCCCGCAGTCCGAGCAGCGACGGCATCGCCAGACGCAGCTCGGGACGGGCATCGATCCGCTCGCCCAGCTCCCGCGCACCCAGCACTCCGACGCGCAGACGCTGATCGCCGGCCGGCGCCTGGAGTGGCATCTCGAGCTCGGCATTGCTCAGCAGCAGGTACGAATTCGCGATCGCCACGTCCTCGGGGTGCTCGAGGGCCAGCCGCTGGACCGCGCCCGTGACTCTGATCTTGGATGTGGGCGGGATCCAGGCGCACTGCAGCAGCACGGGTTCGGCAAGCTCGTAGGCGAGCAGCGGCGATCCGAGCGGGGTGCCGCTGAGCGCGAACCGGCACCGGTCGCTGCCTCCTGCCCAGGCGTGGTGCGGCACGCCGCCCTCGAGCTCGAGCAGCCGCGCACAGAGCTGCTCGAACTGCAGCCACCCGAGGTGATCCAGCGAGTAGCTCACGACATGCAGTGTGACGCCCTGGCGTGGGCCGCTGCGGAAATCAGTGCCGAGCCTCGAAGCCACCGCCGTGGGCTCGAGCGGCCGGCGGTATTCTCGATTCTACCAACCATGCCGTTCCCGCAGACCCGCCTACGCAGGCTCCGGTCCACTCACGCGCTTCGGGGCTTTGTCCGCGAGACGCGCCTCGCGCCGGCGGACTTCGTCTACCCGATGTTCGTGGCTCACGGCCTGGACCGGCGCGAGCCGATCCCGGCGATGCCCGGGGTCGACCGCCTGTCGATCGCCAACGCGGTCGCCGAGGCCGGCGAGGCCCACGCGCTCGGGATCCCGGCCGTGCTCCTGTTCGGGCTGCCGGCGGCCAAGGACGAGGAGGGCTCGGGCGCCTGGGACGATGAGGGCATCGTGCAGCTGGCCACGCGGGCGATCAAGGAGGCCCACCCGCAGTTGCTGGTGATCTGCGATCTGTGCCTGTGCGAGTACACGAGCCACGGCCACTGCGGCGTCGTTCGTCCCGACGGTTCGGTCGACAACGACGCGACGCTCGAAGTGCTGGCCCGGACGGCCGTATCCCAGGCGCGCTCCGGGGCCGACGTGATCGCCCCCAGCGACATGATGGACGGCCGCGTCGGTTTCATTCGCTCCGCGCTCGACGACGAGGGGCTGACCGAGACGCCGATCATGGCCTATTCGGCCAAGTTCGCCTCGGCCTTCTACGGCCCGTTCCGGGACGCGGTCGACTCGGCGCCGGCGTTCGGCGACCGCCGGGGCTACCAGATGGATCCCGCGAACGCCATCGAAGCCGTGCGCGAGACGCTGCTCGACGTGGAGGAAGGGGCCGACATCGTGATGGTCAAGCCGGCGCTCCCGTACCTCGACGTGATCCGGCGCGTCAAGGACGCCACCTCGATGCCGCTGGCCGCCTACAACGTCAGCGGTGAGTACGCGATGCTCAAGGCGGCCGCCGCCGCCGGTCAGCTCGACGAGCGCGCCGCCGTGCTCGAGGCCCTGACCGCGATCAGACGCGCCGGAGCCGACATCGTGATCACCTACTACGCAAAGGAGGCCGCCCGATGGCTGCAGTAGGCGATCGGACTACGACGTCCCCGGATCCCACGGTGACGCCCACCCGGACCGTGACTCCCGCCGAACCCGCCGCTGGCCGGTACGGACCTAAGCTGCGCACCCGCAAGGAGGGTGCGGCGATCGCGCTCGACGAGCTCGACAAGCGCCTGCTCAACCTCATGCAGGGCCGCTTCCCGCTCGCGCCACGGCCCTACCAGCACGTCGCCAGCGAGGCTGGGATCACCGAGCAGGAGGCGCTGGCGCGCGTCCAGCACCTGCTCGATGAGCGGATCATCCGCCAGGTGACGCCGATCTTCGACACCCGCGCGCTGGGGTACTCGTCGATGCTGGTCGCGGCCAAGGTTGATTCCGAGAATCCGTGGCGGGCCGCCACCATCATCAACCAACACCCCGGCGTGTCGCACAACTACCTGCGAAACCACGAGTTCAACATCTGGTTCACGATCGCCACCGAGCCTGACTCGCCGCTCGGGCTCGATCGGACGCTCGAGGTGCTGGCGCAGCTGGCCGGCGCCGAGTCAGTCCGCCAGCTGCCGACGCTGAAGCTGTTCAAGATCCGGATGGATCTCGAGATGGAGGCCGGCACCGAGGCGCTGGCGCGCGCCGCCGAGGCGGTGGCCCCGGCCGAGATCGAGCCCCAGCCCTACGACGACTTCGACCGCTCGGTGATCCGCGCCCTGCAGGGCGACATGCCGGTCATCCCTGAGCCCTATGCCCCGGCGGCGGCCGCGCTCGAGATCTCCCAACAGCGGCTCCTCGAGCATCTCGAGGGGATGCAGGAGCGGCGGCTGCTGCGGCGCGTGGCCGCGATCCTGTTTCATCGCCGGGCCGGGTTCAGCGCCAACGGGATGGGAGTGTGGAAGATCCCGGACGAGCGGATCATGGAGCTCGGCATGCGGATGGCGTCGTTTCGCGGCATCTCGCACTGCTACCAGCGCCCTACCTATCCCGACTGGCCGTACTCGGTATTCACGATGGCCCATGGTCGGTCCAAGGAGGAATGCGACGCGATCCTCGACTCGATCGCGACCGATACCGGGATCGAGGAGCGCGCGACGCTGTACTCCTCGACCGAGTTCAAGAAGATCCGCCTGCTGTACTTCACCGAGGACTACCGCGCCTGGGAACGCGAGCACGCCGGCGTGTGAGCGAGCTTGCGGCCGATAGCACTGCTCGCTCTTCTGAGCTTTACCAGCGAGCGGTGCGCGTTCTTCCCGGCGGCGTCAACTCGCCAGTGCGGGCGATGCGCTCGATCGGCCGCGACCCGATCTTCATCGCTTCCGGCCAGGGGGCGACGATCTCCGACGTCGACGGCAACGAGTACATAGACTGGGTTTCCTCGTGGGGCCCGCTGATCCTCGGTCACGCACATCCCGCGGTGGTGGAGGCGGTGACGGCGGCGGCAGCGCAGGGCACGACGTTCGGCGCCCCCACAGCCGGGGAGGTGCAGCTCGCCGAGGAGGTGACGGCGCGGATCCCGTCGGTGGAGATGATGCGGATGACCTCGTCGGGCACCGAAGCGACGATGAGCGCTCTGCGCCTGGCGCGCGCGGTCACCGGGCGCGAGAAGGTGCTCAAGTTCGCCGGCGCCTACCATGGTCACGTCGATGGCCTGCTGGCCGAGGCGGGCTCGGGCCTGATGACCCAGGGGATCCCGGCAAGTCCCGGGGTCCCGGCGGCGGCGACTGTGGCCACGATCGTGGTCGACTGGAACGCACCGCACGACCTGCCCGACACTGACGACGTGGCGGCGATCCTGCTCGAGCCCATCCCGGCCAACATGGGCGTCGTGCCGCCCACGGACGGCTTTCTTGCGATGCTGCGCCGCGAGGCCGACGAGCACGGTGCCCTACTGATCTTCGACGAGGTGATCACCGGCTTCCGGGTCGCGCGCGGAGGGGCCCAGGAGCGCTACGGCGTCCTGCCCGATCTGACGATCATGGGCAAGGTGGTCGGCGGCGGCCTTCCGGCGGCCGCGTACGGCGGCTCGCGCGAGCTGATGGAGCAGATCGCTCCCGCCGGCGACGTCTACCAGGCGGGCACGCTGTCGGGCAACCCGCTCGCGGTGGCCGCGGCGCTGGCCACCTTGCGCCAGCTCGACGCCGCCGCCTATGAGCGGCTCACGGCCACTACCGACGCCCTCGCCGACGGGCTTCGCAGTGCGGCCGCGGAGGCCGGCTGCCCGGTGCAGGTCCAGAGCGTCCCGGGCTTGTTGACCGTCTTCTTCATCGACTCACCGGTGCACTCCTACTCGCGGGCCAAGGCATGCGACACCGCCGCCTACGGCGCCTGGTGCCGTGCCCTGCTGGCCCGTGGCGTCTACCCGCCGCCGTCGCAGTTCGAAGCATGGTTCCCGTCGCTGGCGCACGGGCCCGAGCACGTCGAGCGGACCGTCGAGGCGGCCCGCGACGCGTTCGAGGAGGTGATGCGGGGGTGAGGAGCGCGCGCCAAGGCGCGCTGGCGCTCGCGCACGAGCTGCGATCCCAGGGCGGGGCCGCGGCCGGAGCCCTGCGAGACGACGGAGCCGATTCACGGCCGGGGGACCGGCTGCCCGGGCCGGCCCAGATCGCGGCCTGCGGACCCCGGACCCGGGGAGAGGGGCGCGAATACGAACTGCTGGTTGAGATGATCCACGAGGGGACGCTGCTGCACTACGGCTCATCCCGGGTGATCGACGACGGCGACTGCGACCTGGCGCTGCTGCTCGGCGATCAGCTCTACGCCATGGGGCTCTCGCGGCT
Organism: uncultured Solirubrobacterales bacterium; assembly: GCA_963757015.1. GTDB lineage: Bacteria > Actinomycetota > Thermoleophilia > Solirubrobacterales > Solirubrobacteraceae > Palsa-465. Next base: position 68,652 of record CAVWQA010000011.1, read on the forward strand.
GGCCGATCTGGGCGACCTCGACGCGGTGGCCGAGCTGGCGGATCTGATCTCGCTGTTGGCGCAGGCGCGCATCCAGCCGCGGGCGGGCGACGAGGAGCTCGTGTCCGCGATCTGGGACGCCGGGGCGACCGCGATCGGGTGGGGCACGAGTGATGAGCACGAGGCCGCCAAGAGGCTGGCGCGAGCCGGCGATGATCGGGCCGTGCGGGCGCTGGCGCGGGTCACGCGGCGGCCGCGCTAGTGACGCCCGCCTCATTGTTGACGGTACGCTTCGCTGGGCGTTCAATTCAGTCCTGCTTAAGCCGCCGTTGATCTAGGGCGCACGTGCCAAACAGACACAAAGCCGCGAAATCGAAATACACCCTCGATCGGCAGATTCCCGGTGCCTTCGAGGGCGAGACGGTCAACCGGCGCCGGTTCATGAACCTGGCGGGCAACGGCGCCGGAGCGGTCGCGGCGGCGGCATTCACCTTGCCGGCGCTGGGTTTCGCCATTGGCCCGGTGTTCAGCCGCGAGCCGTTTGACTGGCAGCCCATCGGGCCGCCGAAAGACTTCGTTGAGACCACCTACGCGGTGCGCGTGATCCAGATCGTCCAGGGGATCGGCGAGGCCGGCGACTCGATCGCTTACGTCCGCAAGCGCAATCCGGCGATCGACACCGAGCCCCTGGATCAGTACAACCACTTCATCGCGCTCTCCTCGCGCTGCATGCACCTGGGCTGTCCGGTCCGTTTCGTGGCCGCCGCCGAACGCTTCGTCTGCCCCTGCCACGGGGGCGTCTACGACTTCCGCGGCCTGGTCGCCGGCGGTCCTCCGGTGCGTCCGCTGGATCGCTTCTACAACCGGCTGAACCCCAACACCGGGCTGGTCGAGCTCGGCCCGCGCTACTCGGTGAACTCGGAGCTGAAACGCTTCTCGCCGCGCGATCCGGCCCAGCCGCTGGACGGGATCGGTCAATATCTGTATCCGGCACGCTTCTCGACCTCGGTGCTCCCCGCCAACCCGTAAATGCCAAAGCTTCCTGCCCCCCCGAAGATCCTGCAGCCGGGGCCCCGACGCCCGGGTGACAACGGCAACGGCAACGGCACCATGACGCCGCTCGAGACGACCGCCGAGGCCGGGCTGACCGTCGTTGACTGGGTCGATGAGCGAACATCGCTGTCGGGCGGGGTTCGCTGGCTTTTGTTCCGCAAGGTCCCGCGCGGCATCAACTGGGCCTACACGCTGGGGTCGGCGACCATGTTCGCGTTCCTCAGCCAGGCCGTGACCGGCGTCTTTCTGGCCATGTTCTACCGCCCGGATGCCTACGGCGGCGCGTACGAGTCGATTCGCTACATCACTGACGACGCGTTCCTGGGCCAGCTGGTGCGAGCCATGCACAAATGGGGCGCCTCGGTGATGATCATCCTGATCTTCTTGCACATGGGGCGGGTGTTCTTCTTCGGCGCCTACAAGTACCCGCGCGAGCTGACCTGGATCATCGGCGTGGTGCTGCTGATCCTGACGCTGGCGATGGGCTTCACCGGCTACCTGTTGCCGTTTGACCAGCGCTCCTACTGGGCCACGATCGTCGGCGTCAACATCAACGGCACCGGCCCGTTCATCGGTCCCTACCTGTCTGACTTCCTGCGCGCCGGTCCCGAGTTCGGAGCCACGACGCTGTCGCGCTTCTACGCGATCCACATGTTGCTGATCCCCGGGCTGATCGCCGCCTTGATCGGCGCTCACCTGTACCTGATCACCAAGCTGGGCATCTCGGCGCCGCCGTGGATCAAGGCCGAAGAGGAGCCCGAGCTGCGCGAGTCGCAGGTGTGAGCGGGTGATGCGAGCGTGAATCAGATCCGTGAACGGGTGATCCGGGCGTGAATCAGGCCGAGAAGGAGCAATACCTCCGCGAATACTCGATCCTGAAGAACGAGGGCAAGCCGTTCTTCCCCTACGCCGTCACCAAGGACGCGGTCATGGCGGTGATCGTGATGATCGTGATCATCTTCCTGGCGGCCATGTTCGGCGCCGAGATGGGGCCCAAGGCCAATCCGACCACGACCACCTATGTGCCCCGGCCGGATTGGTACTTCTTCTTCCTGTTCGAGGTTCTGCGGGTGATGAAGAACGTCCCCAAGTTCACGGACATGGCCACGATCGGCGTGCCCACGATCTGCATGATCCTGCTGTTCTTGCTGCCGTTCTACGATCGCAGCCCGGAGCGGCGGATCGAGCGCCGGCCGGTGGCGCTGGTGGCGGGGCTGGCGACGATCTTCGCAATGGCCTATCTGACCTACTCGGGCGCGAACACCGGCTCCCCGAACTCGGTCGACATGGCGCCGCCGTCGAACCTGACTCCGGCGCAGAAGGCGACGTTCACCAAGGGCGCGGAGGTCGTGGGGCAGTCCGGTTGCCTTGCCTGCCACGTGCTGGGAGCCAACGGCAACAACGGTCCCGGACCGCCGCTGACCCACATCGGCTCGATCCTGCGTCCGCAGGCCATCGCATCCACGCTGCGCAACCCGACCGCGCCGATGCCCTCGTTCGCCAGCCTGGCCCAGCAGTCGCCGCAGAAGTTCCAGAACCTGGTCAACTTCCTAGCCGAGCTGCAGTAGGGCCTCCCTGGGGACCGTGGCGATGACGGCCAGCGCAGCTGCGCCCGCAGGCGGAACCGAACCCACGGCCGGGACCCTCGCCGAATCTCAGGTGCGCGCGATGTTCGACCGGATTGCCGGCGTCTATGACCTGATGAACGGAGTCATGACCGCTGGGCTCCATCACCAGTGGCGGCGCCGGGCGGCCGAGCTGGCGGCGCTGGCGCCCGGCGGGCGGGTCCTCGATGTCGCCACCGGAACCGGCGATCTGGCGCTGGAGCTGGCCGAGCGCGTCGCCCCCGGCGGTACCGTCGTCGGAGCCGACTTCTCCGAGCGGATGCTCGAGCTCGCCCGCACGAAGGCCACCGCGCGTGGGTCAAGCCAGGTCGAAGTGCGCTTCGAGCAGGCCAACGCGCTCTCGCTTCCCTACGCCGATGACGAATTCGATGCCGCGACGGTAGGCTTCGGGGCGCGCAACTTCTCGGACCTGAGGCGAGGATTGAGCGAAATGGGGAGGGTGGTGAGGCCAGGCGGACGAGTGGTGGTGCTCGAGATCACGACGCCCACGCGCCCGCCGCTGTCCACCTTCCTGGAGGTCTGGTTTGACCACATCGTGCCGGCCCTGGGGCGGCTGGCCGGCGACGCCGAGGCCTACCGCTACCTGCCGAGCTCGGTCAGGAGGTTCCCCGGGCCGCAAGAGCTGGCCGCCCTGATGTGGGACTGCGGCTTGCGTTCGGTCCGCTACCTGGTGACCGCCGGGGGGATCATCGCGCTGCACGCCGGGGAGGTCGCCGCGTGAGTGCCGCGCAAGCCGTCGTCGAAGCCGGCGGCGCGCCCGCCTCGCGCTTGATGGATCAGCTCGAGCGGCGCCTGGCCGAGGTCACCGCCGGGCATGGGCCGGTGCTGGCGCGCTACGGCGGTGACACGATTGCCGCCGGCGGCAAGCGGCTGCGCCCGATGCTTGTGTTTCTGGCCGCCGGTGTGCCACCGCCGGAGACCGACGGGCTGCTCCGGGCCGCAGTCGCGGTCGAGCTCATCCACAGCGCAACGCTTGTCCACGACGACGTCGTCGACGGCTCGGCCCTGCGCCGGGGCCAACCGACCGTGGTCGCCGCCGGGGGCCGCCGGCTTGCCACCGCCACCGGTGACCTGCTGTTCTCGCGGGCCTTCGCCGAGCTGGTGGGGACGGGGTCATTGGCTTCGGTGCGTGCTCTGTCGCGGGCCAGCTCCGAGCTCGCCGCGGGCGAGCTGATGCAGCGCGCCGACGCCTGGCGGGCGGTGTCATTCGAGCGCTACTTCGAGCGCTGCCGGCTCAAGACCGCGGTCCTGTTCCGAGCCGCGTGCGAGCTGGGAGCGATCGAGGGCGACGGCCCGGTGGTGACGCTGGGCACGTTTGGCGAGCGGATCGGGATCGCCTTTCAGTTGCTCGACGATGTACTCGACGTTGCCGGTCCGCCCGAGCGGACGGGCAAGCCGCGAGGAACCGACCTGCTCGACGGAACGATCACGCTCCCCTTGCTGATCGCGCGCTCTCGAGATCGGGAGCTCGCCGCGGTCGAGATCAGTCAGGTCCGCACGCCGCAGGCAGCCGCCGTCGTCTGTGACCAGATCGCGGCCACGGGTGCGCTCGAGACGGCCAGGGAGCAGGCGCTGGAGCTGGTGTCCGAGGCGAAGGCCGACCTGCCGGCGATCTCTGAGCGCCAGCGGGCCGCGCTCGAGCTGGTCGCCGATGGAGTCGTCGAGCGCTACGCATGACGTCCTGCGGGCGCCGGTGCAGCGGCGTCGCTCTTAGAAGTCCTCGGGGAGGATCAGGTCGCGCTCGAGCGCGCTGACGAAGTGGTCGATCTCGTCGGCCATGTTCGCCTCCGTGAGCCGCCGGAGGTCTGCGAGCAAGTCGCCGAGCCCGTCATCGAGCCGCTCCTCGAACTGATCCACCTGATCGCGACTGAAGAATCCGTCGGTCGCCCACTGGCAGTTCGGGCACTGGAGGGTCATCTCCCAGCAACCGGCGGTGCACGCGCCCCACTCGACCGGCTGGACGAGCTCGGAGGCGCACTTCGGGCACATATGCAGCCCGACCGTCGGGGCGGGCCGGTCAGGACCTGGCTTGATCACCTCGATGCTGCGGCCGCTGGGGAGAACGATCCGTCGGCTGTTGGGTTTGCTGGCCATCGCTTGCTGACGTATCGGCGGATGGCCGGCCAGGCTTGAGAAATTCGTTCTTCCCCACCGGGCGCTGCGCCCGCTACCCTTGGTGGTCCCAATCGGAGGCCGCGCAATGTTCCGCAACCCAACTACAGATCTGATCGTGGTGTTGGTGATCGTGCTGCTGATCCTCGGCCCCAAGCGGCTGCCGGGATTGGGCAGGAGCCTTGGCACCGGAATGCGCGAGTTCAAAGACTCGATCACCGGCGATTCCAAGGACGACGACGACCAGCGGCCCGCCATCTCGGCATCGACCGGAACCTCAGAGCCAAAGCAGAGCCCTCCGGCGGAGCAGCCCTCGACTGCGGATCGCGGATCCGCCGAGGTCGGATCCGAGCGAAACCCTTAGCGGTGCGTCGGTCGGGCGTGCCCGGGGCAACGGGGCGGAATTGACGAGATGCCGAGGGTTCTTCGACCCGTCGGTCACGAGGACCGCCTAAGCGTCGTCGACCACCTCGACGAGCTGCGCTCGCGGCTGATCGTGTGCGGCGCGGCGCTGGTCGTCGCCTTCGGCCTCTGCTTCTGGCAGAACCAGGCGCTGCTCAGGGTGCTCAACAAGCCGCTGCCGGCGTCGATCAAGACCGAGGCCAACCATCTCTCGGGGCTGACGCATGACTCGGTCAAGGCCGCGCGGGACTTCAGCAGGTTCGCGGGGAATCTGCGCGCTCTGGCCGCGTTGCCTAACCAGACCGCCCCGGAGCGCGCGCTGCTGGCCGCGGCGGCGTCGAACATGGACGCCGCTTCCAAGGCGCTGCCGCAATCGACGCCGCGCAACGTCCCGATCACGATCGGCGTGGGCGAGCCGTTCACGACGACGCTGACCGTCTGCTTCTACTTCGCGCTGCTGTTCACGCTCCCGGTGCTGCTCTACGAGGCCTACGCGTTCGTGATCCCCGCCCTGAGCCCCAACGAGCGCCGCGTGACGATACCGATCATGATCACCGCACCGATCCTGTTCGTGATCGGGGTGGTGTTCACCTACCTGGTGGTGCTGCCCGCGGCGATTCGCTTCCTGCAGGGCTACAACAGCAACTACTTCAACGCGCTCGTCCAGGCCAAGCCGCTGTACTCGTTCGAGGTCATGACGATGGGGGCGGTCGGGCTGGCCTTCCAGCTGCCGCTCGGGCTACTCGGACTGCAGCGGGCGGGGCTCATCAACGGCAGCACCCTCACGCGGCACTGGCGCTACGCCGTGGTCATCATCGCTGTGATAGCGGCGGCCATGCCGGGGGCCGATCCGGTCACCACCGGGCTGGAAACGCTCCCCCTGGTGCTGCTGTTCCTGGCCAGTATCGTGATGCTCAAGATCGCCGATCGGCGTGATGCCGCTCGGGCGATGTCGCAGCTGACCACCGTCGACGACCCGTAAATACTTCATATGCTCTTCGGTCGACGACGCATAAATTCTTCAGATGCTCTTTGATCTCCGCAGCCGTGGACGGCGCCGCACCGTGCAGGTCGTCTACCTGGGCCTGGCCCTGCTTATGGGCGGCGGCCTGGTTCTGTTCGGCGTAGGTGCCGGCAACGGCGTGGGCGGACTGCTCAACGCCTTCACCGGCAACGGCTCGGGCAACAACCAGAGCCAGGTGTTCAGCCAGCAGGAGAAGGCGGCGCTCAAGCAGACCCGGCTGCACCCCGACGACCCCGCGGGCTGGTCCGCGCTGGTCAGCGCACGCTGGGAGAACGCTGGCTCGGGCAGCAACTTCGACTCATCCACCGGCACCTTCACCGCCTCCGGACAGAAGGAGCTCGCCGCCACCGCCGCGGCCTGGCAGCGCTACCTCCAGCTGACCAACAAGCCTGACCCCAACACCGCGCTTCTCGCCGCCCGCGCCTACGGTCATCTCGGCAACTACGCCGGCGCCGCGAGCGCCTGGGAGATCCAGGCGGCGGCCAATCCGAGCTCCGCCCACGGTTACGAGTGCCTGGCCGCCTCGGCGTACGCCGCCAAGCAGACCCGCAAGGGCGACCTGGCGCTCGCCAAGGCCCTGACGCTGACCCCCAAACTCAGCCGCACGACCCTCAAGTCCCAGATCCAAGCGGCCAAGACAACGCCCTCGATCGCGGCCTCCTGCTGAGCCTCGCAGTCCGCTGGCCGCCGGGTAACATCGGCCGCCCCGGGCCGTTAGCTCAACTGGTAGAGCAGGGGACTCTTAATCCCAAGGTTGGAGGTTCGAGTCCTCCACGGCCC
>CAVWQA010000012.1:0-142435 GCA_963757015.1 uncultured Solirubrobacterales bacterium
CCGACTGCACCCAGGGGCACCCCAGGTGAGTACCTCACGGTTGGCGTGCTGCCGGAGGCCGCCGGGGGCATCCGGGGCCCGATCGGGCTCGGCTTCCGCGTACCGATGCTGGTCGTGTCGCCGTTCTCCCGCGGCGGCCTGGTGTGCCCGGACGTGTTCGATCACACCTCGACGCTGCGCTTTGTCGAAACGCGCTTCGGGGTGCGGGTTCCCAACCTCACCGCTTGGCGGCGCCGGGTCACCGGCGACCTGACCAGTGCTTTCAACTTCGCGGCCAGGCCGAACTACTCGCGCGCGAGGCTGCCGCAGCCGGGAGGTGACACCACTTGCGCCTCGTTTCCGGCGGTCGCGCCCTCGCCAGGCCCGTTCCCCAGACAGGAGAAGGGGACTCGGCGGCGCCCCAGCGGGATCGTCAGGCGCGTCCCGCGGCAGGTCCCGCCGGGCCGTGGCTAGCGCGCCAGCCTCGTCCGCATAGCGAACGTCGTTAACGCTATGCGCCCGCGCTAAAAGCATTATCGTCCGGCCGGGATGGCTGAGATCACCACGCTCTCGGATGCGCTGGCGACACTGGTCGCCGACGGCGACTCGGTCGCGCTGGAGGGCTTCACCCACCTGATGCCGTTCGCCGCCGCCCACGAGCTCCTGCGCCAGGGCCGCCGCGAGCTCGAGCTGATCAGGATGACCCCGGACATCCTTTACGACCAGATGATCGGGATGGGCGCGGCCCGCAAGCTCGTGTTCTCCTACGGCGGCAACCCGGGCGTCGGTTCGCTGCATCGCTTCCGCGACGCGGTCGAGAATGGCTGGCCGCAGGCGATCGAGCTCGACGAGCACAGTCATGCCGGGATGGCAAACCGGTACGCGGCCGGAGCGGCCAGGCTCCCGTTCGCCGTCATGCGCGGATACGCCGGCACCGATCTGGCGAGCCGCGCCCATGTGCGCACGATCTCGTGCCCGTTCACCGGCGAGCAGCTGGCCGCCGTGCCCGCCTTGGCCCCCGACGTGGCCATCGTGCACGCGCAGGAGGCCGACCGGGAAGGCAACATCCAGCTCTGGGGGATCCCCGGGGTCCAAAAGGAAGCGATCCTGGCCGCGCAGCGGTCGCTGGTGACGGTCGAGCGGATCGTGGGGCGGCTCGAGCTGCGTCCGGGCGGCATCATCATCCCCGGCTGGGTGATCGACGCCGTGGCCCACGTGCCGGGCGGCTCGCGGCCGTCCTACAGTCATGGGTTCACGGTGCGCGACAATCAGTTCTATCGCTCCTGGGACGAGATCAGCCGCGACCGGGAGCGATTCTCGGCGTGGATGCAGGAGCACGTTCTCGATCGGCACCCCCAAAGCCCCAGGCAAGCGGCGGGGGCGGCGTGAGCGCTGCGACCACCTCAGAGGCCGCGAGCACCGCTGAGGTGCAGACGATCGTCGCCGCCCGCAGGCTTGAGCACGCGCGCTCGGTGTTCATCGGCGTGGGTCGGCCGAGCACGGCTGCCATCCTGGCCAGGATGGTCCACAACCCCAGCCTGACACTGGTCTATGAGTCGGGCACGATCGGGGCCAAGCCGTTTCACATCCCGCTCTCGATCGGGGACGGCGAGCTGGCCGAGACGGCCGATGCGGTCGTCTCGGTCCCCGAGATGTTCAACTACTGGATCGGCCCCGGCCGGGTCCAGATCGCCTTTCTCGGCGCGGCTCAGGTTGATCGGTTTGGCAACCTGAACTCGACCGTGATCGGCGACTACGAACATCCCAAGACACGCCTGCCCGGTGCGGGGGGCGCACCGGAGATCGCCTCGAGCTGCGAGGAGGTGGTGGTCATCGCGCCCCACACGACGCGTACCTTCGTGTCCAAGCTGGACTTTCGCACCACGGTCGGCTATGGCGACGGTCCTGGCGATCGCGAGCGGCTTGGCTTTCGGGGCCGGGGGCCGACCGCCGTGATCACCGAGCTGGGGGTGCTCGAACCCGACGCCAAGAGCCGCGAGCTGACCCTGACCCAGGTGCACGAGGACGTCGACATACAGCAGGTCCGGGACTCCACCGGCTGGGACCTGCGGGTCGTCGATGACCCGGTGCGAACCCCGCCTCCGACGAGCCAAGAGCTGGCCGCGCTGCGGGAGCTGACCAGCCGATGAGTGGTGCGATGAGCGACAACCGCCGCGAGCCGGCGCAGCAGGGCGCGACCGAACCAGCGCAGCAGACCGCGACCGAACCGGCGCAGCACGGCGCGACCGGGACGCGGACGATCTACGACCCCGTCGCCGACACGCCCGCGCGCTACGTGCGCGAAGGCGCCGGCGCGCATCCACCGCTGGACTTCCCACCCTACAAGTCGACCGCGCTGCGCCACCCCCGCGAGCCGCTGGTCTACATGCCGCATACGGTCACCGAGATCACCGGTCCACAGCTGCGGGGCGAGCTAGTTGGATCCGACAGCGACAGCAACCTGCTCGTCCAGCACGAGGGCGAGCCGATCGGCGAACGGATCACGGTCAGCGGCCGAGTGTTCGACACCGAGGGCAAGCCACTGCACAACACGCTGGTCGAGATCTGGCAGGCCAACGCGGCTGGGCGCTACCTGCATCGCTGGGATCGCTGGCCGGCGCCGCTTGACCCCAACTTCTCGGGCGCGGGACGCTGCGTGACCGACGACGGCGGCCGCTACCGGTTTTTGACGATCAAGCCCGGGCCGTATCCCTGGGGCAACCACTACAACGCCTGGCGACCGGCGCACATCCACTTCTCGCTGCTGGGCCGGGCCTTCGTCCAACGGCTGGTCACCCAGATGTACTTCCCCGGGGACCCGTTTTTTCCCTATGACCCGATCTTCAACTCAGTCTCTGACGAAGCGGCCCGCCAGCGGATGGTGTCGCGCTTCTCGATTCACGCCACCCAGCCCAACTGGGCCGCCGCCTACGAGTTCGACATCTATCTCCGCGGTCCGGCGGCGACGCCGTTTGAGGAAGCGCATTGATCTTCGCCACCACACCCTCCCAGACGGTGGGTCCCTACTTTGCCATCGGCCTGCCGTGGCCGGCCGGCCCGTTCGTGGTCCCGGAGGCGACACCGGGGTCGTTCAGGATCGCCGGGATGGTCTACGACGGGGCCGGCGAGCCCGTCCCCGATCACCTGATCGAGACCTGGCAGGCCGACCCGGACGGGCGGTTCGCCGATCTGCACGGCTACGGCGAGCCATCCGAGCTCGAAGGCTTCCGCGGCTTCGCGCGCTGCGGCACCGAGGACGGTGATGGCAGCTACGAGATCGTCACCGTCAAGCCGGGCCGGGTGCCGGCGCCGGATGGGTCGGTGCAGGCGCCCCACATCGATATGTCTGTGTTCGCCCGGGGGATGCTTCACCGCTGCGTGACCAGGATCTACTTCGCCGACGAGAGCGTCGCCAACGAGGCCGATCCGCTTCTGCGCCAGGTGCCGGCCGAGCGCGTCCAGACCCTGATCGCCCAGCCGAGAGACGACGGGTACCGGTTCGACATCCGGCTCCAAGGCCCTGGCGAAACGGTCTTCTTTGCCATCTGAGCTCCTGGCCGGTATCTACGCGCGGGGCGCAACCGCCGCGCAACTGACCGACCAGGCGCTGCTGCAGGCGATGCTCGACGTGGAGGCGGCGCTTGCGGTCGCGTGCGCCTCCGAAGGCATGATCACCTCTGAGGCGGCCGATGCGATCGTGGCCGCGTGTGTGGCCGAGCGCTTTGACGCCGCCGCGCTCGGCCGCGAAGCCGCGTCTGCGGCCACGCCCATCATCGGACTCGTGGCGGCGCTGCGCGGGGCGGTCGGTGAACCACACGCCGAGGACGTCCACCTGGGCGCCACCAGCCAGGACATCGTGGATACGGCGCTGATGCTGATCGCGGCACGCGCGCTGTCACCGCTGCTGGTCGATGCCCACGCCGCCGCCGATCTGGCCGCGGCGCTGGCCGAGGCCCACCGCCGCACCGCGATGGTGGGCCGCACCCTGCTCCAGCAGGCGCTCCCGATCTCCTTCGGCTTGCGGGCGGCGACATGGCTATCGGGCCTCGACGCTGCGTGCCGCAAGCTCGAGCAGATTCGCGATCGCGAGCTGGCCGTCCAGATGGGGGGTCCGGTCGGGGCCCGGCCCCCGGCGATCGCCGCGCGAGTCGCGGCCGAGCTGGGGCTCCGCGAACCGGTGCTCCCGTGGCAGGCGATACGGGTCCGTCCGGCCAGCCTCGCCTGCGGCCTGGGGATGCTCGCGGGCGTGGTCGGCAAGATCGCGCGCGACGTCACGCTGCTCGCCCAGCAGGAGGTGGGCGAAGCCGGCGAAGGCCAGGATCCGGGCCGCGGCGGCTCGAGCGCGATGGCCCACAAGCACAACCCGGTCGCGGCCGTCTCGGCGCTGGCCTGCAGCAAGCGCATACCGGGACTCGTGGCTACCGTGCTCCAGTGCATGGAGCAGGAGCACGAGCGAGCCGCGGGCGCCTGGCAGGCCGAGTGGGGTGTCCACCTCGAGCTGCTCGGGCTGGCCGGTTCGGCAACCGCCTGGGGCCGGGAGCTGCTCGAGAACTTGACCGTCGACGCCGAGCGCATGGGCGAGAACCTCGCGCTGCTGGCCGCCTCCGGGGCGGCTGATGCCGGCCCGACCGAGGAGCAGTTCGCTGCCTCCGACGAGCTGATCGACCGCGCGCTGGTGGAGCATCGCCGATGACCGCGGTGGCGCTTCACCACGACAGCGCCGGGCCGGCCGACGCGCCGCCCCTGCTGCTGGGAGGCTCGCTGGGGACGAGCCTTGAGATGTGGGAGCCGCAGCTGCGGCTGGCGCACACGAACCGGGTCATCCGCTTCGATCACCGTGGCCATGGCCGCTCGCCGGTGCCGGCGGGTCCGTACTCGATCGCAGACCTGGGCGGCGACGTGCTGGCGCTGCTGGACGCGCTCGAGCTGGAGCGGGCCTCCTACTGCGGACTGTCGATCGGCGGGATGGTGGGTCAGTGGCTCGCCATCAACGCGCCCGACCGGATCGACAAGCTGATCTTGATCTGCACGGCGGCCTACCTGCCGCCACGGTCAAATTGGGAGGAGCGCGCGGCGCTCGTGCGCGCGGCCGGGAGCCCCGAGCCGGTCGCCGACACCGTGGTCGAGCGCTGGTTCACGGTCCCGTTCGCGCAGACGCATCACGAGCTCATCGCCCGCTACCGAGCGATGATCGCGGCCACCTCGGCCGAGGGCTATGCGGGCTGCTGCGAGGCGATCGCCGAGCTCGATCTGCGCTCCGGCCTGCCCGGCGTCACCGCGCCCACGCTCGTGATCACCGCCGCCCAGGATCCCTCGATCCCGCCCGAGCACGGTGAAGCGGTGGCCGCCGCGATCCCTCGGGGCCCGGATCGAGCTGCTGGATCCTGGGGCGCATTTGTGCACCGTCGAGCGCGCGGCCGACGTGACGCGGCTGATCGCCAACCATCTGGAGGGAAGACCATGAGCGACCGCGACCCCGCCTACGAAGCCGGAATGTCGGTGCGCCGCGAGGTGCTCGGTGACGCTCACGTCGACCGGGCGATGGAGCGAACGACGGAACTCACGGCACCGTTTCAGGAGTTCATCACGCGCTGTGCCTGGGGAGGCGTGTGGACGCGCCCGGGCCTTGACCGGGCGACCCGCAGCGCGATCACGCTCGCGGTGCTGACCGCCCTCGGGCGCGAGAACGAGATCGAACTGCATGTCGCTGGCCGCCCGCCGCAACGGCCTCTCGGAAGCGCAGATCGGCGAGGTCCTGCTGCACACGGCGGTGTATGCCGGGGTCCCGGCCGCCAACGCCGCGTTCGCGATCGCCGAGCGCGCGCTGCAGTCCCAGCCGGGCTCGAGCGGACCTTAAGCCGTCGCTACCTCGGTCGCGAGTCCTGCAGCCGGGGCGGCGTCTCGACGGGATCAAACTCGGCAGCCGGCGGCTCACCCGTGATCGACTGCTTGAAGCCGCGCAGGCCTTCGCCCAGCGACTTGCCCATCTCGGGCAGGCGCTTGGCGCCGAACACCAGCAGCAACACGATGAGGATCATCGCGATGTGGAGTGGATTCTCGAGTCCGATCATGTGTAGCTCCGATCACGTCTGGTTTGGAGGATGTGAGTTTCTACGGAGCGGGGGCTGGTTCAGATCATCGAGGGCCGCGCTCAGGAGCGGCGCTTCGCCAAGCGTGCTCGCGGTCAGGGCCCTAGGCAGCGCGTCAGGAGAGCTTGGCGGCGATCACCGGCGCGTGGGTGGGCGCACTGCTCCCCCCGGCCGGCTCGGGCGTCACCAGCAGCGCATCGACTCCGTGGACGCTCTCGGGCACGTCGACGTCGCTGTCGCCGCTGGCGGTGACGCTGAAGAGCACGCCGGTGGGAGTGGGGTTGTGTCCCGTCCGCGAGAGCCAGACCTCGTAGATCTTGCCCGGCGGCGGCGGCGAGAAGTCGCGCACGATCAGCTGGGCGTGACCGCCGGTGACCTTGACCTTGGCGCTGCCACGTTCACCCGTCACCTTGGCCTGAAAGACCCGGGTTGGCGGCGAGCCGCTCCGCGAGCCCAGCTCGATGCCACCGACGATGATCGCCGCCACAGCCAGAAGCGCGGCCAGCGCGAGCGCCGGTCGCGGCAACCGCTGAGCGATCGGCAAGCGCCGATGGGGGCGCTCGCCCTGCTGAAGACGTCGGGCGTCGTTGCGCACGGCGGTGAGCACGCGCCTGCGCAGTCGCCGCGGAACCGGGTGTTGTGGGGGAGCCATAGGCAGGACATCGACCACCTGCCGGAATCCGGCCAGATCGTCGCGGCACGCGGCACAACTCTCCAGGTGGGTCCGGAACTGCTCGACCTCGGCGGGATCCAAGGCTCCCAGCGCATAGGCGGCCACGTCGCCGTTGCGGCCGCAGCCGCGGGCATCGGCGCTGCGATCTGCCGGACTCATTGTCTTTCCTCGGTCATAGCACGATTCCCGCCGTGTCGCCGAGGGCGAGCCGCATCTTCGTCAAGCCGAGCCGCATCCGCCCCTTGACGGTGCCCGCGGGCAGCTTGAGCATCTCGGCGATCTGGCTGTGGGTGAAGCCCCCGAAGTAGGCCAGCTCGATCACCTGGCGCTGGTCGGCCGGAAGCTCGCCGAGCGCGGCACGCACGTGCCGGGCCTCGTCGCGGCGTTCGACCTCGGCCTCGGTGCGCTCGCTGGCCTGCACTCGCTCGGCGACTCCCTCGTCGGGGACGTCGCGACGGGTCCGCACCGTCTCGCGCCGAAAGGCGTCGATCGCGCGGTTGTGGACCACCCCCAGGATCCACGAGCGCACGCTTCCACGGGTGCGGTCGTATCGGGCGCCGCTGCGCCACAGTGACAAGAACGACTCCTGGACCACGTCTTCGGCCATCGCGCGCCGCCCACACATGCGATAGGCAAGGGAGAACGCGACGTCGGCGTGCCGGTCGAACAGGACCTCGAACGCCTTCGGATCCCCGTCTGCGACGAGCTGCATGAGGTCCTCGTCGGCGAGCGTCAGGAAGTCGGGGCGCGACTGGCGAAGGGCTCTGGGCGCTCGAAACACTGGCTGAAGTCACATTCAATCGCGCGGGGATCACCCCACGTAGGCCTTCCTACGAAGACGGCGCCACACCGGATCATCGTTGGCGCGGCTCCCTCGGGGACGCGCTGGCGCGACAGGGCTTACTGAGCGCGGCGCAGGCTCCGAAGCTCGAGCAGCTCCCCAGGCGGTTCGCCGGATAAGAGCCAGCCGTTGCCCACCGGCCGCACGGCGCCCTGGCCGGCCAGTTGGGTCAGCGCGGTGGTGACCGTGGGGCGGCGCGCCGCGACTAGGTCCGCGAGCACCGCGTGGGTGAGACGCAGCGGCAGCACCACGCCTTCGCTTCGGACTCTTCCCCAGCGGTCGGCGAGATGCCACAACAACATCCGCAGCCGGACGTTGACGCGCGCCTGATGCACGATCGCCATGTTGATGGCCAGGTTCCGAGCGCGTTGGAGTGCCCGGCCCACGAGACAGCCGGTCAGTGCGGGATAGGCGGCCAGACAGCGCGCGGCATCGACGTCGAGGATGGCAACCCGCGTCGCCTCGAGCACGCGCCAGCCGGTCGTCTGCGAGAGCGTCGTGTCGGTGTCCTCACCCTGCCACGGGCGCAGGAGGTCGCCTTCTCCGAGCAGCTCGGCGCCGTAACGGCCGTCCACCCCGACGCGCCGCAGCAGCAGCCCGTCCAGCACCAGCAGCCCGATGCCGTCGCGCAGCGGCTCGTCCCATGGGAAAGTCCACCGCCCGCGCGGGATGCGCAAGGTGCGCGCCACACAGGCGTCGGCCGCCTGGGCTCGCTGCGCGGCACTTACCGCGTCGCCGAGCTCGGGGTCCTCGTGCAGGATCTTGCAGCTGTTGGAGTCGGTGAATTGATTCACACGCTGGGGCCGCGTAGCCTCGAGAAAACCTGTCAGCACCCTGACTACCCGCGGGCGGCGAGGGCTAAGCGGAATGGCTCGGACGGACGCGGCGCGGCGAATAATCGCCGATCGGGCGCCGGTATCGTGTCGGTGCATGACCGGCGCCAGCGCAACCGTGATGCCGTCCGGCGATCAGCACGAGATCAGCCATGGCGACCAGCGCGTGGTCGTGGTCGAGGTGGGTGGCGGTCTGCGTACCTACGAGACGGCCCAAGGGCCGCTGCTCGATGGCTACGGACACGATCAGATGTGCAGTGGAGGGCGCGGCCAGCCACTGATCCCCTGGCCCAACCGCCTGCGGGACG
This sequence comes from uncultured Solirubrobacterales bacterium, assembly GCA_963757015.1. Classification (GTDB taxonomy): domain Bacteria; phylum Actinomycetota; class Thermoleophilia; order Solirubrobacterales; family Solirubrobacteraceae; genus Palsa-465. The sequence goes on from CAVWQA010000012.1 coordinate 8,724, forward strand.
GGTCGTATGAGTTCGCGGGCAGCCGTCATCAGCTGGTGCTGACCGAGCCCGAGGCGCACAACGCCATCCACGGCCTGGTGCGCTGGGCGAACTGGACGGTGACCGACAGCGCCGGCAACCGGGTGGTGATGCGCCATGTCCTGCACCCACAGCCCGGCTGGCCGGGGACGCTGGACCTGCAGATCGCGTACGAGCTCGACGACAGCGGACTCACGGTCACGACGACGGCCACCAACGTCGGCAGCAGCGCCTGTCCCTACGGTGCCGGCCAGCATCCTTATCTGACCCTGGGGACCGAGCGCGTCGACTCACTCGTGCTGACGGCGCCCGGTCGGCACTATCTCGAGTCAGACGAGCGCGGCATCCCGACCGGGAGCCGCCCGGTGCAGGGAACCCGGTTTGACTACACCGAGCCTCGCCAGATCGCCGAGGCAAAGCTCGACACCGGATATACCGACCTGGACCGCGACGAGGACGGCTGTGCCCGCGTCGTGATCGAGGCCACTGGCACGGTCCGGCGGGCCACGCTGTGGATGGACCGGGCCTACGACTACCTGATGCTGTTCACCGGCGACACGCTGGCGCCGACCGCCCGCCGGCGCGGACTGGCGGTCGAGCCGATGACGTGCGCGCCCAACGCGCTCCAGTCCGGTGAGGGCCTCGTGGTGCTCGAGCCCGGCGCCCGCCACAGCGCTCGGTGGGGCATCTCCTCAAGCTCATAGTCCGCTTAGTCGGCGGCCGTAAAATCGCCCGTGCAAATCAAGCAACGGAGGAGACCGAGGTGGAAGCTGGCAAGGACCGGACGATGGCTCCGTCCCAGGCACAGGGCGACAAATCGGTGCCGCTGCTCGAGGAGACGATCGGGGCAAATCTCGATCGGACGATCGCGCGCTTTGGCGAGCGCCAGGCGCTCGTGTCGTGCACCCAGGATCTGCGCTTCACCTACGCGCAGTTGGGCGCAGCCACCACCGAGCTGGCCCGCGGGCTGCTCGCGGCCGGAGTCGAGCGGGGCGACCGGGTCGGGATCTGGAGCCCGAACTGCGCCGAGTGGGTGCTGGTCCAGTACGCGACCGCGAAGATCGGAGCGATCCTCGTCAACATAAACCCCGCCTACCGCACCTCGGAGCTGGAGTACGCCCTCGGGCAGTCCGGGTGCAAGCTGCTGTTCTCGGCGTCCGCGTTCAAGACCTCTGACTACCGCGCGATGGTGGATGAGGTGCGGGGGAGCCTTCCGGAGCTCGAACAGGTCGTGTTCCTGGACTCAGAGGACTGGGAGCAGCTGCTGGCCGGCGCGGCTGGAGTGGGGGAGGACGAACTGCGAGCGTGCAGCGATGCCCTCGAGCCCGGGGACCCCATCAACATCCAGTACACCAGCGGCACCACCGGCTTTCCCAAGGGCGCGACGCTCAGCCATCGCAACATCCTCAACAACGGGTTCTTCATCGGCGAGAGCTGCCGCTACACCGAGCAGGACCGGGTCTGCATCCCGGTGCCCTTCTATCACTGCTTCGGCATGGTCCTCGGCAACCTCGCCTGCACGACGCACGGGGCGGCGATCGTGATTCCGGCGCCCGCGTTTGACCCGGAGGCGACGCTGGAGGCGGTGGCCGCGGAGCGCTGCACCTCGCTGTATGGCGTACCGACGATGTTCATCGCCCAGCTCGAGCATCCGCGCTTTGCCGACTACGACCTGAGCTCGCTGAGAACCGGCATCATGGCCGGCTCGCCCTGCCCGGTCGAGGTGATGAGGCGGGTGATGGAGCGGATGCACATGAGCGAGGTCGGGATCGCCTACGGCATGACCGAGACCTCGCCGGTGTCGACCCAGACCGCGTACGACGACCCGCTCGAGAAGCGCGTCGGGACCGTGGGGCAGGTGCATCCGCACGTGGAGATCAAGATCGTCGATCCGGGCAGCGGCGACGTGGTCGCGCGGGGCGAGAGCGGCGAGCTGTGCACGCGCGGCTACAGCGTGATGAGCGGGTACTGGAACGACCCGGAGCGCACCAGCGAGGCCATCGACGGCGACGGCTGGATGCACACCGGCGACCTGGCCACGATGGACGACGAGGGCTACGTGAACATCGTGGGACGGATCAAGGACATGGTGATCCGGGGGGGCGAGAACGTCTACCCGCGCGAGGTCGAGGAGTTTTTGTATTCGCATCCCGACGTTGCCGATGTCCAGGTGATCGGCGTCCCCGACGAGCGCTACGGCGAGGAGCTGATGGCCTGGGTGATCCCTCGTGAGGGGGCCACGCTCGACTCAGAGCGGCTGCGCGAGTTCTGTCAGGGCAAGATCGCGCACTACAAGATCCCCCGCTATCTCAAGCTCGTGGATGTGTTTCCGATGACTGTCACCGGCAAGGTGCAGAAGTTCAAGATGCGCGAGCAGGCGATCGACGAGCTGGGCCTCGGGGCCTCGGCCAGCGTCAAGACCGCATGAGCGGCTCCGAGCTCGGGCTGGCCCTGTCGGTGTTTGCCGCCTGTGCGGTGGAGGCGGTCGAGGCGCTGACGATCGTGCTCGCCGTGGGTGTCACGCGCAGCTGGCGGTCGGCCTTGTACGGCGTGGGCGTGGCCATCGCGCTCCTGGGCGGGCTGACCGCGGTACTGGGTCCGACGCTGACCTCGCTGCCGATCGACGTCCTGCGCCTGGTCGTGGGCGGGCTGCTGCTGGTTTTTGGGTTGCAGTGGCTGCGCAAGGCGATCCTCAGAGCCGGCGGTTTGAAGGCCCGGCATGACGAGGACAGCGCGTTCGAGCGCGAACGCGTGGCGGCGCGGGGCGCGGGTGCGGTCGCGGAGGGCTTTGACGGCTACTCGTTCACGATCGCGTTCAAAGGCGTGTTGCTGGAGGGACTCGAGGTCGTGTTCATCGTGCTGACCTTTGGGGCCAATCAGCACCGGATCGGGCTGGCCGCGATCGCCGCCGGGACTGCCGTCCTGCTCGTGGTCCTCGCCGGGGTGGCCGTCCACGCTCCGCTGTCGCGCGTCCCCGAGAACCAGATGAAGTTCGGGGTCGGGGTGATGCTGACCTCGTTCGGGATGTTCTGGGGGGCGGAAGGGGCGGGCGCCCACTGGCCCGGGGGAGACCAGAGCCTGCTCGCGATCATCCCGCTCACGTTCGTGCTGGCGATTGCGATCGTAGGGGCGGCACGCCGTCATGCCACGGCTGGGGCGACCAGCGACCGGTCGGCCGCGCACGCATGAGACGAGTGCGGGCATTGCTGCGCTTCGCGTGGGAGTTCGTGGTCGGCGACGACTGGCGGATCGCGGTCGGCGTGGTGCTGGCCCTGGCGCTGACCGCGCTCGTGGCCGGCGCGGGCATCTCGGCCTGGTGGATCCTGCCGCTCGCCGCCGCGGGGCTGCTGGGCGGGTCGGTTTGGCGGGCCGCCGGTCCGCGCTAGAGCCGGTCCGCGCTAAAGCCGGTCCGCGCGGACCGCTGTTCGCACTCTCGACGTTCTAGGTGGACCTCTGGTCGGCTCGGGGCCGTAGTACTCGGCAAGTATCGGCTAGGTCGAGGTGCTGGACGGCGGGTCTCAACGAGAGGACGTGGCGCGCTCACGGCTTTTCATCAGAGTCGCGGTTGTGCTGCTGACGGCGCTGACTGTGGGTAGCTGCTCGACCGGCTCAGGGTCTGGGCGTCCCGAGGCTCAAGGCTCTGCCTCCACACGGCCGATCACCACGCACTCGCCGCCCAGGACCGTGAGGCTCGCGGGGGTGGCATTCGTGCCCGCGCCGGCCACGGTGCGCAGGCAATGCAGGCAGGCGGCCAATGCCGTCGGGTACCCGGTGCCGTGCCCGACGATGCTGCCTCGCGGGCTCAGGCCCACTTACGGGGGCCATGGATGCCGGTTTGGGATCGTCGCGGCCTGGGGGCCGCCGCGGTGCAAAGGGGCGACCACTGAATGGCATGGCTGGATCGTCGGCAGCAGCCAGGTCTACGCTGACGACAGCGTCGTTCAACAGCTCGACCTCCAAGGCGCGCCCCGCGCTGTCCATAACCCGATCGTCGCGATCTACGGTCCGGGAGACACGGGTCAGTTTGGCTCCAAGCTGCGCGTGCAGCCCCGCGGGATGGTGAGGATGTCCGGCCGGGTGATGCGCTGGTATTACGTTCCCAACGACGCCTACGACGACATGGTGAATCACCTCGTTCTCGTGTGGACGGCGTCGGGTCACACCTACACCTACGGCTTTCAGGTGACGAGCACGGTGGCTGAGGCCCGCGCGCTTGACCGGGAGCTCGTGCGCCACCTGGTCACCGTGGAGCCGTCAACGGCGCCTTCAACGGTCCGGTCGCGCGCCGCGACGCAGCCAAACGCGGCGCTGGCGCCGACGAAGTCCGCCTCCTCCTATCCGCCTGCCTACCGACCGTTGACCTCGATCCTCGGCGTTCTACGTCGCCCGCAGACCGACGCCGATCGCGATCCGGCGCTGCTGAAGACCCTGAGGAGGCAAGCGCATTATCGTGCCCTTTCGGTGTCGGACGGCAAGCCGGTGATCGCGCTTGTCCGTCTCGCGACGGTCGCGCCGTGGGGCGCGAAGATCTTCCTGGTTCCGTACCGGCCGCTTAGCCGCCGGTCGATCGCCGCGCTGCCGGCCAAGCCGCGGGTGGTCGCACGCGCCACGCGTATGTCGCTCGTGATCTACTCCGCCGGCACGACCAGCGGAAATCAGACAGCAGCGCAGATCCAAGGCGGCAGGGACTTGGCGACACCTGAGACGCGTCGATCCGATCGCTACGTGATGGTGCTCCCGGACGGTGTTGCCAGGGTGGCGCTATGGCGCTCGACTGGTTCGATCCGCGCGCACCCCCGCCCGCTGATAGCGCCGCATGCCAAGCCGGTGATCGCGACCGTTGACAACAACGTCGCGGCATTTCGCTCGCGGAGGCTGGGCAGCCCGGGGCGGGAGCTCTGGTACGGACCGTCGGGCAAGATAATCAAGCGCATCGCCAACGCCTCCTCATGCGGACCTCCGCTGGGAAGCTGCTGCTAGAGCGCGTGCGCAGCGCCCGTACAGAAACCGGCCCACTCCGTGAGGTCGTTTCGCCTATTTGGCGGTGAGAGGATGGCTGAGGATGTTGAGCACCTTGCCGTTAGGGTCGCGAACAAAGAACCGACGAACGCCCCAGCGCTCATCGGTCAGCGGATGCAGGATCTCGCAGCCCAGGTGCTGGGCTGCGGCATACGCCGCGTCGACGTCGTCGACCTCGATCGAGACGTCGGGCTGCACCGGCGCGCTGGCGTCCTGGCGCATCACGCTGATCTGTGCCGCGGGATTGCCCGGCGCGGCGAACGTGACGATCCAGCCATGATCCATGACGACCTCAAGGCCGAGCACGCTGGCGTAGAACTCGCCGCTGGCAGCGGGGTCCTGGGCGTGGAAGTCGGGAACGACACGCTTGACGAACACGTCAACAGGATGGCGCTACTTGCGCGGCTTGCCGTTCTCCATCGTCAGGTCCTCCTGGTCCGGGGCCCGAACAGCCTCCCAGGATTAGGTTGAAAAAGACCCGACCTCTGTCGCGAAGTCAGACGCAGAAGAGTGGGGCGTGGGCTATCGGCTGATGGATGGGTCGTAGCTGAGCGGGCGTCGGGCGCTAAATCGTCGGGCGACGGTTCGGCGGATATGGCGTGTCGCTGCAACCGTTGGGCGTGGTTGTGGGTGTGTATAGGTGAGGCTGATGCGAGCAGCGGCGATGCACGCGATCGGAAACGTGGATACGGGCGATGCGGAGGCGTATTCGGACTTCTACGAGCGTTCGTATTCCGTGGTCGTCGGTCAGGTGTTCGTGGTGACTACGGATCGGGGCGAGGCGGAGGAGGCGACGCAGGAGGCGTTCGCGCGACTGTGGTCGCGGTGGTCCCGGGTCAGTTGCTATGAGAACCCGCAGGCGTGGGTGCGCCGGGTGGCTCTGAATGTCGCGATGAAGCGGTGGCGGCGGGCGCGGCGGGGCGATCAGCTCGTGCAGGACGCGTATGCCGACACGGGCCTGGTCAGCGAGTCGGCAATGACCGGTGATCGTCTCGATCTGATCGCGGGGCTGCGGCGCCTGCCCGCGTCTCACCGCGAGGCGCTTTTGTTGCATTACGTGGTGGGGCTGTCTGTGCAGGAGGTGGCCGACGAGATGTCAACGCGCCTTGCGCCGGTCAGGCTCGGGACGGTGAAGTCGTGGCTTTACCGCGGGCGGGCCGAGCTTGGCAACGCACTTTCGATTCAGGAGACCGAGGATGTTTGAGAACGATGTACGGCCGAACATGAGCGATCCGGTGGGGGAGGCGCTGCGTGGTCTCGCGTTGGCGGTCACGAACGAGGTCGGGGCCGCGCCCGGCGCTCAGCTTCGTGCGCGTGCGCCACGGCATCGGCGGCGATTGAGGATCAGCGTTCCGGCGCTGTCGATCACGGCCGCGGCGGCTGTCGCCGCAGCGCTGTTCGTGATCGTGCTAGGGCTGTCCGGGGGCGGTCGCCGGCCTGCACTCACGACCCCGAATGGGCATTCGCCTCTCCGGCTAGCGTCGCACTCGAGCACGGTCGGTGGGACGACATTTGTCAGCTACAACCTCAACCAGGTCGTCGCTCAAGCGCGGCGCATGCCCGTACGCAGCTCGACTATCACGTACCCGGTCCTGGGTGCAAACGACGACGCGATCACATTCGGCGCGGGCAGCGCCTGGGTGCTTGAAAGCGCGAAGCCATCAGGTGGCACGGCCAAGCCGATCGGCAGCCCCGATCCGTCCGACTGCGGGGCGCTGGTCCGGATCGATTCCTCGACGATGGCCGCGACCGGGACGCTCGCGCTGAAGCGATGCCCGCTCGCGCTGACGTTCGGCGGCGGGTCGGTGTGGGTTCTGGGCATGCAGATCGGGAGCCCTGGATATCGGCTCACGCGTGTGGATCCCGCGAACATGACCGTGCAAGCGAGCGCGGTCGTCGACGGCGGCGCGCGCGGTGCCACCCGGCAGGGTGCCACCGGCTCCAAGTACCTCTTCGTCGCGACCAGTGGCGCGAGCGTGACGGTCGCCGTGCAGAGTGCCGCCGGCGCCAGCCAGGTCGTCACCCTCAACGCGAAGACGCTGGCGACGGCCGCGTCGGTCACGATCCCGGAGGCCCGTGGCGAGGTCACGGCGCTCGCTGCCAGCAGCAGCGCCGCGTGGCTGGGCACGGGCGGCGGCTGGCTTTATCGCATCGACCCGCGCACCGGCGCGGTCGCTGGCGCGCGGCAGCTCGGCGCCCGTGTCCTCAGCTTGTCCGCATCGGGCCAGGCGATCTGGATGACGATCGCGCTGCCGTCAGGCAAGCCCGCAGGTGCGTATCCCGGTTTTGACACGTTGGAGCTCAACCCGGTCACGGGCGCGCTCAAGCACGACACCGGCCTGCCGCTGCTGCTGGCAGCCGCCGACGGCAGGGACGTGTGGGGCATCTTCTCCACGCCGCAGCACGGCAACTACATCGCCAGGATCAACCCCAGCACCCGCACGGTCGCCGGGATCACGTCCTCGCCGTTCAGGGCGCCCGCATTCACGCCCGACACGATCGGAGTCGGTGACGGTGCCGCCTGGATCATCAACGCCAACCTCCAAACCCTCACAAAAGTAGTGCCGGTTCGATGAGCATCAGCTTCGTGATCTCGCCAATCGCTGACCAACAAGCCCGGCGCGGCTGGGAGCACGTCCAGGAGCGGCTCCGCGAACCCCGAAAGCAGTTCGCCCACGCAGAGCGGGGCCGCCGACAGGGTGCACACCCAGCGTGACGGCCCTGAGCCGTCCTCGGGCCCAGCGCCGTGCTTCACCCGGTATTGGGCCGGGTCCCACGGCCCTGCCAGGCCGAGCGGCAGTCGGGCAACTGTCAGTCGAGCGAAGCTGGACGGCGGCCCCGGGAGGGTTCCGTGGTCAACGGCCAGCTTGATTTACTACGGAATGGCTGGATGTGGCTCGGGGCAACGTGGCCGAGGCGCTCGAGGAACTGAAGCGCCAGGAGGCGATGTGGCGCCAGCGCCGCTAGAAGCCCTCTCCCACAATCGGGTCACGTTTGCGCACAACCGGCCCTGACACCCCGCTATAGGGTCACGTTATTGGAGGAAAACGTGACTATACGGGTTTCCGGGGTGAGGTGGCGCAGCGCGCGGTGGTTGATCGTGGGGCGGAGCACCTCCGCGTACTGAAGGACGGGTGCTTTGTTGGAGTGGGCGCAGCTCCCGCCGGCCGGAGCTCGGGCCCGCGAGATCGCTGTATGTCACGGTGGGCCAGCTGTACCTCGTTTGTTGTCCACGCGCATCACATGGATCGAGCGCTCAGCCTGCGACGACGGGAACGGATGCGCCATCGGCGCCGGCGACCGCGGCCTCGCCGCTGTGGGCTGCTTTTGAGTGTTCGCGGCTGTCGCGTGAGGAGATCAGCAACGCGGCCAGGATCGCTCCGGCGACGGCGAAGCCGGCACCGACGAGGAACGCCTGATCGAACCCCTTGGTCAAGGCGACCGAGGCGCTGTGAACGCCCGAATGGAACAGGTTTTGGGTTTTGCTGTTGGCGACGGTCGCGAGGATCGCGAGCCCGAGCGCGCCGCCGACCTGCTGGGAGGTGTTGATCAAGCCTGAGGCGAGCCCGGCCTCGTGCGGCTCGGTGCCGGTGACCGCGGCGATCGTCACCGGCACGAACGCGAACCCGAGCCCGACGGCGGCGAGCAGCGATGGGCCGAGCACGTCGGCTGCGTAGGAGCCGCCGGTGCCTGGCACCTGCGAGAACCACAGTAGCCCGCCCGCGACCAGCAGCATGCCCGCGATCAACGGCGGCTTGAAGCCGACGCGGGTGACCAATTGGGACGCGGCTCCCGCCGAGAGGATGATCCCGACCGCGAGCGGCAGGTAGGAGATCCCGGTCTTGATCGGCGAGTAGTGCAGAACGTCTTGGAGGTAGAGCGAGATGAAGAAGAACATCGAGAACAGCGACATGCCGATCAGCAGCCCGATGATGTTCGCTCCCCGCAGCGTCCGCAGGCGGAAGATCGAGAATGGCATCAGCGGGTGGCGCTGGCGCAGTTCGATGATCAAAAAGGCGATCAGTAGGACGGCGGCGCCGGCGAGGCGCAGCAGCGTAGCCGTCGACCCCCAGCCGGAGTTGACCGTGTCAACGACGGCGTAGACGAGCAGCGAGAGGCCGGCGGTGACTGTTATGGCGCCGGGCAGATCAAACGTTGTGGTCCCGTCCTCGGCGCGGCTCTCGCGCAGCGTCCGCGGGGCGAGCATCGCTGCGACGATCCCGATCGGGACGTTTACGAACAGCACCCAGCGCCAGCTCAGGCCGCTGGTCAGGATCCCGCCAAGGAGCACGCCGGCGGCGCCACCGGCGCCGGCGACCGCACCCCAGATCCCGAGCGCGCGGTTGCGCTCGGCGCCCTCGGCGAACGTGACCGTGATGATCGACAGCGCTGCCGGCGAGACGATCGCCGCGCCCAGGCCCTGGACGGCGCGGGCGGCGATCAACCATCCCTCGGACTGGGCGATCCCACCGGCGAATGAGGCGAGCGAGAACACCACCAGGCCGAGCATGAACATGCGTCTGCGCCCGAGCAGATCGGCCATCCGACCGCCGAGCAGCAAAAACCCGCCGAACGTCAGTACGTATGCGTTGACAACCCACGACAGGTCAGCGCGCGCGAAGTGAAGGTGCGCGCCGATCGACGGCAACGCGACGTTCACGATCGAGGCGTCGATCACGATCACGAACTGGGTCATCGCCAGCAGCACCAGCGCAAGGTTCTTCGCGCGGGGCGTGTACAGCGGTGGCGTCTGGGGCTGGCTGAGCGATGTCATTGGAAGCTGACCTCCGGTTCCGGTTGCGCGAGCGACTATAGTGAACTATGATTCCGATTGTCAAGGACCGGGGTGGAACGATATGAGCGACACGCTGACCGAAACCGAGCGCCCGCTACGCGCTGACGCGCGCCGCAACCACGAGCGGATCCTCGAAGGCGCGCGGGAACTGTTCGGCGAACATGGCGTCGACGCGCAGATGGACGACATCGCCAGCCGCGCGGGCGTCGGAGTCGGGACCGTCTACCGCCACTTCCCGACCAAAGATGCGCTGCTGGTCGAGCTCGTGCGCCAGAAGTTCCGGCTCTTCGCTGCCGGCGCACGCGAGGCGCTGGAGCGCGACGGAGAGCCGTTTGACGTGTTCGCCGACCTGCTGCGCCGCAACGCGGACGAGCTCGCGCGCGACGCCGGGATGCAGCACGTACTCGTCGGTGTCGAAGAGCACATCTGGTCCCAGGCGCAGGCCGAGTTGGATGAGCTGAACACGCTCACCGCAGAGCTGATCGCCCACGCCCAGCAGGCCAGAACGATACGCCCCGACGTGACCGTGGCAGACATCTCGATGCTGATGTGCGGCCTGTGCGCCACGATGACCCAGAACCGCCCCGGCTTTGACTGGCACCGCCACCTCGAGCTCGCGATAGACACGCTCGGGGCACGGTAAGCCCCGGCCCTGTGACCGCGAACACCGAATAGGTCGCGCTCGAGGCCTTCGCAAGTCGGGTGTACGCGCCGGGGAGTTCGGCGGCGAGAGGCCCACGAATTCGCTCCTCTGATCAGCGCCGGCGGCCTCGGAAAATCGGACTGCTATCCGAACGCCTACACCAAACCGCCGTCATCGCCTGACCATGGCGACGAACGCGGGCAGGTAGCACGACTAGCGAGGATGACTCAAACGAACCATCCGACCCCCGCCTATACAGTCACGTTTATGACCCAAAACGTGACTCTATGGCGTTTGGGGGGGGTTTGTAGCTGCGTTCTCCGATGTGGCGCCGATGTGGCGGGATGTGCGGCGGCCACCACCACGGGCCGTGTCGGCATCATCTGGCGGAATCCCCGTTGGTGCGCGCGAGCAGAGCCCGCTGGCGGGGTAAGCTGACCGCATGGAGGCGGATATGAGCGGGGTAGCGCCTTCGCAGAAAATGAACGCTGGCTTCCGGGTGGGTGACGTGCTCAGCGGCGCTGCTTGTGGAACGGTTGGCGCGATGGCGATGATGGGAATGCGGGTCATAACGACCGAGTTGGGGCTGGTGGAACAGACTCCGCCGCAGGCCGTCAGCCGTCAGCGGGCGCGTGGCCTGCGTGCCCTGCTGCGCCGGGCGCCGCGCAAGCAGCGCCGAGGGCTTATTGAGGCCGCCCATTGGGCGTTTGGCGCTGGCGGCGGCGCGACGTTCGGCGCGCTGCCCCGTGGGATGCGGCGCCGCCTGTGGACTGGCCCCCTGTACGGCTTGGTGGTGTGGTTGGGCTTTGAGCTGGCGATCGCGCCGGCCCTGGGCCTAAGCCAGGCCAAGCGTCTGCGCCCGGTCGACCGCCTGGCGCTGGCCGTCGATCACCTGCTCTATGGCCTGGTGTTATCGGCGACGCGCTCGGCTGCGCGAGATTAGAGCGCGCAAAGCCAGGCATCAGCCACAATCAGATGACCGCCGATTAGCTGTCCGTCGTCGGCGACATTGGATCACATTCTTGAGCCAAAACGTGACTGGAGCCGCGGATCGCGGTGTGGGGCGGTGCTGAAGGGGCGCGTAGCCTGGGATGGGTACTGGCCTCGTATCGCTCGGTGCTGTCGGTGCCTGGTTCTGTTCGGCTTTTGAGCAGCGCGCTGGTGGGTCGGTTGCCGCAGGGAATGTCGTCGTTGGCGATCTTGTTGTTGGTGCGTGGGGCGACGGGTATGCGGCTGCGGGCGGGGCGGTGGGCGCGGATGCGTTGGCGAGCGCGGTTGCGGCGCCGGTGCAGGGGCCGGCTGGTTGTTCGCTTTGGTCGGTTGCGGGTGCTGGCTCCGAGCGCGATCGGGCAGGGGTGGTGCTTGCCGGGCTGGTGCTCGCGGCACGGGGAGACGCGGCTGCTGGGGTGCTGGTGTGTCTGGCTGGTCTGGCGGGCGCGACGCGCAGCGCAGCGGCTGCTGGACCGACTGCGCCAAGCCGACCAGCCCGTCGCTTTTGCCGAACTACCCGCCGCCGGGGTTGGCTCCCCGCCGCCGTCATCTCTGAGCTGGAGATGAACGGCTACGTCATCGAGCGCGTTCATCACAGAGGACAGCTAGTCGGCGTGCGCCTGCTCGATCCAGAAGCTCCCGACACATCCGCCTCACGCCGCCGGCGCCGGCGGCCACATCGATAGTTAGTCGCCATTTTGGGGCGGCCGTCTATCAGCGTTCAGTACCGCCCACGCCTCGAGCTCGGCGCGTGCCGCGGCGAAGTCCTCGACATGCAGCGCGATGTGGCTACGGCTACGGCTTGTTCGCGTAGTAGTCAGCGTTGATCTTCGTGAAGTGCTGCCACTCTTCCGGCAGCTGGTCCTCGGCGAAGATCGCATCGACCGGGCACGCCTCGACGCAGGCGTCGCAGTCGATGCACTCCTCGGGGTCGATGAACAGCTGGCGGACATCGGCGAAACCGGGCTCGTCCTGGGTCGGGTGGATGCAGTCAACCGGACAAACCTCGATGCACGAGAGGTCCTTTAGGTCGATGCACGGCTCGGCGATCACATAGGTCATAGCTCACGCACTCCGGAAGTCAGGACGGTACCCACGTGCTCGCGTGGGGCGGAAAAGCAGTCGTGGCCGTCTCGCGCCGGCCGCGTCCTTAGTGGTCAGTTTCGGAGTTGAGTTGACGGATCATGCCGCGAGCCGGATCTGTTGGTGGTCGTCGACGCGGGTGAGAAGCTTGTGAAGGTCCTCGCGGGTGAACTTCCATTTGAATGGCTGGGCGATCTGCTCGTAGTGGCGAGCGAAGGCATGGAGGCGTTGCTGGACGGCACCGAGGTCGGGGAAGTCGTTGGGCGTGAGGGCCTTGCGCTGGACGACGGAGAAGAAGATCTCGGCTTGGTTGACCCAGCTGGCGTGGACCGGGGTGTGCACGAGGATGAGGTTCGGCCAGGCGCCTTGGAGACGATCGATCGACCGCCGCCCGCGGTGCGCGGACCCGTGGTCGACGATCACGAACACGCGCTGCGCGGAGCGGTAGGGCTCGACGCTCATGAACTGCTCGACCAACTGTTCGAACGGGACGATCCCGTCTTTGGGTGCGCACCGGTCAAAGATCCGGGCGCGGCGGACGTCCCACGCAGCGAGGTAGCACAGCGCGCCTTGGCGCTCGTACTCGTGCTCGACCCTGAGCCCGCTTTCGGCTGCCGCCGGCAGCGTCGGATGGCAGCGGCCTCTGGCTTGGATCGAGGGCTTCTCGTCCGCACAGACGACGAAATCGCCCGGATGCAGCAGCTCACCTTCCCACCGACCTTCGTACAGGTCGAGGATCCGGCCAGCCTTCTCGGCGAAGTTGGGGTCGCGCGGGAAGATCCACGACCGGTAATTCCACGGGCGGATTGCGTCCTCAGCCAGCCATCGCCAGACCGTCGTGCCCGATACCGTCGCGACGATCCCGCGGTTCACAGCCTCCCGGGCGATCTCACTGCTGGAGTAGCGCGAGAGCGGAACGCCGCTCTGGGACGGCAACTCGCACGCCAGCGCCTTGACCTCGGCGATCTGAGCCGGGGGAAAAACGCCGCGGGCGGCCCGACCGCGGTTTCTCCTCAAGACCCTGCAGGCCCTCTTGGCAGAACCGTCTTCGCCAATCCGATACCGACTGCCGGGACACATCAAGCCGCTCAGCGATCTCCTGATTGGTCGCGCCGTCAGCCGCGTACAAGATCGCCTTCGCACGCATCACGTCCCGAAATGGACCCGAGTACGCCGCCGCACGCCGCTCCAACTCGGCACGCTGCTCCTCGCTCAGGACCACCGTGTGAGGGCTCTTCCCCGCCATCACCACCAGAATTCGCCACCGAGCGACAGATCCCTTCAACGATCCGCCGAGTAATTACGGAGACGACCACTTAGCGACCGGTTTTGCGCCGTTGCTACCGGAACCCTGTGGTATCCGCCCGCGCCGGAGCAGATCTCGGGCTGGTTGCGCCGGACCTACCCTGATGATCCAGGGATGCAGGTTTCACGAGACGATCTATCTGTCGTTGTTCGTGCAGTCACGCGGTGCGCTGCGCCATGAGCTGTGCGCCCACCTGCGACAGCGTAGGCGTACCCGGCGGCCGCGGCGAGGATCTGACGCGCCCGAGGCGCGCGGTCGGATGGGCGACACGGTGATGATCAGCGACCGGCCCGCCGAGGTGAAGGATCGCGCGGTGCCCTGGGCCACTAGGAGGGCGATCTGCTGCTCGGCCGGCGCCCCACTGGGATCGCGACCCTCGTCCGAGCGCACCAGTCGCTACACGCAGCTGGTGGCGCTGCCCGACGGCCGCAAGGCCGAACCGGTCCGCGCTGCGCTGGCGCAGAGCATCGCCTCGCTGCCGTCGCAGCTGCGACGCTCGCTGACCTGGGATCAGGGCAAGGAGATGACCGAGCACGCCCTATTCACCGTCGACAGCGGCGTCCAGGTCTACTTCTGTGATCCCAACAGCCCCTGGCAGCGCGGTACCAACGAGAACACCAACGGGCTGCTGCGCCAGTACCTCCCCGCACGCACCGACCGGGCCGGGATCTCCCAGGTGCAGCTCGACGCGATCGCGGCCGACCCTCGAGGTTGGCTTTGTGCGTGTCTGGATTTAGCCTCGGCCAGCAGGTGTCTTGATGAAGTGAAGCGAGGCGACGTCGGCGAGGACCCTGCTCATCGTCTTGGGCTTGTCAAAGGCGCCGTTAGGGTGATGCCCGAGGAACCACGGATGTGCCCTTGGATCAGTGCGAACGCGGACGCGTGGCGTGCCTCGATCGTCAGGATCGAGATCGCCGCCTTGACGTAGGCGACGTTTGTCAGGCGGGGTCCTTGGCCGGAGTAGGCCGCTACACCCTCATTCTCTAGCGCGAACGCGGTGGACAGGAACGGGCCGCGGGAGTGGTTGGTGCCACGAAAGTCAAACCGCGGACTGCGGATCGCTTTGCGACCCAGCGCATGCTTGAGGAAGCGCACGTGCTCGGCCTCGTGCTCCGCGACCGTGGTCGCGAGCGTGTGCTCCTTGCCGTGAAGCCCCGCACGCCGTACTGCCTCCTTGTAGAACGCCGCTTCTAGGTACTCGAGCGTGAGCGCGAAGTTCAGAATGTCGAGATCGACATTGGGTTTGGCTGACGCGACCGACGGTAGCGCTCCGAGCGCCGCGCCACTGGCGACGATCGAGCCGCCGAACACCCCGGCCTTGCGAAGAAACGCCGCCCGAGTTTGGGCATCGACGCGGCCGGCTGTCTCGCGGATCGCGCCGTCGGAGGATGTCCCGGACGGTGTGGAACTTCGGTGACGGTCCGGGATTGGTGACTACGTGGTGGCGACGATAGCGGCCTCCTGGTCGGAGCGGGTTTGGGCTGAGGAAGGGTGACTTCGCGCTGGACAGCGGTGGCCAGCTTGGCGAGGTCCTGGTAGCCGATCACGCGGCGGAACTGCTGCTCGGCTTCGAGCATCCCGGCGGCGGTCCAGCGCAGGCACATGTCGCCGTTCTGCCAGTGCTTGACGTTGCGGCTGGTGCGGCGGACGCACTCGATCATGGACTCGCACGGGTTGGTCGTGGCGAGCGTCTTCTTCAGCTTTCCGCGGACGCCGAGGCGGGTCACAGTCAGCGTCTCCTCCAGCCCCTCGCGCAGTGACGCCGCCGCGCCCGGATGGGAGCGTTCGAGCTCGGCCGCGAGCGTGGTGAGCTGCTCGAGCGCTCGCTGATAGGCGGTCTCCGCCCACGCCCTGCGAAGCTGGCGCTTGACGATGTCGCGGTCGCGCTCGGGCAGGTGATCGAGCACGTTGCGCTCCTTGTGGCATGTACACCTCTGGACGGGGGTGCGCTGGCCCAGGACATCGTTGACGGCAGCGCGGAGCGCCTTGGAGCCGTCGATTACGACCAGCACGCCCTGCTCGACGTCCAGGCCTCGGTGCGCGAGGTTAGACAGCAGCTCGGTAGTCACCGTCTTGTTCTCGGTGCATCCCTCCCACAGCCCGAGCGGGATCTTGACCCCGTCGGTCGTGATCCCCAGCGCCACCACGCACGTGTGGTCCTTCAGCCCGACGCCGTCGATCATCAGCACCGCCAGGCGCACGTCGTCCAGGCGGCGGGACATCAACCCGAGCAGCGCCTCCTTGGTGCGCGCGATGAACGTGCGCGACACCGACGACTTCGACGTCGACCGCGCCTGCTGCTCGACCTGCTCACCGACGGGCTCCTGCACCCGGCGGTAGCGACGGGTCGAGACGCCGGCGAGCATCCGCTCCAACACCACCCGCGAGAGCCGATCGCGGCTCGCAAAGTGCTCGTAGGTCCCGACCGGCACCTCGGACTCGCCGTCCTGAGTGCGCATCCGCGGCCGCTCGATCTGGACGCGGCGGCCGCCGAGCGTGACCTCGCCGTCATCGCTGCCGTGCCGGTACGCGACCCGGTCGGCGTCGTGCTTGCCCCTCGGGCCGCACACGTCCTCGACCTCCTCGGCCATCAACTCCTCCAGCACGCCCAGCCCGACACCGACGCTCAGCGCGAGCAGTCCCTCCTTCGCTGCCCCCACGAGCTGCCCCAGCGCCTCCTGGATCCGAGCTGGAAGCGGCTCCTCGACGGCCTCCTGCGCGGTGACGACGTCAGGTCGCGATACGGTCTGCATGGCGGTTCCTCCTGTTCTCGTCGCCGGAGCTCGAACTCCGACGAATGGACTTGAATCGCCCTACACGCTGCCAAGCGCAGCGGACGAGGGCGGGAGGACCGCCACCTCAAGTTCTACGCCAGACGGGACAACCTCCGCCGTCGACATCGAGCTGCTCTAGCGTCAGCCCTGCCCCTGTGTTGCGGTCAGACATCTAAAACCTCCTTGGGTTCTGTGGTCGCCGACCTTTCGGCACCAAAGCAGACAGCACAGGCCCGACCCCAACCAATCAGCGAGAACGGATCAGCGGGAACCAAACAAGACACTGCTCGACCTCAATACGTTGCCCCAGCGCCGATCGGATCACCGCACTGTTGATCGGCTGCGACAGGCCGCCTCGAGGCCGCCCGCGAAGCCTGTCAAGTCGCATGGGTCGGATTTAGTGAGCGACCTCCTTCGTGTCGGGTTTGTTGATCCACGCGGCGGTCGGCAGCACCGGCGGCGTGGGCCGCTTGCGGACGAACCGTTCGGGGTTGCGGGCGTAGGCCGCCTCCAGCACCTGGGCCCGAGCGGCGTGGCGGGCACTCTGGCCCCGGGTGTGTCAGGTGCGCGCCCAACTGAACGCCAACGCGCAGGCCCTACTCACGGGCGTGCCCGTGGACGGGGCAGCGGAGTGGGGAGAGGCCCGCGGCCGGCGCGCCAGAATGCGAAGGCCCCTCCCCACCCACTTGCGTAGCGGAGCGGCAAGCGGATCACCGGGTGGTCATCGTGAGCGGTCGCCGCGCCAGGACCCATCGGACACGGGGTGGAAGCGCTGGCTTTCTTGTGCGGCGGGTGGTCTGAGGGCTAGACTGCCGACCTCGGCTGGCGGGCCGTTCATCGAAGGAGGATCGATGTCTACGCTTTCTAGGGTCGGCCCGTCGGAGCGTCCTGGCGAGATCACGTCGTCGGCGGGTGAGGAGGCCACCGAGCGGCTGGTGGGCTCGCTGCTGTCACGCCGCTCGCTGATCAAGCGCGGGGCTTTGGGTGGTGGGGTGCTGGCCTCGGCCGGGCTCTACGGCGCGCTGGCAGCCGAGGCCGCCCAGGCGCACCGGCTCAGGCTCCGTCGTGGTGTGCGCGCCGAGATGGCCTCTGCGACTCCGCCTGTTTTGCTCGAACCGGACGATGTGACCCCGGCGCCGATGATCTTTGAGATCGCCACGATCGCCGAGCAGATCGCAGTGACGCTGTACGAGGAGGCGGTAGAGGCGGCTGGCAGGATCGGGTTCTCGGCCTCAGAGCTTGAGGTGATCAAGGCGGCGGGCATTGAGGAGCAAATCCACCACGACTTCTTCCTGGCCGTGCTGGAGCTGCTTGGGGAGAGTCCGGGCAAGACGATCGGTCCGACCACCTTCTTCTTTCCCGCCGGCACCTTTGACACCGTCGCCGGCTTTGTGGAGACCCAGCAGCAGCTGGAGGGTGTCTTTGACTCGGCGTTTTTGTCGGCCATCCGCGAACTCTCGGCACAAGGACTACACCGGGCGGCGCAGATCGCCGGACAGGTAGCGGTGATCGAGTCCGAGCACCGGGCCCTGGGCCGCCAGATCGCCGTCAATCACGGAGTCACCTCGATCCCACGGCCGTTTAAGCTGCCGCTGCCCAGTAACCCCACGCAGGTGTTCAACCTGCCCCAGAGTAACCCGGTGCCCGACCCGCTGCCCACCTCCCCCGCAGATGACTGGGCGTTTGCCCCGGTCTTCATCGAGGCCGTCAAGCACGCGCCCGAACTCATCATGGCGGCCGGGTTCTTCGGCGGAAACCCGGTGCGGCACCACTACGAGGCGATCGACTTCACCAGCTCGACCTACAGCTCGGTGTTCGCCCGCGTCTTCTTCCGCGAACCGATCATCAACCTAGGCACCCCCGGGCACTGACCTGCCGAGACCGGGCGCGGAGCCCTGTCCGCGCCCGGCCCGCCGAAACTATCCGCAGCGCGCGCCGGTCACGCGATATCCGCACTGGCCTACGTGGGCTTCACGAGCGTGTTCTGGGGCGGCAAGAGTTCGTTGGGAAAAGTTGGACTTCTGCTGCTGTGCTGCGAAGCCGCGAGGAGGTCGTCCGCGCTGCTCCGTACGGTCACGTTTGTGACCAAAACGCGACTCAACGCGGCTGCGAGCCGTTCTGAGCGGGAGGTGCCAAAGCCACCTGGAAATCTCCGGGAATTGCCGTTCTCGTGCACTCTCGTTTTTAGTCGGTGGGTGTGGCGATGTCTTCGATGGTGATGTCGATCTGGGTGAGTTGGGCGCCGGTCAGGGTGGGGACGTGGTGGTCGATGATCGCGCGGACAGCTTGGACGAGTGCTTCGATCGCTGGTCCGTAGGCGACGACGAGGCGGATTGAGACGCTGAGGCGGCGGGGGTCGGGGGGTTGGTGAGCAATGGGGCGGGCGGAGGCGAAGATGACGCCGGGCACTGCGAGCGCGACGCGCCCGATCACGCGGCCCACGACGGCGTGGCTGATGCGGGTTTCTCCGCGGCGGTGGCCGAGGAGGATGGAGTCGGTGGCGTGGTGGGCGAGGATGCGGACGCGCGCCATGATCTGTGCGGTCAGGGTTGGAGGGATCGGCACGGGCTGGGTGGCGAGCGTGTGGAGGTCTTGCCAGGTGTCGCGGAGGCGGCGCAGCGTCGCCTGGCAGTAGGGACAGCGCGCCTGGTGGGCGGGGTTGGCTGGGGGTTGGGTGTCGGCGATTTGGGTGACGAGCTGCTCAAGGTCAGCACCGCATGGCAGTCGCCGAGGTTCGGGGGTCATCGCCATCCTGTGGTGTGTTGGAGCACGGCGAGCCGCGCGCGGTGGATGCGACCTTTGATGGCGGGCACGCTGGTGTTGAGCGCGTCGGCCACCTGGTCGTAGGAGAGGCCTTCGAACTCTCGGAGTATCAGTGCCGCGCGCTGGTCGTCGGGCAGCTGTGCGATGGCGCGGGTGACTGCTTGCAGACGCGCGCGTTGCTCGGCGGTATGGACTGGGTCAAGGCGCGGGTCGGGTTGGGTGTCGTTGAGTGTCTCGGTTGGCCGGCGGACGGCGATCAGGTTCAGGCAGCGACGGGTCACGATCCGGTAAAGCCAGGTGGTAAGGGCGCTATCGTGGCGGAAACTCGGCAGGGCCCGCCAGGCGCGCACGAAGGTTTCTTGGGTGGCGTCTTGGGCATCGGCTTCTGAGCCGAGCATGCGCAACGCGACACGGTAAACAGCGGGCTGGTGGCGACATACCAGGGCCTCGAACGCGTCCAGATCCCCGTCCTGGGCTGCCTGAACCAGGATCCGATCATCGACCTGCAGAATCACGCCGCGCTCGGGGGTCGCGCCCCGCCGCGACCGCCGTCGGCGTCAAAGCGCGGAGGGGTGACACGCGTGAGGGGCGTGGGCTCAGGCGGCTGTGTGCGAGCCAGCATCGCGGACTACGCCAGCCAGTGGCACGGCTGCTGGGATACCCGCATCGGTAACCGTGACGCTCCCGAGCTCGCTCCCCGGCCCCGGGAGCAGCTGTGTCGCCTAGCGGGAGGCGCCTTGTGAGCGCTGAATGCGCGCCTGGACGTCGCCCAAATCGATCTCGCCTTGCAGCACCGCGCCGATCGCGTAGAAGACGACGGCGCCGACGAGGCAGAGGACGGCATCGCCGAAGTTAAAGCCGATCCAGGCGGCGACGAACAGAAAGCCGAGCAGGGCGAGGTACTGTTTGATGTTGATCACTGAAGTTCCCTTCTATTGCGGCGGTCATAGCCGGCCAGTGTGACGTTGACGGGGATGACGGGCAGCTCGTGTTGCGCCAGAGCGTCCACGACGCGCCGTTGGGCGTCCTGCAGCGTGTCGGCGAGATCGCGGGCGCGACGGACGGTGAGATTGACCGACAAATCATCGATGCCATAGCGACCGTGGGCGTCACTAACGGCCGGGTGGCTGGCGGCGGCGACTTCGGCGAGGCGCTCGATCGCGCGTGGCTCGACGGTCACCTCGCCGCGCTCGCCGGCGGGGAGGTCGAGGTCGCGGCGAGCCAGATACGGGCGGGGCAGCTGCTTGAGGGCGAGATAACCGAACACGAGGAAGGCGAGCACGCCCGCCCCGGCAACGATTCCGCGCGTGGCAGCGCCGTCGACCTCGCTCGGTGACAGTCCGCTCAGCCAATCAAAGGCGGTGCGGTAGCCGCTGATGCTATTGACCGTCGACGGGGAGACCTTCAGCGCGAGCAGCACCGTCATCAGGCCATACCAGATCAACCCGAGCGCGAACACGAGCGTGATCAGGCGCCCCAAGATGATTAATGGCGAGGTTCGCTCGCGCACCCGCTGGCGAGGCATCTACTGCACCCTCGCGCCGCGGCGGGGAACGTCGACGCGGGCCTTGAGCTTGAACGGATCGGTCAGGCCACGAAGCTGCTCCCGCACCGCGCCCTGCACCTCTCCGGCATCGGTGGGACGGGTGCGGGACGCGCGCACGGTCAGGCGGCCGCCCGCTCGGCGCCGCGGCCGGACGCGGACGCGGGCTTCGGTGATGCCACGCACCTGCTCCACCAGCGCGGTGACTGCTTGCGCCAGCGCCCGGCGCCGGGCGGCGATCGTCCCATGCTCGCTACTGGCCAGGGCTACGAGCCGCTCGCGTCGGGGGACGAGAATCCCCGCCAGCAGCAGCAGCCCGAGCAGCATCGCGCCCAGCCCGCACACCGCGGCGATACCGGCCACCGCCCCGGACGCCTGCAGCTGACCGAGCCAGGTGTGAACGGTGTCGCGCAGCGAGCCGAGGTCAAGCAGGCGGGCCAAGCGACCCAGGCTCGGGCCGCTGGTGCCAGTGGTGATGCAAAAGACAGCCAGCACGATCCCCGCGACAGCGAGGATCACCAACAGCAAGAAGCTGACCACGCGAACCAAGGCTCGCGCCAGCACAATCATCGATGCGTCTCCCCGCTCGGGCCGCTAGGACGCGGGGCGGGCGCCTCAGATGACACCAGCCCAGGTGGTGAGCCACCGGCGGGCGATGCTGGCGCCACGTCCGCTGAGGGGGCCGGCGTGACGGGCGTGGAGAGCGCCGCGGGCTCGCTGGCCCGTAGTTCGGCTTCCCTCACCTCCGCGGGCGTGAGCACGCGAGCGAACTCGACGTTGACGCTACCGAGCTGGTCGGCGAGCCCGTTGCGTTGCGCGCTGGTCTGCACGCGGCGGCGGACCTCCTCGCCCAACGCCACCAGCGGCGCCACGCAGGCGACCAGACACAAGTCGACCCCGTAGCGGCCTCCGCCTTCTGAGATCACCGACACGCCGCGCAGCACCCCCCCGGCCGGGTCAGCGGTCACCCGCATGCCCTGCAGCCCCGCCTCGGCCGCGACGACGTTCGGCACGGCCAGCGCGGCCTCAAGCGCGAGACGTGCCAGGCGCACGCGAGGAGAATCGGAGCTCGGCGGCGTGGAATGCACCAGGGGTGGCGAGGGCATCGCTGCGGCGCTACTCCACGCGGGCAGGCTGCTGGCCCTCCTCATCGCCCGGGAAGTACAGATCATTGACAGCGACATTGACTTCCGTGACCGACAAGCCGGTGATGCCCTCGATCCGCTTGATCACGTTCTCGCGGATCGCCTGGGAAACCTTAGGAATCGACTCCCCGTACTCCACGATCACAGTCAAATCCACCGCCGCCTCGCGCTCGCCCACCTCGACCGACAAACCCTGGGTACGCTCATCACCAATCCCGACCCGCTGGGTGACCGACCCCACCGCCCGCGAAACGCCGCCCCCGAGCTCGTGCACGCCGCGGACCTCCCGCGCGGCGATGCTCGCCACCTTCGTCACCACAACGTCTGCGATCGTCGTATTGCCGCGCTCGGACGTAAGCGGGGTGCCGGGGCCCGAGCCCTCAGGACGCTTGCCCTCCCTGCGCGTCGCTGCCGACCCGCTCTCGCTGCCGCTCGTGCTCTGCTCCGCCATGGGTGCTCCTCCGTTCGGGTATGCGTCTAAGGGTTAGACCAGCGCTGCCTGGAAAAGTTCTGTCGAAATCCAACACGGGCCCGCTCGACACGTCCGAGACGCCGCAGGAGATCGCCGGGTCAGCTGTCCGTCGCCGGCGACATGATCACGTTCTTGGACAAAAACGTGATCCCTTCAGGGAGAGGGGTTCTGTCCGGGCCGGTCGTGCTGCTGGCTCTCGGTCTGTTGGATCGTGGCGAGCTGCTGGTCGAGTCCGGGGAGGTCTTCGCCGACGGTCGCCCAGATGCTGTTGAGGTCGAGGCGATGGTATTCGTGCACGACGATGTTGCGCTGCGCGATCACGTCACGCCACGGCACTTGCGGGTGGCGTTCGCGCAGTTCCTCGGAGAGCGCTCTGGCGGCCTCGCCGAGCACCGCCAGGTTGTAGGCGACGGCCTGCTGGGCGCTGCGGTCTGACTCGAACTGCTCGCGTCCTTGGGCGGTCAGCTGGCGGATGTCTGAAAGCGCTTCGCGCATGTCGGCGAGCCGGTTGAGGTCCCGGCTCGGGTTCACAGCGCGAACGCTTCTGCCTTGATCCGCTCGCGCGTGTGCTCGCGCGCGGATTGCAGCGCTGAGCTTGTGAGCAGGTGCACCGGGCAGTCGAGCAGCTGCTCGAGCTCGCGCCTTAGCGCCGCCTGTTCAAGCAGCCCTCGCCGCCCGTCGAGCTCGACTAGCAGGTCGAGGTCGCTGCCCGGCTGCTGTTGGCTGCGAGCGACCGATCCAAACACCCGCACCGACAGCGCGCCGTGGCGCGCCGCCACGGCGATGATCTGATCGCGCTGGCGCTTTAGCACTGCGAGGCTCGGCGCGGGGCCCGAGGGGGGCGGGTAAGGGTCGGGGCCGCGCCGGCGCTCTGCCGCCCGGCCGCGCTCGCCCAGCTCGTGCAAAGCCGCGTAGCTGCTCATCGCTGTTGGAGAGTAGGGCGTCGCTCTTCGGGGAAGCAAGCGAAGGCTTGCGCGGGCGAATCTGGGGGCTCATCCAACCCCTTGACTTGGGCTGGCGTCCACGACCGTGCGGTTGGTTCTACGGCTCCGTCCGGGGACGCCTAAATGGTCACGCTTGTGACCCAAAACGTGACCGATGTGCGTCGCGGCGCGCGCGTGGGCGGCCTGTGTGAGGCTCGTTGGTGTCTTGAGTCCGGCTTACCCATATCAAGACGCTCGCCGCGGAAGTCCTGGACGTGGTCGCCTCGTGTCCCCAAACGCCGATGCTGCGCGTCGTAGAGGTAAGCCGGCGCCGAAGCCGGGCAAGTGGAAAGGAGTGCATCGTGTCTCACTACGTACTGTCGTTTCGCGGTAGAAGTGATCGCACAGCCGATCATGCGCAGGAGGTTGCCTGGGGCGAGTGGTTTGGGGAGATCGGCTCGAGCATCGTCGACCCCGGCAACCGGGTGGGCCGGGCGACGGCGCTCGGAGAGACAGGCCCCGGCACCGTCTTGACGGGCTACACGCTAATCCAGGCCGACAGCTACGACGCGGCGGTTGCCCTGGCCAAGGGCTGCCCGGGCCTGGCCCACGGCGGCGCCGTAGAGGTCGGCGAGACGATCCCAGCCTCCTGAACGTCGCGCAGTTCAAACGATCATCCAAGTCGGCCCTGGGGAGTCGGCGTCACCCGACCCCCGGGGCCTGTTTGCCGGCCCGAGCCGGGCCCCGCGGTCAGCGATGACAGACACGCAGGAGAAGGGGTCGCTCGTTGGCATTGACGAGTCGACCCCAGAGGTAAAAGCAAAACCGGGGCTGATCAAGAGCTACAGACCGGACAGCGCAGCACCACAGCACAGGAGGCAATCGTGGGCACGATCGAGAAGAAGTTCGCGGACCTGGACGGCACGCGGATGGCCTACACCGAGACTGGGAGCGGCGATCCGATCGTGTTTTTGCACGGCAACCCGACCTCGTCTTATCTGTGGCGCGATGTGATCGGGGAGGTCGCCGACTTGGGCCGCTGCCTGGCGCCAGACCTGATCGGAATGGGCGACAGCGACAAGCTCGCGGACTCCGGACCGGGCTCCTACACATTCGTCGAACATCACGAGTATCTCGACGCTTGGTTTGAGACCGTGGGCGCGACCCGCAACGTGATCTTGGTCGGGCACGACTGGGGTTCGGCGCTCGGCTTTGACTGGGCGCGCCGGCACCCCGACGCGGTTCGCGGGATCACGTACATGGAGACGGCTGTCCGCCCCGGCCGCTGGGCAGACTTTCCCCCGCCGGCAGTCGAGCTGTTTCGAGCCCTTCGATCCCCCGCGGGCGAGCAGATGATCCTCGAGCACAACATGTTCGTCGAGGCGGTCCTCCCAGCCGGCGTGCTCAACCCGCTGGCCCCCGAGGTGCTGGCCGAGTACCGCCGACCGTTTAGCGAACCCGGCGAGGGCCGGCGACCGACGCTGACCTGGCCGCGGCAGATCCCACTCGACGGCGAACCGGCCGACGTGACCGCGATTATGCAGGACTACGGCGCCTGGCTCGCCGCCTCCCCGGTCCGAAAGCTGTTCATCAACGCCGACCCTGGCCAGGTCCTGGTCGGCCCGGCACGCGACTTCTGTCGCACCTGGCCCAACCAGACCGAGGTCACGGTCCCGGGCCTGCACTTCATCCAGGAGGACTCCGGCCACCAGGTCGGCCGGGCCTTACGCGCCTGGCTTAGCGTCTTGAGCGCCCGGTGAGACGTTGAAGATGACCCCGGCCAGCCGTGACCGTCGTAGGCGACATGGTCACGTTCTTGAGCTAAAACGTGACTCGATCGCTTTTGAGGGCCGTTTCGTAAGCGCGAGCCCGAACGGGCGTCCGTACCGTTGTAGGGCGTGAGCACGAGCGCGCCATCTCCGCTTCTTCTCTCGACCTCCGGTGGCGAGTGTGGTCGGCTGGTGCGCCGCGCGAGAGTCCTGTCGTGGTTGAGCGTGGGTTGGATGACGGTCGAGGCGGGCGTGGCGATCATCGCGGCGGTGATCGCCGGTTCGGTGGCTCTGCTGGGCTTCGGCTTGGATTCGCTGATCGAGCTGGCGTCGGCGAGCATCGTCATCTGGCGCTTCACGGAAGCTCGGAGCCGGAGCGAGACCGCCGAGCGTCGAGCGCAACAGCTGATCGCCGCGTGCTTTGTGGCGCTTGCCCTCTATCTGCTCTACGACGGCATCCGCACGCTCGCGGATGGCTCACATCCGAGCACGAGCTGGCTCGGGGTTGGCGTCTCGATCGGCGCGATCATCGTCATGCCGCTCCTCGCGCAATCCAAGGACCGTGTCGCTACGCAGCTTGGCTCCGCGGCCGTCGCCGGGGACGCCGCCCAGTCAAGGCTGTGCGCGATCGCGGCGGCAGGCGTGCTCGTGAGTCTCCTCGCCAACGCCGCGCTCGGCTGGTGGTGGCTGGATCCGATCATCGGCCTCGGCATCGCAGGCCTGGCCGTGCACGAGGGTCGCGCGGCGTGGGCGGGTGAAGTCTGCTCTGACTGCACTCCCGTCGGCTTCGGCATGGACGCGGCGGGCGACTGCGACTGCGTTACTCGTTCCTGACGAGCTGAGGGGCGGGGCGACCGGCGCGACCGAAGCAGCTTGGACTGCTGGTCAGCTGTCCGTCGCCCCGGCGACATGATCACGTTGATCCACAGAACGTGACTCAAAGGGCTCGGATGGGTGCCCTCAGCAGCTCCGCGGCTAGGGCGAGTTGGCGGCGGCTTGGCCCATCGCTTGGCTGTTCGTCGTGGGGCTGGATGGCATGGTCTTCTGCATGGTCCCGCCGTGCATCACGGACATCGCTCGGGCGGCGGCCGAGCCTGGCAGCGTGAGGCCTGGAACGTTGGCCGGTGCCAGCGCTACGGCGACGGCCAGCACCGTCAGCACCGCGGCGATCGTGCGGTTGGCAGGGACCTTCCACGGCAGCAGCTTCTCGATCGCGATCAGTGCAGCGACGAACACCATCCATCCCACGCTCATGATCCCGAGCGCGAACACCGCGGCCATCAGCGCCCAGCAGCAGCCAACGCACCAGCCGCCGTGCTCAACGCCCATACGAAACGCTCCAAGAGGACCGTCGCGCCACGCCTGGCTGAGGAACTGCAGCGGTCCGCGACAGCGCCTCAGGCAGGCGTCCTTTGCCGGGGTCAGCTGGTATATCGCCGCCGCCAGCAGCACGCCACCCGCCACGTAAGGACCTCCGCGGTGCCATGAGAGGGCGCCGATCGACAGTGAGCGCACCCCGTCGAACAGCGCGTAGGCGAGCAATCCGAACACCGTCCACGAAGCGAGGTAGCCGGCGACGAACATCGACGTGCTGCCCCCGATGGTGGCGTGCGGGAGCTCGCGGCGCCGGCGATCGATCAACCGGTAGACGAGCACCATCGGCGCAATTGAGGGGAACATCATCGCGGCCATCATCACCACCCACGCGCTGGTGTAGAACCCGAGCGTCCCAAGGTCCGTGCCCGGGCCGGCGTCCATCCCGGCCATCCGCCGATCGGTGATCAACCAGCCCACCAGCGCAAGCCCCAACAAACCTGCGACCAGCCCACCCTGGCCGCGGGCCAGCGGGCCCACCCTTCTCGCGTACGCGGTCATTGCCGGCTCAGGCGTTGCTCCAGTCAAACTCGTTGAGCTGCGCGTAGGTGTTCTCGAGCGCAAGCGACAGCGGACCCTCGGCGGTGGTGTTGCACTCGACCGTGTTCGCGTTCTCTGCCTCGGTGTACTCAAACCCGTTGGGCAGCACGATCCGCGCCCGGTGCTCCTCCCCGCTCACGGGGTTCTTGATCGGCTCAACCCGCGACTCGGCGATTCCCCGCGATCCTGACCGAGGCCACCCGGCGCTCGCGGTCGCTCTGCATCTCGATCGCCGCGGTCAACGTATCGAACTGGTTCGGGGCCACCGCGGCGAAGATTTCGAAGTAGGCGCCACCCTCCGAGCCGCTCACCAGCGCGTCGATCGCCGCACGCTGCTCAGAGGTCGCGCGTTCGTCGACGATTATCTGGCGGGTGCCGTTGCCCTCGTCAATCCGCCCCGGCCACCAGTAGATCCCCGCGAACCTGACGCCGTCGAGCGCCGTGTCTCCATAATGTCCGGCGCGGATCTCGTAGGCGATCAGCGCCTCACAGCGCCCAGTCGTCGGCGGCGCGTTGAACTGGCACGGACAGCCCCAATCGCAGTTGCAGCTCACGATCTCCTCTCCGCTGATCCGCCATTCGGTCTTCACATCTACGCCCATGTGAACCTCGCCTCTCAATGCGTCGGCGCACTCCTGGAGAGCACTGTAACGGTCTGATGGGAGAAGCCAAGACATCCGAGGTTGCCTATACGGTCACGAAAATGGACAAAAACGTGCTCCTATTGCTCCGTGGCCGTCGCTGATCACCCCTCGACGCAGACCCTGTCGACCAGCTCGTCTCGGAGGGCTCGCCGGCGCCGGCGAGCGAAGCCGAGGTCTAGGCGCCGACGGACCCCGAGGTGTTGACCGAGCCCGAGGCGATCGCGGTCATCAAAGCCTGCTCATCAAGAGCCCGACCGGGATCGGCAAGCGCACGCTAATCGCAGTGCGGTGGCGCTCGGGGTTGCGGATCTCAAAGGCGCTGGCGCTCGCGCTGGGCCACCTCGACCTCGAGAAGGGCACGATCCAGATCGCGATTCCGTAGAACTCGCTGATCCGGGGCACGGAGCGGTCGCAGGCTCAGCCATCGAGCCGCGGCGAAGCCGGCGACGCAACCTCAATGCCCGAATCGACCCCGCTCGCGATCTCCGCAAGCTGGGTTCGCGGCGCATCCCGATCGGCGGTAGCTGTATGCGCTCGCTCGGACGCCGCCTGTCGGTGAGGGTCGAGCTCCGCCTGTAGCCGCTTCGACCCGAGCCTCCTCAGGCCGCCGTTCGGCCACGCGGCGATCTTCGGCGGCCGCCATCAGCTGGCGTCGCTCCTCGGTGAGGTGGTGCTCCGATCAGCTGAATCCGACACCGTTTTCGTGGATTAAGGCGCAGACGGCGGCCCGCTGACGACGTCAGACGGCAGCCTTCTGCTTGTCGCGCGTGAGCTTGCCGGGCCAGTCCTCGTTGGCGATCAGCGGCCCCGGCACGCGGTCAAACGTGCGCCCGACCACGCGCCCGCGCTCCAGCACCGCGGGCCGGTCGTGCGCCGGCAGGACGAACCGGGCGCCGTGCAACGCCTTGCGGATGGCGCCTTTCTCCTCCCGGTTGCTGCGGCCGTGGTTGCCCGTGATCGCTGGGTCGTCGGCCATGACCTGCAGGTGACGCTCGATGAGCTGGAACTGCACGTCGTAGATGACGTCACCGCAGATGCAGGCCACGCCCTCGTTCGTGTCGACGAGCACGTTCATGGACCCTTCCGTGTGGCCGCCGGCGTCCTGGACGCGTACGCCCGGGATGATCTCCTCGACGCTGACCAGGTCGAGATCGAGCAGGCGCAGCGCTCCGGGATGGTGCAGCCGGTCGATCAGGTGCTTGACATAGGGCGCCGGGTACTGCTCCCCCATTAGGCCCGACGCCGAGTACTCCAACTCGCGGCGGTTGATCACGACGGTCGTCCCGTCCATCGGGAAGTGGTCGTCGTAGCCCGCGTGGTCGATGTGCAGGTGCGTGTGGAGGACGTAGCGGACGTCCTCCATGTTCAGGTCGTGCTTGGCCAGCTGCTTCTCCATCCCCTGGCCGTCGCGCCACCAGCCCTCCATGCCCAGGTTGTGCATGATCTCGGGATGGCTGAAGCCAGTGTCGACAACCACCGGCGCCTCGCCGCTCGTGATCAGGAAGCCGAACGTCGGCACCTGCTGGCGCCGCCCGGGGTCCTGGGCCTGGACGAGGAAGCTCGTGTCCAGCTCGATGTCCCCAAGGTCGAGGACATGCACATCAGGCATCCCATCCCCCGTTTCGTAGGAGTAGGAGTAAGGAGCCTCAAAATGTAGCGCTGCGGGCGCGGCTGAACGCGACGCGTTCCGAGCGCGGATCGGGAGCGGTCTGTAGAGACGAGCGGCTGTCTAGCAGGCGGTCGGGTTCAGGCCGGCGCAGTAGGTCGCCGGTGAGGGCGTCGCTCCGCGTAGCGCGGGTCTGAGCTTCGGGCTGATGGTTGTGTCGAGCTGGTCGAGGAGGCGTTGCTGTTGCTGGGGGTTGGCGCCGCCTTGGATGACGAGCCACCATTTGTCGATCGGCTTGACGGTTTCGGCGGGGTGAAAGAACGCGGTTGGGGGGATGGTGAACTCGTCAGGGTGGCCGGGCACCGGTCTGATCCTCCGGGTGAGGGGGGCTTTATGGGCTGCGGCCTTTCGGCTACAGGGTTCCGGGCGGCGCTGGCCTGGGCAGTCGCGCGTGGCCAGGACGATGGTGGCGGTCATCGGCCAGTGCCGGCGGTAGTAGAAGGTCGCCTGGGCACATCGCGGGGCGAACAGGCCGTTGCCTTCCTGGACTGCCTCGGAGGTGGCCTGCTGGAGCAGGCTGATCGCGGCCTGGTCTGAGGCGATGACGGCTCGATCGCGGGGATGGGCTGCCTCGTCGCGGCGCAGCTTGGCGAAGGCGGCGGTGAGCGCGTGCTGCTCGCGCGCCTGATCGTGGGCGACCGAGGGGGCGATCCTGCGCGTGGTCGTGATCGCGGCGTGGGTGGTCTCCTGCATCCCGTCGATCGGGTGGTAGGTGATCTGACACAGCGCGCCGGCGGACGGACCGCCAGGTGCCGCAGGTCCCGCGAGGCGCACGGAGGGGATGAGGTCGGTGAGAGCGGCGGTGCGTTGCGCCGCGCTGATGCCGCCGGCGACGACCAGCCAGGCGCCGGTGATCCGCTTGGCGCTGAGGCCGATGTTGGACTCGCCGGTGAACACGTCGGCGCTGGGGCTGTCGTAGACGCCGTCGCTTCCCGGGATCAGGTGCATGCCCGGCAGCTGTGCCGGCGGGCGGTCCGGGATGGGCCGCATCGAGCAGGATCGCCGCCACCAGATATGTGCCCAGACCCGCGGGCGCGTCGGGCTGGCTGGCGTGGCGGGGCAGGTACAGGTCCTGGTTGGCGCAGGGCAAGAACGCCGCGCCGGTGATCGTGGGCGCCGCGATGACCGTCGTCACCACCGATCCCGAGCCGGTCCGCAGCCCGGTGCCCGGCCTCGTCGACAGCGAACAGACCCCCGCGGCCGGCCCGTGCGGGTACAGCCAGGAGCGCGTCGGCTCGACGGGCGGCCCCGACGAGTCCTGGGCGACCGGCCGGCCCGACGAGGACAGCGGGGTGATGAGGTGTGCGCCGCCGCCGGGAATGTCGATCAGGCCGAGCGCGCTCTTGGGCGGCATGTACTGAAAGACCGCGGCGCGATATCCATCGGGCAGGCGAGCGCTGGGGCGGGTCAGCACCGTCGGTCCGCCGGCGATCCTGATCGCAGCGACCGAGCGGGTCGTAAAAACGTAGGACAGCCCGCCGCCGTTGTCGATGGTGTCGGTCCCGAGCACGGGGGATCCGGTGGTGGGCGCTGGGGTGTTGCAGCCGCCCGTCCCGCCGTCGGTGACGCGTCCGGTCTGATTGAACGTCCGCGTGGAGACACACCAGCCGATCTGACCGGCCTGGATCGAAGGCGCGAACCCGATCGTGTAGCGCTGGCCGGCCACCAGCGCCGTGTGGGGTTGTTGTCCGGGCGGTACGACACCCGACAGTGACTTGGAGTGCTCGCCGCCGATCGACACCGCAGCGAGCGCGGTTCCGGCGGCGATCAGCACGCCGGCCACGAGCACCAGCAGCCACGTGCGGCCGCGTCGCAGCGGCCACCACCCGATCACCCGCGCCTCATCGGCAGATCCGCGGCGGGCCAACCGCGCGCTGCGCTGCTGGGCTTGCCGGGCGTGGGCCGCGGCCATCAGCTGGGCGTGCAGCTCGTCAAAGAAGTCGCTCATGGTGCCTCCTTGAGCTCGGAGCGCAGCGTCCTCAGGCCCCGGCTGACGCGCTTGCGCACGACCATCTCTGAGCACCGCAGGCGCGCGGCGATCTCGCGGTAGCCACGCTCCTCGACCACCCGCGCCAGCACCGCATCGCGGTCATGCACCGGGAGCGCCGCCAGCGCCGCGCGCAGCATCGGCTCGATCGCCTCGGTCGCGGCCAGCTCCTCGATGCGCTGCAGATCGTCGTCGGCCAACGCCAGCACCTCCAGCGCCAGCCGCCGTCGCGCGGCGTCCTCGACCCGACCCCGCCGGCGGCTGTCAGTCAGCTTGTGCGCGGCGATTCCATACAGCCACGCCAGCGCCGGACGCTCACCGCGCCGATACCGCTCGGCCGCCAGCAGCGCCGCCGCGAACACCTCGGCGGTCAGGTCGGCAGTCAGCTCGCGGTCACCTGTCCGGCGCAAAAAGAACCCCAACATCGCCGCCAGATGCCGCTCATAAAAGACCCCGAACGCCTCGATGTCGCCAGCGGCGAAACGCGCGAGCAGCACGTCGTCGTAGTCCTGATCACCGCCCATCATCTACCTCTCGCACCAGACCACATTGTGTGACCGGTTATGAGCCGTAGCGTGATTACAACGCTTTGCTCCTGGTGCCGGGCGTTCGTTGGCTAGTGCGCGGGGTTGTGGCGGCGGCGCGGAGGGTTCTGATCGAGATCCGAGCCTCCTCCCGCTCCCGCTCGGCTACGGCGATCTTCGGCGGCCGCCATCAGCTGGCGCGGCTCATCGCCCTCCCGTCAACGGCTATTCCCGCGGAGCCCCGGCCGAGGTCGCCCCGCGGGAACCCGGTCCTAGCTCCGCTTGCCGGTCGGGCCCATTATTAATAGCCGGGGTTGGTCTGAGTCGTGCTCGAGCTCGAGGTGCCGCTCGAGGAGGCGCCTCTCGAGGTCTTGATCACGTGCCAGACGCCGCCGAAGGTGGCGATGCCATCGCCGTGGGCGCGGCCCTTGCCCCTATCCATCGAGAACGTGTACAGCGGGTGGCCGTTGAGCGTGACCTGGTTGATCCCGCTCCGGCGCCAGACGCCAAGCCTTCCCTTGATCGCGGAGGCCTTGCTCGGCTTTTTGCCGGACGCGACGGTCACCGGCGGCCAGAAGCCGAAGCAACCGTTGGATTTGGTGCACTTGGGATGGCGCTTGCTGTCGCCGCTCAGCGTATAGACCGCGCGGCCGCGTGAATTCGCCGCCACGTTCTCGACCTTCGTCATCGTGCTCGGGTTCGTGATGTTTGAAACCTTTACGCCCTTGGCGATCTCCAGCGTGAACGTCTTGGCCACCGCTACCGAGACGAGCGTGGCCGTCGCGACACCGACGAGCGCCGTGACGATGATCAGGGCAAAGCGGCGCGGCGCTCGGACTCGTGGAAGTTGGGACATCTACTGCCTCCTATCGTGGTCACCTCTCGTATTTGACGCCCGCGGCGACGTTTACTTCCCGGACCTGCCTCAGATAGCCGGGCGCTGCCCGCCGGCACCTCCGCAGCCGGCGAGCAACGCCACGCCCGGTGCGCCGCCGAGTCGCCCATGGTCCTCGCTCGGCGGGCGGCGCAAGCTATGTCAATACGAATATCCGCCGCCGCCTGCGCTGCTGGTCGAGGACGCCGGAGCGGCCGCGGCCCCGCCGCCCTTTGCCTTTGTGCTGACGACGGTCCAGGTCCCGACGTCCTTGATGCCTTCGCCCTTGGCTTGACCGGGGGCGGTGTCCTTGACGAACGTGTAAAGCGGCTGTCCCTTGTAGGCGACCTGCTCGACGCCGTTGGGACGCTTGATCATCCCCAGCCCGGACACGCTGCCGGCGGGCTTGCTGTGAGCCGGGACCGTCAACGGGATCCAGATGTGGACGCAGGTGGTGCTGGTGCAGATCAACTTCCCGGCTCGCTCCCCGCTGAGGTGATAGAGCGTCATCCCCTTGTCGTTGACGAGCACTGTGCCCAGGCTCCCGACCGACGCCGTCTTGATGGTTATCGCTGAGCCGCCGCTGGCGGCCGGCGAGCTGGATGAAGCGGTGCCGCCGGAGCTCGAACTCGAGCCGCAGGCTGCCACCAGAAGTGATGCCGCGAGCGCAGAAAGGGGGTATTTGATCGTCGAACGCACCTGAAACTCCTAGCGACTTTGAGTTTGTGGTTCGCTTGAACCGTGCTGTCGGTTAAGACGGCCAGGAGCGTGGTTCCTTCCCGAAGAAGCAAGACGACGGTGCAGAGCGAAATCGGTCGTATGCTGGTGGGGTGACGCCTCGCCGGCATCTTCCGGGCCAGGCGCGTGAGACTCCCTTCGACGTCGTGATTCTGGTGGCGTCACTTGGTGGAATCGCCGCTTACGCCGCGATCCTCCCCGCCCTGCCGGGTGACTTTCCGGCCCCGGTACTGCTGGTCCAGCATCGGCGCCCCGACGAGGGCCTGCTGGCCACGCTTCTGGGCAAAAACGCGGCCATGACCGTTGTTGGCGCCGAGGAGGGCGTCTGTCCCCAGGCCGGACGCGTGTACGTATCACCGGCCGAAGGCCAGATCCGCCTGGACGACGACGGCTCGTTTGCCCTCGACCGTGCCGGGACCGCCAGGGCCGATCCGCTGCTCGAGTCGTGCGCGAGGGTGCACGGCTCGCGGACGCTGGCGGTGATCCTGACCGGACGGCTTGATGACGGAGCGCGCGGAGCGCTCGCCATCGGGCTCGCCGGGGGCCGCGTGCTGGCCCAGGATCGCGCCAGCTCGCGGTCGTTCGGCATGCCCTCGGCGGCGATCGCGACAGGCTATGTGGACTTGGTGGTGCCGCTCGAACGGATCGCGCTCGCGCTCGTGACGCTGGCGACGGCACGCGGTGGCGACGCGCCTGGCAAAGGTGGGGCGCACCTCGCGGCCCAGCCGCGTTCGCTAACAGGTTAAGTCAGCCCGTCGACGGGGTAGCCCGCCCGCATGACGGAACGCTCTCGCGGCAGCGTCCTGCTGCGGCGTGCTTGTGCCTTCACGGCGGCGTGGCTGTTCGCGGCTGCGCTGTACATGGTGCTGATCGACATCACCGATCTGCCCGAGCTGATCGTTGCCGCGGGGGCCGCGCTGCTGGCCGCCGCAGGTTTCGAGCTCGCACGCGAGCAGGACATCGGCGGCCTGGCCACCAAGGTTCGCTGGTTGGCGCGACTCTACAAGCCGGTGGTGAAGGTGCCTTCCGATATCGCCACGGTGTCATGGGCCGCGCTGGATCAGCTGCTGCATCCCCGAGCGGTCAAGGGCGAATTTCGCGCGGTCCGATTTCGTTGCGGCGAGGAGGAGTTGCTCGAAGGCGGCAAGCGGGCGCTGGCCGAGTCATTTGGATCCTTCGCGCCGAACACGATCATCGTCGGTGTCGACGGCGAGCGCGAGATGATCCTCGCCCACCAGCTCAGGCGCCAAGGAGGTGCGGAGGCGATCGACCTGATGGAGCTCGGATGAACAAGTGGGAGATCGCCGCCACCGTTCTGGGCTTCGCACTGATCCCGTGCGTGGTGGTGGCTCTGCTGGCGCCGCCCACCCACGGGCTGGCAGCGCTGGAGGTGGCCTCGGTGCTGCTGAGCACGATCCTGCTGCTGCTCGCCGAGGGCTTTCACCGCCAGCCGTTCGTCGACCTGGCGGTCGTGTTCACCCCGATGTCGATGGTCGGGGCTCTGGCCTTCGCGCGGCTCATGGAGCGCCATCTGTGAGCTGGCGCGAGGTCGTCGCGTTGGTGCTTCTGATCACTGGCGGCGCGATCGAGTTGCTCGCCGTGCTCGGACTGTGCGCGATGCGCAACGTGTACGACCGCCTGCACTACGTCGGGCTGGCCGGCTTTGGGGCGCTGCTGGTCTCGGTGGCGATCGTCGTCCAGGAATCGTTCTCGCTGATCGGCGACAAGGCGCTGCTCGTCGGGTGCATGCTGATCTTCGCCGGGCCGGTCCTCGTGCAGACGACCGCCCGCAGCTTCCTGGTCCGCGAACTCGGCGACTGGCGGACAAAGATCGCCGGCCGCGAGGACAGCGACGGCGAATGACCGTCCTTCAGATCGCCGCGCTGGCAGCTGTCGCCATCGGCGGCGGAGCCGTGGTGGCCGCCGGCGACCCGCTTCGCCAGGTGCTGGTGCTGGGGATCTACGGCCTGGCGCTGTCGATGCTGTTCTTCGTGTTTGAAGCCCCCGACGTGGCACTGTCGGAGATCGTCATCTCCACCGTGGGTCTGCCGCTGATGATCCTGCTCGCTCTGCGCAAGGTGCGCCAGCAGGAGCGCGAGCAACAGCAGCAACGACAGGAGGAGCAACAGGACGGATGAGCCGGCGGGCGCGATTGCTGCTGTTCGCCGTCGCGGGCGCGGCGTTCGGCGTCGTGCTGGTCTACGGGCTCGGCGGGCTGCCGGACTTCGGCCACTACCACGGCGTCTATGGCCGGGTGCTCAACGGGATCGGCGTCAGCGAGCGCCACGCTACTGACCTGGTGACCGCGCTGAACTTCGACATCCGCGGCTTTGACACCCTGGGAGAGGAGTTCATCCTGTTCGGCTCGGTGCTCGGGATCGTGCTTATCCTCCGCGACGTGCGCGGCGAGCAAGAACGTCCGCGCCGCGAGGAGAGCGACGAGCACAGCTTCGGGGACGCCAGCGAAGCGCTGCGTGCCCTGGCCATGCTGCTGATCCCCGGCCTGATCGCGATCGGGGTCTACATCGTCGTGCATGGCCAGCTGACACCCGGCGGCGGATTCCAGGGCGGCCTGATCCTGGCCGCCGCTCCCCTGGCGGTGCTGCTGGCCGGTCGCTACATGCGGATGAAGATCGTCGCCCCGACCACGCTGGTCGAGATCGGAGACGCGCTCGGTGCCGCCGGGTATGCGCTGGTGGGACTCAGCGGACTGGTGTTGACGGGGATCTTCTTCAGAAACTTCCTCCCGTTCGGGATCCCCGGGCACCTGCTGTCGGGCGGTCAGATAGATGTGGCCAGCGTGGCCGTCGGATTGGAGGTGAGCGGCGCCTTCCTGGTCGCGTGGAGCGAGTTTCTCGATCAGGCGATCCTGGTCCGAGGCGGGTCGGGCTCGTGAGCTTTTTGCCGTTCGCGATCGCCGCCTGGCTGTTCCTGGTCGGGCTGTACGGGGTCGTCTCGAGCCGCAACCTGATGCGCACGATCCTGTCGCTGACCGTCGTGCAGTCCGCTACCTACCTGGTGCTGCTGGGGATCGGGTACCGCAACGGCGCCCAGGCGCCGATCTTCGCCGACATACCCCAGGTGACAAGGGCCGTCGACCCGGTCGTCCAGGTACTGGTGCTCACCGACATAGTGATCGAGGCGACGGTCACCGGGCTGCTGCTCGCGCTGGCCGTGCAGGCCCACAAGCGGTTTGGGAGCCTCGACCCGAGCGAGCTCCGCGCGCTGCGGGATTAACCCGATGCACATAGCCGCGCTACCGGTCGCCATACCCATGATCGCTGCGCCCGCGCTCGTGGCCGTGCGGCACTGGACACCCCGGGCGGTCAACGACATCGCGGCCACCGCAGTGGCGATCGCGGTGGCCACGCTGTGCGCGATCCTCCTGGTGCGCACCGTCAAGCAGCCGATCGCCTACTGGATGGGGGGGTGGCGTCCGAGCCACTCGGTGACGATCGGGATCTCGTTCTCGATCGACTCGATCGGCGCCGGGCTGGCAACCTTCGCCGCCCTCCTGGTGACGGCCTCGCTGGTCTACTCCTGGCACTACTTCGAGGCCGCGGACGGGCTCTTTCACGCGCTCATGCTGGTGTTCCTGGCCGCCCTGGCCGGCTTCTCGTTGACCGGCGACCTGTTCAACCTGGTCGTGTTCTTCGAGCTGATGGGCGCCGTCGCCTATGCGCTTACCGCCTACCAGAGCGAAGAGCGGGGCCCGATCCAGGGGGCGATCAACTTTGCGATCTCCAACAGCGTCGGCGCCTACGCGATCTTCATCGGGATCGCGCTGCTGTATGCCAGAACCGGCGCTCTGAACATGGCCCAGATCGGCAAGACGCTCGACGGCCACCACGCGGATGCGCTGGTGATCGTGGCCATGGTGCTGCTGTTCATGGGTTTTTTGACCAAGGCGGCCACGGTTCCGATGCACTTCTGGCTGGCCGATGCGCACGCCGTGGCCCCGACGCCGGTGTGCGTCCTGTTCTCCGGGGTGATGGTCGAGCTGGGGATCTATGCGGTGGCCCGCATCTACTGGACGATCTTTGCGGGCGCGCTCGGTCCGCACAAGCTGCAGGTGCAGGCCATCCTGATCGTGCTGGGCACGATCACGGCGCTGTGGGGAGCGGTGATGTGCTTCTCGCAGCGCCACATCAAGCGGCTGCTGGCCTTCTCGACGATCAGCCACATGGGGATGTTCCTGTGCGGGATCGGGTTGCTGAGCGCGAAAGGGCTGGCCGGCGTGGCCACCTACGTCATCGGTCACGGCTTCACCAAGGCCGCGTTGTTCATGCTTACCGGGGTGTTGCTGCATCGCTTCGGGACGATCGACGAGTTCGACCTGCACGGCAAAGGGCGCGAACTTGCGCTCGTCGGCGTTTTGTTCGCGATTGGCGGCCTGGTACTCGCGGCGCTGCCGTTTACGACCGCCTTCTTTGGCAAATCGCTGCTCGATGCCGGGGCGCTCGAGGCGCATTACCCCTGGCTTCCGAGCGTGTTCGTGATCTCCTCGATGGCCACCGGCGGGGCTGTGCTGCGAGTCGCGGGCCGCGTGTTCCTTGGATGGGGACCCGCCTCAGCCGACGACGAGCAGCAGAGTTTGCAGGCCCGGGAGGAGAAGGATGAGGAACCCGAAGCGGCCGGTCGGACCCCGCCGCTGATGGCGATCGTACCCGCGGTGCTGCTGCTGGCGGCGATCGTGGTCGGCCTGGTCCCCGGCGCTGTACCGGGCATCGAGGTGGCCGCCGCCCACTTCGGCGATCACACGGCCTACATAGGCTGGGTGCTGAGCGGCCCACCCGCTCATTTCGCGCCGGTGTCAACCAGCCACGTCGAGGGCTTCGACTATCTCTACGGCGCGGCGGCAACTGTCGGAGCGCTGGCGATGGCCGGGTTGGGGTTGTTCGGGCGCCCGTTGCGCGATCGGATTCCCACGGTCGTGCTCGCCCCCGTTATCCGCGCGCTCGGAGGATTGCGCCAACTCCACAGCGGACACATCGGCGACTACATAGCCTGGTGGACCACCGGCGCCGCGCTGCTCGGCGGTGCCTCGTTGATTCTGCTGACATGAGACCAGCCCGCCTGATCGTGGCCGGATGGGCAGCGTTGGCGATCGCCGGATGCGGCCCCACCCCGCCGCAGGCGCCGTTCCACGAGGCCCAGAAGCTCGATTCGGCAACCAGTGGGATCGCCACCGCGTGCGGCGAGACCTATCAGGTGACCGCCTTTTCCGGCGACCACCGCCACGACCTGGAGAAGCTGGAGTCGACGGC
This sequence comes from uncultured Solirubrobacterales bacterium, assembly GCA_963757015.1. Lineage (GTDB taxonomy): Bacteria > Actinomycetota > Thermoleophilia > Solirubrobacterales > Solirubrobacteraceae > Palsa-465. The sequence continues at coordinate 47,581 of CAVWQA010000012.1, forward strand.
CACCACCGCCGCGAACAAGCTCGCCGGCGTCTATCACCGCAATCCGGCCTGGATCTATCAAGGGGACACGATCGAGCAGATTGTCCACGCCGGGATATCGATGTTGCGTGAATGCGGCCTTCACCGGGCCGCCACGGCGCTCACCCAGGCGACGCAGCGGCGCCATAGTTAGCAGCTCCAAGCATTCGGGTAAGCGTTGGTGTGAAAATCTCAAACCGAGGTAGCGAGGCGCTTGTGAGCACAAAGACAAAGACAAAGCTGGGAACCAAGGCGGCGAAGACCTCTTCCAAACATCCCGGGGCCACTTGGACGAGCATCCGCCGCGCCGTCAAGGTGGGCAAGCCGGTGGCCAAGCGGCAGGCACGCCGGCAGGCGCGACACACGGCCGAGCACATCGGACAGACAGTCCGCACCACCGGGGCCCTGGTGGCGACGTACGGCCCTCCAGCCTTACAGGCGCTGGGACTGGTCGAGCCCCCGAGGCGCAAGCGCACGCTGCCGCGGGTGGCGGTGGGCATCGTGATCGGCGCGGGTGCGATGTACTTCTTCGGGCCTCAGCGGAGCTCGTAGCGACGGTTTGTAACGGCCGTCCGCCGGGTTGGTTCTCAACTCTGCTGGGGCGGTTTGCCGGTGGCCCCCAGGTTCGGGCCTAAAATGTGCCCCTGCAGGCCGTGCGCCACCCAGAAGTGAGCGACGGCAGGCGCGACTGAAGGATGCTCTGTCGACCGCTTGGTTCTGGGGCGCGTCGGACGGTTTCCTCAAAGCGACTCCGGAGGACCTGATTTGCCGCGCCCAGCTGCACTTGCGCCCGAGGACCGCCAGCGGGCTCGTCGATGAGCTTTCCTGAACCATCGCCGCGCGCGCCGGAAGCTGACTTCACCCGCGAGCACGACGAGCTCGCCTGGACCACGCCTGAGTTCAGCCTCGACGTGGTCCACGATGATGGACGAGTTCGCGTATCACCCGTCGGCGAGGTCGACATCGCGACCGCCGACCAGCTCGGACAGCCGATCGTCGAGCTGCTCGAGGGGGGCTTTCAGCGGGTGGTCGTGGACCTGCGCGGTGTCACCTTTCTCGACTCGAGCGGGATCCACACGCTGGTCCAATGTCACCAGCGCGCCCGCGATTTTCGAGCCAGGATGTCGATCATCCTGGGAGGTCCGGCCACCCGCCGCGTACTCGACATCACCGGAATCATCGACCGGTTCGAGATCGAGCGCCCGCGCGAAGTAGACGGCTGACGTAGCTCCGACGGTGGACGGCGCTCGAGCTCGGATGGGCGCGACGCCAAATACAGGCGATCGTGGCGCGGACCTGGCAGCTATTGATCTGCGGAGGGCTCATGTTGGCCTGAGCTCTCCCGAGCCTTGGCCGGGATCCGGGCGTCGGCGCGGTGGGCGCGCGGGTTCTGGCGGTCGGTGATCCACTCGCCGCTCGAGGTCTTGCGAATGGCACCGATGCGCACGCCCGACGCGTCGTGCAGCCCACCGCCGTCGTCGACGCTCAGTTTGCGCTCGGCCCCGCATGTTCGGGTGACGATCTCCTGCACGAGCGCGGTGTCGTAATGCTTGAGCGGCCCGTCGTTGAGGGCCGCGGTCACGGCCGCCAGCGTGTGGTCGATGTCAGCGTCTGCGATCACGCGGCGCCAGTGCTACCCAGCCGAGGGTCGGCGACAAACAGGATCTGATTGCCTGCGGCCCAGCCGGGTATCAAATCCCACCGATGCCGAGCCCGAGCCGCGTGGTTCCACCGTTCCTCCGCCAGCTCGGCGGCGATCTGCTCGGACTTGGACGCGCCGCTCAATCCCGGCGCTCGTCGCAGCTGCGCTCCCGCACGAGCACCGCTGACCAAGTGGTGCAGTCGATCTGTCCCTACTGCGCCGTGGGCTGTGGACAGAGGGTGTACGTCAAGGATGAGCGGGTGATCCACATCGAGGGCGATCCCGACTCGCCGATCTCGCGCGGTCGCCTGTGCCCGAAGGGATCGGCCTCCGAACAGCTGGTCAACTCGCCGCTGCGCGAGACCATTGTCAAATACCGGCGGCCCGGAGGCACCGACTGGGAGGAGCTGTCACTGGAGCGCGCCACCGAGATGATCGCCGAACGGGTGATCCGCACGCGTGCCGATACCTGGGACGAGCAGACGGCTGACGGCAAGCCGCTCAAGCGCACGCTGGGGATGCACTTTCTCGGCGGCGCCACCCTCGACACCGAGGAGAACTACCTGATCAAGAAGCTGTTCACCGCGCTGGGCGCGCTGTCGATCGAGAACCAGGCCCGGATATGACACAGCTCCACCGTTCCCGGTCTGGGAACGTCGTTTGGCCGCGGGGGCGCGACCACCTTCCAGCAGGACCTGCAGAACTCCGACTGCATCCTGATCATGGGCTCGAACATGGCCGAGCAGCACCCGGTGGGCTTCCAGTGGGTGATCGAAGCCAAGGAGCGCGGGGCCAAGGTGATCCACGTCGATCCCCGGTTCACCCGCACGAGCGCCATGGCCGACCTGCACGTCCCGATCCGCCCGGGCACCGACGTTGCCTTCCTCGGCGGAATCGTCAACTACATCTTCGAGCACGAGGCGTGGTTTGAGGAGTACGTGCAGCACTACACCAACGGCCCGGTGGTGATCAAGCCCGAATTCGTCGACACCGACGACGCGAGCGGTTTCTTCTCCGGCTGGAATCCCGATCACAGCGCCTACGCGATCGGGACCTGGGGCTACAACAAGACGAGCAGCGAGGCCACCGCCGGTCGCTCAGAGCAGCAGGCCGACGTGTCGGGCAACCAGGCCCACGGCGCCCACGGGATGAAGCTCGAGGGCGGCAATCCGCCGGATATGGACGAGACCATGCAGGGCGAGCACACCGTCCTGCAGCTGGTCCGCCGGCACTTTGCGCGCTACACCCCCGAAGTCGTGGCCAGGATCTGCGGCTGCTCGGCCGACGACATGATCAAGGTCGCCCGAGCCATGTGTGAGAACTCGGGGCGCGAGCGTACCTCCTCGATCGTCTATTCGGTCGGTTGGACGCAGCACACCGTCGGCGTGCAGAACATCCGCGCCGCCTCCATCATCCAGCTGCTGCTCGGCAACATCGGTCGGCCGGGCGGCGGCATCCTGGCGCTGCGCGGGCACGCCAACATCCAGGGCTCGACCGACATTCCAACGCTGTACGACATCCTGCCGGGCTACATCCCGATGCCCCACCCGCAGTCGCACCCGACGCTCGACACGTTCGTCGAGCTCAACGGGCCCGACACCGGGGCCTGGGGAAACCTCAAGCCGTACATGGTCTCGCTGTTGAAGGCATGGTGGGGCGAGGCGGCGACCGAGGCCAACGAGTTCTGCTTCCAGTACCTGCCAAGGATCAACGGCGACCACTCGCACTACGCGATGATGCTCAAGATGCTCGACGGGGGCGTGAAGGGGATGTTCTGCGTGGGCCAGAACCCGACCGTCGGCTCGGCCAACTCGAAGTTGATGCGGCTGGCGCTGGCCAAGCTCGACTGGCTGGTGGTGCGCGATTTCCATCCGATCGAAAGCGCCACCTTCTGGAAGCAATCGCCCGAGCACGAGAGCGGCGAGGTGCGCGCCCAGGACATCCAGACCGAGGTCTTCTTCATGCCCGCCGCCGCCCACACCGAGAAGGATGGCTCCTACACCAACACCCAGCGCCTGCTCCAGTGGCACCACAAGGCGTGCGAGCCGCCGGGCGACGCGCGCTCGGAGCTTCACTGGGTCTACCACCTGGGCCAGGCGATCCGGGACAAGCTGAGCGGGTCCGACGACCGCAAGGACCGTCCGATCCTCGACCTCACCTGGGACTACCCGCTGGTCGGTCGCTACCGCGAGCCTGATGCCGAGAGCGTGCTGCAGGAGATCTCGGGCCGCAAGTCCGACGGCTCGCTGCTGTCGAGCTATGACGAGCTCGAGGCGGACGGCTCCACCAGCTGCGGTTCCTGGATCCACTGCGGGATCTACAAGGATGGAGTCAACCAGGCGGCCCGCAAGAAGCCCCACGGCGAGCAGAACTGGATCGCGCACGAGTGGGGCTGGGCGTGGCCCAAGGACACCCGGATCATCTACAACCGCTCCTCGGCCGACCCGGAGGGTAACCCGTGGTCGGAACGCAAGCGCTATGTGTGGTGGGACGCAGATGAGGGGCAATGGACGAGCCTCGGCGACTCACCCGACTTCCCGCCGGACAAGGCGCCGGACTTTCGTCCCTCCGCAGGACGCCAAGGCCATGGAGGCGATCGCCGGCGACAAGCCCTACATCCTGCACCCCGACGGGCGGGGCTGGCTGTACGCGCCGACGGGGCTGGTCGACGGGCCGCTGCCCAGCCACTACGAGCCTCAGGAGTCGCCGTTCCCAAACCCGCTCTACGCCCAGCAGCAGAACCCCACCCGGCAGGTATTCCACCGCCTCGAGAACCCCTACCACCCGATCGGCGGGGAGGAGGGCGCCGAGGTGTTCCCGTTTGTGCTCAGCACCTACCGGCTGACCGAGCATCACACGGCCGGCGGCATGTCACGAACCCTGCCCTACCTGGCCGAGCTCCAGCCCGAGTTCTTCGTCGAGGTCTCTCCGGAGCTCGCCGACCTGCGCAAACTTATGCATGGTGACTGGGCCACGATCGTCAGCGCCCGCGGCGCGGTCGAGGCGCGCGTGCTCGTCACCGAGCGCATCAAGCCGTTGATGGTCGGCTCAGACCCGCCGCGCCCGATGCACGTGGTGGGCGCCCCCTACCACTGGGGTGGTGTGGGGATCGTGACCGGAGACTCGGCCAACGAACTGCTGCCCCTGGCGCTCGACAACAACGTCCACATCGCCGAGTACAAGGTCGCGACCTGCGATATCCGGCCCGGCCGCCGGCCCCGGGGGCGGGCACGCCTGGAGCTGGTGGAGCATTACCGGCGGCTGGCCGGAGTGAAGTCGTGAAGCTGCCGACCACGTCCTGGTCGCCGCCCGACGGTGACTCCGAGCGCCCGCGGATGGGGTTCTTCACGGACACGTCAGTGTGCATCGGGTGCAAGGCGTGCGAGGTGGCGTGCAAGGAGTACAACCAAGTCCCGGCCACGGTGCAGGGCTTCACCGGCAACTCCTACGACAACACGGTGGCGCTGGGCGCCAACGCCTGGCGCCACGTCGCCTTCGTCGAGCAGCGCCTGCCGGCCACAATCGACGACGGCGCCTCGCTGGTGCAGGCGGCGCAGCGCGAAACGCTGTTCGAGGCCGGGGTGCAGACCTATCAGGAGGGAGACGGCCTTCGCTGGCTGATGGCCTCCGACGTGTGCAAGCACTGCACGCACGCGGCCTGCCTGGACGTGTGCCCGACCGGGGCTCTGTTTCGCACCGAGTTCGGGACCGTGGTAGTGCAGGAGGACGTGTGCAACGGCTGTGGCTACTGCGTGCCGGCGTGTCCGTTCGGAGTGCTCGACCAGCGCCAGGACGACGGTCGCGTGTGGAAGTGCACGCTCTGCTACGACCGCCTCAAAGACGACCGCGAGCCGGCCTGCGCCCAGGCGTGCCCGACCGACTCGATCAAGTTTGGACCCTTGCAGGATCTGCGCCAGCAGGCCGAGCGACGGCTGGCGCGACTCCAGGAGGCCGGCCAGGACAGGGCGCAGCTGTACCTCGCCGACGACGGTGACGGGATTGGGGGCGGGGGAGCCTTCTTCTTGTTGCTCGACGAGCCCGAGGTGTACGGCCTGCCCCCCGATCCCGTCGACACGCGACGCGATCTGGGCTCGATCTGGGCCGCCGCCGGGGCGGCTGCGGTGGCGCTCGGCGCGGGGTTGGCGGCGGCCGTTCTCGGGGGCCGCGGATGATCGAGAGCCAGACCTCGTACCACGGCCAGCCGGTGCTGAAGGAACCGATCTGGACCTGGGAGATCCCCTGCTACTTCTATACGGGCGGCTTGGGGGGTGGCTCGGCCGCGCTGGCCTGGCTCGCCGGTTGGCGCGGCAACGAGACCCTGGCGCGTAGAGCCTGGGCGGTCGCGGCCACCGGAATCACGATCAGCCCAGCGTTGTTGACATCCGACCTGGGGCGCCCGGCGCGCTTCTTGAACATGCTGCGGATGTTCAAGGTGACCTCACCGATGAGCGTCGGTTCGTGGCTGCTGGTCGGCGCCGGGGCCACCACCACGGTGTCGGCGGTGGGCGCCTGGAGCGGCCGTCTGCAGCGCACGGCCCGGCTCGCGCAACCGGCGGCCGCGCTGCTCGGCTTGCCGCTGTCAACCTATACGGCGGCGCTGCTGGCCAACACGGCCGATTCCGGTATGGCACCAGTCGCGGCGGCTGCTGCCGTTCGTGTTCGGCTCCGGTGCCGCGCTCAGCGCCGGCGCCGCGGCGGTGATGGCCACGCCCCCGGCGGCAGCACGTCCAGCCCGGCGGGTTGCCCTGCTGGGCGCGGCGCTCGAGCTGGGTCTCAGCGAGCTAATGGAGAAACAGCTGGGCGACATCGGTGAGCCCTACCGGCGCGCCCCGGCGTCACGTTTCCGGTGGGTGAGCCGGGGCGGGATCGCCGCCGGCGCCACGCTGCTGGGGGCGCGCGGATCGTCGTCGGGCCCGGCCGCAATCGTCGCCGGAGCGCTGCTGTCGGTCGGGGCCCTGAGCGCGCGGTGGAGCGTATTTGAGGCCGGACGCCAGTCGGCCGCCGACCCCAAGTACGTGGTCGGTCCTCAACGCGAGGCCATAACGCGGGGAGAGCGCGCGGGCGCGGCTCGGCGCCAGCCCGTCGCGGACGCGGCGGGGTAACACGCTCCCGGGTCCATCACCGCATCTGGCGTGAGGTAAGAACTGGGCCGCGCCCGCAGCTAACCAGGTTGTGAAGCATCTCCAGGTAGGCGGCTAGCTCCGATGCGCACCGGCAGCAGACCGAATCCGGCGGGCGACCACGCGCGGTGGGTGGGCTGGCGCGTGCAGAGGCTCGTCAGCGCCGGGTTTGCCACCGATCTGGCCGAGGGGCTGGCACGGGAGGACAGCGTCGACCTGCACGAGCTGCTCGAGCTCGTCGATCGCGGCTGTCCCCCGGAGCTCGCGGCTCGCATCCGCGCCCCGATCGAAGAGGATTCGGGCCTCCGGCGATCCGCGAAGCGATGAGCAAGCTCGCTGATAGCGTCCGACCCGTGCACCGAGCTCCGGCCCTGGCAGCGGCTGACCGGGATGCCGAGGCGCGTGCCTGGCTGCAAGCGCTACGCGGCTCGGGCGTCGAACGCGAGGACGCCGCCGCGCGACTGCACGCGCTGCTGCTGCGGGCGGCCCGTTTTGAGCTGGCCCGCCGCCGGGGGATGCTCGACGGCCTCCGCCACGAAACGCTTGATGACCTCGCCGTCCAGAGCGCGGACGACGCGCTCAGCGCCATCCTGGCCAAGCTCGACGACTACCGGTTCGAGAGCCGCTTCACGACCTGGGCCTACAAGTTCGCGATCCTGGAGGCGGCGGTGCGGACGCGCCGCCGGGCGTGGCAGGCCCGCGAGCTGCCGATCGAACCGGAAGCGTGGTCGATGGTGGCGGCGCGGGCGCCCGGGCCCGTCGAGGACGTGGAGATGCGAGAGCGGCTGCGGGCCATCGCGGCTGCGATCCGCACCGAGCTGTCGCCCCACCAGCGAGAGGTCCTGGGGGCGCTGGTCCTCGCCGAGGTCCCCATCGACGTGCTCGCGCAGCGCTTGAGCACAACCCGTGGCGCCCTGTATAAGACCCTTCATGACGCGCGACGCAAGCTTCGCGCAGCACTCGAGGACGACCGATGACAGATCAACGCTCTTCTGCAAAGCGCCTGGAGGCCGCCCTGCTGGGTCCGGCCAACCCCGAGCTGACCTGCGATCAGTGCTTCGACCTGCTCGACATCTACGTCGAGCACGAGCTGTCGAGCGAGCGCGCCGACGCGCTCGTCCCGGGGATGCGCGAGCACCTGCAAGGCTGTCCGGCGTGCGCCGAAGAGCACGACAGTCTGCTCGAGCTGGTCACCACGCTTCACTAAAACACCGACGGGAGGTCGAACACGATGAGCAGTCAGACGTTCGTGATTGTGGGTGCAAGCCTGGCCGGCGCAAAAGCCGCGGAGGCATTGCGTGAGCGGGGCTTCGACGGGCGCGTGGTGCTGGTGGGCTCAGAGCATGAGCGACCCTATGAGCGGCCACCGCTGAGCAAGGATTACCTGCGGGGCGAGTCAGAACGCGAGAAGGCCTACGTGCACCCGCAAGGCTTTTATGACGAACAGCAGATCGAGCTGCGCGAGGGCTGCACGGCCACGGCGATCGACGTCGACGGCTCCCGGGTCAGGCTCGACAGCGGCGAGGAGCTTGCCTACGACAAGCTCCTGCTGACCACCGGCGCCGAACCCCGGCGGATCCCGGTTGCCGGCGCGGACCTCGACGGCATCTACTACTTGCGCTCGCTGGCCGACTGCGACGTGCTGCGCGAGCGCCTGGATGCGGGTGGACACGCAGCCGTGGTCGGCTCGGGTTGGATCGGGAGCGAGTTCGCCGCTTCGGCGCGCCAGCGCGGTCTCGAGGTGACGTTGATCGACCCTCTCCAGGTGCCCTACGAGCACATCCTGGGGGCGGAGATCGGGTCCTTCTACCGTGACGTGCACGCCCAGCACGGCGTCGAGCTGCTGCTCGGCCAGGGCGTCGAGTCGTTCAGCGGCGATCGTGCCGTCAGGTCAGTGCGCACCAGCGGCGGCCAGGAGATCGAGTGTGACTTTGCCGTGGTCGGGATCGGGATCGCGCCGCGGGTGGGGCTCGCTGAGGACGCGGGCCTCGACATCGACAACGGCGTGGCCGTCGACGAACATCTCCAGACCTCGGTGCCCGGTATCTTCGCCGCCGGCGACGCGGCCGCCGCCTGGCACCCGTTCTTCGACCAGCGAATCCGGGTCGAGCACTGGGCCAACGCGCTCAACCAGGGACCCGCCGCGGCGGCGGCGATGCTCGGCGACGCGGCGCCCTATGACCGGATCCCGTACTTCTTCTCTGACCAGTACGACGTGGGGATGGAGTACTCGGGCTACGCGACTCATTGGGACCAGGTCGTGTTCCGCGGCGACCGCGAGGGCGGCGAATTCATCGCCTTCTGGCTCAGCGACGGGCGCGTGGTCGGCGGCATGAACGTCAACGTCTGGGATGTCAATGAGCACGTTCAGTCGCTGATCCGGTCCCGAGGCCGGGTCGACGTCGGCGCCTTGACCGATCCCGATACCGAGCTCGAGTCGCTCGCCAGCAAGCTCACGGCGTGAACAACGGCGCGGAGTGCCGGGACGTCACGGCCGGCCTGTGGCTGTGGCGGATCCAGCATCCTGATTGGGCGCCTGATCGCGACTGGGAGCGGCACGTCACCTGCACCTGCGTCGAGTCAGGCGGCGAGGTCATCGTGCTCGATCCCCTGGCGCCACCCGCCGACGCCGACGAGGTCTGGGGGCGCCTCGAGGCGCGCCCGCCGACCGTGGCCGTGGTCCTCAAGCCCGACCACGTCCGCGATGTCGATCTGTTCGTCGAGCGCTACGGCGCCCGCGGGTTGGGCCCCGAGCTGTTCTTTCGTCACGACATCCCGCGCACCGAGCTCGAGCCGATCTACCCAGGCAGCCAGCTGCCGGGCGGGCTGACCGCGCTGTTCGACGGGCGGGCCCGATGCGAGACGCCGCTGTGGTTGCCCGAGCAGCGCGCCCTGGTGTTCGCCGACGCACTCACCGCGCCCGATGGTCAGCTGCGGGTGTGGGCCACGCCCTGGCACGAGGAACATGTGATTCCAGCACTGCGCGCGCTGCTCGAGCTGCCCTTCGAGCACGTGGTGGTGTCACATGGCGAGCCGGTGCACGATCGCCGGGCGTTCGAGCGGGCGCTCGAACTGACGCCCTGGGGAGCCTAAGGCTGGAGCTGACCCCTTGCGCCGCAGGCTGGCGGAGCTCAGGCCGAAGCCAGCCACCGGCGCGCCAGCCCCCCGACCCAATCCGCGACCTCCTCGGAAGCCGGCGGCGGCGCCTCCACCAGCACGATCTCGGACACCCCGAGGGCCTCGAGCTGCTCCACATCCGTGGGCTGGCCACCCGTGACCGCGACCGCGATGCTCAGCTGCTCCGGATTCCGCTCCGCCTGGGCGCACTGCGCGCGGAGCTCGGCGATCCTGTCTGCGACCGCGTCAACGCCCTCCAGGTTGAACCCGTACCACCCGTCCCCATGGGCAGCGACGCGGCCGAGCGCGGCATCGCTGTTGCCGCCGAACACGATCGGCACCTGCCGGTCGCGAGCGGGCTTGGGGTAGACCCGGATCGAGTCAAAGTCGACGAACCGGCCGTGAAACGAGGACCGGTCCTCGCGCCACAGGACTCGCAGAGCCTGCACGTATTCGACCGTGCGGGCAGCCCGGTGCGAGAAGGGAACGCCCAGGGCCACGAACTCCTCGCGCGACCAGCCGATCCCGACGCCGAGGATCAGGCGCCCGCCCGACATGACGTCGAGCGTCGCGGCCTGCTTGGCCACCAGCACGGGATTGTGCTCGGGCAGCAGCAGGATCCCGGTGGCGAGCGTGATCCGGCGGGTGGCCGCGGCGGCGAAACTCAGGCACACCAGCGGATCCAGCCAGTCGGCGTCGGCGGGAATCGGGATCTGGCCCGCGTCGCTGTACGGGTAGCGCGAAGCGGGCCGATCGACCATGACCACGTGCTCGCCGGCCCACAGGGTGGAGAAGCCCGCGGCCTCGGCCGCCGACGCGATCGCGTCCACCGCTTCGCGCTGCGCGCCGGGGCCGATCCCGAGGGCGTGCAGACCGAAGCGCATCAGCCCGCCGCGCGCACGCCGTCGACGATCGCCGTCGCCACCAGCTCTGCCGCCGCGGCCTCGACGGCGTCATAGGGCGCCTGTGTCGCGCCCGTGGCGAGGCAGAAGATCGTGTCGCCGTCGTACCTGGTGTGCGAGGGGCGGATCGCGCGGGCGATCCCGTCATGGGCCACGGTGGCGACGCGATTGGCCTGCTCCTTGGTCAGAGTGGCGTCGGTCAGCACCGCGCCGATCGCCGTGCTGATGCCAGCCGTCAATATCCCGGCCTGCTCCCAGGGCGCGGACTCCGCGACCCACTCCTGGTGGCGCTCGTCCCAGATCCCGCCGAGGCTGTTGACGACCATCAGCGCGGCGACAGTGGCAGCCCCCACCCGGGCGGTGGCGATTCCGACGCCGCCGGGGGAGACCCGGGAGCGGTCGCCGGTCTTGGCCACGCTCGCGCCGGTGCCCGCACCCACCGCCCCCAGCGCCGGATGGTCAGTCGCGGCGACGCAGGCGGCATAGCCGGCGTCGATGCCCGGGCGAGCTCGAGCGTCGCCCACCGCCAGGTCGAAGATCACCGCTCCGGCGACGATCGGGACCCGCACGGAGGCGAGCTCATATCCGATCGAGCGCTCCTCGAGATATCGCATCACCCCCGCGGCGGCCTCCAGCCCGAACGCGCTGCCGCCGGTAAGCAGAATCGCGTGCACCCGTTCGACCAGCATTCCGGCGCGCAGGCTGTCGGTGCCGAGCGTCGTCGGTGCGGCGCCGCGGACGTCGACACCACCGACCGCGCCGGCGGGGACGAGGATGACGGTGCAGCCGGTGCGGCCGATCTGGTCAGTCCAATGCCCGACCACCACGCCGTCGGGGAGCCTGCGCTCGTGGCCCGAGGACGCCTGCATAGCTGGGCGCTCACGCTACCCGAACCGGCGTCGCTTCGGTCAGGTGGCGCGCGCCGGAAGCCCGCGTCGCTCGGACAGGCGGCGCGCCCGGGCGCCGTGTCGCTCGGTCAGGCCACGCGCGCCCGGGCGCCACCCTGTTTTGTTGCCGTAAGCCGCTCCGCGAGCCGTCGCATGGACTCCTCGTTGGCCCGCCGCAGCACCGAGCGGATCATCGGGGACATCAGCCTTTCGCAAAAGCGCCAGCGCGACCTGCTCGGCCAGATGCTCCCCGACCCGACCAGGCCGGTGGGCGAGGCCATGCGCTCCTGGTTCAAGCACATCTCCGACCCGTCCCTGTGGCCCAACGAGCGCCTGTTCTTCGAGCTCTACGGGCAGGCCCTGCAGCGCCGCCCGCATACGGTGGCGATGCTCGACGGGATCGTCGAGGACTGGCTCGATCCGGTGGCGCAGATCAACGTCTCGATCGGCGTCCCGGCGCCGCTCGCCTACGCCCACGCGCGGCTGGGCATCGCCGTCACCCGCGGACTGCTGCTCGATCTGCTGGCCACGCGGGACGTCGAGGCGGTCGACGCGGCCATGGAGGCGTTCATCGCCATCTACGAGACCTGGCTCGAGCAGGCCGCTCGCGGGGCGGCCGACGCGAGCGGCCAGTCGCCCGGCAGGACCTAGGGTCGTGGCTGCGGCGCCATCATCCGGTCTCTGGCGCCGCCGCGAGCTCTCGATCGACTGTACGCGTGATCACCCCCATGCGGGGGACCAGAAAACCGGCCACTACGCACACCGCCAGGAAGGCCGTCGCCATCACGTAGCTCTCGGTGAAGCCGGTCACCGAGGGAAGCCCATGGGCGGTGTTGTCGGCGATGAACGTCGCCGAGAGCTGGCCGCCGAGCGCGCCACCGAGCGTGCGCATGACCGTGTTCATCCCGCTGGCGACTCCGGTCTGGGTCGCGGGCACGGCGACCACGATCAGGTTGCCCAGCGCCGCGAAGGCCAGCCCGATGCCGGTCCCGAGCAGTGTCGCCGTGATCAGCATCTCGTACGGATGCCGGTGGGCGAGCGCCGCGTAGCCGAACGCGGCGGCCGAGATGGCGGCGCCGGCGATCAGCGCCGACTTCGAGCCGTAGCGGTAGGCGACGCGCCCCGCCATCGTCCCCAGCAGCCCCATGGTGATCGCGGAGGGCAGCAGATAAAGGCTCGACACGACCACCGACGCACCAAACCCGAATCCGGTGCTCTGCGGCAGCTGGGCGAACTCGGGGAAGACGATGAACGACGAGTACAGGCCGGCACCGAGCAGGAACGCGGCCAGGTTCGTGGTCCACACGCCGCGGATCCGCATCATCTTCATGTCGACCAGGGGTTCCGAACTGCGAAGCTCGACGGCGACCCAGAGCGCGCAGAAGAGCAGCCCGAACGCGAACGCTCCGATCGTTTTCACCGAACCCCATCCCCAGACGGTCGTCTGGGCGATCGCGATCAGCACCCCGCTGATGCCGGCGGCCATCAACGCGGCGGCGAGCCAGTTCACCCGACCGGGGGAGCGCACCGGAGACTCGGGGATGTAGCGCCACGTGCAGAATGCAGCCAGAAGCGTCACCAGGAGCGGGATCCAGAACAGCCAGTGCCAGCCCAGGTGCTCGTCGATCAAGGCCCCGGCGATCAATCCGAAGCCGGCGCCGATCCCCAGGATCGACGACATCAGACCGATGCTGCCGGCCACCTTTTCGCGCGGGAACTCGTCGCGGGAGATCGAGAACGCGAGCGGGAAGATGCCGCCGCCAACCCCCTGGATCACGCGCGCGACGATCAGCATCGTCAATGACTGGGCCAGGCCGGCGAGCAATGTCCCGGCCGCGAGCACCAGCAGAGTGGCCAGCAGCAAACGCTCCTTGCCGTACATGTCGCCCAGCCGGCCGATGATCGAAGTCCCGACCGATGCGGACAGCAAGAAGCCCGTCAAGAGCCAGCTGACCCCGGTCTCGCTGGCGTGGAAGCTATGCTGGAACGTGGGCAGCGCAGGGATCACGGCCGAGCTGAGGACCGCGTAGGCAAGCCCGGCGAGCGAGAGCACGGCCAGGATCAAATTGGGATGCACGCGATCGGACTGGTGGGTCTCGCTCGCCACCCCCTTACCGTAGCGAGCCGATCCGGCAACGATCAGGAGGTCGCTTCGGACTCTTCCTCGGCGAGATAGATCAGCGTCGCCTTGACACGCCGGCTCACATCCTGGGTCTCGGGCAGGTTGAGCTTTGAGAAGATCGAATTCACGTGCTTTTCCACGGCGCGCTTGGTCAGCACCAGGGACTCGGCGATCGCGCCGTTGCTCTTGCCCGAGGCGATCTCGGCCAGCAGCTGGCGCTCCCGCGGCGTCAGCTCTGAGAGCCGCGACTGCGCCGCCCGGGCGCGAGCCGTGATCAGCACGTCGACGATCATCGGATCGATGACCGAGCCGCCGCGGGCGACGGTCTTGATCGCTCCGATCAGCTCCTCTCGGTTGCGGATCCGCTCTTTCAGAAGGTACGCGCGGCGGCTCGAGCCCTGGTCGAGCAGAGCCAGCGCATACGAGGGTTCGGCGTACTGGCTGAGCACGACCACCCCGACCTGGGGATGGGTCTCGCGGAGCCGGGCGGCGACGCGGATTCCCTCTTCGGCGCCTGATGGCGGCATCCGAATGTCGGTGACGATCACATCGGGATTCCAGGTCGCGATCGCCGTCTGGAGCTCGTTGCCGTTGGTGCACACGGCCGCCAGCTCCACGTCGGCGGCCGAGCTCAGCGTCGCGGTGAGAAATTCGCGGATCACGTACGCGTCCTCGGCCACGACCACGCGGATCGCCTGATCGGTTTCGTCGGTGACGCGGCTCCCAGGCACGACCGTGCTCTGGCTGCCACTCGAGGGCGAGCCCGGCATGCCGCGCTCCGCGTCCGCTCCCCGGCTCTCGGACGCCGCGCTATCCACCGCGATGTCCATGATCACCCGTGGAGGTTATCCGCGCGGTGCTCATCGGCAAGGGCGCGAGCTTGCCGCCCCGGGGGAGGCCTGCACCACGGACGGCTCACCGGCAAGGGCGCCGGGGATGCACCCACCCCGGAAGACTCTGCCGGTCGACCTTCGTCGGGCCGGTGCCTGCTACGGTTCGGCGAGGTTGGATTTCAACCCGAGCTGTTGCCTGTCTCTCGTTAACCGATCGTTGGGTGGGGCTTTCCGTCGGGCATGAGCAGGAAGATCGCCTCCGATAGCCAGCAGAGCAGGATCGTCGAGGCGGCGACCGGAGCGCCCCCGCAGACGATTGCAGCCCGGCAAGCCCGGGTCGACGGGGCGCGAGCCGCCCGCTCGAATCGGGATAAGGCGCAGCTCGAAGCCAGGCTCGCCACCACCACCGCGGATCTGGCGGCATCCCGGGTCCGCCTCGTTGAAGCCGCGGACGCCGAGCGCCAGCGGATCGAACGTGACCTCCACGACTCCGTTCAGCAGCAGCTCGTCGGGATCCGGATCAAGCTCGAGCTGGCCGCGGAGGAGGTACGGCGCGAGCCGGCCAGCGGCGGAAGGATGATCGAGTCGATCGGACGCCAGATGGACGAGGTACTCGAAACGCTGCGCTCCCTGGCTCGCGGGATTTACCCATCCGTGCTCAACGAGCGCGGTCTGGGGGAGGCGCTCAAGTCGGCCGGGCGCCGCTCGCCGGCTCCGGTATCGGTGCGGGTCGATGGAATTGGGCGCCAACCCGATGACGTGGAGATCGCCGTCTACTTCTGCTGCCTGGAGGCGATGCAGAACGTCGCCAAGCATGCCGGGTCAGGCGCGCAAGCCACGGTTCGTCTGTGGCGCGACACCAAGCGGCTGTGCTTCGAGGTCACCGATTCCGGCGTCGGTTTTGAGCCCGACGAGGTTCCGCGCCCCCACGGTCTGGTCAACATGCGTGACCGGATCGAGGCCGTCGGCGGAACCCTCACCGTCAGCTCGCGGCAGGGGCACGGCGCCGTCGTGCACGGATGGGTGCCGAGCGGATAGGAGGTTGTGGTGCTAGCACGACAAACCCAGCGCAGCAGGTGGTCGACGCTGTGCGCCTCAGTGGTGGCGGTCGTGCTGGCCGGGCTGCTGGTGTCGGCGTGCGGGAGCAGCAGCAAGCCGTCCTATTGCTCGTCGGTCAGCAACCTGGAGAAGTCCGTTCAGAACCTGAGCAGCATCAACATCCTGCAAAACGGCGCCAGCGGCCTGACAACAGCACTTCAAAAGATCGAGAACAACGCAAAGTCGGTCGTCAGCGATGCCAAGAGCGATTTTCCGACCCAGACGAGCGACGTGACGAGCTCGCTGAACGCGTTGTCGACCTCGGTCAAGCAGCTGTCAGGCACGCCCTCGCCATCGACGGTGGCCAAGATCGGCAAGCAGGTCGGCGCCAGCGTGACCGCGATCAAGAACTTCGCCAACGCCACGAAGTCCAAGTGCAGCTGAGACCCAGCGGCCCGCTCGGCTGCGCTCTACCGGTGGCGATGGCCGCGGTCAGCTCAGCAGCCCGATCACGCCCTTGAGGATCAAGGCGGCGCCGAGGATCGTCATCGCTCTCACGGCTAGCTCGCGGCCCCTCTGACCGATCCATGCCTTGGCTCGCTCGAGTGCGCCGGGTGTCCACTCCGGCGCGATCGCGAAGCAGAGCAACGGTATTTCGAGCAGGGCCAGCATGACCAAGTTGAAGCCGATCACGATCAGCACGATCGCGGCCGAGGATGCCCCGAGCTTGCTCATCGCGTCCAGACCTGCGAGGTAGGACGCGCCCGGGAGCGTGAGCAGAGCGCCGATCACAAACGTGGTGCGAAACGAGCCCTGGCTCAACGCTCGCTGCCACCGGGGCGGATCCTTGGGTTGCTGGGCCTTCCGGTCCCGGCGGTGTTCGAGCGCACGCTCGGTACGGCCGCTGGCGAGCACCAGTGCAATCACCAGCGCGACCGCCCCGAGTGCAATGTCGACGCTCGGGCTCAACGCGTGCTGCGTCGTCTTGATCGCAGATTTCCCTGCGAGCGCAAACACGATGACCAACCCGAGTGTGATGCTCATCAGCAGCGCGCCGATCAGATAGCCGAGCATCAAACGCGTCGGATTGCGGGAGCAGCAACATCACGGTGGTGGCCGCGATCAGGGTCGGGTTCAGCGCCGACGTCAGCGAGAGGAGAATGATCGTGCCCACTGTGTGCTGGCGCTCAGCCCTCGGCACACCGTGTCGTCATCCCGATAGGAGGATGACTGGTCCGCCGGATGCGGCTTGCATGATGACAATCACCAGTCCGCGCAGAGTCATGTCGGGCTCCCCCGTTGAATCGCGCGCTGCCATCACCTGGCCGGGCCACGCCACCGCGCTGATCGAGATCGACGGCGTCCGACTGCTCACGGATCCGGTGCTCCGCGATCGGGTGGGACCGCTTGTGTGGGTCGCGCGGGACGTCCCGACTGAGGCACTCCGGCGGCTCGATTGCGTGCTGCTCTCCCATCTGCACTCCGATCACACCCATCTCTCCTCGCTGCGCGACGTGGCGCGCTCTACGCCGATTCTCGCGCCGCACGGGGCAGCCGGGTGGCTGCAGCGCCATGGGCTTCCGGACGTCACCGAGCTCGCTCCCGGGGAGCAGCTCAGCGTCGGCAGGTTACAAGTGCGCGCGATCCCCGCCGTCCACGACGCTAGGCGGCGACCATTGGGACCGCGAGCCCAGCCGATCGGCTACGTGGTCAGCGGTTCGAGCTCGGTCTACTTTGCGGGAGATACCGATCTGTTTGCCGCGATGTCCGATCTGCGGGGCTCGGTCGACGTCGCGCTGCTGCCCATCTGGGGCTGGGGTCCGCGGCTCGGCCCCGGCCACCTCGATCCCGAACGCGCCGCGCGAGCGGCGGCCATGATCGCTCCCGCGATCGCGATCCCGATCCACTGGGGCACGCTGGCCCCCGGATGGCGCCTGCGCAGGCCGCCGGATGTGCAGCGGCCGGCGCGGGAGTTCGCGGCCTACGCGAACCGGTACGCGCCCGGAGTTCAGGTGCGCGTCCTGGCGCCGGGCCAGCGGAGCGAGCTCTAGGCCGTCGGGCCGCGGCCAGCGCCCGGGGTCCGCACCCGTGCGCTCCCGCGCCGCGTCCGATCACCCGGTTTGGATGATGAACCGACGGGCTGCGCTTGGCACGATCGCCGGCCATGGTAAGCGTCTCAAAGCCAAAAGCCGGTGCGGCGAGGCCGCACTTGACCGTCGCCGAACGCGTCGCCCGGGGCAAGGCGGCACGGGCCGAGGTGCCGCGCTCCAGTCATGCCCGGTTCGAGCCACCCTCAAAACGCAAGGGCCCGATCGAGCTGCTCGAGCGCCAGGCGGCGACCCGGGTGCCCGAGCTGGTCCCGATCCGCCATGGACGGATGCTGGTCTCGCCCTTCACCTTCTACCGGGGGGCGGCGCTGATCATGGCCCAGGACCTGACCGGGACGCCGCGATCGGGGATCGACGTGCAGTGCTGCGGGGATGCTCACTTGTCGAACTTCGGGGTGTTCGCGTCACCGGACCGCAGGCTCGTGTTCGACATCAACGACTTCGATGAGACCCATCCCGGGCCCTGGGAATGGGATGTCAAGCGCCTCGCGGTGAGCATGCTGATCGCCGCCCGCGACAACGGCTTCAGCGTCTCAGATCAGGAACGCAGCGTGCTGGCTACCGTGGGTCAGTACCGCACAGCGATGCGTGATTTCGCGGCCATGGACAACCTCGGCGTGTGGTACGCGAGGCTGGAGATCGAGGCCCTGCTGGCCGAGCGGGCCGCCGAGTTAAGGCCGCGACAGGTCAAGCGAACCCAGAAGTCGCTGGCCAAGGCCCGCACGCGCGACAGCATGTCGGCTTTCGAGAAGCTCACCCACCAGGTCGACGGTCAGGCTCGGATCGTCGATCAGTCACCTCTGATCGTGCCGCTCGAGGTGCTGGCGCCGGGCCGCGAGCGGGGGGCGCTGCTCGAGCGCTTGCAGGCGCTGGTCGGCGTCTATCGTGAATCGCTGCCCTACGACCGGCGCATGCTGCTCGAGCAGTACGAGTTGATCGATTTCGCTCGCAAGGTCGTCGGCGTGGGCAGCGTGGGCACGCGGGCCTGGATCGCATTGCTCATAGGACGCGACGGTCGGGACTCACTGTTTCTGCAGATGAAGGAAGCCGAGGCGTCGGTACTGGAGGAATTCCTGGCCCCGAGCGAGTTCACCAACCACGGTCAGCGGGTCGTCGTCGGGCAGCACCTGATGCAGGCCTCGAGTGACATCTTCCTGGGCTGGCTCCACGTCTCCGCCGGGGCCGACGGCAAGCCGCGCGATTTCTACGGGCGCCAGCTACGCGACTGGAAAGGCTCGGCTGAGATCGAGCAGATGATTCCCGAGGGCCTGGCGACCTACGGAAGGCTGTGCGGTTGGACGCTGGCGCGGGCGCACGCGCGCAGCGGCGACCGGATCGCGATCGCCTCCTACCTCGGCAAGGGCACGAGGTTCGATGGGGCGATCGTCGAGTTCGCCAAGGCCTACGCCGATCAAAATGACAGCGACTACAAGCAGCTGTCCGACGCGGTCAAGTCAGGCGCGGTCGTCGCCAAGACCGGCCTCTGACGTCCACGGAGGGCGATGATGGCGAGGAGACTGTGGGCGCTCGCCAGCCTCGTCCTCGTGCTCGGCGCGGTCGTGGTCGCCTTCGCTCTCGCGATCTCGACCTTCCCCCGGGGGGTCACCGTGCTGAGCTGCCTGGTCCTGGCCAGCGTGGCCGCTTGGGAGGCCGTGCAGCGCCGGGGCGCGGCGCGCGCGATCCTCGCCACCATCGCGGCGCTGCTGGTCACCGCTGCCGTCCTGTTCGTGATCTTCGAGGGCTCGCCGGTCGCCAACCTGATCGTCCTGGCCGCGTTCGCGGCCGCGCTGGCCTGCGCTCGAACTGCGTTCGCGGTTCACGTCCGGCTGCCGCCGGCGGACGCGCCCGCCCATCCCGTGCTCGTCTACAACCCGCGCTCGGGCGACGGCAAGGCGGCGCGCTTCCATCTCGCCGAGGAGGCGCAGCGCCGAGGGATCGAGACGATCGAGCTCGGGATCGGCGACGATCTCGAGCGCCTCGTCCGCGCTGCCGTGGACCGTGGTGCCGACGGGCTGGCGATGGCCGGCGGGGACGGGTCGCAGGCGATCGTCGCCATGGTCGCGGCCGAGTTGGACCTCCCCTACGCGTGCATCCCGGCCGGGACCCGCAACCATTTCGCGCTCGACCTCGGTGTGGACCGCGACGACGTCGTCGGCGCGCTGGATGCGTTCGTCACCGGCGGGGAGCGCCCCGTGGATCTCGCTGAGGTCAACGGCCGCGTATTCGTCAACAACGTCTCTCTCGGGGGTATACGCGCAGGCCGTCCAGCGCTCGGAATATCGCGCGCGAAGATCCGTACCCTGCTGGACACGGTGCCTGACGTGATCGGACCCGAGGCGCAGCCCCCGGCCCTGAGCTGGAAGGGGCGCGATGGCCCGCATTCGGGGGTGGCAATTCTCGTGTCCAACAACACCTATCGCCTCGCCAGCGCCTTGAGCAGCGGCACGCGCCCTCGTCTCGATCGCGGGCGGCTCGGCATCACCGTGTTCGGTCGCCGCGGTGCCGGCACCGGCCGGCAGGCGGGCGGCAGGCTGTCCTGGGAGCAGTGGTCGGCTCCTTCATTCGAGCTCGATGCCGCCGGTCCGGTGCCGGCCGGGATCGACGGTGAGGCGACCATTCTCGAGCCGCCGTTGCGCTTTGCCACACATCCGGGCGCGCTGCGCGTGCGCGTGGCGGCGAGCCATCCCGGGGCCTCGCCGTCGGCGCTCGAGCCCGATTCAGAGCTGAAGACGATCACCGCGCTGGTCGGCTTCGTGTTCGGGGCAGGGCCCACAGAGGGCACGTGATGACGGGGCTGACGGTCCTGTGCGCGGCTATCGAAGGCCACGGCCGGGTGCGGATCTCGCCCATGCTCGGCTACCTCTCGATTCTGCTCGTGCTGGTGGTGACCTGCCTTGGAATCTGGCTGCTGCTGAGGACGGCCACCCACTGGGGCTCCAGCGACGACGACGGCGGCGACGTGCCGGCGGAGGCGGAACGGGTGGGGGAGGAGGCTCGCCGTCTCCGCGCGGCCCGCAGCCCGACGGTGAGCCCGACTGGTGGCCCGAGTTCGAGCGGGCATTCGCGGCGCACGTGAATGCCCGGCTCACGCGTTCAGACTGATGCCGGTGGGTTGACCTCCGGATCGCGGGTCGAAGCTCAGGACCGGCGATGGTTACGCCGCAGAGGCGTCGTATTCCTCGTTCGGGGCGCGGTAGATCGCCAGCCCGTGGATGATCCACAAGCTCAGCGCGAACACGGCCAGCGACCAGAACGGATAGGCGGGAATCTCGAGCAGCGCCCCGATCGCGGCCAGCGCGGCCATGAAGATCCCGAACCAGCGCCCGAACGTGCCGCCGCCGAGCAGCGACAGCGAGGCGATGATCTCCAGGATCCCGATGATCAGCGTGATCCACCCCCAGCTCTTGAGGCTGGCAAACACGTAGTGCGTGTTGTGGACGAAGAAGTGCGAATTCCCGATCGCGGCGATCCCGTAGATGATGCTGAGCACGCCGCCGATCATCAGCAGCACGGCGGCGAAGACCGCTCGGCCAAAGCCCTTGATCTCGTTCATGATCGGCTCCTTTAGATGCGATTACGCGTGGCCTTAGGTTCGAGGCGAGCGCTCGTTTCCCCTCTAACAAACGGACGCGCTACGCAAACGTTCAGGTTTGCGACGCCCCTGAGCGCACTAACCGGCACAACTCGCGGCCTGGGCGAGCGAATGCTCGCGATGGCCGTGCGTCATCCGATCCGGAGGATGCGCGCCCACCAGCGGTCGTGCATCGTGCCTCCCCGATAAGGAGCCGGAGCACGATGGTGATCGACGCGCTGGTGAAGGACAGCGGCGCCTCTCCGAGCGCTCATCGCGAGCGCTATGGGCTGCTGCTCGCCGGGATCGTGTCCGCCTTCGGGATCCAGGGGATCGCCAGCCCCGGGCCGTGGGAGCAGGTGGTCGTATCCGCGCTCCTGGCGGCCACGCTGCTGTTAGCGGGATGGGCCTCGGACGCCAGGCCCAGGGTCATGACGGCCGCGCTGGTGATCGGCGCCGCGGTGCTGGTGGCCAGCATCGTGGAAGCCGCCGCCGGGGTCATCGATGGCCCGGCGACGCGGCTGGCGAACCTGCTCCTGGTGACGCTGGCTCCGCCGATGATCGTGGTCGGTGTCGTGCGCGTGGTGCGCAAGCGCCAGCAGGTAACGCTCGAAGCGGTGTTTGGCGTGCTCTGCCTGTACATCCTGTTGGGGATGGTGTTCGCGTTCGTGTATGGCGTGATCGATCGCTACGACGGTCCGTTCTTTGCCCAGGACGCGCAAGCCACCGTCGCCCATTGCCTCTACTTCAGCTACACGACCTTGACGACTGTCGGCTATGGAGACTTCACAGCCGCGAGCAATCTCGGTCACACTCTGTCCTCGCTTGAGGCGCTCGCCGGACAGATCTATCTCGTCACCGTCGTGTCCGTGATCGTCGGAAACCTTCGGCGCAGGCCTCAGCAACAGAGCTGATGCTCGAGATGGCAACCTCGCCTCCCAGCGCAGGCCGCTTGCCGACGTGGCTCGACGAGGTGGAGCGGATCGACAGCGCGGTTTATGCGGCGGTCGCCGGTACAAGCACGCCGCGGCTCGATGTGGCCATGCGGCGCGTGTCGACCGCAGCGAACTACTCGCGCCTGTCAGTGGCGTCGAGCGCGCTGCTGGCGCTCGTGGGCGGCCGGCGAGGCCGCCGCGCGGCTGCCTTCGGCTTGGCCTCGGTTGCCGCTACGTCCGCGGTCACCAACCTGGTCGTCAAGCCGTTTGGCCGGCGCCGGCGCCCCGACCGAACCACGGAGGAGGTCCCGCTGGCCCGTCACGTGCCGATGCCGGTCTCGCGCTCATTCCCGTCGGGGCACACCGCCGCTGCGGTCGCGTTCGCATCCGGAGCGGGGCGGGTCCTGCCGCTGGCGGGCGTGGCGCTGCACGCGCTGGCGGCGCTGGTCGGCTACTCGCGCGTCCACACCGGGGTGCACTACCCCGGAGATGTGCTCGCCGGCGCCGTCCTCGGTTCGGCGGTCGCCGACGTCACGGCGGGCGTGCTGGCGTCGCGCTGGCCGCCGTCCTGAGCGCGGTGCCCCGGCGACGCGCCCGGACGCGACGAAAACGGCGCGTCGGGGCTGCTGGCAGTCCCGGTCGCCAGCAGGTCGTCGATCAGCGCGAGCGCCTCAGCGTGAGTCCGGTCGTCGTAGTGGGCGATGGCGCGAACCACCTGGGGCCCGATCACCTCGAGCTCCGGCTGCCACGCCAGCGCGCGCAGGCGGCGGGGCACCAACCGCGTCCAGCGACGCTGCTGGACGTGTAGACCCCATTCGGTCAGGCGCCGCGCCCGGGCCCGCCGAACCTGGTCGGATGCTCGGCTTCCCACAATCTTGGAGGCGTAGTCGTAGAGGTCCTGCCGGCGCTCGTCGTCGATCGAGTCGTTGTACGCCCGCAGGAACGAGCCGATCACCGGACACACCGAGGTCGGCTGATCGCTGAATCGCTCCCCGCCGAGCATCGAGGCAAGCTCCATCACGCAGGCACCCTGATCGGGCGACTCGTGCTTGCCTCGGCCGAGCTTGATCGTCTGGTGGGTGACACGTTCCATGTGCGCCTCTCTGTGGTCGTGTTCAACGCACGGGTTATTGTCGCGCCTGGGGATCGGATCCCGATGAGGTCGTGTCGGCGCTGTGGCCGTCGCTGCGAGGTCCGTCTGAGGCTCAGGTCAGTCCGCGGCGGGGCCCGAAGCCCGCGGCTCGGACCCGAGGCTGCGCACCGCCAGGCCAATCGCGATCGTGGCGATCGCGTTGAGGATCAGCCAGATGCCGGTCAGAATCGCGAGCGTCGCATAGCCGATGTGAGGTTCGCTGACGATCACGATCCCGGCGATGATCTCCAGCACCGCTACCGAGAGGTTGAGCAACCGGCGGCGGGCCAGCGCGATGGCCCACACCAGGCGGACGACTCCCGCGGCCACGAGCCAGATCCCGATCAGGAGCCCGATCGCCGTGACGCCGTGAAAGGGATGACGTATCAGAGCGATGCCGATGACAACCGCGAGCACGCCGATGATCGCCGCCAGGGCCCGGTTCTCGGCCCGGCGCGCGAATGACCTGAGGAGCTCAGCGATGCCGTCGATGAGCAGGAAGATCCCGACCACCACGGCCAGCGTGGCCAGGCTGTTGCTCGGCTTCAGGACGAGGATCACCCCGGCGATCCCGCTGGCCACCCCCACGACGACGAACACCCACCACAGGCGGGAGACGTCAAGCGCGTCTTCTTCGACGAGACTCATCTCGGCGCCGAGCGTATCGGGCGTCACGGACAGCGAAGCTCGAGGTGCAGCCAGGCTTTATTCGTCGGCTTCGATGTCGTAGCCGATCGCGATCGCCAATCGAGGAGCGATCGACACCACCCGGGCCAGCCCAATCGCGGGCGCGATGGCCACCAGCACGCCGACGAGCTCGGCTTCGCTCGCTCCGGCCGCAGTGGCGCGCGCCACGGCTGATCTGAGTGATGCGGTCGCCGCGCCGAGCGCCAACAACGCGCCCAGCTCGACGAGCAGCGCGGATTTGGGCATCAGGGCCGCGCCGGGTCCTCGCTCGGGGCCAATGGTGAGAACCATTCCAATCGACGCTTCGTCGTTGAGCGCGAGACGGCGGAGAAGGCGTTCCTCTTGGTCCACGGTGACGAGGGTAGAGTTGTGAATCCGATCCGCATCGCCCAATCCGGATGATGCGCCCGGGCAAACGGATCCGACCATTCAGCTCATCTCCGCGGCGCAGCTGGGCGCCGGCGATCGTGCCGCCAACACCGTTGCCTCCCGAACACCAGGCTCTGGACCCGAAGGACATCGACGTCACGCGGCGTACCTGGCTGGCCGCCGAGCGCACCTGGCTGGCCTGGTGGCGGACCGGAGTCGGGGTCGCGGCCGTGGCCATTGCCGTCGGCCGGCTGCTTCCGGGTCTGGCCCATGGAGCTCAGTGGCCTTACCGGCTGCTGGGCATCGGCTACGCCGCCTTGGCGGTCGTGATCCTGGTGATCGGCGCCATCCGGCAGAAGAACAGCTCGGAGGCGCTGCGCCGGGGCGAGTACGCTCCGCTGTCGTCGCCGCTGGTCATGTGGATGACGGCGGCGGGGGTGGCTCTCGGGATCGCGACCATGGTTATGGTGGTGATCGCGCTGTGAGCACCCAATCGCAAAACCTTGATATTTCGCCTGCCGACAACGGCTCCCGGCGGGGTCTGATCCTCTCCTCAGGGTGTAAACAGGCTCATCTGACGGTGGTGCCGGCTTCCCCGAACATGGGGGCGCGCCTGCTTGCCGGGATCACTCACATGCGAGACAACTTCATAGGCGAAGCTCCTCCGGGATTCGCCCGTAGCCAATGTCCCCAGCCCAAACAGCTGCCCGCCGGCGACGCCCCTCGGCGGCGAAACACAGCCCCAGCGCGCGCCATCCGGGGGAGGAGGGGAAAACCAGCGTTGCACCCTTTGGGCGAGGGCTGGTCCATCGGCCGGCGCTCGTAGACCGCCTGATCGAGGCTCGCCACGCTGCGCTGGCCGTCATCGTCGCGCCCCCGGGATACGGGAAGTCGAGCCTGATCTGCGAGTGGGCCGAGCACGACGAGCGCCCCTTCTTCCGGGTCGCCTTCGACGGCCGTGAAGCGGGCAGCGCCGAGCTGAGCGCCACGACGGTCCTGGACGCCTTCGAGCACGATGGATGGATCGACCCCTCGCTGCGGTCCTCGTTCGCGAAGGAGGCGGGGGCGGGGGTGGGGGAGGTGCTGACCTCCGTGATGAAGTCGGTCCGTCAGCCGGCGTGCAGCTTTGTGCTCGTATTCGAGGACGCGCATCTCGTGCGCCCGGCGGTGCTGCGCCAGGTCGTGGGTACTTGCCTGCAGGAGCTCCCGCTCGGGTCGATGGTCGCCGTGGCCTCGCGGACCGAGCCCTGGTTGCCGATCGGGCGGCTGAGGACCCATAGGAAGCTGGTCGAAGTTCGGATGTGCGACCTGGCGATGCCGCCGCCCGAGGCGGCCACCTTGCTCGGCAATGCCGGGCTCGAGCTGGAGTTCGAGGAGGTCCGGGCGCTGGTGCGACGGACCGAGGGATGGCCGGCAGCGCTCTATCTGGCGGCGCTGTCGCTACGGGACGGGGAGGAGGCCGGCCCCGGCAGGACGCGCTTTGGTGGCGACGACTATCTGCTCGCCGAGTACCTGCGCGATGACGTGCTGTCCGCGGTGCCGCCGGACCTGATGGAGTTCCTGCTCCGCACATCGGTGCTGGAGGAGCTGTCGGTGCCGGCTTGCGACAGCGTGGTCGGACAGAGTGGGTCGGCAGTAGCGCTTTCGCGTCTATCCGAGTTGACTGAGCTGCTGGTGGCGCTCGATCGGGCCCACCAGCGGTTTCGCTGGCAGCGCCTGTTCCGGGACGCCTTGAGGACCGAGCTGCGGCGTCTCGAGCCCGAGCTCGAGCCTGCGCTTCAGCTCCGGGCGAGCACGTGGTACGCCCACGAAGGAGACATCGACCAGGCGATCGAGCACGCGGTCGCCGCGGGCGATGCAGTCCGCGCCGGTGACCTCATCCAGACCAGCATCCTGGCCTACGTAGCCCAGGGCCGCAACGACACCGTCCAGCGCTGGCTTGGCGGCTTGCACCCGGACAGGATCGCCGACTCCGCGCCGCTCTCGCTGTGCGCCGCCTACAGCGCGTGGAGCAGCGGCGCGGTGGCGCTCGCGCAACGCTGGGCGCTGGCGGCCACGGCGGCGCTGGAGCGAGCGCCCCGCTCACGGCGAGACCGCTCGCTGGCCACCGGGCTGGCGGCGCTGGAGACGATGATCGCGCGGCCGGCCGCGCTCCAGATGCGCGTCGATGCCGTGCGCGCCTATGAGCACGAGGCCGAGGACAGCCAGTGGCGTCCGCTGTTGTGCATGCTCAGAGGCGTCGCCGACCACCTGACCGGCGAGCGCGACGCCGCCAGGAAGGCGCTCCAGGAGGGCGCCGATGTGGGGTCGGCTGCCGCCCCCATGGTGGCGGGCATGTGTCTGGCCGTCGAGGCGATGATCGCCATCGAGCTTGAAGACTGGAGCCTGGCCACCGACGTGACTGACCGGGCCCGAACCTTGATCGATGAACGCGACCTCGCCGGTGACCCGCTGTCGGCGCTGGTTTTCGCAGCATCGGCAGCGGCACGCGCGCACCAGGGACGCTCCGACGAAGCCAAGCGCGATCTCCGGACAGGGGTCGACCATCTCGCGGCCCTCGGTGATTTCGTCCCCTGGTATGGCGCGGGGGCGCGAATCCTGCTCGGACACGCGTCTCTGTGGCTGGCCGACATCGTCGGGGCGCGCACGCTGCTGGCCGAGGCATCCCGTCTGGCCAGGAGAATGCCGGACGCTGTCATTTTCGAGCGCTGGTTCGACGCAGCCTGGGCCTACATGGACACGCTGGCCGAAGCGAGCCTGTCCGGTCCGTCGGCGCTGACGATCGCCGAGCTCAGAATCCTTCGCTTTCTGCCCAGCCATCGCTCGTTTCGGGAGATCGCGCTCCAGCTGGGAGTGTCCGCCAACACGGTCAAGACGCAGGCGCACGCCGTCTACCGCAAGCTGGGGGCGGCGTCTCGATCAGAGGCTGTGACGCGCGCCTCGGAGGCGGGTCTGCTCGGGCACTGAAGGCGAGATCAACTTCCGTCCCAGCCCTCGAACTCCATCTCGAACCCCAGCGCGAGGGCCAACCGGGGGGCGCTCGACACGACCTGGGCCGAGCCGGCCGCTCCCGCGGTCGCGACCAGCACCTCGACCACGGCCTCGACTGTGGCCCCGGTGCTGCAGGCCAGCTCGACGGCCCAACGGAGCGAGGTGGTCGGTGCGCCCACGGCGACCAGCGCCGCCAGCTGCACCAGTGCTCGGAGGCGGCGATCGAGCGGCTGTTGCGCCGGCGGTCGCCGATCGGCCAACGGTGACGCCGGCGACAGCACCGAGCGCAGGCACTGCTCGTCACCGGCCGCCAACAGGCGCAGGAGCTGTTGCGGATCGTCTCCCATCACGGCTAGACGTGGAGCAGGTTTGCCTTGGCGGCGTCGTATTCCTCGGGCGTGATCGCGCCGCTGTCGCGTAGCGTCGCCAGCTGTTCGAGCTGTTCCGGAAGCGAGGCCGTGGCTGGTGGAGCGGGCTCCCGGCGCCGTCGTAGCGTCTCCCGGAAAGCATCGACCCGCGCCCGCATCGCCGTCACGCCGTCACCCGAGCGGGCGTCTGGAAACTCGACCCCGGCCTGACGACGGAGCATCTCGGTGCCCAGCAGCGCCAGCGCCATGAAGGCCACGATGCCGACGGGCGTGCCGGTGGCGGGAATCGGCTGCCAGATGAAGATCACGATCATGACCAGGGCGACGATCCCGAAGCACCAGGCGGGCCGTTCGCGCAGGACAGGAGCAATCACGCGCCGGCCACCGACCGCGGCCCGCGCCGGGCCGCCGAACCACGCCGCGATCACGACGACGATGCCCACCAGGATGAACGCGGCCGCGATCTCGGCCAGCAGCTCCGTCCCGATCCCCACCGTGGCCCGCGCGGCGGGACGCTGGGCCTCGTTGGTCACGAGCGAATTCACCACGGCCGATTGGAGGATCGCGCGCCCGGCAAGCCCGACCACGCCCGCGGTCACGAGCGCAAAGCCCACCGACATCAGAGTCCGGCGCCGGTGATGGCGAGCCAGGAGGATTGCCAGCACATACAGCAGCGGCACGAGGATTGACAACCACAGGGCCAGCCCCTTGACCGCCTTACCGGCCTTTTGCACGAACGAAAGCTGGTCGGACCTGAACACCGTCAGGGTGGCCACGTTCGGTGGCAGCTTGGAGCTGAGGCTCGACGGCAGCCCGAAGCGCGCCGCCACGGTGTCGAGAATCGAGCCCAGGTCGAGCGTCACCTGCCCGGACTTCACCCCCACGGGGCCCTTGCCCCCGTTGACGACGGCGATGAACGCCTCGTCGGCCTTCCGGTTGGCCGCCGCCCACAACGACTGCACCCGCGGGCGCAGGAAGGCGGCGTCGACTCCCTGCACCAGGAGGTTTCGCAGCGCCCCCGCGGCCGGACCGGCGAGCGGATCAAGGCGCGGCGGCAGTCCCGATTTGAGCAGCCCGGCCACGTTGACGTTGGCATACAGCTGGTCGACGATGTAATTCGACGCCGCGCTGCGGATTTCTGGGTGCTCCAGTAGCTGGGTGCTGGTGGCCGACCAGTTGTCGGGGTTGAACACGAGGCGGTTGGCCCACACGGCGAGCATGGCCACGACGGCGAGGATCGTGGTCACGACGATCAGGGCGTCGACGCCGATCAGTCGCCCGCGGCTGATCGAAGGTGCGGGGGCGACGGCGTCCCCCGGGGCGGCGGGGGGCGAGGGGTCATCCGGGGCGGCGGAGGACGCGGCCTGGCCCGGGGCGGCGGGGGACGAGGGGTCGCCCGAGGCGTCGCCCGGGGGTGAGGCGTCGTCCGGGGTCGGGGCGACGATCGGTGGTTCCTGCTCGTTCACGTGCTCTGCACCCGGATCGTCATCGGGCTGGATCCGTGCGGCATCGTCCGAATAGGGTGATAGTAGGCGACGGTCCGGCGGGACGTATATCGCCTGAAACGGGTGACGCCGATCGGGCGAACCGATGCCAAGATTGCGCGAGGCTCGCCGATGACAGAGCGTGACAAAACCAACGGCCGGCTGGGACCCCTGGGCCCGATCGCGGAGCTCGGCGGGCGTGCGGCGGCGCTGACGCTCCGGCCGGTGGCAGGGGTTGCCGCTCTGACCATGCGGCCGCTGGCCGGCGCCGCCGGTCTGACGCTGCGCCCCCTGACCGGCGCTGCCGCGGTGACGGTGCAGGCAGGCCGAGTACTGGAGCGCCGCGCGGTCGAGCGTATTCTCGACAACCCCGAGATCGGTCGGCTGCCGAGCGCCGCGCTGGACAACGCCCAGACTCAGGCTGCGATCAAGAGCGCGCTGGCCACCGATGGCGCCAAGCAACTCGTGGCGAGCCTGTTCGAGAGCGGGCTGTTCGACGAGATCGTCGATCGCCTGCTCGCGAGCGAGGGGTTGTGGCGGCTCGTCGACGAGCTCGCCAGCAGTCCGTCAGTCGCCGACGCGATCACGCAGCAGGGTCTCGGGTTCGCCGACCAGGTTGGGGACGTCGCTCGCGCCCGCTCCCGGACCGCCGACGACTGGTTCGAGCGCCGGGCGCGCCGACTGGTCGCCTGGCGCGCGAAGTCCCGCCAATCAGACAGCCGCGAGCCCAAACCGACCAGTCCGTGAGCCTCCACCCTGGGTCTGCCACTGCCGGGATGCCAGCTTCCGGCACGTCGCCACCAGCCCGGACGCCGGCTGCGACAAATCAGAAGCTCACTCCTTACATAGGGCTGATCACCCGATCGGCCGCGTTTGCGATCGACGCGGCGGTGATCAATGTCGTCGCGATCTTCGTAGCGGTGGGAGTCGCGCTGATCCTGTCGCTGGTGCACATATCAAAGGGGCTTGACCCTGTGCTCGTCACCGCCGGAGCCGTGGCCTATGGTCTGTGGGGGTTGGGCTACTTCGTCGGGTTCTGGTCGGGAACCGGGCAGACGCCGGGCAGCCGGGTGATGCAGATTCGTGTCGTGGCCACACAGGGAGGACCGATCAAGCCGCGCCGCGCGTTGGTGCGGTGCGTCGGACTGCTGCTGGCGGCGCTGCCGCTGTTCGCAGGCTTCGTGCCGGTCCTGTTTGACCGACGCCGCCGCGCCCTCCAGGACTACATGGCCCGCACGGTGGTCATCGACGCGCCCCAGCTCTCGATCGCCCACCGGCGACGCCAGCAGTGGCGGGCGTCCGGCGCCGCAGCCCCGCCGCACAACGACGCTCACCACGCCCCACCGCGGGCAGCGCCCCGCTCATCCGAATCGGGTGATGACCCTGACGCCGCGCTCGGGCAGCCTTGAACTAGGGCGTGGCCTAACCCACGCCTGACTCGGCGGCGGATCGGCAGCGGAGCGCCGGGCCGAGCTCAGCAACACGTCGAAAGGAGTACTCCGCAATGGCAATGCTAGTGGCGATCGGCTACCCGGATCAGGGCACCGCCGAGCAGGCGCAGCGGACGGTCGAGCAGCTCCAGTCCGAGCTGATCATCCAGGCCGACCAGGTGGCGTCGATCTCCCGTGATCTCGAAGGTAAGTACCACGTTCACACCACCCACGGCGGCGCCGGCGCCGGCGGCGGCGCGATGTGGGGTGGGTTCTGGGGGATGCTGTTCGGCCTGTTGTTCTTCATCCCGTTTGCCGGATTGGCGCTGGGCGCCGGCCTCGGAGCGCTGTTCGGCCACCTGGGGAAGGAGGGGATCGACAAGGCGTTCCAGCAGCAGGTACGTGACTATGTCAAGCCCGGAACATCGGCGCTGTTCATGGTCATCGAGCAGGTGACCCCGGACAAGGCCGTTGCCGCGCTGGAGCAGTACGGCGGCACGGTGATCAAGACCTCGCTGTCAGAAGAAGACGAGAGGCGCCTTCAGGAGGCCCTGCAGCCGCCGACGCCCGCGCAGGCCGGCTCGTAGGCGACCGACGGTTGTTGAATGAACGGCTGCTGCCGGCTCAGCCATGGGCCGGCTGCAGCACACTGAGCTTGAAAGGAAAAGCGACATGCCCGTTGTTGGAGCTGATACCCACCAAACTCTGTCGGCGATCTCGGCCGGGGATGTAGACATCCTGGAAAAGGCGGTCGGGCTGCGCGAGCTCAACCGCGAGGGCAGCGGCCTGGATGCGCGCACGTTCGCGCTGGTCAAGATCGCCAGCCTGGTCGCGCTGGATGCTCCCCCGGCCTCCTATGCCTGGCAGATCACCAATGCGCTGGCGGATGGCGTCACCCCCGAAGACATCGTCGGTGTGCTTCGAGCGGTGGCCCCGCAGGTCGGGGGCCCCAAGGTGGTGGCGGCGGCGCCTGAGATCATGGTCGCGCTGGGGCTGGACCTGGATGAGGAAGGGTAGGGAGATCGCATGCCATTCATCCGACGTCGTCCATTGCTGCGGGCCGCCGCGGTCGGTGGCGGAGCCTACGCCTACGGCAAGCACCGCGAGCGTCAAGAGCAGGAGCAGCAGGCAGGGGCCTATCAGGCGGGGCAGCAGTCGATGGCCCCGCCCCCGGCGCCCGCTCCCGCGGCGCCCGCGGCGGCACCCTCGGCCGGAGGATTGGCTGCCGAGGACATCCAGCGGCTCCAGGAGCTCGGCAAGCTGCACGAGCAGGGCATCCTCAGCGAGGAGGAGTTCGCGCAGGAAAAGCGCAAAATTCTCGGCATCTGATCGATCGCGGTTCGCGCTCGTCCGCGATCGATCGCGGTTCTCGCTCGTCCGCGCTCAAACGCGGCCCCGCGAAGGTCACCGCTGCTCGGTCGCGCGCTCGGTGGCGACCGCCAGCAGCGTCGCGGCCAGATCGTGGCTCTGGTCCTCGCCGACAACCTCGCTCACCACCTGCCGGCCCCCGATTCGCTCGATCGTCTCGGCCAGCCCCAGCGCCCAGGTGTGCTCGACCACGATGCCGGCCACGGCCTCGCCCGGCCGGAGCGTTTGCGCCATCGCGCGCACGGCCTCGCCCGCCGGGCTCTCGAGCACTCGCTCGGTCGCCCGCGCGCGGGCCTGATCCTCGAGCCGGAAGGCCAGCAGCTTTCCGATCAACCCCGCCGAACTCTCGGTCGACAGAGATGCGGCCACGAGCTCACCGGAGTCGGCTTGACGTCCGACGAACATCGCGGCCAGGATCCGCATCGCCCCGCCGCTCTCGATCCGTTCTATGGCCCCGACCAGGCGTCCCTCGAACTCCGAGCCTGCCGGGAATGCGAACACGAGCAGCTGCCGGTTTCCCGCGGGCACGTCGATCCGCCTCGGCTATTGGCGAGCGACGATCATGGTGATACCTCCAAGGTTCCCGATTCGGGGGCGGCCGGCCATCATCCCGATCGGGTGATCTCGCGGACGGCGGTCGTGCCGATCCGCCAGGCGCCCCGGCGCTCATCCTGATCGGGTGATGCCGCACCCTGCACAATTGGTGAAATGACTCCCGCCATGCGACTCCATCTCGACGCCCCCGTCCGCTGCTCCGACGGCGATCCTCGGGAGCTGGCCGACGTGGTCATCGACCCGTCGCAGCGGCGGGTCACGCATCTGGTCGTCGAGCCGCGCGACCGGCCCGACCTGGCCCGGCTCGTGCCCGTCGGCAGGGCTCGCAGCAGTGACCGGCCGGACTCGGAGATCGAGCTGGACTGCACCGTGGCCGAGCTCGAGCAGCTCGAGTCAGTCCACGGCGCGGCCTACATGAGGATCGGCGAGCAGCCCCCAGGGGAGGGTGACTGGGCGGTCGGAATCGAGGACATCTCGCCCGTGCCGGGCGGCGGCGGCTTCGCGCCCGGGGGAATCGACGCCGGCCTGGGTCCGACCGACTACGACCCGCACGTCGTCGCCAGCTACGACCGAGTTCCCAAGGGGGAGGTCGAGATCCGGCGCCGGAGCGCAGTTACGTCGTCGCAGGGCGACCACCTCGGACACGTCGACGGCTTCGTCATAGACGACGAGCACCGGATCACGGCGTTCGTGCTCCAGCACGGCCATCTGTGGGGCAAGCGGGAGGTCCTGATCCCGATCTCGGCGGTGGCCGCGATCGAGAACGACGAGGTCCTGCTGACCCTGTCCAAGCACGAGGTCGGACACTGAGAGCGCCTGCCTTGGATCACCGGCGACGCTGAGCAGTGCTCAGCCTGGCCATCGCGGTGGTCGCGATCGCGCTGCCCGATAGCGTCAACCCGTCGCTGATCGCGGCCGAGCTGCTGGTGGCCGGAGGGCGTCGCCCCGGGATCCGGACGCTGGCCTTCACGGGCGGGGCCTTCGCGATCACGCTGGCTGCCGGCCTCGCGCTCGCGCTCGGGCTCGGCGACCTGATCGTGTCGCTGCTCCCGAAGCCCGGAAAGGCGCTCAAGTACTCGCTGATCACGGCGGCCGGCGTCGTGCTGGTGGCCGGCGGAGTCGTCATCTGGCTCCGACGCAAGGCCCTCGCCGCCCGCACGCCGGACGCCGACGCCGGGACGACCTCGCACGGATCGGCGGTGCTCGTCGGGGCCGGTGTCGCGGGCCTCGAGCTGCTGACCGCGTTCCCATACTTCGCCGCCATCGCCCTGATCGTCGGCTCCAGCGTCTCGGTCGCGGGCAAGCTGGTCCTGATCGTCCTCTATTGTGTCGTCTACACGCTGCCGCTGCTCGGGATCGCCGTGGCATGCCTGGTCATGGGGCCACGCGCCCGGGCGGTGCTGAGCCCGACGATCGGCTGGCTGTTGTCGCGATGGCCGCTGCTCGTCGGACCACTGGCGGGATGCCTGGGGATCGGCCTGGTGGTGTACGGGATCGTCAACCTCAGCTCGCTGTGAGTGGAGCGTGGGCGGCGCGGTGCGTGAGCCTGCTTAGATGCGGGCGGCTGATGAGACCGTCCTCCGTGCTGCGAGCGCTCGCGCTGACGATGATGATCGGCGCACTGAACTCGTTCTCGTGCGCAGCGGCGCACGCAGCTACAACCTCGACTCAGACGCCGAGCACCACGACGACGACTGAAACGTCCACCACCACCAGCACGGTCACCACCACATCCACGCAACCGGCCACGACGACCACCGTGACCAGTTCGACCTCGTCGAGCACGTCGACGCCCACTTCGACCACGACTACCACGGTCTCGCACGGCTCCGGCGGGGGGGTGCCCTGGTGGGGCTGGGTCCTGATCGGCGTGGGGATGGTGGTGGTCGCGGCAGCGATGTTCGCGCTCGGCAGAGGTCAGGGCAGGGGTCCGGGCGGCCCACCGCCACCGGGCGGAGCCCCGCCCGGCGGACCCGCCCCCGGCGGAACGGCCCCGCCTAGCGGTCCGTCGGTACCGAGCAGCCGCCCGCCCAGGCCGCCCCGGCCGCCACGTCTGTGACCTCCCTCACCCCGGCCTCCGCCGCGGCATCCGATGCCGACTCAGCCAACGCTGCAGCGCCAGAGTGATCGCGGCCCCGGCGGTGATCATCACGACATTGGTACCGAGCACCGCCAGTGCGCCGAGTGCTTTTGATCCCTGTCCGAGGCCGATGGCAACGCCAAGGTACGCCGCGGCCGGGATCGTGGTTACCGAGATCGCGACCCCGACCCCCGAGCTTGCCCGTGTCTCGAACGCCAGCATGCCGGCTATCCCGGCGACGAACGCGACCGCGATGGTCTCGTTGTGAACGTGGACGAGGCCCTGCAGGACGGTGGCGCTGATGTTGAAGCCGGAGGGGATCAGCGAAAGCTGATCCTGAGCGAACGTGAACAGCGCCGCGGTCGCGCTCGCCACAGCCATCCCGACGAGCAATGTGAGAAGCGCGCGGGCCACTAGCCGCCCCGAGCGGCCGATCAGCCCCACCGCGGCCGCGGTGATCGGGAGCAGGTCGGGGCTGACCGCCATCGCCCCGACGATCAGGATCGCGCTCGTTTCGAGGACGCCGTAGCAGGCGATCACCCCGGCGACGCCCATTAACGTCAGGTAGCGGCCGATCAGGCGCGCGTTCGTGCCGGCCAGGCCGATAACGTCGGCCCAGATC
Organism: uncultured Solirubrobacterales bacterium; assembly: GCA_963757015.1. GTDB lineage: Bacteria > Actinomycetota > Thermoleophilia > Solirubrobacterales > Solirubrobacteraceae > Palsa-465. Next base: position 82,960 of record CAVWQA010000012.1, read on the forward strand.
AGGCTGGTGGCCTCGGTCGACGTGAAGCTTCCGCCGAGCTCCTCGACGCGGGTCAGGGTGAGGTCGGTACGTGGGACCCCCATGGCCCCGAGGTGCTCGAGAACCAGGTCAGTCGAGTCGTGGCTGACCTGGGCGAGCACCACCGAGTGCTCGGCGCGGACCACCGGCTGGATACGCACGCGGCGGACGCCGTCGAGCTCGTGCAGGCGTTCGGCGACCAGGCTCATTGCCCTTGACTCGCCGAATACCTCGAGCGCGATCATCAGCCGGATACCTCGAGCGCGAACATCAGCCGAAACGATGCCTCAGCGGGGCGACGGAGCGCTCATCCCAATCGGATGATGTGACCCGTCGCGCTTGCCTTTCAAATCTCCACGATGGCCGCGAGCGGCTCGACAACGGAATCGGCTGGGGCCGGGGCAGGGTCCGCCGGAGAGGCGGAAGCCGGTCCAACGCCGAAGACGATGGCCGTCCTGTGCGCGTTCGCGGCGATCGTGGGCGTCGTCGTTTCGCTGGCCGCGTGGTGCTTTTTGGAGGCGATTCACCAGATCCAGCACGGCGTGTTCACCGATCTCCCCAGCGACATGGGCTATCACTCCGCGCCCTGGTGGTGGCTGTTGTTGGTGCTCGGCGTGGCCGGGTTGATAACCGCACTGACCATCGAGCGGCTGCCCGGCCGGGGCGGTCACGTTCCTGCGCATGGGCTCGTGGTCGGTGGGACCCCGATCCAGCCGATCGACCTGCCGGGAGTCATCCTGGCTGCGCTCGCCTCGGTCGGCCTGGGGCTGGTGGTGGGTCCCGAAGCTCCACTGCTGGCGCTGGGCGCCGGCCTGGGGGTGCTCCTCATGCGGCGAGGCCGCCCAGACTCGTCGGCCCAGGCCCAGATGTTGATCTCGGCCGCGGGCAGCTTCGCCGCGATCTCGTTCCTGTTCGACCAGCCGATCATCGCGGCCGTGCTGGTCATCGAGGCGACGGGTCTGGCCAAGAAACAGCTGCCGCTGGTGCTCCTGCCAGGCCTAGCCGCCGCGGGGCTCGGATCGCTGGTCACGATCGGGATGGGAAAGCTCACCGGACTGAGCACCGCCGCCTACGCGCTCAGCGCGTTGCCCCTTCCCGTTCAAGCGCGCCCGACCGTGGCGGAATTCGCCTGGACGATCCCGCTGGCGATTGTCGTGGCCATCGGCTCGGTGGCGATCTTCCGGCTGGCGCGAGCCGCGGAGCCGCGTATCGTGCCCCGCCTTCTGCAGCTCGCACCGGCGGTCGCGTTGATCATCGCCGGTCTGGCCATCGCCTTCTCGCACATCACCTCAAAGAGCTACAGCGAGGTCCTGTTCTCGGGCCAGGATCAGCTCCCGGGGCTGGTATCAGGCGCGTCGAGCTGGTCAGCTGGGGCGTTGCTGCTGGTGCTCGGCTTCAAGGGCCTGGCCTACTCGCTGTCGCTGCCGAGCTTTCGGGGCGGTCCTACCTTTCCGGCGCTGTTCCTCGGCGTCGCGGCCGGGATCCTGATGTCCCGGCTACCGGGTTTCCCCATCACCGCGGCCGTGGCCGTCGGCATGGGAGCTTCGATGGCGGCTGTACTGAGGCTCCCGCTGTCGGCGGTGGTGATCGCGACCTTGCTGTCTGACCGGTCCGGCCCCGGCGTGGGACCGCTGATAATCGTGGGGGTGGTGATCGCGTACCTGACCGCGATCGTGCTCGACCGCCGCCAGGCGGGCAAGGCCTCCGCCGATCAAGCGCCGGCCGACGACACCGAGCGCCGGATCCCGTCATCCACCAGCGCGACCGCGGCGACGTAGGCGGCGTGGGTGCCAAAGGCCGTGGCGAGCACGCTCGCCGGCCAGCGCCACGGTGGCGGGGTGCGGCCCAGCAACGGGAACATCGTCAAGGTCGCGGTCATCAACGTCGCGCCAAAAGCAAGGCTCGCCCCCGGCTCACCGAGCTTGCGGCGCAGGACACCATGCCACAGACCGAATGCCGAGCCGTAGGTCCAGCGCAGCGCCAGCCCGAGCTCGTTGGCCTCGCGGTCGGTCACGTTGGAGAGGTGCATGATTCCGGCGACGATCTCGCCGGGCACCAGGCTGTCGTCGTAATCGAGCGCTCCAACCTTGGACCGCAGGCGGCGCTCGGCGTCATAGGACAGGGTCATCGCCGTGGTTCCGGCGGTGCCGGCACAAACGCTTCGGATCGGCCAGGGTAGTTGCATGGTGGACTCACTCTGAAGGTCGGGCTTCGAAGTGTGAGACGCTGGGTGACTCGGGCATCGCCCGAATCGGATGACGGGCGCGGCCGCCCGAGGCTCTAGCTTGCGCTTGTGAGCCCCGCGCAGGACAGCGGCTACGCGCAGGAGGTGGTCTGGGAACCGTCGCGACCCCGCTTCTCGGTGCTGCGGTTGGTGGTGGCGCTGCTCGTCGGCGCAGTGGCGGTATGGGTGGTCTCGGCTCTGCTGGCGGGCGTGCACGTCAAAAGCTTCCTGGGCGCGATCGAGGCCGTCGCGTTGATCGGGGTGCTGAACGCGCTGCTGCCGCCGATCGTGGCCGCGCTTCGGTTGCCGTTCACGCTGGTGAGCGGATTTCTGATCGTGCTCGCGGTCGACGCCGGGATCCTGCTGATCATCTCGGCCATAGACCCCACCGACTTCAAGGTCGACTCGTTCGGCGACGCGCTGCTCGCCGCGTTGTTGATCTCGGCGGCGAGCCTGGTCCTCCAGGTGATCCTCGGAGTCGACGACGACGACGCCTACTCGCTGCGGGTGATCGCGCGGGTGGCGCGACGTCAGGGCCCGCGCATCCGCACGGACGAGCCCGGGATCCTGTTTTTGGAGATCGACGGGCTCGCCGCGCTGGTGCTGCGCCGAGCGATGCGCGACGGGAGCGCGCCGGTGATGGCACGCTGGCTGGGCGACGGTAGCCATGACCTGCTCGAATGGGAGACCGACCTTTCGTCGCAGACGGGCGCCAGCCAGGCCGGCATCCTGCTCGGCTCCAACCACGATATTCCCGCCTTCCGGTGGATCGAGAAGGAAACCGGCAGGCTGATGACCTGCTCGGCGCCGGGCGACTGCGCCGAGATCGAACGCCGTCGCACCACCGGCGGCGGCTTGCTGGCCGGTGGCGGGGCGAGCCGGGGAAACCTGCTGTCCGGCGAGGCCGAGGAGGTGATCCTGACGGTCAGCCGGATGGACGCGGAGAAGCGCGCCAACCCGGGCTACCGCGCGTTTCTGGCCAACGGCTTCAACGTCACGCGCGAGCTGGTCCTGTTCACCTGGGAGGTGCTGCTCGAGTATTCGGCCGCGATCCGCCAGCGACGCCGCAACGTGGTACCGCGGGGAAACCGCGGCGGCCGTTACCCATACCTGCGGGCCGCGCTGTGCGTGGTCGTTCGCGACCTGATCGTCTACGGGGTCCTGACCGACATGATGCGCGGCCGCCCCGCGGTGTACGCGACGTTCTCGAGCTATGACGAGGTGGCCCACCATTCCGGGCTCGAGCGGGTGGATACGCTCGAGGCGCTGCGCAAGCTCGATCAGCAGTTCGGCCGGATCGAGCGCGCCCGGCGGTTCGCACCCCGGCCCTACAAGCTCGTCGTGCTGTCCGACCACGGTCAGACCCAGGGCATGACGTTCAAGCAGCGCAACGGCTACGGCCTCGATCAACTCGTCGAGCGTTCGCTGGAGCGGGGCACGGTGGCCGGCATGGAGGCGGGCGACGAGCACGATGCAGCGGTCGGGCAGGCGATGAGCGAGGCCACCGGCCGCGCTCACGCGCCCAACGGCGATCGGCTCGACGGTCACCATGCGATCGTGCTCGGCTCGGGCAACCTCGGCCTGGTGTACCTGATGGAGGAGAGCCGCCGGCTGACGATGGAGGAGATCGCACGACGCCATCCGCGACTTCTGCCGGCGCTCGCGGGGCACCCACACATCGGTTTTTTGCTTGTCCACTCCGCCGAGCACGGTCCGGTGGCGCTCAATGCCCGAGGCACTCACTACCTCCGTCAGGGGCGGGTCGAGGGCCTGGACCCGCTGGAGCCGTTCTCGCCCCATGCGCCCGCGCACCTCCAGCGCACCGACCGCTTCGAGCACGTCGCCGACATCATGGTGGGCAGCTTCTACGACCCACAACTCGAGCAGGGATGCGCGTTTGAGGAGCTGATCTCGTTCCACGGGGGCCTGGGTGGGCCGCAGACCAGGCCGTTCGTGCTCTATCCGGTCGAGCTGCCGGTGCCCGGCCAGCCGATCGTCGGCGCCGCGGCCGTGCACGAGCTGCTGAACGGCTGGCGGGCGATGCTCCAGCAGGAGCCCGCAGACGAGCCCGTCGCCGCCAATCAGAGTGTCTGAGATGCCCGGCGCAGACGTCAGCTCCCAGGAGTTTCAGGCGTTGTTCGACGAGCTGAGCAACTGGGGCCGCTGGGGGCCCGACGACCAGCGCGGCGCGCTCGCGCTGCTGACTCCCGAGCGGGTGCTGCAGGCGACCCGATTGGTGCGCGACGGACGTACCGTGACGATGAGCCTGCCGCTCAACAACAGGCCCGATATCGACAACCCTGCGCCCGCTGATCACCACATGACGATGCTGGGCGGGGATAACGACGCCGAGCAGCCCGACCACTTCCTCAAGGACTACGTCGGGCTCGATTACCACAACGACGGCCACACGCACCTGGACGCGCTGTGTCACGTCGCCTATCGAGGCTCGCTTTACAACGGACGCTCCGAAGGCACGGTGACCCCGGAAGGGGCGACCGTGAACACGGTCGAGGCTCTCCGAGACGGGCTCGTCGGACGAGGCGTGCTGCTCGACATTCCGCGCCTGCGTGGCGTTTCGTGGCTCGAGCCCGGCGACCACGTGTTCACCGAGGACCTCGAGGCGGCGGAGCGTGCTCAGAACGTGGAGGTGCGCGCGGGAGACATTCTGCTGGTGCGAACCGGCCACTCCCGGCGGCTGGCAGAGCTGGGTCCCTGGAACACGCCCGAGGCCAAGGCCGGCCTCCATCCCGCCGCGATGCGGTTTATCGCCGATCGCGGCGTGGCGGTGCTCGGCTCGGACTCAAACAGCGACACGGCGCCCAGCAGCACCGAGGGCGTCGACTTCCCGATCCACGTGCTGGCGATCACGGCGATGGGAGTGCACCTGCTGGACTACCTGCAGTACGAGGATGTTCGGGCCATCTGTGAGCGGACCGGGCGCTGGGAGTTTCTGTTTTTGGCGGCCCCCCTGCGGATCGTCCACGGCACGGGCTCGCCGCTGAATCCGATAGCGGTGTTCTAAGCAGACGCCTGGGGAGAGCCCTCGACGATAGAGCCCGGGTTGCCGGCGGCTTGCGCCGCGACGGGATCGTCCTCCCAGTCGATCTCGGCGGCTTCGCCGCGGTCCAGGACGTGCGGCCCGCCGGTCTTGGAGAAGCGGTCCCAGCCCCAGTCGATGATCGCCTCGACCTTGTCTCGGGCTCCGGTCATGAGGCTGGCGTGCACACCAAGCCACGCCATGTGCGCGAGCTGCCCGTGTACCTCATGATGGTTCTTACCCACCTCGGCGATCGCGGCGCCGCGACCGATCATCGCCATGATCCCTTTGTCGCGATATTCGAATGCCGTCTGTGGCTTGCCTTCGAAGCGGGCGAGGATGTTGTCCGCCGCGGTCTTGCCGCTCTGCAGGGCGACCGAGCCGAGTTGGGGGAGCGACTGATCATCCGGACCGGGGACGTTGGCGATGTCTCCGACCGCGTACACCTCGGAACGATCGGCGAGAGTCAAATCGGGCGCCACGTCGATCCGTCCTCCGTGTCCTTGGGCGAGACCGCACTCGGCGGCCACCGGGGCGGCGGTGATTCCGCCCCCCCAGATGACGCAGCGGGTAGGGATGACCGCACCGTCTGAGAGCAGGGCGTGGCCGCTCCCGACCTCCTTGACACCGGTGCCGAGACGCAACTCCACGTTGCGGTCCGTCAGCACCTTGGCCACGTAGTTGTGAGCCTTGTCGGAGAACGGCTTGAGCAGCGCGTCGCCTAGGTCGACCAGGTAGATCTTGGCCACGCCGAGATCGAGATCGCGGTATTCGGCGGGAACCGTCAGTGCGACCATGTCGGCCAGCGCGCCTGCCACCTCGACGCCGGTGGGTCCGCCCCCCACGATCACGAAGTTCAACGCGCCGCGGTGCACGAGATCCGGATGTCGGTCGACCTGCTCGAACAGTCCAAGGATCCGTGACCGCAGCCTGGTCGCGTTATCGAGCGAATACAGCGGGAACGCATGCTCGGCGGCACCCGGAGTGTGAAAGAAGTTCGGCTGTGAGCCGGCTGCCAACACCAGCGCGTCGCCCGTCCATTGGCCTCCGTCGCTGGACGTGACGGTGTTCGTCGCGGTGTTCACGCTGGAGATCTCGGCAAGCTTGACGTCGACGTTGTCCTGATCTGCGAACACCTCGCGCAACGAGTGGGCGATGTCGGCGGGCGCGAGCAGCGACGTGGCCACCTGGTAGAGCAGCGGCTGGAACTGGTGGTAGTTGTTGCGGTCGATCAGGGTGACCCGCACGTGATCGTGCTTGGCCAGCTGCCGCGCGCAGCCCAGGCCTGCGAATCCCCCACCGACGATCACTACATGGCGTCTGCCATCCGATGCGCTCATCAGTGCACCGCGGCTTGCGCTGTCATCGACACCGTGGCGCCCATTCGCTCCAGAAGATGGTCACCGACCCGGAGCGCGTTGGCCATCGCGGTCAGCGCGGGGTTGACGGCGCCGATGCTCGGGAAGAAACTGGTATCGGCGACGTACAGATTGTCGAGCTCGTGGGCCTTGCAGTTGGAATCGAGCACCGACGTATCCGGATCGTTGCCGAACCGGCAGGTGCCTGCCTGGTGCGCCACTCCGGCGACCGGAATCTCGTTCTTGAGATAGGCGTGGTGGGGCAGCAGATGATGGCGATGCATGCCCAAGTGAGCCAGCATGGATTTGAGCTGCTCGAACAGGCGATCCTTGGGCTCGTCGTTGGTCGCCTTGTAGACGATCGTGATCGTGCCCTGCTCGTCAACCGTCACCCGATTCTCCGCACGCGGAAGATCCTCTGTTGAGAGCCAGAAGTCCACCGCATGCCTGGCGACGTCCTCCAACGACCAGTTAGGTGCGAACCTGGTTTCGCCCGGTTTCTCGCCATGAAACATCGGAGCCTGTGACTTGCCGACCATCTGGATGTTGCCCATCGGAAACTCGAAGTCGGGTCCACTGAGGTAGAAGTCGTTTAGCCCCAGGGTCTTCTGGAAGATCGTCGGGTTCTCTTCCATCGACAACGCCAGGACCGCCTGGCTGTTGTGGAACATGTAGTTACGCCCGACCTGGTCTGATCCGTTGGCGAGCCCGTTGGGGTGCCGTTCGTTGGCCGACATCAAGAGCAGTCGTGCGGAGTTGGCTGCGCCGCAGCTGACGACCACCAGATCGGCAGTCAGCCTCTCCTCGCCTCCGTCACGATTGACGACTACCTCGGTCACCGAGGTACCCGCGGCGTCGGTGTCGAGCCTCCGCGCCTCGGCGCCGATCAGCAACTCCACGTGGGGATGCTCGAGCGCCGGTCTGACCCCAAGCACCTCGGCGTCGGATTTGGCGTGCACGATGCAGGGAAACCCGTCGCAGTTCTGGCATCGCATGCACGCGCTGTGGGGCATGTCGTGTTCGTTGAGCATCACCCCGCAGGGGGCGTGGAACGGGTGGTGGCCCAGGGCGGCGAGGTCATCTGAGAGCTGCTGGATCCGCGGTTCGTGAGACACCGCCGGGAATGGGTAGGGGGCGCTGGCCGGCGGCTCGGTGGGGTCCTCGCCGCGAGCGCCGTGCACCTGGTAGTAGCGCTCGGCCAGCGTGTAGTAAGGCTCCATCGCGTCGTAGCCGATCGGCCACGCCGGGGAGATTCCGTCGTGGTGGCGCAGTTCGCCGAAGTCGGCCTCGCGCAGCCGGTAGAGCGCGGCGCCGTAGAGCTTGGTCGCGCCGCCGACGCAGTAATGAACCTGAGGCTGGAACTCCTCGCCATCGGGATATCGCCACGTATCCGGTGAGACGTAGCGACCGTTGACGAACACCTCCTCCGCGAAGATGTTGTGGGGCTCGCGGGGAAGCCAGCCGCCGCGCTCGACCATCAGGATCCGCTTGCCCGATGGCGCCAGGTGGCGGGCCAGCGTGCCGCCGCCCGCACCGGTGCCGATGATGATTACGTCGTAGTGGGTCATCCCAACATCTCCTGGAGCCGTTCGGCGACGATGATCCGCCCTGCAGCCTCGACGAGCGCGAGGTGTGAAAACGCCTGCGGGAAATTCCCGAGGTGGCGCCCGGTCTCGACGTCGAACTCCTCGGCGTATAGCCCGAGCGGCGAGGCAACTTTGGTCAGCAACTCCATCAGATCTCGAGCCCGCTGCATCTCTCCGATGATCGCCAGCGCCGAGACGAGCCAGAACGAGCAGATCACGAACGTGCCCTCCTTGCCTGACAGCCCGTCATCTGTCTCGCCCGTGCGATAGCGAAGAACGAACCCGTTCTCGGTCAGCTCGTTGGCGATTGCCAGCACGCTCGCGCGCAGGCGCTCATCGTCGCCCGGAAGAAAGCCGAACATCGCAGCCAGCAGCGTCGAGGCATCAAGCGCGTCGGTGTCGTAGTGCTGGCGCAGGACACCGCGCCTGTCGACTCCGTGCTCAAGAATGTCGTTCTTGATCTCCGTCGCGGTCTGCACCCATTTGGCCGCCAGCCCCGACTCGCCGCGAATCTGAGCCAGCTTCGCGGCGCGATCGAGCGCGACCCAGCACATCAGCTTTGAGGAAACGTAGTGCTGCGGCTTGCCGCGAGCCTCCCAGATCCCCTGGTCGGGCTGGCGCCAGACCGCGGTCGCGCACTCTGCCTGGGACTGGACCAGCGGCCACAGGTCGCGCGGCAACCGCTGGCTGCGGCGGGTATGCAGCAGCACCGAGTCCAGTGCGGCGCCGAAAACATCGTTCTGGCGCTGGTTGAAGGCGCCGTTGCCGATCCGGACCGGATGAGCGCCGGCGTAGCCCGAGAGCTCCTCCCGGAGCGTCTCGGTCAGATCACGACGGCCATCGATTCCGTACATGATCTGCAGGGCGCCGTCCTCGTTGCGTTCGAGATCGGCGATGAACGCCATGAACTCGTTGGCCTCCCAGTCGAGATCGAGGTAGTGCAGCGCCTGAAGCGTGAACGTGGAGTCACGGATCCAGGTGTAGCGGTAATCCCAGTTGCGCTCACCGCCCGGTGTCTCGGGCAGCGATGTGGTCAACGCCGCCACGGTCGCCCCGGTCGGCATGTACGTGAGCCCCTTGATCGTGACCGCCGAGCGCTGGATCAACGGCCGAAGGTCGTGGTCGGGGATCCGCGCCCGTCCGAGCCACTTACGCCAGAACCGGCTGGTCGACTCCAGCTGCCCGGTGGCTTCCTCGATCGTCGTGGGCGCAACCAGGCCCTCAGGCCACGCGAGCGCACAGAACACCTGCTCACCCTCCGCGAGGGCGTGGCGCGCCCGCGCCCGATTGTGCTCGATCCCGAGCAACATGTCAGTGCTCAGCCGGACCGTCTGGCCGGCTCCGGACGCGTCCGCGCTGTGGCGATCGTCGGCAAGCGACCACTCCGCCGGAACGCGCCCATAATCGAATGCCGGCTCGCACACGAGCTCTACCTCGACATGGCCCTCGATGCACCTGACGGTGCGCACGAGGGTGTGTAACGCGTCCTCATCGGTCGGAGGACGCGTATGAGGCGTGATCGTGTCTTCGCCGCGGCGCGGTCCCAAGGTCAGCGCTTCGCGCACCATCGCCCACCCGCTCGGCGTCTTCCACGCCGTGACCAACGTGTTCGTTCCTGGCTCCCAGGTGCGGCCGCTCGGTACGTTGATCCCGAACGGACCAAGGCGGAACGCGCCGGCACCGCGGTCGAGCAGCGATCCGAAGATGCTGGGCGAATCGAAGCGGGGAATGCACAGCCAGTCGATCGTGCCGTCCGGTGCCACCAACGCTCCGGTGTGGCAGTCAGACAAAAACCCATAGTTGGCGATCGGCGTGAACGGCGACGGCGCCGCGGCGCTCTGCACGGGACGCTCGGGCGTTGCCTTCGCGCTGGTCTCGCCCGTGCGTCCGTCGGTGCGGTCCTTGTCCTTCTTGCTCTTGGCGGTGCTAGCCATCACGCCACCCACGGCTCGTGCCAGCGGCCGACGCCGGCAAGCAGTCGGTCGGCCTCCTCGGGACCCCAGCTCCCAGGGGGATATCTGTGCACCGGCGGCGGGGCGGTGATCAGCGGGGCCATGATCCGCCACGTCTCCTCGACGCTGTCCTGGCGCGTGAAAGGAGTGCTGTCCCCATCCATGGCCGCCTCCAGCAGCACCTCGTAGGGCGTCGGACCCTCGCCGCCCTCCTGCGCGAATTCCATGTCGAGCGAGATCAATTGCGGTCCTTTCTTGTCGGCGCGGTGGGCGTCGATCTCCAGCCGCACACCGGTGGCCGGATCGAGCTTGAGCACGAGCTGACTCTCGATCGGCGCCCGATGGCCCGACGACGAGATGAACCCCAATCGGGGCGGCTTGCGGAACACCAGCCGCAGCTCGGTCTGGGTCACCGGCAGCAGCTTGCCGGTGCGGATGAAGAAGGGCACGCCGGCCCAACGCCAGTTGTCGACTTCGAGCCGCAAGGCGGCGTAGGTCTCGGTGGTAGATCCCGGCGCCACCCCGTCGATCTCGAGATAGCCGTCGTGCTGTCCGCGAACGTAATGCTCGGGGTCGGCGTCCGCCATGGAGCGGAAGAGCGCGTACTTCGCATCCTTGAGCGTGGACGCGTCGGCGCCGGCGGGTGCTTCCATCGCCGCCATGGCCAGCAGCTGCATCAGGTGGTTGACGACCACATCCTGCAACGCGCCGACGCGATCGTAGAAGTGGCCCCGATCGGCGACCCCAAAGCTCTCGGCCATCGTGATCTGCACGTAGGACACGTGGTTGCGGTTCCAGATCGGCTCCAGCATGGAGTTCGCGAACCGCAGGTACAGAAGCTCCTGGAGTCCCATCTTCCCCAGGTAGTGATCGATCCGGTACAGCTGCGATTCGTCGATGTACTGGTGAATGTCGGCCGCCAGGGCGCGCGCCGAGGCCAGGTCGTGTCCGAACGGCTTCTCGACCACCACCCGAGCGTTCGCGCTCAGCCCGGCCTCCGACAGCCCCTTGATCACGGTCGCGAACAGAAACGGCGGGATCTCGAGGTAGAACACCGGCTGCTGCGCCGACCCGATCGCTTCCCCCACGCGCTTGTAGGTCTCGGAGTCGCCGAAGTCCCCTTGGACGTAGGAGAGCCGCGCGGCGAAGCGCTCGAACACCTCGTCGTCGACCGTCTCGCCGGTGCCCGCGATCGCTGAGCGGGCATGATCGCGCAGGTGAGCGACCGTCCAGTCGTCGACGGCGACGCCGACGACGGGACAGTCCAGGAGCCCCCGGCGCTCCAGCCGATACAGCGAGCGGAAGGTCATCACCTTGGCCAGATCGCCGGTGATCCCGAAGGCGACGAACACGTCGGCGGCCCGCGTGGGCGCCGTGGTGGCAATGGCAGCCTGCGTGTCCTGCGCTATGGCCATGTCGACTCCTTGTTGGTCACTCGCTGTGTCGGTCGTGGGTGTGTCGCGTAACCCTGACGGCCGCCGGCGCCTGGTTCATCACCCGGTTGGGGTGAAAGGCTCTAAGTGGACCCCACCGGAACATTTCACCGGTTATGGCGAGACCCACTACGGGGCGCCGGCCGGAGCGGCCGGCGGCGTCTGGCTACCGTCCGGACCCTCGAGGGCGGCGCCCTCGGCGCTGTCGCGCCGCTCCTCGGGAGCGCTGACCCGCTCGCGGAAGACGTGGAAGGACCACCCCTGGTACAGCAGCACCAGCGGGACGAACAAGATCGCCACCACGGTCATCACCTTGAGCGAGTAGGAGCTTGCCGCCACGCCGCTGATGGTCAGGTTGTAGGCGGTATTGGTGCTGGAGACCATCACGTTGGGAGACAGGTCGATGAAGATCGATCCCACGGTCGAGGCGATGGCCACCGCGGTGGCCACAAACGCCCACCCGTCGTGGCTTGCCCCGCTGGCCAAGCGAGCGCCGAAGATCACCGAGATCACCGCCAGGACCTCGACCGGTCCGGGGACCTGGGTGTGGCCATGGACGGCGCGCGTCCAGATCACGAAGCCGATCACCAGAGCGGTAGCGGCCCAACCCAGTGGTGTCACCAGCGCGCGCGCTCTGTCGCGGACGATGCCGGTGGTCTTCAGCATCAAGAACGTGGCTCCGTGCAGCAGGCAGAGCCCGACCAGGGTCAGGCCGGTCCAGATGCCGTAGGGCGTCAGCAGGTCGAAGAAGTTGCCGGTGAAGTCGTGCTTGGAGTCGATCGGGAGCCCGACGAGCAGGTCGCCGAGGCCCAGGCCGAGCAGAAACGGAACCAGCAGGCTGCCGATCGTGCTGGCCCAGCTCCAGCGGGTGCGCCAGCTTGGGTCGTCGCGCTTGCCGCGGTACTCAAACGAGACTCCGCGCGCCATCAGCGCCGCCAGCACCAACAGCAGCGCCAGGTAGAGCGCCGAGAACATGGTCGCGTACCAGCCCGGAAAGGCCGCGAACATCGAGGCCCCGGCCACGACCAGCCAGACCTCGTTTCCGTCCCACCAGGGCCCGATCGCGTTGAGCGCGACGCGCCGCTCGGTGTCGGTCTTGCCGGTGATCATGTGCAGCGCACCGACGCCGAAGTCGAAGCCCTCGAGCACGAAGAACCCGATCCAGAAGAACGCGATGATGACGAACCAGAGGGTGTGAAGGTGCATGTCAGTAAGTGAGTGCCGGTTCGGCTGCGCTAGCTTCCTCCACCGGGGTCGTCCGCTCCCGATCCAGTCCCTTGCGCGAGTAGTGCAGCATCAGCTTGAGGTCGATCATCCCGAGCGCGATGTAGATCAGGACGAAGGCGATCAGGCTGATCCAGATGTCGGTCGAGGTCACCGACGGCGAGTTGGCGTTGACGGTTTTCATCAGGCCCTGCACGATCCACGGCTGGCGCCCGTTTTCGGTCAGCAGCCACCCGGCCGTGTTCATCAAGAACGGGGTGAACACGGCCCACACGGCCGCACGTAAGAACAGCTTTGAGCGCACCAGCGTGCCCCGGTGCAACAACCACCCGCCCCACAGCGCCAGCGCCGCGATCAGTGCCGCGAGGTAGGCCATCACCCGCATCGACCAGTACTGGATGAACACGTCGGGAACATAGTTGCCAGGCCCGTATCTCTTCTCGTACTGCGTCTGCAACGGGTGGAGCCCGGTCACCGCTCCGTTCCAGGAGTTGGTGGCCAGCAGCGAGAGCACGTGGGGGATCGAGATGATCTGCGACGGCGTCTGGTCGTTGTTGCCACCCCCGATCTGAAACAGCGAGAACGAACAGGGTTGACAGCTGGTCCACTGGGCCTCCGCGGCCGCGATCTTCATCGGCTGATACTTGGCCTCGATCACCCCCAGCTCTGAGCCCACGAACATCGTCAGCAGGATCGACGGCAGCAGTACGGCGAGCGACAGCGAGGCGGTATGGCCGAAGGCTTCAGTCTCACGGCCCTTGAGCAGGTACCACGCGGACACTGACAGCATCACCAGAGACCCGGTGATCAGCCCGGCCAGGACTACGTGGACATAGCCCCACAAGAACGTCGGGTTTGTGAACAGCGCCCCGACGTTGTTGAGCTGCGGCTGGCCGTGGCTGTTGAGCGAATAGCCGACCGGATGTTGCATCCACGAGTTCGCGGCCATGATGAACGCCGCCGAGAGGATCGATCCGATCGCCACCAGCCAGATGCACGCCAGGTGCACGCGCCGGGGAAGTCTGTCCCAGCCAAACAGCCACAAGCCCAAAAACGTCGACTCCAAGAAGAACGCCGCCAGCCCCTCCATGGCCAGCGGCCCTCCGAACACGTCGCCGACAAAGCGCGAATACGTCGACCAGTTCATCCCGAACTCGAACTCCTGCACCAGTCCGGTGACCACGCCGATGGCCACGTTGATCAGCAGCAACGTCCCGAAGAAGCGGGTCATCCGCTTGAACTCGGGGTTGTCGTTGCGATACCAGGCCGTCTGGAGCATCGCGACCAGGAACGCCAAACCGATCGTCACCGGGACAAAGAAGAAGTGGTAGATGGTCGTCGTGGCGAACTGCCAGCGGGCCAGGTCGTTGGTCATTTAGTTTGGATCGAAGTTCGCCGGGGCGCGGTTTGCATCACCTAGATCGGGTGACATGCGCTCACGCCGATGCGCCGAGCCCGCCCATCTCACGAGCCCACATGCTCGCGTAGCGCCCACCGGCGGCCAGCAGCTCGGCGTGGGTGCCGCGCTCGAGGACGCGTCCCTGTTCGAGCACCACCACCTCGTCGACCGCCTCCAGGCCGGCCAGCCGGTGAGTTATCAACAGCAGGGCCCGGTCGGGCGTGACCGTGAGCAGATCGGCCACGAGCGCGTCGGCGGTGGCGATGTCCAGGTGCTCGCCGGGCTCGTCGACGACGAGCACCGGGAAATCGGCGAGCAGGGCGCGGGCCACGGCGAGACGTTGTCGTTGACCACCCGAGATGCTGGCGCCCTGGGGCCCGACCCGAGTCTGCAGCCCCCCGGGGAGGCTGTCGGTCCACGGCAGCAGTGCGGCTCGCCCCAGCGCGGACGTCAGCTCGGCCTGGCTCGCCCCGCGGGCGGCCAGGCGCAGGTTCTCCTCGAGAGTCGTGTCGAACACATGCGCGTCCTGCGAGATCAGGCCGATGGTCCGGCGCAGCTCGTCGCCTTCCAGCTCGCGGATTTCGACCCCGTCCAGGGTGACCGACCCGCCCTGGTAGGGGAGGAAGCGCAGCAGCACGTCAGCCAGCGTCGTCTTGCCGGCGCCGCTGCGGCCCACGATCGCCACCGTGCGCCCGGGCATGAGATCGAGGTCGAGTCCGTCGAGGGCCCACGCGTCCGTCTCCCCATAACGGGCGCGCAGCCCGCGTACCCGGAGCGCGTGTGGCGGTGGGGGAACGGCCTGGGGGGTGGCGGGCTCGCGCACCGGCGGCGCGGCCTCGATCACCTCGAGCGTCCGCCCGGCGGCGCGACGCAGGCGCGCCAGCGTCTGCGTGGCCGTCGGGAGGTCGGTCAGCAACTCGAAGGCCGCCAGTGGCACCAGCGCGATCACCGCCAGCAGGACGCCGTCGAGGACGCCGGCTCGCACGGCGGCGATGCCGGCGGCGAGCGCACCCCACATGGCCAGGCCCGACAGCAGGGTGGTGGCCCCCTGGCCGACGCCGGCGGTCCGGGCGCCGGCGGCTGCGGTCCGCGTCAGCCGGGCATCGATCGCGGCGGCCCGCCGAAGCTGTGCGTCGAGCGCGCCGAAGGCCCTGAGCTCCGGACCGCCTTGCAGCAGGTCGACGACGGCGGCGGTCAGCTGTCCGCGAACCGCCGCCTGCTCGGCCTCCGCGGTGCCGGCCAGGCGTCCCGTGAGCCAGGTCAAGGCCGTGGCCGCCAGGGCCAGCGCCAGGAGCATGATCAGTCCGGCCGTGGGCAGGATCAGCCACATGAGGGCAATGGTCGCCGCCCCGACCAGCAGCGCGATCACGAACGGCGGGATCACCCGCAGCAGCAGATCCTGGAGCGAGTCGATGTCGTGGACGACCCGGGCCATCAGATCCCCGCTGCGAAACGCCGGGAGCCCCGCGGGCGCGAGCGCCTCCAGTCGCTGATAGGAGGCAGCGCGCAGCTCGGCCAAGGCGCGGAAGGCCACGTCGTGGGCGACGATCCGCTGCCCGTAGCGAAACAAGCCGCGCGACAGGCCGAAGAACTGGACCCCGACGATCGCGATCGCCAGGGCGGACTCCTGCGGGCGCTGGGAGGCCCTCGAGATCAGCCACGCCGAGGTGGCGATCAGCCCGACTCCGGCGGCCACCGCGCCCGCCCCGAGCAGGCTGGCCAGAGCCAGCCGCGGCGTGGCCGGCCGAGTCAGCTCGAGGGTGCGCCGCAGCGACGCTTGGGGGCCGGCGCGGTCCTTGCCGGACGGGATCGGGGGGGAGGTCGCCGCCATCACGCGACCACCGCCAGCTCGCCCAGCTCGACAACGCGATCGGCGAGCTCCACCAGGGCCGGCCGATGCGCCGCCATCACCACCGTGCGTCCGCGCACGAGCCGCCGCAGCGCCGCCAGCACCTGTTCCTCGGTCTCACCGTCGAGGTTGGCGGTCGGCTCGTCGAGCAGCAGGATCGGCGCCTGGCGAACGAAGGCCCGAGCCAGGGCCACGCGCTGGCGCTCGCCGACGGACAGGCCCGAGCCGCGATCGCCGAGCAGCGCCTCGAGGCCTTCGGGCCGGGCCGCCACCACCTCGTCGAGTCCGGCGGCGTGGACCGCTGCCTGGAGCTGCTCGCGAGTCGCGTCGGCGCGGCCGAGGCGAATGTTGTCGGCGATCGAGGCCGAGAACAGGTGAGGGCGCTGCGGCATCCAGGCCACGTTGGCCAGCCAGGCGTCGGGATCGATGCCGCCAAGCTCGACGTCCCCCACGAGCACGCTTCCGTCGTCCGGGGCCAGGAACCCGAGCAGCACCGCGAGCAGGGTGGATTTGCCGCATCCGCTGGGTCCGGTGATCGCCACCACTTCGCCGGCCTGCACCGAGAACGAGATCCCGTCCAGCGCCGGGCGGTCCCTTCCGGGATAGTGCACCCTGAGGTCCTGGACGGAGATCCCGGCGACAGCCAGGGCGGGGACATCTGCGACCGCAGCCCGCGTGCGGGTTGTTGGTGGCCCGAGCGGGAGCTCGAGGACCGCGAACACCTGCTGTGCCGCGCTCATGCCCTCGCTGCTGGCGTGGTAGTTGGCGCCCAGGAGCCGCAGCGGCAGATAGGCCTCGGGCGCGAGCACGATCACGACCAGCGCCGTGCGCAGACCGACGTCCCCGCCCATCAGCTGCAGGCCCACGGCGACCGCCACCAGCGCCACCGAGATCGTGGCCACCAGCTCGAGGATCAGCGAGGACAGGAACGTGATCCTCAGGGTGGACATGGCCGCGCGGCGGTAACGGTCGGTGACGTCGGCGATCGCCTGAATCTGAGCTTTGGCGCGGCCGAACACCTTCAGCGTCGGCAGCCCGGTGACGACATCGAGGAAATGCCCCGCGAGCTGCTGCAGCGTGCGGAGCTGACGCTCCATCCGCTCACGCGTGGTCGCGCCGACCAGCGCCATGAACAGCGGGATCAGCGGCAGCGTGGCCACGATGATCAGGGCCGCGATCCAATCCCGGTCGGCCACGACCACGACCACGGTCAGCGGGACGATGAGCGCCAGCACCAGCTGGGGCAGATACAGCGAGAAGTAGGCGTCCAGCGCGTCGATCCCCCGGGTGGCGAGCACGGCCAGCTCGCCGGTGCGCCGCTCGCTCAGGCGCCCGGGGCCCAGCGCGGCGGTGTGGTCAAGCAGGGCCGCCCGCAGCTGCGCCTTGGCGCGCGCCGACGAGCGGGCCGCGAGCAGCTCCCGGCCCCACGCCACCGCCGCACGCGCGATCACCACCAACAGCAGGGCCTCGAGCGGGGAGCGGAGCTCGGCGAGCCCCTTACCTTGGGTGAACGCCGATGAGATCACGTCGGCCAGCAGCCAGGCCTGCGCGATGATCAGCAGCGCCGTGAGGACGCCGAGGCCGGTCAGGGCAACCAGGAACGGTCGTGTGGCCCGCGCGTAGGCGAGCAATCGGGGGTCGACCGAGCTTCGCCTGCTGTCCGCCATACCGGCGATCCGCGCCCGCCTACGAGCTCCGCTGCCAAGCCGTCGCGCGCCGTCGGCGGCGAGCCGGGGGGCATGCGGTGGGTATGGATGGGGTCACGGCCGGGCCTCCTTGGACGAGCGCAGTGTCTCAGGATGCCCGGTGGCGCCGCATCACCTGGAACGGGTGACCGCGTTCAGCCGGCCGGGATCACACAGCGAAAGCCGATGTGACTGGTGCTGGTGTCGATCGCCTCGCCCTGCCGCGCCGCGGGGCGGTAGCGAAGGCAATAGTTGGGAGCGCACAGGTGCGAGCCGCCCTTGGTGACACGGCGGGGGATGTGCGCGCCGGGCGCCCCGAGGTCATAGCTTTGATCGGGCGAGCTCACGCGCGGGTTGTGCGGAGCGCAACAGGAGTGCTCGGGTTCGTCGGGGTAGCGCGGGGTGAAGAAGTCCGTCGTCCACTCCCACACGTTGCCGGCCATGTCGAACAGGCCATAGCCGTTGGCTGGAAAGCGCTTGACGGGCGAGGTGCGCTCAAAGTGGTCCAGCAACAGGTTCTGCCACGGGAACTGGCCCTGCCAGGTGTTGGCCATCATCTTCCCGCGGGGCGCGAACTCATCCCCCCAGCAGAACACCTTGCCCTCCAACCCTCCGCGCGCGGCCCGCTCCCATTGGGCTTCAGCCGGTAGCTGCTTGCCGGCCCACTCCGCGTAGGCGACGGCGTCCTGGTAGGCGATGTGGGTGACAGGGTGAAGCTCCCGTCCGTGCAACGTGCTGCCCGGGCCCTCGGGCTTGCGCCACTGCGCTCCCGGGGTCCAACTCCACCAGTTGTGGAGGTCGGACAGGTCGACCGGACCCGTGGTGGGGTGAAACACGAGCGAGCCCGGGACGAGCAGGTCGGGGTCGGCGTCAGGGTAATCGGCGGGGTCTGGTGCCAGCTCGGCCCAGGTCACGTGGCCGGTGGCTTTGACGAAGCGGCGAAACTCGGCGACCGTGACCGGGTGATCGTCCATCCAGAACCCGTCGAGGGCCACGACGTGGGCGGGGCGCTCCTCTGGATAGAAGTCGTCCGAGCCCATCAGGAATTCGCCGCCCGGCACCCAGACCATGTTCCTGGCCGGGGCTGGGCCCGGTGCGCGGGTCCCGCTCGCCGGCACTGATGATGGCGTTGTCACCGCATCTGCCACGCAACCAAGCATACGGGGACGTCTGAGGGGCGGCGTATGATCCGGCCAGTGACACATCCTCGTCGTGACAGGCGGGACTCATCGGGTCGATAACCGCCAATCGCGGCTCCGGAGAGCTGGCGACCAGCCAACCCGGCCGGGACTCCTACAGGAGGCAACTGCCTTGATTCTCGTCGCATCGAGTTACCCATTTCTGGACATCTTCTGGACGATCCTGATCTTCATGGCCTGGGTGGTGTGGATCTGGATCGCGATCACAGTGCTGATTGACCTGTTCCGCCGCCACGACATATCCGGATGGGCCAAGGCCGCGTGGGTGATATTCGTGATCGTTCTGCCGTTCCTGGGCGTTCTCATCTACCTGATCGCCTATCACGACGGGATGGCCGAGCGCAGCCACAAGGAGGTCGAGACTCAGCAGAAGCAGTTCGACGAATACGTGCGCCAGACCGCGGGCACGGGCGGGGTCGCCGCCGAGATCGAGCGGGCCAAGAAGCTGCTCGACGACGGCACCATCAACCAAGCCGAGTTCGACGCGCTCAAGGCCAAGGCGCTCGGGCACCAGAGCGTGTAGCTCAAACGGCGCCCGCGGGGGCGCAGGGCAAACGGCCGTCCGCGGGCGCGCGGGTCAAACGCCGTCCGCGGACGCGCATGTCAGCCCGCCGCTGCAGCCCGGTCCGTCCCTCCGCAAGACGCAGCCGGGGCGGCTGTCATAGTCCAGCCCGGCATGGGGGCGATCCTCCCGCTTGCTCTTGCCGCAGCCGCGTACCCGCAACTACTCGCCGTGGTCGTCGTGATCCTCACCCGTCCACGCCCGAAGCCGTTGTTGTGGGCGTGCTATCTCGCGAGCCTTTCGGTGAGCGTGATCGCCGGCGCCGTGATCCTGGCCATCTTCCGCTCCCGGGGCAGCGTCGCCGGCACGAGCTCCTCGGGGCTTGGACCCTCGGCCTACATCATGATCGGTGGGCTTGCCCTGGTGCTGGCCGTGTTCGCCGCCACCCGCCGCGGGCGGGAGCTGCTCGGTCACGATCTGCCGCGAGTACGCCTGCGCTCTCGCGGCGAGGAGCCTGGAACCGGGTTGACCAGCGCCACCAAGTCGAGGGCGAAGCGGGCCCTCGAGGAGGGCTCGCTGCCGGTAGCCGCGGCGGCCGGCGCGATCCTCGGGGTGCCGGGGCCGTTTGACCTGCTCGCGCTCGGACATGTGGCCAGACAGGACCACGCACGCCTGGCGCTGGTGGCTATGATCATCGCGTTCGCGATGGTCAAGCTCGCGCTGATCGAGCTGCCGCTGATCAGCTACGCGGTCAGGCCTGAGCACACCGCGCTCGAAGTCGAGCGACTCGCCGGCTGGATGCAAGCCCACAAGTTCGAGGTAGTCGCCGCGGTCGTCGCCGTGATAAGCGTCGGCCTGATCGTCAGGGGAATCGCGGGGTTGGGATAGCCGATGGCCGATCTCGAACTTCTGCGGCGGCACGAGCCGGTTCTCCGCTACACCAGGGGAGAGCTGTTTAGGCCGACGGCCGTCGGCCCGTACGTCGAGCAATGCAGCCTCTGGGCCGGAGTGCAGGGCGTCAAGCAGACGTTGCTCGTGCCGCACGGGGAGATGAGTCTCGAACGTCTGTCTCGCGAAGGCGCTCGTCATCGAGGCCAGCCCTTGTTCCTGCGGCTTGTGGAACGGCCGCTCGGACGCGCCGAGTTCCTGCATTGGCGACAGATGCCGCGCGAACGGATCAGGGCCGTGGGCCGATTCACGACCACGGGGATCTTCGGGCGCTTGATCGACGCGGGCATGAGGGCCTCGTTGTTGCTGCGCGGGAAAGTGCCGGCGGGGCTGGCCGCGGCGGCCGAAATGATCTATCGCGAGCGGCTGGAGGTGGACCGGTTCACGTACTACGGCCGGGTCGTTCGCGATGGCGGCTACATCTGCCTGCAGTACTGGTTCTTCTACGCGATGAATGACTGGCGCTCGACCTTCGGCGGGATCAACGACCACGAGGCCGACTGGGAGATGGTCACGATCTACCTCGCGCAACGCGATGGGCATGCGCCCGAACCTGCCTGGGTCGCGTTCTCATCACACGACTACCAAGGCGACGACCTGCGCCGGCGCTGGGACGACCCCGATCTCCAGCGCGAGGGCGAGCGGCCGGTGGTGTTCGCCGGGGCGGGCTCGCACTCCGGGGCGTTCGTCTCCGGCGACTATGTGGTCACGGTCGACCCGCCGCACGTGACGGCGGTGATGCGCGCGCTGCGCCGAGCGCGCCAGGTGCTGGCGCCGTGGCGCCGCGATGTCGACAGCAGCCGCGGGCTCGGCATCCCGTTCGTCGACTACGCGCGCGGCGACGGGATCGCCATCGGGCCCGGCCACGATCAGCAGTGGAGCCCGCTGCTGATCGACGACGAGACGCCCTGGGTGCGCGACTACCGGGGCTTGTGGGGACTTGACACGCGCGATCGGTTCGGCGGTGAACGAGCCCCCTCGGGTCCTCGCTACGAGCGTGACGGATCCGTGCGGATGTCCTGGAGCAACCCGCTGGGCTGGGCCGGGCTGCTCAAGGTCGCCCCCGACGACCGCGAGGTCGCGCAGGCGCTGGAGCGCCGGGTGGCGGAGATCGAGCAGGATTTAAGCCAGCTCGACGCCATGATCGAAGCCGAGCGCAACGCCCTTCGCGGCCTGAGGGCCGAGGCTCGCTCGCTTCGCACCGACGACTACGCTCGCGGTCTGGCCCGGGCGCGGGAGGCGGAGGTGACCAAGCGCGAGGCGGAGCTCAACCAGCGGATCGCCGAGCGCACGAGCCTGGCCGAGGAACGCCAGGTGCACGTGTCGACGCTGAGCGAGCCGCTCGCGCCAGAACCCCCTCACGCGCACATCACACGGTCGCATCTGCCTCATGTCGAGGAGCAGGAACGGCGCACGCGCTTCCTCCGCTTCTGGGCCGGGGTGAGCACGCCGCTGCTGCTCGGTTGCGTGGTCGTGGCCTTGTTCGCGTCCCCGCTGGCCTCGGTCACGACGGTCGCCGTCCTGGTGGCGCTGTTCGCCGGGATCGAGGCCATCGCGCGCCGGCGGCTGCTGTCGTTCGTCGCCAGCACGATCCTGTTGCTGGCCTCGATCGTGCTCATCGTCGGCCTCGTGGTGCTGTTTTTCACCCACTGGCGAATCGCCCTCGCGGTGCTCCTGGGGACGGCCGCGCTGTCGCTGCTGATCGCCAACTTCCAAGACATGCGCCGTCGTCGCTGATCGTCGTCCCGCGGGCGCCGTCCTTCGCTTTCGCCGATGTCAGATCACGATCCCCCCGATCAGTGGATTCCCCGGATTCCGGCGTCTGCGGGCGCTTTGATCTTCGACCCGGCGGGGCGGCTGCTGATCCTCAAGCCCACCTACAAGAAGGGCTGGACGCTCCCCGGAGGCCAGGTCGAGGCCGGCGGCGAATCGCCCTGGGAGGCGTGCAAGCGCGAGACGCTCGAGGAGTGTGGGATTGCTGTCGAGCGCGGCCGGCTGGTGTGCGTCGACTTCCTGCGGCGCAAGCCGGGGCGGCCCGGGGGAGTCCGGTTTCTGTTCGACTGCGGGGCCGCAGGTGAAGCACAGATCGCGGCCATCAAGCTGCCGGCGCAGGAGATCTCCGAGCACCGTTTCGTGGAGGTGGCGCAGGCGCTCGAGCTGCTCAGCGGACCACTCCGGCGCCGGGTGTCGCGGGCCGTCGGCCGTCAGCGCGTCGTCTATCTGGAGGAGGGGCGCCCGGTGCACGACGCGCGGTGATGGGTCCTGTGCCTGACCTTGACAAACGGGCTCGGGATCGTGGAGGCTGCGCACTACCGCAAGCTCGAGATCGTGGAGGCTGCGCAGGAGTTCAAGCGCATGAGGGAGATGGCCATGCACGTTGGCACGAGGCTTGCCCTGGGGCTGGCGATGATCGCCGTGACGCTTGCTTTACCGGCGGCGGCGCAGGCCGGGGTGGCGCCCAACCCGGTCGGTCAGATCGACTGCAACGGCTTTAGCCCGATCCAGAAGCAACTTCGCCCGACCGCGGCGTGCGCCGACATCCGCGGGCTCACCGGCGGCCGGTTCTACGACAACGGGTACTACATCGGCCACGACGAGCCGTCGGTGAGGTTCATCTCCCGGGCCCCCGGGTCCAGCGCCGACGTAACCTACGTCGAGCGGCTTGGTACCGATCCAGCGGCGCTGCCGACGACCACGCATCCCGGCCGCGACGTGACCCACTTCTTCGAACTGTCGATCGCTCCATGGATGTCGATGAACGTGTGCGACCCCAAATCGTTCCCGCTCACGCCGTGCACGCCGGAATCTGACGCCAACGCACCGACCGCGACCAACCCCGGCGGGGGCGCGGCGTTCGTCGAGTTGCAGTTCTATCCGCCGGGATTCGCCCCGTTTGTCGACAGCATCAGCTGCGACAACACGCACTGGTGCTCGGCCCTGAATATCGACAGCCTCGAGTGTGACACCAGCGGCGACTGCAACCCCAACTGCGAGGAGCCGGTCAACTTCGCCTTCGTCCAGCGCAACGGCGTCCCGACCGGTCCGCCGAGCCCGCAGGAGTCAGATCTCGCGTCGAGTACGCCAAACAGTCAGACGTTGCTGATGAATCCCGGCGACACCGTGGTCATCCGTCTGTTCAACACGGCGCTGCCAGGGGGCGGTCATGCGTTAGAGGCGTTAGAACGCGATCTGACCACCGGGCAGTCCGGCTTCATGATCGCGTCGAAGGGCAACGGCTTCATGAACACCAGTCCGGTGGACTGCAGCGGCACCCCGTTCAACTTCCAGCCCGAGTACTCGACGGCCGCCCCGAACAACATCCTGCCCTGGGGCATCGGACCCTACGACATCAACAACCAGTTTGAGATCGGCCATTTCGAGCCGTGCACCAAGGTCACGGGACCCCATCAGTTCAGCCTCGAGAGCTTCACCGACACCTACTGGTCAAACTGCCATGGCCCGTACGAGAGGGAGAATTCCAAGCTCGAGCCCGACGACTCCCCCTGCTACCCGTTCGGAGACACACATGGGGGCACTACGCCGCCGAACCTGGTCACCGGCTGCGAT
Source organism: uncultured Solirubrobacterales bacterium (assembly GCA_963757015.1). Lineage (GTDB taxonomy): Bacteria > Actinomycetota > Thermoleophilia > Solirubrobacterales > Solirubrobacteraceae > Palsa-465. The sequence goes on from CAVWQA010000012.1 coordinate 106,944, forward strand.
GTGTTCTTCGATGCGATCGGCGACCTCGATTTCGACGGCACCTCATACCGAGCCGACTGGCCGACCTCGAGCGTGCCCGGCCAGTTCCCGGGCGCGTTCGTGCAAGCCCAGCCAACAACCTCCGGACATGCCTACCCACGGATTCAATTCGTCACCGACGTGTCCGCCAGCGAGCAGGCTTGCGATTTGGCCACTGGAGCCGGCTGCACGATGCCGCCGCAAGGTCCGGGCCAGTTCTATCCGTACTGGTCTCTGGTGCGGGATCGCGAGCTCGGCTGCACATGGCAGTTCGGCAACGTGCAGACCGGCGAGAACTTCGGTGCCAACGCCCAGTGGGGGTCGGTGACTCCGAGCTCGATCGGTGCTTTCACCGGTCCGATCATGCGCAATCCGCGCAGCTGCCGGCGCTGAGCTACAAGCTGCAGGCTGAGCTACGTCGACGCCGGCGCGCGCGAGGCCGTCCGCTGCGACCTCGCGCGCCCCGCGCTGGCGTCGACGCGCCTTTGACTCAGGTCGGCTTGTTGGCGCGGATCCTGAGCGGCGGCGGCATGATCGGGTGTGGCAGCTGGTAGAAGGCCCCCGGGGTGGCCCCCTGAACCCCGAACCCGACGCCCGCCTGGTTGAGCGCGGTCTCGATTCCCCGCGGGTGCTGAATCGAATAGACCTCGAAGCCGACGTTGTTGGGCGGGTTGGCGTTGAGAAGCGTCTCTGCGAGCACTCGATGCTCGGACTCGCATCCGGCGATCTCGGCAGAGTAGCGCGCGAACTTCCGGTTACCGGCGCGAGCAAACGCGGTCACGCCGATCAGATACAGGTTGACGAACAGTGTCTCGCCCGCCACCAGGGCCTTGCCGACCGCGGTCAGGTCGACGGTGTTGTTGCCGCCGCCGAAGAACCCATCCGGTATCCAGAACTTCGTCGTCGTGGGCTGCCAGTGCTGGCGGGTGAAGCGGAAGTGGTCGACCTCGGCCGCGTAGGCACCCTCGAACACTGACTTGACGCCGGCCGGCACCGAAGAGTTCAGGTTGACCCGTCGCAGCAGCTCGGTGAGCAGGGTGACGGTCAGCGCCTCGGTGGTCACCGCCACCGTGCCAAAGGAGTTGATCGTGCTGTTTGACGGCTTGGCCAGCGCGGCCGCAGGGTCAAGCGCGCCGGCCGCGGCCACGCCCGCGGCCCCGAGGGCTGCACGTTCTAGCAGCCAGCGCCGATTGCCGCCGCTGGTGCCGCAGTCTCGCAGTGTCTGATCGAGAACCTGCACCGTCGGCGGATGCTGCTGATTAGACATATCGTCCTCCCGGGACGTGTGTTGTGGGCCCCTTCCCACGGTGGCTTACCGAGTGCCGCCTCGAGTCGCTCGTCCCCTTCTGTCCGTCCGGCCGACGCGGACATCAGCAAACGCTCGAGAGCACCCGGCCACTCGCGCCGACGAGTATAACCCGCGCTGAGTGCGTCAGCGCCGCCTGATGGTCACGATCACCGGCTTGGCTCGGGCCACCACCGTCCTTGACCCTTTGACGGCACGGAGCGTCACCACGTACTTGCCATGACCCAGGCGGTGATGGTTGACCCGCAGGTTCCAGTGCAGGCGCAGGTGTCCGCGCTGGTGTCGTCCGAGCGGCACGCGCCCGACATTGCGCACCACCAGGATTCGGTGGCCGTGCACACGCCTGACGCGGACGATCCGCGAGCAGGGTCTGTCAACCGGTCGCTCCAGCTCAACGGGCTGAGGTTCGAGCTCGGCGGGCTAGCGCTCGCGCCCCAGGCGGGTGAGCTTCGCCGGGTTGCGGACGATGTCGATCTCGCTGATCCGGCCCCCGTCGACCGTGAAGGCGACCACGCTCGGTGCGCCGCGAATCTCCATCAGCAGGCCCGGTGAGCCGTTGACCAGGAGCGGCGAGAGCCTCAACTGATCCCCGAAGTGGCCCGCCATGGCCATGAAGATCCGGGCCACGCGCTCGGCCCCGGTGAACTCCTTGCGCGCCGCCGACACCACCCCGCCGCCATCACTGCGGAAGGTGACCGCTGGATCCAGCAGCTCCACCAGGGAGGCGATGTCTCCATCCTCGGTTGCCGCCAGGAACGCCTGCACCACCTCGCGTTGCTGCTCGGCGCGCGCCGGATAGCGCGGCCGGCGAGCCTCGACCGCGTGGCGCGCCCGCGTGGCCAGCTGGCGGGTGGCCGCGGGCGTCCGGCCCACCACCCCGGCGACCTCGGCAAACGAGTAGCCGAACACGTCGTGCAGCAGGAAGGCGCTGCGCTCGGCGGGCGAAAGGGACTCCAGGACGATTAGCAGCGCCATGCTCACCGACTCGTCGAGATCGACGCGCGAGGCTGGATCCGTGGGCGACGACGGCGTGTCGACGACCGGCTCCGGGAGCCACGGCCCGACGTAGCGCTCGCGGCGGGCACGCGCCGAGGTCAGGGCGTCGAGGGCCAGCCGCCCGACGACGGTGGTAAGCCAGGCGCGGAGATCGCGGATCTCGGACCGGTCGGTGCCGATCAGCCGCAGCCAGGCCTCCTGGACCACGTCCTCGGCTTCGGCGATGCTGCCCAGATGGCTGTAGGCGACCCGCAGCAGGTAGGGTCGCAGGCGCTCGAACTCGGTGGCGGTCTGCTGGTGTGTGTTGGCTGGCATGATCGGGTGGCCTTGGGTTTGGACAGCGTCGCTCGAGCGCCGCTCAGCGTCCGGCGGCCGCGCGGGCGGGTTGGTCGAATTGTCCCGGCTGATAGTGGCCCGGCTCCACTCGGGCCGCGAGCATGAGCCGATTCCAGGCGTTGATCGCGGTGATCGCGAACACCAGCTGAGCCAGCTCCTGGGGCGCAAAGGCCGCGCTGGCCCGGTCCCAGATCTCGTCGGGCACGTGTCCGTCGGCTATCAGCGTGATCGCCTCGCAGAGCTCGAGCGCCGCCCGCTCGCGATCGCTATACAGCGGGCTCTCGCGCCACGCGTCCAGTGCGTAGAGCCGCTGTTCGCTCTCTCCCGCCGCACGGGCGTCCTGCCAATGCATGTCGAGGCAGAACGCACATCCGTTGATCTGCGATGCCCGCACGTTGACCAGGTCGCTCACCTCGTGGGGAAGCTCGATCGATGATGTGAGCCTGAACAGGGCAGCGTACTGCCGGGGTGCCAGCTCTGAGAGCTGCATCCGCCGGGCCGGAATCGTGGTGCTCATTTCAGTCCTCCGCGTCGTATCCGTTTCAACGCAGACGACACAGAGCCGCACAATGTGACGTGCGCGATCGACTCTGTGCCGACTGCGGGTCAGGCCGCGGCGTCAGCGTGACGGTGCCGCCGCCAGCGCCATCTCGGCGGTCGTGGGGGCCGCTTCCTGTGAAGCATCGACGAAGTCCCGCTGCCGAATCGTGGCCAGCGCCACCGCGGCGCCGCCGAAGGCGATCACCGCCCCGATCAGCAGGACATCGTCAAGCCCGCCTACAAATGACCGCACTGACAGGGCCGCGAGGTGTCCGCGAGCGCTCGGTGGTGCGGCCGCGATCACCTGTGCCGCGTGTCCCGCGCTGATCGACTGCGCCAGTGAATGCGCGCTGTGCTGGAGCGGCGTGCCCGCCAGGCCCGAGACAATGCCGTCCCGGATCCGCGCGGCAAAGATCGAGCCGATCGCGGCGATGCCGGCGGCGACTCCAACCTGGCGGAAGGTCGAATTGATTCCCGACGCCATGCCCGCCCGGTTGGGATGGACGACGCCGACGGCCGTCGAAGCCAGCGGCACGCTGACCATTCCGGCGCCGACGCCGGCGACGATCAGCCCGGGGAGCAGGTGCGTCCAGTGAGACGCGCTCGAGATGCCGCGCATCAGGAGCAGTCCGGTGCCGATGAGCACGAACCCGGGTCCGATCAGCAGCCGCGCCGGGACCTTGGACGTGAGCCGTCCGGCGATCGCGGCCGTGAAGAAGATCGCTCCGGTCAGCGCCAGCAGCCGCACGCCGGTCTCGATCGCCGAGTAGCCGAGGATGTTCTGCAGGTAGAGGATGATGTAGGTCAGCACCGAGAACAGGCCCGCCGAGACCGCGAACGCCGAGGCCAGCCCGCCGACAAAGGTCGGATTGCGCAACAGCCGCAGGTCGAACATCGGCCGGCGCTGGCGCACCTCGACGACCAGGAACGCGACCAGCAACGCCGCCGCGGTGACCATCGAGCCGACGATCCGGCTCGAGCCCCAGGAGTGTGAGTTGGACTCGATCAGGCCGTAGACGAGCGCCGCCAGGCCAGAGCTGAAGGTCACGAAGCCGAGCCAGTCCGGGGTGCCGGCGCTCGGATCGCGAGACTCCTCGACGCGCAGCAGGGTGACCGCGATCGCGACCACGCCGATCGGGACGTTGACGAAGAAGATCCAGCGCCAGGACAGGCCGCTGGTGATCGCGCCGCCCAGAACCGGCCCCACGGCGACCGCGATCCCGGCGATCGCGCCGAACGCGCCGAAGGCAACGCCGCGGTCAGCGCCCCGGAAGGCCTGGGCCAGCAGCGCCAGCGAGGTCGCGAACATGATCGCTCCGCCTACTCCCTGACCGGCGCGGGCCAGCGACAGAAACACCGGGCTCTGGGCGAGCCCGCACAACAGCGACCCGGCGCTGAAGATCGCCGTCCCCGCAGCGAACACGACCCGGCGCCCGAGCCGGTCGGCGAGCGAGCCGGCGGTCAGCTGGAGCGCCGCCAGGCTCAGTGCGTACGCGTCGATGACCCACTGCAAGTCGGGCAACGAGGCGTGTAACTCCCGCTCGATATCGGGCAGGGCCACGTTGACGATCGTGATATCTAGCAGCAGCATGAATACCCCAACCGCCACTGCACTCAATGTCCACCACTTCTTGTCCATGATTGTCTCCTTCGTAAGGCTTCACTCCGGAGACGCAGCGGGGGCCGCGAATGTGACACAACGCGTGCACAGGGCTCGCGCGGCCCAAATCAGCCGAGGCGCCGATCGGGCGCACGGCTGCGCGACTATGCGCCCGACGCCCCCTCGCCAATAGGCTGTCGTGATCGGCGACCCCCGTCCCCAGACGATCGTCTTCTTTCCAGAAGGCGCATACGGACCCACCAACAACTGCGTTGGGATCGGCGATGTGCTGCGTCGGCGCGGCCATCGCGTGGTGTTCGTGATCGAGGAGTCGTTCGCGGGCACGCTCGAGGCCGGGGGGTTTGAGGAACGCTTGATGCGCCTGGGGCCGCCGCCCGACCAGCCCGAGGAGCCCGGGCAGTTCTGGAAGGACTTCATCCGCGACACGGCCCCCGTGTTCCGGCAGACCAGCCTCGAGCAGCTGGAAAGCTTCATCGCCCCCACGTGGCAGGCGTTGTTGGACGGCGCCCGTTACGTTGACGGGCGGTTGGTCGAGATCCTCGAGGAGCTGACTCCCGGCGCCGTCGTCGAGGACAACGTGTGCGCCTTTCCCGCGATCCCGGCCAGCGGCCTGCCCTGGGTCCGCGTCGCATCCTGCAATCCCCTCGAGGTCAAGGATCCAGCTCTTCCGCCGCCGTTCTCGGGGTTGCCGATCGACGATCGCTCCGGGTGGGACGAGTTTCGATCTGAGTATGCGCGGCAGATCGGGGAGATGCAGCAGAGCTTTTCGAGCTTCTGCGTCGAGCGTGGCGCGCCACCGCTGCCGGAGCTCGAGATGATCCACGAGTCGCCGTGGCTGAACGTGATGCTCTATCCCTACGAGCTCGACTATCCCCGCGGCCGGCCCCTGGCGCCGACGTGGCACAACCTCGAGACATGCGTGCGCGCCACCGACGAGCCGTGGGGCCCGCCGGAGTCAGAGCGGGACGCGCTGGTGTACGTGAGCCTGGGCTCGCTCGGCTCGGCCGACGTGCCGCTGATGAAGCGACTTATCGACGTCCTCGGGGCGACGCCGTATCGCTTCATCGTCAGCAAGGGCCCCCAACACCACAAGTTCGAGCTCGCCGAGAACATGGTTGGTGCCGAATTCCTGCCGCAGGTCTCGGTCCTGCCGCACGTCGACGCGGTCATCACCCACGGTGGAAACAACACCGTCACCGAGTGCATGTGGTTCGGCAAGCCGATGCTCGTCCTGCCGATCTTCTGGGACCAGCACGACAACGCCCAGCGCGTGCACGAGACCGGCTACGGCATCCGCCTGCCGACGTATACGTTCGACGAACGACAGCTCGTCGAGGCGCTCTCGCGCCTGCTGGGCGATCAGTCGCTGCGCGCCCGCGCGCGATCGGCGGGCGAGCGGCTACGCCGGCGCTCGGGGACCGACGTAGCCGCAGAGTTGATCGAACGCCTCGCGGTGACCGGCGAGCCGGTCAGCTACCCGTAGGAATACGGATTGAGTACCCGCACCCGGGTGATCTGGTCGACCGGCAGATCATTGCGCGAGGCCGTTTTGCGGATTGCCTCAGGCGTCGGCGCGTCGTAGACGCAGACCATCGTCCGCTGGTCGTCGCTCACGTAGGAGTGCAGCCACGTCACTCCCTCCTCGGCGTTGAGCTCGATGACCTCACGGCACATTTCGGCACCTGGCTCGAGGGGGATCTCGAGACCGTCCTGGAATGTGCGCCTGACGAGATAGCGCGGCATGTCAGTCCTCAGTCATCCGTGGTTGAACGGGGTCACCATCGGGTTGGTGCCGGTGTAGATACCCGTCGGGTTCGGATACCAGATCCAGAAGTGCAGAGTGATCAGTCGCGGGTGCCAGAAGTTGAACTTCGCGCCCGTCTGCGGGCTCTTGGCCGCGCACTTCGCCTGCGAGCTCGCGAACACGAACGTGCCGTCGAGGTAGTGGCAGGCGGCGCCGAAGACGCCATACCGTGCTCCGGGCAGCGGTGGCTTTGACGGCATCGACGTGAACACCCATTCCAGGGCCCCGAGCTGCCATCCCGTGGGGCGATGCTCGTAGACCAGGATCGGCGGTTTGCGGACGTTGAAGGCCTTGACGCTGCTCCCTTTCGTGTTGCGGACCACGCATCCAGCGACGGGATTCGTGACCCGCTCGTTGCTTGACGTGTCGCCAAGCTACGAGCGCCGCCGATGACGCGCATCGGGGACATCACCTACTTTGGGAGCCGCGGGTACCTATCTTGGCGTCGTCAGCCCCAGTCGCGTGGCCTCCGCACCGGCTTGGCCCCCCCGCGACGAGGCTCAGGCTCGGTCAGTGGCTTTGGCCAGGATCACTTCCGGGGTGAGCTCGTCAAGCGAGGGCACGACGAGCGCGGCCAGCGCGAGCGCGTCCGGCTCGGGTGGATATTGACGGTTGGGAACCGCGACCACGAGCATTCCGGCCGCCGCGGCAGAATGCAGACCGTTCGTCGAATCCTCGACCGCGGCCGCCCGGGTCGGATCGACCCCCAGCCGATGCGCGGCGGCCAGGTACACGTCCGGCGCGGGCTTGCCCCGGGCTACCTCTTCGGCTGAGAGCGTGGCGGCGAAGCTGTCGGCCATATCCGCCGCCTCGAGGACCGCGTCGATCACCGGACGGTTGGCCGATGAGGCCAGTCCCAGAGGCCAGCGGCGGGCCAGCCGCCGCACGGCCGTGACCGCTCCCGGAAGCAGCGGCAGCTCGCGGCGGTATCGGGCCAGCACCGCCTTCACCACCTGTTCGTTGATCTCCTGGGGCGCGAGCGGCACGCCGAGCTCGTCGTGCAGGTAACGGCTCCACTCCGGCGAGCTCATGCCCATCATCGCCCTGGTCGCCTCCGGTCGCCACTGCCCGCCGCTGGCGGCCACGACTTCGCGCCGGGCGCTGTCCCACACCGACTCGGAATCGACCAGGACCCCGTCGAGGTCGAACACCACCGCGCCGATGGCTTCGGTCATCGGTTGGGGATCCATGGTGCGACAGCCTGACGTGCCCGACGACAAGGTCGTGGTGCTCGAGTAGTGGCTGCCCGATTGGTATCCGACCCCGACGGCCACGCCGGCGAGGTCCTCGGGCCGGTGACAGGGGGACTCGGGGGCCACGAAGCGGGCGATCGCGTACTCCTCTCAGTTTTGCCGATTGCGGACGATACGCGGATCTCCCCCGCGACCGACCACGAACCAGATCGCTTCGACGGCTGTGTCACCGATCGTGAACAGTCGGTGGGGCATCGATGACTCAAACGAGACCGAGTCCCCGGGACCAAGCTCATAGGTCTCAAACCCGATCGTGACGCCGAGCCGACCCTTGAGGACGTGGCCGTACTCGCTGCCCGAATGACGCATCAGCGAGTCCGGCGGGGATGATGCTCCGCCGACCTCGTAGACGACATACAGAAAGTCCACATCCTGCGGAGTCTCGGGCGAGAGGCGCTGCCAGTGGACCCCCGAGGCGAGCGCGATCGCCTTGCCGCCACCGCGCCGCACCACCAGATCCACCTCCGCGATGCGATCGCCTTCAGTCTCGGGTTCCGGTGCGGCGTCGTTCGAGCGTGAACCCCGCTGCCCCTTGACCGCCCGAGGTGGTGGGTGGGGTGGACGGGGCTGGTCGAAGAACAGCTCGTCCAGCGACAGCCCAAGCTCTGAGACGATCGCATACAGCGTGCCCACCGAAGGCGACGCTTTACCCAGTTCGACCTGGGACACCAGGCTGGCCGACACCCCCACCCGGCGGGCCAGCTCCCGGACACCGATGTCCTGGCGAAGACGCTCGGCGCGAACCCGGGCGCCCATCGCCTCCGGGACGACGCCGTTGCGCGGCGGTTGGCCGGATCGGTACTGCCCCGGTGCCACGGCTCAGACTCCGGCCGCGGGGCTGATCCCGAGCCGCTGCGTCACCGAGCCGGCGATCGCCTCGGGACCGGGCAGGAAGGCGTCCTCGAGCACCGGGCTATAGGGAATCGGATGATCGGGCGTCGTCAGCCGCCACACGTCGTCGATGTCGTCCAGGCCGTGCTCGGCCACGAGGGCGAGCACTTCCCCGGCCCAGCCGCCGGTCAGCGGGCCCTCCTCCACGACCGCGAGACGGTTGGTCTTGGCCAGCGACTCGAGGACCAGCTCGATATCCAAGGGCCGCAGCGTCTGCAGATCGAGCACCTCGACGTCGACTCCGGCCGCGGCCAGTTGCTCGGCGGCGGCCAGGCAGTCGTGGACCCCTTTCATGGCTGAGGCCAGAGTTACGTCGCCGCCCGGGCGCGCGATCCGTCCGCGACCGAGCGCGGCCTTCTGTTCGGCGAGGGCTGCACGGTCGCCCACAACTTCGTCATCAGCGAGATCCTCCCGGAGGCTGTAGAGGCGCTTGTGTTCGAAGAACAGCACCGGGTTGTCGTCGCGAATCGAGGCCTTGAGCAAGGCCTTGGCCGCTGACGGGACAGAGGGGGCAACGATCTTCAGCCCGGGCACGTTCTGAAACCAGCTCACCGGGGTCTGGGAATGGATCGCTCCGAAGCGTCCCCCGCCGCCCACCGCCGACCGGATCACCAGCGGCACGCTCGCCTGCTCGGCCGAGATGTAGAAGAACTTGGCGGCCTGGTTGACGATCCCGTCCATGGCGAGCCCGAGAAAGTCTCCAAACATGATCTCGATCACCGGCCGCAACCCACACACGGCACTGCCGAAGGCCGCTCCGGTCAGCGCCAGTTCGGAGATCGGCGTGTCGAACACGCGGCCCGGGCCATGCTTCTCCAGCAGCCCGGGCGTGACGGCAAACACCCCGCCGGCCGCGGCGACGTCCTCCCCGAAGAAGACCACCTGCTCGTCCTCGGCCAGCGCCTCGTCGAGCGCTTCCCGGATTGCGTCGCGGAACTCGAGCGTGGCCATCATGCCTCCCTGACCACTACACCCGGGGCCGCCATAGCCGGTGAAATGTTTTGGTGGGTCCCACTAGTCCTCCTTGAACTCGCGGGCGGGGCCGGGGGCGGGCAGAGGCGCCGCCAGGGCGTTGTCGGTGATGCGCGCGATCTCGCGCTCGACCTCGTCTTCGAGCTCGGTGATGCTCGAACCGTTAACGCTCTCCAGCAGCGTCGTGCGCGCCCGCACCAGCGGATCGCGCTCGCGCCAGGCATCGAGCTCTCCCGGCTTGCGGTACCGGCCCGGGTCGCTGCGGGAATGCCCGACGAAGCGGTAGGTGAGGGCCTCGATGAACTGTGGTCCCTCGCCGTGGCGTGCGCGGCTGACGGCCTCCTCGGCGCAGGCGCGCACCGCCCACAGGCTGTTGCCGTCGATCGTGCTCGGCTGCAGTCCGTACGCTGCTGCGCGCCCACCGATCGACCCGGCGGTCACCTGTTCCCACGGTGTGAACTCTCCGTACAGGTTGTTCTCGCACACGTACACCGCAGGCAGCCGCAGAACCTGGGCGAAGTTAAGGCATTCGTGAAAGTAACCCTGGTTGATGGCGCCGTCACCGAAGAAGGCGACGGCCACACCGTCATGGTCCTTGAGGGCAAGGGCGGCGCCGGTAGCCGCCGACACACTCCCGCCCACGATCCCGAAGCAGCCGATCAGCCGATGCTCGAGATCGACCACGTTCATCGAGCCGGCGCGCCCGCGGCACACGCCGGTCTCGCGACCCAGCAGCTCATCGAGCAGCGCCTGGGGCTCGACTCCCAGCGCCAGCGCATGGCCATGGCCGCGGTACGTGCCCGCAACGCGGTCCTGGGACTGCAGCGTCGAGCACACGCCCACGGCCACCGCTTCCTGTCCCGAGTACAGGTGCGTCGTGCCGTGGACCTCGCCCTGTTGAAACAGGGACTGGACGGTGTCCTCGAAGCGTCGGATCAGGCGCATCCGGCGATACAGCGCCAGCGCCTCGGTCGGGGCCAGCCCGGCCGCCCCCGAGCCACCTTCGGTCTCGGTCGCGCCGCTGCTCATTGCGTGCTCCTCCTCGATCCGACGGCCATCGTCGCTCCGCGGGAGGCGATCATCGACGGCACCTCGGGTGGGCCCGGGTGGCGTCGGCCGTTGGGGGGTGGGCCCGGGTGGCGCCCGCGGTCGGCGGGTAGGCCTGGCTAGCGCAGGCGATCGGCAAGGTAATCCCAGTCACGGTTGAAGCGGTAGGAGTGGTTGGCGGGCGGCTGAGGTGACTGCGTCTCCAGCCACCGTACCCGACCCCCGCTGCGGTTAAAGAAAGCGTGCACGCATCCGACTCCAGTCCAGAACACGTCCCCGGGGCCCAGTGTGAACTCCGTGTCATCGGCCACCGCCTCGACCTCGCCTTCGAGCATATAGTAGGTCTCCTCGAGTGGGTGGTCGTGGGGCTGGGCGGCGCCTCCGGGTTGGTACTCGACCATGAACATCGTGTGCAGAGCTGCGCCCAGACGCTGGTCGACCAGCATCTTGACGGCGATCCCGCTGTAGGCCAGCAAGGCGGTGGCCATGCTCGCCGACACCGTGGGTGCATCGACGGGAGCGCCAACCTTGAGGTTGTCGACCTCCATCTCGCCGGCCCCCAAGCGGAAGAAGGTCCGGGTGCGAGGGTCGCGGATGTCGAGTGGCTGCGCATCGTCGGTGGGTGGCCGTCGACCGGTCCAGAACGTATCGGGCGGGCCGCTCAGCCGGGGCGCAGGAGCGTTCATCTCCAGCCACACGGCCTCACCGTCGGAGGGCACTGCCCAGGCGTGCGGTATGCCCACGCCGAGCAGGCCGCACTCGTCAGGAGCCAGACGATGCGTGCGCCCGTCGACCGTCACCAGCGGGTTGCCGCGCAGAACGAAGAAGCTCTGCTCGGTCGAGTGCAGATGCTCGTCCACCGTGCCGGCCGGGGCCAGATGACACAGTGCGAAACCGGTGTGAACGGAGCCGACGTGGCGGCCGACCAAGCTGGCGCGCCGCAGACCGCTGACGTGACTCTCCAGGCCAGACGGCGGTGCCGGTTCGATGTCGCCTGCCTTCTGGACATGATAAGCGGCCATCACGGTCACACCGGCGGGCACTGGTGAGGCAATGAGCGTGCCGCCAAGCACGCTTCGACACACAGCGAGCGGCGTACAGCCCAATTGAACGCACCAGAACGTCCGCCCTCCAGGACCGCCACCACGCGCCTCACGTGATCACCCAGCCTCCGTCGACGGCGAGGTTGACGCCGTTGACGCCGCCGTTCTCGAGCAGGAACAGCGAGGCGTCGGTGATCTCGTCCATCGTCACCAGCCGCCCGGTCGGGGTGCGTTGGCGCGTACGCTCGAGCACCTCCCCGGCGCCGACCCACGCCGGGCTGTCACCGACTATGCCCGGATGGATGGCATTCACCCGCACCGGGGCAAGCTCGGTGGCGAACGTGCGGACCATGGTCGTCACGCCCCCGTTGACGCTCGTGACCGTGGTCGAACCTGGGTAGGGGCGCTCCTTCGCTTGGCCTCCGAACAGCAGCACCGAGCTGTGGTCGTGCAGGCGCGGGTGCAGGCAGTGCAGCACTTCCGTGTATCCGACGATCTTCACCGTGGCCAGCCGGATGGCAGGTTCGATGTCGTAGTCGCGCACGCTGTTGGAGTCCCGCTCGATCGCTGCCAGCACGACGTGGTCCACCGCGTCGACGGCCTCGAAGGACGCGTCGATTTCGGCGGGCCTGGCCAGGTCCAGCGCCGCTCCTCGCGTGGCGCCCCCGATCTCCTGCGCGACCGCCCTCGTACGCGTCGAGTCGCGGCCGGTGATGATGACCTCGCGGTCGCGCTGCGCAAAGCGCTCGGCGAGTCGCCGGCCGATTCCCTGGGTGCCACCGACGATCACCACCGCTCCTGCGGCCACGGTCTTCCTCCTCGTCAAGTAGAAATGTACATTAGGGAATCTGGCCCGGAGGGGCTCAGCTATCCGCGATGGAACCTGGCCCGGAGGCCTCAGCTATCCCGATGACCTCGACCACGGAGGTGGAGACAAATGCCCGGCGCAGCCGATCGGATCCTCACGACCCACGCGGGCAGCCTCCCGCGACCTGCCGAGGTTGCGGACATGATCTGGGCACAGCTCGATGGCCAGGATGTCGATCAGGCCGAGCTCGAGTCGCGCATTGAGGCAGCCGTCCGCGACGTGGTCGCCAAGCAGCGTGAGGCAGGCGTCGACATCGTCAGCGACGGCGAGATGAGCAAGACCGGCTTCAGCACCTACGTCAACCAGCGGTTCTCCGGCTTCGCCGGCCGCTCGGAGTTCCAGGCCGACGACGTCGCCGACTTTCCCAACCTGGCGATGCGGCTGTTCAACACACCGGCGATGGCGCACCTGGTGTTCTCCAACTGCGTCGGACCCGTTGAGCTCAAAGACAGGGACGCAGTTCACCGCGACGTGGAGCGGTTCAAGCGCGCCCTGAACGGCACCCATACGGCAAACGCGTTCATGGGCGCGATCAGCCCCGGACAGATCGCCTTCAACTACCCCAACCAGTACTACGACTCGCATGAGGCCTACCTCGGCGCGGTCGCCGACGAGCTGTCATACGAGTACCGGGCGATCACCGAGGCCGGGTTCAAGCTCCAGATCGACTCGCCAGACATGGCCATGGCGGCGCACTGCCGCTCGGTCGGCTCCAGCGTGGGCGACTGGCACACGCACCTGCCTCTAGCGGTCGAGGCGCTCAATGCGGCGCTGACGGGGATCGCACCCGAGCAAGTGCGCCTGCATGTGTGCTGGGGCAACTACGGCGGGCCACACCACAAGGACGTGGCGCTCGCCGACATCATCGGCGAAGTGCTCAAGGTCAACGCCGGGACGGTTTACGTCGAGGGCGCCAACCCGCGGCACGCGCACGAATGGCGCGTGTTTGAGGAGACCCAGCTGCCGGACGATCGCTCGGTCATCCTCGGCGTGATCGACGTCAAGTCCAACCACGTCGAACATCCGCGGCTGGTCGCCGATCGGCTATTGCAGCTCGGCAAGATCGTCGGCAAAGAGCGGCTCATCGCGGGCACCGACTGCGGCTTTGACACGTTCATCCGCTTCTCACTCGTCGATCCGGACGTGGCCTGGCTGAAGCTGCGGGCCCTCGCCGACGGTGCCGAGATCGCCTCCTCCGAGCTCTGAAAGCGCGTGGTTCGTCGGAGATCTTTGCCGCTATCCGACGAAGATCTCCAACACTCCTGTGTGACGCTCACCTAACCGTGCGACGCGGGCGTCTGCCACTCCAGCGCGGCGTGGTCGATCACACGGCCGCGGCCGCCGCAGCGAGCGCAGGGGCTCGGTCCCGCCGGCTGGCCCCGGCAATCGGGGCAGGGCGCAAAACGCGCCGGCGCAACGTCGAGCACGGCCCCGCAGTCGCAGCGGGCGAGCAGCAGCGATGATGCGCCTGAATCCTCGACGAGTTCGAAGCCTTCGAACGCGTGCCCGGGGTGAACGTGAAACGACGAAACTCCTCGGGCGTTGCGCGCCATCACCGTCCTAGGATATGCCGCCAATGGCCGCCCACGTAGCTGCCGACGAAAGCACCGCCAGACGGCGCGAGACGCTTGCCGACCTGTTCGTGGTCGACGCCGACGTGCACGTGCACGAAGACCCGGCAGAGCTCGCCGAGTACGCCGACGAGCCGTGGGATGTGGCCCTGCGGGAGATCGCCAAGGTGCCCGAGCGCTACCTCGACTTGCCCGGCCTCTCGCCCCGAGCCGAGTACCGGGTGCCTTTCCCGGGCGGATCCAACCGCCGCCAGATCGTCACCTCGGCGCGCGAGATGCGCGAGGGTCTGGACGAGCTGTCGGTCGACCAGGCGGTCCTGTTCCCAGACCATCTGCTGTCGTTGGCGATGGTTCGCGATCCGGCCTTCGCGACCACGCTGGCCCGCGCCTACAACCGCTGGCTGCACGAGCGCTGGCTGACCGAAGAGCGCTCGCTGAAGGGTGCCCTCGTGGTCGCGCCCCAGAACCCGGCGGCGGGCGCCCAGGACATCGACCGGTATGCCGGCGGGCGGGAGTTCGCCTGTGTGTACCTGCCGGCCTCGGGGCTCAAGACCCTGTACGGACACGAGATCTACGACCCTGTGTACGAGGCGGCGGCGCGGGCCGGTCTGCCGGTCGTCATCCACAGCGTCGAAGCCGTCTACCCGGTGTTCCCGTTCCAGCTCGAGCAGTTTCGCACCTCGCTCGCCGTACACGCGCTGGCCCATCCGTTGTCGATGGTGGCGAACCTGGTCAGCATGCTCGAGACCGGTGTCCCGGTTCGCCATCCCGAGCTGAAGATCGGTTTCATGGAGGCGGGCACGGCCTGGGTCCCGTTCATCGCCCACCGGCTCGACAAGGAGTACATCGAACGCCGGCGCGAGGTGCCGTTGCTGCAGGAGCGGCCGAGCGCCACGATGCGACGCTTCTATTACGGCACGCAGCCGATCGAGGAGCCCGAGCGCCGTGGGGACCTGGTCGCTCTATTCGAGCTGTTCGACGGCGAAAACCGCGCGATGTTCGCCTCCGACTGGCCCCATCACGACTTCGACCACCCCCGCCACTTCCTCGGGCTCCCCTTCTCGCCCGGGGCGCGACGCAAGATCATGGGCCTCAATGCCGCCGCCTTCTTCGGGCTGGACCTCCCCGGCTAGCGTGGCCACCGAGCACACGATCTGCCGGGTCTCAGAGCTTCCGGACGGCCACCATCGCGTGGTCTCGGTGGGGGGCCGCGAGCTCGGTGTGTTCAACATCAGAGGCTCGTATCACGCGCTTCCCAACCTGTGCCCGCACCAACGCGGTCCGCTGTGCGAAGGCAGCGTGTCCGGGACGATCGACTACGGCCCGCACACCGATTACAAGCTCGCCTGGATCTGGGAGGGCGAGGTCGTCACCTGTCCCTGGCATTCGCTGGAGTTCCACATCCCCACCGGTCGCTGCGTCGCCTTCGATGACATCCGCTTGCGCACCTACGAGGTCACGGTCACCGATGGCGAGCTGCGAGTGGTGATCTGAGTGAGCGGCGAGCTCGAGGGCCAGGTCGCGCTGGTCACCGGTGCCGCTCGCGATCGTTCGATCGGGAGCGGGATCGCACTCGCGCTCGCCGACCGCGGCGCCGACGTCGTCATCAGCGACATCGCCCACGAGCAGGAGGCAGCTCGGCGGGTGGCCGAGATCGAGGCCCGGGGCCACCGGAGCGCGTTCATCGGCGGCGATGTGGCCGACGCCGAGGACTGCGAGCGCGTCGTCTCCGAAACTGTCGAGCGCTTCGGCGCCTTGCACATCTTCTGTGCCAACGCTGGCGTCGCGCACTGGCAAGAGCTCGCGGACGTGACCGCCGACGCCTTTGCCCAGATCGTCGACGTGAACCTCCACGGCGTGTTCTACGGCTGCCGCGCCGCGGCGGCGCACATGCGGGCCCAGGGCGACGGGGGCCGGATCATCGTGACCACCTCGGTCAATGCCGTGATGCCGTTCCCCACGCTGGGCGTCTACGGCGCCACCAAGCACGGCGCGGCGCACCTGGTGGGGGTGATGGCGCGCGAATGGGCGGCGGACGGAATCACCGTCAACCACGTCGGACCCGGTTGGGTCGATTCCAAGATCAACGAGCGCTCGCCGCAGTTCGCCACCGCGGAGCTGCGGGCGGTGGCGCGCGCCTCGATACCGCTTCACCAGCGCCCCGTCGAGCCCCGTGAGATAGGCGAGGCGGTCGCGTACTTCGCCTCTCCCGGTGCGGCCATGACCACCGGGGCGTTCCTGCGCGTCGACGGCGGCTCGGTGATCGGGAAGTACTAAAGACGATGAGGGCGCTCCTTCACGGCACCGACGAACGCCTCGAGGCCGCACTGACTGCGCACGGAATCCAAACCGTTGGCCAAGGCGAGGCGGATGCGCTGATCACGCTGGCACCAATGCCGATGCTGCGGCCCCTGGCAGAGCTTGAGCCACCGCAGTGGCGGGAGCGTTTCGACGCCTGGGCGGCGGAGCCGTTCTGGGCGTTTCAGGCCTGGTTGCGGGATCTGCTGCGGCGTCGGGCGCGCGGGTGCTGGATCGCCCTCACCTCGACGCTGGGGGCGCAGCCGTTCCCCGGCGGTGGTGCGGACGGTGCGGCCGCGGTCGCGCTGCACACGCTGGTCCGGGTGGCAGCCGTCGAGTACGGTGCCCGCGGCTTGCGAGCGAACGGGATCGCTGCCGGATGGCGCGAGTCGGCCATGCCCGTCGATCTCGATCGAGGGCTCGCCTTGGCCGACACCCCGACGGGGCGGCTGGTCTCCGAGACCGACCTGGCCGCCGCCGTCGCCTGGCTGCTGTCCGCGGATGCCGCCCAGGTAAACGGAGAGATCCTGCGGCTCGACGGTGGCTACACGATCACTGGCGGCTCGCGGCGCGATCCGGGAAAGGAGTGAGATGGAGGAAGTTGCTGCCGGCATTCACCGCATCGAGTCAGATCTCGGGCCTCGGTTCATGGCCCAGTACGTGCTGGTTGGAGAGCAGCGTTGTGTGCTCGTGGACACCGGGATTGCGGGCACACCGGACGAGGCGCTGACGCCCGCGCTGTCAAAGCTGGGCGTCGAGCCCGATCTGATTGTCATCTCCCACGCCGATCTCGACCACTGCGGGGGCAACGCCCGCATGCGGGAGCTTTACCCGAGGGCGCTGCTGTGCTGCCACGAGCACGACCGGCGCTGGATCGAGTCAAACGCCGCCATGCTCGCCGAGAACTACCGTTGGCACGAGCTCTACGGCCTCGACGAGCTCGGCGAGGCCGAGCAGCGCGACCGGCTCGCGCTCCTCGGCGGGGACGCGCCGGTCGATCTGGGGCTTCGCGGCGGCGAAACGATCAGCACCGGTCCCGCACGCCGCTTCGAGGTCCTTCACCTGCCCGGCCACACGTCTGGTCACATCGGACTGTGGGAGCCTCGTGACCGGGTCGCGATCATCATCGACGCGGCGCTGCTCGACGGCATCTACGACCGCGCCGGTAACCGACTGATCCCCCCGCGCTACTACGACGCCGGCGCCTACCGGGACACGATCCGCCGGATCCGCGCGCTGGAACCCGAGCTGCTGTTGACCGCCCACTATCCCCCGATGGCGGCCGCGGAGGCGCGCGACTTCTGCGACCGCTCGCTGGTCTACGTGGACGCGGTCGAGGCGGCCGTACGGGCGGGCGTCGCCGACGGCGAGACACGGCTGCGGGAGCTGACCCACCGCGTCGATGCCGAGCTCGGGCCGTTCCCGGAGCTCTTCACCGAGGTCGCCGCCGGGGTCCGGTCGCACCTGGCCGCGTTGGCTTAGGGGAACAATCTGATCTGAGAGACGATGCACATCAAGACGTTTGGCCTGGCGGATCAGCGAAGCTTGGAGCAGCTGAAGCGGTGCATGAAGGCCGGTGACGCCGAGTACGGCGTGTTGTGCGCCGACCATCACCCGGGCTACAGCCAGCCCATTGGCGGCGCGATCGCCTATGAGGACCGCGTCTCGCCGTCCGGTGTCGGCTATGACATCGGCTGCGGCAACAAGGCCGTGTGCACCGAGCTGACGCGGGCCGATCTCGACCAGCTCGGGGGCGTCGAGTCGATCATGCGCGAGATCACCAGGCGAATCTCATTCGGGATGGGGGTTGGCGCCCGCGAGCGGGTCGATCATCCGGTGCTCGACCGGATCCGCATGGCGGAGTTTGCGCCGCAGCGCCAGCTCGCCGGTCTGGCGGAGTCTCAGCTCGGCACCGTGGGCTCGGGCAACCACTATGTGAACCTGATGGAGGACGAGCAGGGGCGGGTGTGGGTCGGTGTGCATTTCGGCTCCCGGGGCTTTGGCCACAAGACCGCCTCGGGCTTTCTCGCGCTGGCCCAGGGCAGGGCGTTCGATGCTCGCGCCGACGGCGGCGAGATGGATGCACCGCCGGTGCTGCTCGAGCTCGGCACCGAGCTCGGCGACGCCTACATCGCCGCCATGCAGCTGGCCGGCGAGTACGCCTATGCCGGCCGGAACGTGGTCGTGGCCAAGGTGCTCGAGATCCTGTCGGCGCAGCCGGGGCACGAGGTCCACAACCACCACAACTTTGCCTGGCCAGAGGAACACCACGGCCGCAGCTACTGGGTCATCCGCAAAGGGTGCACGCCGGCTCGCCCTGGCCAGGAGGGGTTCGTGGGCGGCTCGATGGGTGACGAGTCTGTGATCCTCGAGGGTGTCGAATCAGACGACGCGACGGAGTCGCTGTTCTCCACCGTGCACGGGGCGGGTCGCGTCATGAGCCGCACTCAGGCCGCGGGGCGGGCCCGGCGCCGCAAGCGCTGGGCGTGCAGCCACCGCGACTGCGACCGGCTGTTTGAGTCACCCAGTGCCCGTTGCCCGGAGCACCCCAGCTCCCGGATGATGAAGACCTGGGTGCAGGAACAGCTCAAGCCGGGCAAAGTCGATTGGCCCGCTGTCCAGGCGCGGCTGCGAGACCAGGGCATCGTCCTGATCGGCGGCGGCGCCGACGAGGCGCCGGAGGTGTACAGGCGCCTACCGGAGGTCCTCGACGCCCACGCGGGCTCGATCCGCGTCAAGCACACGCTGCGCCCGCTGGGAGTGGCCATGGCGGGACGGGACGTCTACGACCCGTACAAAGACTGAACGGCACCGGGATCTCGTCCCAGCCGACCGCGGCGTGCGCGAGAATGGCGGCCATGTCCAGCCCGCCCGATGTTCCTGGCGAGATCGAGCGCAAACGTTTCGTGGCTGACGCCGATGTGCTTGACGCCCTTGACGTGCGCATCGAGGACCTTGCCGATCCCGACGTGCGCTCGTTTGTGATTCGTCACGAGCATCCTGAGCTAGACCGGGCCCTCGAGAAAGGCCGCAACGAGATCGATCTCGGCGAAGGACCGATGAATCCGCGTCTGCATCTCGCGATGCACGAGATCGTCGCGACGCAGCTGTGGGACGACTCACCACCGGAGGTGTGGGAGACCGCTTTGCGGCTGCTCGACGCGGGCTACGAGCGACACGAGATCCTGCACATGCTCAGCCGGCCCGTCTCGGATCAGGTTTGGGAGGCACTGCACGAAGAGCGCCCTTACGACCGTGAGCGTCACGTCGACGCCCTGCGCGCCCTGCCCGGGTCCTGGGAACGGGAACGCGCGGCACAGACCTCGGCCGCGCGCCACGAACAGGGGAAAAAGCAGGCGCGTCGGCAGGCTCGCGCGGCGAGACGCCGGAATCGTCGGCCAACCTAGGCGAGATCTCGCTCGCAGGCCTTGCGACTGCGCCCGGGGGCGTGTGGTTTCAGCACGGGCTGGCCGCTCGCGGCAAGCTCCATGCCGCAGTGACGAATCATCCGACTGAGGTGGAATTTCCACCGCTTCCGCGCAAACATCCTGCTACTCGATCTAGGAGGAAGCCATGGAGGCTCAAAATCCGCCGCGCATTCTTGTGGTGGCCCACCGCACGGCGGCCACGCCGCTGCTGCTGAACGAGGTTCGACGTAGGGCGAGCGAGGGTTTCAGGTTCGACCTCCTCGTGCCCGACATCCAGGAAGACGAGGATCCCGAGGCCACGCTCGCGTTGGCGGTGCCGTTGCTCGAGGAGGCTGCCGGCGCGCCCGTGGAGGCGACGACGGCAAGCGGCACGGACCCTTGGGAAGCGTTGCGTCGTGCCGCGGAGACGGGCAAATATCAGGAGGTGCTCATCTCGACATTGCCGCTGGGCGTCTCGCGCTGGCTCGCGCGCGACCTTCCGAGTCGCGCCCGGAAGCTGGGCGTGCCTGTGACCGTGGTGACCGCTGCAAGTAGGAGGGCCCAGAACGTTGCGCCACCGGCCGTGAGGTGAACGGCCGGCGCGGATCATCGAGGACGCGTCGCGGCGACACTGCCCCGTGCCGCGATCTGTAGCACGGCGGTCGCGAGGCGGTTGGGGTCGTGGCGCGCCTCGGCGACGATCCGGTCGGGGAGTAGGCGCGCGCGGTGCACACGTACCCCGAGCCGCTGCACCCGCTCGGCGTCGAGCCGGACTGGCTCGGCGCCCTCGGCGCGGTACCGGGCGAGCAGGCTACCTGGAAGCTTCCCGGCGTGCACGAGTATGTCGGTGACCACCGGGCCGATGTGCTCGGAGATCGCCCGCAGGTGGTCTGAGAGTGTGAACCCGACCGTTTCGCCGGGCTGGGTCATGATGTTCGCGGCGTAGATCACCGGGCCAGCGAAGTCCGCCAATGCTTGCGGCACCCTGGCAGTCAGCATCGACGCGATCGTGCTCGTAAACAGGCTTCCGGGGCTTAGGACGACGAGGTCAGCCCGCTCGATGGCTTGGATTACGGCGGCCGGAGCTTGGGCGCTGGGCGGTTCGATCGTGACGCGCCGGATGGCCCGGCCGGGGGCGCGTGGACTCGACTCGCCCCGAGTGATCGAGCCATCCACGTGGTGCAGGATCAGCGTGAGGCTCTCGGTGGCGGCCGGCTGGACGGTGCCCTTGATGCGTAGGAACCGTCCAGCATGCTCCACCCCTTGCGCGAAGCCGCCGGACATCTCGGCGAGCGCGGCGATGATGAGGTTGCCCACCGAGTGATCGCGTAGCTCCACGCCGCCCTCGAAGCGGTATTCGAACATCTCGGCAAGCCCGCGCCGCTGCGCCAGGGCGACTAGGCAGCGGCGAACATCGCCTGGAGGCGCGATCCCGAGCTCCTGGCGAAGCCGCCCGCTCGACCCGCCATCGTCCGCAACCGTGACGACCCCACAGACGCGATCGCCGCCGGTGCTTCGGAGTCCTTGGAGGAGGAGCGGCAGTCCCGTGCCGCCGCCGAACGCAACGACGCGCGGGTGATCTGGCATGCTCGTGTTTTCCGGCCGGGGTCGCGGTATGGTCGACTCATTGTGTAGCAACCGCGTTGGGTGCCGCGATCAGGCGATGAGGCCCAGGCGCTGGGCGCGCTGTACGGCGTCGGTGCGGTTGCGCGCGTCGAGTTTGCGGTAAGCGGCGTGCGCGTGCTGCTTGACCGTGTAGAGCGACACAGAGAGCACCGAAGCGATCTGATCGTTGGTGGCGCCGGTGGCCATCAGGGCGATGACCTGCTCTTCGCGGCGAGTCAATGTGCTGCCTCGCGCGGGTGTGCGCCCGTTGGCGGATCCCATCTCCAGTCGCATCCCGAGCCCCACGATTCTGACGGCGGCGATTATCTCGTCTACCTTCCACCGCTTGGACACGAACCCGGACGCCCCCGCCCTCTCGATCGCGGGGCGGCCCACCGACTCGCCGGAGGACATCAGGAGCACCTGCATTGTCGGAGCCGTGTCCCGTAGCCGCTGGCAGAGTTCCGCACCTGACTCAACCCCTAGCGCCAGATCCACCAGCGCCACGTGCGGGCGATAACGACGTGCGAGCGCGAGAGCGCTCTCGCCGTCGGTTGCCTGGAGGCAGCGCGTCACCCAGGCATGGCGCGTCAGCTGTACGCGTAGCCCCCAGGTGACGACCTCGTGGTCGTCGACCACCAACACGCAAAGCCTGTCTGCCATTGAGATTGCGTCTCCCCCTGCGTCGCCGTCGATATGCGCATTATAGCGTCTTTCAAAGTGCTTTACAAGATACTTTACAAATTCCTTGCCAAGATCTCATAGTCAGTCCTTGGGATATCTTGGGGGCGATGGCCACGACCTCGGCGAGGAAAGAACCGCAATTCCGGCCTCTGCCGGAGAGCGAGGCGGAGTTCCTCCGCGTGCTCCGCGCGTCGGCGCTCGCCGGCGTGGATCTGAGGGCGGGAGACGCGCTGCCCGGACTGACCCAGGCGAACCTCGAGCAACAGATGGCGATGTCGCGCCCTTCGATTCTCAACCTCGTCAAGCATTTCCGGCCGGTGCTCCTTGACTCGCGCAGCGAAGGCGAGCGCAGCGGGACGGTCGCGCTGGATCCCGACGCCGGCATCGCGGTGGGCGTGGCCATCGGGCACGCCGACGTAGAGGTCGCTGCCAGCGACCTCTACGGCCGGATCCCGCCGTCTAAAACTCCAGAGGGGTACGAGCGACGCGCTGTCGGTGACGGCGAGGACGCCGACGCCACAGTCGACTGGGTGGCGGGCGCGATCGAGCGCAGGGTGGCCGAGCTCCGTCGCAGTCGCGACGATGTCGTCGGGGTTGGAGTCAGTATCGCGGCGCCGGTCGATCGCGATCGCGGCGTGGTACGCGCCCCGTTGTTTCGAGCCGCCGTGGGCGAAAGCTCAGATTGGGACTTGTGGGGTGTACGCGATCATCTTCGACGGCGACTCGGGTGGGAGCAGATCCCGTTCTTGGTCGACAACGACGCGAATCTGAGCGCACTCGCGGAGTACACCTGGGGCGCGGCGCGCGCACGGGAGGATCGCGAGTACCGCAACATCGTCTACCTCGACTGGTCGGACGGTATCGGCGCGGGATTGATCCTGGGCGGCGATCTCTACCGGGGCGTCGGCGTGGCCGGCGAAATAGGACATGCGGTAATCGCGGGGGAGGGATCGGAGTGTCCAAACTGCGGCAATCGCGGTTGCCTCGAGAGCTTCGCCGCCTGGCCCGCTGTCAGCCACGAGCTCCGCGGCGTAGACGACGTGGCGTCCGCGCTTGAACTCGCGCGCGCCGGCGATCCTGTCGCGCGCCGCGCCTTCGACGCGGCGGCGGAGCACGTGGCCCGGGCCCTCGGGCCGCTGATCACCGTACTCAACCCCGACCTGGTGCTGGTCGGAGGAACCGTCGGCCGAGAAGGTTATGACGTCGTTCGGCCGTCACTGCTCAGAGCGCTCAAGCGCTCCACGATGCGCCCGGCCCTGCAGGACGTCGAGGTCAGCGCCGCCACCCTTCCGGGCAGCACTGCGATTCGGGGGACTATCGCGCTGGTGCTCCGGGCGCCGAAGGAAGGGCCCGATCCGCTGCTGGCCTACCTACAACGAAGAGTCCGCCGGGCTCGTAACTGCGCATAGCGAGCACCGGCGCTCAAGGACCGGCGGATAGCTCCGAGCGGTTCCTTCGCCGAACGTGCCCACACGCTAGGGGGCCGCCTTGTTCAGCCACGGTCGCGTCGCTTTCGGAACTGTAACCACGGAGGGACTGACTTCCCTCTTTGGAGGGAGTACTCGTTGCGCCGTCGTTGACTGCTGGCTCGATTCCGAGGCATGCCTCTTGGGACAGCCCGGTGACCTGCCACCGAGCGCCGGCATTTCGGTCCAAAGGAACGTGAGTAAAACTGAGTCGAGCGTCCTGCACTGGGTATCGAGGTGGCGCTGGGCGGCCCGGGGCGTTTCTCGGGCGCGCGTCACGGCCGGCTGAGGCCGGCTTCGCCAAATCGCTGCGACGCCGGCGTCCGGACCAGACCGCCTGGGCGTCTGGGGACCTCGGCGCCACGCGGCGGTGCGAACGAGGAGAGGCCTAATGCCTGTTCAGGGTTTGTCGGTCGAGCCGGTCATTCATCCAGACCACGAGTTTGGGACGATCGAGCGATTCGAGCCGGGGGGGTCGAACTTGGTCGTCACGGCACTCTCGGCCGTGGCTGCGCTCGGCGGCTTTCTGTTCGGCTATGACTCGTCAGTGATCAACGGGGCGGTCGGGGCGATCGGCACGCATTTCAATCTGGCCGCTGGGCCGCTCGGGTTCGCGGTCGCCTCGGCGCTGCTGGGGGCGGCGGTCGGGGCGATGGTCGCGGGGCGGGTGGCGGATCGGTTCGGGCGCCTGTGGGCGATGCGGGTCGCGGCCGTGCTGTTCTTCGTCAGCGCCATCGGCACCGGCTTGGCGGCCTCGCTGGCGATGCTGCTGGTGTTCCGGATAATTGGTGGGGTCGGCGTCGGGGCGGCCTCGGTGATCGCGCCGGCGTACATCGCCGAGATCGCGCCCGCTCGGATCCGGGGGCGGCTCGGGTCCCTGCAGCAGCTGGCGATCGTGCTCGGGATCTTCGCCGCGCTGCTGATGGACTACCTCATCGGAAGCCTCTTGGCGAGCTCGCCCACCAACAGCCTCGCCGGCCTGCAGGCGTGGCGGTGGATGTTCCTGGCGATGGTCGTCCCGGCCGTGATCTACGGCATCGGCGCGTTCTTCATCCCCGAGTCGCCGCGCTACCTGGTGGTCCAGGACCGCATTGGCGAGGCGGGCGACGTGCTGCGCCGGGTGCTGGGCAACATCGACATTCCTGGCAAGCTGCGCGAGATCCAGGAGACGCTCGCGCGCGAGGTCAAGCCGTCGCTCAAGGACCTGCGCGGATCGGCGCTGGGGCTGCTGCCAATCGTGTGGGTCGGGATCGGCCTGTCGGTGTTCCAGCAGTTCGTCGGCATCAACGTGATCTTCTACTACTCGAGCGTGCTCTGGCATGCGGTCGGCTTCAGCGAGAGCGACTCGCTGCTGATCTCCGTGATCACGAGCGTGGTGAACATCGTCAGCACCCTGATCGCGATCTCGGTGATCGATCGCTCCGGCCGCAGGCCGCTGCTGGTCATCGGCTCGATCGGGATGACCGTGACGCTCGGCGCGATGGCGGCGGTCTTCGGCACCGCGCACCTAAAGCACGGCGAGCCGACGCTGCACGGTGCTGCCGGACCGATTGCGCTGATCGCGGCGAACCTGTTCGTGGTTTTCTTCGCCATGTCCTGGGGTCCGGTCGTGTGGGTGATTCTCGGCGAGAAGTTCCCCAACCGGATCCGCGCCGCGGCGCTGGGGGTCGCGGCGATGGCGCAATGGGTCGCCAACTGGGCGATCTCGGTCAGCTTCCCGGCGCTGAAGAACGCGGGGCTCGGGCTCGCGTACGGGATCTACGCCGCGTGCGCACTCCTGTCGCTGCTGTTCGTGTTGCGGTTCGTCAGCGAGACCAAGGGCGTCGAGCTGGAGGAGATGACCGAGGACATCTCACTGGCCGGCTCGCCTTAGACCGGCGACCGCGATGAGCGTTCGCAGCTCGAGCATCAGCGATCTGCCCAGCGCGCTCGACAGCGAAGAGTTGGCACAGCGGATCCGGGCTGCGCGGCCGGCGGTGTTCCTGGATTACGACGGGACGCTGACTCCGATCGTCGACCGCCCGCAGGACGCGAGGATCTCGCCGCGGATGCGCAACGTGGTCTCGAGCCTCGCCGCCCGCTGCCCGGTGTGCGTGGTCAGCGGGCGCGACCGGCCCGTGGTGCAGGAGTTGATGGGTGTTCGCGACCTGGTGGTGGCCGGAAGCCACGGATTTGACATCTGGTCACCGGAGCGGGGCACGATCGAGCACGAAGCCGCCAGCGGCTTCGAGGATCTGCTCGCGGGCGTGACGGCGCGTTTGCAGGAGGAGCTCGGGCGGATCGAGGGGGCAGTCGTCGAGCCCAAGCGGGCCTCCGTTGCCGCCCACTACCGTTTGGTAGCCCCTGACCAGCGGCCGGAGGTCCAACAGGCCGTCGCGAGTATTCTGGGCGAGCACCCTGAGGATCTGAAGGTCACGCCGGGCAAGATGGTGTACGAGCTTCAGCCCAGGCTCGACTGGGACAAGGGCCGCGCGGTCCTGCACCTGATCGCCGCACTGGGCCTTGACAGCGAGGACGACGTGCCGATCTACATCGGAGACGACATCACCGACGAGCACGCGTTCGAAGCTTTGTCCGGTCGCGGAGTCGGCATCTTCGTAGGTGACCCTGAGGACCCTGAGGTGGCCAACCGCATCACCGCCGCCGACTTCCGATTGGGCTCGATCGAGGAGGTCGAGCAGTTCCTCGACGCGATCGCTCGCTGACGCGATGACGCTGAAAGAGACCTCCGCGCCTCAATTCACTCTCAGCTACGACGAGTTTGAGCCCGAGCAGGAGGGACTCCGGGAGGCGCTGACCTCGACGGGCAACGGTTACTTCTGCACCCGCGGCGCGTGCGAGTGGGAGGACGCTGACGACGCGCATTACCCGGGCACCTATGCGGGCGGGGTCTACAACCGGGAGACCACCATTCTGGGTGGCCGCCCGATTCTCAACGAAGACCTCGTGAACCTGCCGAACTGGCTGGTCCTCAAGCTTCGCATCGAGGGGGAGGAGGCGATCAGGCTCGCGAACGTCGAGCTGCTCTCCTACCGCCATGAGCTCGACATCCGCACCGCGACCCTCATCCGCGAGTTGCGCTTCCGCGACCGCGCCGGCCGGGAGACGACGCTGTCCAGCCGCCGGTTCGTGGGAATGGCGCACCATCACCAAGCCGCGATCGAGTGGACGCTCACGCCGGAGAACTGGTCCGGGCAGGTGGAGGTGATCTCCGCGCTCGACGGGCGGGTGACCAACGGCAACGTGGCCCGCTACAGCCAGCTGGAGGGCCGCCACCTCGATCCCGTCTCTCCCCGCACGTTCGGCCCCGAGATCATTGCGCTAAAGGTGCGCACCCGACAATCGACGATCTACGTCGCTGAAGCGGCACGCACCAGGCTGTTCGACGGTGACACGCCGATCGCGGCCGAGCGCAGCCTGTACCAGACTGAGGACTACATCCAGCAGGTCCTGGCGTTCGCTGTGCAGGAGGGCAAGCCGGTGCGAGTCGAGAAGCTGGTCTGCTTCTACACCTCGCGCGACCGGGCGATCAACGAGCCGCTCGGAAACGCCGGCAAGTCGGTAGGGCGCTATCCCGACTTCGCCGAGGCGTTCGCGCAGCACGCCTTCGCCTGGGATGAGCTGTGGCGGCGGTGCGACGTGAAGCTCCCGCGTGAGGCGCGCGTGCAATTGCTGCTGCGGCTGCACATCTCCCACCTGCTTCAGGTCTGCTCGCCCCATACGGCGGGCCGCGACGTCGGCGTTCCGGCCCGTGGGCTTAATGGTGAGGCGTATCGAGGGCATGTGTTTTGGGATGAACTGTTCGTCTACCCGTTCTTGAACTTCCGGCTGCCGGAGATCACACGGCAATTGATCACGTACCGGTATCGCCGGCTGGGCGAGGCGCGAGCGGCGGCACTCGAAGCCGGTTACCGGGGAGCGATGTTCCCGTGGCAGAGCGGCAGCGATGGCAGAGAGGAGACCCAGGTCGTTCATCTAAACCCGCTGTCCGGACGTTGGGAGCCCGATCTCAGCCACAACCAGCGCCACGTCAACGCCGCGATCTTCTACAACGTCTGGCACTACTACCAGGCCACCGACGATCTCGAGTTCCTGCGCGAGCACGGCGCCGAGATGATGCTCGAAATCGCGCGCTTCTGGGCTTCGATCGCGCACTACAACCCCGAACGCGACCGCTACGAGATCCACGGCGTGATGGGCCCCGACGAGTTCCACGAGAAGCATCCGAACGCCGACGGGGGCGGGCTGAACAACAATGCCTACACGAACGTCATGGTGGCGTGGATCTGCGAGACCGTGCTCAAGGTCTTCGACCTCCTACCCGACAGTCGCCTCCAGGCGCTGCGCGATCGGCTCGGGCTCACCGACGAGGAGATCCGCGCCTGGCAGCAGATGAGTCGCAAGATGTTCGTGCCGTTCCACGACGACGGCATCGTCAGCCAGTTCGAGGGATACGAGACCCTGGAGGAGCTCGACTGGGAGCGCTACCGCGACAGGTACGGAAACATCCAGCGCCTCGACCGGATCCTCAGAGCCGAGAGCGACGATCCCGACCGCTACAAGCTGGCCAAGCAGGCGGACACGGTGCTGTTGTTCTTCCTGTTCTCCGATGAGGAGCTGCGTGAAGTGTTCGAACGGCTGGGCTATCAGTACACGCCCGAGACCGCGCGCAAGACGATCGACTATTACGACGAGCGAACCTCACACGGCTCCACCCTGAGCTTCATCGCCCACGCCGGCGTGCTCGCGTCGATCGATCCGGAGAGCTCATGGGAGCGGTTCCTCGTCGCGCTCGAGAGCGACGTGGGAGACGTGCAGGGCGGCACGACCAAGGAGGGAATCCATATGGGCGTCATGTCGGGGACGCTTGACCTGATCCAGCGAGGCTATGCGGGCAGCTCCATCCGCGACGGCGTCCTGTACTTCGAGCCGCGACTGCGCGATCGGCTCGACGGGCTCGACTTCTCGATGCAGTTTCGGGGCATGCCGCTTCGCGTGACGCTCGAGGGCGGGGAGCTGACGGTGCGCGCCGACGCCGAGGGGTTGAGCCGGCCAGTCCGGGTCGGGGTCGGCGACGAGGTGATCGAGCTGTGCCCAGGCGACCGCCACACGTTCGCCCGGCAGGGGCGCGGTGTCCCGCGCCACGACAAACAACCGGAGGGAAAACGATGAGCGGGCAGGACGGCTTCCACGGGGCAATATTCGACATCGACGGGGTGATGGTCGACTCACCGCACGAACGAGCGTGGCGGGATGCCTTGCGAGAGCTGATGGAGTCCGAGTGGAGCGAGATCCGCGAACGGAGCACGTGGAGCCCGGCGGCGTTCACGCCACAGGTCTACCAGCAGGTGATGTCGGGCAAGCCGCGCATGGCGGGCGCGCTGGCCGCGCTGCAGTATTTCAACGTGCCCGATGCCGAGAAGCGCGCGGTTACCTACGGCGAGCGCAAGCAGGCGATGGTGATCGAGCTCATCAAGGCGGGCGAGTTTCATGCCTACCCCGACGCGTTGCGGTTCATCATGGCAGTGCGCGACGTCGGTGTGCCGGTGGCAGCGGCCTCCTCGTCCAAGAACGCGGACCTTTTCCTGGCGCAGATCCGGCTCGACACCTTCGCTGAGCACGAGGACCTGCACTACGACTTCCTTCGTCCCGGCCTCAGCCTGCTGGAGTTCTTCGACGCCGACCTCTCCGGGCGCGACTTCGCCCAAGGCAAGCCGCATCCCGAGATCTTCCTGACCGGGGCTCAGGAGCTCGGCGTTGCGCCCGCCGAATGCTTCGTCGTCGAGGACGCCGTGTCGGGAATCCAGGCAGCAAAGGCCGGCAACATGGCCGCGCTGGGGATCGCCCGCGCCGGCGACGCCGACGCTCTGTCGGCCGCCCACGCGGACCTGGTCGTCACCTCGTTGGACGACGTCGACCTGCAGCGCCTGCCCGAAGGCACCTTGGCACGGAGTGGATCATGACCAGTTCAGCGGCCCACCGGGCCCACGCCGGAACCGGGAACGCGGCCGCCAAGCACACGATGCTCACGATCGGAGTCGACATCGGGGGGACCAAGGTCGCGGCCGGCGTGGTCGACGAGCAGGGCGCAATCATCGCTGTGACCCGGCGCGACACGCCCGCAGATGACCCGCTGAGAACCGCCGACGTCATAGCCGACGCGGTCCGTGAGCTGACCGCCTCGCATGAAGTATCGGCCATCGGGCTGGGCGCCGCCGGGTTCGTGGATGCCACACGGTCCACTGTGATGTTCGCCCCTAACCTGGCCTGGCGCGACGAGCCGCTCCGCGCCGCGATGGAGCAGCGCCTGGGCCTGCCCGCGGTAGTGGAGAACGACGCGAACGCGGCCGCCTGGGCGGAGGCCCGCTTCGGTGCCGGGCGCGGGGAGGACAACGTGGTCGTCATCACCGTCGGAACGGGGATCGGCGGCGGAATCGTCGTGGGAGGCGAACTCCTGCGCGGCCGCCACGGCGTCGCCGCCGAGATCGGACATTTCAACATCGTGCCCGACGGCCGCCGCTGCGGATGCGGACTGCAGGGATGCTGGGAGCAGTACGCCAGCGGGCGGGCGCTCGTCCAGGAGGCCTACGAGCAGGCAACCGCCTCGCCCGCCCTGGCCAACGAGCTGCTACGGCTTGCCGGCGGACGGCCCGAGCGAATCACCGGGCCGATCGTGACCCAGGCCGCGCAGGCCGGAGATGTTGCGGCATTGCAGTGCTTCGACGAGGTCGGACGATGGCTGGGGCGCGGCATCGCCCAGCTGGCCGCGATTCTCGACCCGGGAGTGTTCGTAATCGGCGGCGGCGTCTCAGCGGCGGGCGAGCTGCTTCGCGAACCCACGATGCGGGCTTTCCGCAAACACCTGACCGCGCGAGGGCACCGCCCGGCCGCCGACGTCCGCATGGCGGAGATCGGCCCGGAGGCCGGCATCGTGGGCGCCGCGGACCTCGCGCGCTGCCACTGAACCCACAGCGCCCGATGGAAGCGAACCGCGCCGCCACGACGCACAAGCCCCTCATCGCGGGGCTTTCTCAGGTGCGCCCGAGAGGACTCGAACCTCCACGGACCATACAGTCCACAAGGCCCTCAACCTTGCGCGTCTACCAATTCCGCCACAGGCGCGTGGGCGGCCAGTATATCCGGGCCTGCGGGTCGCTCCTGGCTGCTGTCTGAAGCCCGCTCCTTGAGTCCGTCCGCGGACGGCGCTACATTGCCGAACACATGTTCGATCCAGGTCAGTGCGGCCCTCGCGATCAAGGAGTTCACCCATGGATCTGACCAAGCGTCAGCAGGAGATCGTCGACTTCATCAAGCGCTACTCGGCGAAGTACGGCTATCCACCGACGGTGCGCGATATCGGCAAGGCGGTGGGCCTGGCGTCGTCCTCAACTGTGCACGCCCATCTCGCGAACCTCGAGCGGATCGGGCTGCTCAGGCGCGACCCGACCAAACCGCGAGCGATCGAGCTGCTCGATCGTGCGGCCGCCGGGGTCCGCAGCTTCACCCGGCCGGGGCTGCCGCTGGTCGGACACGTTGCGGCAGGAGAACCAGTGTTCGCCGAGGAGAACATCGAGGAATACATCCAGACGCCGCCATTCGCCGGTGGGCAGGATGGCCAATACCTGCTACGCGTCCGGGGTGAGTCGATGAAGGATGTCGGCATCCTCGAGGACGATCTCGTGGTGGTCAGGCCACAGGAGACGGCACAGGACGGCGAGATCGTGGTCGCGCTGGTGGGCGAGGAGGCGACCGTGAAGCGGTTCTTCCAGGAGGCCGATCACATCCGGCTCCAGCCGGAGAACGCCGCGATGGAGCCGATCCGCAGCCGGGATGTGCGTATCCTCGGTCGCGTGGTGGGCCTGATGAGGAACATCTCGTGACCACGCTGGAGTTATCGGCGCCGCAGCTGTCTTATGGCTTGGGCGGCGAGCCCACCCTGGATGAGTTGCTCACCGGGGTGTGGGAGGGGCTTGCCGCCCATCGCGCGGTCAGGTGCCCGGTATGCGGCACGGAGATGAAGCCCGTGTACGGCGTACATGCGCTTCCGATCGGAGGACGCTGCGCGAGCTGCCAGGCTGCGCTGAGCTGACTGCAGCCGGGCGGCGGGGCGGTGGACTGACTACGGGCGGGCGCTATCCTGCACTTCCGCAGGCTGAGCAGTCGCGGAGGTTGCACCTTCGAGGAAAGTCCGGACATCACAGGGCAAGGTGGTCGGTAACGCCGACCCGGGGAAACCCGCGGGAAAGTGCCACAGAAATGACACCGCCTAAGCCTGGGGCCGCTGCAGAGCTCCAGGCCGGTAAGGGTGAAATGGTGCGGTAAGAGCGCACCGGCGTCGCGGTGACGCGGCGGCCAGGCAAACCCCACCCGATGCTAGGCCAAGCAGGACCGTTCGCAGGTGGCCCGCCAAGGTCCGGGTAGGCCGCGCAGATGGATGACTGCTCTCGACAGGATCCGGCTTACAGGCCTGCTACGGAAGAGCCCCGCTTCGGCGGGGCTCTTCTATTTGATGGCGGGCCCGTGGGCGCGGGCGCCGGGCGATGCCCGGTCCGGGGTGCGTGCGCCGGGCGATGCCCAGGTCCGGGGGCGCGGGCGCCCCGTCTCGAACCGCTCCGAACGCGCCGGGAATCCCCAACGGGCGCGCGTCGACGTTCGAACAAGTAGGCTCCCCGCCCGCATCGGCGTCGACAACTATTGAGAGGTACGAGGTTGAATCGCAAACTTCTGGGGTTCGTTGCTGTTCTCGCCGTGGCCATTGTCGGGGTGCCGAATGCCGCGGCCGCGGGTCATGCGCGACACGACGCTGCCGGCTCGCCGCGGGCGGTGACGATCACGCGCGACAGCGCCGGGATTCCACACATCGTCGCCCGCAACTTCACCGCGCTCGGCTACGGCGAGGGCTACGTGTTCGCCCAGGACAACCTGTGCACGTTTGCCAACGACATCGTGACCGTCGACGGCCAGCGCTCAAAGTACTTCGGGCCCAACGGAACGGCGGTCAATTACTCGGCCGGGACCGCGAGCACCAACCTCGAGTCCGACCTCTACTGGCGGTACGTCAAGGCCAGCGGAATCGTCAAGCGCGAGCTCGCGGCCAAGCCGCCGAACGGGCTGCTGCCGCAGGTTCGCGGCGTGTACACCGGCTTCATCGCCGGCTACAACCGGTATCTGCGCTCCGGAAAGCTCCGCGACCCGCACTGCAAGGGCAAGCCGTGGGTGCATCCGATCACGCTTACCGACATGATCCTCCGCGGCGAACAGATCGTCACCGAGGGCTCCGCCCAGCAGTTCCTGTCCGGACTGGTGCAGGCCCAACCACCTGCGTCAAGCGCACAGGCCGCCAGCGTGGATCCCGCCACGCGCGGCTTCGCCACGCTCAAGGCGCAGTTTGGCCAGCAGTCGGTCCGTAACGCCGGCTCAAACGGCATCGGGCTTGGCTCCCAGGACACTCGTTCCGGGCATGGGATGGTGCTGGCCAACCCGCACTTCCCGTGGCGCGGGACAGAGCGGTTCTGGATGGCCCAGCTCGATGTACCGGGCAGCTACGACATGGAGGGCGGGACCCTGATGGGCTTTCCGCTGATCGGGATCGGGTTCAACCGCAACATCGCGTGGACGCACACAGTGTCCACCTCGCGGCGGTTTGTCGCCTATCAACTGCACCTCGTTCCCGGCGACCCCACGAGCTACTTTCTCAACGGCAAGGCGACCAAGATGGGTCACGTGACGGTCAGCGTGAGATTCGCCGGCCGGACCGTTACGCACACCTTCTATACAACCCACTGGGGCCTGGTGGTCGACGTGCCGCAGGTGCCCGGCAACGCGTACATGTGGAACAGCTCGACGGCGTACGCGCTGTATGACGTCGTCGCCGCCGACGGGCCCCGTGCCGCCAATCAGTTCCTCCGCATGGGGCAGGCGACCTCGGTCAAGTCTCTGTACGACGTCGAGGCCAAGTGGCTGGCCATTCCGACCTTCAACACGATCGCGGCCGACGACCATGGCAACGCCTACTACGGCGATGTCGGTGCGACCCCCGCCGTCAGCCAGGCCGAGATCAACACGTGTCTGCCGCCCGGGCTTCCGACGCTCGTGTTCCAGCAGGCTCGCCTGGTCACACTGGACGGGTCGCGAACGTCATGTGCGCCCGCGAACTTCGCCGGGACTCCGCAGAAGGGCATCTTCACGGCGAGCCAGCTCCCGCACCTGTTCAGGCGCGACTACGTGGAGAACTCAAACGACTCGTTCTGGCTCGCCAACCCGTCACACCCGCTGACCGGCTTCTCGCCGATCATCGGCCTGACCGGCACCCCGCAGGACCTGCGGACCCGGATCGGCAACGCGATGATCGCCGCGCGGGTCCACGGGACCGACGGTCTGGGCCGCGCGAAGTTCACGATCTCGACCCTGCAGCACATGTGGGAGGGAGACGAATCCGAGCTTGCCGCGCTGGTGCTCCACGATCTGGTCGCCGACTGCCGCGCCCACCCCTCGCAGCTTGCCAGCAACGGTCAGATGGTCGACCTGACGGCCGCGTGCAACGCGCTCGCCGCCTACAAGGGCACCGGGCGGCTGACTGACAAGGGCGGCTGGCTGTTCTCGGTCTGGGCCGCGCTCGACACCGACAGCGACTTCTGGGCCATCCCGTTCAACCCGGCGCAGCCGTTGACCACACCGGCGGGACTCAACACGACCGCTACCGCCACGCCGCTGAAGTGGCTCGCCGACGCGGTGCAGAACCTGCAAGGGCACGGAGTCGCGGTCGCCGCGAGTTACGGCCAGGTCCAGCACGCACCGCAGTCGAAGAAGATCCCGATCGCCGGCTGCGGCGGGGAGGGCCCGAACACGGGCTGCTTCAACGCGATCTACTCTCCCGACGGCACCCCGCTGACGGCCGGCCCCGTGAGCGGCGGGCCCTACGGCCAGGTCAACGACGGATCCTCGCTGGTGATGACCACCCAGCTGAACCCGAGCGGGCCGGTCTCGCAGGGGATCCTGACCTACTCCCAGTCGACCGACCCGACCTCACGCTGGTACTCCAACATGACCAGGCTGTACTCGCGGGGGAAGTGGGTCAAACTCGCCTACACGGCCTCCCAGCTGCGACGCGAGCGCCACGAACGACCGCTGGTCCTGCGCGCGCCCTGAGCTGAACCGCGCGCCGGCTGGCCCCACCCATGACGGTCAGCCGGCGGCGCCGGGCAGCGCCTCGCCCTCGGCAGCGCGGCGCAGCGCCTCGCCGTCGAGCCGGTGCAGCTCCCACTCGGACAGCCGCTTTGCCCCCCAGCGCTCGTAGAACCCGAGCGCCAGCGCGTTCCAATCGAGCACGGTCCACTCAAGGCGCGTGCCGCCGCGCTCCACGGTCAGCCGGGCGAGCTGGGCCAGCAGCACAGCGCCCACGCCCGCGCCGCGGTGCTCGGGTCGCACGAACAGGTCCTCGAGCCAGATCCCCGGGCGGCACTCCCAGCTCGAGAACGTGCCGTGGAAGATCACGAAGCCGGCCAGCTGACCGTCGAGCTCGGCAACCATGGCCTCGGCACAGGGGTGCGGGCCAAACAGCGACTGCGCCAGCAGCTCGGCGGTGCCGGTCACCTGCTCGGGGGCGCGCTCGTAGGCGGCCAGCTCCGCGATCAGCGCGTAGATCGCCTCGACGTCGGCCGGCCCCGCGGCCCGCACCCGCACCTGACCGCCAGGACACGCCGGCGCTCGGGCGTCAGCTTGCCCGCCGGGACTCACCGGCGCTCGGGCACCATGCTGACCGCCAGA
>CAVWQA010000013.1:0-162885 GCA_963757015.1 uncultured Solirubrobacterales bacterium
TAAAGCCCGGGCCGAGGTTTCCGGCCCGTTCCGGGGCGACCGGATCATCCCGCAAACCGCCGCTTTCCGCGGTCTCCAGCCGGTCGGCGTTTACGGCCGTTTCCGCGGCTTTGTTTGCCCCCTGTTTCCCCCGACCGGCAGCGCGAGCGGACCACCGATCCCGCCGCCCATCAGGTGGACGTAGGTGTCGAGGGTGAAGCTCGCCTTGTGATGGCCGAGCCATTCCTGCACCTGCTTGACGTTGCGCCCAGCGGCGAACAGGCGGGACGCGACGGTGTGCCGGAACGTGTGCCAGCCCGCCCAGGTGAGATCCTCGCCGAGCGCCTCGGACGCCGCCTCGAGCGTCGGCTTCAGGATCCGCTTGTAGGCGTTGCTGTAGTTCAGCCGCCCGCCGTCCGGCGCCTGAACAGCAGCTCGTCGGGCTCACGCTGCAAGCGCCAGAGGCGACGGGCCAGCTCGGGGTCGAGCGGGATATCGCGCCGGCCCTTCTCGGACTTAGGGAGCTTGACGATCGCGACGACTTGCCGTCGGCGTCGCGCGCCTTGTCGGAGAACGCCCGGCGCACGCGCAGCACGGCCCGCCGGGGCCGGTGGCGAGATCCTTGCCGCGCCACTCGCACAGCTCGCCCCAGCGCGGCCCGGTGCGGCGACCGTGTCGAACAGCAGCCGGTCGCGCTCATCGCGGCCGCGAGCACAGCGGCGAGCTGCTCGTCGGTGAACGCACGCACCTCGGTCGTCCTCCGGCGCCTCCGGGCGCCTCGACGTTCACCCGGACCTTGGCCGGATTGACTGCCAGCTGGTCGTCCTCGACGGCGTCGGCGAACATCGCCTTGACCGGCGCCAGATGCTTGGCGATCGTCCGCGGCGCAAGGGGGCGGCGCAGCCCGATTTCCTCGCGCCGCTCGGCGGCGTGGGCGTCGCCGCGAGCCAAGCGATGAACGCCTGACATGGCGGCGTTGGATCTGGTGCGGCTTGAGCTTGCGCGCCTCGAAGAACGGGATCGCGTACAGCTCTAGGCTCTCGCGGTAGCCCGCGCGGGTGCCCTCGGTGAAGCCTCGGGACGTCCGGCCCTGATACCCGGCCATCCACGTCCGCGCGTAGTCGCCGAACCGTCGCGCACCGCCGCGGCGACGGGCCCGGCGAGGTCGGCCCGCGCTTTCGCCTTGCACGCCTCTTCGAAGGTGTCGAAGGTTCCGCTGCCAGCCCGTGACACCCACTCGTAGCGATCGCCGATCCGGTAGACGCCAGTCGTCTTGGTTCTGATGCGCTTCGCCTTAGCCATTCGAGCCGCCCTTGCGCATCTCCGTGAGAATCCCGTCGATCTGGTCGCGCACCTCGCGGCGTTCGTCGTTGTTGAGATGGCGTCCGCCTGGCAGGCTTGGGTGATATCCAGGCCGATGCTCGGCGACTCCACGTGCGTCTCGGGCGACGTTGCCGGTGGATAACGTTGATCCACCCAGGTTCGGCGCCTAACGCTCGCCCCGCGTAATTGTCGCCGCCTCGCCGGCGTCACCCTTCGGCACTCGCCCGGAGTGCCAGGTAGCGGCCTCAGGGTCGTGAGACGGTAGGGCGCGGCGCGCGCCTGGCGGCCGCCTCCCCGGTCCAGGCGCTCCTGTGTCCGCTCGGTCGAGTCGATCATGCCGCGCGCGGTGCTCAGCGAGTCCCTGATGACCTCGGCGCGCGTCTGACCCTCGGCCTCGGCGCGCTGATCAACCCGCTCAAGCAGGTCTTGCGGGAGCCGCACGTTGATGTTCGGGCCGACCTCGGGACGACCCGGCTTCGGTGTAGCGGACATGGTGTTCCTCTCGCGGGTGGATGTTTCCGCTAGCGGAAATGATAGCGCTTATCCGCTATTGCTTATTCGAGCCACTCGTCAAGCTCGGAGAGGCGGAACAGCAGCCGAGAGCCGTCCTTGCGGAATGGGATGGCTCCTCCGGTCACGAGGTTGTAAATCCGCTGACGCTTGCATCCCAGATGCTCACTGGCCCGGTCCACGCCGACCCAGGGCTCAGGCCCGCGGTCGTCGCTAGCCAGCTCGCGCAAGCGCTCGAGCGCGACCGGATCGCCGGCAAGGTCGTCGAGTAGCGCACGCGCCAGCTCGCTCAGGTCATGCTCCTCGCGGAAGGGCGAGCAGCTCCGCGCGCTCGCGCTTCTCCAACTCGATCTGCACATCGAACACGATCGGGTCGAGCTGTTCGACAATCGCCTGCTCGACGAGCTCGGCGAGCGCGTCGGGAGCCAGCGCCTCGAGCTGACACGTCTCGCCCTCCCAGGACGCCGAGCGCGAGTCCGACTCTTTCGGCGGCGCGGTCGGCAGGTCGTGGTCGTCAACCTGATCGGCGGTCAGCGCCACTCGGATGCCGCGTACCTCCGGCAGCCAGATCGTCCGGTCGGCCTCGACGAACGCGGCGGCGTCCTCGACGATCGACTCGAAGATCGATTCCCCAGACGGGTCGAAGTCGCCGACGTGCAGGATCACGGTCGGGCGGTCGCGGGCGAGCGCGCGCCCGGCGACCTCGTAGTTTGCGGTCAGGCTCCCGAACCCGCCGGTCGTGTACACCGGCACCGAGTAGCGCGACGCGACCCGGTCGAGTTGCTGCTGCATCCCAGCCGCCTCGCACCACAACTCCATGAATACCGGCTGCCCACTTTGGCGATCACGCCGGTAGGCCCGTGCACGACGTGCGGTCTCGTCGTGGAAGTCGGCGATGCCGTCGTAGTAAGCGTGGCGGATCACGGCGACGCCGTCGTCGCGGATGGCGTCGAACGGCAGCAGGCGGGCGCGCCGAGCTCGCACGAGATGCTCGCCGAGCCGCTTGTACGCGCGCTCGGTCTTCTGGTATCCGTGGGCGCCAACGAGCCGGTAGAAGATCTGGCGGACGGTCAGCGGCAACTGCTCGTCGTATTCGTCGAGGACCGCCTCGACCTGTTCGAGCAGCTCGCACGTCTTGCGCTGAGGCCGCCACGGTGCGTAGCCCTTCGGCCGGCGATGCCCGTTTTCACGGCCTGGCGTGAACTCGCTCACTCGACGCGCCTCATGAGAACAACCTCTCGTCCTGCGGATGGCGCTTGGAAGTCCCCGCCCTGGAGCTGTCGCGCGGCGCCTGAACGGGATCCTGTTCGGCGTGGCGGTCGCAGACGTGGACCACGCGCATCGCCCGGAGGTTCCCGTTCACCTTCTCGCCCTCGCGCAGCACGAGCCGGCGTAGCTGATCCTCAGCGACCACCTGCCCGCACAGCTCACAGCACACGAGCCCGACGTAGAGGGAAGTCGTCCTCGATCATCGTTCCCCTGTCGCCTGGCCACACGACAAAAGCCGGTCTTCTACGACCAAAGGTGGGACGACACGGTCGAGACCGACACCGTTTCCCGACTCCTGGCGGCACGACAGAAGCTGCTTTTCTACGACCAAAGGTCAGCTCTCCGGACTTTGGTCGTTGTTTTCGGGCTTTGGTCGTGCCCCTGGGGAATCCGAAACGGGGCGGATGTACCAACGCTCGGCCGGGCGGCCACCGGTCTTGATCGATCGCGGTTCCGCGAGCAGTCGCCGGCGCAGGACCGACAGGGCGGTCTCGACAGCCTCGGTCGAGGCGTTGCGGTCGAACAGGTCGCGGATCTGGGTCCGGCTCAACCCGTTCTCCCCGGCGGCACAGAGCGCCTCGAGGATCCGGTCGGCGAGCGGGTCGCCGAGCATCCCGCCGAAGATGTAAGCGGCGGACCGTTCGCAGTAGTCCCAGACGGCAAGCGCCGCCTCCAGGTGCTCGCGGTCCAGCCGCGCGGACTGGTCGGCGAGGGCGTACAGCGTCGCGAGCCTGACGCAGTGCGCTTCGGCCCGGGCGACGATCGCGCCGAACATGCCGGGCCGACCCTCCGAGAGCTCGTCGTAGACCGACGCCCACAGGTCGGCGGCGTCCCCCCACGTCAAGGCTCGGACGTCGCGCGCGGCGGCGACCGCGGCGGCGATCGCGCTGCTGGCCGGCGCGAGGTCGACGTCGGTCAGGTTGCCGCCGAAGGCCAGGCTCCTGGTGCGCTTCGACACGCAATAGAGGAACCGGTTCGCGAACCCGTTCGCCCGCGATGCTGAGGTCAGTTTCGCGCGGAGCTCGTCGACCGGGGCGTGCGCGACGATCGACACGTGAGCGTCGGTCGTAAGAGCCGGACTGCTGCGGGTGAGTGTGCGGGTCGTGCCGGTCTCCCACAGTCGCCGGAGCACCGCCGACAGCGTGTTCCCCTCCCGCAGCATCACCTCGAGCACCCGAGCGAACTCGCCCTCCTGGACGAGCAGCCGCTTGTCCTCGACGCCCTGGTCCTCGACCTCCTCGATGAACCCGTCGTCGTCGATCTGGTTGAACAGCATCGGATCCTTACGCTCCTTGTCCGTCGCGCGGCGGCGCTTGCGGATCGGGTCACGAACCGCCCAGATGAGCCCCTCGCCGGTGCTCATACCGTCCACGATGTGAGCCGGCGAGCACCACTCCGGGTCGACGGGGCGGAACGCCTGCTCGACTCGCCCCCACGAGGTTGTCTTGCGCGCCTTCGAAGTCGTGCCGGCGACGCAGACGTACATGTTCGTCGCGTGCAACGTTCCCTCGATCCGCAGCCCGGGGCCGCGGCCGATCGCGTTTCCCAGCGCGGCGAGCACGGACAACAGCAGCGCGTGCGGGTCTGCCTCGGTCTCGGGCTCGATCTTCCGCACGAGCCGGCCGACCGGCCCGTGGAACGCTTCGGGGCGCATCGGCGCCGGCCATGGCTGCGTGCCGTTGGCAGACGCCCCGGAGAGGTCGTCGCGGACGTTGTACGGGCTCACCGCTTCTCCGGGGGGGTGTAGGTGCCGGCCCAGTCGGCGCGCATGTTGCGGAGCTTCGCCTCGGCCTCCTCGAAATCCATCGGTGGGTCGGGCGCGCATTGGTGGCGCAGAAACACGAGGCCGCACTCGACGAGCGTGCTCTCGTTGACGCCAGCGGACCTGAGCAGCCCGGCGAACCGGGTGAGGTGGCGATAGCGTTGCCCGCCGGGGATCAGGTAGCCGTCGTCCTCGCCGACGACGATCGGGCCAGTCCGGCCGGGCGCGTCCTCCAGGTGGCCGGTGACCGCGTCGAGGTCGTGGGCCTCGCCCGTGAACGCCTCAACGATCGCGCACCTGCCGGTCTTGTGGTTTCTGCTGCCGGGGACACGCAGGATCCGCGCCGGCTCGGCCACCGACATGTCAGCGCCGAGGCAGTGCGCGAGGCGGCGGGTGTGCCGTCGTGCCTCATCGGGCGCGAGCGGCTCGGTCAGCGCCCAGTAGGCGTGTCGCTTCATGACGTCGCCGTCGAGACCGCCGGACAGGACGATCATGGTCGGCGGAGGGTCGAACGCGGCGAGGTTCGCGACGGCGCGCGCGGTGTCGCAGTCCGCCCAGAGTGCGCGGCAGGGACCGTACTGGGTGGCCTCGTCCCCCTCGCGGCCGAGGCGTGGAGCGAGGCCGACATATACGTCGGCGTGGGCGGTCATGCTCGCGGCGAGCTCGTCGGCGCCGGCGGCGGTTCGCGCCCACCGCTTCGACCATGTGCCGTTCGGGAGACGGCAGCGGAGCTCGAGGAGGTGCTCGCCGTCGCACAGCAGCGCAAGCAGCGCGCGGCGGCCGTCGCGCGGGTCGGCGAACCCGCTCACGCCACGCGCCTGAGGTGGAGCCGATCGGGCGGTCGAAGCGCGGGATCCAGCAGGGCGACCACGCGCTCGAGCTCGACGACGCGAGCGAGCAGCATCGGGAACGTCACGCGCTCACGATCGGCGTTCTGGAACTCGATCGCGGCACGGTTCGCGCGGCGCCAGCCTCGCTGTTCGGCGCCGCATGTCTGACACGTGCCATCCGCGCCGTTCGAGTACTCATACTCACTCATGGCCACAACCCCAGTTGCACACAAGCGCCCGCGGGGACTTTCCGAAACTCGCCGTGCCCCTGTTTCTCGCCCTCGAATCGCCCGTGTTCATGGGCCGTAGGTGTGACATCCGGCCGAAGTGCGACGGATAGGTCGAACCGGTCCGTAGGTGTGACATCGGGGCGGGAGAACAGCCCTACACCGCCGGCACGATCAAGCGCCTTCCGGTGCCCCGCCGAGCACGTTCGGCGGTCGGACCGGCCGGCGATCGACTTGCCGCACCATTCACAGCAGCGAGATGCCGAAGTTGGAACCGGCGTCCCGAGCTGGTCGAGCACCGGCGCGATCCGGTCGAGATATGCGGCCCGGACTTCAGGGCTGGACAGTTCTACGAGCTGATCGGGCCTGGCGACGTTGAACTTGGGGTAGATCGCCTTCAGGCGCCGGGCAAGCGTGACGAGTTCGATCGTCGTCAGGTCGGACTTCACCTGGCCGAGTCCAGCGGCCGTCTCGAACACGAGCTCGACCCCGAACCGCTCGGCGTGCTGGACGTAGCGGTCTATGCTCATCGTGTTGCCGTTCGGGTGAACGGGTCCTACGGGTCCAAGAGGCATCGCGGGCCTCTCCCTTTCTCCGGCCGAGCTTGCCGCCGCCGATCGACGGCAGGCCCGGCCGGTTCGCATTACGGGTGGCGTCGGGGCACCAGCCCTGGCTGGTCGGGCTCACCTCCTTCGGTGTGTCGGTCGTCGAGCGCATGGAGGACGCGCCAGATCTCGTCGAGCTTCGGGCTCGACGCTGGCGAGAGCCCGGCCTCGAACTGGCGGATGTAGGAGAGCGAGCAGCCGGCCAGGTTGGCGAGCTTCTCCTGCGAGAGCCCGGCCCGGTGGCGCGCGGATCGAAGCTCAGGACCGACTCGCGATGTAGCGGTAGCGGGCATGGGCTACATCGTGCGGCTGTCCCAACCTATCGGGACACGCGCCTTTTCGCGGGCGCTCGGAAACCCCCGCCGC
The DNA here is from genome assembly GCA_963757015.1 of uncultured Solirubrobacterales bacterium. Classification (GTDB taxonomy): domain Bacteria; phylum Actinomycetota; class Thermoleophilia; order Solirubrobacterales; family Solirubrobacteraceae; genus Palsa-465. Next base: position 6,872 of record CAVWQA010000013.1, read on the forward strand.
TACGGGGTTTCCAGACCCCGGATTCCAGAAGAGCGTCCCAGCGGGCGCCGCCTTCTGGGACACCTTCGGGCTCAGCCCGGCCGGGTCAGCATCCGCCGCCAGCGGCGCTCGACCGTGCTCTTCGCGATGCCGAGGTGATCGGCGATCTTCCGAAAAGAGAAGCTCTCGTCATCGGGATGGGCGCGACGCCATCTCAGCAGCGCTGCGAGATCGTTCTCGGTCTGCTCGGACATACGCTCATCCTCGCTGGCGTCGGACTCGGCCAGCTTCTCGCGCATCACCTTCTCGCGGTAGCGTCGTTCGAGCTCCTCGTAGGCCTTCTTCTCGCGGTACTGAGGTTCGAGCGCCGCCGCGGTCGTCTCCCACAGGCGCTCGAGCGGGTCGCGATCCGTCACGGCCTAGACTGGCGTTGCGTTTTGCACACGCATCAGCGTACGCCCAATGGCGATGGCTGCGGGAGCGCCCTCGACCCCGAGGGCGTTTCTCGTTACCGGACGGGCTAGAGCGCCAAAATGCGGTAATCAGCGACGTTCACGTGCGGCCGACGCGCCGCGATCGCCGCGTCGTGAACGATGCTTGCGGCGGTCAGCCCGTCGATGACCCGCTGATCCTGCGCCTGAGCACTACGGGACTGGTTCGGCCGGTCGAAGACGACATCCCCGCGCGGCAGCACGCGGGCCATCGCGTTCAGGACGTGGCGAGTCAACTCGGGGTTGCCGGTGTGCTGCAGCGTTGGCCGTGGGTCGGCTCGCAGCCCCTCGTAGAACCGTTGGGCGACGCGAGCCCGCTCGGCCGTGCCGTTCGTGTACAGAACGACCTCGCAGCGAAGCGTGTCCTCGATCCACTCGGCGAGCTGCTCGCCGCCAGCGGCGCGGTCCATCGCCACGCGGGCGAACGGGTGCTCGCTGTAGACCCTCTGGAGCGCCTCGCGGACCTGGCTGGGGGGGATCGAGCTGCCGTCGCGGGGCGGCGTGATGATCACCGGGTCGAGCAGCACCCGACGGTCGGGTTCGGGGACCCATAGCGGCACGATCGCCGACGTGTCCCAGACCCAGCCGAGGTCGATCCCCACGCCCCAGATCGCCTCGGCGGGTGCCGGCCGGTCGTCGGTCCGGGCGCGCTCCCAGTCGGCGGCGGCGACCGCTGAGTCCGGGGCGCTGATCCAGACCCCGCAGGCGAAGCGCGCCCACTGCGCCGGGGTCATCGACGGCGAGTCGCGGCGCTCCCGCAGCGCCTCGACGGTTATCCACGGTGCCGGATTCGCGGTCTTGACCAGCGCGAGGTCTGAGAGGTCCTGGTCAGAGTCGAGCGCCCACTCATGCAGAGCAAAGATGTCCGATCGCGCATGCCGGTAGCTCCCGAGGCGACGGACGGTCGGCAGCTGGCGCGCCGCGTCGCGCAGCACCCCCAGAGGCGACGACTCCGTGCTCCCCGCCGTCGAGATCGTGATCAGCCGCCCGTCGCGGGGGCCGAGCCCGTCGCGGAGCACGCCATACAGATCGGCGGTCTTGTGCCGGTGGAGCTCGTCGACCAGCGCCAGCGTTGGAAGCACTCCATCCGCCGTATCGGTGTCCGAGGCCAGCACCCGCACCCGCCCCCGGTCAACCAGCGACGTGATCTCGCGTTGCTTCACCTTCACGAGCTGCTGCAAGAGCGGCGAGCGATGAATGAACCCCTGCGCCTGACGCAGCATGATCGCGGCCTGATCGCGGGACGCGGCAACGATCACGCATTCGGCGTCGTCGACCACGGCGAGGTGATACAGCGCCAGCGCCCCGAGCAGCGTCGACTTCCCGTTCTTCTTGCTGATGAGAATCAGCGTCTCGCGGACACCGTCGAAGTAGTCGCGCAACATCACCTTCTGCTCGTCGTAGATCTCGAGGGCCTCGCCGTTCTCAGACGTCAGCTCGGCGCAAAACCTGACGAATTCGTCGAGATCGCCCGGAGCCGGTGCCATCGCCGCTTACCGCCCGGCGGCCCTGGCGGCGCGCCGCTTCGCCAGATCGGCGATCACGGAGCCGCTCTCGTCTGGCTCTGGTGCGGCCTTGCGGTCGAGGCGCTCGAGCAGCAGCCGCGCCGCCGCCACGGACCCCAACCTCGCGAGCTCCCCCAGGATCCGGAGCAGCTCCTCCTCCCTCGGAGGGTCGCGGGACGCGCGTCCGTCCGTCGCGGGGCGCTGGCGCTCCCGGCGCCGGCGTTCGCTTTCGCGTTTCATCGCCCTGCGCTTCTCGGGATCGGCGTACGGCATTCCGGGTCAGCGTACGCCGTCCGTGGCGCCTTCGGTCGCGCTGACGCTAGGGATTGGCAATCTGATGACCTGGGCGAGCACCGCGCCTGATTGGTCGAGCAATCTCACGAAAGCGACCTCTCAGCCGTTGCCTCGCTTTGGCCCATCAGCGCGCTCCCTTATGAAGTTCTTGCCTAGGCCTCTTTATTTGCCAAGGGGTCTTGCCGAAGGGACTGTGATGAGAAAAGATCCCCGCCGCTTCTTCACCGCCGTCCAAAAGAGGGCGATACTGGAACGCCAGCGGTTTGCTTGCGCCGACTGTGGCCGCCGCTTCGACCGAGCCCGGCCCGGGAAGGAACCCGATCGCTGGACGGGTTATCCGCCCGCCTTCCATCATGAAATACCCCACGAGGACGGGGGGGCGACGACCCTCGACAACGGAGTGGCTCTCTGCCGTCACTGCCACCACTGGGGGCGCCATCAGAAGACCCACTCCTCCTGGTGCCAGGAATGCCGATGATGGAGGTACGGGCAGTCGGTTGCCTCGCGTTGGCCCATTTACGCGGCCTCCCGCTGAGGGCTTGATCTCCGAGGGGATACGACCAGCCGAACCGCGCCCGTCGTGCGAACGACAGGGGTCCACCGGGGGTCCACGTCGGCGCGCGCCGCGAGGAGGAACAGTGACGCGAGGTCGGGTGCGGTTCATGATTGAACCTCCCCGCTATTGGCGCGTCGGCCACAGTTGCAACGCGCGCAAGCTGGGACGAGATTCTCGATGACGTTGCTGCCACCGAGCGCAACGGGTTTGAGGTGATCTGCGGTGGTGGCCGGCTCACCGCACCAATGGCAGGGCGGATAGTTGGCGAGAAGGATCTTGCGGTTGCGGCGGTATTCGGGGGACTCGGCGGCGAGGCTCGACGGCGAGCGGTCGTGCGCGCGATGGTCCGGGCAGTGACGGTCGTGTGCTGTGCGCCGGACGAACGGCCGGCCACAGATTCGACAGGCGTAGTAGGGCATGGGGTGATTGTGCTCCCGGCGAGCCAGTTGTCGCCGCCGCGTTCTTCCTGCGGTAGTTGAGGCGATCTATGCCGCCAGCTCGTAGACGCTGTGGCCGTCGTCGAAGTACGACTCGAAGACGTGCTGGTAGACGGCGTCGCATTTCTGGGCGTAGATCTGCCGCGTGTACTTCTCGGGCAGCCGGTCCAGGGTCTCCTCAACCGTGACGCGGACCGCGGCGCGGGTGCGCTGCTCCTTGCGCCAGTCGAGCACGAGCTTCTCGCGCTTCAGGACCGCGAGGACCTCCTCGGCGACGCGCTTCACCTGCTGCTCCTCGTCGGCGGTGAGGTCGGGTCCTGGGCGAGTGAGCAGGTCGAAGACGGCGAGCTGCTCCTCGGTCAGGCCGGCTGAGACGGCGCGCGCCTCCTCCTCGGTGAGGGAGTGGCTGAGCTTGACGAGCTCGTCGAAGTACTGCTGGACGTTCAGGCTGCCGGCGTTGTACTGCTCGAGGAGCCGCTGGAAGCGCTCGTAGAGGTCGACGCGGGTGGGGTTGAGCCGGGTCAGGTTGGTGATCCGGGCGGTGAGCATCGAGCGCAGCTTCTGGGCGGCCGTGCGCTGGCGGCCGCTCGCGAACATCGTCTTGACGGCGTCCCAGTCCACCTCGCTGAGGTCCATGAGCGACTTCCGCTCCTCGGAGCCGATGAGGTAGGCGTTGGCGGCCACGGACTCGTCGAGGAGCTGCTCGATCTGCGCCATGACGCCGCGACACCTCGGGACGCCCGCCGGCCTCGCCGATGCGGTCCATGACGACGCGGATGACCTTGCGGATCGGGGCGAACTCGTTGGCGCGGTCGTCGGGGAGGATGGCCTTGAAGAGGCGCTCGACCCGGGTCGCGCGTTCGAGGAAGCTGGAGGTCTCCTCGTCCGAGAGCATGAGCTGGTCGCTGACGTCCTTCAGGGCCTCGACCCACTCGAACTGGCGCAGCGTGGTGATGTGGTCGAGGTCGACCTCGCGCGCCTGGCAGAAGCGTCGGATCTCCTCGACGGCCTCGCGGAGCGCGTCGACGAGCGCCTCCTTCTCCTCGACCGGGAGCACGGCCTGGCCGAGGGCGCCGGTGCTGGCGTAGATCGCGAGCGCCTTGTGGAGGTTGCTCAGGACATCGACGTAGCCGACGATCAGGCCGTTGTTCTTGCCGGGGAAGACCCGGTTGGCCCGCGTGATCGTCTGCATCAGGGCCTGGTTGCGCATCGGCTTGTCGAGGTAGATGGTCGAGCACGACGGCACGTCGAACCCGGTCGTCCACATCGAGCAGACGAAGGCGATGCGCAGCGGGTCCTGCGGCGTCCTTGAATCGGCCCTCCAGGTCCTCCTCGACCATCCGCTTGCGGATCGGCCGGATGTCGATCCCCCGCTCGGCCATCTCGGCGACCTCGTTCTGCGACTGCGAGATCACGACCGCCATGTCGGTGCCGCGCATGAAGGCGATCTCCTGTTCGAGGAGGTCGCGCTCATCGGCGGTCGAGCTTCCCCGACGCCAGGCGCTCCTCGTTGCGCTTGAGCCGCGCCTCCCAGGCGGCCTGCACCTTCAGGTAGGTGCGGACGGCCGTCGCCTTGTCGATGGAGACGACCATCGCCTTGCCCGGAAAGCCGCGGCCGAGAAAGTGGTTGACGATGTCCTTGCCGACCCGTTCGAGACGATCCTCGCGCGTGATGAGCTCGTACTGCTGGCCGAGAAGGCGGGCGAGCTTGCGCTCCTGCTCCGGATCGAGGTCGGCGCCCTCGACGATGTCGGTCAGGTCCTCGTCGAAGCGCGGATTCGTGAGCTGGAGCGTCGGGATGCGGTTCTCGAAGTAGAGCGGGACCGTGGCGCCGTCGGCGGTCGAGCTGGCGTAGTTGTAGATCGAGACGTAGTCGCCGAAGACCTCCTTGGTCTTCTCCTCGCCGGCGATGAGCGGCGTGCCGGTGAAGCCGATGAACCCCGCGTTGGGCAGGGCGTTGCGCATGTTGAGCGCGAGGACGTCGTACTGCGTCCGGTGCGCCTCATCGGTGATGACGATGACGTCGTGGCGGTCCGAGAGGACGGGGTGCTGCTCTCCGTGCTCGGTCCGGAACTTCTGGATCAGCGTGAACACGTAGCGCCGGTCCTCGCGTAGAAGCGTCCGCAGATGCTCGCGACGAGGTGGCCCGGGTGTGCTCCTCGACGACGCCGGCCGCGGCGAACTCCTTGTACGCCTGGTCGTCGAGGTCGTCCCGATCGGTGACGATGACGAAGGTCCAGTTGCCCGGCATCGTCCGCAGGACCTTCTGGGTGAAGAAGATCATCGAGACGGTCTTGCCGGAGCCCTGGGTGTGCCAGAAGACGCCGAGCTTCGCCGGAGGCGCGCGGCTCCTCGGCGCCTGCGGACTCCGGCTCGCCGTCGGCGCGGCTGCCTGCCGGACCTCCTGCAGCCGAGCCAGCGCGTTGTTCACCCCGAGGTACTGATGGTTGCGCGCGACGAGCTTGACGAGCCCACCGGGCAGCTCCTGGAAGACGGTGAAGTTGCCGACGATGTCGAGCAGGCGCTCGGGCGTGCACATCCCCCGGATGACCGTCTCGATCGAGACGCGGCCCTCCTCGCCCTCGGAGTTGATCTTCTTCCATTCGAGGAAGTGCTCCCAGGGCGAGGTGATGGTGCCCACCTTCGTCTCGGCGCCGTTCGAGAGGACGATGAACCCGTTGGGCACAAAGACGTGGGGGATCGTGTCCCGGTAGTCGCGTGAGGTTGTCGTCGTAGGCGTGCTTGAGGTTGCGGTGCGCCGCCTTCAGCTCGATGAAGACGAGCGGGATGCCGTTGACGAAGCCGAGGAGGTCGGTCCGGCGCTCGTACAGGTCGCTCTTGATCCAGAGCTGGGAGACGAGGAGGAAGTCGTTGTTGGTCGGCTCGTCCCAGTCGATGACGGTCAGGCGCTCGGTCTCCCTGCTGCCGTCCGGCTTGCGAATGGAGACCGGGACGCGGTCGCGGAGCAGCTCATGCACCTCGCGGTTCGCCCGCGCGTAGTGAAGAGCGCTGCGGTCCTTGGTGATCTCGGCGATCGCCTGGTCGATGGCGTCGGCCGGAGCCTCCGGGTTGAGCCGCTCGAGCGCCGCGCGGAGCCGCTGCGACGAGGAAGACCTCGTTCCGGCTCTCGCGGCCGAGCGTGCCGTCGGCGCCGAGCTTCTCGTGGTATGCGTTGACGTGGTCCCAGCCAAGCTCGCCGAACAGCTCGATGGCCGGCTTCTCGACCGCCGCGTCCTCGGTGTACGGACGCGAGGCGACGCTCACGCTGCCGGCTCCTCGACGGCGATGTCGAGATCGCTCGACGTCGATCTCGCCGGAGATGAGCCGCGGAAGGAGGAGATCGCGGGCCTCGCGAAGCGTTCGGATTCGTCAGTCGAAGCTGAGCGCTGATCGCAACAATCGGTGCAGGACGCGTCGTCGAAGCGACCGCTGCATCGGCAGGTCGGCAGGATCGAGCGAAGCGGCATCGGCTCAAGGTCCGGCCGGTTCTGCGGTGCGCCGCAGCCGCTGGCATGTGCCTCGAGCGAACTCACGATGTCGATCACTGAGCTGCAGATACAGAGTGACGGACGTCAGGTGCATCGTCGTCGGAGAGCACGCGAATCGGTGACACGACGCAAGCAGACGGCTGGGTCGACTGGATCCAACGCGTACGCCTGCCGAGGTCGGCCGTCCGGTGGACCAGACGATGTCGCCGTCGCGCGACGATGCATGTCCTCGACGCGGCCGAGTGCACTCCATCAGCGTGGACGACGGCTTGCTGATCGTCGAGGCGTCCCTCGCGGACGGACTGAAATGATCGACGTACTCGGCCGTCCTCGGATCGTCCTGCGTCGAGCCCACGTGATCCATCGACGATCTCGCCGAGTCTGCGGACGCTGCCAGCCAGCCGGAACGGTCCCAGCTCCGAGTCCACCAGCGGCACATCCTCGTGCCCTGGATAGCGGAAGTCGACGAACCACTCGCGGTAGATCCGCTGCGCCATCTCCTCGAGGAGCTTGATCCGGCGGCTTGTTGTTCTCGATGAGGTCGTCGTAGGCCGAGAGGATGGCCGCGATCTTGCGCTGGGTCACCAGCGGTGGAAGCGGAACCGGCATCGCTCGAATGCAGACGTTGAGGTGCGGCGACCGTGTCGCTCCGGCTGAGCACGCGCTCGCGATCCGGCCGCGCAATCGGGAGCTCGAAGGAAGTAGTACAGGAAGTCGCGGATCGACGTCTCGCGGTCGAGTCGCGATCAGAACTGTGCGTTGTCCTAGGAACGGCGCATGGAATCCGATCCGATGCTACCGCGACACTTGCCGACCGTGCCTCGTCGTGCGACGACGAGATCGCCGCGCTGCAGCGTCGACACGCTGCGTCCAGACCGCATGACGTCTGGCGTCGCTAACGTTGGCTGAAGCCCGCGTCGAGCAGTCCAGACGCTCCGACTCCGATATCGACGTCCGGATCCATCGATGAGGCCGTCTTGGTCAGGCGGCGCAGTCTTATGCTCGCAGTCGACGATCTGCGAGCTCGCAGACGTCGCCAGTTCGGTCACGTCAACCGAGAGCTCCGCGACATTGGCAGCGATTCGTTCTTGGAGGCGGCCGCCTCAGCGTTGAGCTTCTCAAGCTCTTCGGTGAGCTCTCCGAGCCGGACCCGGAAGTCGACGCCGTCGTCCTCGGCCGCCGCGACGCCGACGTAGCGCCCCGGGTTGAGGCTCCAGCCCTGCTTCTCGATCTGGTCGAGCGTCGCGACGGCGCACAGCCCCGGCACGTCGACATACCGCCCGTCGGGAAAGCTCTGCTCCATCAGGTCCGCCGAGCCCTCGCGGGTCTCAATGGGCTCCCCACGGTAGAGGCGAGCGATGTTGGCGAGGAACTCGATCTGCTCGGGCAGCCAGTCCCGGTGGGCGCGGTCGATCTGGCGGAAGATCTTGCGCGCGTCGATGAAGAGCACCTTGTCCGCGCGATCGGTGTCGCGCTTCGCCTTGTCGAGGAACCACAAGTGACCGGCAGGGTCACGGTGTAGAAGAAGTTGGAGCCGACGGCCACGATGACGTCGACGCAGCGGTCCTCGATGAGCTTGCGACGAATCTCGAGCTCCGACCCGCCGGCATCCGCGGCGGAGTTCGCCATGACGAACCCCGCACGGCCACGGTCGGTCAGCGCCGAGTAGAAGATCTGAATCCAGATGTAGTTGCCGTTGTCGGCGCGGGGAAGCCCAAAGGGATACCGGCGGTCTCCCTCGAGCTTCGCCTTGTCGATCCTGTTGACGTTGAACGGCGGATTCGCCATGACGTAGTCGAACTGGCCAACCGAGCGGAAGGGATCCTCGTAGTACGCGTTGGACTGGCTGATCTGCCCCTCCAGCCCGTGGACCGCCAGGTTCATCGTGCAGAGCTTGAGCGTCTCCTCGACGCGCTCCTGGCCGTAGATCGAGAGCCTGCCCTTGCCTCCGTTGCGGTGCTCGTCGACGAAGCGCGCGCTCTGGACGAACATGCCGCCCGATCCGCAGGCCGGGTCGAGGATCTTGCCGTTGAAGGGCTCGATGATCTCGACGATGAGGCGGACGATCGATGTCGGGGTGAAGTACTCGCCGCCCTTCTGGCCCTCGGCGATCGCGAACTTGCCGAGGAAGTACTCGTAGACCTTGCCGAACGCGTCGCCCTGGATCGTCGCCCAGCATGGAGTTGACGGAGCGGAGCAGCCGGACGAGCGTGTCGTTCGAGAACTCCTGGTAGGTGCGCGGAAGGACGCCGGCGAGCTGCGGGTTCTCGTCCTCGATAGCGGCCATGGCGTCGTTGATCGCCTTGCCGATGTTCTCGCCCTCGGGCAGCTTGAGGAGGTTCGCGAAGCGGGCCTGGTCGGGCAGGTAGAGGACGCCGCGGCTCTGGTAGTCGGCCTTGCCGATGGTGCGTCGGCCGCTGCTCCTGCCGGCAAGGTCGGCCTCTGCCTCGGTGAACCGGCTGTCGGCGAACTTGAGGAAGATCAGCCCGAGGACCGGAATCGAATACTCGGCCGCCTTCAGGTGGGAGTTGGCGCGAAGCTCGTCCGCGGTGTCCCACAGGTGGGAGGCGACCTCGTAGATGTCTACTTGTGGCGGGGCAGCGCTGGCCATCGGGATCGGATTAATTGCCCCAGCCCGCCAGCACCACGATGGTCGAGCCCGACGTGCAGCACACTTGTACGGCCGGTCTGCGCGGAACGGTAATGTCGCTGGTGAGCACGAGAACCCCCTCTCGTGGTCCGGGGCCCGGGCGGTGATGCGCGCCGGGCCGTTCTTATGCGTGCGTCCTGGAGGCTACCGCGATAGCCCGGGTCTAACGCCCGCGGCGTCCGTTCTTGACCGTCGGGTGGCGCTTGCCGTCGGCACCGAGCACATACGCCGGCGCACAAATGCGGGTTGGCTTGCAGGTCCCGCTCGATCGTCGCGACCGTTGAGCCAGTCGCCGCCGCTATCTGCGAGTAGGACAACCCGCTCTCGCGCAGCGCCACGACAACCCGGCGCTGAGCGACGCCCTCGGCCAGCGTGAAGCGTCAGGCGGGCCGTTGGTCCTCGAGCGCGGCGAGCCGCCGTTCGAACTCGTCGGGGTCCAGCCCACGAACCGCTCCAACTCGGCCCTATCCTCCACGACCCGGATCATCGCTCACCGATGCGGGCGGTCTGCGACGCGATGGTCGCGCCCACCGCTCCGGGAACTCGCGCTCGAGCGTCCACGGGGCCGCCCGCCACGACCGCGGCGCCGACCACGACACCGCCAGCGCGAGCTGCACCTCGCCAGCGGCGAGTTCACGTTCGTGGTCGAGCCGGCCGAGGGCCCGCCAGTCCCGTACCGACCGCGCCGAGACGCCGGCCGCGGTCGCCGCGGTCTCAAGCGTCACGCCGGCGCGCACCATTGACCGCAGCTGCTCGGCGAACGCACGGCGCTCACCAGCCGATGTGACTAGCTTGGCGGCGTGCCGTAGATGCCGTCGATGGGACGGGGGCGAGGTTGAAGTCGCCCAGAACGACATTGTCGCCGGTCCGTAACCACTCGGCGAGGATCTGGAGCTGCTCTACCCGCCCCGCGACGCCGTGTGGGTCGAGGTGGACAGAATGGATCGCGCGGTCACCTACGAACTCGGTCTGCCATGAGTCCTCGGGCCGGTCGACGCGCGGCCGACCGATTCCGTCACCCGATCGACGCCGCGAGCTCAGCAGCTCCCTCCAGAAACTGCATCCCTCGCGGCGAGGGTGGCACCAGAGCTCCTGCTCGCTACCCCTCTTGCACGACGACGAGCGTCGCCTCCCGACGCTCCAACCACAAGCCGAAGCGTTCGCGCGCACGCACCGCGCCGAGGCGCTCCTTTGCATTGACCGAGGCGACGATGATTGGCACTGTCACAGGCTAGGCCATCTGCTCACCGCCACGAACCGGTATGACCGCCCGACCACCGGCCGATCCTTCGGGTGGCCCCAGCGGCGCAGGATCCGACCGTCGCGAAAGGCGCGAGCAAGCCGGCTCACCCGGCGAAAACACGGACGCGCTCGTGTGAGCGATGAGCCATGTGCTCCCGACTGGCATCAAGCGGCGCCGCCGGCGCCGATCCGTCGACCGAGCCGAGTTAGCCGCTCGACAGGACGATGTGGTCCCGAGGCGCCAACGGATGCTGTGTTGTGGACGCCTTGCCTCTACCTGTAGCTATGCCAGGTCGAGAGCCAAACGATGGACCGTTACCCGTAGCGAAGGCTCAACGTAGTCTTCGCGGTCCGCGAATCCGGCCCGCCGGAACAGAGCCGCGGACGCATCGGCGCCGTCGAAAACATCTGCAACGGCCACCCGGAATCCTCGCCGACGAGCCTCGCGAAGGACGTGGCGGAGCAACTGCTTGCCAATGCCGTGCCCCTGGGAGCGGACGTAAAGATCGCCGAGGTACGCGACGCCGTCACGCTCCTTCAGAGCGATCATGCCGGTCGGTCGGTCGCGCGGACCGGTGACGAAGAACGTCGTTGGCCGGTCCCGAGAATCGAAGCGCTCTGCGAAGTAGACGTCGCTCACAAACCGCTCCTTCCACTGCTGAAGCGCCGTGGGGGGATAGTCGGCTAGCGTGTCGTCCACGACCGTCGTCTTCAGCTCAAGCAGCGCGCTCAGATCCTGCCGCTCGGCGGTCGTGACTAGCGGATGAGCTGGCGCCTCCGCCGGTTTCTCGGTGTGTCCGGTCGCGTCCATAGCGCAATGGTATATGGGCCTGGCGACGCGCTCCGAGCTATGCGTCGAATCACTCCCGACGAGAGACTATGAGCTCGCGAGCCTCGTGGCTGAGGCGGTAGACACGGAGGCCGTTGGTGTCGAAGTCTGCGGTCGGAATTACACCCCACAACATGTTGGGAGCCGGCCCGTTCGGACGACCATTCCAATTGTGGCGCAAGTACCTCGCCATGTCCGCCCCGCGGCCGTTCATGGCTGGGAGTCGACTACGCGAGTTCACGAACCGAGAGATCGTGCCTGGAGGCGACCATACGTCGGACAAGGCGTGGAACGTTACGTCATCCGGCGGGCTGCGTCGTACTGCCTCGACGTAGGTGTAGCGGTGATAGGACTCGAGCCCGAGTAGGTCCGTTCCGCTGCAGCAGCAACCGCCATCACTTAGTAGGAGCAGATCTGTGTCCGCGGCTCCAAACGCTAGCCCCTGCGCGTGCGCGTATTCACGCAGCTCAAGAATCGTCGGAAGACGATCCTGGACCGGCAGAACATACTCACGTCCCACACGAGTCGCACCACTTGCCGCATAATGCGTCCGCAGGTCTCGCTCGAGACGCCGGGATAGCTGATCGATCCCGTTGAACCCCCGCTCGAGCGGGATCTTCAGGTGTTCGATCCCCACATGCTTAGCGCCATGCTGCGCAAACGCGTCGATTAGCTCTTTCGCCTCCGACCTTCTTCCCGGTAGCAGCGGCTGGAGCCGAGCCGTCACCACAACAGCCTCTCGAGCTAATGCGGCCATGGCACTTAGGCGCTCCTGGGGCGAGGGAACGCCGACTTCGATTTGTCTCGATAGTCGAGGGTCAAGTGTGCTGAACGAGAACTGCACGACGAAACGCCCACGTTGCAACAGATCCACGTATCGGCCTACATCTTCGCCCAGACCTTTTGTGCTGACAACCGTTGGCTGCTTGTGATCGGCGAGTGCCTTGAGGATCCTGAGCGTCACGGTTCTCCTGCTTGCCGCGCGCCCGAACGGATCGGCCATCCCTCCAAAGTGAATAGGGACACCTGCTCCCAGCATCGCATCGACGACCGAGTCGCACTGATGTGCCGAGATTCTTGCTAGCCGCCGCCGGAGCGACTCAGGATCGGCCGTTGGCGATGAGGATCTTCGCGGTCGGTTACCACCGCCTCTCGCCTTCGCGAAGCAGTAGAGGCACGTGAACTGGCAGACCGGTTCAACGTCAAGGCGTAGCGGCAGCCCACAGAAGTAGAACTGGCTCGTGAGCGCAAGACTAAATTCGTAGTGTTCGATCGTTTGTGTCAACGGCGAACCGTGAACGCTCGGCCAATCGGACTTGCGCAGCTCCCGCGCTTTCCTGCTTGTGGTTGTTGAAGCGGTTTGGCGCGAAGATCAAGCCGACCAGGAACCCCGCGATGCCGAGTCCGACGCTGCAGACAATACCCACGACAAGTACCTTCCGCAGACTCGTCAGAAACCTATTCTTGTACATCTCGTTCCAGTGCAAGACGTAGGACTGGGCAATGTCCTGGGAGAGGTCAGTCGCGGAACCCCGAAGGGAGAGAGTGCGCGACAGGTATCCGGGGAAGAGATCAGCGAAACTGTGCTCGCTCGTTGTCTTGAACGACGCACTCTGGCCCGCATACCACGGCACCTTCGGATCGCCCGCGCCCGGGATCGCGTCACGATAGAAATGCTTCCAGGTCTTCGTGAACGGCTTGAATGGGTAGTTCCAGTTTGTCTGGCGGCCATATATGACCAGAACCACCACGCCAGTGATAACCAAGCTCCCGGTCACGCAAAGCAATCCCAGCCATGCTGGGAAATACCTCCACCTCTGTGAATTTGCGACGACCAAGACGCCAGCAAGCCCCGCAGCAAGCACAACACCCCCAACGGTCGCTAGCGCACTCCGGCGAGACTCCGCATACTCGATGCGAAAGCGCTGGGACTCCATAACCTTGGAGAGCGATTCCTGAACGGTCTTTCTCTCCGAATCGCTTATTGCAGCGACCCGATCTATGACCACGCGATCTGACCCGTTTTCTGGCATGCCTGCGATCGACGTGGAGTTCGTCAAATGCCGTTCGCCCCCTCTTTTCGAGTGCATCAGCACGCCGGAGCTCCAACCCTTTGGGAGGCACGCACTCGGGGATCCCCCAACCTCCGCCCGACCAGCGCTTAGGCTAGCGGCATCCCGACAGTTGCCGCAGCGCAACACTGCGCGTACGGCTGGGACGAAGCCGGTGTCCGCTAGGGTCGTCGCCATGCTCGAAGGTGATGACCCCCGTGCGATAGCCTCGCGTCTCGAAGCGCGATCATTCGCATCATGAGCGAGAGCGACGAACAGTGGTCGCCCGCGAGACACCCATACGCGATCGCCGTCTCACAGGCGTGGTGGGCATTTCGGGCCGTCGGCGTCTTTGCGCGCGACGCTAAGAACGGCCGCGGTGAAGAGCAACAGATCTACGCACGGCAGATCTTCGGACAGCTACGCGCGCTGCGCCGTTGTGCCGACATGCAGGCACGGGAGCTCAAGCGCCTCGGGGTCGACGACGTCCATCGTGATCGCCTTGATGCCGAGATCGCCGAATTCCACACTGCTGTGCCAGCCGCCAGACCGGGGCGGGACATCTTGGAGCATTTTGATGACTACGCCCGCGGCGAGGGCATGCTCGCAAAGAAAGCGATCCGAGAACTCGGGCTCGATGAGTATGAAGCAGCAGCAATGTCTTGGGGAGGCGGCTACGACCCCGACACCGAGACGATTGCCGAGGGCCCGTTCGTGCTCGACATTCCGGTCGCGTTGAAGGCGGCTGAGCGGCTCTACCTAAGCATCTACGCTGCTGGGAAAGCGGTGGATCATGCTTCCACGCGGCTGGCGGACTTGCAGGAGCCATAGCGACGGGGAAGAGCGCCGTCGGCCGTCCCCGGCTAGGACCACTCTGCTCGGATGTCGCTAGGGACTAACGCGACGCCGCGCGCTGGCGACTGGTAACCGTTACAGCTTCTCCGAGCACTACCGCGCCCTGATTCGCGTCGATTAGAAGATCCGTCGCCTCGCCATTCGGGGCCCCACCTAGCAGCGGTGGCCCGCCCGATCTAGACAAGCAGCAGCTCGAGCGCCCGCGACAACGTGTCAGGCGTACATAGCGTGAGCTCAGCCTCGGCTGCCGGCGCCAGTTCACGTCCCCACGCATAGCCCAGGCCGTAGGGGCCGGCCTGCTTGTCGAGCACTGGCGCGAACGCCCGGCGATATGCCAAGAGGTCGAGGATCGCGGCCCGCGCGTTGTCACCAACGCCGCGCTTGGGGCCACCTTTGACCTCGATGAGCAGCCACCTAGTGTCGCCTCCGGCTCGCAGACGTAGAACGAGGTCGGGGATGAGACCACTCGCGCTCGGGAAGCTGTGGCCTTTCTGTATCTCGCCGTAATACGAGGCAGCCGCCAGCGCGGCGGGCGCCCGCTGGTAGTAGACGTCGAGGTGAGAACCGCCCTTGCGTGCCTGGAAGATGTGGGGCGGGCGAAGCAGCCCTGTTGGAGAGGCTCTCCAGCCCAGGTTGCGTAGGGCACGGATCGTCCCGAAGGCGCACTCGAGCTCGAGGAGTACGCTGTCGCGGCTAGCGATGAGCGCGTTGTGTTCAACGGCGTCACGAATCGCGGAGCGGTCGAGGCGGCCGATGTAACGCTGATAGAGCTCAACAACGTCGACGGCCGCCTGGTAACGCCCGCGGTTACGACTTGCGCGGACCCGCGCGATTGTCGTGGGGGTGGGTAGCTTCGCCGGCACGTCGATGAGCGCCCGCGCTTGACGCCACTTCGTCGCCTCGCCAACTCGAGCCGAGACGGTCTCAGCTGGCCCCGATGCGGAAGGGCGATCCCAGCCGGTGCGGCGACCGAACTCGGCGATCGCGAACAGCGCGAAGGCGAGGACTTCATTCTCTGGCGTCTGAAACGCGCGGCGAGACGGCGCGGTTACGAAGACGTGTGGAAGCCCTGTTGCAGCGCGTTGAGCAAACGTCTCGCTCCAGCGAATTGCGCCCCGGATGCGTTCGGCACTGATCTCGACTTCGGTCCGGGTGGTCGTTGTCAATCGGCGTATTAGCAGTGGCATCTGCTCGAGCAGCCGGCCGACTGGCTCTCCGAGGATGAACTGCAGCTGGGCGAGATAGCGAACTTCGGCTGCCGGCATCTGAAGCAGGGCAGCGGCCCACAACAGAAGCTCCTCTTCAGTCTTCGAGGCCTGGGTGACGTAGCGCCAGACGTCCCGGCGCAGGCGATCGATCGCTTCGCTTCGATCCCAGCTGAGATCTTTCACTCGTCCGGTTGCTCGACGTCCTCGTCATCGGGCTCCTCGACGACTTGGACTTCTGACGGGGGCTGGAGCTCAAGGCCGAGCACCGCATTGAGCGTTTCGCGAAGACGGTTGCGCCTTGCCGTCGATGCCATCAGCGGGGATAGCGTCTGGAACAGGCGCTCGCCGGTGGCCGCGTCTACGCCTTCGAATTGCGGGAGCAGGTAGCTGTAGAACGCCTCGAACAGCAGCTGTCCGTCGTCGGCGTGGCCGAGCGCGAGCCGCTCACGGAGGAACTTTGCGAGGTCCATGAACACGGCCGGGCCAAGGTCCTTGAGCCCGCGGACCGGCAGCAGCTTCTTGGCGAGCGATGCTGGTTCGGGGCCGGCTGCTTGCTGCTCGATCAGTGATTCGAACACACTTAGGCTGGGCGACGCTACCTCGATGAAAGCGAAGCGCCGCATCAGCGCAAAGGACATCTCGAACAGGAGCGTCTTGTCGAACACGTTCATGGTCGCGAGGACCCGCCATGACTGGGGGATCTCGAGCACGTCGCCATCAGGTAGGGGACTCGCAACGCCTTCGGGGACGAGCACGAGCGGCTTGTTCGGGCCTACCTCCGGCCGGTGATAGGGCAACACAACCGGCTGGCCGGACAGAACGGTGAAGAGCTGGCCGAAGGCGCGATCGAACTGCGAACGATTGAGCTCGTCGATCACGAGCCACTGGTTGGCGCGAATCGCTTTGAGGAAATGCCCCTCTTCAAAATCGAGAGTATTCGGTCCCGTGGGCCTCAGGCCCCCGATCGTCTCGTAGGTCGTCCAGTCCGCGGTCGCGGTCGTCAGCAGGTAACCCTCGCACTGACCTGCGGCGTGGGCGGCCTGCGCCACGGCCTGCGCCAGCGTTGTCTTCGCGGTCCCGGGTGGACCCGTGAGGATCACGTGCTTACCGCTCTGTAGCGCTGCAAACAGCTGCGCATAGATCTCCGGCGCCAGAGCCAGCCCCGCGGCCTCAGCCACACCGCGGATGCTCTCGAGGTCGAAGTCCGCAGCGGCCTCCTTCCCGCCGGCTTTCAGGAGTTTGTCGAACTGAACCCGCGTGATCGGTTGGATAGAGGTCTGCGCATTTCGCGTCGGGCCTTCGGCGAAGGGCACAGGCTGCGCGAAGCGCTCAAAGTCCTCGATCGTTGCGACGAAGTGTTGGAGCCCATCCTCTCGCTCCTCGGTGGACACCGAAGCGATGCGGCCGCTCCCGAAGTAGGACCTGGAGGTTCCATCATTTGCGGCCCGCGTGCGGTAGTAGATGAAGCGCGAACCCGGAGAGCTCGCCAGCTGCTTGCTAGCCCCCGATGATTGTGTCGTCCAGTGATACCGCTCACCTTCGGTGTCTTCGTAAGGCTGATCGCCCTGACCTTGGTTCAAGATGAAGAACCGTCCCGGCACCGTGCTGCTCCGACGTCGAATGATCAGCGGCGTCTGATTCCCGAGTCCTCCGATCGTGACGGGATCGCCGGAGTTAGCGAGGACATAGTCATCGGTGATCTCTGACGGCTCGACCTGCTCGAAGTCAGCGAGCTTGACCCACAGACTGTGGAACGCGTCTGGGTCGTAGTACGCAGGAATGAGCTCGGGCTCAACCTCCGCCGTGTTGGCCGCGATCGCGAGAAGACGAGTACGCCAGGTCGACGCCGAGCTATACAAAAACACGATCGTCTGGCTCCCCTTCTCGAGCTGCGAGCCGATCTTCGAGAGCCACTCCCCGCCGAGGCCCGTCGTCCCCGGCTTACTCTGTCGCCCCCACCAAACGGCGCCATGTTCCCCCGCGACCTCCCGATGAAGATCGATCGTGTCCGGACGGATCGATGGCGACCACTTCAGAACAAGATGCACGGCTGATGCATCTGCTCCGCCGAGGACGTCGATGATCCGCTGAGCCGCGTTCGGTTTAGTGATCTCGCTGACGGTCCCCTGCTGCCCAAACGCTTCGCGAAGATCAGAGTCAAAACGGTCGTAAGACAGCGACGTGGCCAGCCACTCCACGGGACGCGTATGACGAGCATCGACCCCCTCAAACGGGCCATCCTCGCGATATTCGTATCCATCACGAACCTCTGCAACCGCCACATGACCCGGTGCGGTCATCAGCGGCAGGACGACGAGGTCATCGATCGCCACCTCATGGACAAATCGATAAACCTGCCCCGCCTGGCTAGCGAGGCTCGCTGACGAAGCCTCGCCATAGACCTCTGCGATCCTCGCTTTCAGGTCGTCGCGAGAGGCGCCGTGCGGGATCTCGCCGAGCTCGCTCCAGCCAATTAGGCACACGTCCTGTTCGAGTGCGAGTTGCTCGTATCTGCCCTGCCGACCGGCTCGAATCAACCAAACGCGGACACCTGTGCTAACTACCTCGGCCGCTGCCCCACTCCGCAAGCTTTTGACAGTGAAGCCGAGCTCCTCGAGCTTCCGATTGACGCTGCGACCACCCTGAAGACCACGGTTGCGGATCGGCTCCTCGTCTGGATACTGGATGCTGTACGCAATCCCATACAGCGCCTTGGCGTCATAGGTTTGACGCTCATAGTCGACCACGTAATCAAGGGCACGCCCAAACCCGTGCTCCCTAAGTATTGCGTCACGTTCACCTGTCCTGAACTTGTCGATCGCCTCAAGGACAGCGTCGCGCGAGACCGGCTTTGCCGCCCAGTCCGCCGGGGGGAGAGGAATTGGTTCATCGGAATCGAGTGCCCGTCGGCCTACATCGGTGATTCGAGTCTCGCCCCTGGCAGGTCGATCGACGTAGCCGAGTTGCTCGAGGTAAATCCGAGCCCACCCCACTCGCTGCGCGACGACAAAGTCGCCCGACGGCTGCTGCTCGTTCCGCTCCTGCTCCGAGACGCGAACCTCTAGCGCAACACGGTCTACCAACTGCTCGATCCGAACAGACGTTCCGTCCCCGTGTGCGGCTAACACAGGCCGCATCAGCTCCTGGGCGGAAGGGATCGGCATTGCCGCAAACTACCGCGTACGACCCGATCCGGTGGGTTCAGTCGCGTCCGAGAGCCTACTTCCGGCGCGCGCGGACCTCCGAGGAGAACGCGCGGGCGCTCGCCCGAAGCCGGACGGCCCCCGCCACTACCCAGGGGTCAAGCCGGACGTGGGTCTGTCGGCACACCGACTTGGGCTGACGCCGATGTCGTCCAGCGTACGCGACTGCGACAGCACGTGAACGCCCGCCAGGTAGCGCACCTCGACGTTCGAGCGCCACCGCTCGTGCTCGCCCGGGCTCGGGCTTAGCGATCAGCCGATTCACGCAACGCTTCTGCTGTCCCCGCGAGTGGCCCCGGCCCTCGTGGTCGCCGCCCAGCGCCCGGGCAGCTTGGGTATCGATTCGATCTCCGCGGGCGTCCGTGAGCGTCCGCCAGCGGCCCTGATCGGCGTTAGTTCGTCGACGCTGGCCGGAATGGCTTCGGTGTGGGCGCCACGACCGCATTATCGGCCGCGTAGGGGATGCGCACGGCGGCGATGCGCTGTCACCGCTCTGTCCGCGCGACCTCGAGGGGGTGTATGCCCCGTCAGGTGCGCCGGTTCGATAGCTGCGCTCCGCGGCGAGGGGAGCGGCGCGATCGCGCCGCTCCCGACTTCCGCGCCTCCAAATCGGCGGTGACATACGTAATGGCGTTCTAGAGCTTCTGGCGGGCGGCCTTCCACGCCGCATGCCCGGAGCCGATCTTCCGCTCGACGTTTGCCGTCGTCGTTCTGGACCTTGAGTAGCGTGCCATCGAAGAACGGCTGGCCGTCCTTGGCGATCGGCTGGCGCGCTACTCGATCTTGGCGGCCGTGGCGATCGCCTCCGCGGCGTCCGGGTCACTCGTCGCACCAGCTGAAATCGGCGCGGCGCCCCGCACCGCGCGTCCTGCGGCACTGGCGGGGTTCGTGAGCGCCCGCACGGCCGCAGCGCCCAGCTCCTTGGCGCCCGCCGCCGCCAGGGTGTACTCGTCCGGGATCTCCTCGCGCACCGTCTTGCCGTCGACCTTGCGCTTCACGACCCTGGGGGAGACCTTGCCGGCGATTCCTTGCCACTCCCGACCCACTCGCCAGTTGATCTCTCCGAGAGCCTTCTTGTGCTCGGCCTGCTTGGGGAGGTTGACATCAAACCACGGATTGCCCATCACTCCGAGGGCAACCTTCACCGGCACGGCGCGAACCACACGATCCGGGTCCGTGAGCACCCCGGCGTCACGAGTGCCGTCGGGCATCCTCTCCGCGCCGAAGTAGTCGAGGACCGCTCCGAACCACGACACCCCGGCCTCCACCAAGCGTTCGTAGTCCTTCTGGTCCTTGATCACGTCCTCGTACGACGTGGCCGACACCGCCTTGCTGAAGCCGCCCAGGCCGAGCCCTCGGACCATGGTGACAGCCTGGCCGATGATCAGGTGCTTGTGCTCCGCCTGGCTCACCGCTGTGACCTGACGACCCGTCGTTTCGAGCGGCACCTTGAGCTCGGCGAAGATCTCCTTCGTTGCCTTAGTCCACGGGTCCCTGATATCGAGGCCTTCCACCTCGTTCTTCGTGAGCGTCACGCCCTTGCCGTTGAGGTCGGCGAACATCTGGCCCATGGCGCTTGCCGGCACGCCGTGGATAACGTCCACCGACACCAGGGTGGCGCGTAGCTTCTCCTGCCGGGTTCCCGACAGCTTCGAGCTGGCGGACAGAGCGCGACGGATAGCCAGGAGCCGGGACTCACCGTCGGCCTCCATCGCCTTCTTGGAGGTGTCGAGGGTGTACAGATGGAACTCGCCGCCCATGCGAGCGTTGAACTCCTTCAACTCCTCCCCCTCAAGCGGCTCCGGGAAGTAGATCGTGAACGCCGGCAGAGTCGCCTCAAGCGGCGGTGTATCGAGGAAGGGGCCCTCGATGTACTTCTGCAGCTCACCCGTCGCGTTCCTGTACTTGCGCGTGGGGCTCCATCCGGTTGCCGAGCGCTCGGTCCGCTTCTCGCCAGTCTGAGGATCGAGCACCCTCTCGTTGCGCATCGCCCGGTGGAAGAACTCGCGCTGAATGGAGCCGCGAGCCTGAATGAGTTCGCTGACCCGTTCATCCAGATGGTCAGAGCTCTCGCCGGCGACCTCCTTCGGCTCGAACGCCATGCCGGGGATCGTCAGATCCACCAACAGCGAGATCGGAACCACGGTGGTAAAGATGTTTTCGTGGCGGCGAATGCCGCCCAGCTGCGTGGTGATAGCCAGGCTACCCTCCTTATGTTCGATCGAGGCGGTCCTGTGCTCCCACCTAGGACTTCGGGGCCGTCTCGGCTGGGCTTACTCGAGGCAGCTTAGCGAGGCCCCTCGAGTTCCGCACAGTTTACCTCGAGGCAATTATCCCAGGACTGCCAGCGATCAGCCGAGCTCGCTGCCGGCGCCGTGGCGGGTCGAGCCGGGCCGCTGCTTGGATCGCTGATGCTGAGCACAGCAACCGTCTCGGACGGTGTGGTTGGGAAGCCGGACACGGAGCAGATCGTCGTCATCGGGACGATGATCGCCAACCACACAGAACTGCGCCAGGTTTGTTTGGCCCCCGTTTGCCCCCGGCTTACAACGCCGCCGGATACGAAAACGACGGAAGGGCCTCAATAGCAGGGCTTTCGGTCAGTGCCGCCGGTGGGGCTCGAACCCACGACCTTCGGATTAAAAGTCCGCTGCTCTACCAACTGAGCTACAGCGGCGGACCTCCATGATCGCGCACTGGCGATCCGGAGCCGCGGCCGGCTGGGCTCGCGGGCGCCAGCGGCTAACCGCCGGCTGACTCGCGGGCGCCAGCGACTAACCGCAGTAGGCGACAGCCTCGATCTCGACGAGCATCCGCGGGTCGACCAGGCCGCTCACCCCGATCATCGTCATCAGGGGCCGGATCGCCGCGAACACCTCGCCGTGAGCGCGGCCCACCTCCTCGTAGCGGGAGATGTCGGTCACGTAGATCCGCGTGGCCACCACCTGCTCCAGGCTGGCGCCGCCGCGCCGGAGCTCGTGCTCGATCTTGCGCAGGATCACGACCGCCTGGTCATATGGAGTGACCCCCTGCACCACTCCGTCCTCGTCAACCGAGGTCGTCCCACCGACACGTACGAACTGGCCGGCCAGGGCAACCCGGCTAAAGCCGAATTGCGACTCATAGGGCGAGGGAGGATCGCCTGTCAGGCGCTCGATCAAAGGCAGAAACTCCGACGACCTGTCAGCCGCTCGATCAATGGCGGAAATGACGACGGCTGGTGAACAGCATCGTGGCCCCCGCTCGGTCCACGGCCTCGACCGACAGATGGTCGCGCACCGACCCGCCGGGCTGGATGATCGCGGTGGCGCCCGCTTCCAGCGCCAGCTCGACGCTGTCCGGGAACGGGAAGTAGGCATCGGATGCCATCACCGCCCCCTGCACCCCGTCGCGCGCCTTCTCGATCGCGATCCGGACCGCGTCGACGCGGCTCATCTGGCCGGCTCCGACACCGATCGTGGCCAGGTCGCGCGAGAACACGATCGCGTTGGAGCGTACGTGCTTGCACACCTTCCAGGCGAACAACAGCTCCTGCCACTCGGACTCGGTGGGTCGGCGCTCGGTGACGACCTGCATGGCGCTGCGTTCCTCGAGATCGATGTCTCGATCCTGGACCAGCATCCCCCCGAGCACCTGCCTGAGGTAGGGCTCTAACACGTAGGCGGCCCGCCGCTCGCGGTCGTCGAGAATCCGCGTATTGGGCTTCTCGGTCAGCACCTCCACCGCACCCGCCTCGTAGCCGCGCGCGAACAGCACCTCGATGAACTGGTCTGACAGTGCCTCCGCCAGCTGCTCATCCACCGACCGATTGAGGCACACGACCCCTCCGAAGGCCGACATCGGATCACCGGCAAAGGCCCGCTTATAGGCCTCGAGCGCGTTCGGGCCGACGGCGACTCCGCACGGGTTGTTGTGCTTGATGATCACGCAGGCCGGGATCTGAAACTCCGACAGCAGCAGCCGTCCCGCGTCGAGGTCGAGCAGGTTGTTGAACGAGATCGGCTTGCCGCCGAGCTGGGAGACCATCGACAGGACGTGCGTGCGCGCGCCCACCTGCTCGTAGTACGCGGCCCGCTGGTGAGGATTCTCTCCGTAGGGCAGCTCGAGCACCTTCTGGAACGCGCGCACGAGCAGCGACGGGAAGTCCTCGCGCTTTTCCTGAAACCAGCGGGCGATCGCGGTGTCGTAGCGGGCCGTGTAGGCGAACGCTTCCGCCGCCAGGTTCTCGCGCGTCGCCGGTGACAGACGACAGCCGGCCTCGCGCAGCTCGGCGAGCACCGCGTCGTAGCTCTCGGGCCTGACGATCGGCGCCGCGAAGGCGTGGTTCTTGGCCGCGGCGCGGATCATGGTCGGGCCGCCGATGTCGATGTTCTCGATCACCTCGGCCTCCGAGGCGCCACGCGTGGCCGCCGTGCGCTCGAACGGATACAGGTTCACGCACACGAGATCGACGAGCTCGACCTGGTGCTCCTGGGCCGCCTGGAGATGCTCGGCGTTGTCACGCACCGCGAGCAGGCCCGCGTACAGCTTTGGGTGCAAGGTCTTGACGCGGCCGTCCATGATCTCCGGAAAGCCGGTCAGGTCAGAGATCGGACGTACCGCGACGCCGGCCTCGGTGAGGACGGTGGCCGTGCCCCCGGTCGAGATGATCTCGACTCCGAGCTCCGCCAGGCCGCGTGCGAACTCGACGATCCCCGTCTTGTCAGAGACCGACAGCAAGGCCCGGGACACCTGCACATCGACGATCCCAGGCGCCAGCGTGCTCGCGGGATCAGCGCTCGCTTCCATCTGATTCGACTCTACCGCTCGATGAGCACCCGACGCCGGTTGGCGGGGTCGAAGCTGACCGCGCCCCGGGCGATCAGCGCCACGACTTCGACGAGCATCTCGTGCTCGAGTTCGTGCAGGCGCTCGAGCACTTCGCCGGGCTCCCGCGCGCCCGGCAGCTCGATCGCCCGTTGCATGATCACCGGGCCGGTATCGACCCCGCCGTCGACGAAGAACACCGTCACCCCGAACACCTTGACCCCGTAGTCGAGCGCCTGCTCGATCGCGCCCAGACCGGGGAACGCCGGCAACAGCGACGGGTGGACGTTGATCACCCGGTCGGGGAAGGCGGCCAGGAACTCGGGGCTCAGCAGTTGCATGTAGCCCGCCAACACCACCAGCTCGACCCCGCGCTGGCGCAACCAGCTCGCGATCGCCCGATCTCGATCCGCCCGGTCGGCGAAGCGATCGCGTGGAAACGTGCCCGTCTCAATCTCGGCGGCCCGAGCGCGATCCAGGGCCGGCGCATCGGGTCTGTCGGAGGCCACCCCGACCAACTGCACGCCGCCGCGCCCGTGCGCGCGATCGATCAGCGCCTGCAGGTTCGTGCCGGCGCCCGAGGCGAGCACAGCAACGTTCATGCCGCGCGCAGCCGCGCCGCGGGCACGAGCTCGGGCGCGCAGACATCGCAGCACGGCACGCCCGGTGCCCCACCCGAGCGGTCTCCGAAGTAGGACAGCAGGGCGGCGCGCCGGCAGCGCGCCCGTTCCACGTACTCCCACATCGCGCGGTATTGCGCCCAGCGCACGCGCTCGACTTCGCGGGCCGAGCTCAGGCACACCGCCGCGGCGCGGCGGTCAAAACCACCGGTGATCGCGCCGGCCGCGCGGTCCACAGGCGCCGGGACCGGCGCCAACACGCCGGCCCGAGCCAGATGACCGATGATCGCCCGCACCAACTCATCGCCATCGCGGTCGCAGGCAAGCTCGGACAGGGCCAGGTCATAACGCCCGTCGATCCCCGCCCAATTGAGCCGCTCACCGACGTACTGCAAGCCGTCGAGCCCGACCCGCGAGCGCTCGATGAAGAACGCGTGCAGCCCTTTGTCGCGGCGCTCGGCGAACAGCAGGCAGCGCGCCGGACGGTCGTCGCGCCCCGCGCGCCCCGCCTCCTGGTAGTAAGCCTCGAGCGAGCTTGGGACCGACGCATGGCCGACGGTGCGCACATCGGACTTGTCGATCCCCATTCCGAACGCGTTGGTGGCCACAATGACCCGGGCCTGGCCGGACATGAACCGCTCCTGGGCGGTCGCTCGCGAGCTGCGGTCCAGCCCCGCGTGATAGGTGAGCACCGCCTCGCCCAGCGCCTCGGCCAGCGAACCGGCCAGCTGCTCGCTGGCCTCGCGGGTGCCCGCGTACACGATCGCGGGCAGTGCGTCGGGCTCAGACAGGGCCGCCGCCAGGTGCCGCTCCTTATCGCGCCCGTCTCGGCACTGGATGACGACGAGGCTCAGGTTGGGTCGATCAAAACCGGTCGTCACCCGGACAGGGTCTCGCAGGCGCAAGCGCGCCACGATGTCATCGGCGACTCGTGGCGTGGCGGTCGCGGTCAGCGCGATCGTCGCCTGCGCACCCACGCGGTCAGCGGCGTCGGCCAGCATGAAGTAGTCCGGTCTGAAGTCATGGCCCCACTGAGAGACACAGTGCGCCTCGTCGACCACGAACAGCCCGACCGCCACACCCGCGATCGCCTGCGCAAACGCCGGCGAGCCAAACCGCTCGGGTGTGACGTACAGCAATCGCACCGAGCCTCCGCGCACCCGCTCCAGCGCATTCGCGTTGGACCCAAACCCGCGCTGGGCGTTGACCACCGCGACCCGTCCCGGGGCCACGCGCTCCAGGGCCGACACCTGGTCGTGCATCAGCGAGATCAGGGGCGAGACGACCAGCGTCAGGTCGTCGCGCATCAGCGCCGGCAGCTGATAACAGACCGACTTGCCCGACCCCGTAGGCATCACCACCAGCGCATCGCGGTCGCCCAGAGCAGCGGCGACGACCTCGGCCTGCCCGGGCCGAAACTCCTCAAAGCCGAATAACCGCCTCAGCGCCTCGCGTGAGTCCATGGGGCGAGCGACGATACCGCTGCGTCCGGCAGGTCAGGGCGCGCCTGAGCGCTCGGGGCGCGAGCGGATAGGCGAGCGGCGGTCGGCAGGGCATCGCGACCTCCAATCCGCACAGGTCGCTTCGCCGGCGCCCGGCCAGACGTCACGCGCCGCCGCCTGTGCGGATGGAGTTCGCGATGCCCGGCCGAAACCGCTACGCGCGAACCAACGGAAGCTCGTGCTCGAGCGCGAACTTTCCATTGGCGTCCTCGGTCCCGACCAGCGGGTAATCGCCGCTGAAGCACGCATCGCAGTGCATCTCGCGCGTCTGACCCAGCGCCTCGTAGACGCCCTCCAGCGACAGGTAATGCAGCGAGTCGGCCCCGAGCTGGTCGGCGATCTCTTCCACGGTGTGCCCGTGGGCGATCATCTCCTCGCGCGTGGACATGTCGATCCCGTAGTGGCACGGGTGCTTGATCGGCGGCGAGGAGATCCGCAGGTGAACCTCGGCGGCGCCCGCCTCGCGCAGCATCTTGACGATCCCGGGCATGGTGTTCCCGCGCACGATCGAGTCGTCGACCACGACCAGCCGCTTGCCCTCGATCACTTCCTGGATCGGGTTGAACTTCAGCCGCAGGCCATGACGGCGCAAATCCTGCCCGGGCTGGATGAAGGTTCGCGCCACGTAGCGGTTCTTGATGAAGCCGTCGTCCTGGGGCAGCCCCGCGGCCCGCGCCAGCCCGCGCGCGGCGGCGTTGCCCGAGTCGGGCACCGGGATCACCACGTCCGCGTCGACGGGCGCCTCGCGCCACAGGATCTCGCCCATCTTGGCGCGCGCGACCTGGAGCACGGTACCGGCGATCTTCGAGTCGGGACGGGCGAAGTAGATGTACTCGAACACGCAGAAGGCGTGGCGCTCGGTGCCGGCCACGAGCTGGGTCTTGAGGCCGCGCTCGGTCAGCGTCACCACCTCGCCCGGTTGCACGTCACGCAAGAAGGTCGCCCCGATCAGATCCAAGGCACACGACTCGCTGGCCACGCAGTAGGCGGGACGGCCGCCATTTGCGTCCTCGATCATGCCCAGCGCCAGCGGGCGCAGCCCATGGGGATCGCGGAACGCCACCACGGACTCGTCGGTCAGGACCACGGTCGAGAACGCTCCGCGCAGGCGCGGGAGCACGTCGGCGACCGCGTCTTCGATCCGTTCCGCGGGATGGGTGGCCAGCAGCGCCGCGATGATCTCCGAATCCGAAGTGGAGCGAAAGGGGACGTCGCGGCCGCGCAGTTCTGAGTGCAGCTCCACCGCGTTGATCAGGTTGCCGTTGTGGGCCAGCGCGAGGGTGCGACTGTCGTCGCGGACGATCGGCTGGGTGTTCTCCCACTCCGAGGCGCCGGTGGTCGAGTAACGGACGTGGCCGATGGCCATGTCTCCGACCAGCGCGCGCAGCTTGTTGTCGTCGAACACCTGGGGCACCAGGCCCTGGTCGCGGATCGCCATGATGTTGCCGCCGCGCGTGGCCGTGGCGATCCCGGCCGACTCCTGACCGCGGTGCTGGAGTGCGAACAGCGCGAAGTACGCGAGCCGGGATACGTCGTGCTCGGGCGCGTAGATCCCGAACACACCGCACTCGTCGCGGGGGCCGTCGCGAGGGTCGATAGCGGTGATAGCCATCCTTGAACGCCTGAAACCTAGGCTATCAACGCCCTCACACGTAGCCGGCGAGCCCGCGCGCGCGGGCTTCGCGGAGCTCGGAAACTGCGAGCCTCAGCTGCCCCTCGAGCTCCAGCTGGTCACCGCCGACCCGGCCGATGATCTCAAAGCCGACCAGGGCGTCCTCAGGGCCCGAGACCAGGAACGCCTGCCCCAGTGCCTCGGCGAACGGATCGATGCCATCGGGGAGACGTACGGTGGCGCCGACTCGCCCCGTGATGCAGCACTCGGCCAGGGCTACCGCCAGGCCGCCCTCGGCTATGTCATGGGCATTATGGAGCGCACCCAGGTTGATCCCAAGCCGGACGCTTTCATGCGCGTCACGGACAGCTTGCTTGTCCATCGGCGGGAGCTCCCCGGCGGGTACCTGGCCCCACAGCTTGGCCAGCTCAGAGCCGACCGCCGAGGGCGCAAACGGCCCCGCCAGCGCGATCAGATCTCCGGCCTGCGCAAACCCCAGCCGGCCGGCGCGAGACGCGTCCGGCAGCCGACCGACCATCCCGATCACCGGAGTCGGGAAGATCGGCCCCGCAGGCGCCTCGTTATAGAGCGACACGTTGCCGCCCACGACTGGCACCCCGAGCGCCTCGCAGGCCGCGGCGATGCCCTCCACCGCCTCCACCATCTGCCAGGCGACGTGCGGCTTTTCGGGGTTGCCGAAGTTCAGGCAGTTGGTCAGGCCCACCGGGATGGCGCCGACGCAGGCGAGATTCGCGGCACACTCGAACACGGCCTCGGCGGCGCCCGCCCGCGGGTGGCACGCCACCCGGCGCCCGTTGCCGTCGATCGAGACCGCGATCGCCGCGCCGTCGGGAAGCGCCAGCACGGCGGCGTCGGCCTGCTCGGGCCGGCGCACCGTGCGCGACTGCACGACCGGGTCGTACTGCTCGAACACCGGCCGGCGCGAGGCGATGTTGGGCGAGTGCAGCAGCGCCAGCAACGTCTCGGCCGCCGTCTCCCCGCCGGTCAGGACGGCGGGCGGAGCGTCGTACAGCGATCGGACGGGGGGGGCCGGCTCGAGGTCGTAGAGCGGGCAGTCGTCGACCAGGATCGAGACCGGCAGGTCGGCGACCACCGCATCGCCGGCGAGGACCCGCAGGCGACCGCTGTCGTTGACCGCGCCGATCGCCGTGGCCTGCGTCTCCCAGCGCTCGCAGACCGCGATCACCGCCTCCAGGCGGGCCGGCTCGACCACGCACAGCATCCGCTCCTGGGACTCGGAGACCATGATCTCGAAGGGCTCGAGCCCGGGTTCGCGCAGGGGGACCCTGGCCACGTCGATGTCGAGCCCGACGCCCCCCTTGCTGGCCATCTCCGAGGAGGACGAGGTCAGGCCGGCGGCCCCCAGATCCTGAAGCGAGACGAGCAGCTCCCCGTCCAGCAACTCGAGACAGCACTCGAGCAGCTTCTTCTCCGCAAACGGGTCACCGATCTGGACTGACGGGCGCTTGGCCGCGTCGGCCTCCCCGAGCTCGGCGCTGGCCAGCACCGACGCGCCCCCGATGCCGTCCCGGCCGGTCAACGCACCGAGCAGCACCAGCACGTTGCCGGGCCCGGCGGCGGCGCTGCGGATCAGCCGCTCCTGGGGCGCGATGCCCAGGCACATCGCGTTGATCAGGCAGTTCTGCTCGTAGCTGTGCTCGAAGTAGATCTCCCCGCCGACCGTCGGCACTCCGATCGAGTTGCCGTAGTGGCCAATCCCGGCCACGGCCCGCTCGAGCAGGTAGCGGGATCGCTCCGAGCTGGCGGGCTCGCCGAAACGCAGCGAGTCGAGCACCGCGATCGGGCGCGCGCCCACCGCGAACACGTCGCGCAGAATCCCCCCGACCCCGGTGGCCGCGCCCTGGAAGGGCTCGATCGCGCTGGGGTGGTTGTGCGACTCGACCTTGAACGCCACCCCGAGGCCGCCTCCCACATCGACCACCCCGGCGTTCTCACCCGGCCCCATGAGAACGTACGGTCCCGCGGTGGGAAGCCGGCGCAGCAGCTTGCGCGAGTGCTTGTAGGCGCAGTGCTCTGACCACATCAAAGACAGCATCGCCAGCTCGGTGTCGCCGGGCTCGCGCTGCAGGCGCTCGACGATCAGGTCGTATTCGGCGTCGGTGAGGCCGAGCTCGCGGTGGCGGCTGTCAGACGGGGAGACGGTCGGCAATGTGCGCCCGGATCGATTCGAACAACAGCAGGCCGTCGGTCGAGCCCGTCAGCGGATCTACGGCGTGCTCGGGGTGGGGCATCAGCCCGAACACGTTGCCGTCCTGGTTGCAGATGCCGGCGATGTCGCGCAGCGAGCCGTTGGGGTTGTGGCCCGGCGCGTAGCGCAGCAGCACCTGACCGTCTGACTCCAGCCTTCGCAGCTGCTCGTCGGGGGCATAGAACCGTCCCGAGGTGTGCTTGACCGGGATCGAGAGGCGGCGGCGGTCGGTGCACATGCGCGTGAAGGGAGAGTCGGTGCGGACGACCTCGAGGTCGACCTGGCGAAAGACGAACTTCAGCGAGGTGTTGGGCAGCAGCGCCCCGGGCAGCAGACCGGCCTCGCACAGAACCTGAAAGCCGTTGCAGATGCCGAGCACCAGGCCGCCGGCCCGGGCAAACTCCGCGACCTCCTCCATCACCGGGGCAAAGCGGGCGATGGCGCCGACGCGCAGATAGTCACCATAGGAGAAGCCGCCCGGGACGATCACCGCATCGACTGCCTGGAGGTCGCGCTCTGAGTGCCAGAGGATGACCGCCTCGCCGACGCGCTCGGCGGCGAGAAGCGCGTCGACCTCGTCGCATGAGCCGGGAAAGCGGATGACGCCGAACTTCACGCCGAGTCGCCGCTCCCCGACGAGCCCGGTTCGACGATCTCGTAGTCCTCGATCAGGGGATTGGTCAGCAGGCGCTCGCACATCTCCGGCAGCCGGGCCGGATCCTCGACGTCGAGCTCGATCAGGCGGCCCACGTGGACGTTGCGCACTCCGGTGAACCCGAGCGCCGGCAAGGCCCGCTGCACCGCCTGGCCCTGCGGGTCGAGGATCCCGGCCTTGGGCTTGACCAGCACGCGTGCGCGCACGGCCATCAGCGCCCCGTGCGCGCCAGCCACTGCGAGAACGGCTCCCCGGTGATCCGCTCGTAAGCCTCGACGTACTTCTCGCGCGTGCGCGCGACCACATCGTCCGGGATCGCCGGCGCCGGCGGGTTGCGGTCCCAGCCGGTCGACGAGGCCCAGTCGCGCACGAACTGCTTGTCGAAGCTCGGCTGGCCGTGTCCCGGCTCGTAGCCGTCGGCGGGCCAGAAGCGAGACGAGTCCGGGGTGCAGATCTCATCGCCGATCGTCAGCGCGCCCTCGGAGTCGAGCCCGAGCTCGAACTTGGTGTCGGCGAGGATGATCCCGTGGGCGCGGGCGTGGTCGGCGGCATGCTCATACAGCGCCAGCGAGACGTCACGAACGCGCTGCGCCAGGGCGCGGTCGCCGATCAGCCGCACCGCGCCCTCGAAGTCGATCGCCTCGTCGTGACCGACCTCGGCCTTGGTGCTCGGAGTGAACAGCGGCTCCGGCAGCCGGTCGGACTCGCGCAGCCCGGCCGGCAGCTCGATCCCCGACACCGCCCCCGTGGCCTGGTAGTCCTTCCAGCCCGAGCCGGTGATGTAGCCGCGAACCACGCACTCGACCGGCAACATCTCGAGCTTGCGGACGGCCATCCCCCGCCCTCGAGCTTCGTCGGGAACTTCGGTGGTCACCGAGATCAGGTGGTTGGGCACGATCTCCGCCGTGCGCTCAAACCAGAACGTCGACAGCCCGGTGAGCACGTTTCCCTTGTCGGAGATCGGGGTCGGGTGGACGACGTCGTAGGTCGAGATGCGATCCGAGGCGACGATCAAGAGCTCGTCGCCCAGGTCATAGATCTCGCGGACCTTGCCCGAGGCGAGCAGCGGGAGGTCTGCCAGAGCGGTCACCTGGCCGATCCTAGCGGCTGGCTCCGACGATCATTGGGGGGCTTGCCCGGCGGGATGGTCACCGGATCCCGGCGAAGTTGGCCCAGCAAGCCGCCCCCAGGCTGTTGACGCCGTCGGCCCCGGCCACGATCGCCTGAGCGCCGCTCGGGGCCTCGAAGTCGATCGTCTTGGAGGCATTTGCCCTTGCGCCGGACGTGGCCGCGATGTCGAGGCCCGTCGGAGGTGCGGTGCCGGGTCCGACCACGTTGCCGTCGATGGCGGAGCCGGCTTCGCTCGAGCTCGCGGACAGGGTCAGCCTCGTTGCCCCGGCGGTGCTCGCGCAGTCCATCAGAACCGTGAAGGGCCCGACCGTGAACAGCGTCGTGGTGACGCCCGCGCCGGTGCGGACGATCCCGTTGGTCCCGATCCGGCTGGCCGTCGTCAGGAAGTTGCTTCCCGGCTGTCCGTTGAGCTCGGCGGCGTTGCTCGCGGTGTTGGCGTTGAGGGCGCTGGTCGCCACCGTCGCGCTGGTCGCGCGATCGGCGATGGCGGCGCTCGGGACCTTGCCGAGCTTCTTGAGGCTGATCTGCTTGGCCGTCAGCGCGTGCGCGCGGATCTGGGTGCCGGTGATCGTGTGCGGGCGCAGCCGGTTGCCCGACAGGGTGCCCTTGGCGATCAGCTTGTCCCCGTTGGTGATCTTGGCGATCTTGGTGGCCGCGACGGCACTTCCGGAGGCGGCGACGACCAGCGCGATGATCGCAACCACCATCGCGCCCGACGGCCGCCGGAGAAATAGGCGCTGCATCTGCTCCCCTTTGTCGATGGAGATGCCCCCGGCGGCATCGGGTCATCGCGCAGGGTAACGAACCGCCGCGGTGCCGCGAGGCGACGGTGTCGGATCACGCGCAGCGGCGTGCCCACCGTCAGGTTCTGCGCCAGCTAGGCGATCTGCTCGAGGCGACCGACGATCTCCTCGGCGTGAACGATGAACGGCCCGTAGTCGAATACCGCGTCGAGATCGAGTCCGGCGCCTGCGGGATCGGCCGCCACCAGCTCCCGCAACGCGATGCGCTCGTCGAGCGCCCGCTGGGCGAGCCGTTGCACGACGCGGTAGGCCTCGTCGCGGGTCTCCCCACGCTGCACGAGGGCGAGCAGGAGCCGCTGCGAGAACAGCGCGCCGTGGGTCAGATCGAGGTTCGCCCGCATGCGCTCGGAGTTGACCACCATTCCTCGCACCAGCGCGATCACGCGCCGCTGGAGGTGGTCGAGCAGGCTCGTCGAGTCAGGCAGGATGATCCGCTCCACCGACGAGTGCGAAATGTCTCGCTCATGCCACAGGGCGACGTTCTCGAGCGCCGCTTGGGCGTTGGCGCGCAGCACGCGCGCCAGGCCCGTCACCTGCTCGGCTTTGATCGGGTTGCGCTTGTGCGGCATGGCGCTGGATCCCTTCTGACCGGCGCCGAACGGCTCCTGCACCTCACCTATCTCGGTCCGGGCGAGATGGCGAAGCTCGGTGGCGAAGCGCTCCAGCCCGGCCCCGGCCAGCGCGATCGCCTGCAGCAGCTCGGCGTGGCGGTCGCGCGCCACCACCTGGGTGGAGACCGGCTCGGCCTCCAGGCCCAGCCGCCCCAGCACCCGCGCCTCGAAATCGGGTGAGGTTGTCGAGTAGGTCCCCACCGCACCGCTGATCGCGCCCACCGAGGCCTGGGCGAAGGCTCGCTCCAAGCGCGCCGCGTTGCGGGCGGCCTCGAAGGCAAACCCCGCCAGCTTGACCCCGAAGGTCGTCGGCTCGGCGTGAATCCCATGCGTCCGACCCACGCACAGCGTCGACACGTGCTCGCGCGCCCGGATGGCCAGCGCCTCGACCAGCCGGCGCGAATCGGGCAGGATGAGCTCGCCGGTGCGCTTGAGCTGCAGCGCGAGACCGGTGTCGAGCACATCGCTCGAGGTCAGGCCATAGTGAATCCAGCGACCGGCGGGACCGGCCGACGCCGAGAGGACGTCGACAAAGGCCGCGGTGTCGTGCTCTGTGACCTCCTCGCGCTCTGAGATCTCGGCGACCGTGAACGTGGCGCCGCGGATCGACTCGAGCTCGCTCGCCGTGGGACCATCCATCTCCTCGCAGGCGGCGATCTCCACCTCGCGCATGGCCTCAAAATGCGCCTGATCAGACCAGATCGAGGCCAGCTCAGGGCGGGTGTAGCGCGCGATCACCGGCCGCTGCGAGCTCGGCTAGCCGGCCTGGGCTACGGCGAGCGCTGGGTCGCCGGCCGCCTTGAGGATCGTCTCGAGCAGACCCGGGAAGCGCGCCTCGAGGTCCTCGCGCCGAAGCGTGTTCAGACGCGTGGTTCCCTGGTGGCGCTGCTGGATCAGACCGGCTTCGCGCAGGACCTTGAAGTGATGCGTGCAGGTGGACTTGGTGACCGGAAGCTCAAAGCTTCCGCAGGTGCACTCACACTGCCTGGAGGCGAGCTCGGCGACGATGGCCAGGCGCACCGGATCGCTGAGCGCGTGCAGCACGGCGCTGAGCTCGAGCTCCTCGCGCGCCGGATGGGCGATCGGTTCGTGGAGGTGAGTTGACATCTATCTACTCATTGTACGACGGTCGTCGTACTTCTCTGGTATCGTACGGTGTCCATCGTACAAGGACCACAGCGAAGGAACCACTATGAGGTTAGAACGTGAAGCCCAGCGCGAGGCGGAGCGCCGTCAGGCTCCCCGCCGGCAACGCAGCGTCGCCGCTGTGATCGCGCAGTACATCCAGGACTTGACGCGCCCGCGCGGGCCGGGCCCCTTGGCTCCGGCGTAGCGCCGTGCCGGCCTTCGGCAGCGCCCGACGCAGCTGCGCGGTCCTGAACGTGCTCAGGCGCCCAGGATCCGCGCCGCGAGCACGGCCGCGTTGCGCGCGTTGTCGACCCCCACGCACGCCACCGGCACGCCCGGCGGCATCTGCGTGATCGACAGCAGGGCATCCAGCCCACCGGCCACCGAGGTGCGGCTGGTCAGGGGGACCCCGATCACGGGCAGCTCGGTGTGGGCGGCCACGACTCCGGGCAGCGCCGCCGACAGTCCCGCGCCGGCGATGATCACGCGCAGCCCGCGCAGCTTTGCGTTGCGCGCGTAGTCGGCCACCACATCGGGCTCGCGGTGAGCCGACATGACCCGGGTCTCGGAGCTGATCCCGCGCTCGGTGAGCTCCTGCTCGGCGCGCTCCATGGCCGGCAGGTCGCTCTTGGAGCCCATCACGATCCCCACCCGGGGCGCGTCGACCTCGAGCTCCTCGATCTCCGCAGCCGTCTCGGACAGCGGCTCGCCTCCGGTCGGCGGCAGTGGCTCAGTGGTCATCGCACCGCCGGCAGGGCGATGTCGCGGCGCAGCTGTCTACCCGCAAAGCTGGTCATGGCACGGCCCGCAGGGCGATGTCGCGGCGCAGCTGCTTACCGGCGAAGGTGATCATGTCGGCTGCAGCATAGGCGGACTCCCGGCTGGCAGCCATGTCGGCGCCGAGCGCGGTCACGCTCAGCACCCTGCCTCCGGCGGTCACGATCGAGCCGTCGGCGTTGCCGGCAGTGGCCGCATGAGTCACGAACACGTCGGAGGGAAGATCGGCGAGGCCCCAGATCACGTCCCCGCTCGATGAAGACTCGGGATATCCGGCGCTGGCCAGCACGAGCGTGACCGCCGCCTCGGGTGCCCACTCGACGCTCGCGGCCCGCAGTCCGCCGGGTTCGCACGCCGCCTCCAGGAGAGCCAGCAGATCCGAGTGCAACCGCGGCAGGATCGCCTGCGCCTCGGGGTCGCCAAAGCGGACGTTGAACTCGAGCACGTTGACGCCGTCGGCGCCCATCATCAGGCCGGCGTAGAGGACGCCTACAAACGGCATCCCCCGCGCAGCCAGCTCGTCGAGCACCGGCTGGTGCACCGCCGCGCAGATGTCGGCAGCCCGCGCCTCGTCAACGCCCGGGACCGGCGAGTAGGACCCCATCCCGCCGGTGTTGGGCCCGCGGTCGCCGTCGAAGATCCGCTTGTAGTCCTGCGCCGAAGCGAGCGGGAGCGCGGTCTCGCCGTCGCACAGGGCCAGCAGCGAGAGCTCCTCGCCGGCCAGGAACTCCTCGACCACGACCCGCTCGGTCGCGAAGCGCCGCTCGACGAGCAGGTCGTCGAAGGCCTGGCGGGCCTGCCGCTCGTCGGCAGCGATGATCACCCCCTTGCCGGCCGCGAGGCCGTCGGCCTTGATCACCACCGGGTAGTCGGAGATCGCCTCGATCCCAGTCCGAGGGTCGGTCACAACCACATGCGAGGCCGTCGCCACCCCGGCCGCCGCCATCAGCTCCTTGCAGAACGACTTGGATCCCTCGAGCCGCGCTGCGGCGGCAGACGGTCCAAAGCAGCGGATCCCGGCGGCCGTGAGGGCGTCGGTGACGCCCGCCACCAGCGGCGCCTCGGGACCCACCACCACCAGGTCGGCTCGCACGGCCCGCGCCAGCGCGACCACGGCGTCACGATCGGCGGCGTCCAGCCGCGGGTCGGGCACCTCCACCTCGGCCGCGATGCCTGCGTTCCCCGGCGCGCACAACACCTCGGGACGCTGCGGCGAGCGTTCCAGCGTCTGGACGATGGCGTGCTCGCGGGCGCCCCCGCCGAGAACCAGTACCCGAGAGCTCAACCGATTAGATCGCGCCGATGAAGTCGTCGATCGGAATCGCCGGCAGCGTCTCATACCGGCCGGTCCCCCGGGACCCGAGCTCGAGCGACACCCGGGCGATGGTCTGCTCGTCGGGTGCCTCGATCACGTTGACGAAGTCGAACTGGCCGAGCGTCGCCCACTGTGCCTTGACGGTTGCCCCGAGCTGCTCGACCTCGCGGTTGACCTCCCGGATTCGCGCCGGATTGTTCTTGATCGTCTGCACGCCCTCTGGCGTGAGCGTCGTCAGCATGATGTAGGTCGGCACTGAGGTCTCCTTCCGGGTTGCGGCCGTCGTCGGCCCCACTTCTACCGGACTTCGACGACCAGCGCCCGCTCGAGCACCAGCTCACCGTCGGCGGCGTCGACCTCGACCGTGTCGCCGGCGACGAACCGCCCTTCGAGGATCGCCAGCGCGAGCACGTCCACGAGCCGCTTCTGGATCACGCGCTTGAGCGGCCGCGCCCCGTAGGTGGGGTCATAACCGAGGTTGCCGATCAGCGTGCGGGCATCGTCGGTGAGCTCGACATCGATGCCGCGCTCGCGCACCCGCCGCACGACCGCCGCCACCTGGAGATCGACGATCTCGCCGATCTGCCGCCGGGTCAGCGGCTCGAACTCGACGATGTCGTCGAGGCGGTTGATGAACTCGGGCTTGAACGCGGCGTCCACGCCGGCCCGGCCGCCCGGAATGTTCGAGGTCATGATCAAGACCACGTTCTTGAACGACACCGTGCGCCCCTGTCCATCGGTCAGCCGGCCGTCGTCCATCACCTGCAGCAGCGTGTTGAACACGTCGGGATGAGCCTTCTCGATCTCGTCGAGCAGGACCACCGAGTAG
Source organism: uncultured Solirubrobacterales bacterium (assembly GCA_963757015.1). Taxonomy (GTDB): domain Bacteria; phylum Actinomycetota; class Thermoleophilia; order Solirubrobacterales; family Solirubrobacteraceae; genus Palsa-465. The sequence goes on from CAVWQA010000013.1 coordinate 43,679, forward strand.
GGCCGGCGCCGGACCGCCTCGGTCAGCTGGCCGCCCTCCTCATAACCGACATATCCCGGGGGCGCACCCACAAGCCGCGACACCGAGTGCTTCTCCATGTACTCGGACATGTCGATCCGGACCATCGCCTCCTGGGTGTCGAACATGAACTCGGCCAGGGCCCGCGCCAGCTCGGTCTTGCCGACGCCCGTCGGCCCCAGGAACAGGAATGTGCCGATCGGCCGGTCGGGGTCCTGGAGTCCGGCTCGCGAGCGACGCAGCGCACTGGCCACCGCGCTCACGGCCTCGTCCTGCCCCACCACGCGGCGGTGCAGGCGCTCCTCCATGTGGACGAGCTTTTCGATCTCGCCCTCCATCAGGCGCGAGACCGGAACTCCGGTCCACTTCGAGACGATCTCGGCCACGTCCTCGGCGTCGACGACGTCTTTCAAAAAGCGCGGTTCGCCGCCGGCGGCACCGGACTTCTGCTCTGCCGACTCGGCCTCGACAAGCTGCTTGGAGAGCTCGGGAATCGTCCCGTACTGAAGCTCGGCCGCGCGACCCAGATCCGACTCGCGCTGGGCTCGCTCGAGTTCCATCTTGGCCTGCTCGAGGCGCTCCTGGATGTCGGCCACCGCGCCCAGCGTCTCCTTCTCGCGCTGCCACTCGGCGTGCATCCCCGCCGACGTCTCGCGCTCCTCGGCGAGCGCGCGCTCGAGCTGCTCGCGGCGCGCGACCGTCCCCGGGTCGTCATCGTCGCCGAGTGACTGAAGCTCGATCTCGAGCTGCATGATGTGACGGTCGACCTCGTCGATCTCGGTCGGCTTTGAGTCGATCTCCATGCGGATCCGCGACGCGGCCTCGTCGACAAGGTCGATCGCCTTGTCGGGCAGGAAGCGGTCGGCGATATAGCGATGGCTGAGCGTGGCGGCGGCGACCAGCGCCGAGTCCTGGATCCGCACCTTGTGGTGCACCTGGTAGCGCTCCTTGAGACCGCGCAGGATCGCGATCGTGTCCTCCACGCTCGGCTCGCCCACGTAAACGGGCTGGAAGCGGCGCTCCAGCGCGGCGTCCTTTTCGATGTGCTTGCGGTACTCGTCGAGCGTCGTGGCGCCCACCGCGCGCAGCTCGCCCCGCGCCAGCAGAGGCTTGAGCATGTTGCCGGCGTCCATCGCGCCCTCGGCGGCACCGGCACCCACGATCGTGTGAAGCTCGTCGATGAATACGATGATCTGACCCTGGGCGTCGGTGATCTCCTTGAGCACCGCCTTGAGCCGATCCTCGAATTCGCCCCGGTACTTGGAGCCGGCCACCATCGCCGCCAGGTCAAGCGCGATCACCCGCCGGTCCTTCAAGCCCTCGGGAACGTCACCGGCGACGATCCGCTGCGCCAGCCCCTCGGCGATCGCGGTCTTGCCCACGCCGGGCTCTCCGATCAGCACCGGGTTGTTCTTGGTGCGGCGCGAGAGGACCTGGATCACGCGCCGGATCTCGTCGTCGCGGCCGATCACCGGGTCGAGCTTGCCCTGCGCGGCCGCCTCGGTCAGGTCGCGGCCGTAGCGCTCGAGCGCCTGGAATTTGTCTTCCGGGTTCTGGTCGGTGACGCGGTGTGAGCCGCGGACCTCTCGAAGCGCCTTGATCAGCTCGTCGTGGGTGGCGCCGTTGGCGCGCAGCGCGTCGCCGGCCGAGCCGGGATCTGCGGCCAGCGCCAGCAGCAGGTGCTCGGTCGAGACGTACTCGTCGCCGAGGTCGCGCATCTCGGACTCGGCGGCCCGCAGGATCTGCACGAGGTCGCCCGACCCGCCGGCCGGCTCGGCGCGGCCGCCGGCGGTGGTCAGCTTGGGCAGCTTCTCCAGCGCGGCGTTGACTGATTGGCGCACCGCCGCCGGCTCGACACCGAGCTTGCGCAGCACCGGCACCACCACCCCGCCCTCCTGCTCGAGGAGCACCGCGAGCAGGTGGTCCGGAGTCGTCTGCGGATTGGCGCGCTCGTCGGCCAGGCGCTGGGCAGCCTGGAGCGCTTCCTGGGATTTGATCGTAAAGCGGTCTGGTTGCATATGGATCCGGGTTCTGGGTTTAGGATAAATCTAAGTCTTTGTGACTAAGATTATCGCACGGATCGCTCCTGGTTACAAGCAATTGGCGCGCGCCTCGATCAAGCGTCAGCACGCGCGTCGCCAAGCGTCAGCACCCGCATCGACCAACCGTCAGCCGGTGATGCGCAGCGTCTGGGCACCGCTGGTGACCTCGACGTTGCCGCCTGCATCCACAAGCTGTCCCACCACGCTGGTTCGCACCGGCTTGTGCGCGTTGAGCGCCCGCCGCAGCAGGGCCAGCTCGGGGTTCGAAAAGCGCAGCACGACGGTCTTGCTGCCCGTGCCGGGCAGCACCACGCGGCTCGAGCGGACCACGAACGGCCTCCCGCCGGCGACGGTGACGGTGGCGACCGCAACAGCGACGCAGCGTTGTGAGCAGCTGAGCGTGGCCAGCACGCCATGACGGAGCACCGATCGCTGGGGTGGTAGCGACACCGCGATCCGGGCGATCGGCGGCGCCAGAGCGGTGGCCAGCAAGGCGAGCTTGGCGATGTCCACGCTCCCGAGCCCGGAAGCGAAGTCGTAGCCGCGCCGGGCCGAGCAGCAGCCCAGCGGCCGGCGGTCGCCGTTGGGCAGGAATGGCCCCAGGTCGTTGTCATTGGAGGTCACGTCGGAGATCGCCCCCGTCGAGCCGAAGCGACGAGCGACCTCGTAGAGCAGCGGGTTGGCCAGACCGAGGTTCCGCTTGCCGTGCTCTCGCAGGACCTGATCAATGACCGCGAGGCCGCCCGCGAACAGCGGCGCAGCAGCGCTGGTGCCTCCGACCGCGATCCACGGGCTGGTGCTGCCGGCCAGACACTCCCGCGCCGTGCAGTAGATGTCGTAACCGGGCAGCACGTCGGCCAGCATCGAGATATCGGGCACCGCACGGCGGTCGTGCGACACGAAGCCGTTCTGATAGGCCGGGCGCTTGAACATCGTGCTGAGCCCGCCGCCGCCCGCGGACACGTCGAGCGGAGCGTCGTTCCAGACCGTCTGGGCCTGGATCTGGTTGGCGGCCGTGAGGTTCACGTTGGTCCCTCCGATGCCGGTCACAAACGGCGACGAGGCCGGGTAGCTGACCGCCAGTTGGTCGAGCGGCCCCTCGGTGCCAAGGCAGGCGCTCGAGCCCGCGTCGCCGCTGGAGGCCAGGACCGAGATCCCGCTCGCCGCCGCCAGCGCCAGTGCCCCCTCGGCCGCGCGCGCGCCGCCGCTCCCGATGGTCAGCTTCAGGGCCGGCTCGCAGGTGCCCAGCGAGGCCGAGATCACGTCGGGCACGTGACCTCGTTTGCGCAGCGGCGCCGTCAGCGACTGCAGCACGTCGCTCGCTCGCGGCGGCGACTCGTAGACGTCGACCTCCTTGAGACCCGGTGCGGCGGCGTCGAGCAGCTCGAGGTCCAGCGTCGTCTCCCCACCCGGGGGCAGCAGTCGCCTGATGCCGACGCCAAAACCGTTGATCGCGGGCACGGCGAGGTCAAAGCAGTCGGCGAACGTGCGCAGGTCCGAGGAGCGAAAGCCGTCGATCTCGATCAGCGCCACCCGCTCGTCCTGGCCGCTGATCCCGGCGGCTTGGAGCGGCGCGTAGTCGTACGCGGTCAGGTACTGATTGGGAGTAAAGCCACGGTCGGCGATCGCCGCCGCGCAGCCGGTCGCGCTTCCGCTCCGCTGACCGTAGCCCGACGGAAAGCCCTGGGGCGAGGTGCCGCTGGGGGTCTGGGGAAAGCCGCCCGAGCGGGCCACGATCGACCGCGGCGCGATCACCACCGGGCGCGTGTCGAGACCTACGACCCCGGTCACCGCCCCGCGCAGCGCGAGCGGAATCCGCGCTCGGCTTGAGGGTGCGATGAAGCGGCCGGCGCGGGCGCCCTGGTAGCGCCCCAGCGAGGTCCCGAACAGGCGCTGAGCGTCGGAGACCGTCATCGTGGCGTCCGCGAACAGGCCGGTCACGTCGATCCTGACCTTGGTGGCACCCTCGCGTCGCAGGTAGCGCAGCACCCGCGAGCGCCTCGACGCCGAGGCGCCAAACCGTCGCGCCAGGGTCCCGATCGGCTGATAGGCGCCGTAGCGCGGCGATCCGATCGTGGTCACCGCGGAAGCGAAGCGCTCGAGCCCGGCCAGGTTGGCGTTCAGCGGCAGCACGAGCGCGAGCTTGTCGGCGCCCGGCGCCGAGCCCAGACGCGCAACCTGCGCTCGCGGTCCAGCGGCGAGGGCCGCCGGACCGACGCCGCCAACGCGCTCAAGGCCGCCAGCGCCGCCCACGGCACGAGCCTTCCCCCGGGCCAGCGACGATCCCCGAGACTTGCACGCTCCCTGGTTTGTCGACGTGGCGGCACCCGCAGGCATCGTTGCACACGGGCAATCCAGCGCTCGTCACTGCGGCCCCGGCGGGAGCTCGGCCTACGTGGAAGTGCTCTCCTCGGCTGCGATGTGGAGCTCGATCCGCTTCAGATCGCCGTGGCGGACGAGCTCGCCGCCGCGGACGTAGGGCACGATCTCCGCCCGCAATTCGCGGCGCAGCGCCTCCAGCCGCTTGACCTCGGCGCCCAGCTCGGTGGCCCGCTTCTCCAGCGCCGCCACCTTGCGGGCCATCGACTCGAGCTGCTCCTCGAGCTCGAACACGCGCTCGACCCCGGCCAGGTTCATCCCCAGCTCGGCGGTCATCTCCTGAATCCGCCGCAGCCGCTCGACATCCTGCTGGGAGTAGAGGCGCGTGCCCTTGGGCGAGCGCTGGGGCTCGATCAGGCCGCGCGCCTCATACATGCGCAGCGTCTGTGGGTGCATCTCGGCGAGCTCGGCGGCGACTGAGATCATGAACACGCCGCGGTCAGAGGAGACCTTGACCCGCGTGTGCACCCGTCGCGTCGCCATCAGCTGGCTCCCCCGCCTTGAGCCGTGGTCTCGAACAGCCGCGCCCGCGGGTCGCCGTTGATCACCTGCGACAGCCTCTCAACTGCCTCGGACTGCTCGGGCGACAGCGAGGTGGGCACGTCGATCACGAACCGGTAGTGGAGGTCGCCACGCCCCTTGCCGTTGAGCCGCTGGGGCCCTTCGCCGCGTAGCCGCTGAATGGTGCCGTGCTTGGTGCCTCGCGGCACCCGGAGGCGCTTTGAGCCGTTCAGCGTCGGGACCTCGATCACGGCCCCCTGGATCGCCTCCGGGATCGTCAGCGGCACCTCGACCTCGAGGTTGTCGCCGTTGCGCTTGAAGACCGGGGACTCGGACACACGCGTGATCACGAACAGGTCACCGGGTTCGGCGCCCCGGAGCCCGGGCTCGCCCTTGCCGGCCAGACGGATACGGCTTCCGTCCCGCACGCCGGCCGGGATGTTGACCCGCAGCCGCCGCACCGACCGCTGCGCGCCGCTGCCGCCGCACGTCGGGCACGGATCCTCGATCACGGTTCCGGTCCCGTGGCAATTGGAGCACGGCTGTGAGATCGAGAAGATGCCCTGGCTCTGGGACTCGACTCCCCGCCCCTCGCACACGGGGCACACCTTGGGCACGGTTCCGGGCTTCGCCCCCGAGCCGTGACAGGTGGGGCATGGCTGGGAGGTGGGGACGGCAAGCGGCACCTGAGTGCCGTTGACCGCCTGGTCGAAGTTCAGCGAGACCTCGGTCTCGAGGTCGCGGCCGCGCGCCTGGCGCGGCTGCGCACCGCCCCGCATCCCGCCCTGAGTCCGGCCGGCGGCCCCCCCGGCCCGACCGAACAGGTCGGACAGAATGTCGCCGAAGCCGCCGCTGAACGAGCTCGGATCAAAGCCGCCGGCGAATCCTCCGAACGGTCCGGTGCCGCGGTCATAGGCCTTGCGCTTGTCGGCATCGGAGAGGACGTCGTGGGCCTGGGAGATCTCCTTGAAGCGCTCCTCGGCCTTCTTGTCGCCCGGATTGCGGTCGGGATGGTACTTGCGCGCGAGCTTGCGGTAGGCCTTCTTGATCTCTTCCTCGGAGGCGTTCTTGCCGACCCCCAGGACCTTGTAGTAGTCGGGTCTCTCAGGCACTGTCAATCACCCCCTCTACCCGGCGACGACGACCCGCGCGGGACGCAGAATGCTGTCACCGAGCCGGTAGCCGCGCTGGTAGACCTCGACCACCGTCCCGGGCGTGGCGCCCTCGAACGGCTGCTGGGCGATGGCTTCGTGCTGCTGGGGATCGAAGACCTCGCCCTCGGGCGAGAACGGCTCGATCCCGGAGCGCTTGAGCGCCGCCAGCACATCGCTGTGCACGTGCTTGATCCCCGACACGAACGACGTCGTCTCCGTCTCCGTTGGAGGCGTGCGCCAGCGCCCGGTCGAGGTTGTCGATGGCCGGCAGCAGCTCGAGCGCCAGCTTGGCCGCCCCCCGCTCCTGCGCCGCCGCCGCCTCGCGCACGGCCCGCTTGCGGTAGTTCTCAAACTCGGCCCGGGTGCGCTGCGCCAGATCGAGGTACTGATCCGCCTTCTCGGCGCGCTCCGCAAGCGCGGCAACGTCTACCTCGTCGACATCAGCGGCTTCGGGCTCCTGCTCTTCAAATTCAGGGGGCCTGGCGGGAGGCGACTGGTCGTCAACCACCTCCGGGGGCACGTCCTCGGCGGGAGCTGGTCGGTGAGCCGCGCCAGCGACCGACGAGGACGGGTCCCCGGAGCCAACCTTGCGCTCCGGGGCCATACGACGACGATCAGTCATTACTTACCCTCGTCTACAACTTCGGCGTCAACGACGTCCTCTTCCGCGCCGGCGCCATCCGCACCGGTCCCGTCACCAGAACCGTCCGTCGATGAAGCCGCCGCCTCCTGCTGGGCCCGCTGATACATCGCCTCGGACACCTTGTGGAAGGCCGACTGCAGCGCGTCGGTCTTGGCGTTGATGTCCGCAGCGTCCTCGGAGGTGAGCACCTCGCGCACCTCCTTGATCGCGGACTGGATCTCCTCCTTGGAGGAGGCGTCGACCGTGTCGCCCAGTTCTGAGAGCTGACGCTCGGCCTGGTAGGCCGCGTTCTCGGCGTTGTTGCGCGCTTCGGCGAGCTCGCGCTGGCGCTTGTCGTCCTCGGCGTGCGCTTCGGCGTCGGACACCATCCGCTTGATCTCCTCATCGGAGAGCCCGGAGCCCGACTTGATCTCGATCTTCTGCTCCTTGCCGGTGCCGAGATCCTTGGCCGACACGTTGAGGATGCCGTTGGCGTCGATGTCGAACGCGACCTCGATCTGCGGGATGCCCCGCGGGGCCGGCGGAATGCCGGTCAGCTGGAACTTGCCCAGCGACTTGTTGTAGACGGCCATCTCGCGCTCGCCCTGCAGGACGTGGATCTCGACCGAAGGCTGGTTGTCCTCGGCGGTCGAGAACACCTCTGACTTGCGGGTTGGGATCGTCGTGTTGCGCTCGATCAGCTTGGTCATCACGCCGCCCTTGGTCTCGATTCCGAGCGTCAGCGGGGTGACGTCGAGCAGCAGCACGTCCTTGACGTCGCCGGCCAGCACGCCGGCCTGGATGGCGGCACCGACGGCCACGACCTCATCGGGGTTGACGCCCCGGTGCGGCTCCTTGCCGGTCAGCTCCTTGACCTTCTCCTGTACGGCGGGCATGCGGGTCATGCCACCCACCAGCACCACGTGGTCGATCGTCGAGGCGCCCTTCTCCTTGGCGTCGTCGAGCGCCTGGCGCACCGGGGCCACCGTGCGCGCGAGCAGGTCGATGGTCAGCTCGTTGAGCTTGGCCCGCGTCAGCCGCGTGTCGAGGTGCTTGGGGCCGCTGGCGTCAGCGGTGATGAAGGGCAGGTTGATCTGCGTCTCCTGGGTCGTCGAGAGTTCGATCTTGGCCTTCTCGGCCGCCTCGTAGAGGCGCTGCAGCGCCATCGGGTCGGCGCTCAAATCGATGCCCTGGGACTTCTTGAACTCGGCCACAAGCCAGTCGACGAGCGCCTTGTCGAAGTTGTCGCCGCCGAGATGGTTGTCACCCGCGGTCGCCTTGACCTCGAACACGCCGTCGCCGATCTCGAGCACGGACACGTCGAAGGTGCCGCCGCCGAGGTCGAAGATCAGAATGGTCTGGTCGGTCTCCTTGTCGAGCCCGTAGGCCAGCGAGGCCGCGGTCGGCTCGTTGATGATCCGCTTGACGTCGAGTCCCGCGATCTGGCCGGCGTCCTTGGTCGCCTGGCGCTGGTCGTCGTTGAAGTACGCCGGGACCGTGATCACCGCGCTGTCGACCGTCTCGCCCAGGTAGGCCTCGGCGTCGGTCTTGAGCTTCTGCAGGATCATCGCGCTGATCTCCGGCGGGCGGTACTGCTTGCCGCCGGCCTCGACGACCGCGTCACCACGCGGACCCGACTCGACCTTGTACGGGACGATTGCCTCCTCCTCCTTGACCTCGGCCTCCTTGCGGCCCATGAAGCGCTTGATCGAGAAGACCGTGTTCTGCGGGTTGGTCACCGCTTGGCGCTTGGCCACGGTGCCGACAAGCCGCTCACCGCCGCTCGTAAACGCGACCACCGACGGGGTGGTCCGCCCACCTTCGGCGTTCTCGATCACCGTCGGCTCGCCGCCCTCGAGCACGGCCATGCAGGAGTTGGTCGTCCCGAGGTCGATTCCGATCGTCTTTCCCATATGTTGTCTACTCCTCTTTGAGTCGAAAAATCTTAGTGACAGCGTAGCAGATTTGGGCGACTAGGGGAAGTGCTGTCCGGGCGTGAATGGGGCCGCGTCCGTGACGTCTGGCGCTGGAGGCGCGGCTGACAGCGCCAGATCAACCGGCGCGGACCGCCACCTCGGACGGCCCGCGCCGTGGCCCCACCGCTACGTGTGTTCGCGAGTCCCGCACGCGGACCACGAACACGGGCTGGGAGCGGTGCCCCCTCGGGGATCGTTCGTAGTCTACGATAGGTAGAGAACCTAACTATCAGCTTAAGCGGCATACCGGGGTGGCCGACATGAGACGATTCGCGAGCACCTAACACAGCGCCACCAGCGCGAGCACTGGCCGGCGCCGTATCCCGGAGGCGAGGACCTAGATGAGCGCAACCAGCAACAAGCGATTTGGAGAGGCGTTGCGCCAACTCATGGACGCGCGCGCGATGAGCTACCGCAGCCTGTCGGCGGCGACCCGCGACCTCGACGGCAAGGGGGTCACCCACGCGCACATCAACATGCTCGCCAACGGGCACGACAAGCCTTCGATGCGGGCCATGGAGCTGATCGCCAAGGCTTGCGACGTAGAGCCCAGCTACTTCGCCGAGTACCGCCTGGCGGTGGCGATGCGCGAGCTCGATCCGGCCGAGGTCGGTCTCGAGCAGGCGCTTGCCAACCTCAACGCTAGTCTCGCCGGGCAGCGAAAAACCGCCGCCAGAGCACGGAAAGACCAAGCGCGGCAAGTGCGATTGCGTCCCAGCGGGTAGCCAGCGGATCGAGCGGGCTGACCGCCACCGCGAGCAGCACCGCCCACACGAGCCAGGCGAGACGGATCCCGGGCCGGGTCACGTCGGGATAGCGCCAGATGGCCTGGGCAAGCCGTCCGCAGATGACCCCGAGCTGGTTCTTCTCGCCCAACAGCTTGGCGGCGCCGGTCAGCGCCAGCAATGCCAACACGAAAGCCAGGTGGCCCAGTGGCCGAGCTAGAACGCGCACGAAAATCAATGTCCAGTCCCTCTTCGCCCGCTTTGAAGTTAACACAGCATCCCGCTCGGCGCGAGCGTGCCTAACAACTAAAACGTCCCCGCGCTGGGACACATCCGCGCCAGCGCACACGCCGCGCACTCAGGCCGCCGCGCATGACACGTCCGCCGTCCGTGGCGCAGGAGGTTGAGATGCAGCTCGAGCTCCTGACCGGGAGGGGTGATGGCCAGCATGGTGTCGTGCATCTCCTGCAACGGGGCGCCGGCGCGAAACAGCCCCAGCCGCGTTCCCACCCGGGAAACGTGGGTGTCCACGGGCACGTCGCGCATCCCCAGGGCGAACAGCAGCACGCAGGCCGCGGTCTTTCGCCCCACCCCCGGCAGCTGGACGAGGTAGTCCTGCGCCCGGCTGACTGATTGGCCGGGCAGCCAGTCGAGAAAAAGCTCGTGCTCCGGGCTCGTGTCGGTGATCGCGCGCAGGATGGCCTTGATCCGCGCCGACTTGATCTTGGAGATCCCGCCCGGCCGGATCGCCTCCTCGATCTCGTCCACGGGCGCATCGCGCACTTCAGTCCACTCGTAGAAGCGATCGCGCAGCGCCAGGTAGGCGACATCCCGATTGCGATCGTTGGTCGACTGCGACAGCACGGTCAACACCAGCTCGGCGATCGGGTGCCCGTGAGGTTTGGCCGCCGGGGTGCCGTAGACCAGACGCAGCCGGTCGCGGATGGCTCGCACCCGGCGCGGGGATGGCTTGCGCCAGTCAGTCAACCGCGCCCCACCGCTCACAGGCCCGCGCGGCCGCCGCGACCGCCGCGGGCAGCGCCGCCGGCACCGCCGACGGCGAGAACCGGTCCCGGGCCAGCGCGGCCAGCAGCCTGCCGGTCAGCACGTCGCCCGCCCCGGCCGTGTTGACGACCGAGCAGTCGACTCCGGGAACGTCCGCGGTCCGCACCCCGCGCAGGATCGCACCGCCCGCGCCCACTGTCACCACGACGAGCTCGGCGCCCGCGGCCGCCAGCGCCGCGGCCGCCTGCCCGGGATCGCGCTCACCGGTCATGGCCGCCGCTTCGGCCAGGTTGGCGCGCACCAGGAGCGCGCCGGGGACGCAGGCATTCGCTCGCCGCGCTGCCTCGGCCTGAGAGCTCCACCGGTGCAGACGCAGGTTGGCCTCGAAGATCAGCGGGCGCCCCAGCTCGAGCGCGAGCTCCCGGGCGCGCATGCTCAGATCGCGCGCGTCGGCGCCGACCAGCGTGTTGGTGGAGATGAACAGCGCTGCCGAGCCGCGGACCGCCTGCTCCACGCGGCCCGACAGCACCGTCGCCAACCTCCCCTCGGCGTCGCCGTGGAGCTGGTAGCTGGGCTCCCCCTCGACGCTGACGGTCACGAAAGCCAGCGGCGTCTGGAACCCCGGGATCAGCTCAAACAGCGACACATCGACTCCCGCCGCGAGCAGCCGCTGGCGCAGCCACCGTCCCCAGGCGTCATCGCCGGCCCCGCCGGCGAGCGCGACCGCCGCTCCGGCCTGGGCGGCGACCAGCGCCACGTTGGCGGCCACCCCGCCGAAGTGCGGCGAGAAACGGTCGATCTCCGTCAGGTCATGCCCGGCGCGCTCACCGACCAGATCCACCAGCGCATCGCCAAGACACAGGGTGCGGATCGGACCGGGGCTCAACCAGGGGGACGTTATCCTCGGCTCGGCGTGGGCGTCGACGAGCACACGATCGAGCTTGGCGGAGCGCCCGTGTTCTACCGTCACGCCCCGGCGACCGGGGCCACCGTGGTGTATCTCCACAGCGTCCCCACGAGCTCTGACGACTGGGTCGAGTTCCTGGCGCGCAGCGGCGGGCTGGCGCCCGACCTGCTCGGGTTCGGTCGGTCGAGCAAGGCCGGCCATCTGACCTACACGCTGCCCGCCTATGTCGATTTCCTGGAGTCGTTTCTGGAGAGGCTCGAGGTCGGCAGCATGGTTCTCGTTGGTCACGGGTGGGGGGCGGCCATCGCGCTGGCCTTTTCCCAGCGCCACTGCGACCGCATCGAGCGTCTCGTGATCATCGATGCGGTGCCCCTGCTGGATGGCTTTCAGTGGCCGCGCCTGGTTCGCCGCTGGCGGCTGGCCGGTGTCGGCGAGCTGCTGATGGGCTCGGTTAACCAGTGGCTGCTGGCCCGCCTGCTGCGCGCCGGCACGGTCACCCCCCAGGCCTGGTCCGACGAGCGGATCACGGCCGTCTGGGAACAGTTCGACCAGGGCACCCAGCGCGCCATCCTGCGCCTGCATCGCTCGATCGATCCGGGCGGGCTGGCCGCAGCCGGCGCCCAGCTGACCGATCTGCAGGTCCCGGCGCTGGTGGTGTGGGGTGAGCGCGACCCGTGGCTATCTTCGTCGTGGGCAGACGCTTATGCGCAGCGACTGCCGCGCGCGCAGCTCGAGCACGTCGCGCAGGCCGGCCACTGGCCATGGCTGGATCGGCCTGAGGTGGTGCAGCGCGTGACAGCCTTTGTCAACCAGGACTGATGTCGACCGCCACCCTCACCCACCCCCACGCCAAGCGCGAGCTCTCCGTGGAGCTGCTCCAGCGCCTGGCACCGACGCTGGTCGCCGCCGCCTTCGCCGCCGCCTACGTGATCATCTCGCCGCCGAGCCTGGATCTGGCCGCGCACCTGTTCCGCGCCCAGCTCTTCCGGGTGGAGGGCTTTGGCATCTGGAACAACTGGTGGTACTCGGGGCACGACATCGTCGGCTACAGCGTCCTGTTCCCGGCGGTGTCGGCGTTGCTGACGCCGCAACTGGCCGGAGCGATCGCCGCCACGGCCAGCGCCGCGCTGTTCGAGCTCCTGGCTCGGCGTCATTTCGGGCGCGACGCCTGGATGGGCGCGGTGGTGTTCGGAGCCGCCACCGCCACCGATCTGTACACCGGCCGGCTGGCCTTCGCCTTTGGTGCGCTGCCGGCGCTGGGCGCGGTGGTGGCCCTCGACCACCGCCGCAACAAGCTGGCCTGCGCGTTGGCGCTGCTATCGGCCCTGTGCAGCCCGGTGGCGGCGCTGTTCGCCGCCCTGGCCGCATGTGGCTACGCGATCGGCGGCTTTCTGACAGGTCATCACCTGCGCTGCGCGGTGCCCGGCGCCGCTGTGGTCATCGCCGCCCTGGCTCCCGTCGGATTGATCGCGATCGCCTTTCCCGAGGGCGGCAGCGAGCCGTTTGGCTTTCCCACCATGTTTCCGGTCCTGGTGGTCGCGGTGCTCGCCCTCGTGCTTGTGCCCAAGCGCTCGGTCACGCTCCGCGCCGGGATCGCGGTCTACGTGCTGGCCACGATCGCCGTCTTTCTGGTCCCCTCGCCGATCGGCAGCAACATCGCGCGGCTGGGCACGTTTCTGGCCCTGCCACTGGCCACGCTGCTGTGGTGGCCGCGCCGCAAGATGCTGCTGCTGATCGCCGCCCTGCCGTTGCTGTACCTGGGGTGGGCGGCGCCGGTCCGCGACCTGACCAGCGCCGCCAAGGACCAGTCGACCTCGACTCGCTACTACCAGCCCCTGATCCAGTTCCTGGGCCGCCAGCGCGGGGCTCCGTTCCGGACCGAGATCCCGTTCACTCGCTTTCACTGGGAGGCCTACGTCGTCGCCACCCACTTCCCGCTCGCCCGGGGCTGGGAGCGCCAGCTGGACATCAAGGACAATCCGATCTTCTACGGCGGCCACCTGTCCGCCTCCAGCTACCGGCGCTGGCTGCACGAGAACGCGGTCCGGTTCGTGGCCGCGCCCGACGCCGAGCTCGATTACTCGGCCAAATCGGAGATGGCCTTGATCACGCGCGGGCTCCCGTACCTGCACGAGGTCATGCGCTCGCGCCACTGGCGCGTCTACCAGGTCGCCGACGCCACGCCGATCGTCCAAGGACCGGCCACGCTGGCGGCCATGGGACCCGATTGGCTGACGCTCGACGCCCACGCCGCGGGCAGCGTCCTGGTCCACGTCCGCTTCACGCCCTACTGGACCCTCTCGGGGGCCTCGGGCTGCGTGGCCCCCGCTGGTCAGTACACGCGCGTGACGCTACGGGCGCCGGGCGCCGTCCGGCTCGTGACCAAGTTCGCTCTGGACCGGATCGGAGCCCGCTCGCCACGCTGCAGCTGAGCGTCAGCGGTTGCCCCGCTGACCAGGGGACGAGTGGCCGCCGCGGTACGATGGAAGTCCCATGCGTCGTCGATTGAAGTTCATAGAGACGCGCGTGTTGCCGCGCGGGTGGACTGACGTGATGCGTCAGCTGCTGCTGTTCGTGGGCGCCTACCTTCTCTATCAGGTCGTGCGCGGACTGGTCAGCGGCGTCGGCGGCGAGACCTACAAGCCGTTCGGAGACGCCACCAAGATCATCAACCTCGAGCGGGCCCTGCACGTGTTCATCGAGCCCAGCGTGCAGGCCTGGGCCACGAGCGTGCACTGGGTGATGGACATTGCCGACTGGACCTACCTCAACGCCCATTACTTCGTGACGATCGGCGCCTTGGTGTTCATCTATCTGCGCCGCAACGACTCGTTCTACTTCGTGCGCAACACGTTCATGATCAGCATGGTGATCGCGCTCGTCGGCTACGCCCTGTACCCGACCGCGCCGCCGCGGCTGATGCCCGAATGGGGCTTTACCGACTCGATCTCCCAGTTCATGGGCGTACCCCACGTAGAGGACGGCCCGGGCAAGGCGCTGCTCAACTTCTACGCGGCGGTTCCGTCGATGCACGTGTGCTTCGCCGTGATGATCGCGTTGCCCATGGCCCGGCTGGTCAAACGCTGGTGGGCGCGGGCGCTGTGGTGTCTGTATCCGCTGCTGATCACGTTCGTGGTCGTGGCCACCGGCAACCACTATCTGACCGACGTGGTGCTCGGCGCGCTGACTGCCGGTGCCTCGGCGCTGCTGGCCAAGCAGCTCCTCGCCCGGGCCAGACCTGACGCCTGGGCATTTGGCGAGGTTCCGGTCTAGTGGGACGTTTCCGGGAGCCCCACTAACCGCGATGGCCGAGCCGACGACACCGGTCCGCCCCCGAGCGCCAAAGCCGCGGGGGCGGCGCAACCGAGGCTCGGGACCGACGACACAGGAGCTGATGCGCGAGCGGCTGATCGAGTCGCGACTGACGCCCAACGCGATCTCGCTGACCGGGTTTGTTCTCAATATGGCCGCTGCCGGGCTGATTGTCTCCCGGATGTTCTTCCTGGCCGGGGTCGCCTTCATCATCGGCTCGATCATGGACACGCTCGACGGTCGCTACTCGCGCATGTCGGGCAAGGGAACCCCGTTCGGGGCCTTTCTGGACTCGACGCTGGACCGGATCGAGGAGGGGATCGTGCTCACGGCGGTGGCGGCCTACTTCGCCTCCCGCCACGACCAGATCGCGGTGGCGGCGGTGGTGGTGGCCGTGCTCGGCTCGCTCATGGTTTCCTATACACGCGCGCGCGCCGAAGCGCTCGGCGTTGCCTGCAAGGTCGGCCTCGCCACCCGCCCGGTCCGGGTCGTGATCCTGTCCGCCGGCCTGGTGTTCGCCAAGGGCGCCTCGATCGGTCACTTCGAGCTGCTGGCGCCCGCGGTCTACGTGCTCGCCGCCTTGACCGCGGTGACCATGGTCCAGCGCATTTTGTACGTGCGCAAGGCGCTCAACGCACCCTGCGCGGTGTAACAAACCGCGCCCGTCGGACTATCTAGCCTGACGCCCGCGCCGCTTTCATCGCGCGGCGGCCTACTTAGAGAAGGGAACTCCTAAATGAGTGATAACGGGTCCACCAACGGCACCGCGCGCTACCAGCCCGACAAGGTCAGGGTGGCGATCATCGGCGTCGGCAACTGCGCGAGCTCGTTCGTGCAGGGGGTCCAGTACTACCGGGACGCCGATCCTGCCGAACAGGTGCCGGGATTGATGCACGTCGACCTCGGCGGCTACCACGTGCGTGACATCGAGTTCAGCGCCGCCTTCGACATCGACGCCGAGAAGGTCGGTAAAGACCTGTCGCAGGCGATCTTCGCCGGTCAGAACAACACCCTGAAGCTTGGCCAGGACATCCCCAAGCTCGGGGTCGAGGTCATGCGCGGGATGACCCACGACGGGCTTGGCAAGTACCTCAAGGAGAAGATCACCAAGGCTCCGGGACCCACCGCCGACATCGTTGACGTGCTGAAGGACACCCACACCGACGTGGTCGTCTCCTACCTCCCGGTCGGCTCCGAGCAGGCCACCAAGTGGTATGTGGAGCAGATCCTCGAGGCCGGCTGTGCCTTTGTGAACTGCATCCCGGTGTTCATCGCCCGTGAGAACTACTGGAACCAGCGCTTCAAGAAGGCGAGCCTGCCCGTCATCGGCGACGACATCAAGTCCCAGGTCGGGGCCACGATCGTGCACCGCGCGCTCGCGCGGCTGTTCCACGACCGCGGCGTGAAGTTGATGCGGACCTCGCAGCTCAACGTGGGCGGCAACATGGACTTCTACAACATGCTCGAGCGCGAGCGGCTGGAGTCCAAGAAGATCTCCAAGACCAACGCCGTGACCTCGATCATGGGCCACGATCTGCCGCCCGAGGACGTGCACGTCGGTCCGTCCGATTACGTCCCCTGGCTGACCGACCGCAAGTGGGCCCACATCCGGCTCGAGGGCCAGGCCTTCGGCGACGTGCCCCTGACCGCCGAGCTCAAGCTCGAGGTCTGGGACTCACCCAACTCCGCGGGGATCGTCATCGATGCCGTGCGCTGCTGCAAGCTGGCCCTCAACAACGGCCTGACCGGCCAGCTCGACGGCCCGAGCTCGTACCTGATGAAGTCACCGATGCACCAGCGCCCCGACGCCGAGGCCCGCGAGCTCACCGAAGCCTTCATCCAGAAGTACGCGCGCAAGCGCGCTAAGGCCCGCGCCGCGACCAAGTAGCTCGACTCGAGTAGCGTTTGTGCTCCCCAGGAGCACTTTTGCTACTCGAGTGGGCGCTAGCCCTGCGAGCGAGAACCGCCGCTTAGACTTCGCGCTGTGAGCGGCGACCGACTGGCGATCGCGCAGGTGACGCCGTTCGCCTGGGAGGTCGACGGCGACGTCAACGAGTACGTCGGGCGCGTCTCAGACGAGCTCGCGCGCCGCGGTCACCGGGTGCTGATCATCGCCCCGTCCCAAGACGATTCACTGGTGCGCGACAGCCGCCGGGCGATCCGCTCTCATCCCGACGAGCTGCTGGCCGGTGCCGATCCGAACCCGCGGGTGCTCGGCGTCGGGGAGGTGCTGCCGTTCTCGCCCACGCGCCGGCGCGCGGGATCGCTGCCCATCGACGTCGCGCGGACCATCGAGGAGGCGCTGAGCGCGCTGACCCTGGACGTGGTCGACGTCCACGAGCCGTTCGCGCCGAGCGCCTCGAGCGTTGCCCTGCGCCATTCCCGGGCCCTGAACGTCGGCAGCTTCCACGCCCCCACCGAGCGCATCCTCTCGACCCAGCTGACGCGGCCGCTGACCCGCCTGCTGTTCGCGCGTCTCGACGCCCGCGTGGTCAGCTACACCGCGACCCGCAACCTGCTGCAGGGCTACTTCCCCGGCGAGTATCGGGTGATCACGCCGGGAACCGACGCGCGGGCGCCAGGCGAGCCCGGCGACCGGCCCGAGCTGGTGATGATCGCCACCGAGGAGCGCGCCGCGGTGCGGACGTTCCTGCGCGCGCTGCGCCTGCTCCCCCAACAGCTCGAGTGGCACGCCACCGTGTGGTCGCGACGACCTACCGCCCCGCCGGCCACCCTCGGCAAGCTGCTGCGCGATCGCGTGTCGTTCGCGGACCCCACCGACTCCAGCCTGGAGGAGGTCCTGGCCCGGGCCGACATCGCGGTGTTCGCCTCCGAGGGCGTCCGGGCGAATCCGGGAACGCTCGTGCGCGCGCTGGGCGCGGGTGCGGTGCCCGTCGCGTCGCGTTTGCCGGTCTACGAGGAGGTGCTGGCCGACGGCGAGCGCGGGTTCATGTTCGAGGCCGGGGAGACCGAGACGCTCGCGACCCACCTGACCCAGCTGGTCTCAGAGCCGGCGCGGCTGCGACGCAGCGCGGCCCAACTCGAGCAACTGCGCGCGACGTTCGGCTGGCCCCGGGTCGCCGACGAGCTCGAGCAGGTCTACCAGGAGCTCGTCGCCCGCCGCCACGACGAGGCCGGTGACCGCGCCCTGCGCAAGCGGCTGACCGCGCGCGCGCTGATCGACGTCGATCTTCACATGCACACCGATCACTCCTATGACTGCGCCACGCCGGTCGAGGTGCTGCTCGCCGAGGCCCGGGCGCGGGGGCTGGGCGCGATCGCCATCACCGACCACAACGAGATCTCGGGGGCGCTCGAGGCCCGGGCCAAGGCCGACGGCGTGACCGTGATCGTCGGCGAGGAGATCAAGACCGCCGAGCAGGGGGAGGTGATCGGCCTGTTCATCGAGGAGAAGATTCCGCGCGGGCTGACGCTCGCGCAGACGATCGCCGAGATCAAGCGCCAGGGCGGCCTGGTCTACGTGCCCCACCCCTTTGACCGGATGCACTCGGTGCCCGACTACGAGCATCTGCTCGGCGTCATCGACGACGTCGACGCGATCGAGGTCTTCAACCCCAGGATCGCCATCACCGAGTTCAACGAGGAGGCCGTCCGCTTCGCGGCCAAGTACCGGATCCCGGCCGGCGCCGGGTCCGACGCCCACGTGCCCCAGGGACTCGGTTCGGTGCGCATCCGGATGCGCGAATTCGCGGGACCGCAGGAGTTCCTGCAGTCGTTGCGCGACGCCGACATCATCCGCAACCCGGCGAGCCTGCTCTACGTCCAGGCGCTCAAGTTCCTTCAGACCCGGGCCATGCCCGGCGGAGCCCGCAAGGCGTCACGGGAGCGGCGCGTCCGGCGCGCCACCGGGCGCAAGTCCTGATGCAGTCGCAAGGACAAGCACCCGAGCCGTCCAATCGGAGTGCAGTGCCCGCCACCGACGACGAGATCAAGGAGAAATACCTCGAACGGGCGATCCGGGAGCTGAACGCATTCGCCAGGCGGCTCGCCGAGTGCCGGCACTGCCCCCGCGGCCAGCTCATGCCGGTGCTCGGATCCGGCCACCCCCAGGCCGACATCTTCATGGTCAAGTACTCGGCGCGGCCGGCCGAGGTCGAGGAAGGGGTCGCCTTCTACGGGCGCACCGGCAACGCGCTCATGAAGTCACTCAAGCGGCTGTCGATCGACCCGCTGGCCGTGTACGGGACCTTGTGTGTCAAGTGCCCGGTGGCCGACCCGGCGATGGCCGATCCGGCCTGCGTGGCGCGGTTGGCCGAGGAGCTGGCCATCGTGTCGCCCAAGATCGTCGTCGTGATGGGCGCCGAGGCCCTGGCGGTGATCAACGAGCTCGAGATCCCGCTGGCGCGCGAGCTGGCGGCGGCACCGGGTGAGCTGCAGCGCTTCACCCCGATGATCGACGCGCTGTTCGTCCCCAACATCGACGACGCGCTCGACGAGGACGCCGCCAAGCGCGAGTTCTGGGCCTCGTTCCGCGTGCTCGGCCAGTGGTGGGCGGACCTGCCGCCGTACTGACAGACGCCGCCGAGCGGTCCCAACATCCATGCCAACAAGAGCCACCGGGTGATCGCGGACGCGTTCGCAAAGGTGATCGGCAACCGGGTTCGCTGAGCGGGTCGCGGGTGGTTTGTGGTAGCATGTGGTCACAAATGCCCGAGCAGATCGGAATACGGGAGCTGCGCGACCGGCTGACCGCGACGATTCGCCGCGTACGCGACGGCGAGACGATCGAAATCACGCACCATCAGCGGCCCGTCGCGGTACTCGCACCCGTGCGGACCGACCGCATCGACAGGTTGCTCGAGGCCAGCGATATCACTCCCGGGGAGCCGCTTGCCCGACCGCTTCGGAGGTTTGCGCCCACCGGTGGACTGACCGCCAGCCAAGCGCTTGAGGACGACCGCGCTGAGCGCTGAGCGACGCCTGATCTATGCCGATTCATCGGCGCTGGTCAAGCTAGTGATCGAGGAACCCGAGAGCGCGGCCCTCCAGCAACATCTCAACGGCGCGTACTTGTTGGCCACAAGCCGGATCGCGGTGGTAGAGGTTTCACGCGCGACGGCGCTCGCGAACCCAGACCAGGAGGTGCGCGAGGAGGTAGAGAGGCTGCTCGCCTCCTGCATGCTGGTCGCTGTCAGCGCTCACCTACTGCGCTCCGCCCGCAACCTCACCGCGGACACGGTGCGGACGCTCGATGCGATTCACCTTGCCAGCGCGCTGCGCATCGAGGCCGACGAGCTGCTTGCCTATGACCATCGGCTGCTGGCCGCGGCCGCTGAGCACGGGATGACCGCTGTCAGCCCGGGTCCCGATTTGCCCCGATGAGTGTGCGTCCTCCTCGAGCGGGCGTGCTCGGCGAGGTTTCCGACTCGCCTCCCGGGGGAACGTAGAGGTCTGTCCTCAGGGTTACTGGAAGGTGGGTCGTAATGCGCCGTCGAGGAATCGCAACTCTCGTCTTGGTCCTGTGCGCAGCTGCGTGGGCCGCCGTGCCGGCCGGTGCGTCCAGCGTGCGGCGCGATGCCCGCTATCCGGACCAGCCGGTCGCCGTTGGGAGCCGGGGTGTCGTGGCCTCGATGGACGTCCACGCCAGCCGGGCCGGCATCGACGTGCTCCGGCGTGGTGGCAACGCCGTTGACGCCGCTGTGGCGACGGCCAGCGCCCTCGGGGTCACGGTTCCGTTCGTCGCCGGCCCGGGCGGTGGTGGCTTCATGGTCATCTACAACGCCCGCACCCACACCGTCACGACGATCGACGGCCGCGAGACGTGCCCAGCGGCCTGTACGTCGACGCTGTTCGTGGATCCGACGACGGGCAAGCCCCTGGACTACACGGCGGCCTCCGATCAGCCGCTGTCGACCGGCGTGCCGGGCATGGTGGCCACGTGGGCGACGGCCGTGCGCGACTTCGGCCGGCTCTCAATGGGCGCCGACCTCCAGCCGGCGATCCGCGTGGCCCGGCGCGGCTTTCGGGTCAACTTCGACTTCAACCAGCTCGAGCAGTCCGGTCTGTCGACCCTACAGGCCTACCCGGCGAGCCGGTCCCTGCTCCTGACGCCCTCGGGCGATCCCCTGCCCGTCGGGACCTGGCTGCGCAACCCGGACCTCGCCCACACGTACGAGCTGATCGCTCGCCGCGGTCCGGCGGCCCTCTACGACGGGCCGATCGGGCGGGCGATCGTCCAGGCCGCCGATCACCCCGTGCTCACGCCGGGACAGACGATCGTCACCACGCCGGGGATCCTGACGATGAACGATCTGCGGTCCTACCGCACCCGGAGCCTGCCGCCGACCCAGGTGACCTACCGGGGGCTGAAGATCTACGGGATGGCACCGCCCTCCAGCGGCGGCTCGACCGAGGGCGAGATCCTCAACATCCTCAACGGCTACCCACTCGGCTCCGAGCAGCGGGTCACGGCGCTGTTTCACTACCTCGAGGCCTCGCGGCTCGCCTACGCCGACCGCAATGCCTATGTCGGCGACCCCGACTACGTTCACGTGCCCCTGGCCGGCCTGCTCTCCCCCGCCTTCGCGGCCACGCGCCGCTGCCTGATCGCAAACACCGCGCTCACCTCGCCCGTGGCGCCCGGCTCGCCCTTCGCGCCCTTCCCAGGCTGCAGCGGCACGGCCACCTCGACCGCAGCGGCGGCGTCACCCGAGGCCCATCACACCAACAACATCGTCACCGAGGACAAGTGGGGCGACATCGTCGCCTACACCAACACGATCAACTTCTTCGGCGGCAGCGGCCAGGTGGTACCCGGCTTCGGGTTCCTGCTCAACGACGAGCTGACCGACTTCGATTTCGCCCCCTCCTCTCCCGGCGCCTATGACCCAAACCTGCCCGCGCCCGGCAAGGAGCCGCGGTCCAGCATGGGTCCGATCATCGCGGTGCGCGACGGCAAGCCCCGGTTCGCGATCGGCGCTGCCGGGGGTTCGACCATCATCACCACCGTCGTCCAGATCCTCATCAACCACGTCGACTTCGGCATGAGCCTGCCCGAGGCGCTGGCCGCGCCCCGGGTGAGCCAGAGGAACTCGCCCACCTCCCTGGCCGAGCCCGCCTTCTACAACAGCGCGCTCGCCCAACAACTCACGAGCCAGTACGGCGAGCAGTTCTCGCTGGCCACCGGACCGATCCGGCCGCTTGACAACTATCCCGGGGATGCGACGGCGCTGCAGATGCTGCGGCGCGGCCGGGCGCAGGCCGTCGCCGAGCCGGTCCGGCTGGGCGGCGGGAGCGCGCTGGCGGTGGCACCGAGCCGGTAGAACGGCGGACACGAACCGGCTGCCGATCGTCTGCCAGCATGTGCCCGTGCCACGACACGCAGCCGATCCCGGCCTGGGCGCGACCACACCCACCGTGACGGTTCGAGGCGAGGCCGTCGTTCGTGCCGAACCCGACGAGGCGCTGCTGTGGATCACCTTGAGCGCTCTCGAGGACGACCCGGGCCCGGCCCTCGCCGACGTCTCGCGTCGTAGCGACGCGCTCGTCACGATGTTGGACGAACTCGGGATCGCCAAGCCTGACCGCTCCACGACCGGTGTCACGGTCTACGAGGAGTTCGATCACACCTCGAGCGGACTCCGATCGCTTGGCCACCGAGCCGCCGCCAGCATCGCTGCGCGCCTCACTGACCCAGATCTGCTCGGCCGGCTGATCACAGACGCCACCACCGAGCTACACGCGCGCATCAACGGTCCCCGCTGGCAGATCGCCGCCCAAAACCCCGTCCGGCTCCAAGCCGCTCGGCAGGCATCCGCCGACGGTCGACGCAAGGCCGAGGCCTTCGCAGACGGTGCCGGGGCAAAGCTCGGTCGACTGCTCAGTCTCTCCGAGCCCGCCGACGCGGGCCACCACTGGGTCAGACGGGGCGGACTGCAGCCGCTGGCGGCGGCGGCCGAGTCGATGCCGATCGAGCCGGGAGAGCACGAAGTGGGCGCCGCGATCGAGCTGACGTTCGCGCTCGAGTTGGCCTGACCGGCACGACCGTCGCTCAACCGGCCCCCGGGTCAGCCGATCTCGAGCACGATCTTGCCGAGCTTGCCGCCCGCCTGGAAGTGCTCGTAGGCGGCGACTGCGTCGCCCAGCGGATAGGTCCTGGCCACCGGTACCTTGATCGCGCCACTGGCCAGCAGGGGCAGGACCGAGCGCTCCAAGGCGCGGGCGGTGAGCGCCTTCTCCTCGAGCGGACGGGCGCGCAGGGTCGAGCCGTAGATCCGGGAGCGCTTCATCATCAGCAGCCCGAGGTTGATCTCGGCGCGCGCGCCGGCGCCGGTGCCGATCACCGCGAGGCGGCCGCCGATCTCGAGCGCCTTGAGGTTGTCGGCCAGGTTGGGCGCGCCCACCAGCTCGAGGATCACGTCGAAGGGGCCGTGCTCGGCGAACCCCTCGGGCTCGATCACCAGGGAGCCAAAGGCGGCCACCTGATCGCGCAGGTCGGGGTTGCGCACGGTCGCGGTGACGCGCGCTCCCGCGGAGCGTCCGAGCTGGATGGCGGCGAGCCCGACGCCCCCGGCCCCGCCATGAACGAGCAGCCGCTCGCCGGCGCGCAGCCCGGCCTGGGTGAAGAGCGCATCGTAGGCGGTGGTGAAGACCTCGGGCGTGCCCCCGCCCTCGATCCAGGAGAGCCGCTCGGGGACCGACATCAGGATGCGCTCGTGGACCACGGCAAGCTCAGCCTGGCCGCCGCCACCGACGATCCCCATCACGCGGTCTCCCTCCCCGAAGCGGGTGGCGCCGGGGCCACAGGCGGCCACCTGGCCGGCCAGCTCCAGTCCGGGGATGTCAGGCGGCGATCCCGGCGGCGCCGGGTAGCCGCCCCGGAGCTGGTGCATGTCGGCGCCGTTGAGGCCCGCGGCCTTGACCGCGACCAGCACCTCGCCGGCGCCCGGGACGGGGTCGGGATGCTCCTGGACGCTCAGCTGTTTGTCGTGGATGGTGACGGCACGCATCGACAGCGCATCCTACGTCGGGGCGGTCGTCAGGCGCGTCTCAGCTCCGCCACGCACTCGATGTGCGGCGTCTGTGGGAACATGTCGACCGGCCGGACGCGGACCAGCTCGTAACCGGCCTGCACCAGCTGCGCGGCGTTGGGCGCCAGCGTGGTCGGATTGCAGGAGACGTAGACGATCCGCTGGGCTCCGGCCTCGATGATCCTGCGCACGACCTTCTGCGACAGGCCGGCGCGCGGCGGGTCGACGATCGCGACGTCGGGACGCCCGGCTCGCGGCACGAGCTCGCGCAGCGCGAGGCGCACATCGCCGGCGAAGAAGTGCGCGTTGGCGACCTCGTTGCCGCGTGCGTTGGCGATCGCGTCGCGGATCGCCTCGGGGATCAGCTCCAGCCCCCACACCTCGCCCACACGCGGAGCGATCAACAGCGAGATCGTGCCGATCCCGCAGTAGAGATCGTAGACGCGGTCAAATCCGGTGGGTCGGGCGTACTCGATGGCGAGCTCATAGAGGCGCTCGGCCATCTCGGTGTTGGTCTGAAAGAACGCCTCGGCCGAGATCTCAAACCGCATCCCGCCGACGACCTCCTCGAAGCGCTCGGTGCCGGCCAGCACCTCGGTCTCGCCACCGCTGGTGGTCTCGCCCACACTGTCCTGGCGGGTCCAGAGCAGCCCGTCGAGCTCGCCGCCGATGCGCGCCAACGAATCACGGTCCAGCTGTGCGTCGGCGCTGGTCACGAGCCGGGCCTGGAGCGCGCCCGTGCGCCGGCCCTCGCGCACGACCAGGTTGCGCAGCGCGCCCTCGCCGGTGCGACGGTCATACGGGCCCAGCGACTGCTGGCGACACCAACTCAGGATCAGCTCCCGGGCCGCGTTGCCGCGCTCTGAGGCCAGCCGGCAATCGTCCACGGCCACGATCTCGTCCCAGCGCCCCGGAGCGTGAAAGCCACACACCAGGCCGCCGGCCGGATCTGAGCCGAACGAGTATTCGAGCTTGTTGCGGTAGCGCCATTGCGCCACCGCGGGGACGATCGGCTCGAGCTGGTAACCGTCGAGCTTGCCGAGCCGTCGCAGCGCGTCGTCTACCTGGAACTGCTTGACCTCGAGCTGGCGCTCGTAGGGGAGCACCTGCCACGGCGCTCCCGGATGGTCGGCCAGCGGCGCGATGCGGTCCGGGCTCGGGGAGACGATCTCGATCGCACGGGCCTCGGCGTAGGCGCGCTTGCGTTTGCCGATCAGCGCCCGCACGCGATCGCCGGGAACCGCGCCCTGCACGAACACGACATAGCCATCGGTCCGGGCGACGCCGGCGCCGCCGAAGGCCAGCGAATCGATCGTCAGTTCGAGCTCGTCACCGCGCTGCGGGCGAGCCTGCGTGGTCTCGGTCGTCTTCACCGACAGCCCGGATGCCAGCGCCGGGTTGGCTAGCGGATCGCCTTCTGGAGCGCGCCGGTGACCGATTTGCGGTTCGCGTGGCTGCGCTCGTAGGTCAGCACCTTGCGCAGCTCGGGCTTTGACAGCGCGGGCAGCCGGCTGTTGATCTGAGTGGCGTTGAGGTCGTCATAGCCGAGGATCGGGAACGAGGGGCCGACCCCGACCCGGCGCCGCGCCCGGTCGGCGTCGCGCACGAGCCGATCGACGGGCTCTGTCTTGCGAGCACGCCGAGTGGCGGCCCCGAGCTGGCCGCGGCCGCGTTCGAGCAGCTGATCGATCTCGCGTCTCAACTCGTCGCCCTGCTGGCGCCCGCGGCGCACCAGCTCGGCGACCAGGTCGTTGGCGTCCTTGCGGGTGACCCGGCCACGGGCGGCGGCATCGTCGAGCGCCTCCTGGATGCGATCGCGAGTGAGCATCACCACTTCGCGCGGCTTGATCTCGCCCCGGGCCAGCTGCTCGGCGACGGAACCGCCGTTGGCCGAGCTGCCACCGGTCCGACGGGTCCGGGTGGCGGCTTTGGAGGTCGCACGCGCTGTGTCGGCGCCCGTGCGGCTCGCCGAAGGCGTGGTCTTCGCGGCTGCGCCCTTGGCGGTCTTGGCGGTCGCCTTGGCCGGTGTGGTGCTCCGCCCCGCTGTCTTGCGCGTGCCGCTCGCGGTCGCCTTGGCGCCACTCCTGGCCGCCGTGCTCGTGCGCTTGACGGCGGGCTTGGTGGCTGTCGAGGACTTCTTCGAGGTGGACGACGAGCGTTTCGGGGCGGGCATAGGGGACTCCTGATTCTCTCTCTACGGGCGGGGCGCGGTGGCGCGAGCGTATCCAACCTGCACCGGGCGCGTGAGCGGGTGAGCGGGGCGCGCTTCACTCCGACCGGTCGACCAGCAGCTCGAGCAGAGCCTTCTGGGCGTGGCGGCGGTTCTCGGCTTGATCCCAGATCCGCTGCCGGTCGCCGTACAGGACGGCGGCGGTGATCTCTTCGCCGGGGTGCGCCGGCAGGCAGTGCAGCGCGATCGCATGCGGAGCGGCGAGCTCGAGCAGGTCGTCGTCGACTCGATAGGGCGCCAGGGTCCGGCGGCGATATTCGGCGGTCGATGGCTCGTCGCTCATGCTCACCCACACGTCGGTGTAGATCGCGTCGGCCCCGGCCACCGCGGCGCGAGGATCGGACGTCCGGATCGCGTCCGCCACCGGCTCGAGCTGGAATCCGTCGGGCGCGGCGATGCGCACCTCGACTCCGGCAAGCCCGGCGATGATGGCCAGCGACCGGGCCACGTTGTTGCCATCGCCGACGTAGGCAAGCTTCAGTCCCCGGAGCTCGCCGAACGTCTCGCGCAAGGTCAGCAGATCGGCCAGCACCTGACAGGGGTGATGCTGGGCGGTGAGCATGTTGAACACGGGGACGCTGGCGTCGCGGGCGAGCTCGATCACCGGGTCGTCGGCGCCGGTGCGGATCCCGATCGCGGCCACGTGGCGCGAGAGCACGTACGCCGTGTCTTTGACTGACTCTCCCCGGCTTAGCTGCAGCTCCTCGGCGCGGAGCACCATGGGGTGGCCGCCGAGCTCGAACACTCCGACCTCGAACGAGATCCGGGTGCGCGTCGATGCGGCCTGAAAGATCAGGGCGATGGTCGCGCCCGCGAGCACCTTTGACGACAAGGGTGAGCGCTTGAGCTCGCTCGCGCGGGTCAGCAAGCCGTCCAGCTCAGAGGCCGTCAACTCGGCTCCGGTGAGAAAGTGGCGCGGCAAGCGCAGCAGTGTACGTTCACGCGATCGTGATGCGTTTGCGAGTGCTGACCTGGAACCTGATGCACGGCCGCGCCCAACCGTCGGCGGGGCGTGACCTGCGCCGCGCGTTCACCGCCGCGCTCGCCGGTTGGGAGTGGGATGTCGCGCTCCTGCAGGAGGTGCCGCCGTGGTGGCCGGCCCCGCTGGCTCAGGATCTCGAAGCCGAGTACCGGCTCGTGCTCACCTCGCGCAACGGCCTGCTGTCACTGCGCCGCGCGATCGCCACCCGCTGGCCGGACCTGATCCGGTCAAACGGAGGCGGCGCCAACGCGATCCTGGCCCGTCGCGACCGGATCATCGCGCACCGCACCCTGCGCCTGACGCGTTTCCCCGAGCGGCGCTGGGTGCACACCGTGTGGCTGGCCTGCGGGATCTGGGTGGTCAACGCCCACTGCTCGACCGACGAGCTCCGTGCCCAGCGAGACGGCGAGCTGATCGCCGCCACGGCCCGGGCCTGGGCCGGCGACGCACCGCTGGTGGTGGGCGGCGACTTCAATCTGCGCAGGCCGGAGTTCTCCGGGTTGGAGCACGTGGGGGGACGCGACGTCGATCACATCTTCGTCGGGTCCGGCATGGGGGCGATCGGCCCGGCCGAGGTGCTCGACCGGGGAAGGCTGTCGGATCATCCGCCGCTGGTGGCCACCCTGGAGACGGCCACTTAGGGTCGGGCTGACGTCACCCGCGCGCGGCGGGCAGGCCAAAGCCGCGTCGTGTTATCCGCGCGCGGCGCGCAAGCCAAAGCCGCGCAGCATCAACAGCGCCTTCTCGCCCAGCGTTCCCCGGGCCGGGAGCACGCCCAGCTGGGTGGCGGCGTCGTAGACGTCATAGAAGCCGCGCACCCGGAACAGCAGCTCGTGCTGGAGCTCGCAGTAGAACACGCAGTGCACGACCACGAAGCGATTGGTCGCCGGCAGCCCCTCGAGCGGCTCGCGGTGGGTGCCGAGCAGCTTGCAGGGAGCGGCGACGAACTTCCCGTCGGCGAGCCTGGCCCCGGTCCGCTCCAGCCGCGCATCGGGAAACCCGGCCCACAGGCGCGCCGCATAGGCGGAGAGTTGCTCGATGCCGGCCAGCGGCGCGCCGGTCAGCGGATCCTCGTACTGGATGCCCGCGGCGCAGACCTCGGCAAACGCTTCCGGATCCTTGCCCGACCAGGCCGCCTGCCACCCGTCGATCAGCTCGTCGGCGGTCATCGCGCCGACGGTCGAGCGCCGAGCTGGGCCTCGAGATCCGGCATCCCCTCCTCGGGGGTCGATGCCTGGGCGTAGTAGCGGCGCGAGATCCGCCCCGCGCCGAGGGCCAGCCGCCCCGAACGAACGGCGAGCTTGATCGCGCGGGCCATGGCGATTGGATCGTGGGCGCGGGAGATGGCGCTTGCGCACAGGACGCCGTCGCAGCCGAGCTCCATCGCCAATGCCGCATCCGATGCCGTGCCCACGCCCGCGTCGAGTATCACTGGCACGGTGGCGCGCTCGACGATGATCGAGATGTTGTACGGATTGCGGATTCCCATGCCGCTCCCGATCGGAGACCCCAGTGGCATCACCGCCGCACAACCGGCATCCTCGAGCCGGCGCGCCAGGACGGGATCGTCGGTCGTAT
Organism: uncultured Solirubrobacterales bacterium; assembly: GCA_963757015.1. Taxonomy (GTDB): domain Bacteria; phylum Actinomycetota; class Thermoleophilia; order Solirubrobacterales; family Solirubrobacteraceae; genus Palsa-465. Next base: position 72,100 of record CAVWQA010000013.1, read on the forward strand.
AGGGGAGCACGGTGAAGCCGTCATCGACCAGCTCCTCGGCCGCCGCCACCAGCTCGACGGCGTCGGGCAACAGCGTGCGGTCGTCGCCGATCACCTCGAGCTTGATCCAGTCAGTCTCGAAGGCCTCGCGCGCCAGGTGGGCAGTCATGACGGCGTCGCGCGCGGTGAAGCAGCCCGCGGTGTTGGGCAGCACCTGAACACGGGCCTCGGCGAGCACGTCCAGGATCGATCCGCGGGCGGCCGCGTCGAGCCGGCGCAAGGCGACCGTGCACAGCTCGGCCTCGGATTCCGCGCAGGCCCGGGCCAGCAGCTCGTGGCTGGTAAAGCCACCGGTGCCCAGGATCAGCCGCGAGCCCAGCTCGCGTCCGGCGATAACGAAAGGATCAGCCACAGTCACGCGCTCAGCCTCCCTGGATCGCCGCCACGACCTCGATCAGCGCTCCGTCTCGCAGCTCGACCTGACCCCAGCGAGATCGAGCCACAACCTCACCGTCGAGCGCCACCGCGACCCCGCGGGCGTCGGGCGCGACATCGAGCAACTCCACCACGTTGGCGACAGTAGCGCCCGCCGTCAGCTCGCGGCGTCGTCCGTTGACAGTCACGATCACGCCGGGCTCCCCGCGTTCACGCCGGGCTCCCCGCCGGGGTGGTCTCGAAACGGGCCGGCGCGAACAGTTGCCCGGCGGCTCCGGTGGCCTCGCCGAGCAGCGAAGCCACGATCAGCTCGGCCGTCGCGGGCGCAAACAGGATCCCGCCCCGGCGATGACCGACCGCCCAGTGAAGGCCAGGGACGGCGCTGGCACCGATCACCGGGAGGTTGTCGGGAGTGGCGGGCCGCAGGCCGGCCGAGAACTCGTCGATGACGAGCTCTGAGACGCCCGGGACCAGCTCGCTGGCGTCGCGCAGCAGCTCGAACGCGGCGCCGGCGGTAACGGTGGTGTCAAAGCCGCGCTCCTCGTAGGTGGCGCCGATCACGTAGCGCCCGTCTCCGCGGGGCACGATGTACGACGGTCCCATGCGCACGACCCGATTTAGCAGTCCCGGCCCGTTGGGGTCATGCAGACGCAAGATCTGACCCTTGATGGGGCGGACGGGAATGCGCGCGGTGGCCGGGATTCCGCCGAGCTCGCCGACCCAGGGACCGGCCGCGATGACCACCTCGCCGGCGGCGACCACCGAGCCGTCATCGAGCAGCACACCGCTGGCGCGTCCACCCGTGAGCTCGATCTCCCGCACCGTGGCCTGCTCGCGAAGCTCTCCGCCGGCGCGGCGCAGCGCGACGGCCAGCGCCGCGGTCAGGGCCCGCGGGTCGATGGCATGGTCGTCGGCGACGTCGAGGGCCAGCCGCAGCGCGGGCGCCAGCGCCGGCTCCAGCCGCCGGGCCTCGCTCGGTCGCAGCCGCTCCACCTCGAGCTCGTACCGCCGCCGCAGCGCCAGCTCGCGCTCCAACGCCTGGGCCTCGTCGTCGTCGCGGGCCACCAGCAGGGTGCCGCAGGGGCTGTATCCGACGTTGGCCACCCCGGCGGCGAGCGCCAGCTCGCGGGCGAAATCCGGATAGGCGCGCGCGCTGCGCAGTCCCAGCTCGAGCAACGGCTCCTCGGAGGGGGTCACCTCGGCGATCGGCGCCAGCATCCCGGCGGCGAGGTGGGAGGTCCCGCGCCCGGCCTGACCGCGCTCGAGCACGGCCACGGTGAGCCCCCGCCGGGTGGCCCGCCAGGCGATGGCCAGGCCGATCGCGCCGGCGCCGACGACGGCCAAATCTACTGCTGGTGCGCTACGTTGCGAGTGCGGCAAAGAAAACCTCCCTACCGGCATTACCCGGCCAGGTCGTGACGGTCGGCGGATGCGATCTCCGCCCTCTCAGCCCTATGGTGGGGCTCCCGTACAGGCAATGCTAGCGCGCCACTGGTGCCAGACTGAGGGCATGAACGATGTGGGTCAGCGGCAGGCGGCGGACGACAACGGCATCCACCTGCGCCGCCAGCGCCTCCGCCGTGCCCGGCTCTACCTCGTCTGCGACGAGCGCTCCGATTCCTTTGTGCAGAGTGCCCTCCGCGGTGGCGTCGACATCGTCCAGCTGCGGATCAAGGACGACGACGACAAGCAGATCCTGGTCGCAGCCGAGCGCTACGGGCGCGCCTGCCGCGCGGCCGGGTCGCTGCTGATCCTCAATGACCGGCCCGATCTGGCACTGGCGGCCGGGGCCGACGGAGTCCACGTCGGGCAGGACGACATAGCCGTCGCCCGCGCTCGCGAGATCGTCGGCGAGGAGCGGATCGTGGGGCTCTCGACGCACTCGGCGGCGCAGATCGACGCGGCTGCCAACGCGCGTGTCGACTACATCGGTGTGGGACCGGTGCACGCGACGCCGACCAAGCCCGGGCGCCCGGCCGTGGGGCTCGAGCTGGTCAGCTATGCGGCGCGCCACAGCGCGCTGCCGTTCTTCGCGATCGGCGGGATCGACGCCGCCAACATCGCCGCCGTCCGCGACGCCGGCGCTCGCCGGGTGGCCGTGGTTCGAGCGCTGACCGAGGCCGACGACCCCGAGCACGCGGCGCGCATGCTGCGGGCCCGGCTGGCCGGCGCCACCGAGGTGCAAGTTGGCGCAACGTAGCCGCAAGCGCGGGCGCCGCACGCCTCAGCCGGCCCCGGCGTCCGCGCCCACGCGCGAGCGCGGCGCGCCTCAGCGGGCCGCCCCCGAGAGTGGCCCCGCCACCGCGGAGAAGCCGCCGCCAGCGCCGCAGACGGTCGGCGGTTGGCGCGTGGAGCCGAAGATGAGCCGGTCGGCGCGGCGCGATGCCGAGGTACGTGCCGGCCTGACGCCGATCGCGCCGGGCGAGCGGCCGCGCGCCATCGTGGCGTCCACGATCGTGGCCGCGCTGATCGGCGGGGGGAACCTGGTCGCCTGGCTGGCCGGGGTCAAGATCGACGGCAAGCACCCGGCCGCGGGCGGGATCATCATCTTCTCGGTCTTGATGATCGTGTGCGCGATCGGCATGTGGCGGCTCTGGTACGGCGCCGTGCTCGGCTTCATGGCGCTGCTGGCCATCATCGCCACGATCTTCGCCCTGCTGCTGATCGAGGCCAGCAATGTGCTCGGCGTGGTCGTCGGAGTGGCGGTGATCTGCGGGGCGGGCTATCTGTTCTTCAAGCTCGTCCGGGTGCTCAGCCGGATTCAGATGCCCCGCCGCCCCGGGGGCTGAGACCTGGGCGTTTGAGCGACGCATTCGTTCGCTCAGGCGCCCCGGTGGCCTCCCGGACGCCGGTCGGCTCATGTGGATAGGCTCAGATTGATGGCCGAAACCTCATACGACTGCCTCGTGATCGGCTCCGGCCCGGGCGGCTACGTGGCCGCGATCCGCGCCGCCCAGCTGGGCATGAAAACAGCCGTGATCGAGAAGGACAGGGTCGGCGGGCGCTGTCTGAACTACGCCTGCATCCCCGCCAAGGCGGTCCTGCGCGTGGCCGACGTGCTGTCGGAGATTCGCGACGCCGACGACTTCGGGATCAAGGTCTCCGAGCCCGAGGTCGACTACGCCGGCGTCACCGCCCGGCGCCAGAAGGTGATCTCGACGCTCACCGGCGGGGTCGCGGGCCTGTTCAAGAAGAACGGCATCGAGGTCATCGAGGGCGCGGGGTCGCTCGCCGGGGGCGGTCAGGTCAAGGTCGGTGATCAGACGATCTCGGCCCAGACGATCGTGCTCGCCACCGGGTCGGTCAAGCGCCCGATCCCCGGTGCGCAGTTCGGTGGCCGGGTGATCGGGACCGAGGAGGCGTGGGCACTGGACGAGCTGCCGGCGTCGATGGCGGTGGTCGGTGCCGGTGCTTCGGGCACCGAGATCGCCTCCGGCTACGCGCGCCTCGGGGTCGAGGTGCTGCTGCTGGAGGCGCTGGACCGAGTGTTGCCGACCGAGGACGCCGACATCTCCAAGCTCGCCGAGCGGGGGCTCAAGAAGCAGGGCATGGAGATTCACACCGGCACACCGGTGCAGGAGATCGAGTCGGGCGAGTCCGGCGTCAAATTCACGTTCGGCGCCGGCGAGGGCGAGGTGGATTGGCTGGTCATCGCCGCCGGCCGCGGCCCGGATGTCGAGGGGCTCGGGCTCGAGGCGGCCGGCGTGCAGCTTGCCGACACCGGGCTGGTCGGAGTCGACGGCGCCATGCGGACCAGCGCCGAGGGCATCTACGCCATCGGCGATCTCGTGCTCGGCCCGGCGCTGGCCCACAAGGCCTCCGACGAGGGCGTGATCGCGATCGAGGACGCAGCGGGAATGCCCACCCACCCAATCGAATACGTGGACGTTCCGCGAGCCACCTTCTGCACGCCCAACGTGGCCAGCTTTGGACTCACCGAGGCCCAAGCCCGGGAGCAGGGGCACGATGTCGTGGTGGGCAAGGTCCAGTACGGCGCGGTGGGGGCGGGCACTGTCTACGGCGACCGCACCGGGCTGGTCAAGATCGTGGGCGAGAAGCGCTACGGCGAGCTGCTGGGCGGCCACATCGTCGGCGCCAAGGCGACCGAGCTGATCCAGGAGCTGGTCAACGCCCGGTCGCTGGAAGGGGGGTATCCCGAGATCGCGCACCTCGTCCACGGCCACCCGACGTTGTCCGAAGCGGTGATGGAGGCCGCCCGGGCGGCCGATGGCTGGCTGATTCACGGCTAGGCGTCCGTGCCAGAGCCCACCGTCAGCGTCACGCCCGCCCAGCCGGTCTTCTACTACGACCTCGCCGACCCCAACTGCTATCTGGTCGCCGAGCGGATCATGTCCGAGCTGCCCGTGGTCCCCGAATGGGAGCCGGTGCTGGCCAACGAACCGGGACGGGTGGATGGCCAAGCTGTGGATCGTGAGCTGATCGGCCAGCGCGCCCGGGAGCTCGGCCTCCAGCCGCTGCGCTGGCCGGCACGCTGGCCGCCCGACAGCTCGATGGCGATGCTGGCGGCCACCTATGCCAAGCGCGTCGGGCGCGGAGTCGCGTTCTCGCTGGCGGCGTTTCGCCAGGCGTTCGCGGGTGGGCGCGACCTCGGTGACGAGGGCACGGTGCTGATCGCCGCCGCCGCCTGCGAGATGCATCCGGCCGCGGTGCTGAAGGGAATCGAGCTGCGGTCGGTTACAGGCGCGCTGCGGGAGGCGGGAGCTCGCGCGCTCGCGGCCGGCGTCGGCTCGCTGCCCGCGATCCAGGTCGGCGGCGAGGTGTTCGAGGGCAATGGCTGCATCGAGCTGGCCGAGGCCCGGCTCCGCTCGGAGCCTCGCCGTGACGGCGAACCGTCGGGGACCCTCGCGGTGACGGCAAACCGTCCTGGAGCCTCGCGGTGAAGGCGAATCGGGTGTTTCGCCTGATCGTGTCGCGCGAGGGGCGCGAGCCCTCCTTCCTGGCCGGTCACACGCGCCACGACCGGGTCGAGGTCGTGTCAATCGACGACGGCGAAGTCGTCCTCTACTGGAATCTGCCGCCCAAACAGGCCACACGGCTGCTCAGGCGACTGCGCTCCGACCTCGTGGGCCTGGACGTGGATGAGTTCATCGCCCGCTGGGAGGGCGCCGACCAGACCGCGGACTGGCCGCTGTGACCGGCCCCGAGTGATGTGTGGCGCCCTGGTGACCCCATGCGTAACCAGGAGGCATCACGTCATCAGGTCGCCACGTATACGTTCTTGAGCTCGGTGTAGTAGTCGAGCGCGTGCGGGCCGAGCTCGCGGCCGATCCCGGATTGCTTGAAGCCGCCAAACGGTGTCGCCACGCGAACCGAAGTGTTCGAGTTGATCGACAGAGTCCCGCTGTCGAGCGCTCGCGCCACTCGCAAAGCTCGCGCCCCGTCGCGCGTCCAGATCGAGCCCGACAGCCCGTACACCGTGTCATTGCTCAGCCGGATCGCCTCTTCCTCTGAGTCGAATGGGATCACCGCCGCCACCGGGCCGAAGATCTCCTCGCGCGCGGCCCGGTCCTCGTTGGAGACCGGACACAGGACGGTCGGCGCAAACCAGTAGCCGGGGCCGTCAGGGGCGCTGCCGCGGAAAGCGACCGGGGCCTCGCCGTTGACGTAGGAGCCGACCTTCTCGCGCTGATCGGCGGAGATGAGCGGCCCCATCTGGGTGGCGTCATCGAGCGGGTCGCCGACGCGCAGGGCCTTGACGGCGTCCTCGAGCAGCGAAACGAACTCATCAAGCGCCGGGCGTTGCACGAGGATCCGCGAGCGCGCACAGCAGTCCTGGCCGGCGTTGCCGAACACCGCCAGCGGCGCCGCCTGGGCCGCCGCGGCGAGATCGGCATCGGCGAAGATCACGTTGGCCGATTTGCCGCCGAGCTCGAGCGTCACGCGCCTGATCGACTGCGCGGCCAGCTCGCCCACCCGCCGCCCCACGGCCGTCGATCCGGTGAAGGCCACCTTGGCCACGTCGGGATGCTGGGCAAGACGCTCACCGACGACGCGCCCCGGTCCGACGACGACGTTCACCACACCCTCAGGCAGACCGGCCTCCAAGGCGATCTTCTCGAGCTCGAGGGCGGTCAGCGGGGTCAGCTCGGCGGGCTTCAAGACAACGGTGTTGCCGGCGGCCAGCGCTGGCGCCACCTTCCAGGAGGCGATCGCCAGCGGGAAGTTCCAGGGGACGATCAGCCCGACCACGCCCAGCGGCTCCCGGAACGTCATATCGAGACCGCCCGCCACCGGGATCGTGTCGCCGAGCAGCCGCTCGGGAGCCCCCGCCATGTAGGCAAAGGTCTCGGCCACCATCGCGATCTCGCCCCGCGCATCGCCGATCGGCTTGCCGACGTTACGAGCCTCGAGCCGGGCCAGGTCCTCGGCGTGGGCGGCGATCGCATCCGCGATGGCCCGCAGCTGCCTGGCCCGGTCGCCGGGTGCGACGGCCCGCCAGGCGCCAAAGGCCTCCTGAGCGCGGGCGATAGCCGCATCGGTCTCCGGCACTCCGGCGTGGGGCAGTTCGGCCAGCACCTCTTCGGTGGCCGGCTCCAGGACCCTCAACATCGTCTCGGCGTTGCTGCCCACGGTGACCCTCCGCTCCGGCTGATGACTGAAGAGACCGACCCTCTATCATCGACCCCCCGCCGCGTCAAGGCGCCGCGGCGCCTGCACTGTGTGCAGGGTCTTTTGCCATAGGACCTCGATTCGGACCATTTGGCCCCACCGGAGGGGTTCACTGTGACCGACGCGCTCGTCGACTGCTCCAAGACCCACGTGTTGCCGCCCGAGTTCGACCGGCGCTATCCGATGGTCGTCGAGGGGGATGGCGTCTGGGTCAAGGACGCCGCCGGTCGGCGGTACCTCGACGCCATGAGCGGAGGGTCGATGGCGCTCACGCTGGGCCACGGACGGACCGACCTGATCGAGGCTGCTCGCGCTCAGGCGCAGGAGCTGGCCTTCGTCCACAACGAGCGACTGACCAATCCAGCCCAGGAGCAGCTGGCGCGCGAGCTCACCGCGGTCGCCCCCGAGGGCCTGAACCGTGTGCATTTCGTCACCGGCGGCTCGGAGGCGAACGAGTGCGCCTTGCGGCTGGCGCGCAGCTACCACGTCGAGCGCGGCGAGCCCCAGCGTTCGCAGATCATTTCCCCGGCGCAGTCCTACCACGGGCCCACGATGGCCACGCTGGCGCTGACCGGGCGGGCGGGCCTTCAGGGGCCCCTGACCCCCTACCTGCGCCAGCAGCAGCACATCCCACCCAGCACGTGGCGCTTTGATCCCACCGGCGAGCAGGCCCTGGAGGCGCTCGACCGAGCGCTGGACGAGATCGGCCCCGAGAACGTGTCGGCATTCTTCGGCGAGGTCATCGGCGCCGCCGCGCTGCCGGCCTACATGGCCCCGCAGCGCTTCTGGGAAGGGCTGGCCGAGCGTCGCGAGCGCCATGGATTCTTGATCTGCTTCGACGAGGTGGTGACCGGGGTGGGCCGAACCGGCAGCTGGTTTGCGGCCGAGAAACTGCCCTTCACCCCCGACATCATCGCCACCGCCAAGGGACTGGGGGCCGGCTATGCGGCCATCGGGGCGACGATCTGCCACCAGCGCGTGTACGACGCCGTGGCCTCGGGCTCGCGCCGCTTCACGCTCGGTCACACCTGGGACGGAGCCCCGTTGCCGTGCGCGGTGGGGATCGCGGTCATCGACGCGCTGCGCCGCGAAGGACTGGTGGAACGGGTAGCGGAGCGCGGGCCGCAGTTGCGCGAGCAGCTTGTCGACGCGTTGGCCGGCATCGAGATGGTCCGGGAGGTGCGCGGCCACGGCTTTCTGCTGGGAATCGAATATGTGGATCCGCGTGATGGCCTCTCGTTTCTTGCGCCCGAGCTTGGGGTGGCCGGGCGGATCGACGATTTCGCGCTCGAGCACGGCCTCGTGATCCTGTCCACGCAGCCCACCGGCGACGGCTACACCGGCGACCAGAGCCTGTTCGCGCCGCCGTTCACCACAACCGACGAGGAGCTCGCCGAGATGGTGGCCCGGTTCGCCGCCGTGGTGCGCACGATCGACGCCGAGGTCCACCGGGAGCTGGCGGCGCGGGCGGGGCGCCCGGACGCCGTGGCCGCGGGAGGCCGGGAGTGACACCGCTGCGAGCGCTGGTCCTCCAGCACGAGGAGCCGACTCCGGGCGGCTACGTGCACGAATGGCTGTCCGACCGCGGCGCCGAGCAGGAGGTGTTCAGGATCGACCTCGACCCGCGCGAGATCGATCCGCGGGAGTACGGCCTGATCGTCTCCCTGGGCTCGGAGTTCGCCGCCTTCGACGACTCAGTCCCGTGGCTGGCAGGCGAGCGCAGGCTGCTGACCGCCGCCACCGAGGCTGACGTGCCGGTGCTGGGCATCTGCTTCGGCGGACAGCTCCTGGCCCGGACGCTGGGCGGTCGATCGTTCCGCGGCGAGGCGGAGGTCGGCTGGTTGCCCGTCCGTACCCGCGACAGCGCGCTGGTCCCGGAGGGTCCTTGGTTTCAATGGCACTTCGACACCTTCACGCCGCCGCCGGGCGCGGAGCTGATCGCCGATAGCCCGGCGGGCCCGCAGGCGTTTGCCATGGGGCGCAGTCTTGGCGTCCAGTTCCACCCCGAGGTGACGCCGGAGATCATGGATCTGTGGGTCGCGGCCTATCCGCACGAGCTGCAGCAGGAAGGCGTCGACCCGGATGACCTCTTGCAGGAGACCTACCGCCGCGCGGAAGAGACCCGGGTTACCGCCTGGCGCCTGTTCGACGGGTTCCTGGAGCACGTCGCCGGGCTCTCGGAGGCCGTCAGTGGCCGTTGACGCGGCGCACACCAACGTCTTCCCCCGGCTGCTCGACCTCGATTATCCGGTGATCGAGCGCGGTCAGGGCCTGCGCCTGTACACAGAAGACGGCTTTGCGGTGCTGGACGCCTGCTCCGGAGGCGCGATGGTGGCCTGCCTCGGCCACGGCGCCACCGAGATCGTGCGGGCGGCCCACGAGCAGGCCCAGCGGATCTCCTACGTCTACAACCACCACTTCACAAACGAGCCCCAGGAGCGCCTGGCGGCGCGCCTGCTCGAGGTGGCGGCGCCCGAGATGGCCCGCGTGCGCTTCGTCTCGGGCGGCTCTGAGGCCAACGAGACGGCGCTGCGGCTGATCCGCCAGTACCACGTCGATCGCGGTGAGCCGCAACGCTGTCGGATCATCACCCAGGCCCAGGCCTACCACGGGGCGCTGATGGGGGCCCTGGCTTTGACCGGCCGCCCGAGCTTGCAGGAGCCCTACGGCGATTATCTCTGCGGCCACCTGCACATCGCGCCCTCCACCTGGCGCTCTGACCCCACCGGCGAGGGCGCGCTGCAGGAGCTCGACCGCGTGTTCGAGCAAGCCGGTCCGGAGACGATCGCGGCGTTCTTCTGTGAGCCGGTCAGCGCCGCCGCGCTGCCGGGGTATACGCCCCCCGACGGCTTCTGGGAGGGGATCGCCGAGCGCCGCCAGCAATACGGCTTTTTGCTGTGCTTCGACGAGGTGGTGACCGGCATGGGCCGAACTGGCAGCTGGTTTGCCAGCCACCAGCTGCCCATCGAGCCCGACATCATCACCGGCGGCAAGGGTCTGGGCGCCGGCTACGCGCCGTTGGCCGCCGCGCTGTGCCAGGAACACGTGTACGAGACGCTGGCCGCCAACTCGCGCAACTTCGAGCATGGTCATACCTGGGACGGGGCACCGCTGAGCTGCGCCGTCGGCCTGGCCGTGCTCGACACGCTCGTGGAGCGTGGCCTGGTGGAGCGGGTGCGCACGCGCGGGCCGTCGCTGCGGGCCGAGCTCGAGCAGGCGCTGGCCGGCGCCGAAATCGTCAGGGAGGTACGCGGCCGGGGCTTCCTGCTCGGCGTCGAGCTCGTCGACCCCAGGGACGGCGCGTCCTGGCTGCCCGACGAGCTCGAGGCCGCCTCGCTGGTCGACGAGACGGCGTTCGAGCACGGCCTGCTGGTCACCTCGACGCACTCCACCCCCGACGGATACACCGGCGATCAGGTGCTGCTGGCGCCGGCCTTCGTGGCCACCGAGGAGGAGCTGGTCGAGATCGTGGAGCGCTTCGCGGCGACGGTCGCCGACGTCGAGCGCACCATCAAGCAGTCGCTGGCCCGGGCCCCGGCAGCCGGATGACTCATGCGGCCGACATAAAGGCGAGCCTGGATGGCGAGCGGAGGCCAGCATGAGCAGCGCGCCGGTGTCCGAGCTCGCCGCCATGGCGGCCGCGAGCAGCCCCTCGGCCGGGCCAGCGAGATTCGTGCTGCTCGGGATGCCCGACGTTCACGGATCGGTCAAGGGAAAGGCGCTGCGGCCGGACGCCTTCGAGGCGGCGCTCTCCGACGGCGCGGTGATGACCGACCTGCTGCTGGCGCTGGACCCGACCGATACGCCGATCACCGATTACGAGCGCTTCGGGATCCGATCGGGCGCGGGCGACCTGGTCGTGCACCCCGACCCGGCGACGCTGCGTGAGCTCGCGTGGCTGCCGGGATGGCGCATCTGCCTGAGCACGCCGGTGTGGGCCGACGGCTCCCGCTGCGAGCTCTCCTCGCGCGAAGCCCTGCGGGGCGTGCTCGACCAGATGACCGCGCAGGGATACGACGTGCGCTGCGCCTTCGAGTACGAGATTCGGATCCGCGACGCGCAGGACAGGCCTCTGTCGAGCGGGATCAGTTACAGCCTCGGCGAGGTGGCACGGTTTGAGCGCTTGGTGTCGCAGCTGCTGCCGGCCCTGGAGGCGTTGGAGATCGAGCTGTCGGCGATTCACACCGAAGCTGGCCCTGGCCTGCTGGAGCTCAACATCGCCGCCCGCGAGGGGTTGCGGGCCGCCGACGACGCGGTGTTCCTCAAGCTGGCGGTCAAGGAAGTGGCGGCCTCGATGGGACTGCACGCCAGCTTTCTGGCCAAGACCCAACCCGGCCAGGAGGGTTCCAGCGGCCACGTGCACCTCTCCTGCTGGGCCGAGGGCAGGAACGCGTTCGGCGGCGAGGACGCGGCCAGCGAGCTGCCCGAGCCCTTCGGAGCGGCGATCGCCGGGGTGCTGGACCATCTGCCGGCGGCGTCGCTGATGCTCAACCCGACGATCAACTCCTACAAGCGGCTGGTGCCGGGCTGGTTTGCCCCGGTCAACGTGAGCTGGGGGCTCGAGAACCGCTCCTGCGCGGTGCGGGCGGTTCGCGGAGATCGAGCCGAGCGCTGGCGCTTGGAGTGCCGCCGGCCGGGTGCCGATGCCAATCCCTATCTGGCCCTGGCGGCGTTGGTCGGCTCGGCCGTCGACGGAATCCGGCGGCGCGCCACCCCTCCGCCCCCGATAGAGGGGGATGCCTGTGAGCGTCAGGACCTGCCACCGCTTCCGGGCTCGCTGGAGAGCGCGCTCCATGCGTTCGACGGCGATGGCGAGCTGCGGCGGGTCATCGGAGAGGCGTTCTGTGATTACTTCAGGACGTCCCGCGCCTGGGAACTGAGCGCCTGGCGCGAGGCGGTGAGCGATTGGGAGCGCGAGCGCTATGAGCGCACCGTCTGAGCGCCACGCGCAGTCCGAACCGGTGATCGGAATCTGCGCGGTGTTCGAGCGCGCGCGCTGGGCGTTCTGGGATCAACCGGCACACCTGGTCGCCGACTCCTACGTGTCCTGTGTGCAGCGGTCCGGGGCAGTGGCAGTCTTGCTCCCGGTCGATCCCCGCGCTCCGACCCAGCTGCTGCAGCGGATCGACGGCCTGCTTTTGATCGGTGGGGCCGACATCGACCCGCAGAGCTACGGGGCCCCGTCCGAGCCGGCCACGGAGTCCACCTACCCCGCGCGCGATCGCTTCGAGCTGGCCATGCTGCACGGCGCGCTGGACGCAGGTTTGCCGGTGCTGGCCATCTGCCGCGGCATGCAGCTGCTCAACGTGGCGCTCGGCGGCACCCTTGAACAGAACCTCATCGCGCCCGACGGCACCCATCCGCACCGCCGGGTGGTGGGCAGCTTCGAGGGCAACGAGCACGAGGTGGCGCTCGAGGCGGGATCGCTGGCCGAGCGCGCCGCCGGCGAGCGCCTCCACGTGGCGCGCTGCCACCACCACCAGGCGGTCAAGGATCTGGGGCCAGGGCTGCGCGTGACCGGGCGCGCGAGCGACGGCGTGATCGAAGCGATCGAAACCGCCGACGGCCAGTGGGTGCTCGGGGTGCAGTGGCATCCCGAGGCCGACGATCGCAGCCGGCTGTTCTCCGCGCTGAGCGAGGCCGCGCGCGGTCACCGGCGCGGCCCGAGCCCGGCCAGCTCTGGGAACAACCGGCGCGGCCCGAGCCTGGCCCGCGCGGAAAGCAACTAAACATCAGGAGGTAGTGGCGATGGCGGCAACGCAGGAGCCGGCAGTCAGCGTCGAGGATGTCCTCTCCCGGTGGCGTGACGAGGGCATCCGCAACGTTCGCTTCGAGCTGCCTGACATGCACGGGACGAGCCGCTCAAAGCTCGTGCCGATCGAACATGCCCGTGGTTACGCCCAAGAGGGCCTGAACATGTTCGGCGGCACGGTGGTGCTCGACAGCCGCTCCGACGTGGTCTCGGGCGCGCTCTACAACGAAGAGGTCGGCTACGCCGATCAGCGTCTGGTGCCCGACCCCAGCACCGCCGCCGTGATCCCGTGGTTTCAGGACACCGGGCGCATGATCTGCGACACCTACTGGTATGACGGCAGCCCCCTGGACGCTGCGCCCCGCCACGTGTACCGGCGGGTGCTCGAACGCTGCCGGGAGCTCGGTTACGAGCCGCTGATCGGCCTCGAGCCCGAGTTCTATCTGCTGGACGCCGAGACCCGGCAGCCCCTGTTCGACGGCACCCACATCTTCAACACGGTGCGCAACGTATGGACGCCGGTGGTCGAGCGGATCGTCAACGAAACCCGAGCGTTCGGAATCGACGTGATCACCGCCAACTGCGAGTACGCCGGTTCGCAGTGGGAGATCGTGTTCGCCCCCAGCACCGGCATGGCCGGACCCGACACCGCCTTCAGCTTCAAGACGGCGGCCAAGGAGCTCGCCAACCAGGAGGGGCTGATCGCGAGCTTCATGTCCAAGCCATTCGACGACTCGGCCGGCTGCGGGGCGCACAACCACATCGGTCTGCTGGACCGCGAGTCGGGCGATAACGCGATGGCCGACGAGGATCACGAGACGGGCCTGTCGAGCGTCGGGCGCAGTTTCGTGGCCGGACAGCTGCGCCACGCCAGCGCGATCTACACCCTGCTGGCGCCGACCGTGAACTGCCTAAAGCGCCGCCGCACCCACACCTTCAGCCCCACCAACATCTCCTGGGGACTGGAGGACCGCAGCGCGCTGGTGCGGGTCAAGGGCGGCAGCGCCCAGAGCCGGCACGTGGAGAACCGCGCGCCGACGGGACTCTCGAATCCGTATCTCGCCTGCGCCGCCCTGCTCGGCGCCGGCGTGCTGGGAATCGCCGACGAGCTCGAGCTCGAGCCGCCGGCGGCGATGCCGGCCGAGGAGGACGAGTCAAAGCCCAAGCTGCCCGCATCGGTGGAGGAATCCCTGGCCGCGTTTGAAGCCGACGACAAGATCGTCGAGCTGCTCGGCCCGGAGTTCGTCACCGCCTACACGGTGATCCGTCGCTACGAGCTACAGCGCTTCGCCGATCACGTCACCGACTGGGAGCGACAGGAGTACCTGGAGCTCTACTGACGGCCGTGGGCCCGCCGGTGACGGCATCGGCCAGACGGGCGCCGATCACCGGCGCGAATTTGAACAGGTTGGTGCCGGCCAGGGCGGTGACCGGCCCGGCCTGCCACACGTCGAAGCCGTCCTCGGGCTGATCGGGCAGGGTGGTGGTGATGCACAGCACGTGGTCGACCGGGTCGGGATCGAGACCGGGAAGCACCTGCCGGACATAGGCGATGACGCGATCGCGCTGCGCCGAGACGTCGACGTCGGCCGGCACCTCGAGCGCCAGATCCTCGACCGGCGGGTAGGTGCTCAGCTCGGCGAGGCCCACGGCATAACGATCGCCGAGGTCACTCAAGGCGTAGACGACTTCCAGATCTCCGCTACGGTCACTGAAGCACGGCAGCGGCCGACCGGGCGCGGCCTTGACCGGGAAGCTGAGCCGCAGGTGGGCGTTTCGCACCTGACGCACGTCGAGGCCGAGCGGCCGGACGAGCCTGTCGGTTCCGGCCCCGGCGCAGACGATGCATCGGGCGCTGTGATGGACGCCGTCGCTCGTGTGCACCAGCACCGCATCGCCACCGGCAGCGGGCGCGATCGAGTCCGCCTGCACCCGGTGCAGCGCGTCACCCAGGAATGCGGCCAGCACGTCGACCGTCTCCTGGCCGCGGATCGCCGAGGCCAGCGGATCCCAAAGGAGCATCCCCTCCGGCAGCTCGGCGATCGGAAAGAGCTCTGAAGCCGTTGCTGGGTCGAGCTCCTCGGCCGGCAGCCCGGCGGCTCGCAAGGCATCGAGCTCGCCGGGCTCGGCGCCGACGCGCAGCGCGCCTTCGGGCCCCAGCAGCGTCGTTTCAAACCGCTGCTCCCAGTCCTGCCAGCCCTGACGAGCGCGGATGGCCAGGTCGATCAACTCCGGGTCGCGGTGCAGGTGGCGAAATTGCCGCGTGCGTCCGGCCGACTGCCCCTGGCCCGGTTCAGAGCGCTCAAAGCAGGCCACGTCGAGGCCGCGGTCGCACAGGCGGGCGGCCGTGGCCAGCCCGATGACCCCACCTCCGATCACGCACACGTCACTCGAAGAGATGCCCATCGCCTGACTGTATCTGGCTGCGGGCGGGGGCGATCGCCAGGTGCACAGCTCCTACGCCTCGCGGCATCGCGATCAGGTGCACGCGCTCGACATGCTCGCCGACGACGTGGCCGGCCTGCGGCGCGTGGTCTCAGACGTGGTCGATCTCGACGCAGCGTCGGAGGCGTTCGCGCGCATCCGGGCCGGCGAGGTGCTCAAGATCGTCGTCAGGCCTTGACCCCCAAGCTGGCAATCGCCGAAGCGTGCTCCGAGAATAGGTGCCTGATGAGAGCCCCCGCTCGTCTCTCTCTGCGCCATCGCATCGCCGAGCATCTGCGCGAGCGGCTGCTGGCCGGCGAGTTTGCCCCCGGCGCTCGCCTCCCCAGCGAGCCCGACCTGGCCCGGAGCCTCGGGGTCTCGCGCAGCTCGCTGCGCTCCGGGATCGCGCTGCTCGAGGAGGACGGGCTCTTGCGCCGCCGCCACGGATCGGGGACGTACGTGACCGACAAGCCGCTGCTGCGCAACGACCTCAGCCGCAATTTCAGCGTCTCGACGATGATCGCGGCCACCGGCGTCAGAGCGGGAACGCTGCTCGCGCGCGCCGGCCGCGAGGCCGCACCCGCGGAGGTCGCGGCGGCCTTCGGGATCTCGGCCGGGTTTCCCCTGAGCGTGCTGCGTCGGGTGCGCACCGCCGACGGCCGACGCGTCGTGGACACCACCGACTGGTGCCGGCACGACGCGCTCGACCCACCGGCCCTGGCAAAAATCGGCTCTATCTACCTCGCCCTGGCCGACCGCGGCCTGACCGTCGAGGCACTGGGCGAGGTTCGCCGGGCGGTGCCGGACCGCCGCCGCCTGGTTTGGCCTGACGGCGGCCCACAGTCGCGGGCACCTGACCCGCTCGCTGCTCGAGGGCAACGCGTTCGCGCTCCGCGACGTGCTGGACGCGATGCGCACGGCCGGTCTGGCCCCCACCAGCCTGGTCTGCGTCGGGGGCGGCGCGCGCGGTGAGCTGCTGCTCAGTATCCGCGCCGATGTCACCGGCCTGCCGGTGACCCGTCCCGAGGACATCGAGACGACGGCCCGCGGCGCTGCCATGCTGGCGGCCGCCGGAGCCGGCCTGCACGCAGACGTGCCCACCGTCGCGAGGCAGATGGCCGGGCCCCGGCGCGAGCCCGTACGGCCCGACCCCGAGCGGCAAGCCATCTATGCCGGCGTACACGAGCGCTACCGGCAGCTCTACGCGGCGCTGCGGCCCCTGTTCTGAGAGGTTTGCGCGGTGCCCTCAGAACCCGCGCCCGCAGATCAACACGGGCTCAAGGGCGAGACCCGCGTGCAGGAGCTGACCCGCGAAGAGCGCGCGGTGGCCCGCCGGACGGCCGAGACCCGGGCCACGGTTCCCGATCTCGAGCTCGGCGCCGAAGTCGACGCCGGGCCGGCGCTGGCGCTCACTCGGCAGCGCGGCTGCTCGCTGACGGCCGTGCTCATCCGCGCCTGCGCGATCGCGCTGAGTGAGCACCCACACGCCAACGCCGCCTACCGCGACGGCCACTACGAGCTCTACTCGCGCATCAACATCGCGGTCGCGGTGGAGACCGCAGCGGCCCACCGGGCGCCGACCGTGCTCGACGCCGACCGCAAATCCCTACCGCAGCTGAGCGCCGAGATCGAGGCGCTCACCGCGCGAGCCCGGGCCGGCGAGTTGACACCGCCCGAGCTGGCGGGCGCGACGTTCACGCTCGCCGACCTCGGAGGGCACGGTGTGGGGCGCGCGAGCGCGTTCTTGACCCCGCCCCAGGCGGCGCTGATCGCCGCCGGCGCCGTGCGGGCGGTGCCCGTCGTGCGCGCGGGCGCCGTGGTGCCGGGACATACGATCAGCCTCACGCTCGCCTGCGACGGTCGGATCCTGTTCGGCGCGCGCGCGGCGGGCTTTCTGTCAAGCGTGGCCGAGCGGCTCGGTGCCGGGCAGGTGGGTTAGGGGCGCCGCGCCGGGCTGGTGAATCAGCGGCTCGTCGCCCGGCCAGGACACCAGCGACTCGGCGCCCGGCTGGTGCACCAGCGGCCGCCCCACCTTCGCAGGCGTGGGCGTGAAGTTGGGCAGCCGCAGCGCGAAGATCGCGCCGTGGTCGGTGCTCGTCACCGTGCAGCTGCCGCCGTGCCCCTTGGCGATGGCATCGACGATGGCCAGCCCCAGGCCGACCCCGCCCGCCGAGCGCGTGCGCGCCGGATCGGCCCGGGCGAAGCGATCGAAGATCCGCTCCAGCGCCTCCTCGGGCACCCCGCAGCCTTCGTCCTGCACCTCGATCAGGACGCGGCCCGGACCGTCGCTGCGTGCGCGCAGCTCGATTGCGGCGTAGGGGTCGGTGTACTTGAGCGCGTTCTCGAGCAGCGCGTCGAGCGCGGTCCGCAGCCGGTCGGCGTCGACCAGCAGCCGGCCCGGCGTCAGCGGCCCCAGCTGCCAGGCCCGGGGGGCGACCTCCGACCAGCGCATGAAGACATCCTCGAGCAGCGGCTCGAGCTCGATCTCGGTGCGACGCACGAAATCCGGCTGGTCGGCGGTGGCCAGCAGCAGCAGGCGCCCGATGATCGCGTCGATCCGTTGCAGCTCGTCGAGCGCGACCTCGACCTCCGGGACCTCGCTGTGGTTCGCGCGCAGCAGCTCGAGGTGCCCGCGAGCGATCGTCACCGGGGTGCGGAGCTCGTGCGAGGCGTCGTGGATGAAGCGCTCCTGTCGTTCGAGCAGCGAGCGCTGCTGCTCGGAGTGCTGCTCGGCGATGGCCAGGGCATCGACGCGGCGGCGGGCATGCCAGACCATCGCCAGAAACATCGCCGCCATCAGAGGCACTTCGAACAGCTCGCCCCACAGCTGGATGCCCCGGAACGCGTCGAGCCCGATCGAGGCGCCGGTGGCCAGCATCACCGAGCCGAGAATGACCAGCGTCCCCTTCATCGCCCACACGCGATAGCCGTAGAGAACCGTGAGGCTGATCCACACGAAGTGAAACGGGATCGTCTCCCAGCTCGGCCAGGCGATCATCGCCGCGTAGTTGGCGGCCGCGAAGGCGAGCCACAGCAGCTCGATCCGGTAGCGGCGCAGCAGCAGGGGCGCCCGGGGGCGCTCGAAGGCGACGGTATTTGCGGTGGCGGCCACCTTAGGCCGCGGCCCGATAGCCCGCGTTGCGCACGGTCTCGATCGGGGCGTCGGGTCCGAGCTGGCGCCGCAGCCGCCGCACGCAGACATCGACCACGTTGGAGCGGGGATCGAAGTCATAGCCCCACACCTCGGAGAGCAGGCGTTCGCGGCTTATGACCTGGCCGACGTGCAGCATCAAGAAGTGCAGCACGCGAAACTCCCGGTCCGAGAGATCGGCGACGGTCTCGCCGACGCGTGCCTGGCGGCGGGTGACGTCGAGAGCCAGCGTGCCTGCGTGCAGGATCGAGTCGCCGTCGGCGCCCAGCCCGCGGCGCAGCTGGACCCGCGTGCGCGCCAGCAGCTCATCGAGCGAGAACGGCTTGGCCAGGAAATCCACCGCGCCGAGCTCGAAGCCGCGCAGTTTGGTGGCCAGGTCGCTGCGGGCCGAGAGAATCAGCACCGGTAGGCCCGGACGCTCGTGATGGAGCGCCTCCAGAACCTCGAGGCCGTCCCTTCCGGGGAGCAGCAGGTCGAGAATCACGATCTCATAGCTGCCGCTGAGAGCCAGGAGCAGGGCCCCCTCGCCGTCCTTGACCACATCGACATTGAAGCCTTCGGCCTCGAAAGCCCGAGCGAGAAAGGCACGGATACGTGCCTCATCCTCCACGACAAGTATGCGCATATCCCTCTCCGGATACAGCTGAACACCAGCAACATATCCCTCCGCGCATGACTTGTAAATGACCACCAGATGACATCGCCGTCATCTAGCTTGCCATTAGTCGGCTTGGCGGTATTTTGTCCGCCGCGACATGGAGAGGGGCTAATTGGCCAAGAGAGTGATCGGCATCGGGCTCGGCGCGGCAATCGTTTGCGTCGCGATTGGCCTTTACATCGGTCTGTACCTGACCAACGTCCCGGGCTCGGCCGCCGCCACGCGGACCCCCGCAGGAGCGCGACTCTTCCTGGCCACGGTTCCCGCCGCCGAGACTGACTGACCCGCACCCGACCTGGGTCTCGTACTACGCGGTCAGCCCGACGTCGACTCACTGGCAGCACGTGACGACGTACGACCTGCCGGCGCACACGCTGGTGAGGATCACGATCTATCAGTTACGACGGCGATCGGGGCTGCGCAACCCGTTCCTGTCTCAGGCGACGGGCACCGTCGGCGGGGTGTTCTCGCTCAACGGCAAGGTGACCAAGACGATCGATCCCGACAGCGCCTCGCACGTGTTCGCGATCCCGCAGTGGGCCTGTCGGTGCCGCTGGAGGGCGTCCCCGACAGCGCCAAGAACCCGTGCGCAACGCGCCGTGCTCACTGCAAGTAACGACCACGAGACGATCTCGTTCACCGATCCGCACCCCCGGACCGGGTCTGTACCGCTGGCAATGCTTCGTCCCCTGTGCGGCCGGCTTCATCCACGGCTTCGGCGGCCCCATGCAGACGGTCGGCTACATGGACGGCTTCATCAAGATCGCATGAGGCGGCCGCGCACATGAGCGAGGTCAACCACTGGCGGCGGATCGTGCTCTGGTGGCTGGCGGCCTCGGTGATCATGACGCCGATCGTGATCTTCGTCCTCGGCCCCGGCATGCCGCCCGGCAACGGCAGCGTCGAGGCCTCGGGGCAGGTGGTCGACAACACCGTCCTGCTCGCGCTCTCGACGCCGGTCGCCCTCGCGGTGCTGGTGTATTTCATCTACGTCATCGTCGCCTTCCGTGAGCGCGAGCCGCAAGTGGTGGTCGACGGACCGCCCGTCCGCGGCGATGCCCGGATCCAGACGTGGTGGCTGGCCGTAACCACGGCGATCGTGATCGGTCTGGCCGCTTACGGCACGGTCAGGCTGCTCGCCGACGGGTCAGGCGGCGGGCAGGGACCCAACCCGATCGCCGCGCCGGCCAACTCGAGCAACGCCCTGCGGGTCCAGGTGATCGCGCAACAGTGGAAGTTCACCTACCGCTGGCCGCAATTCGGAGGCTTCGAGACGCCGAGGCTCGAGCTGCCGGCCAACACCACGGTCCGCTTCAACGTCACCTCGCTCGACGTGATCCACTCCTTCTGGGCCTACCAGCTCGGCGTCAAGGCGGACGCCAACCCCGGGATCAACAACGCCGCCTATGTCACGACCAAGGGCCCGCTGACCTTCAACATCCGCTGCGCAGAGCTGTGCGGCGTCTGGCACGGCTACATGTTCGAGACGGGTCACGTGGTGCCCAAACACCAGTTTGCGCTCTGGATCGCCCTCCAGCGCAGGCTCTACGCCCCGGCGACGAAGGCACTTTCTCCGTACGCCAACCAGTACTTCCCGCAACCGACGAGGAGAGGCGGATGACCGCGATCGCGATCCCGGCCGAGCGGCAACCTACGTGGCGCCGCTGGCTCGGCTTCAACCTGCTGACCGGAATCGTCGGTGCGATCATCGGGTGGCTGATCGGCTACTGGATCGGCGGGCTGATTCACGCTCCCAGCCTCGCGTACTTCTCCGAGGAGGCGGGGCAGAACGACATCGCCATCCTGCTCGGCTACCTGTTCGGGGTGTTCGGCTTCCTGATCGGGCTCGGGTTCGCCAACTACCCGATCAAGCGGATGCTGGGCCACCCGCCGTCGCTGGCCGAGCACGAGTCCGAGGGCGAGGGCATCAGCCGCTACTTCCGCCTGTGCACCGACCACAAAGTGGTCGCCATCCAATACCTCGTCGGGATCGGCGTGTTCTTCTTCGTCGGCGGCATCAACGCGATGCTGATCCGCACCGAGCTGCTGCAGCCCAACGTGCACGTGTTCGGCGCCAACCAGTACCTGACCCTGGTCGGGATGCACGGGGCGATGATGATGGGGATCATGACCTCGGGCATTCTGGGCCCGTTTGCGAACTGGCTCGTGCCGTTGATGATCGGGACCCGGCGGATGGCCTACCCCCGGATCGAGTCGTTCACGTTCTGGCTGCTGATGGCGGCCGGCGTGGTGTTGATCACGACGATCTTCTTCGGCGGCTTTCAGACCGGTTGGACCGGCTATCAACCGCTCGGCAGCCAGGGCACCGCGGGCTACGACGCCTACATCGGCTTCTTCTCCCTGGTCGGCATCTCGATGTGCCTGCTGGGCTTCAACCTGCTGGCGACGATCATCACGATGCGCGCCCCGGGGATGACCTGGTGGCGGCTGCCGATGTTCGTCCATGCGGTGATCGCAACCAGCATCCTGATGCTGCTGGCGCCGCCGATGCTGCTCGCGGCCCTGCTGATGGGGGCCTTTGACCGGACCGTGCAGACCGCCTTCTTCATCGCGGGCAACGGCGGCAGCAACTACCTGTTCCAGAACCTGTTCTGGGTCTTCGGCCACCCGGAGGTCTACATCGTCGCCCTGCCCGGCTTCGGGATCGTGCTGGAGCTGTTGCCGGTGTTCGCGCGAAAGCCGCTGTGGGGCTACCGGCTCGGGGTGGCCGGCATGCTCGGGGTGACGCTGCTGAGCTTCTTCGTCTGGCAGCACCACCTGTTCGTGAGCGGCATCAATGCCGATCTGCGCCCGTTCTACATGCTCTCGACCGAGCTCATCTCGCTGCCGACGGGGTTCATCTTCCTGTGCGCGATGGGGACCCTGTGGCGCGGGCGAATACGGTTCACGGTGCCGATGCTGTTCTGCCTGGCGTGGGCCTTCAACTTCCTGTGGGGCGGCATCTCCGGGCGTGTTCCTCTCCGACGTCCCCAGCGACGTGACCACCCACGGCAGCTTCTTCGTGATGGCCCACTTCCACTACACGATCATGGGCGGGCTGGTGTTCACGTTCTTCGCCGCGATCTATCACTGGGGGCCGAAGATGCTCGGCTTCAAGTTCAACGAGCGCCTGGCCAGGATCCACTTCTGGATGATGTTCATCGCCTTCAACTCGACGTTTGCGCCGCTGTTCGCGCTCGGCTTCATGGGCATGCCCAGGCGCGTGGTCACATACCCGTCAAACTTCCAGGGGCTCAACATCTGGGTGTCGGTGTCGGCGTTCGTGCTCGGGATTTCGATGCTGGTGTTCCTCTACAACGTGATCTGGTCGATGCTGATCAAGCGCGAGCCGGCCGACGACAACCCCTGGCACTCGAAGTCGGCGGAGTTCCAGCTGCCCACGCCGGTGCCGGTGTATAACTTCGAGCGGATCCCGGTGTTCGACGAGGATCCCTACCCGTACGGCGTCGAGCGCGGCCGAGAGCCGGCACTGGTGCCGGCCGGGGGAGACGGGGGGTAGGCGATGGC
Organism: uncultured Solirubrobacterales bacterium; assembly: GCA_963757015.1. GTDB lineage: Bacteria > Actinomycetota > Thermoleophilia > Solirubrobacterales > Solirubrobacteraceae > Palsa-465. The sequence goes on from CAVWQA010000013.1 coordinate 94,657, forward strand.
AGAAGGCTCTGCATCCGCCCCCACCCATCCCCAGATCGAGCTCGAGCCGCCCGAGTGGCAGCCTCAGGCGCTGTGGGTCGGCTCGCGCCTGCTGTGCGGCGCGGCGGCCTTCTTCTTCATCTCGTTCGTGTTCGCTTACTTCTATCTGCGCTCGCTGAACCCCAACCATGCGTGGAAGATCGGGGCCGTCAACCCGCCGACCGGCTTCGGGATCGCCATCGTCGTGGTGCTGATCGCGAGCGCGCTGGCGCTGCGAGAGGCCACCCGACGTCCCGAGCGCACCGTGATCGCGGGTGGAGCCGCGCTGGTGCTGGCGCTCCTGTCAGTGATTTTGCAGGTGATCGCCTGGACCACGCTCGGGTTCGGCCCCGCCAGCGGCGGCTACGCGAGCGTGTACGTCGGGTGGACCGCCTGGTATGCGGTGTTCACGCTGCCGTGCGCGTACTGGATCGAGACCAAGGTGGCCACGGCCTGGCGTAGATCCCGAGAGGGAGTTCTGGGACACGAGCCGCCGGCCCCAGCGGAGGTCCACACCGACCCGGCCGTGATCTACGCCGGACTCGAAGGCGCGTCGTTCTTCTGGAGCTTCTACGTCTTCACCGGCATCGTCCTGTTCGTGGTCCTCTACCTGCTCTAGCGTGGCCACCTCCGCGTCATGAGCTTGGGAGGCTGGTCGATCCAACTGCCGCTCGCCTATGTGGCGATCGCGGGGATGCTGTACTGGGTCGGGGGCCGAGGCTACAGGCCGGTCACGCACCAGGCGCTTCGCACGGCCTCGTTCGCCGCCGGCCTGACCACGATCGTGATCGCGCTCGAGTCGCCGATCGACACCTATGCCGAGCAGCTGTTCTGGGTCCACATGCTCCAGCACGTGCTGCTGCTCACGGTGGCGCCGCCGCTGATTCTGCTGGGGCGTCCCGTGGCCGCGAATGTGGCGCGCGCTGCCGCTGCGAACGCGGACCACGGTCGGCCGTACGCTCGCCCGGTCTCGCTGGACCGCTCCGCTGCGGGCCATCGCGCGCCCCTGGCCGGCATGGCTGCTGTTCAACCTGACCTTCGTCGCCTGGCACCTACCGGCCGCCTACAACCTGACGCTGAACTCGAACACCGTCCACGACCTCGAGCACGCGATGTTCTTCTTCACGGGACTGCTGTTCTGGGCGCGCGTGATCGATCCCGGCCCCCTGCGTCCCCGCCTGGTGTGGCCGACGCGGATCGCGTATGTCATCAGCGCGATGGTCGTCGGTTGGGTGCTGGCGATCACGCTCGTGCTCGTACCCCATCCGCTCTACTCCCACTACGCCCTGCTCGCGCACCGGCCGGGCGGGATCACGGCGATGACCGATCAACAGCTGGCCGGCGGTGTGATGTGGGTGCTCGGCTCGCTCTCCTACACGATCGCGATGATGACCGGCGTGTATCGCTGGCTCGAGCCTGACAGCGCCCCACAATCGCGCAGCACCGCGCTCACGACCTGAGGAGGACTGCGGCCAAGATGCCACCGATTCCGTTCGCCGACAACTTTCTCGCCGGTTCGCTGCTGACGATCTTCCTCCCGCTCGGGCTGTTGCTCGCGCTGCTGCTCTGGTACGCGTGGACGGCCAAGCAGGTGCCGGAGACGCCCGAATCCTCGCCCTCACTCCCGCCGCCGGAGGTGGTGGCAGCCGCAGGGCAGTCAGACGTCGCTCCGGCTCCCGCGTCGGCGCCCACTGGATCCCCGCCGGTCACGTCGGCGCCTACTGGATCCCCGGTCACGTCGGCGCCCCCCGGATCACCGGCCGTCACCCCGCCGCCTGAGCCGTCACCGTCCGCGACCGACGATCCGCACACCGGCCCCACGCCCACAGATTCCTAATGGAGGCGGGCGCCGGTCGTAGTCAAGCGCCCGGGGTTCTGGGGATCGGAGCACGTCGCCTGGCCGCCGTACTGCTCGGGGCGGTCCTGCTCGGCGCCGGCGTCGGAGTCGGGGCACACTTCCTGCTCGGCGGCCACGCCCAGCCGGCGGCCAGCGCCGAGATCGTCATCGGGACTCGACGGCCAGGCGACCTGGGCGGCCGGCGCCCGTCCAGCGCCGGTGATCGACACGCTGCGCGACCAGAGCGGCCGCCTGTTCTCGCTGGCGTCGCTGCGAGGGCGGCCGGTGGCGATCGAGTTCTTCGATTCGCACTGCAAGCAGGAGTGCCCGCTGGCCGGACGCGCCCTGGCCGCAGCCGAGCGTCAGCTTCCGCGCGCGCAGCGACCCGTGCTCGTGGTGGTAAGCGTCAACCCGCTCGACACGCCCGCCAGCACGCGGGCGGCGATCAAGGCCTGGGGGCTGGCCGGGCTGGCCCCGTGGCACTGGCTGCGCGGCACCCACGCTCAGCTCGCCCCGGTGTGGAGCGCCTACCACATCTTCGTCAAGCCCGAGAAGGGCGACATCACCCATACCGAGGCGCTGTATCTGCTCGACCGCCGCGGCGACGAGCGCTCGGGCTATCTGTACCCCTACATTCCCGTCCGCGTGGCGCACGACATGCGGGTGCTCGGCAGCGCACGGACGAGCCGGGCGGCCGCTCATGCCTGAGGTAGTCGAGGCCCTCCCGGCCGCCGCGTCGGGGACTATCCACCCCGGCGACGCAGCGGCGATCCACCCCGCCGTTGCGAACTCCACCTACGCAGCCGTGGCCCGCGACTACCTGACGCTGACCAAGCCGCGGATCATGTCACTGCTGGTGCTGACCTCGGTGTGCGCGATGGTCGCTGCCGCCGGAGGATCGCCCGCACCGCTGCCGCTGGCAGCACTGGTTGTCGGCGGCGCGCTGGCCTGCGGTGGCGCCAGCGCGCTCAACCACGTGCTCGACCGCGATATCGACCGGCTGATGGGACCGCGGACGGCGTCGCGTCCGGTGGCCGCGGGCCGCATCGCCCCGCGGCACGCGGTCGTCTTCGCTCTTGTCCTGTCGCTGCTGTCGTTCTTGATCCTGACCGCGTTCGCGAACCTGCTGACCGCGGCGCTTGCGGTCAGCGGCGGCGCCTTCTACGTTCTGGTCTACACGCTGTGGCTCAAGCGCAGCACGCCCCAGAACATCGTCATCGGCGGTGCGGCCGGCGCAATCCCGCCGCTCGCCGGCTGGGCCGCCGCGCATGGGCGGCTCGGCCTCGGGGCGGCCTTTCTGTTCTTGATCGTGCTGCTCTGGACGCCGCCGCACTTCTGGGCGCTGGCGCTGTTGCTGACGCCCCAGTACACGGCCGCAGGCGTGCCCATGCTGCCGGTCGTGCGCGGGGTGGCCACCACCGCGCAACAGGTCCTCCTGTACACGTTGGCGCTGGTGGCCGTCTCCCTGGCGCCAGGCGTTCTGGGCACGTTCGGTGTCCTCTATCTTGCCGCCGCGGTCGCCCTCAACGGTGTCCTGTGCCTGCTGGCCTGGCGCCTGTGGCGCGATCGGACCACGGCCCGGGCCGCAGTCCTGTTTCACTACTCGCTCCTGTACCTGGCGCTGCTGTTCGTCGCCGTCGCCGCCGCGGCGGTGATCGGCTAGAGGGTTGCCACGGGCGGCATTTACTCCCGCTCGCGCTCGAGCACGCGGATATCGTGGGCAAGCCCTTCCGGCGTCAGCTGGTCGGCCGCAAAACCGACCCGCTCCAGACCGCGCTTGTCGATCAGCAGCACGAACGTCGAGTGGTCGACTTTCGGAGTGACCGGCTCGATCGCGTAGTCGTGCCAGACCCGGCGCATGACCGCGAGCGGGCCGTTGACGAACTCCATCCTGCCGGTCATCTCATGCCTGGCCAGGAACGCCCGCCGGTTTGCCGTGGTGTCCTGAGAGGGATCGACACTGACGCCGATCGTCGGGATTCCGCGGCCGTCGTTGGGAAGATCGTTGAGCGCGCCCTTGATCTGCTCGACCATGAACGGACACGTGTCGTGACACAGCGAATGGATGAACGTCAACACCACGACCTTGCCCCGGTAGCGCGACAGCGTCACCCGGTGGCCGTCCTGGTCCAGCAGCGAGAAGTTCTTGGCCTGAAGCCGCGGGGGCATCGTCGGTCCGTCAAACGGCGACTTGGCGATCGGCGCCGGCGGCGCGGAGCTTCCCTTCTGAGCGAGCAGAACGCCGGCGATCGCAGCCAGCAGTCCGACCAGGACGACGATCAGGAGACGCTGGACCTTCGGGCTTGCGGCCATGGCCGGATTCTCCCACTGCGAGTCGGCTCTAATCCCGGTTGCCATCCGCGTGCGCGCGGAGATCGACCCTGATGGATCCGGCGCTCGAGCTCTCGCGCCAGCTGAGCGCGTTCGTGTCCGACGAGAGGGTCCTGGCGGCGATCGCGATGATCCCGCGGGAGCGATTCGTCGCCCAGGGTGACCTCGACCGCGCCTACGAGAACACGGCGCTTCCGATCGGCTGCGGCCAGACGATCTCACAGCCGATCGTGGTCGCGCGGATGCTCGAGCTGCTGGAGCTCTCACCCCGCGACCGGGTGCTCGACATCGGCACCGGCTCGGGCTATCACGCGGCGCTGCTCTCCGTGCTGGCCCGCGAGGTGTGGACGATCGAGCGCCACCGCGAGCTCAGCGCGCAGGCGGAGCAGACGTTCGCCGAGATCGGGGTGCGCAACGTGACCTGCGTGGTCGGCGACGGCTCGCGTGGACTGGAGCGCGAGGCGCCGTTCGACGCGATCAACGTCGCCGCCGCCACCGGGCTCGAGCTGCCACCGGCGCTCGTGGCCCAGCTGGCCGAGGGCGGCCGGCTGGTGGCCCCGGTGGGTCGACGCCGCCAGCACCTGGTCCGCGTGCGGCGCACGCCTGAGGGCTTGCGCTATGACCGGCTCGATCCGGTCAGGTTCGTGCCGCTCGTGCGCGACCGCGAGGATCGCTGACGAGCTCAGCTTCGCGGCGCCTGTGCGCGACCGCGAGGATCGCCGACCAGCGCCGGCGCGCCGAGCCGAGCCCGGATCAGCTCGATCGCAACCGGGTTTTTGTCGATCAGCACGAAGCGGCGCCCGAGCTCCCGGCACACCGCGCCCAGCGTGCCCGAGCCGGCAAACGGGTCCAGACACCAGCCGCCGGGTCGCGAGGAGGCCGCGACCAGGCGGCGCAGCACCCCCTCGGGCTTCTGGGTCGGATAGCCGGTCTTCTCTCGACCGTTGGTGGGCACGATCGTGTGAAACCAGACGTCTGTCGGGCGCTTTCCCCGTGCTGCCTTCTCGGCGCCGACGAGGCCGGGAGCCATGTAGGGCTCGCGCTCGACCGAGTCGGCATCGAAGTGGTGGCTGCCCGGCGTTCGCACATAAGCGAGGATCGTGTCGTGCTTGGCGGGCCAGCGCCGCCGCGGCTTGGCGCCGTAGTCGTAGGCCCAGATGAGCTCGTTGAGGAACGCGTCCCGGCCGAACAACTCGTCCAGGAGCAGCTTGCAGTAGTGCGCCTCCCGATAATCGATATGAAAGTAAAGCGTCCCGTGAGGCGCCAGCAGCTCACGCGCACGCACCAAGCGCGGCTCCAGAAAGGCCAGGTAATCGGCGAACTCGTCCTCGTAGCTCAGCGAGCGAAGCAGCCGCGTGCTGTAGCGCCGACCCCCGAAGCCCACGCGAGCCGATTGAGGGTCCAGCTGCGCCGCTACCGTCTGCCGCGCCTGGGCCCGCCCGGTGTTGAACGGAGGATCCACATAGACGAGGTCGAACTTCCCGGCGGGGAGCCGGTCCAGTGCCTTCAGGTTGTCGCCTGCGAGCACGAGATCGTCATCGAGCGCCAAATCTCCGCTGACAGGTTGAATTCGCACGAGCTCAGAACGTACCGTGGGTGGCGGTCAGGGACATGCAGCCGCTAGGATCTCGCGTGGTGGTTTCCGACCTCCATAGGCGTCTGCGCGCGTCTGCACACGCCGGAAAGATCACGCGCTACGCGATCGGCTCCGTCGTCGCGCTGCTGACGAGCATCGTCACCTTCGCGATTCTGTATGTGCTGATCGGCAACACGACGATCTGCTCGGTGGCCGCGTTCATCGCCGGGGCGGTGCCCAACTGGATCCTCAATCGCCGCTGGGCCTGGAAGATCCGCGGGCAGGTGTCGATCATGCGCGAGATCATCGGCTACATCTTGGTCTCGGCAGCGGTGCTGGCGATGTCCTCGGCGGCGACCGGGTGGACCCAGTCAGAGGTGGCCAGCCGGATCGCGCCTCACCACGGGATCCGGGTGATCCTCGTGACGGCGGCGTACGTCCTGGTGCAGGCGTTCTTCTTCGGGGTCAAGTACCTGGTCTACGAGCATTGGGTGTTCGCGGGCCGCTCGCGCTTTCGGGCCGCCTTGCGGTCGCGCCGCCAGGTGTGGACCGCGGCCCGGGCGAACCGCACCCCATAGCCGAAGTTCCCGCCCTTCTTGGTGGCGGTCGCATGCTGACCGCGATCGCGCATCGTGGTCGGCACCTCGGCGAGCCTGAAGCCGTTCAGGGCGGCGCTGATCATCAGCTCCGAGGCCTGATACTGGGGCTGCTCAAGCGTCACCGCGGCGGTCACCTCCGAGCGCATGGCACGCAGGCCGCACGCCGGATCGGTGATCCGCTGGCGGACGAGCAAGCTGATCAGGGCGCCGAACACGATCACGCCGGCGTGCCGGATGGCATCGCTGGTCAGCTCGGCGCCGCGCCGGCGTGAGCCCGAGACGAAGTCGGCGCTGCCGTTCTGGATCGGCTCGATGACCCGCGCGATCTCGTGCGCGTCGTACTGACCGTCGGCGTCGATGGTCACGATCACTCTGGCCCCGCGGGCGCGAGCCAGCCAGTAGCCAAGCCGCAGGGCGGCGCCCTGGCCCCGGTTGACGGGGACGTCGCAGACCAGCGCGCCGGCCGTGAGCGCCAGAGCGGCGGTGGCGTCGTTGGCGCCGTCGACGACCACGATCACCTCGGCCGGCAGCCCGGCGGCCTCGGAGGGGATGCCGGCGATCACCTGCGCCACGGTCGGCTCCTCGTTGTAGGCCGGGATCACAACCGCCAGCGGCGCGCCGGCGCCGGGCGGGTGGGCGGCGAGGAAGGCCCGCGCGGCCTCGCGCTCGACCGCCTCCAGGCGCTCGTAGTCGGGCTGGGTGATCACAGGCTCTGAGTCGGCCAGGGTCATGACTGGCCTCCGGCGCCACCGGCTGCTGTGCAGGCGTCACGCCGCCCCCCCGCCGGCGCCGACCGGCTGCTCGATGTCTGCGGTCGACCACTCCTCCCAGACGCCCACCAGACCGTCAGAAAGCTGCGGGAAGCGAGGCGACCACCCGGCAGCGTAGGCACGACTGGGATCGACGATCACGGCCGGCATCTCGCCGGCCTTGGGAGGCCCGTGGCGGACCGAGAGCTCGGCGCCGCTGACCGCGCGCACGGCGTCGACGACTTCGAGCACCGACAGCGACGTGCCCGAGCCGACCACCATCGGGCCGGCCCACTGGTCGCTGAGCAGGGCCAGACGCATCGCCGCGACCACGTCGGTGGCGTGAACGTAGTCGCGGACCTGGGTGCCGTCGCCGTAGATCTCGAACGTGGTCCCCAGCCGGATCGCCCGCATCAGTCGCGCCACGATGCTGTCCTTGGCCTGCATGCCCGGTCCGTAGACGTTGGTCAGCCGGATGCACGCGCAGCGCAGCCCGTAGGAGGCGGTGTAGGCCGACATCAGCATCTCGCCGGCGGCCTTGGTCGAGCCGTAGGGCGTCAGCGGGCGCAGCGTCGCCGCCTCGGAGATCTTCGGTGCCTCCATCGGGCCGGTGACCGCGTTCGTCGACGCGAAGGCCAGCGAGGTGACGCCGGCGGCGCGGCCGGCCTCGAGCACGTTGGCCGTCCCGGCGACGTTGGTCTCATAAGTGAGCACGGGGTGCTCCAGCGAGCGCAGCACCGAGGTCACCGCCGCCAGATGCACGATCGACTCAAAGCCCCCGTCCAGGGCCCGGTCGAGCACCGCCCGGTCGGAGATGTCGCCGATCACGGTGTCGACGTCGGGATTGGGATGGGGTTTGAGGTCCACGACCCGCACCTGAGCGCCGTCGGCCGTCAGCTCGGAGACCACGTGGCGGCCGATGAACCCCGAACCCCCGGTGACCAGCACCCGCCGCCCGGCCATCGATTCAGACTCCGGCACCGGTGCCCCCAGTGCGGAGCTGGTCACTTCGCTCGGGCCAGCTCGCTCGCGGTGCGCGGCAGCTCGCTCGCCGTCTCCGCCCACTTGACGGTCGGCCGGATCGCGGCCAGATCGACGCGGTCCCTGTAGCGCTCGACGACGTCGAACAGGTGGTCGATCAGCGTTGTCGACAGCAGCGTGGGCTTCAGACCGAGACCCTCGAGCGCCGTGTGCACGACCGTGTAGTGGTGGTCGTAGGCCTCCACGCGCGGATTCTCGGTGTGCTCAATCGTGACCTCGCCCGGATACTCGCTGGCGATCGTCTCGGCGATCTGGTTGATCGACAGAGACTCGGTCATCTGGTTGAAGACGCGGAATTCCCCAGGCTCGGCGGGAGTCTCCGCGGCCAGGCGGATGCACTCCACGGTGTCGACGATGTTGATCAGGCCGCGCGTCTGGGAGCCGTTGCCGTACACGGTCATGGGGTGGCCGAGGACGGCCTGGATGACCATCCGGTTGAGCACCGTGCCGAACACGCCGTCGTAGTCAAAGCGCGTGGCCAGCCGGTCGTCGAGCTTGGTCTGCGCGGTGTCGGCGCCGTAGACGACGCCCTGGTTGAGATCGGTCGCGCGCAGTCCCCAGATCCGGCAGCCGAACTCGATGTTGGTGCTGTCATGAACCTTGGAGCAGTGGTAGAACGAGCCGGGTCGCTTGGGAAAGAGCATCCGGTCCTTGCGGCCCCTGTGCTCGATCTCGATCCAGCCCTCCTCGATGTCGATGTTCGGCGTGCCGTACTCGCCCATCGTGCCCAGCTTGACGAGGTGGATGTCGCGATCGATGTCGGCGATCGCGTACATCACGTTGAGGTTGCCGACAACGTTGTTGGTCTGGGTGTAGACCGCGTGCGCCTGGGAGATCATCGAGTACGGAGCGGCGCGCTGCTCGCCGTAGTGGACGATCGCCTCGGGGTGGAAGTCGCGCACCATTTCGTGCACGAACTCGGGCTCGCAGAGATCGCCGACGTAGGACTTGATCTGGAGCCCACCGACCTCTCCCCAAGCGGCGATCCGCTCCTCGAGCGTCGCGATCGGGATGAGGCTGTCGACGCCCATCTCGACGTCGTAGCCGCGGCGCGCGAAATTGTCGTTGACCGCTACTTCATGCCCCAGCGCCGACAGATGCAGGGCAGTCGGCCACCCGAGATATCCGTCACCGCCAAGAACCAGGATTTTCATTCGGACGCTCCAATACCTTCCATCAGCCGGTTAGATCTTCAGCGCTCGCAGCCAGTCTCAGACGGGTAGGCAGCCGGTTTGTTGCGGTCTTGCTTACCCGCGAGCGCACGAGGATAGCCCACCGGGCGGACTGGGCCCGCCGGAGAACTTGCGCAGCATACGCGATCCATGGCCCGGTCGCGGTCCCAGCCCCGGCCGCGGACCCAGCCTCGATCGCTGCTACCTTCGGCGCTCCCGTGTCCGAGCAGACGTTTCCCACGCCCGGTCGGTTGCCTGACGGCCTGGCGTCCCGCTCGAGCCTGCGCCAGCGGCGCGAGGCGGCGTCGCGGTGGGCGTATCGCTACCGCTGGCTGCTGGGCGCGGTGGGGCTGTTGCTGGTGGCCACCTTGGTCATGCTGTGGGCTCGCGTGCGGCCCGGCTATGACCCGTATGGCTGGCTGGTGTGGGGTCATCTCACGCTGCACGGCAAGCTCGATACCAACGGCGCCCCCTCCTGGAAGCCGCTGCCCTATCTGTTCACGCTCCCCTACGCCGTGTTCGGGCGCCATGCGCTGTATCTGTGGATGATCACGGCATTCGCGGTCTCTCTGAGCGGCGTGGTGTTCGCCTACCGGGTCGCCTTCGCGCTCGTCAAGGCCCCGCCCGAGCGTCGTTATGCGGCCTATGCGGCGGGTCTCGTGGCCGGGCTCTCGGTGCTCGGCATCTACGAGTTCATGCACTCCGTGCTGAGCGCCGAATCCGACACGATGATCGTGGCCCTGTGCCTGGCCGCCGTCGACTGCATCATCTGCCGGCGCTACCGGTGGGCGTTCTGGGCCTGGTGGCTGGCGGCGCTGGGGCGCCCGGAAGCGTGGGCGCCGCTGGCGATCTACATCGTGTGGGCGTGGCGCGCGATCCCGGCGATGCGACGGCAGATGATCGTCGGCATCGTGCTGATTCCGATCCTGTGGCTGGGAATCCCAGCGCTCAGTTCCAAGAGCCCGTTCTCGGCCGCGTCGCTGGCCCAACGCTCCCCGCGCGCGATCCACGGCAACAAGGTGACCGGGACCTTCCAGCGCTTCCTCGATCTCAACGCCGCCTCGATCAAGATCGCGGCCCTGATCGCCGTCGGGCTCGCCGTGGTGCGCCGGGATCGGCCCGTGCTGCTGCTCGCCGGTGGCGTCGCCTTATGGGTGGTGGTCGAGGCGGCATTCGCGCTGCACGGCTGGCCGGCGGTGCCGCGCTACATGTACGAGGCAGGTGCCGGCACGTGCGTACTCGCCGGGGTGTTCGTGGGGCGGCTGATCCTCGACGCGGGCTCGATGCTGGCCTGGATGCACCTGCGCGTTTCGCCGCGGGTGGCGGCTTGGGCGTCGGTGGTGGTGCTGGCGATCTTCGTCGGTTCGCTCGTCCCGGCGGCCCACTCGCGGGTCGTCTACGAACGCCACGACCTCGCCCAGCAGCGGGCGCGAACCGATCAGATCAACCTGTTGGGCGCGGTGGTGAGACATCTGGGCCCCGCCCGCATCCTGGCCTGCGGACAGCCCAACATCGGGATCGGCTGGCAGAGCATCCTGGCCTGGCAGCTCGGCACCAACACCGGCGTCCTGTACTACAACGCCAAGTACGAGAAGCTGCACCCGCACCCTATCGTGAACATGTACCCGCACTCCTACGGCTGGCAGTTCTTCCCCAGCGACTGGACGAACGCCACTCAGGCGGCCCGCTGCCGGGGGCTGACGCTCAGGACCTAACCCGACGGGCACGGTGGGCTGAAACGGCCGCGTAGGCCCGTACGAGCAACCGGGGCGTGTAACCGGAACATATGGCCGGTTGCACGCCCAGGTTCGGCCGCCACCCTGTAGGTTGGCGGGCGTGAGCGACGCGATCCGCACCCCGGACGAGCTGTTCGAGGGCTTGCCGGCGTTCCCGTTTGAGCCGCGCTGGCGCCAGTTCGACGATCTGCGCCTCGCCCACGTCGACGAAGGCGCCGGCGAGCCGGTGATCTTCCTCCACGGCGAGCCGGCGTGGTCCTTTCTGTGGCGCAACGTTCTGGTCCCCGTGCGCGACGCCGGTTACCGCTGCATCGCTCCCGATCTGCCGGGCTTCGGACGCTCGGACAAGCCGATCGACGTTGGCTGGTACACCTACGACCGCCACACGGAGTCGATCGCCGCGCTGCTCGGTGAACTCGCGATCCGCGACGCCACGCTCGTGGTCCACGACTGGGGCGGTCCGATTGGCCTGCGGGTCGCGGTCGAGCAACCGGAGCTCGTGGGGCGGATCGTGATGCTCGACACGGGCCTGTTCACCGGGCATCAGAAGATGACCGAAGCGTGGAACGCGTTTCGCGACTTCGTGGCGCGGACCGAAGACCTGCCGGTCGGCTTCCTGGTTCGCGGCGCCTGCAAGCGCGATCCCGGCGACGAGGTGATCGCCGCCTACGAGGTGCCGTTCCCCAACTCAGCCGCCAAGGCCGGTGCGCGTGCCTTCCCGCTGATCCTGCCCACCGAGCCGGGGGCGCCGGGCGCGCAGGCCGGTCGCCGGGTGCTCGAGGCGCTGCGCGCCGATCGGCGCCGCAAGCTGATCATGTGGGCCGATTCCGATCCGGTGCTGCCGCTGGACACCGGCCACCGGCTGGCCGCCACCCTGGGCTCGGAGATCGCGCACGTGATCCCCGAGGCCAGCCACTTTCTGCAAGAGGATGCCGGCGAGCAGATCGGGCGCCTGATCGCAGACTGGCTGCGCGCGGGCTGAACCCGGCTGATCGCAGACCGGCTGCGGACGGGCTGAGCCCTACACCGCCTCGGTCTCGCGCTCGCTCGCCGGCGTCGGCGCAGCCGTCTCGCGATCGTTGGCCTGGGCCGGCGCAGCCTCTTGCGCGGGGAGCGCGGCGGCGGCCGCCGGACCGGCGTAGGTGCCCGCCTCGAGCTTGGCCATGCGCTGCTCGTAGACGCCGCGGACGGAGTGATCGGCGGACAGGAGCACGCGGTCGGTGCGGATCGCCCGGGTGAACAGATCGGCCATCCTGGTCGTTACCAGAGCCTTGAGCCGCAGCGTCACACCCACCGATTTCGGCACGTAGACCTCAAAACGCCCCGATTGCAGCGCCTCGACGATCGCGCCCGCGACGTCTTCGGGCTCGGCGGTCCTGAAGCCGCGCGGCTGGGCAAGCCCTGAATAGAGCTCGGTGTTGACTCCGACGGGCATCACGACGGTGACCCTGACCCCGCTGCGCAGCACCTCACTGCGGATAGCCTCGCTCAGGCCCACGACGGCATGCTTGGTCGCGGAGTAGGTGGCGCCGCCCGGGACACCCAGTTTGCCGGCGCTCGAGGCGATGTTGACGAGATGCCCCCGGCGGCGGGGGAGGAAGCGCTCGAGGGCGAGCTTTGAGCCGAGGATCACGCCGTGGAGGTTGATGTCGATCATCCGTGCGGCCATCGCGTCGGTCTCCTGCACGAACGGGCCCACCGGCATGATCCCGGCGTTGTTGATGAGCACGTCGAGCGCCCCCACACGCTCCTCCACCTGCTCGAGAAAGCGCTCGAAGCTGGCCCGGTCGGTGACGTCCAGCGAAAGACCGATCGTGCCCGCGCCGAGCTCGGCCGCGGCTTGCTCGGCGAGCTCTGACTCGATGTCGCCGATCGCGATCCGCGCGCCCTGCATGATCAGTGCGGCCGCCGTGGCCCGCCCGATTCCCCTCGCCCCACCGGTGATGGCGACGACCTGGCCGGCTAGCGAATGTGAAACTCTCGACACTGGCGCTTCCTTTTGATTTCCATGTGCTGCGTGCACACGGTATCGCTCGGCAGGGGATCTCTCGCTGATCGGCCCGCATCTCAGCGCCTACGGCCCCACCTCAATGCGGGCGCGGCGGACCGGGCGGGGTGACTATGTCGCGGCCGGTCGGCTCAAGCTGGGCGTCGAGCTCGAGCTGCCAGTAGTAGCGCGTGAACGTCAACCCGGCCCGGAATTCCCCGACGTGGGGCTTGATCCGCTCACCGCGGGCCATCCGCACGATCAGCTCCGGGTAGGTGCGACCGGGCAGCGCCGCGTACATGGGCGCCGGAAAGGCACCGCCAAAGCGCGTGTTGACGTCGGTGATCCCGATGCCGATCTCCCGGTCGCGGAACACCTGCACGGTGCAGGGGCCGCGGCACCCCAGGGCATCGACGACCCGGCGGCCGAGCTCGATCAGCTCGCGGTCGTCGATCACCTGCCCCTTGATCGACTCGCCCCCGCGTGACTCGATCATCGTCCGCGGGATGGCGTTCAGGCAGCGGCCGTCGAGATCCGACAGGCAGTCGATCGAGAACTCGGGGCCGTCCATGGCGCGCTGGATCATCGTCGGCTCCTTGATGTAGTCGACGAAGAACTCGGCGGCACGCTGATCGTCGGCGCGGTGGATCGAGCGGGCACCCGAGCCCTGGCGCGGCTTGACCATCACCGGATAGCTCGGCACCGGCTCGCCGGGCAGCACTGTCGGCGGTGACGGCAGCCCCAACTGCGTCAGCAGCAGGTGCGCCTCGTACTTGTCGAAGGTGGCGCGGGCGAACTGAGGGTCGGGGACGAAAGCGGGCAGTCGGCCGGCGACCCGAGCATGGCCGAGCACCTCGAGGTCGAGGTCGGTCAGGGGGACCACAGCCCCGACGGCGAACTCGCGGCACAGCGCCTCGAGCGCCGGCACGTAGCCGGGATCGTCGATCCGCGGCACCGGGCGGCGGTGATGGGCGGCATACTGCGCCGGCGCGAGCGGGTTCGGGTCGGCGGCGATCACGGTGGCGTGCTGGGCGAAGGCCGACACGATGTCGTAGCGCTTGCCGACCCCGGTGAGCAGCACACCCGGGGCGGCCGCGGCTACGGGGTCTGACTGGGAGGCTGCCATCCGCCGCCCGCTCCCTTGTAGATCCCGTGGCCGCGCGCGACCATGCCGACGGTACGGGCCAGGATCGAGAGATCGAGCGCCAGCGACCGGTGCTCGACGTACCACAGGTCGAGCTCGATCCGCTCAGACCACGGCAGCGAGGCCCGGCCGTTGACCTGGGCCCAGCCGGTGATGCCCGGCCTGACGGCCAGGCGCCCGCGCTGGCGCGGGGTGTACTGGCGCACCTGGCCCTCGAGCGTTGGCCGGGGCCCGACGATGGCCATGTCGCCGCGAACCACGTTCCAGAGATTGGGCAATTCGTCGAGCGAGTAGCGCCGCAGCAGTGTCCCCACCCGCGTGATCCGCTCATCGCCCTCGGCGATGGCCAGACCAGCGCCCGTGAACTCGGCGCCGCTGACCATCGTGCGCAGCTTGTAGATCTGAAATGGCCGGCCGTTCTTTCCGATTCGCTTCTGGCGGTAGATGGGATCCCCCGGGGACTCCAGGCGGATCGCGAGCGCCAGCACTGCGACCAGCGGCGCCGTCACGATCGAGCCCGCCAGGCCGAGCGTCAGATCCAGGACACGGCTGATCACCGGGTTCCCTCCGCCGGCTCCCAGCCGGCACGCGTGCCGTGGGCGAGCCAGTCCCACAGGCCGGCGGCCAGTGACGCGGTGGTCAGAACGTAGTAGCGCGCAAGCAGCAAGGGACGCACCGGGAACGCGCGGGCGGCGAGCGCGGCCAGCAGCACCACGAGCTGGACGATGACGGCCACCAGGTAGATCCAGCCGTGGCCGAGCAGGGCGATGCTCGTCCCCAGCGCCACCAGGTGCAGGAACGGCGACAGGTAGCGCAGCAGCCGGTGGGAGACGATCATCAGCGCATACAGGGGGTCATAGCCACGCGGGGAGAGCATGCCGCCGCGAAGCACGATCGGCCAGCTGTGGCTCATCATCCGCCGCTTGCGGGCGAACTCTCCCTCGATCGAGGGGACCATCTTCTCGCGGGCGCGGGCCTGGGGCGCGTACACGGCCAGCCAGCCGCGCTTGACCATGTTGAACGGAAACGAAAGGTCGTGGCCCATGATCGGATCCACGACCAGATAGGAGTCGCGGCGCGTGGCATAGATCGCACCGTTGCCGCCGGTCACCGAGCGCACCCGGGATTCGAGCTGCCGGATGGCCAGCTCGTAGCGCCAGTAGACCCCTTCCTGGTTGGTGCCGCGGGCGTTGACCAACCCGACCTGACCGCACACGTAGCCGACGCGCTGATCGGCGAACGGAGCCACCAGCGCCCGCAGGGCACCAGGCTCCCAGAGCACGTTGGCATCGGAGAACGCCACGATCTCGCCGCGGGCCCGCTGCACGGCCGCGTCCTGGGCCCGGATCTTGCCGCCTCGGGGCAGCTCGAGCACGACGTCGGCGCCGGCCTCGCGGGCCCGGGCGGCGGTCTCGTCGGGCGAGCCGTCGCAGGAGACGAGGACCTCAAGCCGGTCAGCGGGATAGTCGAGCGTGCGCAGGTTGGCCACCCGCACGGCGATCACGTCCTGCTCGGCGTAGGCAGCGACGATCACCGACACGTCGGGCTGGAGGGCGGCCGCCGTCGCCCGCGGACGGCGCAGGGGGGCCAGCGCCGCCAGCAGGGCGGCGTAGCCGAGATGCGTGTAGAGCAGGAGCCCGACTGACACCCAGAAGACGATCGTCACGACGGTCATCGCGCGGGGATTCTGGCGCACCGGTCGTCCGGTTCGACGCGCCAGCCAGGTCGGCGATGAGTCGGTGCCCCAAGATGGGCTTCGGCGGCGGTGCCGGGGACCGCCCCGGGGTGCGTGGAAATCCGCAGCGGCCCGCGGGAATTTCCACGTTTGTCCCGCCCAGCGCGCATTTTGTGGAGAATCCCAGTCGCCGCTGCGGCTTTTCCACGCCTTGCGGGGTGGGATGTCGTGCGCCCTGCGGGGCGGGCGCCGGGCGTGGTGGACCGCGCGAGCCGGGAGGAAGGAAGCGGGGTCCCGGAGACGGAGCGAGTTCTAGGTCACGATCGGTTCAGGCGTGATTGATGCTGCAATACTGGGCGTGGAGGTCGCATGAGCGCAAGCGTGCTGCGGAGGGTAGATCGGGCGCAAGAACGCAACCGGTGGCTGGCGGTCACGGTCGCCACGGTCAAGAAGTTCTCTGAGGACAAGACCGCCAACCTGGCCTCGATGATCGCCTTCTGGGCGATCTTCTCGATCTTCCCGCTGTTCCTGGTGCTCGTCACGCTGCTGGCGTGGTTCCTGCCCGCCTCGGACAAGAACTCGGTGCTCGGGCACGTCGCTCAGATGTTCCCGTTGCTGGATCCGAAGACGGTCAGCGGCCTGGGCGGCGTCTGGTGGACCGTCGTGTTGGGGCTGGCCACTGCTCTGTGGAGCGGTTCGGGCGTCGTGCGCACGGCACAGGCTGCATTCAACGAGGTGTGGGACGTCCCCCCGACAGAGCAGCCGGGCCTGGTCAAGCAGCTGGTGCGCACGGTTGCGGTGCTGGGGTCGGTCGGGCTGGGCCTGGTGCTGACCACGCTCCTGTCCGGGCTGATCGCAAGCTCCTCGAGCGGTGTCAACCTGGGCGCAGTCGGCCGGGTCGCCGGCTACGTCCTGGCGATCGTCCTCAACGTGGCAATCTTCCTGGCCGCGTTCCGGATCCTCACCGCGCGCGACGTGACCACGCGCGACGTGCTGCCCGGGGCGATCCTGTCCGGGGTGGCCTTCTTCATCCTGCAGCAGCTCTCGGCGCTGATCATCTCCCGCTATCTGAAGAATGCCCAGTCGACCTACGGCCACTTCGCCACCCTGATCACGATCATGTGGTGGTTCTACCTGCAGTCGATCATCACGCTGCTGGGTGCGCAGCTGAACGTGGTCCTCAAGCAGCACTCCTATCCGCGCAGACTGGCCAAGGTGGCGAGGGCCGAGCCGGCATCCCCAGCGGCCGAGCCGACGTCCCCGGCCGCCAAATCAGAGTCCTAGAAGGCCCCTGAAGAAGTTCACAGACCAGCGACTATTTCAGGGGCCTTCTAGCGCCCGGTATAACGCCAGCGTCTGCGCCGCGACGGCGTCCCACGCATACGGGCCGTGCGCAGCCGCCAGAGCCGCGGCACCCAGCCGGTCGCGCGCCGCCGGGTCGGCGATCAGGTCCGTGAGCGCGGCCCGCAGGGCGTCGGCGTCACTGGGGGCCACCAGGCGGGCGGCACCGGCGTCGGCGACCTCGGAGAAGCCCCCCACATCGCTGACCACGGTGGCGCGTCCAAATGCCATCGCGGTCGCGAGCACGCCCGAGAAGTCGAGCCGCTCGGTGCGCGAGTAGGGCAGGACCACGACGTCGGCGCGGCGAAAGAACGCCGCCAGCTCGGCGTCGGACACAAACCGGGGCACGAAGCGCACTCCGTTTCCGCCAGGGGGTAGCGCCATCCGCGGCCGGCCGACAATCCACAGCTCGGCGCCGGTCACGCCGCGCCACGCCTCGAGCAGGGTTTCGAGCCCCTTGTAAGGTCGCAGCAGGCCGAAGAACAGGACCACCGGCCCGTCGAAGGCGGCGAGCTCGGTGGGCAGCGCCGCCGGCGGCAGCGAGGCCAGATGCGAGAAGGCGCCGTGGCGGATGACGTGAACGCGAGCCGGGTCGACTCCGAACCGACCGACGAGCTGGCCCCGCCCGTATTGGGAATGGACGACGACCGCATCCACGCGCTCGTAGAGCCGCCGCTGCGCCCGCGCCTGGCCCGGCCGCGCCTCGCGCGGCAGCAGGTCGTGCGCGGTCAGGACCACCGGGCAAGAGCGCGGCAGCAGATAGCCATCGAGCCATTGCAGGGCCAGCCACTGGAAATGCACCACGTCGGCGGCGCGGGCGGCCCGGCGATAGGCGAGCATGTCGGGAACGTGCTCGAGCGCTTTGGTCGCGCGACGCAGCGACGAGCCGGGGCCGCCTCGGGCCAACCGGTAAAAGCGCTCCTGGATCCGGTAGCCGGGGAGTGCCGGCACGACGCCGTAGGCAAAGCGGCTGGTGACAAGCTCGACGTCGGCGCCGGCGCGGGCCAGGGCCGCGCACAGGGCGGCGTCGTAGGGCGGCGTGTACGCCGACGGATCTACGACGTCGACGCGCAAGCTCAATCCTCGAGCGCGCGCCCGGCGAGCGTGGCCAGGCGCCGGGCGGTGGCGCGCGCCTGCTCGCCGCCGAGCGCGTGCACCCGCGCCTCGGGGTCAGCGGTCAGTCGCACGACGGCCGGGGCCAGCGCGTCCAGCCGGGGATCGCCCGGACGGCGTCGCAGCGGGTCAAGCGCACAGCGCACCGGGTGGCGAACCATCAACCGCGCGAGCGCGGCCAGGCGCGATGCGGTGCCGTCGTCTTCGCGGTAGTCGACGGCCAGCTCTCGCGCCGCGCGCAGGTCAAAGGCCTCCGGCCGGGCGACGGCCTCGACCCGTGCGTCGGTGAGCGTGCGGGCGAAGTCGCTGAGCGGGTCGCCGCGAGCCGGGAACTGCTCGGTGACGAGCACGACCCGCACCGGCCGGAGCCGGGCGCGCGGGGGCCGGGGTCGGTTTGAGAGCGTCAGGCCGGCCAGCTCCTCCACTCCGAGCAGGGCATCGAGGGCCAAGAAACGGCCGCGGTCGCGGCGGCGGACGATCACCGCTCGACGCCCCCGGCGGCGTCCCGGCGGGCGCGACGAGCCCCGTCCCAGGACCCGGCCGCCGGCCCGCCGCAGCGCCGGCTCGGGCTCGAAGTCCTCATAGCGGCGCCCGAGCCAGGCTCGACCGGCCGCGTACCCTCGCCACTGGCGGCGCAGGGCCTCGACGCTGGCCCGGTAGTGGTGCTCGACCCGCGCCCGCGGGCGGGCCTCGAGCTCCCAGCCGGCCCGCTGCAGGCGCCAGCTGAAGTCGGTGTCCTCGGCGGCGCGCACGCCCTCATAGAAGCCACCGACCTGCTCGAAGGCGGCTCGACGCACCAGCAGGTTGGCGGCGACGGCGCGCGGCAGGTAGGGGTGGGCCAGGTGCGCGTCCTGGGAGAGGAAGTTGCGCGCCGCGCCGTAGCGCGCGGCGAACGTGGCCCCGTCCGCGGAGGCGATCACCTCGCCGGCGAGCGCGCCCACATCGGAGCCGATCGGCTCGGCGAAGTAGGCCTCGATCAGCCCCGGCTGGGCCCGGCAATCGGCGTCGAGGAACAGCACCCAGTCACCGCGGGCGTGCTCGGCACCGACATTGCGGGCGTGTGACGGAGACCGCTCGGCGACCGCGGGCACGACCAGCACACCATCGAGCTGGGGCGCCACGCCGGAGTTGTCGGCCAGGATCAGCTCGTCGCCTGGGTCGGTGTCGAGCTCGCGCAGCGCCCGCAGCGCGCGCTCGGCGTCGGCGCGCGAGCCTGCGAACGGCATCACCACGCTCACCGAAGGCCGGCTCATCCGGCTGACTCGCGCCCCGCCGGAGGCGGATAGGGCCGGCGCACACGGGCAAGCAGCGTCCGGAGCCGCCGCAGCTCCGCCGGGTGGGCAAAACCGGTGGCCAGCAGCAGCGGCGGCATGGCGGCCAGGACGAGGGCTCGCGTCAGCAGCCCGACCACGCCGTGGGTGGGCAAAACCAAATCACCGGCGGCCGCCAGGCCGCCCATAACCAAAACCACTCGCGCCAACCGAAGCCACTCGAACTGCACCCGGAAGGCCCGGCGCGTGAGCACATACATGACAGCCAGCATGACCACGTAGGCCCCGCACAGCGCGACTCCGGCCCCGGCGATCCCCAGCGCGGGGACGAGAACGACGATCAGGATCACGTTGGCGGCCAGCCCGGCGATCGCGGCCGGGAAGTTGCGCGTGGTCACCTTGGCGCGGCCGGCGATCACCAGGAACACCACCCACAACCCGTACAGGGCCCAGCCGAGCGCCAGCCAGGGCAGCGCTCGGTAGGCGCCGAAGAAGCTCGGTGCCGCCAGCAGCCGCAGCACCCAGCGTCCCAGCAGGGCGAGCCCGGCGACGGCCCAGCCCGCGACGAACGCGTAGTAGGTCGTGACCAGCCCGTACAGCCGCGCGGCCTCGAGATCGTCAGTGACCGAATAAGCAAGCGGCGGCCAAGCGTATTGGAAGGCGCGCACGATGAAGGCGACCGCACCGGCCAGCTTGACCGCGATCGAGTACAGGCCGGCGAGGGCCGGGCTGCGGTCGTGGTAGATGTAGTAGCGATCGACGATGCTGAGCGCGTACACCGACGCCTCCGCCGGCACCGTGGGCAGGCCAAAGCGCAGCAGCTCTGCGATCGGCTCGATGCTCGCCCGGCGAGGCCACAGCCGGCGACGCAGCGTCCACCACAGCCCCAGCAGCACGATCGTCGAGGCGCCGTAGTTGCCCAGCAGGAGACCGCGGGCGCCGTGGTGCAGAGCGACGACGAGCACCAGCGAGGCCGCGACCGTCAGCAGCACGTTGGTCAGCGAGGCGGTCGCGTACAGCCGCAGCCGCTCGTCGACGCGCAACACGGCGTAGGCGAGCTCGAGGTTCGTGAACGACCACAACCCGAGCACCGCCACGCGAAACGTGGTCGGATCGGAATGGCCGAGGACGATCCGGCTCAGCGGACTGGCGAACGCGGCCAGCGGCACCGACACGATCGTGGTGGCGACCAGGAGCAACACGGTCGTGCGGCGGACGAGCGCATCGCGGCGCTCGGGATCGTCGTCTGAGTAGTAAAAGCGCAGAAACGCCTCGATCATCCCGAAGCGCACCACGATGCTGATGAAGATCACCCCGGTGGCGAGCAGCTCGACGACGCCGTAGCCGGCCGGATCGATGTAGCGCGTGTAGACCGGCAGCAGCAGGACCGCGATGAACTTCGAGACCACGTCGGCGACCTGGTAGGCGGCCAGCGACGAGACCAGGCGCTTCAGATAGGCGGTCATCAGCGGGGTCTAACGGTACGGATCGGTGCGGGGCGGCAACGCTTTATCGTGTATGTGCGATGGTAGAGTTCGCTATGTGTCTTTTGCTATGACTGCCGCCGCGCCGGAAGCCCTGATCAAAAACGCTCGCGTCGAGGCCGGCCTCACCCAGGCTCAGCTCGCCGATCGGCTCGGCACGACGCAGTCAGCGGTGGCCCGCCTCGAGCGAAGCGGAGCCAACCCCCGAGTGCAAACCATCTCGCGGGCGCTGGCCGCTTGCGGCCGACGGCTCTCGCTGGAGAGCGCCCCAGACATGGCCAGTATCGACGAGACGCTGGTCGCGCGGCAACTGCGCCTGACCGCCGGCGAGCGCCTCCGCGCCTTCGACCGCGCGTACGCCGAAGCTCGGCTGCTTGCGCTCGCAGGCCGCCGGGGTCGGCGTGAGCTGGCCTGAGTTCTCCCCCCTGGGGCTGCTGCGGGCGCTGGTGGGACGGGGGGTTGACTTCGTGGTGATCGGTGGGATCGCGCTGGTGCTGCATGGGTCTGCGCGCTTGACCCAGGACCTCGACATCTGCTTCGCGCCCGACCAAACCAATCTCGACATGCTCGGAGCGACGCTGATCGATCTCGAGGCCAGACTCCGAGGCGTCGAGCGTACGCTTCCGTTTACGCCCGATGGGCGGGCGCTGCGCCAGCTCTCGACAATTACGCTCGATACGGCACAAGGTCCGATCGACCTCCTGCGCGAGCCGGGCGGAACACTCAATTACGACACCCTGCGCCGCCACGCCGAGCGCCTCGAGGTGGATGGCATCCCGGTGCTGGTCGCCTCGCTCGACGACCTGGCGGCGATGAAGCGCGCCACCGGTCGGACCAAGGACAAGCTCGACCTCGAGGAGATCGAGGTGATTCGGAGGTTGCGGCGTCAAACGGGCCGCGTCAGCGGACCGTGACCCGATCGGATACAGGCGGGCCGCCGACCGGGGGCCAGTGCGCGGGGTAGAAGCCGGTGTTGCAGGCTTTGTCGGTGACCTTGAGGCGGAACGTGTAGGTGCCCGGGGGTGCGAGCCGGCCGCCGGGGGCGGTCCCATCCCAGACCGACGATCCGGTGCGTCCGGCGGCGAAGCTCTTGAGCAGCTGCGGTCCGCCGGCCAGGCCGGGGCCGGTGCGGTAGACGAGAATCCGTCCCGGAAGGCCGTTGGCGCCCGTGTAGCGGATCGTGGCCCCGCGGGCACCGCCGCTGGGAATCACGCTCGGCGTGACGCTGGTGATGATCGGCCGGGGCGGCACGGTCTTGACCGTGACCGGCTCGGCCCCCGAGGGGTTGGAGATCAGCACCGAACGCCCCTGGTGGATCAGCGCGACCTTGATGTAGTAGGTCCCGTCGGGTGCGACCGTGCCGTTCTGAGTGCGGCCGTCCCAGACGAATTTCTTGCGCACCGGGGGCGAGGCCTGCATGTGGACGTTGGCGGCGATCGTCTTGACGATGTCCCCGTCCGGGTTGACGATGTAGACGTCGACATCGTCGGAACGGTGCAGGAGATAGAAGGAGACGAACATCCGGCGGTGGCTCACGGGCCGGAGGCCGGCGTGGGTGCGGAGCAGGCACACGCGGCCATCGATCGGGTTGATCGCCGACGGCTGGGGCGCCGGCGCGCCGGTGAGCAGCGGAGTGGTGACCTTCAGGTGCTGCGTGACGAAGAACGCAGCGATCGTCGCGATCGCCAGCGCGACAAACGCCGCGACCGGCACCCGGCTCACAGCGGTACTACCGCCACGTTGGGAACCTCGAAGTCGTGGAAGGCGTCGAGCCCGCGCGGGTCGGCGGCGCACAGTATCACGCGGATGCAGCCGCCGTGGCAGACCACGACCGCCGGGAGCTCGCCGCTTGAATGAACGTCGGTGAGCGCCGCCCTGACCCGTTGCTGCTGCTCGAGCAGCGACTCACCACCGGGAAAGCGAAAGTGCGCCCCGGCGCGGCGCCAGGCGGCATACAGCTCCGGCTCGGCGTGCTCGATTTCGGCGAACGTGTGACCCTCCCAGCGACCGCGGTTTGCCTCTCGGAGGCGCGGATCGGGTCTCGGCTCCAAGCTCAGCCGAGTCCCGACGATCTGGGCCGTCTCATAGGCCCGGCTCAAGTCCGAGGTCCAGAGCGAACGCACCCCCGGACCGAACTGCGAGTGCTGACCAAACGGCCACTCGGCGGCGAGGCGCTCGGCGAGGCCGATCGCCTGGACGCGGCCGGTGTCGTTCAGCGGTGTGTCAGTGAAACCCTGAAAGCGCAGCGGCTCGAGGTTGTCGTTCGTCTCGCCGTGCCGGACGAGGACGACTCCGTGCAGCGACCGCGGCGAGTCCACGATCGGAGCCCGGGAGATCACCGTACGGCGGACCCGGCGGCGGATCGGACCGCCGCGAGCGGCCGCCGTCGAGTGTCACTCATCGACGTCGAGAACCGCCGTGTCCGACCGCAGTCCGACACGCATCGTCTCGAGCGACAGGACTTCCTCGGGAACGATGTTGCCGAGATTCACATCTGGACCGAAACGGCGGATGAACCACACCTGTTGGTCCTTGCGCGGCGCCTCGAACAGAATCCTCTCGTGCGGGATCGCGTGGACGATCTCGTCGATCAGGCCCATCCGCACCTCCCCGTCGTGGCGGAAGATGCCGACGCTGCCGCTCTCGCGGGCCTCGGCGATGACCTTCCAGGCGCCCGCTTCGAGCTCGGTCTGGATCTGCTCGACCCAGCGAAACGGGGCCATGATCCGGGTGTTGTCCTTGGAGCCGACCTCGGACAGGACGGTGAACTCGTTCGCGAGCTGCTCAATGAGCTCGAGCTTGCGCTCGTGCTCGATCGTGATCGTGCCGTCGGAGACCTCGATGTGCTCGAGCCCCAGCTCGTGCAGCCACCCGACCAGCCCGTCGAGCCGGTCCTGGGCCATGGCCAGCTCGGTGAGCGTGCCGCCGAACATGGCCGGAATCCCGTGCTGGCGGTAACGCTCGAGCTTGGCGTGCAGGTTGCCGGTGGCCAGGGCCGTGCCCCATCCGAGCTTGACCAGATCGATGTACTCACCGGCGACCTCGACCAGGCCGTCTATCTCCACGACCGACAATCCCCGGTCCAGTACGTGCGTGAGCCCCTGCTGGCGAGGCTTCGCGGTCCTTTCTGGAAGGTTGAGCAGGTCCGTCATAGACATTGGGCTGTGGGGCTACGTCGAGGCGGCAGACGTACTGGTGGCGGCGGACTCGAGATCAGCACCGACGGCAACGACCACCTGGGCCGTACACGTCGACGTCTGCGGACAAGCTACAGCTTCGTTTGACTGGTCGACGGGCTGGACGGAGGCGCGACCGAGCTTGAGCGACTTGGCCACCAGAAGAGCGGCCGCCCGATGGCCGTGCCGGTAGCCGACGATTGTCGCCGATTGGGTCTGATCGCTGGCGGTGGCAGGCGTCCCCGTCTTGTAGCCGACGGTGTCCAGACGCTGGGTGATGTCGTGGGCCAGGTTGGGGGTCGAGGTTCCGTTGAGCACCACGACCGTCACCGCGGAGGGCTTGAGGTGGGCGGCGCGTTGTGGCCGGCCGCGGTGGGACCTGCCGGCGACCGCGGCGTTACTCGAATGACTCGGACTGGATCCAGTCGATGTCAGCGTCAGCAGGGCCACCACGATGGCCGCGAGCACGATCGCCCCAGACGCGATCAGCGCGGCCGCCCGGGCCCGAGAGCCGTGATGGGGCTCGGCCGCGGGACGCCGAGCGGAGGTCAGCGGCGCTCGCGCGCCGGCGGCTGTCGGAGCCGGGGCGCGCCTGGTCTGCTCGGCGGACGTTCCCGACCCCGGAGCCATCACCGGTCCGGCGCCCGGCGCACCACCGGTTGCGGCACCGTTGGCGCCGGCGGCGGTGGCTGGAGGCGGGCCGGCAGGCGCAAGCACCGCACCGCCGGCGTCACCTGCGCCTGACGCCGCGGCCGAGCCAGCAGCGGCGGCAACGCCGGCCGGTGCCGGGCTGTGCGCGGCTGGCGCGCCGGCGGCCCGGATCGAGATCGCGGTCTCGTCGCGGTCGGGGATCAGCCGGGTGGCGGAGCTCAGCGCCGGAGCGCCGACGCCGGCCGGAGCAGCCGGAGCGGCGGTCTGAGCCCGCGCGGCGGCCGGGCTGGAGATGGGAGCCGGTGGACGCGCGGTGGCGGGACTCGGCATGGGAGCAGGGCTCGGCGGGGCGGCCGGGCTCGCGGCCGGACTCGACGCGGCGGCCGGGGCGGGGACCGGAGCGGGAGCCGGAGGGGCGGTCTTGGAGGCGACCGCGCCGGCGCCGGCCATGCCAGCAGCGGCTGCCCCGGTTGGCCTGCGCAGGCCCGGCGGGGCGGGGGCCACGGCCGGCGTCGGGAGCGCCCCGCCGCGCGACAGCTGGGCTACGCGAAGCTCGAGTTGGCGGACGTGCTCCTCGGACTCAGTGGCACGCTGGCGCAGCGCGGCTGTCTCGCGGGCCTGGGCGAAGAACAACAGCACCAGGATGGCGAGGCCGATGATCGCGGCAAAACCGGCGTCGGCGCCCACCGTGGATACGAAGTGGTGCACCGAGAGGGCAAATGAAATGGCTCCCATGGGGATTTTGCGGCAGTCTATGAAACGAAACGGGCACCGTCGTCCGCGGCATGCGTCACCCGGGCGTCGGAAAGGTCGGAGACGTGTTTCGCGAGCGCGGCGGCGTCCCCTTCAAGGACCAGCAGGTTGATCTCGGCAAATGTACGCTCGACCCAGGCGGGATCGAGCCGGTCGTGCTCGGCGCGGAGGATTCGCTGCACGGGCGTCGGCTGGGGGTGCTCTGAGGGGTTGAAGAGCTCTTCGTGGAACTTCTCGCCCGGCCGGGCACCGACGATCTCGATCGCGATGTCGCGCTCGGGCTCCAGCCCGGAGAGGCGAATCATCTGCTCGGCCAGCTCCAGGATCGAGATCGGTTCCCCCATCTCGAGCACGTAGATCTGGCCGCTGCGCTCACCCAGCGAGCCGGCACGGATGACCAGCTGCACGGCCTCCGGGATGGTCATGAAGTAGCGGGTCATGCGCGGATCGGTGACCGTCACCGGACCCCCGGCGGCGATCTGGCGGCGGAAGATCGGAACCACCGAGCCCGACGAGGCGAGGACGTTGCCGAAGCGAACGGTGGCGTACCTGGTCTTGGGGTACTTGGCGGCCGCGGCCTCCACGGCCCACTCGGCCAGCGCCTTGGAGGCGCCCATCACGTTGGTCGGCATGACCGCCTTGTCGGTCGAGACGAGCACGAACGTGGCCACCCCGATCTCGCCCGCGACCCGGGCCACGACGCGCGTGGCCAGCGCGTTGTTGCGGATCGCCTCGACCGGGTTGTGCTCCATCATGGCCACGTGCTTGTAGGCGGCGGCATGGAAGACGATCGCCGGGTCGTGCTCGGCCATGACCTCGCGCAGACGCTCCTCCTCCTTGCAGTCGGCCAGCACCGGCACCGCGGTGCGGATGTGGCGATCCTCCTCGAGTTCGCGGGCGATCTCGAACAGGTTGTCCTCGGCGTGGTCGACCAGGACCAGCTTGCGCGGACCGACGCGGGCGATCTGGCGGCACAGCTCGGAGCCGATCGAGCCGCCGGCGCCGGTCACGAGCACGATCTGGCCGGCGAGATAGGCGCCCACCCGTGCCAGCTCCTCGCGGACGGGCTCGCGGCCGAGCATGTCCTCGACGCGGACCTCGCGCAGCTGTCGCGTGACTCTGAGCTGGCCAGAGCCGTCGCGCAGCAACTCGAACACGGTCGGCATCGTGCGGACGGGAATTCCCCGCTCCCGGCAGGCCATGACCACCCGGGCGCGCAGCGTGCCGGGTGCGGAGGGGATCGCGATCACGACCTCGTCGGGCTCGACCTCGTCGAGGATCCGGTCCAGATCGGTGGAGGTGTTGCCGAGCACCTTCAGTCCGTGCTCGTCCCGGATTCCGCGCCGCCGCGGATCGTCGTCGAGGAAACCCACCGGGCGCAGCTGGAGTTGGGGGTTGCGCATCAGCTCGCGCACGACCAGCCGGCCGCCGTCGCCGCCGCCGATGATCAGGACCTCGCGAAACCCGTGGCCGACCCGCAGGCTGCGTACGCGGCCGTCGGTGATCAGCTGGACGGCGAAGCGCGCCCCGACGAGCAGCGCCAGCGACAGCAGGAAGAACAGTGAGATGACGCTCCCAGGCAGCGTGACCGCCGTGGCGGGTCCATTGACTGTCTTAAAGTGGGCCGGGTGGTGGTGGTGCCCGGGTACGAACAGGGTGTGCGTCGTTGAGGCTTCGACCGGGTGCAGCAGGGCGATCGCTCCGACTACGACCACCGTGGCCACGATCACTGCCTTGAGGACCGCCTCGTAGTCGCGCTGGCCGACGAACCGCCACAGACGCTGGTACTGGCCGAACCCCGCCAGGGCGACGAGCGCGACCACCACCACCCACCACACCGTCTGGTCGAACAGATGCCCGTAGCGGCTGTTATGACCCCCGAAGCCGCCCTCGAACCGAAGCCAGAAGGCGAGGAAATATGCCAACGCGACCAGAGCCCCGTCCACCAGCAGTTGGGGAAGCGCGTGGCGATGGACGGGAAAGGCCGCGGATCGGATCCGCCGGCGCATGCCGGCCAGATTGTAATCGCGGTTGCTTGAAGGCCCGCTAAGCCCGCTATTTCTGATTCAGGACGCCGATTTGTGAATCAGGACGCCGTTGGGGTGAAAGGCCGTGGGCACGTACAGGTCGTTGATGTTCGAGCAGCGGGCGATCAGCGACGGTGGTCCTGTGATCCGGTCCGCGCGGTAGGACTTGATCGCCCACCCTTTGGGGAGCGGGATGAAGTTGACAATCGGGTACTTGCGAGTCTTGATCTCCCAGGCGGGGCGGTGGCCGACCACCCCGGTGTTCAGGTGCGTGTACCAGGCCATGATGCTCACGTACTCGACGTTGACCACGGGATGTCCGCAGGCCAGCAGGCTCTTGGAGCCGCCCAACGCGTTGATGGTGGCCGCGAGCTTGTTGATCTCGGTGGTGCGCATGCGCTCGTGGAACACGTCCTTGTGCTCGGTCCGGAGCTGGGAGATCGCGCCGGGGATCATGACCGCGACGAAGATCGCCACCACCGGGATGCCGGCCCAGCTGGGAAGCGCCCGGTTGAGCCTGGAGGCATCGAGCAGCAGCCAGCCGGCGGCGATCCCGGCCAGCACGCCGGTCAGCGCGCCGGGCTCGAACAGGTAGCGCGGAACGCCCGGGAAGCCGTGCAGGGCGAAGGCGATCTCGACCACCACCCAGCCGAGCGTCATCGCCGCCAGTGTCAGCACGATGTAGTTGCGCCGGATTGCCGCCACGACCACCGCGACGAGGGCCATGATCTCGACCGGCAGGTAGTTCAGCGCGGTGTAGCGATCCCAGGTGCAGGTGATCTTGCTGGTGGTGCACTCGCGCGGCGACTCGAGGGCCAGCTGGCCGGCGATGTTGGGCCGGCCGTTGGTGATCGTGGGCACGCCGAACCACAGGAAGGCGTTGGCGAGCACGCCGGCGTACAGCATCCAGCGCATCTTGGGGAACTTGAGCCACACCCAGATTGCGTACAGGCCCACGAACGGCCACACCTCGGGCCGCCCCAGCGAGGCCAGCGCGCCCAGCCACCACGCCCACCCGTAGCGGCGGTTCAGGTAGCAGTCGATCGCCGCCAGGCAGACCGTCACCAGCATCGGATCGGACTGCACGCTCATCACGTAGTGGAAGTAGTCCTGGATCCCCAGCACCGAGGCGCCGGCGATGATCGCGGCGACGATGGCCGCATAGCGGTGCTCGGAGTCTGCGGCCGTCAGCCTGTAGGCGATCCGGCCACCGAAGACCGCCCCGGCAAGCGCCACCGACACCGACGTGACCATCCAGATCCACAACGCGTAGTGGCCGAAGATCGCGTAGGGGACGTTGAACAGGTACGTGAACGGCTTCCACGATGGGGCCCCGCCGAGGTTGAGCGAGCCGTGCAGGGTCTGATAGCCCCACACCATCCAGCCGTAGGGGTCATAGCCCGGGCGGGTTCCGAGGATCCTGATCATCGCGATCGAGATGGCCACGATGGCGAGCGCCACCCACCACCAGATGTGGCGCACCAAAAGAGAGCGGGCCGAACCCAGACCGGGTTCCCGCTCGGATCTGCGGTCCTCAGGGGAGAGGACTTGCGGCGTCTCTAGCGTGTCTGACACGAGGCGCAACGGAAGGTACCAGCCTCGCGGGCCAGGTCCGGACAGCCGAGGCTCGCCGGGGGTCGGGGGCTAGCGCTGGGCTAGCGCGACGCTAACCGGATGCACACAAAGGTCATCGCTTGCGCCCCGGGGTGATCGGCGCGCGGGGGCGATCAGGAGGTCATCGCTTGCCCGCGGGGGCGATCAGGAGGTCGGTCAGCAGCCCGGGGTCACGCCGGACCCGCGGCGCGCGCCCGGCGTCGGCCTCGCGCCTGGCCGGGGCCACCTGATCGGCGCGCGCCAGCCGCCGCAGCCTCCCTTCGGCGATCAGCCGCTCATCGACAGCCCCCAGGCGCCCTTCGAAGACCGTGAACACCGGCGTTCCCAGCGCCACCGCCTCGCGATTCATGGTGCCGCCGGCGGACACCACCAGGTCGGCGTAGGCGATCAGCGACTGGGCATCGATCGCGTGCTCGGGTACGACAAAGCCCCCGGCGGCGGCCAGCTCGGCGCGCTGGTCGGCCGTCCGCGGCAGCACGACCACCTGCGACCCGCGCAGACGTTCGAGCACCTGGCCGAAGAGGTCGTTTTCAAACCGGTGGTAGAGCGACACCGCGGGGGGCGTGCGCACAACCGTGATCGGAGCGTCGCGGTCGAGTCCGAGCTCGGTCAGGATCGCCGGATCGGGCTCGAAGTCGGCCAGGTAGTACTCCTCCTTGAGGCCCGGATAGGAGTGGACCTTGCCGCGGGCTCCGTAGCGGTACAGGCGCTCGGGGGCAATCGCGTCGGGCACCACCACCGCGGCGGCCAGGCGGCAATTGATGTTGTGCTGAACCTTGGCCCATTCGTAGTCAAACGTGGTGGATGAGGGAATTCTCAGAATTGCCGCCGCCACCGTGATGTCGTTTGAGCCATGACCGAGGGCGAGGTCGAAACCCCGCCCCCGCGCCCAGCGAGCCAGAGCCCGCGAGCGCGAGACCAACCCCCAAGCTTTGTCCGCCAATCCGGCGCCGCGATGGTGGCCGATTGCCGTGTGCTCGAGGCCAAAACGCTCGCACAGACCGAGCGTCTGGGCGAAATCACGGGCGGTGACCTGCACGCTGTGCCCTCGGGCGCGTAGCTGTTGGATCACCGGACGCATCACCAGCACGTGGGGGCTGTTCGTCAGGTCGACCCAGACGCGCACGGGCCGGACCATATTGGGTCCAGAACTGCATACGCTCGACCCCAGAGCGGGGTGGGTGGGCTAGGCTTGGACGGCCTTGCTGCTGACCTTCGCCTCACTGACCGAGCCCGTGGTTCGACTGGCGACGCATCTGATCTCGACCCTAGGGCTCGCCGGCGTCGGGCTGCTGACGCTGAGCACCGGCGTGATCGGACTGCCGGGCACCGAGCCGACGATGTTGTTCGCCGGCTTCGACGTGTTCCGAGGCAACCTGACGCTGGTGGGAGTGATCGCCGCGGGCGTCGCCGGTGACATGGCCGGCGCGTCGATCGCGTACGCGATTGGCTACTTCGGTCGGCGTGAGCTGCTTGAGAAGGGGGGCGCTCTGCACGTCAGCTCCGCTCGCCTCAACCGGGCCCACGGCTGGTTCGAACGCTACGGAGCGCCGACGATCTTCATCTCGCGAATGCTGCCCGTGGTCCGCCTCGCCTTTCCGTACGCCGCTGGGATCGCGAAGATGCCGTTCTGGCGCTTCTTCGTGCTGGCCACGCTGGGCTCGATCGTGTGGATGTCGGGCCTGACGCTGCTGGGGCGAGCCGTCGGCAGTCAATGGCCGACGTGGCGCCACCACCTCGAGTACGTCGACTATGCCGGCCTGGCCGTGATCGTGGCCGTGATCGTGTACCTGATCTTGAGGCGCCGCTCTGAACGCCGCGGCTCAAGTGAGCCGGCCGCGGATGTCGTGCCCGACTGAGCGGTGCTCAGACGGGGGCGACGCGGGCGATAGCCACACCGGGGACGCGGGGGTCGCGCGCGCTAGCCACACCGGGGAGGTGAGCGCCGGGGAGGCGAGGGGCGAGAACCTGGCCCTCGGTCAGGCGCTGATGCTCGGCGCGCTGCACGGACCGGCCGAGCTGCTCCCGATCTCCTCCTCGGGTCATGTCAGCGTGATCCCGTGGCTGCTCGGCTGGGACTATGACCGTCTCGACAGCGAGCTGCGCAAGGCCTTCGAAGTCGCGCTGCACACCGGAACCGCCGCCGCTCTGCTGATCACCCTGCGCGGCGAGGTGGGTGATGCCGTCAAAGGCATGAACGCTCGCATCGCCGAGCTGATAACGCTGTCGTTCGTCCCTCCGGCGATCGTTGGTTATCTGCTGGAACGCCCGATCGAACGCCGGCTGGGGACCCCGCCCACGGTGGCGGCCGGTCTGGTGTGCGGGTCGCTGGCGATGGCATGGGCCGATCGCGCGCCACAGTCACGCACCTCCCAGGAGGCAGGCGCGATCGATGCGCTGTGTCTGGGGCTGGCTCAGGCGAGCGCGCTGATCCCGGGCGTGTCACGCAACGGGGCGACGCTGGCCGCCGCGCGGATGCGCAGGTTCACGCGCGAGGACGCCAACCGCCTGTCACGGCATGTCGCCTTGCCGGTGATCGCCGGCGCGACGCTGCTGAAAGGGACACGGTTGGTCCGGCGGGGCCTGCCCCCCAAGGCGCGATTGCAGTTCGCGCTCGGCGCCGCCGCCTCGTTCGGCTCGACGCTGGGCTCCACGTGGCTGATTCGCCAGGTCGAGCGCGACCGTTCACTGCTGCCCTACGCGGTCTACCGGATTGGGCTGGCCAGCGCGGTGCTGATACGGCTGCGTCAGCACCGGCCGGGGTCCGCCGGATGTACGACAATGGCTGCATGACTGACGCCTACGCGGCCGCTGGAGTGGACACACACAAGGCGGACCAAGGCGTCGACGCACTGCTCGCGGTGTTGCGGGAGATCGAACCCGGCCGCAGTTCGCTGTCAGTGCCGCTGCCCGGCCACTACGCGAGCGTGATCAAGGTGGCGCCGGGGCTCGGCGTCGCGCTCGCCACTGACAGCGTCGGCTCGAAGGTGATCGTCGCCGAGCAGGCGCGGCGGTTTGAAACGATCGGGATCGACTGCGTGGCCATGAACGTCAACGACCTGATCTGCGTGGGTGCCGAGCCGCTGGCGTTGCTGGACTACCTCGCGGTCGAGCATGCCGACCCGCGATTGCTGGAGCAGATCGCCGTGGGGTTGAAGATCGGCGCCGAGGCGGCCGGTGTCGAGATCCCCGGGGGCGAGGTGTGCCAACTCCCGGAGGTGATCCGCGGTCACCCTTCACCGTACGGGTTTGACCTGGTGGGTTCGGCGTTCGGGAGGGTGGCGCTGGACGGGATCATCGACGGTAGCGCGTGCCGGCCCGGTGACGCGCTGATCGGTCTGCCGTCTTCGGGAGTGCATTCCAATGGGTTGACGCTGGCCCGGCGAGCGCTCCTGGCGCAGGGTGACCTGGCGCTCGATGACACCCCCTCGCGGCTGAGGGGCGCCAGCGTCGGCGACGCCCTGCTCGAGCCCACGGTCATCTACGTGCGCGCGATCCTCGCCCTGCTGCGCAGCGGGCTCGAGGTCCGCGGCCTGGCCCACATCACCGGGGGTGGGCTGCTCAACCTGCTGCGACTCGGTGACGGCGTCGGGTTTGAGATCACGGCGCCGCTTCCGGTTTTGCCGGTGTTCGAGCTGATCGCCGGGCTCGGGGAGGTCCCGGCGCCGGAGATGTGGGAGGTATTCAACATGGGGTGTGGCTTCTGCGCGATCGTGCCCGCCCCGGATGCGGACGCGGCCGTCGAGCTGCTCGCCGGTCATCACCCGGGGACAGCCGTGATCGGACACGTGACTGATCGTGGCGGTCTCGTGCAGCTGACCGATTTGCAAATCGAAGGAGGAGTGGACGGCCTGGGTCCAGTCTGACCCGGGTCGCCGTCCGCCGCCTGAAACCCGAGGGGCCCGCGCGGTTTGTAGTTGAGAATGCCAAGACCGAAGTGGCGCAAAATAGGGGCCGCCCAGTGGAGCCCCACTAAATGAGCACGCTGCTCGGCACCAGTCTCAACGGGCGCTATCGGCTGGAGGCGAGGATCGGTTCCGGTGGCATGTCGACGGTGTACCGGGCGCTGGACGAGACGCTGGAGCGCCAGGTCGCGGTCAAGCTGATGAATCGCGAGGTGGCCAGCGACTCCGACGAGCTCGAGCGCTTCCGGCGCGAGGCCCGCGCGGTGGCGCAGCTCTCACACCCTCACATCGTGGGCGTGATCGACGCCGGCGAGGACGACGGGCGTCCGTACATCGTGCTCGAGTTTGTGGAGGGCGAGACGCTCAAGGACCGGATCCGAAGGGTGGGTCGTCTGCCGATCGCCGAGGCGGTGGCGTATGCGATCGAAATCGCCCGCGCCCTCGGGGCCGCGCATGCCCAGCACATCGTGCATCGCGATGTCAAGCCGCAGAACGTCCTCATCGATCAGGAGGGCTCGGCCAAGGTCACTGACTTCGGGATCGCGCGCACCCTGGAGGAGGACGGCCTGACCGCCGACGGACGGGTGCTGGGCACGACCGACTACGTGTCGCCCGAGCAGGCCCTGGGCCAGCACGTCAACGGTCAGTCGGATCTGTACTCGCTCGGGGTGGTTCTGTACGAGATGCTGACCGGCGAGGTCCCGTTCAAGGGCGAGAGCCAGGTCTCGGTGGCCATGAAGCACGTCCGCGAGGAGGTGCCCGACATCCAGGTCAAGCGCCCCGAGGCCTCGGCGGCGCTAGCGGCGGTGGTCGAGACCGCGACGGCCAAGCGCCAGGAGGATCGCTACGCCAACGACGCCGAGCTGATCGCCGATCTCGAAGACGTGCTCGCGATCGAGACCGCGAGGGCCGGCAGTGCCACCGGCGAGGTCACCTCGGTATTGCGCACGCTGCCCGAACACACCCAGCGCAGGGTTCCCTTCCGCCTCCGTCACCCGGCCACGGTGGCGCTGGCGCTGGCGGTGCTGGTGGCGGCGATCGCCGCCGCGCTCGTGTTCCTGGTCCCGCGCACGCACCACGGGACCGGCAAGCTGCCCCAGCCTCCCCCACCGCAGACCCACTCCCAAGTACAGCTGTGCACGTCCTGCGCCCACGACTACAACCCCGACGCTGTGAGCGGCCCCAAGAACCAGCACCCCGATGAGGACGGGCTTGCCATCGACGGCAACCGCAACACGGCCTGGACCACCGAGACCTACTACTACGGCCTGCAGAGCAAGCCCGGCGTGGGGCTGTACGTGGACGCCAACCCGGGCGTGGCCGCGCGGTCGATGATCATCGACACCGCCACTCCCGGCTACACGGTCTCGATCTTCGCCCGGCACAGCTCGCCCAATCCCGACACCCCGTTCGATTCCGCCGGGAACGGGTGGGTCAAGGTGGGCGGCGCCAGCTACGTCCACTCCACCCAGACGATCAAGCTCGACACCAACGGTGTCACCTACCGCTATTACCTGGTCTGGATCACCGATCTCGGTCCGCATACGAGCGTGGCCGTGAACGAGGTGGCGCTCTACACGTAGCGCCCCTGGCAGCGCTCTATCGAGGGGAGCGCTCTACCCGTGGCGCTCTGGCAGCGCTCTATCGAGGGGAGTGCTCCAGTCGTGGCGCCGCTCGCCGCGGGCTATGGAGGGGCGCCGACCGTCCGGTGCTCCCAGGCGAGCGTGAACCAGACGGTTTTGTCGGTGGCCGTCGCGTACTCGACGCCCCAGGCGTCGGAGAGCATCTCGACGATGGCCAGCCCCCGGCCGGAGGGGTCGGTGGGACCGACCGATTGCACGGCCGGGGTGCCGCCGGCGAGGTCGGTGACCTCGATCCGGACCGACTTGCGCCGCCGGGTGATCACCAGGTGAAAGCCCGTCCTGGCGTGGCGGATGCTGTTGGTGGCAAGCTCGGAGACCATCAGCCGCACCGCCTCGAGGGTCTCGCCCGGCAAGCCCCGCAGGACCTCGTCGGCAAACCGCCGCGCGCCACCGACCGACTGGGCGTTGAGCGGGAAGTCGCGCGCTCGCGTCATCGCTCCAGGCGCAACCTGCTGGACAGGCCCATGGTCACGATCACCGTTCTCAGCAGCGGCGAAACGCCGCGCAGGCGCAGTTCGCCCACGATCGTCGCCCACCGCACCCAGATGGCGATCGCCGAGCTGTCGGCGAAGGCGAGCTCACCGAGGTCGAGAATCAGCCGTCCTATGCGTCGCTCGATGAGCGGGGCGACGGCCGTCTGGAGCTCGTCGACGTTTGAGATGTCGAGCTCACCGCGGATCGTGACCACGGTTGTCTCGGCGTCCTGCTGCGCGATCGCGAACGTCATCGACGGGTTGGTCTCAGTCTCGATATGGCCCATCGGATACCCAGGATCTGACTGTAATGATGGTGGAAAACCTACCTTCCGCGGGCAAACGGCGGAGTTGTTCTGCACCTGCGGTGGCGGCGAGACGACAGCCCATGCGCACGCGCTCGGCGACAATGGCCGGTGATGACGCGCCCCCGCGCAGACCAGATGAGCCCCAGTACAACCCGTGTCGCCTTCGCCGGTCTTGGCCGCATGGGGGCGCTCATGTGCGCCGCGGTGGCCCGGGCCGGCTTCGATGTCACCGCCACCGACCGGCGGCCCGAGCTTCGTGCCAATGTGGCGGCAATGGGCGCGCGGTGGGCCCCTGACATCGCCACGGCCGCATCAGACGCCGACCTGCTGATCACCGCCCTGCCCGGTCCGCCCGAGGTCCTGTCAGTGACCCCGGAGGCGCTGAGGGCACTCCCGCCCGGGTCGTGCTGGCTGGAGATGAGCACGGCTTCGCCGCGGGTCGCGCAAGCGATATCCGCGGCGGCCTCGTCGCGAGGAGTGCATGTGATCGACGCTCCGGTCGCCGGTGGGCCTCGGCAGGCGCGCGACGGCAGCCTGGTCGTGTTCGCCGGCGGCGAGGATGCCGACCTGCGAGCCGTGGGACGGGTGCTCGACGTGCTCGCCGAGCGCGTGGTCCACACCGGACCGAATGGAAGCGGCTATGCCGTCAAGTTGCTCTCCAACGCGCTGTGGTTCATGCAGGCGGTGGGAACGGCCGAAGTCCTGACCCTGGCCCGCCGGCTGGAGCTGGATCTCGACGTCGTGCTCGGGGCGCTGGATCAGAGCGCGGCGGCCAGCCGGTTCCTGGCCCATGACGCCGGCGCGTTGCTCGAGGGTGACGACCTGACCACGTTCTCGCTGGCGCGCTGCTGCGAAGAACTCTCGTCGGTGCTCGCACTTGGCGACGACCTCGACGTGCCGCTGGACGTGGTCTCGGTGGTGTTCCGGCTGCACGGTGCCGCCCTCGAGCGCTACGGGGACGTGGATGGGGAGCTGCTCGGGGCCCGGTTCGTCGCCGAGCGTGCTGGGGTTGATCTGCGCCGGGTTTGAGGGCCGCGGTGTGGCGCGTTCTTGATTGCCGCTCGCGAGTGACGCGCTAAACGAGCTCGCGGCCAGGACGGCGCTCGAGCGCGAACTGGTGCAGCGCTGGGGGGACGCGGCCTCCGGCCTCGCAGCAGTCGCGTCGCCAGCGCCCGAGCAGACTCATCGCGCCTCGGATCAGCGCTCCGGCTGCGAGGCTGGGGGCCGTGGCCCCCCACCACGTCTAGCCCGGGGAAGCCTCGCCCCAGCGCCGGACAAGTTGATGGGCGAGGCCCACTTGGTCCAGGATGCGGCCGGCCACGTGATCGACGAGCTCGTCGACGGTGCGGGGGCGGTGGTAGAAGGAGAGCACCGGGGGCACAATGGTGGCGCCGGCGAGCGTGGCGGTCTCCATGTTGCGGATGTGGATCAGGTTCAGCGGCGCCTCGCGCGTGACCAGGACCAGCGGGCGGCGCTCCTTGAGGCACACGTCGGCGGCTCGAGTCAGCAGGTCGGTGGTGTTGCCGGTGGCGATCGCCGCCAGGGTTCGCATCGAGCAGGGAACGACCACCATCCCCAGGGTCTGAAACGAGCCCGAGGAGATCGCGGCGCCGAGGTCGTCGGGGTCATGGACGACGTCGGCGAGCCGCTCGAACTCGGGCACGGCCACGTCGAGCTCGAGCTCGATCGTGCGCCGGGCGCCGCGGGACACCACCAGATGCGTCTGCACGGTGCCGAGCTCGTGCAGGGCGCGCAGCACCGCCAGTCCGAGTTGCTGTCCGCTGGCGCCGGACACGCCGACGACCAGTCGCGGCCGGCTGGTCGTCACTGCTGCTCCGTGAGCCGGCGCCGGGCGATCGCCAGCGCCTCGGGGGGCGGCGCGGCGATACGGTGGTCGGCGCGATCGGCGGGCTTGCGGGTCGCGTCGATCCCCAGCTTGGCCACCGTGCCGCGCAGCTCGAGTGGCTCCGCCCGGTCGGCCGCGCCGCCGGGCGCGATCAGCAGGTCGCGATCGGGGCGCGCGAAACACGTACGCGCCCATTCGACCTCGACGTGGTCCCAGGGGTCGATGTCGTCATCGACGACCGTAACCGTGCGGATCAGGCTCACGCTCGCCCAGACCGCGAACATGGCCCGCTGCGCCGAACCCGGGCGCGCGTCGGGGGCCAGCGATATGACCGCCGCCAGCCGCCCGGCACCCCCCTCGGGGACAGCGACCTCGGTGACGGCCGGAACCACACGGCGCACCTCGGCGGCCAGTCCGGCCGCGATGGCCGTCCCTCCGAGCAACACGTGCTCGCGGTGGCGGCCGGGCTCGATCACCTGATAGATCGGATTGCGGCGCGTGGTCATGCGGTCAAATGTGACCACCGATCCGGCGCCGTAGTCCTCGTACATGCCGTGAAACTCCGACACCGGTCCCTCGTGCACGCGCTCTGCGGGATCCAGGCGGCCCTCGAGCACGATCTCGCAGTGGGCGGGAACGGCGAGGCCAGCCGGGGTGCGCGCCACCTGAACGGGCTCGCCGAGCAGCCCGCCGGCATGCTCGAGCTCGTCCACCCCCAGATCCAGGTACAGGCAGGACGCGAGCAGCACCGCGGGGTGGTTGCCGATCGTGACCGCCATCGGCAGCGTCTCGCCGCGTGCCGACGCGTTTCGCGCCAGCGCCGCCAGGTGGTGGTTGGGCGCGATCCCCGCCATGGCCCGGGTACCTCCGAGCGGCTTGAGCCGGGCGATCGAGAGGTTCGCCGCCCCGTCGGCGTCATCCCGGGCCACGATCGCCCCCGCGGTGATGTACGGGCCCGTCTCGTGCTCGAAGAACCACGGGATCGGCAGCTGCTCGAGGTCGGGACGCTCGACGACGTTCTCCTGACACGGCGCCGCGGCCGCCTCCACCGGTGGCAGAGGCCGCTCGAGCGCCCGCAGCAAGCGGTCCTGGAGTGCTCTCACCGGCACGCTCAGACCCGCCGCGATCCGCGCCCGACTGGCCAGCAGGCCGCCCACGACCGGCATGCTCGAGCCCATGACATGCTCGAACATCAGTGCCGGACCGGCGTCTGACGCGGCCAGCAGCGCCGAGATCTCATACCGCGTCGAGACCGGCGCCGAGATGCGCCGCAGCTCGCCGGCCCGTTCGAGCGCCTCCACAAAGCCGCGCAGTGACTGATCCATGGGGGGCGATTGTGACGCCCCAGGTGTGGTGAGGCGGTCCGCGACGGCGCGCCTCAGCGGGTGGGCTGCTCAGAAGAGCAGCCCCCGCGAGGCCTCGTGGCGCTCGACCGCGAGCTTGACCAGCCGGTCGAGGAGCTCGCTGTAGGGGATCCCGCTGGCCGCAAACAGCGATCCGAAAACGCTGGTCTGGGTGAAGCCGGGCATCGTGTTCAGCTCGTTGAGCAGCACCGTGTCTCCGACGATGAAGAAGTCGACCCGGGCCAGCCCGCTGCAGTCGCTGCGCAGGAATGCCTGCACGGCCAGCTCGCGGACGCGGTCTCTGGCCGCAGCCGGAATCCGCGCCGGAACCACGAGCCTCATGCCCCCCGGCGAGTACTTGGCCTCGTAGTCGTACCAGCCGCGCTCGCCGGCGGCGAGCAGGATCTCGCCCGGCTCGGAGGCGATCGGCTCGTGGTTGCCGATCACCGAGCATTCGACCTCGCGCCCCGCGGCGTTGGCCTCGACGATCGCCACCGGGTCGTGGGCGAAGGCGTTCTCGAGCGCCGGTCCCAGATCCGGCTCGGCGTCGACTCTGGAGATCCCCACCGAGGACCCGAGCCGGGCCGGCTTGACGAACACCGGCAGGCCCAGCGTCGCCAGCCGCTGGCGGACCTCGTCGGGGGTGCAGGCAAACTCGGCGCTGTCCACGGCCCGGTATGGCACCTGGGGAATCCCGGCCTGTGCCATCAGCTCCTTGAACACGACCTTGTGCATGCACTGGGCCGAGGCCAGCACACCGGCGCCGACGTAGGGCACATCAAGGCATTCGAGCAGTCCCTGGACCGTCCCGTCCTCGCCGAAGGGGCCGTGCAGGACCGGAAACACGACATCGTGGCCGGGGAGCCCGGTTCCCGGCACCAGCGCCAGTGGCCGGCCGTGGCGACGCCAGACGCCGTCGCGACCGACGTCGATCGTCGAGACCTCGTAGCCGGCCGCCCGCAGCCCCTCGCCGACCGATGCCGCCGAGGCCAGCGAGACCTCGTGCTCCGAGGATCTGCCACCGGCCAGCACCGCCACCCGTGTGGCCGTCATGGGTTGAGCTTGGCGGTCGCGGCCGCGGTCGTCGTCGGGCTGCTGGTCGTCGTTGGCGTGCTCGTCGGCGAACCGGTCGTGGTGGTCGTCGTGGGGTTGTTAGTGGGGATGAACTTGCCGACGATGATCGTCACCGGGGTGCCCTTGGTGGCCCTGGACCCGCCGCCGGGTGACTGGTTGATGACGATTCCCGACTTGGCTTGATCGGTCACGGTTGCGGTCTCCCCCGTCACCCTGAAGCCGGCCGCGCGAAGGGTGCTTTGCGCCGCCGGGCGCGACTCTCCTACGACCGACGGAACCAAGACCATAGGCGGCGCCTTGGCCACGATGATCGCCACCGTCGAACCGGGCGCGGCGTCCGTCCCGCCGTCCGGGCTCTGGCTGATCACGTTGCCCGGCTGCACGGCACTCGACGTCTCGGCGGACACGCCGGGCACGAACCCCGCGTTGGTCAACTCCGCCCGCGCCGTCGCCTCATCCACGCCGACGACGTTTGGCACCTGCTTCTCCGGCTGGCCCGACGATACGAACAGGGTCACCTGGGTACCGGCGGGCACGCTCTGGCCCGATCGGGGATCGGTGCCGATGGCCACGCCAACCCCGTACTGCGCAGAGGGACGCGGGACCACGTGCGCGGTCAGATGGTTGCGCTTGAGCTCCTTCTTGGCCGCCGCCTCACCGCGGCCCACGACCGACGGGATCGTGGTGTTGCCGAGGCCCTTGGAAACGGTCAGGGTCACGGTCGAGCCCTTGTCGGCCTTCCCTCCCGGCGCGGGATCCTCCCCAATCACGATCCCCGGCGGTTTGTGGCTTTGGACGTTGATGGGCGGCGCAACCTGGAAGTCGGCGTTGAGCAGGATCGTGCGCGCGATGTTGAGCTGTTGCCCGGTCACCTGGGGGACAACCACCTGCTTGGGCCGTGAGATGAAGTACGCGGCGGCCGCGGCGCCGGCGATCGCCAACAAGATCAGCGCACCGATCAGCCACGGAAGCCAACGGCGGCGGCGCCCATCCTGGGGTGGCTGGGTATCGGAGACGCCGGCGCCGTTGGAGCTCTGGTCGGGATAGGGCGCGGCCTCGGGGGCCAGCAGCGCGCCGAATCCTCCTCCGCCCCCCGCTCCGGTGGCCGCCAGCGCGGCCACGGCGGCCATCCGCGCCGTGTCCTGACCGGCGGCGCCTGACAGGATCGACACCTTGGCGTGCTCGAGCGCGGTGATCAGCTCGTCGGCGGTGGCGGGCCGGTCGGCGGGATTCTTGTTGAGCACCCAGAGGACCACCTGCTCAAGCTCGAGCGGAACGTTAGGGTT
Source organism: uncultured Solirubrobacterales bacterium (assembly GCA_963757015.1). Classification (GTDB taxonomy): domain Bacteria; phylum Actinomycetota; class Thermoleophilia; order Solirubrobacterales; family Solirubrobacteraceae; genus Palsa-465. The sequence goes on from CAVWQA010000013.1 coordinate 135,830, forward strand.
GATCTCCCGCGGTGAGCGTGGGGTCTCCGACACGTGCTTGAGCGCGATCGTGACCGGCGAGTCGCCGTCGAACGGCACCTGCCCGGTGAGCAGCTCGTAGAGGACGACCCCGATCGAGTACAGGTCGGAGCCGGCACCCACCGAGCGTCCCTGGGCCTGCTCCGGAGACAGGTACTGGGCCGTGCCCATGATCGAGCCGGTCTCGGTCATGTCCGAGGCCCCGGCGCGGGCGATGCCGAAGTCAGTCACCTTGGCCTGGTCGGCATCGTCGACGATCACGTTGTGCGGCTTGAGGTCGCGGTGGACGACGCCGCGGCGGTGCGCGAAGCGCGCGGCTTTGAGGATCTGCTGCGTGATGTCGATCGCGCGAATCGGGTCGACCGGGGCCTCCTCGCGGATCAGCTGCTTCAGTGACCGTCCCGGGAGGTACTCCATCGCGATGTAGTAGGTGTCCTCGTACCGGCCCCGGTCATAGACGCTGACCACGTTCGGGTGCTGGAGCCCGGCCGCCGCCCGCGCCTCGCGGCGGAACCGCTCGACGAAATCCGGGTCGGCGGCGAACCGCTCGAGCAGCAGCTTGAGCGCCACCTTGCGCGATAGCTGCTCGTCCTCGGCCAGAAACACATCGGCCATCCCGCCCGAGCCCAGCTTCGAGAGCACCTTGTAGCGCCCATCGATGAGGGTGTTGGGGGTTGGCGCGGGCATGGCTGGTTAGCGGTCGTCCCTGATCGTGTATACGAAGACGGCCCCCATTACTGACCCTCTGAGAGCAGGGCCTGGACGACGTCCTTGGCAATCGGGGCGGCCACCGTGCCCCCGAATCCGCCTTGCGAGCGCTCGACGGTGACCGCGATCGCGATCTTGGGATCCTGGACCGGCGCAAAGCCGATGAACCAGGGCTGGGTCAGGTTCTGGCCTGGAAGACCCACCGAGGCCGTGCCGGTCTTGCCCGCAAACGTGATCTCGTTGCCGAGCTGGGCGGGCGTGCCCGTTCCCTCGTCGACGACCTTCTCCATCATCTGGCCAAGCTCGTGGGCGGTTGAGGCCTTCATCACCTGCCGGTAGAGCCGCGGCTTGATCGTCTGCACCGTGCGTCCGTCCTGATCGACGACCCGGGTGGTGAAGCGCGGCGCCATCAGCTTGCCGTTGTTGGCGACCGCCGAGGCCACCATGGCCATCTGAAGGGGGGTCACCAGCAGGCCGCCCTGTCCGATCGCGATCCGGCCGATGTCCTCGTTGGGGCTACCGGGCGGGTACGGCCTGCCCGTAGGCGAGTAGGGTCGGCTCGAGTTGATCTGGTCCGGCGGGTAGTCGAGCGGTGGCTTGGCGTAGAACCCGAACCGCTTCATGTACCGGGTCATCGTCCCCCGGCCCAGCGACTCGGCCACCTGCGCCCACACCGTGTTGACCGAGTAGACCAGCGCGCTCGTGAGGTCGATCGGACCGAAGCTCTGGCCCCCGTCATTGTTCAGCGGAACGCCCGAGATCGTGACCGGCGAGTTGCCGTTGACGACCGAGTTCGGTGTGTACTTGCCGCTGTCGATGGCCGCCGTGGCGGTGACGACCTTGAACGTGGAGCCAGGCGGATACTGCCCCTGGGTCGAGCGGTTGAGCTGACAGCCCGGCTGCGTGCACGCCAGCGGGTCGTTGCTGTCGTAGGCCGGGTTGGCGTACATGACCTTGACCGCGCCGGTCTGCGGGTCCATCGCCACGACCGCGCCGGGGCGGCCGGCCAGCGCCTGCTCAGCCACCCGCTGCGCCCGGGGGTCGAGCGTGGTATGGACGTCATCGCCGACCGGATGCGGACTCAGCTGTCCGAAGATCGCGCTCAGCCCGGTCTGCAATCCCCGCAGCTCGGACTCCCGGGATCGCTCCAGTCCGGCCGCCTGCCCCTCGATCGCGTTCAGGTACCCGACGGCCTGGGAGAACAGCGATCCGGTCGGATACGTCCGCTTCCAGGTGTGGGCCGGAGCCGGCACTGACTTGGCCAGCACGGTTCCGTCGTCGGCGATGATGCGTCCGCGCTTGATGCGCAGGTCGTCGACGAGCGTCCGCCGGTTGAGCGGATTCGACGTCAGCGAAGACGCATCGAACACCGTCCAGCGCGAGGTCCACCCGATCAGCAGTGCGAATAGCACCACCACGACCGCGAACAGCTTGGCGATCGCGCTGTTCATGTGGCCGGCCTTCGGGCGCGATCGGAGATCAGCAGCAAGAGCGCCAGCAACACGAAGTTGGCGATGATCGACGAGCCACCGTAGGAGATGAACGGCAGCGTCACCCCGGTCAAAGGAATCACCCGCGTGACACCTCCGACGATCACGAACACCTGGAGCGCGAACATCGCGGTCAGACCCGTGGCCAGCAGCTTGGAGAACGAGTCGCGGGCCAGCATCGCCACCTTGAAGCCGCGCCAGATGAAGATCAGGTAGGCCAGCAGTACCGCGGTGGCGCCGAACAGGCCGAGCTCGTCCGCGATGACGGCGTAGATCATGTCGGTCTGCGGGAACGGGAGCAGCGTGGCGCCGCTGGGCATGGTCAGGATCGCCTGTCCAAAGCCCTGGCCGAACAGGCCGCCCGCGGCCTGAGCGAACAGCGAGTTGGCGACCTGGAAGCTGCCCAGCGGCTTGTTGTAGAGGGTCGGGTCGAGCGGATGCAGCCACGTCTCGACCCGGGCGTGGATGTGAGGGATGTGCGTCCCCAGATACCAGAACCCGATCGCGGCCGCGATCAGTCCCACGACCACGAACGAAACCCGGTTGGTGGCCACGTACAGCATCGCCAGCAGGGCCCCGTAGAACATCACCGACGAGCCCACGTCTGAGAGCACGACCAGGATCGCCATGGCCAGCCCCCAGATCACCAGCACCGGCCCGAAGTGCTTGATCGGCGGGATCGTGATCCCGAGGACCCGGCGAGCACCGACGACCAGCAGCTGGCGGGTGTCGCGCAGGTAGCTGGCCAGGAAGATGACCAGGCCGATCTTGGCGAACTCGGGCGGCTGGAACACGAACAGCCCCGGCACGCGCACCCCCAGATAGGCGCCGTTGGCCGCATAGCCCACGACCGGCAGGCGCGGCAGCACCATCAGGCCCAGCGAGATGAACACGATCAGGTAGCGGTAGTGCTCGAGCCGGCGGTAGTCGCGAAACACGATGATCGTGACCGCGAACAGGACCAGCCCGAGGACGAACCACTGAGCCTGCTGACGCGCCAGCGTGGCATCGATCCGGTAGATCATGACCACGCCGAAGCTGGCCAGCACGGCGATCAGCGGGAACATGTACGGATCGGCGTGCGGGAGCGTGATCCGGATGAACACGTGCCCGGCCAGGCACAGCCCGAGGAAGATCGCTCCGTAGGTCAGCGACACGTTGGTGAGCGCGTTCGAGCGCTGGATGAACACCCCGGCGAAGCCCGCCGTAACCAGCAGCGAGGCGGGGATCAGCGCAAACAGCTCTCGGTTGCGTGCGCTCATTTGGTGAGCTCTCCACGCTCGGCCGCCTGCACGAGATTGATCGCGTCAGACTGCGAGCGAAGCTGGTGGTTGAGCAACTGCGACCGCCGCGGGGCGGGCACAAACTGCACCGGGACCCCCGACACGTAGTAGGACTCGTAGAGGCGAATTCCGAACGGCAGGCTGTAGGGGAGGCCGCGGAAGATGGTCACGATCCCCTGCGAGTTGGTGCCGACGAAGAACAGCTGTCGGGTCGCCAGATAACCGCCGCCGCCGATCAGAAACAGGACGATCACGGTCGCCAGCAACGCGGCCAGCGGCTTGGCGAAGCGCCGGGGCTTGCGCCGCCTGGAGCCGACACCCGAGTCCGGTCTTCGCCCCTGGGTGCGCGCCAGGCGGGCAGTCGGACGTGCCTGCCCCGAGGTCGCGGGCGGGCTGGACGCCGAGGCCGTCAGCGTGGCCGCGCCGACCCCCGTGCTCTGCGGCGAGTGCGACGGGGCCATGCCGATCACGGTGGGCTCGTCGCCGGTGCCGTCGCCACCGACCTCCTCGAGCAGGAACAGGATGACCGTGATGTTGTCGCGGCCGCCCGCCTGATTGGCCTCGTCGATCAGCCGGTCGGCGGCGACATCGAGGTCGCTCTCGCTCGCCAGTATGGTGGCGATCTGCTCCTCTGAGATCATCGAGGTCAGACCGTCGCTGCACAGCAGCACGATGTCGCCGGCCCGGGCGCCGTAGGTCGAGGTATCGACCTCGACTTCGGCATCGATCCCCAGCGCACGGGTGATGATCGACCGTTGCGGATGCTCGGCGGCCTGCTCCTCGGTCAGCTTGCCGCGCTTGACGAGCTCGCCGACCAGCGTGTGATCCTGGGTCAGGAGCCCGAGCTCGCCGTCGCGAAACAGATAGGCGCGGCTGTCGCCCACGTGGGCCACGGCCAGCTTGCCTTCGTCTACGTAAACGGCGGTCAGCGTGGTCCCCATGCCGGCGCGCTCGTGCTCGGAGCGCGAGATCTCGTAGATGCGCCGATTTGCCACGTGGGCAACCCCGGCCAATCGCTCCTCGGGGCTGCCCCCGTCGGGAAACTCGCCCTGGAAGGCTTCGACCGCGATTCTGGAGGCGACCTCGCCGGCCTGAGCCCCGCCCATGCCGTCGGCGACCACGAACAGCGGTGCCCGAGCAAAGGCGCTGTCCTCGTTGTCACGGCGCTGGCGCCCGGTGTCGGTTCGCCACGTGGTGTGCGCTGCGCGAAGCACTCTCAGACTCTGTTCATGATCGACGTCATTGCAGATATGAGAACTCGGAGTCGCCGATCCGGATGCGATCACCGTCACGCAGCGGCTGCGGCCCGGTCAGTGGGGTGTCATTGAGGTATGTCCCGTTGGTGGAGCCGAGATCCTCGATGACCGCGACGTGTCCCTCGCGCGAGATGCGAGCGTGACGCGAGGACGCGAATGGGTCGTCGAGACGGATCTCGACGTTACCGCGGCCGAGCGTAACGCCGTCCGCCAGGTCGTAGGCAACGCCGCTCTCGTGCCCCACCGCACGCTCCACGAGCAGGCGGGGCTCGAAGTCGTCCACCTCCCCGAGACCGGCGGCGGCATCGTACATCCCGGTCGCGTCGGGCGGGGGCGAGCGGTCTGACTGCACCACGCCGCCCCGGCCCCGTCGCAGATCGCGCATGGCGCTCCAGGCGACCCACATCAAAAACAGGTACAGGACAGCCAGGAAGCCGAACTTGAGACCTACGGAAACGGGCTCGAGCACAGGTGGATTTGTCTCCCTATTCGAGCTCGAAGGTGAGCCGTGAGGTGCCGAGCTCGATCTCATCGCCGGACTTCAGGACCTCGGAGCCGTCGAGCCTGCGTCCGTTGAGCCGGGAGCCGTTGGTCGAACCGAGATCGGTCAGCACCCACGACCCGCCGCGGGGCCGGATTTCAGCGTGCGTGCGGGAGACATTCGGGTCATCGAGCATCACGTCGCACCGGCGACTGCGCCCGACCGTGGCCCCCTCGGGGCCGACCACCATGCGCCTGCCCCCGGTGACCAGCAGAGCGGACTGCGCCAGCACATGCGCGCGCTCCTCGAGTGGGCCGGTGACCCGCCCGGCGCTGCTGTAGACCATCGTCCGCCCCGACTCCTCCGCCACCGGTGCGGCGTCGTCCTCGCGCGGCGGCGTGATGACCCTGGTCTGGATTCCGAACTCCCCGAGTCTGAGCCGGTCGTCGGTCTCGAACTCGACCACCGGGCGCGACATCATGGCCAGCCGCTCGCTGCGGGCGTGCTCGAGCAGGTAGCCGGCCAGCTCGCTGGCCAGTGCTTCCTCGTAGTCGGCAAAGCGCTCCCGGTCGCGCGGCGACAGGTAGACGCGATACTCGTTGGGCACGTACGTGCGCGACAGCGACACCGACTTGTGCTGCTCCATCTCCCGGGCCAGCTTGCGGGCGATCTCGACCGGGCGAACCTCCGACTTGAAGGCACGGCTGAACGTGCCTTCAACCAGGCCGGCGATCTTGCTCTCGAGGCTCTTGAGGACACTCATGGGGACGCCCTGGGGGCTGATCCATGCTACGGAAATTGTCCTCCCGAGCCAGTCGGATCACGCGCCGGGCGCCAGGCGAGACGCAGGCTCGAGAGCCATGACGGGGCCAGGGCGATGACCACTCCGGCCACGGCTCCAAGCACGGCACTGGGGGCCGCGAAGAGCGCATCCGAACCATGGGCAGCGCTCAGGCACATCGCGGTCGCGCCTGCGAGCGCACCCGCCCAGATCACCACCCGGAGGGCGTCGAAGGCCGGCGAGCGGCCCCGCACGAGCCATGGCAGGACCGCCGCGGCGAGCGCCCACACGGCAACGGGCGCCAGCGCGCCCGAGTGCAGCAGGGGCAAGACCAGTTGATGCCAGGTTTCAGACGGTGAGCCGCTCCAAGTACTCGCCGGAGCGCTGCCCGGTGTCAGCGGCAGGTAGAGCACGCGGCCGGCAAGGGGAGCGGCCAGCAAGAGCCACACCCAGCCGACGGCGGCGATAACGGCACGTCGCCACAGTGTCGGGGCGCGCCCGGCCAGCGCCGGCCAGGCCCCGGCGAGGCCAATCAGCCCCAGCGCGGGGGCTCCGGCGGGCAGCGGCCAGGCAAGCGGTGCCCGCACCATCAACACGACCGGCAGCGATAGCACGATCAGGGTGAGCGCCGCCAGGCCCGCGTGACCCTGCACGACCGCGATGCCGCCGACGACGAGCGTCAGGGCCAGCCAGCCGGCGCGGGGCAGAGCCGAGATCATGCCGGCGGCGACGAGCGCGGCCAGCGCGGGCGGGATCGGGGTCCCGCCGAGCACATGGATTGCCAGCCAGGCGGCGGTTGCGGCGCCTCCGAGTGCGGCCAGCCCGCGGCTGAGCTTGTCGGCCGGCACGCTGGTCGCGCGTTGTCCAGCGTGGCCGCCGCCTTCCTCCTCGGACGCCGATCCGCGCCGTCCGGCGTGGCCGTCCCCGCCTTCCTCCTCGGGCGCCGGGTCGTCCTCGACCGCCGGCCGGCGGCGAGGCGGAGCCTCCCAAGGAGAGCCGCCGCTGGGCTTGGGCCGGCGGCGCCATCGGGTGGTCACCACGCCGGGCTCGTCGGCGACCAGCTCGCGTCCCATCACGAGCGCGCCTCGCAGATCGGAGATCCGCCCGCGTTCCCGGGGCCGCGGCCGAAGCGCGAAGTCGATGCCCTGGCCAAGCTCGCGCGGAAGGTCGCGGCGCTGGCGCCGCAGCGGCGGCACGCTGGCCCCCAGGCGGCGGGCCCGGTGCGCCCCGGTGCTCAAACCGACCGGATTGACGCCGGTCAGCGCTTCGTACAGAACCACGGCCAGCGAGTACAGGTCGGCATCCGGACCTGAGGGCAGGCCCTCGGCCTGTTCGGGGGCCATGTACGCCGGCGTCCCGACCACCGCTCCGGTGACCGTCAGCGAGTTGCCGCCGATCAACCGCGCGACCCCGAAGTCGGTCAGCTTGGCGATCTGCGTGGGCGTCACCGGGCGCTCGGGGACGAGCACGTTGGAAGGCTTCACGTCCCGATGCACGACCCCCAGAGCGTGGGCGTGCTCGAGCGCATCGCAGAGCAGGATCCCGATCGAGACGATGTCGCGGTCCGAGAGCCGACCGGCCGACAGCAGGCGCTGCAAAGCTGGTCCCCGAACGAGCTCGGAGACCAGGTATCCGCCGTCGTCGTCGACCGCCGCCTCATAGAGCGTCACGATCCCCGGGTGGGCCAGGCGCGCCGCGGCGCGCGCCTCACGCTCGAAGCGGCCGCTGGCAATCCGCTCGCGGGGCATGACCTTGACGGCCACGTCGCGCTCCAGGCGCTCGTCGCGGGCCAGCCAGACCGTGCCGTAGGCGCCCGCGCCGAGCTGGCGGTGCAACCGGTAGCGGTCGAGCACGATCGGTGAGGGTGAAGCTGTGGGGCGGCGGAACCGGCTCCCCGGCTGCCGGGCGGTCCGTGCCTGGCTGAGGCTCATGCAGGGGGTTTCCACACGGCGCGATCGGTCCCTGCGGCCGGCCGGCACGGACTTGCGCCTTGCGCCGCTTGGCTGCCGGATCTATCCAGCCGTGGCGACGGTCATACTGAGCCCTTCACGAGTCCTAAGGAGCGATCTCGCGTGTCGTTCTTCGACGAGGCCGAGGAGCCTCGTACACCGCCGCCGACCCAGACGCGCAGGCGCCGGACATCGGGATCCGGTCGTCGCCCGCCCGGCAACCAGCAGTCGATCCAGGCGCGTCGCGCGGTCCTCGCGGTGGCGTTGCTGATCGTCGTGATCCTGATCGCGCTCGGGGTCCACAGCTGCCAGGTGAGCGCCCGCAACAGCTCTCTCAAGACCTATTCCAACAACGTGGCGACGCTGATCACGGAGTCCAACGCGACGGGCAAGCAGCTGTTCGACATCCTCTCCAGCGGCCCCAGCTCGGCCAACGCCATCAGCGTCCAGAACAGCGTCAACCAGACGCTGTCGAGCGCCAGCGCGCAGCTCAAGCGGGCCCACAATCTCGACGTGCCCGATGAGGTCAAAACGGCCCACAAGAACCTGCTGCTGGCGCTCCAGATGCGGGCCGACGCGATCTCCAACATCTCCCCGGAGATCCAGCCCGCCCTTGGCAACCAGGCCAGCAAGGACGCGATCTACGCGATCGCGGCCCAGATGGCGCGGCTGTACGCCTCCGATGTCGTCTACAAGGACTACACGACGACCGAGCTGGCAGCTGCCTTGCACTCCGCCGGAATCGCCGTCGGAGGCACCGACGGGCAGCAGATCGCCGCCGGGCAGTTCGTGCCCGACGTCTCCTGGGTGACGCCTCAGTTCATCGCCAGCGAGCTGCACGTGGCGCTGCCCGGCTCTACGTCGGGCAGGGTCGCTCCCGGGCTGCACGGTCATGAGCTCAACTCGGTCAGCGTTGGGGGCACCACGCTGCAGACGGGTTCGCCGAATACGGTTCCGGCCAGTCCGCCGCCAACCTTCACCCTGACCTTCACCAATAGCGGGACCAACAACGAGAGCAATGTCGTGTGCAAGGTGTCGGTCTCCGGTACCAGCGTCAGTGGCCAGACGGTCGTCCCCGAGACGATCGCCGGCAAGCAGACGACCTGCAAGGTGACGCTCAAATCGTCGCCGTCGACCGGCACCGCCACCGTGGTGGCCACGATCGAGCCGGTCCCGGGGGAGAAGCACACCTCCAACAACTCGCTGTCGTTCCCCGTCTCCTTCCAGTAGGCAGGCGCGGGTAGGCCGGGCCCAGAGTTCGTCCCGACGGCGGTCAGCCGTGGCGCTCAGGCTCCGCACCGGTGGCGGGCAGGGCGCCGCACCGGTGGCGGTCAGGGCTCCGCACGTGTGCTTATCCTTCCAGCGGTGCACGACCTGACGAGCACCGTCGGCATCGTCGCCCTCGCGGCGGGCGCGGTGGCGGTACTGGCCCTGCTGCTCAGCGCGGGCCTGGCCATCCGCCTCCGGCGCGTCCGCGCCGACCAGCGAACCGTGCTCGGTGACGGTCGCTCGGATCTGGTCGCCCATGCGGCCTCGATGCAGAACGATTTCGAAACTCTCAGCGACTACGTCCAGGATGTCGCCGGCCGCCTCGACCAGCGCATGGCGACAGCCGAGCACCGCCTCGATGGAGCGATCGCCTACCGGTCACTGGTCCGCTATGACGCCTACGGCGAGATGTCGGGCCGCCAGTCGACCTCGATCGCATTGCTCGACGCCTCCCGCTCGGGCATCGTCCTGTCCTCGATCCACCATCGCGACACAGCGCGGCTGTACGCCAAACAGGTCAACGCCGGGCGCGGCGAGCTCGAGCTCTCGCCCGAGGAGGACGAGGCCATCCGGCTGGCCCTCGAGAGCGACGGGCAGTCACCGCCGGGCTAGCAGCCCTGCTGACGGGCGCAGGACATGCGAGCGGGCTACTTCGGACCCGAGGGCACCTTCACCCAGGAAGCGCTGATCGTGGCCAGCCGGGGGAGGCAGCTCGAGCTGGTCCCGCTACCGACCATCTACGACACGGTGATGGCGGTCCACAACGGCGCCGTCGACCGAGCCCTGGTGCCGATCGAGAATTCCCTCGAGGGCTCGGTCAACGCCACCCTCGACGCCCTGGCCATGGAAACCGAAGACGTGGGGATCCTCGGCGAGGTCGTGCACCCGATCCGCCACTGCCTGATCGCGCGCACCGCGCTCGAGCTGTCCGAGATCGAGGTGGTGGTCTCCCATCCCCAGGCCAGCGCCCAGTGCGCGCGTTTCATCCGGACGCGGCTGCCGCGCGCGCAGGTGATGGTCGGTGAGTCGACGGCCGAGGCCGTGCGGCAGGTGGCCGACCACGAGGGGCCGTGGGCGGCGCTCGGCAACCGGCTCGCCGCCGAGCGCTACGGCTGCCAGGTGCTGCGGGCGGGAGTCGAAGACGTGGCCGACAACGAAACCCGGTTCGCCTGGCTGGGGCCCGCCGGCGAGGCGGCTGGCGGCCCCGGCTCCGAGGGCGATGCGCCACTCGGTCCGTGGAAGACCGCGATCGTCTTCTGGGGAATCGGGTCAGAGGCTCCGGGATGGCTGGTTGCCTGCTTGTCGGAGTTCGCGGGGCGCGGCGTCAACCTGACCCGGATCGAGTCGCGGCCGCGCAAGCAGGGGCTGGGACGCTACATGTTCTTCTGCGACCTCGAGGGAAGGGAAACCGAGCCCCACGTCGCCGCGGCTCTCGAGGGTCTGCGGGCGCATGTCGAGACACTGCGGGTGCTGGGGTCCTTTCCGGCTGCCTAAGCGTCCCGGCTCGTGCGGGCGGTGGGCGGCGACACCCGGGCCGCCTCCCAGTCCGTTCGGGCAGCAGTCGAGCCCGACGGCGCGTGGCGGCAGCGGTAGGCGGCCCCGCACAAGTCGCGTCGTCGGCGCCCCGGTTGAGGTAGCGCGCTCAGCCCGAGCGCTCGTGTGCGGGGACGCCTTGCCGCTGACGCCACGCGACACGAGCACAGCAGGCGCAAACCGCCGTGGACACTGGGGATGAGCCGGAGCCGTCGCTACACTGCCGCGTGCAAAACCCATGCCTTCTTCGGTGACAGCAGAACCATTGGGGTCCGCGCCGCCTTCTCAGCACCAGCGGCGCGGGCAGGCTACTGGCCGGGTGCTGGTTCTCAACGCGACGTACGAGCCGATCAACGTCTGCACCGTGCGCCGCGCGGTGGTGCTGCTGCTCAAGGCCAAGGCCGAGGTGATCGAGCACGCCGACTGGCAGCTTCACTCGGCCACGACCACGATCGCCCGCCCGGTCGTGATCCGACTGGTCACCTACGTCCGGATCCCCCGCGACACGCATCGCCGCCGCATCACCCGCCGGGCGGTGTTCGCCCGCGACGACTGGACGTGTCAGTACTGCGGCTCGCGCTCGAACCTGACCGTCGACCACGTCGTTCCCCGCTCCAAGGGCGGAGCCTCGAGCTGGGAGAACATCGTCGCCTCGTGCGCACCGTGCAACCGGCGCAAGGGCAACGCGCTCCCGCGTCAGGCCGGCATGAACCTCAACCGCCGGCCCAAGGCTCCGAGCCCATCGGTCTTCATCCAGGTCGCCAGCCCCACGATTCCAGTCGCCTGGCGGGCTTACCTGGCCTTTTGAGGGCGCGGGCGCCCTAGGCCGCGTAGCGCTGAGCCGAGCGGGCGCGGGCCTTGGCCGCTTCGACCTCGCGGTTCTTCGGCGGCGCGGGCGTGGTGAGCTGCGCCAGAAGCGTTCTGGAGGTCGCTGTCACGGCCTCGATCGCGGCGTTGAACGCCTCCTCGTTGGCCTTGGACGGCTTCGAGAAGCCACTGATCTTGCGGACGTACTGGATCGCCGAGGCGCGGATCTCCTCCTCGCTGGCCGGCGGATCGAAGTTGTGAAGGGTGCGGATATTTCGACACATGCACCCAGCGTAGTGGCTCGGCGACCCGGCCGCGAACGCGGGAAGGGCGCCGTCGACGTCGGCGCCCTTCCGGCACTACTTGGCTGCGATTCCGCGACGAGCCTCGAAAGCCGGAGGGACTACTCCCGGCACTCGTCGGCGGCGGTGTCGCGGGGGGACTCCGCTAAGCGGGGTCAGCCTCCGACCTAGCGGCCGGACACCTCCAGGGTCCCGCATAAACTGTCAGACAAGCTCGGACCACCTCCTTTCTCTGGTGCAAGGAGAATAGCGAACCTTCTTGACGCAGTCGTGGGGGGCCACGGCTTCCCGTGCTCCGCAGCCGGGCGCTGATCGATGGCGCGAAACGCAAGATGAGGCGCCCGCGACGCGACTGCTGCGGAGCCGGGAACCGTAGCCCCCCAACGTCGCGGCGGTCCCGATATTTGAGAACGCGTGGCGGGCGTCCCTGGTGTGCAGACGGGCGTCGCGACCTCCGCTCGCACAGGTCGCGTCGCCTGCGCCCAGCCAGACGTCTCGCGCCTCATCAGCATTCCCTGTGCGAGCGGAGTGTCGCGGCCGCCCGGGCCGCAGCCCCGACTACGACTCAGCCGGTGGGTCCTCGAGCACCGGGGCGGCCGTCGCGGCCTCGGACTCGACCACGAGCGCCACGGCCGAGACCTGGTCGTCGTCGCGGATGTTCATCACTCGCACCCCTTGGGACGCGCGGCCATACCGATTGATCCCCCGGACCGACGTGCGCTGCACCATCCCGTTCTGCGAGATGAACACCAGCTCCTGGTGCTCGCGCACGACCAGCGCGCCGGCCAGCGCCCCCTTGTCCTCGGTCAGCTGGATCGTCTTCACTCCCATCGTGCCCCGGCCTTTGACCGGATAGTCGGGAATCGGGGTCCGTTTTCCGTAGCCGTTCTCGGTCACCACCAGCAACTCCTGATCATCACGGGCGACGTCCATCGCCAGCACGGCGTTGCCCCTCTGGGCAACGTTCATCCCGCGCACGCCGCTCGTATCGCGGCCCATCGCGCGAACCTGCTCCTCGTTGAAGCGCGCCGCCTGGCCGGACCGGGAGACCATGATGATGTCGTCGTGGCCGCTGGTGCGACGCACCGCGATCAGCTCGTCGTCGTCGCGGATGTTGATCGCGATGATCCCGTCGGCCTTGATCGGCGTGTTGTAGGCCGCGAAAGGCGTTTTCTTGATCGTTCCGCGCGCCGTCGCGAACACCAGATACTGGCCCTCGTTGAAGTCGCGCGTCGCCAGTACCGACTGGACCCGCTCGCCCTCGCGCAGCGGCAGCAGGTTGACCAGCGCCCGGCCTTTGGCGGTCCGCGAGGCCTCGGGGAGCTCGTACACCTTGAGCCGGTAGACCTTGCCGCGGTTGGTGAAGAACAGCAGGTAGTCGTGCGTCGAGCACACGAACAGGTGCTCGATGTAGTCGTCGTCCTTCATCTCCATCCCGTTGACGCCGATCCCGCCGCGCCGCTGCTGGCGGTAGGTGGACAGAGGCAGCGACTTGATGTAGCCGCTCTGGGTGATCGAGATCACCATCTGCTGGTCGGCGATCAGATCCTCGATGTCGAGTTCGTCCTCGGAATGGTTGATCTCGGTGCGGCGCTCGTCGCCGTAGGCGTTGGCGATCTCCTGCAGCTCGTCCTTGATCAGGGCCATGACGCGGCGCTCGTCGCCTAGGATCTCTCGCAACTCCTGGATCCGCTCGAGCAGGTCGGCGTGCTCCTGCTTGATCTTGTCCGATTCCAGCGCCGTCAGGCGGCTGAGGGTCAGTTCGAGGATGGCCTGGGCCTGCACGACCGTCAGGTCGAAACGCTGCACCAGTCCGGTGCGGGCGGCCTCAGCGTCGCGCGAGCCTCGAATCAGCGCGATCACCTGGTCGAGGTTGTCCAGAGCGATGAGCCGGCCTTCGAGCACGTGTACGCGGGCCTCCTTCTGGGCCAGCTCGTGCTTGAGCCGGCGGATGACCACCTCGCGCTGGTGATCAACGTAGGCCTTTATCACCTCGCGTAGCGACAGCGTCTTGGGCACACCGTCGGCCAGCGCCACCATGTTCACCCCAAACGTCGCCTGCAGAGGGGTGTGCTTGAAGAGCTTGTTCAGGGCGACCTTGGGGATGGCGTCGCGCTTGAGCGGTATGACGATCCGCATCCCCTGCTTGTTCGACTGATCCTCGGGGACGTCGGAGAGCTCAGGTAGCTTCTTCTCCTCGTAGAGCTCGGCGATCCGCTTGATGACTCCGCCGTCGCCGCCCTTCTTGACCTGGTAGGGGAGCTCGGTGACGACTATCGCCTCGCGCCCACCCTTGAGCTGCTCGGTGTGCGCCCGAGCCTGGATGCGAACCCGTCCGCGGCCGGTGCGATAAGCATCCCGGATGCCCGAGGTGCCGAGGATCACCCCGCCGGTGGGGAAGTCAGGCCCTCTTAGGTGGTGCATGAGCCCCTCAACGGCGATATCGGGGTCATCTATGTAGGCGATTACGGCGGCGATGGTCTCACCCAGGTTGTGGGGTGGGATGTTGGTCGCCATGCCCACAGCGATTCCTGAACCGCCGTTGACGAGCAGATTGGGAAACCGCGATGGGAGCACCGTCGGCTCCCGGTTCTTGCCGTCGTAGTTATCGACGAAGTCGACCGTGTCGGCATCCAGATCGCGCAGCATCTCGGTGGCGATCCGGGAAAGGCGCGCCTCGGTATAGCGCTGGGCAGCCGGCGGGTCATCGTCGATCGAGCCGAAGTTGCCCTGCGGGTCCACCAGCAAGTGGCGCATCGACCACTCCTGACCCATCCGCACGAGCGTGTCGTAGATCGCCTGGTCGCCGTGCGGGTGGTATTTGCCCATCACCTCGCCGGTGATCCGAGCGCACTTCACGTGCGAGCGCGTCGGCGCCACCCCCATCTCGCTCATCCCGAACAGGACCCGGCGATGAACGGGTTTGAGCCCGTCGCGGACGTCGGGCAGCGCGCGACCGACTATGACTGACATGGCATAGTCCAGGTACGCCGATCGCATCTCCTGCTCGAGCTCGCGCGGCTCGATGTTGCCGCCCGTGAATTGCTCCGAGGTGCTCATCAGATGTCCAGGTTGGCCACGAGGGCGTTCTCCTCGATGAACTCCCGACGAGGCTCGACCTTGTCGCCCATGAGCATCGTGAAAATGCGGTCAGCGGCCGAGGCATCCTCCAGCGTCACCCGCACAAGCGTGCGCGACTCGGGGTTCATCGTCGTCTCGGCGAGCTGGTCGGCGTTCATCTCTCCCAGCCCCTTGAAACGCTGCAGGCCGATGCCCTTTGAGGCGACCTTCAGCACCGCAGCGTGCAAGGCCTCGAAGGACGGTGCCTCCTCGGTCGCATCGTCCAGTGTCACGGTGAAGGGCGGGTGACCCGCCAGCTGTACGAGCTGACCGTGTACGCCCACGAACGCGCGGTACTCAGGAGCCGCCAGAAGCCCCAGCGGGAGGCGGTGGGTCCGAGCGTGGCCGGTTTTGCGCTCGATCGCGCGCACGAGCACCGCCACCGGATCATCCTCGAGCAGCTCGGTTCGCCAGGGCTCGTTCGCGGGGTCCTCTGCCCGCAGCAGGTCGAGCAGTGCCGTGCGCTCCAGCACGCTCTCGTCCAGGATGCGCGACTCCTCCAGGAAGGTGACCAGGTCGTGTCCGTATTCGGCGCGTAGCGAGGAGCCCCACCCCGCATATTGCTGCAGGCGCCGCTTGAAGTTCTGCCAGCGGGTCTCGGTCAGGCGAAAGGGCTGTCCGTCGCGGTCTCGCAGGTCCAAGCGCTCGTATTTGTCGCGGAGCAGGACTTGCTCGAGCTCGGGTTCCTTCTCGATGTAACGCGAGGCCTTACCCTGCGTGAGCCGGTAAAGCGGTGGCTTGGCGATGTAGACGAAGCCCTGGTCGATCAACGGGCGCATCTCCCGGAAGAGGAGCGTCAGGGCCAGGGTGCGGATGTGCGCGCCGTCGACGTCGGCGTCAGTCATCAGGATGACCTTGTGGTAGCGCAGCTTGTCGAGGTCGAACTCCTCCCGCACCCCGGTCCCGATGGCAGTGATCAGCGCCTGGATCTCCTGGTTCTGAAGGACCTTGTCAATGCGCGCCTTTTCCACGTTGAGGATCTTGCCCCGCAACGGCAGCACCGCCTGCGTTGCCCTGTCGCGGCCCTGCTTGGCGGGTCCTCCGGCTGAATCTCCCTCGACCACGAACAGCTCTGCCAACTCCGGGTTCTTGACCGAGCAGTCGGCAAGCTTGCCCGGCAGCCTCGAGTTAGAGGATGCGTTCTTGCGCGAAATGTCACGGGCTTTGCGGGCCGCCTCCCGCGCCCGGGCGGCATCCACCGCCTTGCGGATCACCCTGTCGCTGATTCGGGGGTTCTCCTCCAGGAACTCGGCCAGCCCCTTGTTGACCACCGACTGCACAAACCCAGCCATCCCGGGGTTGCCGAGCTTGGTCTTGGTCTGTCCTTCGAACTGTGGATCGGCCAGTTTGGCCGAGATGACCGCGGTGAGTCCCTCGCGGACGTCCTCGCCGGTCAGCGGCGGGTCCTTGTCCTTGAGGATCTGGTTTTTTTGGGCGATCCGGTTCAGCACGCCGGTGAGCGCCGATCGAAAGCCGCTCAGATGAGAGCCGCCCTCGTGGGTGTTGATGTTGTTGGCAAAGGAGAACACTGACTCCTGGTAGGTGGAGTTCCACTGCATGGCCACCTCGACCGCGCCTTCGTGCCCCTCGCCGGTGAAGTAGACGACCTTGTCGTGGATCGGATCCTTGTTCTCGTTTAGATAGGTGACGAAGTCCTCGATCCCGCCGTCGTATTGGAACTCCACCCGGTGGCCCTCACCACGCTCGTCGACGATCGCGATGTGCAGGCCCCGGGTCAAAAACGCGGTGTCGCGCATGCGTTCCTCGATCGTCGTGAAGTCGACCTCCAGCGTCTCGAAGATGTCGGCGTCTGGCCAGAACGTGATCGTGGTGCCCGTCTCATCGGTGGCCTCGCCTTGCTTGAGGTCAGCCAGCGGCTTGCCCCGCTCGTAGCTCTGGGTAAATACGTGACCGTTGCGGCGAATCTCGACGTCGAGCCGCTCAGACAGCGCGTTGACGACCGACACGCCAACGCCGTGCAAGCCGCCCGACACCTTGTAGCCGCCACCGTCGCCGAACTTCCCGCCGGCGTGCAGCACGGTCAGGACGACCTCCACCGCCGGCCGCTTCTCCTTGGCCATCACCCCGACCGGGATCCCGCGTCCGTCGTCGAACACCGTGACCGAGTTGTCGGGGTGGAGCGTCACCACGACCGCCGAGCAGTGACCCGCGAGCGCCTCGTCGACCGAGTTGTCGACGACCTCGTAGATCAGATGATGCAGCCCCCGCGGCCCGGTGGAGCCGATGTACATCCCCGGGCGCTTGCGGACCGCCTCGAGCCCCTCGAGCACGGTGATGTCCCGGGCGTCGTAGCTGGATTTCCTCTTTTTAGCGCCCGCTGAGGCGCCGTCGTCGTTCGCCAACGATCCTCCGATGACGTTGGAACGCCCCGGTCCTGCGCCGGGCTGGGCGCGCCGGGGCGTCAAAGAATTTGTATCCAGAACAATAGCACATGCAACGGTCGGAACGGTCCTGCTGCGGCACTGATTTTACCTGCAAAACGCGGGAAAACGGGGCCTTGCCAGGAGCCACCGCAAATGTCACACGGCGACACATCTCAGGCGCCGCACGACCCCAGACTCAAGGCTTGCATTGAGTCGCGTGAGGATCTGCGGAGCCATCAGGTCAAGCTCCTGGGCCCAGACCGAAGCCGAGCACGAAACCGTCACCACACCGCCGCGCTCGACGGTCGGCTTAGCCTCGGCGGCGATCGCCTCGCCGACCACCTCAGACCACACGCGCTGGACCTCCGCGAGCAGCGTGTCGGGGGCCAGCTGGTCGGCCAGAGTGCCGAGCGCAGCGTCGATCGAGCGCGGCGATCGCCGGTGGACCGTCACTCCACCATCGCCGCCTCGAGCACACGTCCCGACGACACGGCCACCCGAGCCACGTCGCCATCTTGTGAGCCGGGTATCTGATCGAGATCGGTGGCGGTGATCACCGACTGACCCCCCGTGGCCCGCAACAGCTCCACCAGCGACCGGCGACGGGTCTGGTCAAGCTCGCTCATCACGTCGTCGAGCAGCATCACGGGCGGCGTGGCGCGGCGCGCGGCGATCGCCTCGCGCTCGGCCAACAGCAGGGCCAGCAGGGTCAGGCGCTGCTGGCCCTGGGACCCATACGCGCGCAGGTCGCGCCCCTCGCGCAACATCACCAGGTCGTCGCGATGCGGGCCGTGACCGCTAAAGCCGCGTTCCAGATCCGCGTCCACGCGCTCTGTGAGCTCGACCTGCAGTTGCTCGATCTCGGTGGCGCGCGAGCGCGGGCGGTAAGTCAGCCCCGGATCGCCGTCGAGGCCCAGTTCGGCACAACAGCGAACGAAGCGGCTCTCGATCTCGTCCACGGCGCGGCGACGATCGTCCATCAAGGCGATCCCGTGCCGGGCGAGCTGCAGATCCCAGCTGGCCAGCGCGCCCCGGTCGCCGGCCCCGGCACGAATCCGGGTGATCAGCGCGTTGCGCTGCGCGAGCGTCTGGGCATAGGCGCGCCGGGTGGCCACGCGGGCAGGCCACAAAGCGGCGACAAACTGATCGAGATGCGCTCGCCGTAGCGAGGGCGCGCCCTTGATCAGCTCCAGGCGATCGGGGAGGAACACGCTGACCAGCGGGCGCTCGGTCACCTCGACCAGCCGCTCCACGTTTGTCCCATCGACGCGCATCCGTTTGGGCTCGCCCGGTGAGAACCCAACCGACAACTGGTGCGGGCCGTCGTCGGCCAGCGTGTCGACCACGACTCGGGTGGCACGCTGGCCAAAGCGGACCACCTCGCGCTCGTTGGAGGTTCGGCACGAGCGGCCCGTGCAGCCGAAGTACAGCCCCTCGATCAAGTTGGTCTTACCGGCCCCATTGGGCCCGGTGACGACCGTCAATCCGTCTCCGAACTCAGCCTGCGCATCGTGGTAGGCGCGAAAGTCACGCAGCCTGACGCGCACGACTCGCACCGGCGCACGCTCTCTAGACGTTGAGCCTGATCGGCATGATCAGGTAGCGAAAGCGGCTCTCATCGCCGGCCTCGATCAGCCCCGGGCGCAGCGGGCTGATCAGCTTCAGGACGACTTCCCCCTCCTCGATCGCCTCCAAACCGGCGCGAAGGAACTCGGGGTTGAAGCCAATCTCGAGCGGCTCGCCCTGAAACGCGACCGGCATCGACTCGCGCGCTTCGCCGACATCCGGCGTCTGGGCCGATACGGTCACCTCGCCGGGGGCGAACGAGAGCCGCAGCGGCGCGTTCTTCTGGGCGAGCAGACTGATCCTCCGCACCACGTCGGTGAACTCGGCGCCGGCCAAGCGCAGTTCGTGCTCGAACGTTTCTGGGAGCAGCTGACGATAGTTCGGAAACTGGCCGTCGATCAGCCGCGAGGACAGGATCACACGTCCGAGCGTGAACAGGACCTGGTTCTGGCGCACGCTCACGCACAACGGATCGTCCTCGCCGTGGGTGACCAGACGACCGAGCTCCTGGAGCGCGCGGGCGGGCACATTGACCTCAAAACCCGACGCCAGCGGCGTCTCGAGCGTCGTCTCCTTGACACTCAGGCGATAGGAGTCGGTGGCCACCATGCGCAGCTCGCGATCCGAAGCCGAGACGAGAATCCCGGTCAGCACCGGGCGCGTCTCGTCGCGCGAGGCGGATCCTGCCACCTTCAGGGCTGTCGCCACGAAGGCATCGGCCGCCAGCTCCACGGTGGCCTCGTTCTCGACCTCGGCAAACGGTGGAAAGTCTTCGCTGCGAAGCGTTCGGATGTGAAAGGTGGCGTTGCCCGAAACCAGCTCTACATCCTGCTCGGCCGGTCGCAGCTCAAGCGTCACCGACTCCGCCGGCAGCGAGCGTACGACCTCGAGCAGCAGCCGGGCCGGAAGGACGACCGTGCCCTCGCGGATCACCTCAGCATCAAGCGGCACGCGCAGCCCTACGTCCATGTCCGTCGCTCGCAGCTCGCACCCCGATTCCGCCACCGATAGCTGCACTCCCGACAGAGCCTGGATCGCGCTTCGAGTGGAAGCGACCCTGCTGACCGTCTGCAGCTGCGTGAGCAGGCGTTCGCGCTCGAGCGTGATCTTCACGATTGATACCTCAAGAAGGAATTAGAAGTCATAGGGCGAATAGAAGCTGTCGACAAGTGCGCGATCGTTCGCATCTAGCGGCGAAGTTGTTGTGCGAGGCCGACAGGCAAGTCTGTCAACAGTTGCGGTCGCCTGGGAGTTCGGCGATCTCGGCGTGCAGCGCCTCAAGCTCTCCGGCGACTTGTTGATCGTTTGTCAACCGTTCACCGACGCGCTTGCAGGCATGAAGCACGGTTCCATGATTGCGACCGCCGAACGCCTGCCCGATCGCCTGTAGAGGAGCCTGGGTCAGCTCCCGCGCGAGATGAATCGCAATCTGCCGAGGCCACACGATCCTGGCGTCCCGCGCTCCTGAGACGAGCTCGGTGCACGAGATCGAGTAATGAGCGGCGACGACGGCCTGGATCTGTGAGATCGAAGGACGTGCGAATGTGCGCACCGGATACATCGAGTCCATCACCTCGGTGGCCAGCTCAAGCTCGATCGGGCGTTGGGTCAGCGAGTGGTAGGCGACGACTCGGATGAGCGCACCTTCAAGCGCACGGATGTTGTTCGTGACCCGCTCGGCGATCAGCTCGAGCACGGCAGGATCGGCGATTGGGACGACGTCGAGCGCGGCTCGCTTGCGCAGGATCGCGACCCTGGTGGCGTGATCGGGAGGGGTCATGTCTGCGACGAGTCCGGCCTCAAAGCGCTCGCGCAGCCGCGCCTCGATCGTGAGCAGCGAGCGGGGCAGACGGTCGCAGGTCAGAACGAGCTGCCGGCCGGCTTGGTACAGCGCGTCGAAGGTGTGGAAGAACTCCTCCTCGGTGCGGGTCTTGCTGGCGAGAAACTGGACGTCGTCGATTAGCAGAACGTCGGCGTCGCGATATGCCTGTTTGAACGACTGCAGTGACTTCTCTCCAAGCGCCGCCATGAAATGGTTGGTGAACGACTCTGCCGTGGCATACCGGACCGTGGTCCCGGCACCGAAGGCGAGCAGGTAGTTGCCGATGGCGTGCAGGAGATGGGTCTTGCCGAGACCGGGCGGGGCGTGGAGGAAGAGCGGGTTATATGCCTGCCCCGGTAGCTCGGCCACGGCGAGCGCGGCCGCGTGGGCCAGCCGGTTGCCGTGTCCGATGATGAACTGGTCAAAGCCGTAGCGTGGGTTGAAGATCGCGTTTGGTGGTGATGGCGCGGCCGACGAGCGGCGCCGACGGGTCTGCGGCGCGCCGGGACCTTCCAGTGACACGCGGGTTGCTGGCCCGAGGACCTGTCTTGCGCAGCGCTCGAGTATCCGTCCGAATCGATCCGATGTCCAGGCTCGGGTCGACCGCGGCGCCTCGAGCACCAGCAGCTCGCCGTCCCAGGTCTTGAACCGCAGAGGCGCGAGCCAGATGTCGTACGTGGACTCGCCGACCAGCGTCCTGAGCTCGGATTGGATCACGCCCCACGCGGGCATGGACTCAGGTTGCGCGGGCAGCACCAAGCGGCTCCTCTCCGGAGCGGACGGGAACTGGTTCAAGAGGGCGGGCGGCGGGAAAGTGCCCGGGGTCGGCGAATATACCAACGGCCATGTGGACCCCTAGGGGGGTGTTGACGCAAAGCGCGAGAAAAAGTGAAAGCCGAGTGGCCAGGATGTTTTCGGGCCCCTGTCGGGACCATTTTCGGAGCCTCATCGGGGGCATCAGCCAGGCGCAGAGAAGCTGAGTCGGTCTGCCTCAGGCGACCCCTCGGGGATGCCGGGTCAGCGTGCGTATACTCCGACCTTCCTGGTCCTGCTCGTCTCGGGCCCCGAGCCATGAAACGCACTTATCAGCCAAAGAAGCGCAAGCGCGCACGCACGCATGGGTTTCGCGCCCGCATGCGCACCCGCGCGGGGCGCTTGACACTCAAGCGACGGCGCGCAAAGGGACGCAAGCGCCTGACGGTCTGATGCTGGTCGCACCCGGCGCCGGGCAGCGGCCAGGTCGCGGACGGCTGTCTCGCAGCGCGGAGTTCGACCGGGTCTTCCGCCACGGCCGCTCTCACGCAGGACGCGACCTGGTGCTCTACGTGTTCCCTCGCGAGGGCGACGACGGCAGGCCTCGGCTGGGGCTGTCGGTGTCAAGAAAGGTCGGTGGTGCGGTCGAGCGCAACCGCGTCAAGCGGCTGCTCCGAGAGGCGTTCGCGCGCGCGAGCGTCCGGCTCCCGGCCACGACCGACGCGGTTGTCGTGGCGCGCCGCGGTGCCCGCGAGCTCGTGGAGCGAGAAGGCCTCGACGGTGTGGTGCGCGCCCTCGGGGAGCTGGTGGACAAGGTCCCGGGAGCAACGCCGCAATCCGACGCGCCCGCACCGACGACCCCTGCCCAGGGGGCCGGCTGATGTGGCTGCGGTCTCTGTTCGTGGCTCCGATCCGTGTCTACCAGCGGCTGCTCGCTCCGGCCCTGGGCGAGCGTTGCAAGTACTACCCGTCGTGCTCTGAATACGCAGCGCAGGCGATCGGCCGTTTCGGCATACTGCGCGGGCTTATCCTGGCCGGGTGGCGGTTGCTTCGCTGTAATCCTTGGAGCCTTGGCGGAGTCGACCTGGTTGAGGACCAGCGGCTGTTCAAGGCAAGGCCCAAGCCGACGTCGACAGCGGCGAGCACCTGAGCATGCTTGAGCTAGCAAACATCTTCCAGCCGCTGATCGACGTCTTCGAGACGGTCATCAAGTTCTTCCACAACAGTCTCGGGGTTCCCTGGGGCTGGGCCATCGTGCTGCTGACCGTGTGCGTGCGGGCCGCCCTGCTGCCGCTCACGATCAAGCAACTCGGTTCGATGCAGAAGATGCAGCAGCTGGCCCCCCAGATGAAGGCCATTCAGGCCAAGTACAAGGAGGACAAGGAGCGCCAGCAGAAGGAGATGATGGCGTTCTACAAGGAGCACGGGGTCAACCCGCTCAGTTCCTGCCTGCCGCTCGTCGCACAGCTGCCGGTCTTCATCTCGCTCTACTACATGCTGCGCACGAGCCTTCGGCTCGACATCTGCCCGGCTATCCAGAAGGCGCACAACCACGGGGTGTTGAGCACCGGGCACACGGTTCCTTGCGGTCCGCACGGCGGCGCATCCTTCCTGTTCATCCCCGATCTCACGACCAAGGCCACCGGCATCGTGCTGGTGGTGCTGATCGTCCTCTACGTCGGGACCCAGCTCGCCTCGAGCGTGATGATGGCCAACCCGACGATGGATCCCACGCAGCGCAAGCTGATGATGTTCCTGCCGGTGGTGTTCGTATTTTTCGTGATCAGGTTTCCGGCTGGCGTACTCGTCTACTGGATCACCACAAACATGTGGACGATGGGACAGCAGTACGTGATCAGGCGGCGCATCGGCCCGGTCACAGCCGCGCCCGCGGAGCCTTCCGCGGGCGGCAAGACGAGCGTCGTGCCGACGGACAAGAGCCCTCCAAAGCGCGACGCCAAAGCCGCCGAGGTGGACGGTGACGGCTCCGGATTGGCCGGCCTCAGCGGGTTGATCCGAGGCCGCTCGAAGGCGGAAAAGGAGACCACCAAGGTTGCCGCTCCAACCCGATCGGGACCACCCCCGCGCCCGCCGCGGAAGAAGAAGAAACGTTCCGGCCGTAGGAGGTAGCCGTGTCGGTCGCGCCTGACGACACCGCGGCTCGGGTCAGGGAACTGCTTGAGCGGATCGCGGACGCCGCGGGGATCGAGGCATCGGTAGAAGTCCGCGACGCTCCGGATGGTCTGGTAGCCGAGTACCACGGCGACGATCTCGCTGTGTTGATCGGCCATCACGGCCAGACGATCGACGCGATCCAGCATCTCGCCTACCGGTTTGCTATGCACGGCGATAGCGTGCGCAAGCCGGTAACGGTGGATGCGGCCGGCTACCGCGAGCGACGTGCGACGACGCTCCGGGCCACCGCTGACCAAGCGGCCGAGACAGCTGTCAACCATCGCCGGGCGGTGCCACTGGAAGCGATGAGCGCGATGGAGCGCAAGGTCATACACGAGCATCTCAAGGCCCGCCGCGACGTCGAGACCTACAGCGAGGGGCAAGAACCGGCTCGCCGCCTCGTCGTGGCGCCGCTGGTCGACTGACAGCGCGCGCGCTCATCTCGGTGGTTTCACGTTTTTCTTGACGGTGAAACACGTAAGCCTCTAGAACTATGACCGTGACGGACCTGTCGGACTTCGATCGTGGCTTCCTCATCGGTTTGCTTGTTGGCGAGGGCTCGTTCGGAGGTGATGGACGCCAGCCGCAGGTCGTGCTGCGGATGCACGTCCGCCACGAGGCGATCTTTCGATGGCTTCAAGCACGGTTCCCGCGCTGTCGTCTGTACGGTCCGTATCACCATTCGGGGCGGTCCTACTACCAGTGGATGGCTCGTGGGCGTGCGTTGGTGGAGGACGTCCTGCCACTTCTCGAGGGCGGCCTTCTCGCCGAGCGCGACGGCTATAGCGCCAAGCGCTTCCACGCGATGTGCGAGCGCTACGCGTCTGTCATTGAGCGCGAGCGCCGCCGGCTGCTGGACCGCGCGATCGAAGCCGATGACGACGACGGGACCATGGACGGTTGAGCGGAGACCTTGCCCGACGCTACGGACTAGATGAGGCCGCTGCGCGCCGGCTCGCGACGCTCCTCGAAGCCCTGACCGAGGACCCGCTAGCGCCGACTTCGGTGCGCGACCCGATCCGGGCGCTCGATGACCACCTCGCCGATTCTCTGGCTGCGCTCGAGCTGCCCGCGGTCCGCCGCGCGAGCCGGATCGCAGATCTCGGCGCGGGTGCTGGGCTTCCCGGGCTGCCGCTGGCGATCGCGCTTCCCCACGCTGTGGTCTCGCTGGTCGAAAGCAACGGCCGCAAGTGCCAGTTCATCGCCAAGCTGATCGAGGCCTGCCGCCTCGACAATGCCGAGGTCGTCAACGCCCGCGCGGAAGCGTGGTCCGACGGGCTCAACCGCTTTGACCTGGTCACCGTCCGCGCTCTGGCCCCGCTGGCGGTCGTCGCCGAGTACGCGGCGCCACTGCTGCAGCTCGGCGGCACCCTGCTCGTCTGGCGCGGCCGTCGCGATCCCGTGGAGGAGGAGTCAGCCCGCCTTGCCGCCGGCGAGCTCGGGCTCGAGATGCTCGAAGCGCGCCCCGTCCAGCCCTATCCGGGCGCCGCCAATCGCCACCTGCAGGCGATGGTCAAGCGCTCGCAAACGCCGGCGCGCTTTCCCCGGCGTCCCGGTGTGGCCCGCAAGCGACCGCTGGGTGGGCGATAGGGGTCTTCATCTGACCGCGGGCAGCGGTAGCTTGGGCACGGCCATGGGCACCGTGTACGCGATCGCCAACCAGAAGGGTGGAGTGGGTAAGACCACCACCGCCGTCAATCTGGCGGCGTGCGTAGCCGAGGCGGGCTATGAGTCCCTGCTGGTCGACATCGATCCGCAGTGCAACGCCACGCTGGCGCTGGGCATCGATAAGCACAGAAGACCGACCGTCTACCACGCGCTGGTCGGCGACCTGGCGCTCGAGGAGACGATTGTCGAGAGCGGAATCGCGCACCTGGCAGTCGCCGCTGCCGGGCCCGACCTGGCCGGGGCGACGGTCGAGCTGCCCCGGGTTGCTGGTTTTGAGAACCGTCTGCGCGAGGCGCTCTCGCCCGTCCGCGACCGCTATGCCTTCATTCTGCTCGACTGCCCACCGTCACTCGGTCCCCTGACGGTGAACGCGCTGGTCGCGGCCGACCGAGTGATCGTGCCCGTGCAATCGGAGTACTTCGCGCTCGAGGGGCTCGCCGGGCTGCTCGACACCCTGTCGCTGGTCCAGCGCGAGCTCAACCCGCGGCTGACCGTCGCCGGCATGCTGCTCACCATGCACGATGGGCGGACGCGTCTGGCGCAGGATGTCGAGCGCGAGATCCGCGATCACTTCCCGGCGCTCGTCTTCGACACCGTGATTCCGCGCAACGTCCGCGTCGGCGAGGCGCCGAGCTTCGGCAAGCCCGTGATCCATTACGACCCCCACTGTGCGGGCGCCGA
Organism: uncultured Solirubrobacterales bacterium; assembly: GCA_963757015.1. Classification (GTDB taxonomy): domain Bacteria; phylum Actinomycetota; class Thermoleophilia; order Solirubrobacterales; family Solirubrobacteraceae; genus Palsa-465. The sequence continues at coordinate 161,876 of CAVWQA010000013.1, forward strand.
CGCATACTTCGAATTAGCCAAGGAGGTGACCGCCCGTGGCTGAGCACCAGCGCGCGATGGGCCGAGGGCTCGCGGCGATCCTGTCAGTGGCACCGCGTGACGAGCCCGAGGAGCTGCGCCAGATCCCCACCGAGCTGATCGTCCCCAACCCCGATCAGCCTCGCAGCACGTTCGATGAGACCGGCCTCGAGGCGCTGGCCGAGTCGATCCGAATCCGCGGCGTTCTGCAGCCGGTGCTCGTGCGGCCGCTGCCAGGTGGCACCTACGAGCTGATCGCCGGCGAACGGCGCTGGCGAGCGGCCAAGCTGGCCGAGCTCGACACCCTGCCCGCGGTCGTGCGCTACCACGACGACGCCGTCTCGCTCGAGCTCGCGTTGGTCGAGAACATGGTCCGCGAGGATCTCAACCCGATCGAGCAGGCGCGGGCGTGCGCGGCGCTGACCGAGGAGCTGGGACTCTCGCGCGAGCAGGTCGGTGCGCGCGTCGGCCGCAGCCGCGTGGCGGTATCAAACCTGATCAGGCTGCTTGATCTCCCTGACAGCGCCCTCGCCGCCATCGAGCGCCGGGAGCTCAGCGAGGGTCACGGACGGGCGCTGCTGCTGGCGACCGATCACGGCGACCGCCGCCGCCTCGCCCGCGTGGCGATCGACGATGGCTGGTCGGTCCGCGAACTCGAGGACCGCGCCCGGCGCGCCAACGCCGGTGCCGGCGCAGATGGCCGGACCCACCGCCGTCGCCGCGCCCTGCACCCCGACCAAGAGGCCGCCATGCTGCAGATCACAGACAGCTTCAGTGCCGCCCTGGGCCGCGACGTCGAGGTGACCGCCACCGCCGCCGGCGGCTACCGGGTGCACCTGAGCTTCGAGGCCGCCGACGAGGCGCTCGCGCTCGCCTCGCGGTTGTCGCGATAAAGGTCTCGCCTGGCCTGCTGGCGCTCTTGCCAGTGGGCGGCGGCGCTCCGCCCTGGCCTTTGGGCACGCCGTTAGAATCGCCGGGTCGGGCGATTAGCT
>CAVWQA010000014.1:0-170000 GCA_963757015.1 uncultured Solirubrobacterales bacterium
TAACCGACCTGGTAGCGCGACGGAATGTAGTTCTGGTCGTCCTGCGGCGGGCGGACGTACGCCCTTTTCTGTCGCGGGGGGAGCTTGAGCTTCTCGCGCGGGACGTCGTCGTAGTCGATCAAGCTCAGCAGGTGGCTGATGAGGTTCAGGCGCATCGTGCGCTTGTCATCCCCCTCGACCACATACCAGGGCGACTCCTTGGTATCGGTGTAGGCGAACATGTCGTCCTTGGCCTCCGCATAGTCGACCCAGCGTCTGCGCGCCTCAAGGTCCATTTCGCTGAGCTTCCACTGCTTGGCGGGGTCACTTAGACGAGATTTGAAGCGGTGCTCCTGTTCCTCGTCGCTGACCGACAGCCAGTACTTGATGAGGATGATGCCGGAGCGCAACAGGTCTCGTTCAAACTGCGGGCAAGTGCGCATGAATTCCTCGTACTCGCTCTGCGTGCAGAAGCCCATCACGCGTTCAACGCCGGCCCGGTTGTACCAACTGCGATCAAACAGGACGATCTCGCCGGCGGCGGGCAGATGGGGGACATAGCGCTGGAAGTACCACTGCGAGCGCTCGCGTTCGGTCGGTGTGCCCAGAGCGACGGTTCGCACCACACGCGGGTTGGTCTTCTCGGTGATCCTCTTGATCGTCCCGCCCTTGCCCGCAGTGTCGCGGCCTTCGAAGACCACGACCACCCTCAGGCCCTTGTGGACGACCCATTCCTGGAGGCGTACGAGTTCTACCTGCAGGCGGGCGAGCTCCTTCTCGTAGCCTCGCTTATCAAGCTGCTTCGGTTCGCTCTCGTCGCGGACGAGGGGAGGACGATCCCATACATGCTCGACAGTCGCCATCCCGGTCACGCTACCCGCAAACTGAGCTTTGCATCTGGCGAAACTGTACCGCGCTCTCCTTGCGAGTTTCTGGGCGTGGCCGTGGCTGTGGGAACAATAACATTGAGCGTCTGCTTTGAGCGAGCGCTAAACTCACCGAATGGAGTCCGCGGCTCGAATCAAGGCAAGTGCTCAGGATGAACCGGCCGGGACAAAAGCCCAGATCGTCGAGGCCGCGCTCGAGACCCTGAAGTCAAAGGGGTTTGCCGGCTGCAGCGCACGGGAGATCGCACGGGCCGGGAGCTTCAACCAGGCGCTGATCTTCTACCACTTCGGGAGCGTCCACAAGCTCCTGTTGGCGGCGCTCGATCTCGTCAGCGCTCGCCGCATGCGGGCCTACGCGCCGGCTCTCGAGCACGCGCGGACGGTCTCTGAGTTGGCGGCGCTGGCGCGCGAAATCTACGCCGAGGACCTACAGAACGGCTATGTCACGGTCCTGGGCGAGATGGTGGCCGGCGGCATCACCAACGCCGCGCTCGGGAGCGACGTGGCCGCCCGGTTGCAGCCGTGGATCGCCATGATCGAGCACAAGGTCGGGACGCTGGTCGCCGGCTCGCCGCTGGAATCGGTCGTTCCGGCACGCGAGATGGCGTTCGCGATCGTCGCGCTGTACCTGGGGATCGACATGCTCAGCCAGCTCGATGGCGACCACACCCGCGCCGAGGCGCTGCTCGACCTCGGGATCCGCTACGCGCCGCTCGCCGAGGCGCTGCTGCCTCCCAACCAATCCCGAGGATGATGATGCCCGCCGGGCAGACACGACGACGATGATGCCCGCCCCGGCAAGCCCGAGGACGATGATGCCCGACACCGGACTGGATCTCGTCACCGGCGCGTTCAGCTACTCGGGCTCGGCGATTGCCGAGCGGCTGCTGGCTTCCGGGCGCAGAGTCAGAACGATCACCTTCCATCCCGAGCGCGCCCATCCGCTGCGGGCACGCATTCCGGCCACCCGGTACCGCTTCGACGATCCAGTCTCGCTGGCCCGCAGCCTGGAGGGAGTGACCACGCTCTACAACACCTACTGGGTCCGGTTCGATCATGGTCATACGACCTTCGAGAACGCCGTCTCCAACTCGCGGACCCTGTTCCACGCCGCCAAGCGCGCCGGCGTCAGACGCGTCGTTCACCTCAGCATCGCCAACCCGTCGATCGACTCTCCCCTGCCGTATTACCGAGGCAAGGCGCTCGTCGAACGAGCCCTGGCCGAGGTCGGGATCGCCTACTCGATCGTCCGGCCGACGTGGATCTTCGGTGGAGAGCGCGATGTCCTGGCCAACAACATCGCCTGGATCCTGCGGCGCATGCCGGTTTTCGCGCTGCCCGGGGACGGCCGCTACCCGGTCCAGCCCGTCCACGTCGATGATCTGGCCCGGATCTGCGAACACGCCGCCCTCGCCGACGGCGACGTCGTCATGGACGCGGCGGGCCCCGAGATGATGTCCTTCGACGAGCTCGTCAGGACGATTCGCAGCGCCGTAGGCAGCCGAGCCCCGGTCCTGCACCTGCCAGCCCTGGGAATGACAGCCGTCTCACGCGCCCTCGGGCTGCTCCTCGGCGATGTCGTGCTGACCGCGGATGAGATCAGAGGTTTGACCGCCGGACTCCTCGCATCCCACGAGCTGCCGCTCGGACAGATTGCTTTCACCAAATGGCTCGGCGAGCAAGGCCAGGCGATCGGTCGCCGCTACGCGAACGAGCTCCAACGCCACTTCTTACCTCGCGCCGCGCGCTGGTAGCGCCAACCATGACCGACCGAAACCGAGACCAGCCCCGCCCCCGATCCCTTCAGTCCGGGCCCCCGGGGCGCGACACGCAGTGACCTGGCGACGGACCCGGAACCACTTGCTGGCACACGGCAACGGCGAGCGGATGCGACCAGCATCTCAATCCGATCCCGTGGCTGGCCATCGGTGTGGCGCTCGTGGCTGGGGCCGCTGCCAGGCGAACTCGGCAGCGTTGTTGTGGTCGGACTCCGGGAGCTTCGCGACGAAACTGAAATAGGCGGGGACCGCGCTGGACGGTAAGCCGGGCTCAGCGAGATCGCCGAGTGGGACTGATGCGTTCGTTCACGAGCGGGCCGCGGCTGATCCACCACCGAGCATGGGCGAGAAGCCGCTCGGGAGGAAATCGCGTCGGGTCGGTGAGGATGAGCCGTGCGTACTCGTCGGAGATGGCAGACAGGATGTGCGCGGTCAGCTCGGCGTCGCGAACCGGCGAGTCGCGGTCGGTCACGGGCTGGACTGCTCGGGAGAGGCGCTCAAGCACGGCGGAGCGTCCTTCGGCGATCCTGGCGTGCAGCGCCGCAGGCGCGCCTTCGGGCGGCATCAGCACCAGTCGCCAGGTAGTTGGTTGACTGCGGACCGCCTGCAGGTAGGCGTCGAGGGCCTCGAGCATGAGCTCCTGGGGATCGCCTTCGTCGAGATTGGTGAGCGTCGTTTCGGAGACCTGAGCCAGGGCGCGGGAGGTCTCACGCTCGATCACCGCCTCGAGCAGCTGCTGGAGATCGCGGAAGTGAAGGTAGACCGTCGCGCGTGTGACGCCGGCGCAGCTGGCTACGGCCTCGATCGATATCGCATGAAACCCCTGCTCGGCAACCAGTCCAGTGGTGATCTCAAGCAGCTGCTCGCGCCGGGCGGCGGCCGGCAGGCGCCGGGGGAGCGGGGAGGCAGAGCCCATGTGTGGGGTTATGTTACGGTGTCGTTAGTAACGGTAGTGTTAGTTGAGTTTCGAGCGAGGAGGACGCGATGGCGCAGGTCGACGTGAGGCAACTCGACATCACCAAGACCAACATTGCCGTGCAGGAGTTGATCGAGGCCACCGACAACCCTCGCCACCGGTATCTGCTTCAGGCCTATGATCGCCATCGCAACCTGGAGCATGCCGGACGCTTCGAGGAGATCTTCGCCCCCGAGATGACGGTCGAGCATCCCGTGTATCGCTTCAACATGATCGGTCAGCCGCCGATCAAGCTTGAAGGCCGCGAGCAGGTCGAGCCCCTGTACCGGTTCTGGGCCCAGACCCATCAGTCGATCTTCTATACCGAGGACGAGACGGTCGCTGTGGGTGACTTCATGGTCGTGAGCACGATGGTCGGCTATCAGCAGACCCTCGGCTCCGCGCTCGTTGCCGCCGGCGTGGAGGCGGACGAGGATGCGATGTATCTGCTCCGGGGGCGGGTGGCGATGGTCTGGCCCTACGACGAGCGGTGTCGGCTGCTCGGGGAGAATGTGTGGGAGTACGACGAAAGCGAGCACAACGTGATCAAGCTCGACCCCGACGAGGTGCTGAGCACGGAGCGAGCCGCCGAGCTGCTCGAGCCCTTCATCAAACCGCTGCCACCCTTCGACGACAGCTTGCTGCCCCGATGAAGGCGGTGGCCTGCGAGAACGGCCAGCTCGGGGTCGTCGACCGCTCGTCGCCCCAGCCGGAGAAGGGGCAGGTTGTCCTCCAGGTGCTGCGCTGCGGGATCTGCGGCTCTGACCTGCACGCGCGTCATCACTGCGACGAGCTGGCCGAGGTGCTGACCGAGGTCGGCTATGAGGACTTCATGCGCTCCAATCAGAGCGTGGTGTTCGGGCACGAGTTCTGCGGCGAAGTCGCCGAGTACGGTCCGGGATGCCGCAAGCCCATCGCCACGGGCTCACATGTCGTGGCCCTGCCGCTGGTCAGGCGAGGCGGGAAACCGCAGGCGATCGGGCTCTCGGCGGCGGCGCCGGGCGCCTACGCCGAGCAGGTTGTGGTCGAGGAATCGATGATGCTGCCCGTGCCCAATGGCATGACGCCCGATCTCAGCGCGCTGACCGAGCCGATGGCGATCGGCTGGCACGCCGTCCGGCGCAGCGAGATCGGCAAGCGGGACGTCGCGATCGTGATCGGCTGCGGCCCGATCGGGCTGGCCGTCATCTGCATGCTCAAGGCACGCGGGGTTCGCACGATCGTCGCCAGCGACTTCTCCGGCGCGCGGCGCGAGCTGGCGTGGCGTTGCGGCGCCGACATGGTGGTCGACCCTTCACAGGACTCCCCCTACGCGGCCGGCGATCGCGGCCACCTGAACACGTTGCCGGCCGCGGTCGAGCTGGCCCTATCGACGATGGAGAAGCTGAGACGCCTTCCGGTCCCCTGGCAGCACGTGTGGCGGACGATCGACAGGCTCGGCATCAAGCCCAAGCGCCCGGTGATCTTCGAGTGTGTCGGGCTGCCCGGGATCCTCGACGGCGTGATGGCTTGCGCCCCGTTGTTCTCCCGGGTCATCGGAGTCGGGGTCTGCATGGGTGAGGACAGGATCCGCCCCTCGATGGCGATCAACAAGGAGATCGACCTGCGCTTCGTCGTCGGCTACACGCCGCTGGAGTTCCGCGACACCCTGCACATGCTGGCCGAGGGCAAGATCGACGCGACCCCGCTGGTCACGGGCGTGGTCGGACTGCCCGGGGTGGCGCCCGCCTTCGACGCGCTCGCCAAGCCCGACGAGCACGCCAAGATTCTGATCGATCCCAGGAGCTCGGACTCCGAGCCGGCGCCCCCGACGAGGATCTCGGCATGACCGAGCCGCGAACGCAGAGCGCGATAACTCCGGCAGGCCGTGGACGCAACCCCTACGACGCCGCCGGCGTGGAGCGCGGCCACGGGGGACGGTTGCGCTACACCGACCTTCCGCGCTCGCTGGTGGACATGCTGCGCGCGAGCGTGGAGCGCGATCCGACCGCCAGAGCGATCCGCGAGGTGGGCGCCGACAGCCTGACCTACGGCGAGCTGTGGGACCGGGCGGCGCGGGTGGCGGGCGGCCTCAGAGCGGCCGGGCTCGATCGGGGCGACCGGGCGGCGATCCTGCTGCCCAACGGCGTTGACTGGGTGCTCGCGTTCTGGGGCGCGCAGTTGGCCGGCGTGGTCGCGGTTCCCGTGAACACCCGCTTCAAGCAACCCGAGATCGAGTACGTGGTCTCCGACAGCGGCGCGCGCCACGTGTTCCGCCACGGCGAGGCGCTGCCCGACGGTGAGCCGCTGGTCGTCGACGACCTGGGAGCGGAAGAGCTGGCGGCCATCTTCTACACCAGCGGCACCACCGGCTTTCCCAAGGGCGCGATGACTTCGCACGCCAACTTTCTCGCCAACGTCGAGAACGCCGTGCGCTGCGTCGGCATCGACCGTGCCGAGGGCCCTGAGCTGGCCACGCTGATCAACGTTCCCCTGTTCCACGTCACCGGCTGCAACAGCCAGCTCCTGGTGATGGCCGCGCTCGGAGGCCGCGCGTTCATCCTGGCCAATCCGCTCGACCTCGAGGGCTTTTTGAACACGGCTCGCGAGGAGCGCATCCAGCTGCTCACCTCGGTGCCGGCGATCTACCACGCGCTCATGCGCCACCCGCGCTTTACCCAAACCGATCTCAGCCATGTGCGCTGGGTCTGCTACGGCGGCGCACCCATCGCCGCCAGCGCCGTGCACCAGATCATGGAAGCGTTCCCAGGCGCCCGGGTCGGCAACGGCTTCGGTCTGACCGAGACCTCGTCACTGACCTCGTTTCTGCCCCACGAGGATGCCGCGGAGCACGCGGACTCCGTCGGGTTCGCGATGCCCGTGGCCGACCTTGCCCTGTACGAGCCCGATCCACACAGCGGGGTGGGCGAGCTGCTGGTGCGCGGACAGAGCGTGGTGGGGGGCTATTGGGAAAAGCCCGAGGCGACCGCCGATACGTTCGTAGACGGATGGCTGCACACCGGCGATCTCGCGCGCATCGACGAGCAAGGACTGCTCTACATCGTCGACCGGGCCAAGGACATGATCAACCGCGGCGGTGAAAACGTCTACTCGATCGAGGTCGAGTCCGCGCTGGTGAGCGCGCCGGGGGTGGTCGAGGCGGCGGTGGTGCCGGTGCCCGACGAGATGATGGGCGAGAAAGTCGGGGCGGTGATCGTGACCAGGCCCGAGTTCGAGCTGGAGGCCGTGATCGACCACGTCCGCCAGCGGATCGCCGACTTCAAGGTGCCTCAGTACGTGACCCTGCGCCAGGAGCCACTGCCGAGAAACCCCGGGGGCAAGGTACTCAAGAGCCGGCTGCGCGAGGAAACCGAGTGGGGCGACCAGCTGTGACAACCCGGTGGCGGGGGCGGAGCGTGTCGGGCCCAGCGGCTCAATAACCTTCCCATCCATGGACGCCTACGCGATCAAGAACCTCAAGCAGGTCGAGAACATGGCCGCGAAGTTCGGTTTCCCCGAAGACTTCGAGGCCAGGTTCGCGCGGCAGGACCTCGGTTGCCAACGCATCGGAATCAGCTATCAACGGCTCGGACCCGACGCCCAAGGGCAATTTGGTCACAGTCATGGTGAGGACGAAGAGGTGTATGTCATTGTCGGCGGGTCGGGTCAGATCAAGCTCGGCGATGAAGTCGTCAAGGTCGACACCTGGGATGCGATCCGCGTCGCCCCCGATACTTTCCGGGCCTTTGCCGCCGGACCAGAGGGACTGGAGTTCCTGGCCTTCGGGACGCACACCGAAAACGACGCCTCCCTGAGCGAGGTCGACTGGTCTCGCTAGAGCCCGGTGCGAACGCCGGCGCCCACCCCTGACCGTCGCGCCCGTCAGCTCGACACCGTCCAGCGGCGCGCGTGGGCTCAGGATTGCTGAAGCACGAGTCGGTTTCCGTCCGGATCGCGGATCACCGCCTCCTTGCCCCAAGGCTGCTCCGCCAGCGCCCGCTCGACCTCGACCCCGTCGGCGATCAGCCGCTGGTCAGTGTCGCAGCGGCTGCGCCCGTCATGACCGGTGAGAGCCGGGTATGACCAGGCCGGTCTCGTAGGCGGTGGGGGTCCACCCTCACTCGGCCGCGGTGAACCGCGACCTATGATTTCCCTCACGGCGCCGCCGGCCCAGATGAGCGGCGCCGCGGGTGAACGCAGAATGCTGGCCATGGAGCTCATCCCCCTGATCCGCGAGCGGCTGGCGCAGCTCGATGCCCAGCGCGGCAATGCCCGCATGAGCGGACGCCGGGCCGCCCTGTGGCGCGCGCAGCAGCATGCCGCCCGACTCGAGCACACGGTCGATGACCTGCGCCGGTACTGCCTTTACTCGCTGAGGCGACGTCGGTTCCTCGACGCGGAGGACGAGAACGATTATCTGCGGGGCTATCGGGAGGGATTTCAGACCGTGCTACGCGATATCCGGGGACTCGAGACCCGCGGCGCTCGCCGGCAGCTCGAGCGCTAGGTTTGGGTCATGGGCGTCAGGCTCGTCCGCCGCTTGGTTGCCTCGATAGCGACGCTCGTCGCCATCGGTGCCTGCGCCGCCGTCGCCGGCGCGAGCAATCCTGGCTACTGTGACCCCCTGGGTGGCTGCGGCACGCACTTCAAGGTGTCGCCGCGCACCGTCAGGGCCGGGAACTCGGTGACGGTCTCCGGCGCGGTCGGCAACGGCTGCCGCAAGCCGGGGCGGGTCACGATCTATTCGCGAGCGTTCAGAGGGGCGACCAGACACGAGTTCGCTGGCGTGCCCGCGATCTTCACGCCCAGCAGCCAGCGCGGCAAGTTCTCCAAGAAGGTGACGATCAAGCGCAGCGTGAAGGCCGGCCGCTACCGCGTCGGCGCGCGCTGCGGCGGCGGCAAGTTTGGATCGGCCCAGCTCAGGGTTACGAGGTAGCTCTCGCTGCCTCATACTTCGCGCCCGTGCTGACGACCGCCTCGGGAATCGCCGTCCCCATCAGTGCCAGCGGAGGCTAGGCGCACGGATGCCGGAAACGGATCTCGATGCCGGTGCCGCCCTCGACGCCCGGTACCGGAAACGCAGCCTATGGTTGGACGGCATCCGAGGGCCCCTCCGGCCCCGCCCGGCGCTGACGGCCGACACCGACTGTGACGTGGCCATCGTCGGCGCCGGATTCACCGGACTGTGGACCGCGTACTACCTCAAGCAGCTCGAGCCCAAGCTGCGGATCGTCGTCGTTGAACGCGAGATCGCGGGCTTCGGTCCCTCCGGTCGCAACGGTGGCTGGGTCATGTCGGGAATCTCGGGAAGCGCCCGCGCCTACGGCGAGCCGGACGGCAGCGACGCGATGCTCCGAGCCTCGCGTGAGACGCAAGCCGCCGTGGACGAGGTCGGGCGGGTGGTGGCCGAGGAAGAGATCGCCTGCGGCTATCGCAAGGCCGGCGCGGTAACGGTGGCCACGAGCGAGCCCCAGCGCGACCGCCTGCTCAGGTACGCCCGCGAGCACAACGATCCAGAGGCGACCCAGCTGACGCTCGACCCCGGCGAGCTCGAGCAGTTCGTCCGCATACCCGGGGTCCTGGCCTCCAGCTTCTCGCCCCATGCGGCACGGGTCGATCCGGCGCGGCTGGCTCTCGGTCTGGCCACCGTGTGCGAGCGCCTGGGCGTCACCGTCCACGAGCGGACTGCGGCCCTGGAGCTGGTCCCGGGACGGATCAGGTGCGAAGGGGGCACGGTCTGCGCCGACACCGTGTTGAGGGCCACCGAGTCATACACGACACAGCTTCCCGGCCAGGGGTTGCGCTACCTGCCGCTGTACTCGCTGATGATCGCCACCGAGCCGTTGCCGGCCGACGTGTGGGACGAGCTCGGCTGGCGAGATGGGCTACTCGTGGGCGACCTGCATCACCTGTTCTTCTATGCCCAGCGCACGTCCGACGGGCGGATCGCGATCGGCGGTCGCGGGGCTCCGTACCGTCTGCGCGAGCCGATCAGCGAGGACAACGAGCGCTCCTCCGACGTGACCCAGCGGCTCGTGCAGAGCCTGCGCCGGAGCTTCCCGGCGGCTGCGCCCGCGCGGATCACGCACCACTGGGGCGGGCCCCTGGCGGTACCTCGCGACTGGTCGATGAGCGTCAGCTTCGACGCTCGCAGCCGCGTCGGGTGGGCCGGGGGCTACTCGGGTCACGGGGTCGGGGCGTCGAACATCGCCGGTCGCACGCTCGCGGATCTCACGCTCGGCCGTGACAGCGATCGGGTCACGCTTCCGTGGGTGCAGCACCAGAGCCGGCGATGGGAGCCTGAGCCGCTGCGGTTTCTGGCCTCCCGAGCGATCGTGGGCATTCTGGCTGCCGCCGACGAGCACGAAGATGCCACCGGCAGGCGGTCGCGCCTCACGCGCGTGGTGGCGCCGTTTATGACGCCGCGCTGATCACGAGCCCCACATGTCGTCGGCGACCCCGACGATCAGCTCGAGCTTGGCGCGCTCGTCGTCGATCGTGAGCTTGTTGCCCTCCTCGGTTGAGGCGAAGCCGCACTGAGGCGACAGACAGAGCTGGTCGGGGTCGACGTACCGTGCGGCCTCGTCGATGCGTCGCTTGAGCACATCGGGGTCCTCGAGCTGGGGGTGCTTGGTGGTGACCAGACCAAGCACCACCTGCTTGCCCGTGGGCACGAACCGCAGCGGCTCGAACGTACCCGACCGCGGATCGTCGAACTCGAGAAAGTAGCCGTCGACGTTCAGGTCGCCGAACAGGGCTTCGGCAACGAAGTCATAGCCGCCTTGCGCAACCCACATGGATTGATTGTTGCCACGGCACAGGTGGGTGGTGACCACGAGGTCATCCGGCTTGACCGCCAGGGCCCTGTTGATGTTGGCGATGTACTGCTCGTGGAGGTGCGCGGGGTCGCCGCCGATCTGCTCGATGTGGGCGCGCTGGGCGGGGTCGTTTATGTAGGCCAGGCTCGTATCGTCGAGCTGGAGGTAGCGGCAGCCGAGCTCGTAGACGCCCTGAACCTGGGCCGAGTAGGCGGCCGTCAGGTCCTCCCAGAAGCTGTCGATCGCCGGGTACACGGAGGGGTCGATCGACGAGTTGCCGCCGCGGTAGTGGACCATGCTCGGCGATGGGATCGTCAATTTCGGCGTCTGTCCCTCCGTCGCGTGCTCGAACAGGAAGGCAAACGCGTCGGCGAAGATGGTCTCAGGCAGACTGACCGGGGCCGCGACTCGCATCGCCGGGGGGCGGTAGTCGTATTCGCCGTCGTCGCCGTGAAAGTGGACGACGATGCTCTCGCCCTCGTCCCGCTCGATCCCGCCGAGCGAGTGGATGAAGTCCATGTGCCACGAGGCCCGCCTCAGTTCTCCGTCGGTGACCGTGCGCAGGCCGGCTTCGCGCTGCAGCTCGATCACGCCGAGGATCGCTTCGTCCTCGGCGTCGCGCAGCTGGTCTGAGTCGATCTCTCCTGTCTTGAACCTGGCCCGGGCGCGAGCGAGCGCCGGCGGGCGCAGCAGGCTCCCGACGTGATCGGCGCGAAACGGTGGCGTGTCGCGGACCGGCATCCGTGTCCTCCTCGAGTGTCTGAACGGGCCATGGTCAACGATAGCCATGACTCGCGACCCGGCCCGAAGGCGTGGCCTTGTAGGCTCGAAACGTGGTCGCGAAGTATCGCTCCGTGCTGTCGGTTCCCGGCTCGCCTGCGTTGATTCTCAGCGCTCTGGTCGGGCGGCTGCCGCTGGGCATGTCTTCGCTCGCGATCCTGCTGCTCGTGCGCGCGACTCACCATTCCTACGCGATCGCGGGGCTCGCGGTGGGCGCCTACGCGCTCGCCAGCGCGACGGCAGCGCCCGTGCAGGGACGGCTGGTCGACCGTTTTGGCCGGCTGCGGGTGCTGGCACCGTGCGCGGTCGCGCAGGCGATCGTCCTGGTCGTGTTCGTGCTCGCCAGCTCGGGCGATGCCAGCGGCCTGGCCCTCGTGCCACTGGCGGCGCTCGCGGGCGCGCTCGTCCCGCCCGTGTCGCCGACCGCGCGGGCCCTACTGCGTGAGGTGTTCCATGATCCGAGCGTCCGCGACACCGCGTACGCGCTGGATTCGGTGGCCCAGGAGGTCGTGTGGATCACCGGACCGCTGGTCGTTGCCCTGGTGGTCGGATTCAGCTCGCCGGAGGTGGCCGTGCTGCTGGTCGCCGTGGTGTGCGTGATGGGGACGGTCCTGTTCGTGCGCTCGCCCCTGGCGCGCGGGTCGGGCACGCGGGCCGCGCACGAACCGCGCGTCGCCGCGCTCGCCAACCGCGAGCTGCGGGTCCTGCTGGCCCCGATGGCCCTGATCGGCACCGGTCTGGGTGCGACCGAGGTCGGTCTGCCGTCGCTGGCGCTGCACGCCGGTTCGCGCCCGGCCACTGGGCTGCTGCTGGCGGTATGGAGCGTCGGAAGCATGGTCGGCGGCCTGTGGTACGGCGCGCACGTCTGGAACTCGACGCTGTCGAGCCGCTATCGGCTGCTGCTCGCGGCCGCCGTGGTATGCACAGCTCCGCTGATCCTGGCCCGCTCGGTACCCGAGGGGATCATCGGCAGCCTGCTTTCCGGCCTGACCATCGCTCCGGTCTTCTCCTGCCAGTATGCGCTCGTCGGCCGGGTGGCGACCCCGGGGACCGAGAACGAGACGTTCACCTGGTTCTCGGCCGCGCTGGTGGGTGGGCTGGCCGCCGGCTCGGCGATCGGAGGGGCGTCGATCGGCCCTGGCGGGGTCAGCGCACCGTTCGTGATCTCGTGCCTGGCGACCGCGGGGGCGGCCGCCATCGCGCTGCGGATCCCGAAGACTCGCGTGGGCGCCAGTGAAGCGCCCGCCGAGGCCGGCGCTGAGAGCAGCGCCAGCTGAGGCCCTCTCCAGCCGGCGCTGAGGGCCGCGCGGTACCCGCCGCCGGCTTCGAAGTCCAGCAGCGCTCGTTTGCGCTGCAGCCCGCCGCCATAACCGGTCAGCGAACCGTCGGCGCCGATCACGCGGTGGCACGGGATCACGAGCGGCACCGGCGTCCGACCGACGGCCGCCCCCACCGCCCGCGGGTTAGGGTCGTCTCCGTGCGACGTGGCGCCCAGTTCCCGGGCCAGCGTCCCGTAGGTGGTGGTGGTCCCGTATGGGATCTCGCTCAGCAGCTGCCACACCCGACGCTGAAACGGGGTGCCCTCGAGGTCGAGTTCGAGCGCAAAGCGCTGCAGCTCGCCGGCAAAGTAGGCGTCGAGCTGCTCCACGGCGTCCGTGAGCGTGGGGTTGGGGGCGTCGCGGTGGTCCTCGCCTTTGCGGGGTCCGCGGCCGGGGAAATGCAGCCCGCGCAGGCCGGCGGGTCCGGCGAGCAGGGTCAGGGCTCCGATCGGGCTTTCGTAGACGGTGAAGCTCATGGTCCTCATTTCGAGTCGTGGAAGATGATGCCGAGCGCGGTGCGCTCGCCGCTGGTGATCGTGCTGACGCCGTGCCGTAGCGCGACGCGGTGGTAGCCATGTTTGCCGGCGTTGGGTCGCTCGCGCGTGGGGAAGATCACGAACGCGCCCCGACCCGGCTGCAGCACATGCGCCCGGCTCTGCGCCCGGGGACGCTGTTCGAGCAGGACGAACTCGCCGCCGGTGTAATCAACGCTGGATTCGGACAGCACGGTGAGGACCTGAAACGGGAAGTAGACCTCCCCGTAGAGGTCCTGGTGAAGCGCGTTCCAATCGCCGGCGTGGTAGCGGAGCAGCAGCGGCGTGGGCCGGGTCTGACCGGCGCCCCGGCAGCGGGCCAAAAGCTGCGCGTGCGTTTGCAGGAAAGATCGGGTTCTCGCCCGACAGCAGGCTCGCCCAGCGGTTGGCGACCGGGGCCAGACACTCGTAGAACGAGATCCGCGCCGACTCGATCTCGTCGGGCAGCGGGTGCGAGAAGTACCGGTAGCGACCCTCGCCGAAGCGATGGCGGGCCATGTCGATCGTCGAGCGAAAGCCCTCGCCATCGAACAGCGCTGCCAGCGCGCGACATTCGTCTGCGCTCAGCAGCGGTGGCGTGACCGCGAATCCGCGCTCGTCAAGCTCCTGAGCGAGTGCGTCCCAGTCGAGTGCGCGCACGCGCTTGCCAAGCTCGGTCTGTGCTTGTGTTGTCATGCACCTATAACGCGCCGGCGGTTCGATACGTGAGGTGCAATCGTCACAGCGCGCGCCGCGCGCGCCGCACTTAAAGCTGAGCCGAAATCAGGTCACGAACGTCCCGAGCGTGGTGACGAACCTCGGAAGCGTGTGCTTGCTGTAGCGCTTGGAGTCGTCGATCTGGACGCGGTAGGTCTTGAAGCGGGGATGGCCACCCGGGAACAGCAGCGCCCGAGCCTTGAGCACGCCGCAGGCACCCTTGGCCTTGCCGAAGCGCATCTTCGCCACCGGCTGCCGGCGCAGATAGTGCGCGTAGATCGGCTTCCCAGGCTCAAAGCCCGAGAAGAACCAGGTGACCTTCCTGGTGAACTTGGCTCGAGCGGGCCTGGTCACGACGGAGAGCGGCGTGACCGTCGCCTGCGTGGTCGCGACAATCGCCGGGCCGCTCACGGTGCTGACCTGCGCGGTCAGGGTGACCGTCTTGCGCTGAAGCGGGTTCAGCAGCGGCGCGGGGGCGCCGGTAGTGAGCGCGATCGTCCCGGTGGCACTCGCGGTCGTAACTTCCGCGACGGTACCGTCGCTGCTGGTGATCTTGACCGGGGTGCCGGGGGTAAAGCCCGAGCCGACGACCGTCATCGAGGCCCGCTCGTGGAGCGAGTTCACGTAGCACGGCTTGGTGACGCTGATTGTCGCCGCGGATGCCTGTGCCGCAGCGATTCCCATCAGCAGCAACCCGGCGGCGGTGGGCACGACGAGCCTCCAGGCGGTGGGCACGACGAGCCTCCGCACGCCACGACCGGCAGCGCCGGCAAATCCCCAGTTGGCCATCTGTCCTCCCTGTCCGTGGTTGCGCGTACGAGTTGTGCTGCCGGCCGCGACACAGTCTAATCCGCCGGGGCGAGAGCCGGACGCGTTGACGCCGCTGACCTGCATCTGATATATCAGAGCCATGGCGTCTGAACCCAGGCAGCTGCCCGCTAGTCAGCGCGTCGTGATCATCGGCGCCGGAATCGTGGGCAACAGCGTCGCCTACCACCTCAGCCGGCTCGGTGAGACCGACATCACGCTGATCGACAAGGGGCCGCTTCCCAACCCGGGCGGCTCGACCGGCCATGCGTCGAACTTCATCTTCCCGGTCGACCATTCCAAGGAGATGACCTCGCTGACGCTGGAGAGCATGCGGCAGTACAAGGAGCTCGACGTGTACCTCGAGTGCGGCGGCATCGAGGTGGCTCGAACCGGGGAGCGGATGCAGGAACTGGCGCGGCGGATGGCCTCGGCCACGACCTGGGGGATCGAGCCGGCGACGCTCCTGACCCCGGCACAGATCAAGGAGCTGGTCCCGTTCATCGACGAGCAGCTCCTGCTGGGCGGCTTCTACACGCCGGGCGCGGGCGTGGTCGACTCCCTGCGTGCGGCCACGATCATGCGCGAGCGCGCCCAGCAAGCGGGGATGACCATCTCCGCGAACACAGAGGTTCTGGGGCTCGACGTCGAGCACGGGCGCATCAAGCGCGTCCGCACCGACCGCGGCGAGATCGAGGCCGACCGGGTGGTGATCGCCTGCGGCTGCTGGAGCCCCCGGATCGCCCGCCTGGCCGGCGCCAACATCCCCCTCACCCCGGCTGTGCACCAGATGATCGACATCGGGCCCGCGCCTCGATTCGCCGACCCCAAGACGCTGGTCGACTACCCGATCGTGCGCGACATGGACACCAACATGTACGAGCGCCAGGACGGGACCGGGCTCGAGATCGGCTCCTACGCGCACCGCCCGATCCTGATGGGCGCCGACGAGATCCCCTCGATCGAGGAGTCGGCGCTCAGCCCCACCGAGCTTCCGTTCACCCAGGCCGACTTCGAGCTGCAGATGGAGCACGCTCTCGAGCTGATGCCCGAGATCGTCGGCGACGAGACCGTCGGCCAGCGATACGCCATCAACGGCCTGCTGTCGGTGACTCATGACGGCATGCCGCTGATCGGGGAGACGCCCGAGGTCAAGGGCCTGTGGTCGGCGGCCGCGATCTGGATCAAGGAAGGACCCGGATCGGGCAAGACCGTCGCCGAGCTGATGGTGCACGGCGAATCCGAGATCGACGTCTACGAGTCCAACATCGCGCGCGCCTACCCGCACCAGAAGACCACCGCCCACATCCGGGCCCGGGCCAGCGAGGGCTTCAACAAGATGTACGGGATCGTCCATCCCTCCGAGCAGTGGGAATCGGACCGCCGGGTCAAGCTGCCCCCGTACTACGAGCGCCAGCAGGAGCTGGGAGCCGTGTTCTACGAGGCCGCGGGCTGGGAGCGACCGCAGTGGTATGAGTCCAACGCCCCGCTCCTCGATGAGTTCGGGGACCGCATCAGCAGGCGCGAGGCCGAATGGGAGGCGCGCTGGTGGTCGCCGATCATCAACGCCGAGCACCTGGCCATGCGCGACCGGGCGGGCTACACCGACCTGACCGCGTTTGCCATCTTCGACGTCACCGGACCGGCGGCGCTGGAGGTGGTGCAAGGGGTGGCCATGCGCCAGATGGACGTCGCGGTCGGGCGGGTCGTGTATACGCCGGTGCTGACCCCCAGCGGCGGGTTCAAGGCCGACCTGACGATCATGCGGATCGGCGAGGACGTGTTCCGAGTGGTGACCGGGGGCGCCTGGGGGATGTCCGACCTCAAATGGTTCTCCGACCACTTGCCCGACAACGGCGCTGCGCAGATCCACGACCAGACCAACGCCTGGACCACGCTCGGGCTGTGGGGCCCGCGGGCGCGGGACATCCTGGCCAGGGTCACCCGCGACGACGTCTCCCACGAGGGGTTCCCGTTCGCGACCTGCAAGCGAATCGAGGTCGGACCCCTGGAGGTGATCGCCTCGCGGATCTCATACGTCGGTGACCTCGGCTGGGAGCTGTACGTGCCGATCGAGCAGGGCGCGCGGCTGTGGGACATCATCGCCGAGGCGGGCCTGCCGCACGGCGCGGTCCCGATGGGCGCCGGCGTGTACGGGACCACCGGCCGCCTGGAGAAGTGCTATCGCGCCTACGGCGCCGAGCTCGAGGGCGAATACAACGTCGTCGAGGCGGGGATGGCCTGGGGCAAGGTCAAGGACCAGGAGTTCATCGGCAAGTCGGCCCACGTCGCCCACCGCGAGTCAGAGCCGGCGGCCAGCATGTGCACGCTGACCGTCGACGATCACATGTCGCAGTCGGGCGTCAAGCGCTACATGCTGGGCGGCGAGCCGATCCTGACGGCCGACGGCGAGCCGATCACCGATGGCAAGGGACGCCGTTCGTATGTCACGAGCGCGGGCGCGGGACCGTCGATCGGCAAGCACATCCTGATGAGCTACCTGCCGCCCGAGCACGCCCAGGAGGGCGAGCAGCTGCTGGTCGAGTACATGGGCGAGCATTACCCGGTGACGGTGGCCGTGGCCGGGTCAACCCCGATCTTCGATCCCGACAATTCGAGAGTCCGCTCATGAGCTATCGGGGTGAGCCCATGAACATCCTCGTGTGCGTCAAGCGCGTGCCGCTGACCGGCGGCAAGATCACGCTGACCGAAGACCAGCGGGCGATCCAGACTCGCCACCTGGGGTTCACGATCAGCCCCCACGAGGAGTGCGGGGCCGAGGAGGCGGTCAGGCTGATCGAGCAGCACGGAGGCTCCTGCACCGTGCTCACGCTGGGCCCCACCGAGGCCGAGGAGCAGCTGCGCGACATGATGGCGATCGGGGTCGATGCCGGGATCCACCTCGTCACCGACGACCCCGAATGGGATCCGCAGGCAACCGCCGCGGCGATCGTCGAGGCCCTCCGCGCCCAACCCGAGCCATTCGACCTGATCCTGTTCGGCAACGAGTCCGCCGACGCCGGCAACTACCAGGTGGCGATTCGCGTCGCGCACGCGCTTGGCATGCCCTGCATGACGGGCGTCAAGGCGATCGCCATGCAGGAGGACGGCCGGCTGCGCTGCGAGCAGGAGGTGGCCGGCGGCCGCGACGTCTACCTCGTGCCGCTGCCGGCGGTGGTGAGCGTCAAGGAGGGAATCAACCTGCCCCGCTATCCGTCGGTCCCCGGTCGGCTGCGGGCCAAGCGCAAGCCGCTCGTGAGCGCCGAGCCGGAGCGTCCCGAGAGCCACCTGGAGATGATCCGTCTAAAACTGCCGCAGACCGCGAGCAAGGATGCCGAGGTGCTGGGCACCGGCCCCGAAGCCGCCCCGGCCGTCGTCCGGGTCCTGCAGGAGATCGGAGTCGTCTGATGCGACTGGTGTTCGTCGAGGATCCGGCCGATGAGCTCTCCCAGCAGGCTGTCGTCTTTGCCGCCCAGCTCGGCGAGGAGCTCGAAGCAGTCCGCATCGACGGGGCGCCGTACGCGCCCGGCGCCTGGGCGCAGACGATCGTCGAGCTGATCGAGCAGCGCTCAGCCTCGGCCGTCGTCGGCCCCGGAACCGACCGCGGCAACGAGGTGCTCGCCCACGTGGCCGCCAAGCTCGACCAGCCGATGGCGGCCAACTGCGTCTCGGTGACGCCCGCCGACGCGGCGTCGGTGGTGCGCGTCCGCTGGGGTGGCAGCCTGCTCGAGGAGGCCCAGCTCAAGGGCGCGCCGCTGCTGCTCACCAGCGCGGCGCACGCCGTGGCCGCCGCCCCGATCGCGGACGTGGAGACGGTGCCCGTGACCACCTCCGCGTCCGAGCTTGACCGCCAGGTGCAGGTGGTCGAGCACGTGCCGGCCTCGACCGCGGGCGTGTCGCTGGCCGACGCCGATGTGGTCGTCTCGGGCGGCCGCGGGGTCGGGTCGGCCGAGGGCTTCTCGGTGATCGAGGAGCTGGCGGGGCTGCTCGGCGGAGCGGTGGGCTGCTCGCGCGCGGTGACCAGCGCCGGCTGGCGTCCCCATACCGATCAGGTGGGGCAGACCGGGACCAAGATCTCGCCCGAGATCTACATCGCCTGCGGGATCAGCGGCGCCACCCAGCACATGGCCGGCTGCAAGGGGGCCAAGCGGCTCCTGGCGATCAACCCCGACGGCGAGGCGTCGATCTTCGCCAGCGCCGACTACGCGGTGATCGGAGACCTGCACGAGATCGTGCCGGCGATCTCGCAGGAGATAAGAAAGGCGAGAGGCTCATAGGCGTTCTGATAGCCGCGATCGTGCTCGCCGCGCTGCTCGCGGTGAGCGTGGCGCTGTTCGCGATCCGCGTCCGCTTCCTGGTGGCGCTGGTGGGCGCGGCCGCGCCCGTGAACCGTTCCGGGAACGTCGAGCGGCGGGTCACCAACGAGGCCACGATCGTGCTCGGGCAGCGCAAGCTGCTGCAGAGGATCGGTCCGGGCCTGATCCACGCGTTCATCTTCTGGGGCTTTCTGGTCCTCGCACCGACGATCCTGATCGCCTTCATCGGCGCCGTCGACAAGCACTCGACGCTGCCCTGGCTGGGCCATCAGGGCTGGTTCGCGCTCCTCGCTGATGTGTTCGCGACGCTGGTGCTGATCGGTTGCGGCGCGGCGCTGTGGGTACGCAAGGTCCAGCGCCCCGAGCGCTTCAAGGGCAGCCACCTCGGCGAGGCCGACGTGATCCTCGCGCTGATCGCCACGATCGCCGCCACCCTGCTGCTGTGGCAGGCCTGCCGGATCGCGCTGGGCCTCAACGAGTGGCCGGCCGGCTGGGCGCCGGTGTCGGACCTCTTGTCGAATCTGTTCTCCGACAACGGCCTCACCAGGGTGCTCGAGCGGGTGTTCGTGTGGCTGCACGTGTGCACGATCCTGTTCTTCCTCGCGTACCTGCCCCGCTCCAAGCACCTGCACATCATCAGCGCCGCGTTCAACGTCTGGTACGGGCGCACCGGACCCGGCGGCCGGCTGGAGACGCTGCGCTTCGACGACCCCGACGTGCCCGAGGAGGAGATCCGCTTCGGCGCCGGCACCGCCGCCGACCTGACCTGGAAGCAGGTGCTCGACACGTTCTCGTGCACCGAGTGCGGGCGCTGCCAGGATGCGTGCCCCGCGTTTGCCACCGGCAAGACGCTCTCGCCCAAGCTCGTGATCATGGGACTGCGCGACCAGCTGTTCACTGACGGCGGCGCGATCGTCACTGCCGCCGAGAGCAGGCGCGACGCTCCCGAGCTGCCGGCGCTGGTGCCCGGCGCCGTGCCCGAGGAGTCGGTCTGGGACTGCGTCACCTGCGGGGCCTGCGTGCAGGCCTGCCCGGTCTCGATCGAGCACGTGGATCACATCGTCGACCTGCGCCGCCATCTGGTCATGGTCGAGTCGAGCTTCCCGGCGGAGTCCGAGCCGATGCTCCGCGACGTCGAGCGGGCCAGCAATCCCTGGGGCAAGGCTCAATCCGAGCGGGCCGATTGGGCGTCGGAGCTCGGTGTCCGGGTGCTGGAACCCGGCGATCGGGCTCCGGAGTACCTGTACTGGGTCGGGTGTGCAACCTCATTCGACGAGCGCGCCCGCAAAACCGCGGAGGCGACCGCCAGGCTCATGTCCAAGGCCGGCGTCGAGTTCGCGATCCTCGGACCGCGGGAAGCCTGCACCGGCGATCCCGCGCGCCGGATCGGCAACGAGTACGTGTTCCAGGCCTACGCCGAGCAGAACGTGGAGACGCTCAACGAGGCCGGGGTGACGAAGATCGTGACCGGCTGCCCGCACTGCTTCAACACGCTGGGCAACGAGTACCCGGACTTCGGCGGTCACTACGAGGTCATCCACCACTCCGAGCTCCTGGCGCGGCTGGTCTCCGACGGTCGGCTGGCGCCGCAACGCGACGAGGGACTGCGGGTCACCTACCACGACTCCTGCTACCTGGCCCGACACAACGACGTGCTCGCCCCGCCGCGCGACCTGGTGGCCGCCGTGGGAGAGCCGGTGGAGATGGAGCGCAGCGGCAAGCGCACGTTCTGCTGTGGCGCGGGCGGGGCGCACATGTGGATGGAGGAGCGCGCCCAGCCGATCAACGAGAACCGCGTGCGCGAGGCCGCCGGCACCGGCGCCCAGACGCTGGCGGTGGCGTGCCCGTTCTGCACAGTGATGCTCGACGACGGGGTTCAGAGCACCGGTGACCAGCTGCGCGTGGCCGACGTGGCGACGCTGCTCGATGAGGCGGTCGGCGGGTGATACACCGCCGATCACGACACAGGAGGGGTGGTTATGGCAGATGAATTTGATTACGTGGTCGTGGGTGGTGGGTCGGCCGGAGCGGTGGTCGCCGCGCGGTTGTCGGAGGATCCCCAGACGTCCGTCTGTCTGCTGGAGTGGGGGGACACCGATCAGCAAAACGACGATGTGCTGCTGATCCGTCGCTGGCTGGGGCTGCTCGAGGGGCCGATCGATCTCGCCTATCGGACCACGCTGCAGCCGCGGGGGAATGCACACATTGTCCATTCGCGAGCCAAGGTGCTGGGCGGCTGCTCGTCGCACAACACGATGATCTGGTTCCGGCCTTTCCCGGGCGACTGGGCCGATTGGGTCAACGCCGGCGCGACCGGTTGGGACTACGACACGATCGATCCCTACTACGCCCGGATTCCCGGCCCGCACCAGCGCGTGGAGGCCAAGGATCAGAACCCGATCCTGCACGATTGGATCAAGGCGTGTGTGGGGGCGCTGGATGTGACGGCGAACCCCGATTGGAACGCCGGTCCGTTTCACGATGGCGCGGGGTTCCTGGACGTCGGCTACGACCCGGCGACCGGTGTTCGTTCATCGTCGTCGGTGATGTATCTGCACCCAATCCTCGACAGCCGCGCCAACCTGACCCTCCAGACGCGCTCGCGGGCGATGCGCATCGAATGCCGAGACGGTCGAGCGGTGGCCGTGCACGTCGAGCGCGACGGCGGTGGGCACGACCGCGTCGAGGCCGGCAAGGAGATCGTGGTGTGCTGCGGGTCAGTCGACTCGCCGCGGCTGCTGCTCTACTCGGGCATCGGCCCGCGCCGCGATCTCGAGGCCCTGGGGATCGACGTTGTCCACGATCTGCCGGGCGTCGGCGAGAACCTGATCGACCACCCCGAGTCGATCATCATCTGGAAGCTGAAGCGGCCGATGGGACCGGAAGGGTGCATGGACGCCGACTGCGCGCTGTTCGTCAACCGCTTCGAACGCGACGAGCGCCCCGACCTGATGTACCACACCTACCAGATGCCGTTCACCTTCAACACCGAGCGGCTGGGGTACGAGGTGCCCGATGACCGGTGGTGCATCTGCATGACACCGAACATCCCCCGCTCACACTCCAAGGGTCGCCTGTACCTCCTGTCGCGCAACCCCGAGGTCAACCCCGCGCTCGATTTCCGCTACTTCACAGACGAGGATGGATACGACGAGCAGACGATCGTCGACGGGATGAAGATCGCTCGCCAGGTGGCTGCCGAGGGACCGTTTGCCGACTGGATCGAACGAGAGATCGCCCCGGGCGAGGGGGTGACGAGCGATGACGACCTGTCGACGTACGGCCGAGCGGTTCACCACACCGTTTACCACCCCTCGGGGACCTGCCGCATGGGTGCCGCCTCCGACGATCTCGCCGTCGTCGACCCCGAGCTGCGCGTCCGGGGGATCGAGGGCCTATCGATCGCCGACGGCGCCATCTTCCCGTCGATGCCGACCGCCAACCCGGTCGTGCCCACCTTCATGATCGGCGAGCGCGCCGCGGACCTGATTCGTCAACGACACGCGTAGTAACGCGCAGTCCGCAGCGCTGCACGTGGAAAATCCGGTGTCGGGGCGGAGCGTGGAAGATCCGTAGTACCAGCGCAGAGCGTGGAAGATCCGCAGGGAGCTGTGGGATTTTCCAAGGTTGTCCCGCCTCCCGGGCATTTCGTGGAAGATCCGGTGCGAGCCGTGGGATTTTCCACGCCTCCCCGGGCATTTCGTGGGAGATCTGGCGCCCAAAGCCGAGGGCCCAGGCTCAAGGCAGGTGCACAGCGGCCAGCAACGCGGCATAGGAGCGAACCAGCGCCGCTCGCTCATCGGCGATCAGCGGGCTGGCCAGGTCGCGGCCCTCCCGCACCCAGCGATCTGAGAGGCGCATGGCCAGCGCCCGCTGCTGCGCAGCCAGCCGCACCGACTCCTCGGTCGCGCCGTAGGCATAGGCATACAGCTTCGCCAGCGCGTCGATCAGCGCCTGCTCGTCGAGCTCTGAGCCGTCCCGCTGGTGCTGGCGGTGGATCCGCCACCACTCGACCTCCAATCTGGCCGCGACCTCGGGGTCATAGCTCTCGTGGTGCTGGCGCTTGACCAGCGCGTAGAAGCGTTCCATGGCTCGCCGGGCGCCGTCGGGGTCGTTTCGTGTCTGCGGGGCCCAGAGCTGGTTGGCGCGCAGCACGAGCCAGGCCGCCTGCAGCGTCGCCGGCCACGGGAGGCCAAAGGCGTGGCGCGTCACCAGCACCGCGGCGCGCAGAAACTTCAGCCACTCGCGCCGGTAGTAGGAGACCCAGGTGACGGTCTCCAGCCGGCCCACTCGGTTGGGGTCAAATGACCGGTGCGGTGCGCTCACGCCCGAACGGGTTCCGGGCAGGCCCCCAGCAGGCGCTCGAGCTCACGCTCCAGACCGGAGCTGCCGACTTCGCGCACCTCCAGCGGCAGGCCGAGCCGCGCCGCAGCCGAGACCGCGCATCGACGCGTGGCCGCCGTGGGGCGCTGGGCCAGCCACATGACCCGCGTGTAGTGGCGGAAATACTCCTCGCGCAGCTCGGGGTAGCGGTCGAGCCCGAGTTCCCGCACCACCGTGTGCTCGAACGTGCGGGCCAGGAAGTCGGTCAAGAAGTAGGTTCCGGGCTCCTGCGCCAGGGCCTCGGCCACCTCATCGCGCCCGAACACGTCGTAGCAGTGGTCGCCCGCCAGCCGCGGAAGGCCCAGCTTGTCCAGCGCGCCGAGCGTCCCGCAGTCGGCGTAGGCGAGGGCCACCACCTCGTGGCGCTCGCGCAGCCGCGCCACCGCGGGGGCGATCTGCTCGGGGTGGTTGTGCAGCAGCGCGTCGACCGGCACGACCTCGAGCTCCCACCCGCGCCTCAGGGCGATCGCCCGGACATCGAACGCGAGCGCGCCGCACGACAACACAGCGGCTGAAGTCCTCCGCGGGCCATCCCGGCCCGCGTCATGATCGCTGAACCTCGGCCTCCGGCCTCGGTTAACCGTTCGCGCTTCGCGCTCACTCATCCCGGGAATGCCAGCTGGTCGATGAACAGGTCATTGAAGTCCGCTCGTCCCGAGAGCTCGACGTACTCGACCTCGACCAGGATCGACTCCGCCTCGGCCCGCTCGCGCCGCGACAGGGCGGCGATCTTGGCGCCTTCGCCGGCGACGTTTCCGGCCGACACGATTCGGGGAAGGGCGAGCTTGGGCACGAGCCCGATCCGGACCGCGCTCAGCGGCGTCAGGTAGGCGCCGAAGCTGCCCGCGAGCAGGACCTGGGTGATCTCCGAGGCCTCGACGCCCAGCTCGGCGAGCAGGATGTTCCAGCCGGTGGCGATCGAGGCCTTGGCGAACTGCAGCTCGCGCACGTCGCGCTGGGACAGGAACACTGACTGGGCCGGATCGCCCGAGTCGCGCCAGTGCAGCACGAATACTCGCTCTTCTCCGATCTTGGTCAGCCGCGAGGCCAGACCGGGCAGCTTCGTTGCCGCATCCTCGTCGGTGATGAAGCGGCCGGAGTGGTCGAGCACGCCGCAGTGCGCGAGCTCGGCCACGGCGTCCACCAGCCCCGAGCCGCACATCCCCACCGGTTCGCAGTCGCCGATCACCTCGAGCGCGAGCGAGTCACCCTCGACGCGCACGCCCTCGATGGCGCCCTCGGCGGCCCGCATCCCGCAGCGGATCTGGGCCGCCTCGAACGCGGGTCCCGCCGGCGCCGCCGTGGCCAGCACTCGATCCACTGAGCCAAGCGCGATCTCCGAGTTGGTCCCGACATCGATGAACAGGCGCAGCCGCCGATCCCGGGTCAGCCCGGTGGCCAGCATCCCGGCGACGATGTCGCCCCCGACGTAGGCGCCCAGCGACGGGAACACGAAGGCGGGCGCGCGCGGATGGATCTGGACCCCGAAGTCGCTGGCGCGGACCGGGGGAAACTCGTGTGTGGCCACCACGAACGGGGCCATCGATAGCGGCTCGGGGTCGATCCCGAGCGCCAGCTGCATCATCGTCACGTTGCCGCAGACCGTGATCTCGTAGACCTCGTGGGCCTCGACCTGGGCTTCGGCGAGGATCTCCTCGCGCAGCGTGGAGAGGGTCTCGTGGGCCCGGGCCCGGAGCGCCGGAAGCGCTCCCGAGTCCATCATCGTTGACGAAATGCGGGTGATCACGTCGGCCCCGTAGGGCTGCTGGCGGTTGAGCATCGAGCGCACCGCCAGCGGCTGGCCGCTCTCGAGGTCGAGCAGCGTGGCCACGACCGTGGTCGTGCCGAGATCGAACGCGATCGCAAACCGCCGGGCGGTGGTGTCGCCGGGCTCGAGCTCGATCAGCTCCTGGTCGCAGACCACCGCGGTGACGTCAAACTGAGCCTCTCGCAGCGTGACCCCCAGCGTGCGCAAGAGCTCGAGGGACGCAAACGGCTCGAGGTCATCGAGCGCGTCGAGCACGCGCTGGAGGTCGGGACGCTGATCCTCGAGCGTCGGCTCGTCGAGCACCAGGTGGCGCTTCTGGACCGAGGGGCGCAGGATGACGTGCCGCCCGACACCCACCAGCGCCGCCTTGGGACGCGTCTGCAGGGGCGGCACCTCGACGACCAGGTCTCCGCGGGCGCCGGCTCGGCAGGCCAGCCGCCAGCCGTCGCGCAGCTCGTCGGTGCTGAACGCGCGCGGGTCGACCTCGCCCACCGGCACCTCGCCGGAGACGATTCGGACCTTGCACTTCTTGCAGGTCCCGTGGCCCCCGCAGGTCGAGTCGATGGCGATTCCGTTCCAGCTGGCGGCGTCGAAGATCGGCGTCCCGCTGGGGACGCGAACCTCGTTGCCGTCCGGCAAAAAGCGCAGGCGGACGCGCTGGGCGCCGTCGTCGGGCGCCGCCACCTCGGCGCGCTCGGCCGGACGACGATTGGGCGCCGCTGCGCTCACGCGCGAGCGGCCTCCCGCTGGGCCCCCTCCTGCGGCGCCGCCGCCTCGGCCTGCGCCGCCTGACGGGCGCGGTGGGCGGCGATCCAGCTCGCCCCCCACGGGTCGTGCCCGAGCAGCAGATCCGACGCTCGCACCGCCTCCACGCACACCTCGGCGGTCGACATGATCGCGCTGGTCAGCCCGGCGGCCATGGCCATCGGCAAAAAACCCGCGTTGAGCACGTGGCGCTGGGGGAGCCCGAACGAGACGTTGGACGCGCCCAGACACATGTTGACGCCGAGCTCGTCGCGAATCAGCGAGATCGTGGCCAGCGTCGTGGTCACGGCCTCGGTGTCGGCACCCACGGTCATCGCCAGCGGGTCGATGATCACGTCCTCGGTGGCGATCCCGTGATCGTGGGCGGCGCTGACGATCCTGCGCGCGCACTCGAGCCGCTTCTGGGGCGTCTCGGGGATGCCCGTCTCGTCGTTGGCCAGCCCGATCACCGCCGCGCCGTGTCGGGCCACGAGCGGCAGGATCTCCTCGAGACGCTCGTCCTCGGCGGTCACCGAGTTGACCAATGCCCGGCCCTCGTAAACCGAGAGGCCCGCCTCGAGCGCCTCGATCACCGAGGAGTCGATGCAGATCGGCACGTCGACGGCCGCCTGCACGGTCCGCAGCATCGCCTGCAGCAGCTCGGGCTCGTCGACCAGGGGGATGCCGGCGTTGACGTCGAGCATGTTCGCGCCCGCCTGCACCTGGCCGACGGCGTCGACGGTGACCGTCTCCAGATTACCCGCGCGCAGCTCTTCCGCGAACCGCTTGCGTCCCGTGGGGTTGATCCGCTCGCCGATCACGCAGAACGGCTGCTCGGATCCGATGGTCACGCTAGTGGAGCGCGACCGAAGCACTGTGTCCATTGGTCTCCCTTTGCACTCGTGGTGGAATCCCCAGCCGCTGGCACAGCTTTGCGATGCCGGCGTCCTTGCGGAAGGAGATGAAGTGAAGGCCCGCGACCCCCGGCTGAGCGAGGGCGTGCGTGGCCAGCTCGTAGGCGATGTCGAAGCACTCAACTTCGGCATCGGCTGCCTGCTCGACACGCGCCACCGTTTCGAGTGGCACGTCGATTCCCGGAACGCACGAGGCGACGAAGCGCATCGCGCCGGCGGTTCGCAGGATGCAGATCGAGGGGATCATGGCCAGACGTTCGGTCAGTCCGGTCTCGTGCGCCTCGTGCATGAAGCGCCCGAGCAACTCGGTGCGGTAGCACAGCTGCAGCTGCAAGAAGCGCGCGCCGGCCAGCGCCTTCTTGGCCGCCCGCCGGACCCGATAGTCGAACGGGGGCGCACCCGGGTTCTCGACTCCACCGACGAAGAAGTGGGGGGCGGGGGAGAGGGGACGGCCGGACAGGTAGCGCCCGCCGGCCAGCGACCGGCAGATCGCGATCAGCTGCACCGCATCGACGTCGAACACCCGCCGCGCCTCGGGCTCGTCGCCGGCGGTCACGTCGTCGCCGGTGAGGCAGCTGATGTTCTCGATCCCGTGTACCGCGGCGCCGACGAGATCGGCCTCCAGGGCGAGCCGGTTGCGGTCGCGGCAGACGAGCTGCATGATCGGCTCGACGCCCGCTCCGATCAGGCCGATGGCCACCGCCAGCGGCGAGCAGTGCGCGTGGGCGGAGGGATTGTCGGTGGCGTTGAAGGCGTCGACGAACGCCCGCATCGGCTCGAGCTGGCGAACGATCTCCTGCTTGCCGTTGGTGTCGATCACCGGCATCTCGGCCGTGACGACGAACTCCCCTGCTGAGAGCTTGCGCTCAAGAACTGACATCGGCGGGCGCCTCGCGGACTCCGGCGTGTGCTCCCACCCGGTCGGGACCTGCCGGTCGCGGCCGCTGAACAGGTTCAGCCAGGCTGAGGTTCCCTTCAGCCTGTTGTCGACCGGCGGGCGCAGGTGGTCGATATGGCCGCGCCACAGCGGCAGACGCTCCGAGCGCTCCACGGCCTTCAGCCACACGCAGCGCATCTCTGGCTTGACCTCGCAGTTGCCGTTGGCGCGGACGCCGCCGCAGGGACCATTGCGCAGCGTCTTGGGGCAGGTCATCGGGCAGGTCATGCCGGTGTCGTGCAGCACGCATTGACCGCACATCTGACAGCCCCAGATGGGCTTCTTGACCACGTGCTCCGCGCCCGCCAGGACGCGCTGCAAGCTCATGCCGGCACCTTCTCCCTCCGGAGCTCGATCAGCTCCTTGGCCTTCTTGACCGCCGAGGAGGCGTCGGCCGAGTAGCCATCGGCGCCGACCGCGTCCGCGTACTCCTGGGTCACCGGCGCCCCCCCCACCATCACGATCACGTCGTCGCGGATGCCGGCCTTCACGAGCGCGTTGATGTTGGCCTTGAACATCGGCATGGTGGTCGTCAAGAAGGCCGAGAAGCCGACGATGTCGGGGTTGTGCTCGCCGATCTGCTCGACGAACTTCTCCGGCGGCACGTTGACGCCCAGGTCGATGACCGTGAAGCCCGCGCCTTCGAGCATGATGTTGCACAGGTTCTTGCCGATGTCGTGGACGTCGCCCTTGACCGTGCCCATCAGGAATGTCCCGACTGTCACGGTGCCGGTCTCGGCCAGCAGCGGGCGCAGGATGTCGAGCGCGCCCTGCATGGCCCGCGCGGCGATGAGCATCTCGGGCACGAAATAGTCGCCGCGCTCGAAGCGCGCGCCCACCTCCTCCAGTGACGGGATCAAGGCGTCATAGAGCATCCGCTCTGGCTCGAGCCCGTCCTCGAGGCCTCGCTGAACGCCGTCGGCGACCACAGGAGCGTTGCCGACGAGCGTCTCGTCGTAGAGCAGTTGCAGGGTCTCCTCGTGGGTCATGCGGCGTGTTCTCCTTGGTCGTCGTTGCCCAGGCGACGGCTGAAGGCGGCCGCCTCGGCGATCAGAATCGGCTTCAGCTCGGCGATCCGAGCCGGGGTCATCCGGGTCGTGGGACCGGAAACGCTCAGCGCGGCGACCACCTGGCCACCGGCGCCGCGCACCGGCGCGGCGATCGCGGCCAGCCCCAGTTCGAGCTCGTCGACGGCGGTGGCGAACTGCTCGCGCCGGACATGTTCGAGCTCGGCTCTGAGCCGCGCCGGGTCGGTGATCGTCTTCGGCGTCAGCTGCTCCAGCGCCCGCGCCGGCATGGTCGCACGACCAAAGGCCATGAACAGCTTGCCGACCGCCGTGCAGTGATAGTCGACCGAGCGCCCGACCCACTGGCCGGCCCCGAGGAAGTGGCGGCTGTCGACCTGCGCGACGTGTTCGACTCCAGACCGCGCCGGAAGCGCGAGGTTGATCGTCTCGCCGCTGACCTGGGCCAGCGAGTCCAGCGAGGGGCGCGCCAGCTCGACCACGCTGCGCTCGAGCATGCTGCGCTCGGCGATCCGCAGGATCGCCGGTCCGGGTCGCAGGCGGCCGCGCTCGCCGTCCTGTTCCACCAGGCCCCGGCGTTCGAGCGCGCTGACCAGACGCGACGCGGTGCTCTTGGGAATCCCGCACGCCGAGGCGAGCTCGGACAGGCCCACCGGCTGCGCCGACTCGAGCACCCGGACGAGCAGCTCGGCCCCGCGGTCGATCGCGGTAGTGCCTGGCGCGGGTTGAGAAATTTGGAACTGTTGTTCCACGATGTTTATATTACGGCTCTCAACCGCTGCGTCAAGCCACCACCGGGAGGGAGCTCTTGTTTAAGAATTCAATGCCCCGCTACGAGATCCTGAGCGAGGACGCCATGGAGGTGCTCGACCGCGGCTGGCGGCGGATCGTGTCCGAGCTCGGAATCGAGTTCCTGCTTCCCGAGGCCGTCGAGTTGCTGCGCAACGCCGGACAGATTGTCGAGGATGAGAACCGAATCCGCTTCGACCCCGAGTTCATCCTCGAGCAGGTGGCCAAGGCCCCTCGGGAGTTCGAGTTACAAGCCCGCAATCCCGCCAATACCGCGCATATCGGGGGGGACTGACATGGTGTTCGCGCCGGTCTACGGGTGTCCGTTCATCCGCGAAGGCGAGGTCCGCCGCGACGCCAAGATGGCCGACTTCGAGAACCTCGTCCGGCTCGCCCAGGCATTCCCAGAGCTCGACTCGCCCGGCGGCACGATCTGCGAGCCCGAGGATCGGCCGCTCGATTCGCGCCACCTCGACATGGTTTACGCGTTGCAGACTCTGTCCGACAAGCCCTACATGGGGTCGGTGACGTCGGGGCCGAACGCGGCCGACACGATCCGGATGGGGGAGATCCTGTTCGGCGGACGTTCCGAGATCGAGCGAGCGCCCGTTTCGATCTCCTTGATCAACGTCAATTCGCCCCTGCGCTACGACGACCGCATGCTGGCGGCGATGTTCGAGTACGTCAAAGCCAACCAGGCGGTGGTGATCACGCCGTTTCTGCTCATGGGGGCGATGTCGCCGGTGTCGTTGCCGGCGACGCTCGTCCAGCAGATGGCCGAGGGGCTGGCCGGGATCGCGCTGGCGCAGCTGATCCGTCCGGGGGCGCCGGTGGTGTTCGGGTCGTTTCTGTCCAACACCGACATGCAGTCGGGCTCGCCCTCGTTCGGGACGCCCGAGTCGGGGATCGGCGTGCTGTGCACCGGCCAGATCGCGCGCCACTTCGGCCTGCCTTGGCGGGGCGGGGGGGCGCTGAACGCCTCCCAGACGGTCGACGCCCAGGCGGCGTACGAGTCGCTGATGACGTTTTTGCCGACGTTTTTGGCCGGGGCCAACTTCGTCATGCACTCGGCCGGCTGGCTCGAGGGCGGGCTGGTCTCGTGTTATGAGAAGTTCATCGTCGACGTCGAGCTCTTGCGCGAGCTGCGCCACGAGTTCACGCCGCTGGAGATAGACGAGACCAGCCTCGCCTTCGACGCCCACACCGAGGTGGGGGCCGGCGGTCATTTCCTCGGCGCCGCGCACACTTTGGCCAGGTTCCGCGACTGCTTCTACCGGCCGCTGCTCTCCTCGACGGAGAACTTCGACCGCTGGAGCAAGCGGGGCGCGCGGGACACGACCCAACGTGCCGGCGAGATCTGGCGCAAGACGCTCGAGGAATACGAGCAGCCGCCGCTGGACGACGCGATCCGGGCCGAGCTCGAGGAGTTCGTGGTGCGCCGGCGGGCGGAGCTCGGCGACTGACTGTCAGCCGGCGGTGCGCCGGCGGGTGGAGCTCGACGACTGACGGTCAGCCGGCGGTGCGCCGGCGGGCGGAGCTCGACGACTGACGCTTCACCCGGTGGCGCGCGGCTGCATGCGGGGGGCCAGCGCCCGCAGCCAGATCGTCTCCAGGGTGTTCAGCGCGACCTCGGGGTCGCCGTCGGTGCCGTGTCCAAATTCGTCAAGCAGGTAGCGCTCGTTCATCAGGTTGAGCGCCCGCGCGACCGGCCACGGGTCCAGGGGCTCGATTCGGCCCTCGGCGATCATGCGCTCGAGGCCGATCGCGGTCAGCTCGGTGTAGCGGTCCAGGAAATCGTTGTAGGCCCGCTCGATCCGCTCGTTGGTGGTGGCAGCGGCGTTGAACGCGCGCACCAGCGGACCATTTCGATAGAAGAACTCCACGATGGCCCGCAGCCAAAAGTGCGCGGCCCGGTTGAGCCCGAGTTCGGCCTGCTGTTCGATCTGGGCGTCCTGAAGCCAGCGCTGGGCGACTCCATAGAGCTCGCCGCCCTTCTCGGTGATCAGCGATACGAGCAGGTCGGTGACGTCGTCGAAGTGGCGGTAGAACTCCGGGCTGCCGAGACCGGCTTGGGTCATCAGCGCTTGCACCGAGAGCTCCCGGTAGGGCCGCTCGCGCAGGAAGCGGTCAGTCGCGGCCAGGATCTCCCGCCGCTCTGTCTGGTGCTCCCGCCGCTCGGCCTGGTGCTGGTGATAGGGGGAGCTCTGCTCGGCCGAACTCACGTGGGGATGATAAGAACTCGGGCATGGCGGTTGGGGCACGAACGTCTCGGCGGTGGTCGAGATGGCTGCGACTGGCGCCGGCCGTGCTCACCATGATCACGCTGGCTGGCCCGGCCGGCGCGCTCGCGGCCCGCTCGCGCCGGGGTGGTGTGGGCGCGCCCGTTTCACGCCGCATCCCGCCGCCGACCGTCTCGCCCCTGCCGGGCACCCCGGATGCATCGCCGAGCACCCAGATCAGCATCCTCGGGATCGCACGCCGGCGAATCGCCGGTGTGCGGGTCACCGGTTCGCTCAGCGGCGTGCACCCCGGCAGCCTGCGCCCGTACCGTTCCGCGGCCGGCGCGAGCTTTGTCTTGAACAGACCGCTGAGGCAAGGCGAGCGGGTGGCGGTGCTCGTCCGGCTGCGCGGTCGGCCACCGGTGCGATCGCACTTCAGCGTTGCCCGCCTGGCCCCGACCCCGCCGATCATCGGCGCGCTTCCCGACCAGCCCGCCAAGCTCGACCATTTCGTCACCGAGCCGGGGCTGCTCGCGCCGCGGGTCACGCTCCGCCAATTCGCGACCTCCGACCGCGGGTCTACCCGGTCCAACAGCGGGGACATCTTCCTCACGCCGCTTCCGGCGCCGATCGTCCACCCGGGGAGCAACAACGAGCTGACGATCAATCCCGTCGGTCCGGGTGGACCGATGATCGTCGACGGTCGGGGCCGCCTGGTGTGGTTCGATCAGCTGGCGCCGCCGGCCGTCGCCACCGACTTCAGGCCGCAGCGGCTGGACGGGCGCGTGGTGCTGACCTGGTGGCAGGGCGTGGTGACCGCGACCGCCTACGGGCTCGGGGAGGGCGTGATCGCGGACACCCACTACCGGACGAGGCGGGTCGTGCGGGCCGGCAACGGCTATCAGGTCGACCTGCACGAGTTCCTGCTGGCGGGCGGCGATGCGGTCTTCACGGTCGACGCGCCGGTGCTCGTGCACCTGCACGGAACCGCTCCCGAGGCGCTCTCTCCGCTGCTGGATTCGATCGTCCAGGAGGTCGACATCCGAACCGGGCTGGTGATCTGGGAATGGCACTCGTTCGGCCACATCCCGCTGGCCGACTCCTACGCGACTGCGGCCAACAGCGTCAGCGACGACGCGTACCACATCAACTCGATCCAGCTCGTGCCCCACCACCGGATGCTGATCTCTGCCCGTGACACCTCGGCGCTCTATGAGCTCGACCGCCGGACCGGCCAGATCCTGTGGACGCTGGGCGGTAAGGCAGGCACCTTCCGGCTGCGCCCCGACGCCGAGTTTCATTTCCAGCACGACGCGACGCTGCTCGGGCGCGACCGCGTCAGCCTGTTCGACGACGGCGGCGGGCCGCCGGTGATCGAGCGCTCCTCGCGGGGACTGATCCTGGCTCTCGATGTGCGCGACCACGTGGCCAGGCTGGTGCGCCAGTTCCGGCGCCCGGGCCACGACACCAGCGCCGAGAGCGAGGGGAGCGTGCAGACGCTGGCCGGTGGCAACGTGTTCGTCGGGTTCGGCGCGACGCCGTACTTCTCGCAGTTCTCGGCCTGGGGGCGACCGGTGCTCGATGGCGCCCTGCCGCGCGACGACGGCAGCTATCGGGCGTACCGCTTCCCGTGGGCAGCCACGCCGCAGACGCGCCCGGCCGTGCTGGCCCGGCGCACGTCCGCCTCCAGGGTGACGATCTACGTGAGCTGGAACGGAGCCACGTCGGTGACCCGCTGGCAGGTGCTGACCACCGGCGCCGGCGGCCGGCGCACACCCGTGGCGACGGCGCCCGACCGCGGCTTCGAGACCCGCATCACCGTCGACAGCTCGGCGGACAGCTTCGAGCTGCGGGCGCTCGGCGCCCGCGGTCAGGTACTGGGGCGGTCAGCCCGGGTGACGCCCTCCTGAGCGTCCCCGGCCGGGCCGTCGAGCCGCCGCACCTCGTACCCCGCGTCCTCGAGCGCGGCGATGATGGCCTCGCTGTGATCGGTGCCCCGCGTCTCCAGCGCGATCTCGACGCCGGTCTCACGCACGTGCAGCGGGACGGCCTCGCGGACGTGGTCGGCGTGGACCACGTTGCCGCCGGCCTCGGCGATCCGCGTCAATAACGTCGCCAGGCCGCCCGGGCGATCCGAAATCGTCGTGAACAGGCGCAGCCGCCGGCCGGCTGTGGTCTCGTGCCGGTGAGCGAGGGCCGCCAGCAGCCCCGCGTCGACGTTGCCCCCGGAGAGCACGATCACGGTGCGTCCGTGCCCAGCCGGCCTGACATGACCCCCCAGCAGTGCCGCCACCCCCACCGCGCCACCGCCTTCGACGACCAGCTTTGAGCGCTCGAGCAGCCACACCATGGCGTCGGCGATCTCATCCTCTGAGACGACTACGAGCTCGTCGACCCATCGTTGAACCAGCGGCAGCGTCAGTTCGCCGGGACGCTTGATGGCGATCCCGTCGGCGATCGTGGCCCGCGCCGCGAACGTCACCGGACTGCTCGTGCGCAGCGACTCGGGAAACGGCGCGCACGCGTCGACCTGCACGCCGATCATCCGGGCCGAGGGCCGGGCCGCCTTGACCACGCCGGCGATCCCCGAGATCAGCCCGCCCCCGCCGACCGGCACCACCGCCGCTTCGAGGTCGGGCACGTCTTCGAGCAGCTCCAGACCGAGGGTGGCCTGCCCCAGGATCACCTCGGGATCGTCGAACGGGTGCACGAACTCCGCCCCGGTCTGCGCGGCGCGCTCACGCGCGGCGGCCACGCACGCGTCCACTGACTCGCCCCCGAGATTGACAGTGCCGCCGAACGCCTCCACCGCCGCGACCTTGGCCACCGGCGCCTCGTCGGGCATGAACACCTCGCACGGGATTCCCTGCTCGCGGGCGGCGTAGGCCAGCGACTGGCCGTGGTTGCCGGCGCTTCCGGCAACGACCCCGGGGACGCGCCCGAGCCCCGAGACCTTGTGCATCGCGCCCCGGAGCTTGAACGAGCCCGTGCGTTGCAGGCTCTCGGCCTTGAGCACGACCTGGCCGCCGCAGCGATCCGAGAGGCTGCGCGAGCTCAGCAGGGGGGTGTGGCGGGCGACCGGGTAGACGACGGCGCGGGCGCGATCGGCGTCGCCGCCAGCGAGCCGGCGCGCCACCGCCTCGGCGCTGGGCGGCTCGCGCGGGCCCGTCATCGGACGCTCGGAGCCACGGCTGAAAACGCTTGGCGCACGATCAACCCAATGTTAGACTCCTAGCCGATGACTCATATATCAGTTGCGTGCAGGCTGGCCGTCGATCGACTTGAAGAACGTGTCACGCCCCGCGCGCCGCTGGTGGAGGAGCCGTGGCCAACGCGCAGGTGACGCGGCCGACGCGCGAGCTGCTCGCCGATCGCGCGTATTCGGAGCTGCGGGACCGGATCGTCACCCTCAAGATCGCCCCCGGGGAGCCGATCGACGAGGACGCGCTCGGACGTGAGCTCGAGATCGGCCGGACCCCGGTGCGCGAGGCGATCAAACGGCTCGCGCTCGAGAACCTGGTCACGGTCTTTCCCCGTCGCGGGACCTTCGCCTCCGAGATCAACATCACCGATCTCGCCGACATCTCCGACGTCCGCGTGCAGCTCGAGGGCCACGCTGCCTATCGTGCCAGCCAGCGGATCACGCCGGCCCAGCGCGCCGAGCTTGATCTGCTGCTCGTCCAGCTCGCCGACAGCCAGGGCAGCGACGACGTCGACGCATTGATGGCGCTCGACGCCGGCGTCCACCGGTTCGTGCATCGCTGCGCCGGCAACCCGTATCTCGAGGAGACGCTGGGCCGCTACTTCAACCTGTCGCTGCGGATCTGGTTTCTGGTGGTCGACCGGCTGCCGCATCTGTTCACCCATGTCCACGGGCACGAGGAGCTGCTGCAGGCGATCGCGTCCGCGAACGCCGAGCGCGCCCGGGATGTGATGGTGGACCACATCGAAACCTTCGAGCGCGAGATCCGCTCCGTCCTCTAACCCGGTTCGTAGCCGAGCTTGACCGAGATCTCGTTCGCCTGCTCGACCGCGACCCGGCCGAGCAGCGCGAGCCGTTGCGGGGCCAGCCGCAGCGTCGCCCCCGAGACGCACAGGACGGCTACGACGTCGCCGCCGCGCTCGCGGATCGGGGCGGCCACGGCCGACAGGCCGGCTTCGAGCTCGTCGGTGAGCGTGGCATAGCCTCGCTCGCGCACTGCTTCGAGCTCGGCCGCGAGCCGGTCGCGGTCGGTGATGGTGGCGGGAGTGGGGGCCTCCAGCTCGCCCTCGGGCAGCGTCGCGGTGCCGAAGGCGAGGAACACCTTGCCGGCGGCGGTCGTGTGGAGACCGAGCGGCTTGCCGACCCAGTTGGTGACGCCGAGCAGGTGAGAGCCATCCACCTGCGCGATCGCCTCGGTGCCGGCGGGGCGCGGCATGATCAGGTTGGTCGTCTCGCCGCTCTCGGCCGCGAGCCGGCGCATGCTCGGCCGCGCCACCTCGACCAGGTCGGTCACCCCGAGGTCCGAGCGCGCGAACCGCAGCGCGGCGGGTCCCGGCCGCGCGCTGTGCTGATCGGGGTCGAGCGCCACCAGAGCGTGGCCTTCGAGCACGCCGAGCAGCTGCATGAGCTCGTCGCGGCCAACGTCGGCTTGCCTTCCCAGGTCTTCCAGCGATTGCGGGGAGCGCTCCAGGACGGCGGTCACGAGTCGCGCGACCTGGTCGGCGACCTGCCCGCGATCATCGCTCACCGGCTTGGGCGGCTATCCGGCGTGATGACGATCGTCTGCAGCTCGGTGAACGAGTGCATGACCTGGGCCCCGCCGACCCTTCCGATCCCACTGTCGGTTCCGGATCGTCCACCGAACGGGAGGTGGCTCTCCCAGTAGTTGCTCGATTCGTTGATGTTCACCCATCCGGTGCGCACGCTGTCGGCGAAGCGCAGACCGCGAGCGATGTCGGCGGTGAAGATGGCCGCCAACAGTCCGTACGGCGACTCGTTGGTGAGGTCGATGGCCTGCTCGAGCGAGTCGACGGCGACCACCGGCGCCACCGGCCCGAAGGTCTCCTCGGTGGACACGCGCGCGTCCGCCGGAACGCCGGACAGGACCGTCGCCTGCCAGTACAGATCGGTGGGAAAGCCCGCCCCGCGGGCGCCGCCGGTGACGGCCGTGGCCCCGCGGTCGACGGCGTCGCCGACGTGCTCGTCCATCTTGACCGCGACCGGCTCGTTGTTGAGCGGACCCATGGTGGTTCGCTCGTCGAAGGGATCACCGAGCACGATCCGCTCGGTGACCGCCCGGGCGAGCCCCTCGACGTACTGGTCGTACACCGCCCGGTGCACGAGGATCCGTTCGCCGGCGGTGCAGCTCTGACCGGCGCACAGAAAGCAGGCCGTGAGCGTGGCCTCCACGGCGGCCTCCACGTCGCCGTCGTCGAGGACCACGACCGGGCCGTTGCCGCCCATCTCGAGCAGCGTCGCCTTGCCGGCGGCGGCCTGGGCGACAAGCCGGCCGGTGCCGGTGGAGCCGATGAACGCCACCCCGTCGGTTCCCGGGTTGCGGGCGATCTCGTCGCCGACCACGGGCCCCGGGCCGGTGACCAGGTTGAACACCCCAGGAGGCAGGTCCGCCTCGGCCACGCACTCCGCGAGCGCCACGGCGCACATGGCCGTCGACGGGGCCGGCGTCCACACCACCGCGTTGCCGCAGCCCAGGGCCGGGGCCACCAGCTCGGCCGGCATCGTGTAGGGCCAGTTCCAGGGGCTGATGACACCCACGACGCCGCGCGCGCGCCGCGCCAGCAGCACCCGCTTGCCCGGCGAGAACGAGTTGGGAAGCTCGCCCCCGAGCCGCTTGGCATCCTCGGCCGCCATCCGCCAGTACTCGACCAGCTCGTCGACCTCGTCGAGGGCCTCGCTCTTCATCGGCTTGCCCTGGTCGAGCGTCAGGGTCCGCGCCAGCTCCTCGCGGCGGGCCTCGATGATGTCGCCGACGGCGTGCATCTTGGCCGCGCGCTCGAACGCGGTCAGCGCCGCCCAGCCATCGGCCGCGGCGCGCGCGGCCGCGATCGCGGCCCGGGCGTCGTCGCGATCGCCCTGCGGCACCGAACCGATCTCCTCTCCGGTGGCCGGGCTGGTGGCCGTGAACGTCTCGCCGCTCGCGCTCGGTCGCCATTGACCACCTACGAACATCTGTTGGGCAGTTCCGGTGGTCATCGGCTCGCCTCCCGCACAGTTTCGGTGTTCATCGGGCTCGCCTCCCGCTCTGGCGGCATAATTCCGGTGGTCATCGGCTCGCCTCCCGCTCTGGGCGGCCGGGGGCGGCTCCGACCGTCGTTGACACATTTCGACAACTGATATATAACAGCCTCATCAGCATCGGGTCAATGCTTTGCAACGCCGCCGGGAGCGGCGGGCAGGTCCACCGGGCAACTCGAACCCGCGCCGGATCGGCGTGGTCAACCCGCGCCAGGGCTGGCGCAGCCAACCCGCGCCAGATTGGCGCGGCCAACCCGCGCGAAGTCGGCGCGGACGGGGAGGTTGATTGATGGCAACCGCAGAGGCGCCACAACGCGGCGGGGCTGAAGACAGTCACGAGCTCGCGGGATTCGGTTACAAACAAGAGCTCGACCGCTCGCTCGGGAGCTTCTCGTCCTTCGCGGCCGGCTTTAGCTACATCTCGATCCTGACCGGCGTCACCGCGCTGTTCGGCTTGGGCTACCTGAACGCCGGCCCGGGGGTGTGGTGGACGTGGCCGGTCGTTGTCTTCGGTCAGATTCTGGTGGCGCTGTGCTTCATGGAGATGGCCGGCCAGTACCCGATCGCCGGCTCGGTCTACCAGTGGTCCAAGCAGCTCTCCGGTGCGTTCACCTCGTGGATGACCGGCTGGATCTACATCGTGGGCGCGATCGTCACGATCGCCGCAGTGGCGATCGATTGGCAGGTCGTGCTGCCTCAGATCACCACCAACTTCCAGTTCCTCGGCAGCGCCGCCGACGCCGGCTTCACGAGCACCAAGGGCGGGGCGCAGAACGCGCTCCTGCTCGGGGCGATCCTGATCGGGATCACCACCACGATCAACATGCTCGGCGTCAAGTTGATGGCGCGGATCAACAACGTCGGCGTCGCCGCCGAGCTGATCGGCTCGAGCCTGCTGATCATCCTGCTGCTGTTCCACCTCCACCACGGGCCGCAGATCATCGCCAGCTCCCACGGGTACGGCGCCGGACACTCCTGGGGATACTTCGGCGCGCTGCTGATCGGCGGGCTGCTGAGCGCGTACGTGATGTACGGGTTCGACACCGCGGGGACGCTGGCCGAGGAGACCAACAACCCGCGCAAGCATGCGCCGCCGGCGATCATCCGCGCGATCGCCGCGGCCGCGACAATCGGCGGCCTGGTGATCCTGCTCGGAATCATGTCCAACAAGAACATTGCCAACAAGAACATCGGTCTGCTTGGCCTGCCGTTCGTGATCAAGCAGGCGTTCGGCAACACAACCGGGAATGTGTTCCTCGCCGACACGGCGCTGGCGATCTTCGTCTGCGGCCTGGCGGTGCAGGCGGCCACGATCCGGATGCTGTTCTCGATGGCGCGCGATGGCCGGCTGCCGTTCGGCTCGCGGGTGGCGCGCGTGTCGGGCCATCGCAAGGTGCCGATCGTGCCGGCGCTGGTGACCGGCATCCTCGCATTGGTGCTGCTGGCGATCAACGTCGGCAACCAGAGCGCGTTCTACGTGATCACGGCGATCGCGATCATCATGTTCTACCTCGCCTACCTCGGGGTGACCGTTCCGATGCTGATCCGTCGTGTGCGGGGCACCTGGCCGAGGCCCGACCACGGACCGTACTTCTCGCTCGGGCGCTGGGGACTGCCGGTCAACATCGCGGCCGTGCTCTACGGCACGCTTGTCGCGATCAACATCGCCTGGCCGCGCAACTCGGTCTATAACGCCGTCGGCACCCCCCACTGGTACTGGCAGTGGTCGCCCGTTCTGTTCATCGGCATCGTCATCATCATCGGCTCCCTGTACTACTTCCTGGTCCAGGCCAAGAAGCCCGCGGAGGTGCTGGCCGAGCATCGAGCCGATGCCCAGTTCGATCTTGCCACCCCACCGATTGGAGAAATCGCGCCCTGATCGACGGAGGCGAATTCGATCACCTCATCGCGGGAGGTTCGACCGGCCCGACGGCCGCCGCCTGAGGGCGGTGCCGTGAGCGCCGACGCGGCGCTGCAAGCAGCCCGCTTTCTGCGGGCCCATCCGCCGTTCTCGTCGCTGCCGGACGCCGACGTCGAGCGCGTCGCGAGCGCCGCCGAGCTCGAGGTGCTGCCCGCCGGAACGACGATCTTCTCCCAGGGCGATGGGCCCGTGGAGCACGTCCGCGTGGTGCGCACCGGCGCGGTCGAGATCGTCGCCAACGGCCGCGTGCTGGACCTGCTGGGCGAGGGCGAGCTGTTCGGTCAAGCGTCGATGCTGTCGGGCTTTCCGCCCGGGTTCGTGACCCGCGCCGCGGAGGAGACCGTCTGCTATCGGATTCCCGCACCCGTGGCGCAAGAGCTACTCGGCGCTCGGGAAAGGCTCCGCTTCACAGCGCCGTCGCCGCTGGAGCCGACCACCGACCTGCACCTGCTGGCGCGTGCGCCCACCCGCAACCTCGCCGATCAGCCCGTGGGAACGCTGCTTCGCGATCAGTCGGTGGTGTGCGGCCCGACCACGCCGATCCGTGAGGCGGCACAGAGGATGACCGCGGCGTCGGCAACATGCGTGGTCGTCGACCTCGGCGACGACGGGATCGGCATCGTGACCGACCGAGATCTGCGCACCCGGGTCATCGCCGCAGGCGTCGCGGGCGATGCTCCGGTCTCGGCCGCGATGTCGGCGCCGGCCTACAGCTGCAGTCCTGACCGTCTCGCCGGCGACGTGCTGCTCGAGATGCTCGATCGCGGCCTGCGGCACTATCCGGTGATATCCGCCACGGGGGAGATTCTCGGAGTGATCGAGGATGTCGACCTGGTCGAGTTGCGCACGCGCTCGTCGTTTTACCTGCGCCAGCGGATCTCGAGGGCGCGCACGGTCGACGAGCTCGTGACCGTCGCCGGCGAGCTGCGGCCGATGGTGATCTCGCTTCGCGATGCGCGCGTCGCGGCGGCCAACGCGATGGCCGTGTACTCGGTGGCGGTCGATGCCCTCACGCGCCGCATGCTCGAGCTCGAGATGGAGCGTCTCGGACATCCGGAGGTCGAGTTCGCCTGGCTCGCGCTGGGGAGCCAGGCCCGACGCGAGGCGGTGCCGAGCTCGGACGTCGACAGCGCGATCGTGTGGCTCGACGCTCCCGACGACGAGCGGGCGAAGGAGCAACTGGTCGACCTCTCGCGGGCGGTGACGGCGGGGCTGCAGCGCTCCGGACTGCGGCCCGACGAGCACGGCGCCACCGCATCCGATGCGCTGTTCGTGCGCTCGCTGGAGTCCTGGCAGCGGGTGGCTCGGTCCTGGATCTCAGAGCCGACCCAGGAGAAGGCATTGGTGCTCTCGTCCCTGCTGGTCGACAGCCGGCCGGTGTGGGGGATCCACACCGGAACGCGTGTCGCCGACACCTTCCGTATTGCGCCGAGCTCCCGCACGCTGCTGCGGATGATGGCTCGGTTCGCGCTATCTCACCGCCCGCCCACGGGCTTTCTGCGCGGGTTCGTCGTGGACCACAGCGGCGAGCATCGCGGCCGCCTGGATCTCAAGAGCGGCGGCGTACTGCCGATCGTCGGTCTCGCCCGGTGGGGCGGGATGGCGGCCGGGGTGACGGCCGCATCGACGGTCGAGCGGCTGCGGGCCGCGGGTCAAGCCGGAACGCTCTCACCCCAGGACGCTCACACGCTGGCCGACGCGTTTGAGCTGATCAGCAACCTGCGCTTCGAGCACCAGGTCAGTCAGCTTCGCGCCGGGGGGGAGCCCGACGACTACGTCGACCCGGCCGAGCTCAGTGGGCTGATGCGCACCTACCTCAAGGACGCCTTCCGGGCCGTGACCTCGGTTCAGAAGCGGCTCGCCAGCCAGGTACGGATGGGACGCGTCGAAGCCATCGTGCAGGAGCGCCAGTAGGGTGAGACGACGATGAAGCGCGGTCCAGGAGCGGTGAGTCAGCGATGAAGAGCGAGAAACCCCAACGGGCCGGCCGCAGCGGCGGCGCCGTCACCGATTGGCGCGTGTACAGGCCGGCGATCTGGCTGGCGATGCTGGGGATCGCCGTGGTCCTGCTCGTGTATCCGCCGTGGATCGGAGCCGCGCCCATCGGGGCCGCGATCGGGGTCGCGCTCAAGATCCGCCGGCAGCGCGGATAGGCGCCAGGAGCGCCGCCGATCCCGGCGTCGCTTCAGCCCAGGCACCGGGATCGCTACCGTGGCCAGGGATGTCAGCCGGTGACGGAGGATCGACTGCGGCCATAGAGGCGCAGGACGCGACGAAGCTCGCCATCACGGTGCGCGGGCTGGTCAAGTCGTTCGGGAAGGTCCGGGCCCTCGGGGGCGTGGACCTCGACGTGGCCACGGGCACGGTGCTCGGCCTGCTGGGACCCAATGGTGCCGGCAAGACGACGCTCGTCCGCATCCTGACCACGTTGCTGGCACCCGATGCGGGCACGATCCAGGTCGCCGGCTGCGACGTGGTCAAAGACGCCGCCAGGCTGCGCCACCGGATCGGGCTCGCCGGACAGTACGTGGCCATCGACGAGAATCTGACCGGCCTCGAGAACCTGGTCATGGTCGGGCGCCTGTACGGATCCACGCGCAGGGCCGCGCGACGGCGCGGGACAGAGCTGCTGGAGCGATTTGACCTGGTGGCGGCCGGCGGCCGGCAGACGAGCACCTACTCGGGCGGGATGCGCCGACGGCTCGACCTGGCCGCGGCCCTGGTGGCCAAGCCCGAGGTGCTGTTCCTCGACGAGCCCACCAGCGGCCTCGACCCGCGCAGCCGGCTCGACCTGTGGGAGACGATCGAGGGTCTGGTCGCCGAGGGCACCACGGTGCTGCTGACCACGCAGTACCTCGACGAGGCCGACCGGCTCGCCGACGAGATCACGGTCATCGACCACGGCCTGGTGATCGCGCACGGGACCTCCGACGAGCTCAAGGACCGCGTGGGCGGTGAGCGCCTCGAAGTCAGGCTCGAGCACGCCGGCGACGCCGCCGCGGCCGTGCAGGCGCTGGCGGCGATGTCAGACGAGGACCCGGCCGCGCACGACTCGGTCGTCAGCGCGGCCGTGCGCAGCCGCTCGGGGGTGATCGTCGAGGCGGTGCGCAGGCTCGGTGACGCGGGCGTCGGTGTCGACGACATCGCGCTTCGGCGTCCCACGCTCGACGACGTGTTCTTGACCTTGACCGGGCACGCGGCCGAGGAAGCGGCGGACGCCGAAACCGGGGACCAGCAATGAGAAGGCTCGCCACCGACACCCTGATCATGGCCGAGCGCAACCTGATCCGGCTGCCGCGCAAGCCCGAGCTGCTGCTCGCCTTCACCGTCCAG
Source organism: uncultured Solirubrobacterales bacterium (assembly GCA_963757015.1). GTDB lineage: Bacteria > Actinomycetota > Thermoleophilia > Solirubrobacterales > Solirubrobacteraceae > Palsa-465. The sequence continues at coordinate 43,119 of CAVWQA010000014.1, forward strand.
CCGATCATGTTCCTGCTCCTGTTCCGGTACGTGTTCGGTGGCGCGATCCAGACCGGAGGCATCTCGTACGTCGAGTTCCTGGTTCCGGGGATCATCGTCCAGAACATCGCCTTCGGCGGGTTCGTGACCGCGATCGGCCTCAACGAGGATGTCCACAAGGGACTGATCGATCGCTTTCGCTCGCTGCCCATGGCACGTCCGGCGGTCCTCGCCGGCCGCACGCTGTCGGACGTCGTGACGAACCTGATCTCGGTCTGCATCCTGGTCGCTACCGGGTTGATCATCGGCTTCTCGTTCGCGTCGGGCGTGTTGCCGGTGCTGTTGGGCCTCGTTTTGCTGCTGTTCTTCGGCTATGCCTTCTCGTGGGTGTTCGCGTTCGTGGGGCTGGTGGCCTCGACCCCCGAGTCGGCCAACTCGGTCGCCTTCATCGCCGTCTTCCCGCTGACCTTCATCTCGTCCGCGTTCGTCCCGGTGAGCACCATGCCCTCGGTGCTCAAGGAATTCGCGCAGGTCAACCCGTTCACGATCGTCGTCGACGCCATGCGGTCGCTGTGGATCGGCGAGCCGGCGCACAACTACGTGTGGGGTGCCTTCGTGTGGACGGCGGTGATCCTGGTCGTGTTCGCGCCGCTGGCGGTCGCGCGTTATCGCAACGCCACCAGCGGTTGAGCCGCCGCGTAGTGTGCCGTTAGTCGGAAGTTAGTTGAGCTCGCCCCGGGCCACCGCCAGGCAGGCCTCGCAGCGCGGCCAGGGCGGATTCCAGGGATAGCCGGTCACGTCCTGGCCGCACAGCGCGGTGTCGGGGTCTTCCTCGGTGACCAGATGACAGAGCTCCTCGAAGCCGTCGTCGTTGATCGACGGCACGTTCACACAACGGGGATGGACGTTGGGGGTGCGGACCGGCGGCGGAGGTGCCCCTGACATCCCTGCGAGCATACCCCCCGGCGATTACCCGGTGACCAGCTCCGGGCGTTCGTCGCGAGCCAGCGAATCCGGGCGATCGGGACCGACTCCGGGCGGTTCGCGGAACCGCCGCGCCGTGCGCTGCGCGGTCTCCTTGGCCCACCGAGTCGTGGTCAGCGCGCTGAGGCCCAGGGCCACGACTCCGAGCCCCACGACGACCCACCAGCTGGTGTGCGTTGCCGCCGGAAAGGACGTCCCCGCCGCCTCCGGGACGGCCCCGGCGGCAAGCGACCCGAGCACGGCTACGCCGAGGGTCAGCCCGACCTGGCGGCTGGTCGAGGCGATCGCCGCCGCCACGCCGGCCTGCGACGGGGGCATGCCCGAGACCGCGGTGTTGGTGATCGGAGGGTTGATCAGGCCAAAGCCGATCCCGAAGATCGCGTACGCACCGACGAGCAGCGTCAACGACGTGGTCGTCGTCAGCTGGGTGAGGATCAGCGCGCCGGCGATCAACCCGATGCTCCCGCCCACGAGCGGCATCCGGCTGCCGCGACTGCTGACCAGGCGCCCCGACAGCGGCGCAACGACGAGCGTGGCCAGGGCCAGCGGCAGCATGTACAACCCGGCGTCCAGCGGCGACAGCCCCCGGACCTCCTGCAGGTAGAGCGTGTTGAGAAACAAGAACCCGCCCAGTCCCGGCAAAGGCAAACAGCGCGATCGCGCTGGCGCCCGAGAAGGGCGCGCTGGCGAAGAAGCGCATCTCGATCAGGGGCTGCTCGCGGCGCAGCTCGTAGGGCACGAGCGCGGCGAACGCGGCCACCGAGATGCCGAACACGATCAGCGTCTGTGCCGAGAGCCAGCCGTTGCTGGGCCCCTCGATGATCGCGTAGGTTAGGGCGGCCAGGGCCACGATCACCAGCAGCTGCCCGACCGGGTCGATCCGGCGAGCTGCGCGCCGCGCGCGACTCGGGCACGAACAGGGCGGTGAGAATGATCGCCGCCAGCCCCACCGGGAGGTTGACCAGGAACACCGCGCGCCAACCCACCGAGTCCACCAGAGCGCCACCGACCACCGGACCGAGCGCCATGCTGATCCCGAACACCCCGCCCCAGACCCCGATCGCCCGCGCTCGCTCGCGCGGGTCCTCGAACACGTTGCGGATGATCGAGATCGCGACCGGGTTCAGCATCGAGCCGCCGATCGCCTGCAGGACGCGGGCGGCGACCAGCAGCCCGAGGTTGGGGGCCAGCGCGCACAGCAGCGACCCGAGCGAGAACAGCGACAGGCCGAGCTGGAACACGCGCCGGCGACCGATCCGGTCAGCGGTCGATCCCGACAGCATCAACAGGCACGCCAGCACGAGCGTGTAGGCGTCGATCGTCCACTGCAGACCCGACAGCGAAGAGTGCAGCGAGCGGTGGATGGCGGGCAACGCGACGTTGACGATCGTCGAGTCGAGCCCCACGATCAGCAGGCTCATCGAGCAGATCCCGAGGATCAGCAGGCGCTGCCGGCGGTCGGGCACGGCCGGCTGGTGGTGTGCGTCGTGCTCTGGCACTTGAACGCGATCCTAGCCAGCGGGTTCGTCGCGCCCGCCGCGAGCCGGGCCGGCTCAAGGTCAGCCGAGCTCGAGCTCCCAGTCGGCGATCAGCCGGCGAGCCGCCTCGAGATCGGGATGCAGCGGCCGGTCGCCCAGGTCTGGGTTCAGGCGCTCTGTAGCCGCTTGCCACAGCGTCTGCGTCCCGGCGCCCGCGGGCTCCAGACCGGCGAGCCGCAACGCCCGCACGGCGACCACGAGCTCGGTGGCGACCGCCACCCTGAGCGCGCTCAGGGCCTCGTGCGCGCGTCGCGCGGCAATCGGGGCCAGGCTCGAGTGCGACTCCACGCCCCGCGAGACCGAGACCGTCTGCGCCGCGACCGGCGTCACCAGCGAGCGGACCTCGGCGACCGCGGCGTGCGCGGTGTATTCGAGCACCAGCGCGCCGGACTCGGGGCCCGGGCGGCGCGCCAAGAACGGCGGCAGCCCGGTGAGGCTCGAATCCAGCAGCGTGCTGACCCGGGCCGCGATCAGCGCGGCCGATTGGGCGAGCGCGGTTCGCAACCCGTCGATGGCGTTCGCCAGCGGGGCGGCGTGCGGGTTGCCGTTGGGAAGCGCCAGCTCGTCGTCGGCGACGATCAGAGCGTTCTCGCCGGCGAAGTTGAGCTCGTGGCCGACGGTCTCCTCGAGCGCCCGCAGAGCGTCGTGAACGGCGCCGTCGACCTGAGGTTGGGCGCGGAACGGATATGGATCCTGGACGCTGAGCGGACCTGGATCGCGGGTTCGCTCGGCGACCCCGTCGAGCAGGTCGCGCATCCGCGCGGCCACCGCCGCCTGGCCCGGCCGGTGGCGCCAGGAGTGAATCCTGGGGTCGAGCACGACCGGGTCGGCGGCCGCGGCCTCGAACGACAACGCCGCCACCGACAGCCACGCGTCGAGCAGCCGCCGCACGTCGACGACGAGCAGCGCCGCCCGACCGACGCTGACCGCGTTGGAGCTCATGAACGCGAGCCCGTCACGGCCTCCCAGGCGGGCGGGCCGCAGGCCGGCGCTGGCCAGCGCGGTGGCGGCGTCGAGGAGCTCGCCACCGCGCCACATCTGCCCCTCGCCCAGCAGGGCCAGGGCGACGTCGGCGAGATTGGTCAGATCGCCGGTTCCCAGCGAGCCGAGCTCGCGGGTGAAGGGCGACAGCCCGGCATTGAGCGCGTTGACGACCGCGTCGAGCAGCTCCCGGGCCACCCCGGCCCCCCCGGCGCCGATCTGGTTGGCGCGCGTGACCATGGCCGCGCGGACCAGGTGGGCGGGCAGCGGCTCGCCGGCGCCGCAGGCGTGGCTGCGCAACAGGCTGAGCGAGTACTGCTCACGACGGTTCTTCGGCACCCGGTAGGCCCGCAGCGCACCGACCCCGGTGGTCACGCCGTAGAGGTGATCGCCGCGGGCGAGCAGGGTCGCGATCGCCTCGCGCGCGCGGTCGTTGCGGGCGTGGGCCTCGGGGGCGAGCTGGGCTCGGACGCCGGCACGCGCGACCAGGGCCACGCCCTTGGGCGTCAGCGTCGCGCCGTCGAGGATGATCGGCGCCAGGCCCGAGCTGGTCACGGGTTGCAGGGCCATCGGGGTTGGGGACTCTATCCCCCTGTCAGTATCGTCGCCGGCCATGGACGGGTCCGTGGTACTCACAGGACGCGACCTCGATCCGGCACGGCTGGCGGCGGTCGCGCGAGCCGGCGCCCCGGTGCAGATCGGCCCGGCGGCGCGCGCGCTGATCGAGGCCGCTCACGCGGCGGTTGACCGCGCCGCGCGGACGGGCCAGCCCGTCTACGGCGTCACCACCGGACTCGGCTCGCGGGTGGTCGATGCCGTGGATGGCGACGATGCCGCGGCCTTCTCGCTGCGGACCGTCCGGGGTCGCGCGACCGCGGTCGGCGAGCCCCTCGACCGCGAGTTGACGCGGGCCGCGATGACGGTCAGGTTGAACGGCATCTGTGCCGGCGGCGCGGGGGCCAGCGCCGCTCTCGCCGATGGCCTCGCCGGGCTGCTCAACGCCGGCGTGCATCCGAGCGTGCCCCGCAGCGGCTCGGTCGGAGCCTCAGATCTGTGCCTGCTGGCCCACATCGGGCTGGGCCTGATCGGCGAGGGCGAGGCCGAGCTCGGGGGCGAGCGGCTCCCGGCTACGGAAGCGTTGCGGCGCGCGGGGTTAGGAGCGGTGACGCTAGGGGCCAAGGACGGGCTGGCGATCTGTTCAAGCTCTGCGGTGTCGGTCGGCACGGCGGCGCTGGCGTTGCTCGACTGCGAGGCGTGCCTGGCTGCGGCGCAGGTGTCGGCGGCCCTTGCGATGGAGGGCTTTCGGGCCAACCTGAGCCCGATCGACTGCCGCGTGGCCGCGGCCCGGCCGGCGCCCGGCCAGGAATGGGCCGCGGCGGGCCTGCGAGCGCTGCTGGCAGACGGCTCGCTGACCGAGGCCGGGGCGGCGCGAAGGCTGCAGGACCCGCTCAGTTTTCGCTGTGCCAGCCAGATTCATGGCGCCTTGCGCAGCGCCCTGGACCTGCTGGCGGCGGCGCTGGAGCCGGAGCTGAACGGGGCCGCGGACAACCCGCTGGTGCTGGCGGATGAGGATCAGATCGTCTCGACCGGCAACTTCCACGTCCCGGCGTTGGCGCTCGCACTCGACGCCACCGCGATCGCGGTCGCTCAGGTGGCGGCGACGCTCGGGGAGCGTCCGGCCAGGCTGCGAACCGAGTGGCTGAGCGGGCTGCCTGGGAATCTGGTCGGTGGAGGTGTGATGCAGTCCGGGATGGCGCCGTTGCTCAAGACCGCCCAGGCGCTGACGCTCGAGATCCGCCATTTGGCGGCGCCGCTCGCGATCGTCACCGCGATCGGCGCCGACAGCGTCGAGGATGACGTGACCGGCGCCACCCAGGCGGCCCTGCGCGTGCGCGAACAGGTGCAGCGGCTGCGGCTACTCGTCGCTCTTGAGCTGGTGATCGCGGCCCAGGCGGTCGATCTCGCGGCGCCGGCGCGCTTGGGGCGCGGCACCGAGGTGGCGCAGCGCTGCGTGCGAGAGCTGGTGGCGCCGCTGTCCGACGACCGGCCGCTGGGAGTGGAGGTCGAGCTGATCGCGCGCGAGGCCCTGGCCAGCGGCGCCCTGATGGCCCGCGTGCGGGAAGCGCTGGCTTGACCGAGCTCGAGGTTCTGTATCTGAGCGGCCCTGACGTCGACGCCCTGGCGCTCGGTGACGACGAGATCCTGGCCTCGGTCCGCGGCGTGCTCGCCGCCCAAGGGCGCGGCGAGACGGTGATCGAGCCGCGAACGCACCTGTTCCCGGGGCGCGCCGAGGGCCATTTCAACATCCTGCGGGGAGTCAGCACCGCGCATGCCGGCGTCAAGGTCGTCGGTGACTTCGTCGACAACCATCGCCTCGGGTTGCCTTCCGAGCTGGCGCTGCTGCTGCTGTTGGATCCCGGCACCGGGATTCCGGTGGCGATCATCGACGCGACCGCGATCACCGAGATGCGGACCGGGGCGGTGACCGCGATCGGCGCCGAGCAGCTGGCCCGCGCGGACTCACGCACGCTCGGCCACATCGGCGCGCGCGCCACCTCCTACTGGAACGTCCGCCTGCTGTGCCACGTCCTTCCAGAGCTCGACCAGATCCGCGTTCACTCGCGCCGCCCCGAGAGCCGAGAGCGGTTCGCGCAGCGGTGCAGCGCCGAGCTGGGGCGCGACGTGCACGCGGTGGCCAGCTGGGAGGAGTGCGTCCGCGGTGCCGACGTGGTCGTCGAAGCCTCGCGCTTGACTGAGCCCCAGCCGCTGCTGGCCACGGAGTGGATCGCCCGGGGCGCGCTCGTGGTGCCCTACGGGACCGTCAGCGCAGTGGAGCTCGACTTGACCGACATCATGGACAAGATCGTCGTCGACGATTGGGGCCAGGCGCAGGCGGGGCCGCTCGGGGCGTTGCGCGCCCACGTCGACTCCGGCCGCCTGTCCGAGCACAACCTGTACGCCGAACTCGGCCAGATCGTGTGCGGCCAGCGTCCCGGCCGCGAGCGCCCCGACGAGACGATCCTGCTCTGGCACCGCGGCCTGTCGATCACCGACATCGCCCTCGGGGAGACGTTGCTGGCCCAGGCGCGCGAGCGCGGGATCGGCACTCGGCTTCCCTATAGGTAGGAAGCGACGAGGTCCACCCCAGCTCCGGTACTCGCCGAGTCCCCGGTCTCCCCGCTCCTGGCACGCCGGCGGCGGGTGAGCCAGTAGATCGCGGTCAGCGCCGCGGCTGACCAGCCGGCCAACACGGCCAGCTGCGTGCCTTGGCCGGGAAGGCCCAGCCACGGGTCGCTGATCGCTGGTATCGGGGAGGGGAGCGCGTTGCTGATCGTGTGCATGACGCCGGTCATGGCTCCCTTGGGCGGGCCGCCGCCGCCCAGCAGGTAGAGCGGGAAGAAGGCCAGCAGGCCGATCGCCTGGGCCGCGCGGGCGCTGGGGACGGCGAGGCCGATGGCGATCCCCACCAGCACGAGCGTCACCGTGGCGCCGGCCAGACCGACCAGCGCCAGCCCCGGATGGGCGACGCGCGGGATGCCGTAGGTCGGTGCGGCCAGCGCGAGCACCGCGGCGGCGCCGATCACGACCAGGGCGGCGGTGACGATCGCCTGCGCGGCGACGATGTTGGCGGTGGTCACCCCGAACGCCTCGAGTCGGCGCAGCACACCCCGCTCCCGATAGGAGGCCAGCGTCACGGGGAGGCCCAGCAGCCCCAGTGCGATCACGGGCACGCCGAGTGAGGCGGCGACGTAGTAGTGCTCGGGGTTCTGCCAGCCAAAACCGACGGTGGCCTGGGTGCCGAACACTCCGGCCAGGATCAGCATCACCAGCGGCGGGAAGATGAACGCGAACACGAGCACCGTCCAGTCGCGGATCAGCAGACGCAGCTCGGTGGTGGTCAGCGCCAGCAGCGAACTCATGTGTCCTCTCCCTTCAGTAGCGATACGACGGCTTCCTCCAGCGATGGCCGGATGACCGTGAAATCAGATGGAGCCAGGTCGCGGCGGGCGAGCTCAGAGGCGACGCGCACCACCGCTGCCGGGTCGGTCGTAATGTCGGCGGTGGCGCCGTCAAACCCGATCTGGGCCACGCCCGGGACGCGCGCGAGCCCCGTGAGCGCGGCGGCGGTCGGGGACGAGAACCGCAGGCGGACGGTTCCCGTTGCCGTGGCCAGCTGAGCGGGCGCCCCGCAGCTGAGAAGCCGGCCGTCGTGCAAGATGGCGACGCGATCGCAAAGCTGCTCGGCTTCCTCCATGTCATGGGTGACGAGGACGACCGTCGTGCCCTGGTCGCGGGCCTGCTCGATCAGCTTCCAGGTCTCGCGCCGCGCCACCGGATCAAGCCCCTGGGTGAGCTCGTCCAAGAACAGCAGCCGGGGTGAGTTGATCATGGCCAGAGCGATCAACAGCCGCTGGCGCTGCCCGCCCGAAAGGTGCCCAAACGACCGCTTCAACAGCGGCTTCAGACGCCAGGCGTCCGCGAGCTGACGCCAGGAAACGCGGTCGCCGGCCAGCCGGGAGAACAGCCTCAGCGCCTCCCCGACCCGGAGACGCTCGGGCAGTGCCGAAGTCTGAAGCTGCGCCCCCACCAGCGGACGCAGCCGCTTGCGATCGCGGCCGGGGTCCAGCCCCAGCACCTGCACGCGGCCCCGGTCGCGGCTGCGGAGGCCTTGCAGAATCTCTACGGTCGTGGTCTTGCCCGCGCCGTTGCGCCCGGCGATCCCGAAGATCTCGCCCACGGCGACCGCGAACGACACCCCCTCGAGCACCGGCAGACTCCGGTAGGACTTGTAAAGCTCTGAGACCTCGATGGCTGTGTTTGGCATAGCGGCAACCGTAGGCGCCACGGGCCGTCATTACATCGGGCCACGGGCTTCAATCAGACTGCGACCCGGGTAGGAGACCCCACCCGCTAGGGGTGGACCCGCCGGCCGCGACCGGGCTGCGGTAGCGTGCCGCTGCGATGCGAGCGGACCCGAGCGACGACATCCGCTGCCGCGGCTGGCAGCAGGAGGCGGCGCTGCGGATGCTGCACAACAACCTGCACCCCGACGTCGCCGAGCGACCCCAGGAGCTGGTCGTATATGGGGGGATCGGCAAGGCGGCGCGCAACTGGTCCAGCTATCACACGATCGAGCGCGAGCTCCAGAGTCTGGGCGGCGAGGAGACGCTGCTGGTCCAGTCGGGCAAGCCGGTCGCGGTGTTCGAGACCCACGCCGACGCGCCGCGGGTGCTGATCGCCAACTCCAACCTGGTCCCCCAGTGGGCGACCTGGGAGAGGTTTCGCGAGCTCGACGCCGCGGGGCTGATGATGTACGGCCAGATGACCGCGGGCTCGTGGATCTACATCGGGAGCCAGGGGATCCTGCAGGGGACCTACGAGACGTTTGCGGCCGCGGCTCGCAAGCGCTTTGAGGGCACGCTCGAAGGTCGGCTGGTCGTCACCGCCGGGCTCGGGGGGATGGGGGGTGCCCAGCCGCTTGCCATCACCATGCTCGGCGGCGCGGCGCTGTGTGTCGAGGTCGACCTACACCGGATCGAGCGCCGGATCGAGACCGGCTATCTGGATCAGCGCGCCGCCGACCTCGACGATGCCCTGACGCGTCTGGGCGAGGCCCGGGCGCAGGGGGACGGTCTCTCGATCGGGCTCGCCGGCAACGCCGCCGAGGTGCTGCCCGAGCTCGTGCGCCGCGGCGTCGAGGTCGACGTGGTCACCGATCAGACGAGCGCCCACGACCCGTTGAACGGATACGTCCCGGCCGGGCTGACCGTCGAGCAAGCCGAGGCTCTGCGGCACACCGACCCCGACGAGTACCTGCGTCGGGTGGGCGAGAGCGCGGTCGCCCACGTCGGGGCCATTCGCGCCCTGCAGCAGGCGGGCGCCGAGGCGTTTGACTACGGCAACGCGCTGCGAGGCCTGGCCTCCGAGTACGGCGACGCCGAGGCCTTCTCGTATCCGGGATTCGTGCCCGCCTACATCCGGCCGCTGTTCTGCGAGGGCAAGGGCCCGTTCCGGTGGGTCGCGCTGTCCGGCGATCCGGCTGACATCCACGCCACCGACCAGGCGATCCTCGATCTGTTCGGCGACCAGGAACACATCGCCCGCTGGATCTCGCTGGCCGGCGAGCGGGTTCATTTCCAGGGGTTGCCGGCGCGAATCTGCTGGCTGGGCTACGGCGAGCGCGATCGGGCCGGGGTGCGGTTCAACGAGATGGTGGCCAGCGGAGAGCTCAAGGGCCCGATCGTGATCGGCCGCGACCACCTCGACGCCGGCTCGGTGGCCTCGCCCGAGCGCGAGACCGAGGCCATGCGCGACGGCTCGGACGCGGTCGCCGACTGGCCGCTGCTCAACGCGATGCTGATGACCGCCTGTGGCGCGAGCTGGGTCTCGATCCACCACGGCGGCGGGGTCGGGATGGGCAAGTCGATTCATGCCGGTCAGGTGGTGGTCGCCGACGGGACGGGCGAGGGTGGGGAGCGCATCCGGCGGGTCTTGACGGCCGATCCCGGGCTGGGCGTGGTGCGCCACGCCGACGCCGGCTATCCCGAGGCCCTGTATGCGGCGCGCGCCCACGGGATCCGGATGCCGATGCTCGATCCAGAGCCAGACGTTCGGTGAGCACCGGCTCGGTCTCGCTCAGCGGCGCCGAGCAGATCCTGCGCCCCGATCGCGACGGACGTCCTTGTTTGCGCGGCCAGGCCGCGTCGGGGCAGATGCTCAAACCCGGAGGTGTGACGCTTGCCGGCGGCGTGATCGCCGGGCTCGAGCCCGACCCGGACGCCGCGCTGCAGGTCGACGCCACCGGGTGCTCGGTGATCCCGGGATTCGTCGACTGCCACACCCACCTGCCGTTCGTGGGTTGGCGCGCGCGCGAGTACGAGCAGAAGATCGGCGGCGTCGCCTACGAGCAGATCGCTCGCGAGGGTGGCGGGATCGCCGCCAGCGCCCGCGCGCTGCGGGAGGCCACCGACGAGGAGGTGCTGGCGCAGGCAGTCGGGCTGGCGAACGAGATGCTGGCCTGGGGAACAACCACCTTCGAGTGCAAGTCGGGCTACGGCCTGTCGCGTGAGGGGGAGCTCCGGGCGCTGGCGCTCGCGCGCTCGCTCGGCGAGCGCTTACCCCAGACCACGACCTCGACCGCCCTGCTGGCCCACTCGGTCCCGCCGCTGTTCTCGGCCGACGAGTGGATGGACGAGGTCGAGGCGATGCTGCCCGAGGTCGTCCGACCGGGGAGCGTGACCGCGCTGGACATCTTCGTCGAATCGATCGCCTTCTCCAACGAGCACCTGACGCGAATGGGCGTGCTCGCTGCCGACACGGGGCTGGCCCTGCGCGCCCACGTCGAGCAGTTCGGAGGGCTGCGCTCGGTGCCGGTGGCGCTGGCGGCGGGGGCGCGCTCGGTCGACCACCTGTCGACGCTGCATGAACACGACATCGAGCCCCTGGCGGCGTCGGAGTGCGCCGCGGTGCTGCTGCCGGCGGCCGAGTTCCTCGGCGCCGAGCACCGTGCGCCGGGGCGGCGGCTGCTCGATGCCGGCGCGATCGTGGTGCTGGCCACCGACGGCAACCCGGGCACCGCGCCCGTGTTCTCGCTGCCGGTGGTGATCGGCCTAGCCGTGCGGCTGTATGGGTTCAGCGCCCGCGAGACGCTGGCCGCGGCCACGCTGAACGCGGCCTGGACGTTGGGGCTGGAGCACGACCGCGGCTCGATCGAGGTCGGAAAGCGGGCCGACCTGCTGCTGCTCGACGGGCCCGTGGAGCAGATCGCCTATCGCTTCGGGCACAACCCGGTGCTGGCCGCGTTTATCGCCGGCGAGCCGGTGTACGTTCGCGACGACGCCCGCAGCCGCATTCGCGCCGGGCGGCGAGAATGAGAATCGTTCCCATTCTCGCGATGGTCAACGCGCACAGCCATGCCTTCCAGCTCGACCTGCGCGGGGTCGCCGAGCGCTCGCACCCCGGAGACGACTTCTGGAGCTGGCGGACGGAGATGTACCGCCTGGCCGGCAGCCACGACCCCGATTCCATGCGGGCGGTGGGAGAGCGCGTCTACGCGCAGATGGCGGCCGCCGGATACGGCGCCGTGGGCGAGTTTCACTACGTCGTGCATCGGCCCGACGGGACGCCGTATGACGAGCCCAACGCGATGGCCATCGCGCTCGCCGAGGCGGCGGTGGCGTGCGGGCTGGAGATCGTCCTGCTGCCGGCCGCCTATAACCGCGGCGGCGCCGGGCGCCCCCCCGATCCCGGGCAGCTGCGCTTCTGCGACCCGGAGGTGGCTGTGTTTCTGGAGCGCGTGGATCGGCTGCGGGAGTGGGCCGCGGGCCGCGCCGGCGTCGGGGTGGGGATCGCCGTGCACAGCGTCCGCGCCGTACCCGCCGACTGGATCGAGGCGATCGCTGTCTACGCCGAGCGCGAGGGGCTGGTCCGCCACGTGCACGCCTGCGAGCAGGTGCGCGAGCTGGCCGAGTGCGACGCAGAGCACGGCTGCTCCCCGATCGAGCTGCTGCACCGGACCGGATTTTTGGGCCCGCGCACCAGCGTCGTGCACGCGATCCACGTGACCGAGGGCGACATCGAGCTGCTCGCCGAGAGCAACTCGCTGGTGGTCACCTGCCCCACAACCGAGGGAAACCTGGGCGACGGCCACGTGCCGGCGCTGCGCTACCGCGATGCCGGGGTCCGGCTGGCCATCGGGACCGACTCGCAAGTGCGGATCGACCCCTTCGAGGAGCTGCGCGAGATGGAGACGCTGGCCCGCCGCGAGCGCGAGACCCGCTACGCGCTGCTCGAGGCCGCCGGTGGCGACCTGTGGGCACACACGGTCGCCAACGGGCGCGCGAGCCTGGGGCTCGAGGGAGCGCCCCCGTCGATCGAGATCGACCTCGATCACCCCGAGCTGGCCGCGGTCGCCGAGCGAGACCTGCCACTGGCGCTGGCCACGTGTGCCTCGGCGGCGGTGGTCGCGCGCCGATGACGGTCACTCTGGCGCGGCGCGCCGACATCGATATCGAGACGTTCAGACGGGTGGCCTGGGAGGGGGAGGACGTGGTCGTGGACCCGCGGGCGCTGGAGGGGGTGGCTCGGCGCCGCGAGCAGTTCCTGGCCTTCGTGGCCGCCCACCCCGAGCGCAAGCTCTACGGCGTCAACGTCCACGCCGGCGAGGGCTCTGACCGGGTTCTGAGCGCCGAGGAGCAGCGCGACTACGCGCGCGGGCTGCACAGCGGCACCTCGTTCGGCGAGCCGCTCCCGCGGCGGGTGGTGCGCGGGATCGCGTTCGCGCGGCTGGCCAACTTCGTCGAGGGCCACGCCGCCGTCAGCGCCGAGCTGGTGCGGGCGGTCACGGAGCGACTCGACGGCCGTGCGCTGCCGCCGGTGCCGCGCTACGGCAACGGCGGGGCGGGGGAGATCCAGGCGCTGGGATGGCTGTTCGACGACGTGGGCCGGGAGGTCGAGCTGGGGATGAAGGAGGGGATGGCGCTGATCAACGGCTCACCGTGCGCGCCGGCGCTGCTCGCCGACGCGGCGCTGAGCGCCGAGCCGACGATCGATGTCGTCAGTGCGGTGATGTGTCTGGCGGCCGCCGCGCTGGGCGTCGCGCCGGGGACCTACGATCGCCGGCTCGACGCGCTGTGGGGGGATCCGGCTCAGTCCCGGGCGCTGGCCGCGATCCGCTCCGCGCTGACGGGCGCGGACACGCTCGCCGGCGTCGAGCACCCACAGCCGCCAGTCTCGTTTCGGATCATTCCCCGCGTGCTCGGCAACGCCTACCGGGTTCTGGCGGCGGCGCGCGAAGCGGCCGAGATCGCGCTGCCCGCGGTCAGCGACAACCCCGTGTTCATGTTCCCTGAAGGCGCCGACGACGATCTCGGCGACGTGGTCTCAAACGGCGGCTTTCACAACGGGGCGGCGCCGGCCTGCATCGACGCGCTGACGTTCGCGCTGGCCGACTTCGCCCAGCTCGCCCAGCACCAGGTGCAGCGCCTGCAGACCAGTCCGCTGGCGCTCCCGGGGCTTGACTCGCTGGCGCTCGGCACCATGCAGATGGTCGCGGGCGGATACGCCGAGGAGGCCCGCGCGGCGGCCGTGCCCTCGCTGCTGCCGCTCTCGGGATTCGGCCAGACCGACGTTCCGGCCCCGGTGTTCTTCGCCTGGAACCGGTTCGAACGCGTCCGCGGCTTCTTGATCGGTTCGCTCACCTGCCTGGCGGCGCTGGCGGGACAGGCGCTGGCCCGCCCGGGGCGGGCCGTGCCGCCTGCCCTGGCCGGATTGCAGGCCAGCATCATCGCGGCGGTTCCGCCGGTCGCCGCGCGGCGCTCGCTGGGGCCCGAGCTCGAGCAGCTGGCCGCCGTCCTGACCCCCGAGATCCCGGGCTGAGGCCGTGCCTGATCGCCATCCCTGGCGGCTGGCCGGCATGCTGACGCCCGAGAATCCGGGCTGAGGCCATGCTCATCGCCATCCCTGGCTGCTGGCCGGCATGCTGACGCCCGAGATCCCGGGCTGAGGCCGTGCCTGATCGCCATCCCTCGCTGCTGGCCGCGCCGCCCGCCACGTCGGGAGCCTGCCGACCGAGGCTAGCGCGCACGACGCTGGCGCAGGATCGCCCGCAGCCGGGCGGCTTCGCGGTCGGGCGAGCCGGTCAGTCGCTCCCACGTGATCCGGACCGTCGGGATCCCGGCCGCAAGGGTGGTGGCGTCGCGATCACGGTCGTCCTCGAAGGAGCGGCGGCTCTGGTGGAAGTCCCATCCGTCGAGCTCGACGATCACACGCTCGGTGGGGAAGTACGCGTCGACAAGGAAGCCGCAGACGCGGGTGTTGACGAGCGGAGTCGGGAGCCCGTATTCACGGGCGAACGCCACGAATCGGTCCTCGAACTCCGAGCGCGTGGGTCCCGTCGGGTGCTCGAGAAACGGTCTCAGGAGGCGGGCGCCCGGGTGGTGGGGGTAGCGCCTGAGCACCTCTTCGAGGTGCGCCGGGCGCAGCCCGCTGGTCAGCCGCGCCTCGTTGCCCGCTCGCGCCAATGCGATCTCGCTCAGTCGTGGGGCTATGTCGAGCAACGTCCGGGCTGGGCTCGTTACCCGGATGCCCCGGTGTCGGCGGATGTCCTGGCTTTCGAGGGCGGGGTGGACGTGGACGCGGACCCCAGCCGGGCGGCGCCGGGCGGGGACGGTGAGCTCGGGCGGTGCCGGCCAGCGCTGGATGAAGCCCCACAGGGCGGCCGCCGAGAAGTGGCTGAGGACCGCGTCGGGACCACAGGCGAGCACCGCGGCGGCGGCGCGGGCGACGGCCTCGGGGCGCGGGTGCCCGACGGCGTAGACATTTCTGTGAAGACCGCGATCAGCCGGCCATTCATCAGCCGCTTTTCGATCTCGTTGCGGGTGAGCCCGAGGCGTAGGAGTTGGGCACGGGTGACGTGGCCGTACTGCCGGGCCGCGAGACGTGCGATCATGATGTCCTTTGGAACCTGAACGCTCCATACGTGGAGGAGGCGTTCCAAGGGCCGGTTACTCCCCCTTCGACAGCCTTAATTGAACCCCAGCAGCGTCTTCGTACAGCCGCACGGCGCTCATCTCCGGGGCGGCGTCACCGTAAACCGCCCGGGCCCGCCGTTGCACCTGCTCCACCAGCGCGCCCAGCTCCACCGGCACCCCGACGTCGCGGGCCAGGTCGACGGCCAAGCCCAGGTCCTTGGTCACCAGCGACATCAGGAAGCCCTCGTCGTAGTCGCCGTCGTCGAGCACCATCCGCACGTCGCGCTCGATCACCACGGAGTTGGCGGGGGAGTTGACCAGCGACTGATGGAGCTTGTCGAGTTCGACGCCCGCCTTGACCCCGACAACCAGTGCCTCGGTGACGGCGACCAGCTGGACGTACCACAGCATGTTCAACATCAGCTTGACCGTGTAGCCGCTGCCGTCCGGACCGACGTGGAAGATACGCTTTGGATCCCCGATCGCCTCCAGCAGGGGGAGGGCGCGCGAGAACCCCTCGGGGGTGCCGCCGACGTAGATCGACAGCGTGCCGGCCTCGGCGCCGATCGTCTGCCCGGAGACCGGCGAGTCCAGGAGGTCGATCCCCCGCGAGCGAGCCAGGTCCTGGGCGCGGCGCCCCACCTCCAGCGAGCTCGTGCTCATCTCGATGACGAGCGACCCGGGAGCGAGCAGCCCCAGCGCTTCGGTCAACACGGCATCGACTTGAGGAGGCCCGGGCAGACTGGTGATCAACACCTCCGCCCCCTCCAGGCAATCGGACAGAGACGATGCCGAGCGGGCCCCGTGCTCGTGAGCTCGCGCCACAGCGTCAGCCACGAGGTCGAAGGCGCTCACCTCAAATCCCGCCG
This sequence comes from uncultured Solirubrobacterales bacterium, assembly GCA_963757015.1. Classification (GTDB taxonomy): domain Bacteria; phylum Actinomycetota; class Thermoleophilia; order Solirubrobacterales; family Solirubrobacteraceae; genus Palsa-465. Next base: position 58,941 of record CAVWQA010000014.1, read on the forward strand.
CGCATACGTGGCGGCACATGTGCGAGCCCATGTGGCCCAGGCCGACGAAGGCAACGCGAGGGCGGTCAGAGGGCATAGTGGGCCACCGCCTCCTCGTCCAGCGTGATCCCGAGCCCGGGAGCCGCGGGCAGAGCCAGGCATCCGTCGGAATCGATGTGCAGTGGCGAGGCCAGCATGAAGTCGCGCCGTTCGGGCGTCCATCCGGGCGGGTCGTAGGGGAACTCGATCAGCGGGCCGCCGCCGACGCCGCAGCAGACGTGCAGGTTGGCGAGCAGGCCGATCCCGTTCGTCCACGTATGGGGCGTGAACCAGCGGTTGCGCCGCAGCACCAGCTCGGCCAGGGTGCGGGCGCCGGAGATCCCAAGCGCGAGCACCGCATCGGGTTGGTAGACGTCGAGCGCGTCGTGCTCCAGGGCCGACCACAGCTCGTCGAACGTGCGGGCCATCTCGCCGCCCGCGATCCGCGGCCCTGGGCCCGAGCGCAGCATCCGCATCCCCTCGAGGTCGCCGCCGGCCAGCGGCTCCTCGACCCACAGCACGTCGTGCTCGGCAAGCTGCTCCACCACCCACCGCGCATCGGCCGGACCCAGACCACGATCGATGTCGCCGGGCGTCCGCCACCACTGGTTGAGATCGACGAGGATCGCCAGCGCATCCCCGACCGCGTCCCGGATCGCGGCCACGACCTCGATTCCCTCAGACAACCTCCGGCGCTTGATCCTCACCTTGACCGCCTTGAACCCCTGTTGGACCAGCGCCACGGCGTCCTGGGCCCGCTGGGCCGGCGTTCGCAACTCGCCCAGGGAGGCGTAGGCCGGCAGCCGGTCAGCGGCGCCCCCGAGCAGCGCCGCCACCGACACCCCGTGAACGCGGCCGAACAGGTCCCACAGCGCCGCCTCCAAGGGCCAGTAGCGGCCGGCGTGGAAGGAGATCGTCTCGAGGGTCCGGGCGTGAATACCGAGCGCGAGCGGGTCGCGGCCCACGAACAGGTGCTCGAACTCCTCGAAGCCGCCCATCGTGTCGCCGCTGCCGATTCCGGTCACGCCTTCGTCCGTCTCCACGCCCACGATCGTGGCATCGAAGCGCTGGCGGGGAACCGGGTCCCAAGCGGCGTGAAACCACGGGTCCAGGGGCAGGCGCAGCCGCTGCAACCGGATCTCGGTGATCTTCACAACTATTGGCCGCCGTAGAACGGGCTGGCGACCGAGTTGCGGCCCTCCACCAGCGCCCGTGCCGCCTCTGGGTCGCGGCCCTGGACCGCGACGCCAATTCCCTTCAAGGTCGCGGCACGGCTGGCGATCCGCACCTTGGTCTCGTCCTCGGCGCCGGGCTCGATGTAGATCGCCACGAACACCAGGAGGTCGCCGCTGCAGGGGATCAGTTCCTCGGCGACCGCGTCCAGCACGCCCTGCGCGATTCCGAGCTGAGCGGCGCCCCAGGTGATCGTCTGGTGGCGTGGCTCGAGGGCGGTGGCCTTGTTGATCATGATCGTCGGCGGCCACACAGGCTCGTAGTCAGCCTTGGTCTTGCCAACCACGACCAAGATCGGGGCGTGTCCCGGAGCGGGGGAAGTGAATGTCCCCAGCAGTGCCGCGGCCGTCGGGCTGCCGCGCTCGGCCAGCACGACGTTGACGTGGGCGCCATCGGGGTCAACGCCGCTCCAGCCCTCGCCGATGCGCCCATCGTAGTCGGACGCAAACCGGCTCACGCGTCGCGCTCCCCCTCGTAGTCGGACGCAAACCGGCTCACGCGTCGCGCTCCCCCTCGTAGTCGGACGCAAACCGGCTCACGCGTCGCGCTCCCCCTCGTAGTCGGACGCAAACCGGCTCATGCACCGCTCCCCGTGGAGACGCCGGCCAGGGCCGGGTCGAGGATCACGACCGAGCGATCGCCCACGCCGTGTCGCAGGCGTTCGAATGCGGCCTCCACCTCGTCCAGCGAGATCAGGTCCGAGACCACGTCGCCGAGATCAAGCCGGCCGGCGCGAACGAGATCGACGAGCCCGGGCACGGCCTGGGCCGGGTCGCCGGACCCGTAGTAGCTGCCCATGATCCGCTTCTCTGACAAGAACTCGTTCGCCGGCAGCGACACCAGCACGCCGGCCGGAGCCAGGCCGATGACAACGGCGGTCCCGCCCGGCGCAAGGGCATCCCAGGCGGTGCGCATAGTGGTCGCGGAACCTACCACCTCAAACGAGAGATCGACCCCGCCGCCGGTCAGCCGCCGCACCTCGGCGCCCACATCCGCCTCGCTGGCCTCGATCGCGTGCGTGGCGCCCCGGCGCAGCGCGTGCTCGAGCTTGTCCGCGCCACGATCGATCGCGACGATCGTGGCAGCGCCCGCGAGCCGCACGGCGGCGATCACCTGCAGGCCGACCCCGCCACAGCCGATCACGCACACGCGCTGGCCGATGCGAACGCGAGCGGCGTTGGTGACAGCTCCGAAGCCGGTCAGCACTCCGCAGCCGAGCAGCGCCGATTGCCACAGGGGGATGTCGCGCGCAATCGGGATCACCCCGGCCGCTGAGACGACCGCGTAGTCGGCGAAGCAGGCCACGGTCAGCCCGTGCTGAAGCACGGTCCCGTCGACGGCGCGCAGGCGCGAACTGCCGTCGGCAAGCGTGCCCGCGATGGCGTTCGCGGCCGCTTCGGTGCAGAGCGTGCGGCGGCCCGAACGGCAGGCCCCGCACCGTCCACACGAGGCGACCAGGCAGAACACGACGTGGTCACCGACGGCGACTTCGGTCACGTCTTCGCCGACCGCCTGGACCACGCCCGCGCCCTCGTGGCCGAGCACGACCGGCCAGCGACCGGCGCCGAGCTTGCCATCGGCAAGGTGCACGTCGGAGTGGCACACGCCGGCTGCCGCGACTCGCACGAGAACCTCGCCGCGACGCGGCGGCTCGAGCAGCACGCGCTCGGTGCTCACCGGGCGGCCGGGCTCACGGAGCACGCTGGCGCGCATCTCGATCGTCGCCTCCGCGTGCGAGCCCCCCTCAGCGGTCATCTCCGCGCCGATCATTGGCGGGCGTTCTGCCACACCCGGGTTCGGCTGTCAAGCTCAGGCCCCGAGCTGGGCGCGCACGGAAGCTCAGGCCCCCGAGCTGGGCGCGCACGGAAGCTCAGGCCCCGAGCTGGGCGCGCACCGAATCGACGAGCATCAGCGCCGAGGTGCTCGGGTCGCGACGGCGCGGCAGGCACAGCGCCACCGTGCGCGGGATCAGGATCTCCTCGGGGGCGATCCAGGTCAGCGACGGTTCGACGGCGCCACTGGCGCTGAGCCGGTCCAGGCAGGCGTGGCCGTAACCGGCCGCAACCAGTCGCTGCAGGGCGAGGTTGTCATCTGTGCGGTACACGACCCGCGGGCTGATCCCGCGTTTGCGCCACGCCTGCTCGAGCAGCACCTGCGTGCGCCAGCGCCGGCGCCACGCCACCACGTCGGCACCGTCGAGGAGGTCAAACGACGGCGCCGGCGCGGAGGCGAGCTCGCTGTCGCGGCGGGTGAGGATCACCCAACGGTCCTCGAACAGCGGGATCGCCTGGATCCGCTCGTCGGGCTCGGGGTTGACTATGAAGGCCAGGTCGAGCTGACCGCCGGCGAGCCGGTCAAAGGCGCGCGCGTTGTCCTCGATCTCGGCCAGCACGACCTCCACGTCGGGCCGGTTCTCGCGCAGGGTGCGCAGCGCACTTGGCAGCAGCTCGCTGGCGGCGGTCTGAGAGGCGCCGATCCGCAACGCGGGGCGCTCGCCGCGCTCGATCGCAGCCACGTCGGCCCCGAGCGTGTCGATCTCGCCGAGGATCCGGCGCGCCCGGCGGTAGGCGGCGTCACCGGCCGCCGTCAGCGCGACCGCGCCACGGCCGCCCGGGCGGGTGAACACCGTCGCCTGCAGCGCCCGCTCGAGCGTCGCGATCTGGTGCGATATCGCCGACTGGGTATAACCCAGCGCCTTGGCCGCGGCGCGGAACGAGCCGTGGTCGGCGACCGTCACCAACGCCCGCAGCGCGCGGAGGTCAATAGAACTTTGATCTAGTGAATCGATCATTATGGGCGGAAATGATCACGTTACAACACACGGAACGAATCGTAGTGTGAATAACGATGCTTTCCCCGTCCTCGATCCCGTTCGGCGTTCGCCTCCGGCTGCGCCCGCGACAGGTCCTGTGGCTGGTTTACGCGCTGTTCTTCGTGGCCGGCGTAGCTCAGGCCGCGATCGTGCCACTGTTGCCGCTGCTAGCCGGCCGCTACGCGCTCTCGCCCGCCCAGACCGCGCTCTTGCTCGCGCTGCCAGGTCTAGCCACGCTCGCTGTGTCGGTGCCGGCTGGATTGGTCGCCGATCACTTCGGCGCTCGGCGGGTGACGTTGTGCGCGGGGGCTCTGCTGTGTCTGTCCTGCCTGACGCAGGCGGCGCCGTCGCTGCCCGCGCTCCTGCTCGGCCGGATCCTGTTCGGCATCGCTTTCGGTGTCATCTGGACGACGGGGATGGCATGGCTGGCCGATTTCGACGGCGGCCGCGGCGAGAGCCTCGGACCATCGGTGACCTGCTCGTCGGTCGGGATCATGGTCGGTCCGGCAGTTGGCGGGATCCTCGCTCAGGCGACCGGCGTCGGCGTCCCCTTCCTGGTCATCGCGGCGGTGGCCGGTGTGGTCCTCGCGCGCCTGGCGATCGGTGACCGGACGGATCATGGAGGCGGCGAGCGGCTAGCCGTTGGTCGCGAGCTGGGCACCGACGGGCATGAGGATCGTCCCGACGACAGCGAGCGGCGCGGCGATGAGCCCGTGACCGGCCAGGCCCAGGGCGGCCAGCCCCAGGGCGGCCAGCCGCAGGGCGGCCAGGCGCAGAGCGGCCTGCCCTGGCTGCGGTCGCTGGCGCGACAGGCTCGTCACCCCGGGGTCGGCGCGGCGGCCGGAGCTCTGATGGTCTCGGGCGCGGTGTCCGGGGTCAGCCAGCTCTTGATCTCGAGTGGCCTTCATCACGACGGCGTCTCCAGCGCTCGCATCGGGCTGGCCTTCTCGGCGGCTTCGCTCTGCTACATCGCGGTCAGCGCCGCCGTCCTCCGGCTGGGCGAGCGGGCACGCACACTGCGCTTCAATGCGCTGGCCACCGCCATCCTGTCGGTGGCTTTGTTGCCGGCCCTGGCCAGCGGCGAGATCTCGGCCCTGGTCTTCGCGTTGCTGCTGACGGCCATGCCCCGGGCGGCAGTGGGAACGATCGCCTACTCGCTGGCGTCAGGTTCGAAGCAGGGCCGCGACGGCTCGGCGTTCGGGATGATCAACGGCGCGTGGGCGGCAGCGATGGTCTTGATGCCGTTGCTGGCCGGCGCGGTGGAGGAACATGGCGGCGCGCGAGCCGCGTATCTGGCGGTGATAGTCCCCGCGGTCGCGGTGGCGGCGATCCTGGCCGCGCGGTCTCGCGCAGGCTGGTCCGGCGCCGCGGTGCCGATGTCAGGCGAGTAGGCACGGGGGGCGGCCTCCGGGGGTGGCGGCCAACCCCGCCCTAAATCCCCGCAAACAGACAAGAGTTCGTCCCGCCAACCGGCGCGTTTGCGCAAATTCATCTGGTAGCATGCCGCATCGCTCTCTGCCAGCAGAGGTCATTTCGTTGCCCGGCTATCGCCACTGTCTTTCCCGCGGCGAGTGGTCGTGCCGAGGTGCGCCGCGCAGGAGGAGAAGAGGGTCGCGCGGGTCGCGAACCGTAAGTGCCAGTGCAGGTCGTTGCTCACCGATGGAGCCCGAGAGGTCGGGCGCGTGACTAGAAAGGCAGCCGCACGTGAAAGTAGATAACAAGTTGCTCGACACGGTTCGCGCTGAGAGCACGGAACTGGAGAACGACACCATTGACGAGTTCGTCGCCGGGCGCATCAGTCGCCGTGCCTTTCTGCGGCGCGGCAGCGTGATCGGCCTGTCGGCGACGACGATGGGCATGGTGCTGGCCGCCTGCGGGAACGCCAACAAGACGGGCGGGAGTACCTCGCCGTCGAGCGGAAGCGCCTCAGGCACCGTCAAGAAAGGGGCCACCCTGCGGGTCGCTCAGCAGGTGCCGGCCGCGGCCATCAACCCGATCACGATCGCCGACGAGGGTGGTCTGACGCTGCTCGCCCAGGTCGGCGACTTCCTGATCATCGACAACACCGGCTATCCCGGTCCGCACCTGATTCCGTCACTGGCCACCAGCTGGAAGCCCAACGGGGACGGATCGGTGTGGACGTTCAAGATCCGTCAGGGTGTCAAGTTCCACAACGGGGCGCCGATGAACGCCGACGACGTGGTCTACACCATGCAGCAGCAGAGCGACCCCAAGAACGCGGCCAACGCGCTGTCAGTGTTCGGAGCCGTTCTGGACCCCAAGGGCGTCAAGAAGGTGGACGACTACACGGTCGCATTTCACCTCAAGCAGCCGATCGGCAGCTTTCCCTACCTGGTGTCATCGGATAACTACAACTCGATCATCGTGCCCAAGGGAACCGACTTCGCCAAGTGGGGAAAGACGATGATCGGAACCGGGCCGTTCAAGCTCAAGAGCTACACCCAGAACGTCGGCGCCAACTTCGTGGCCAACACGGACTACTGGGGAACCAAGCCGAAGCTGGGTGGGGCCGCGTGGACCTTCTATCAGAGCCAGTCGCCGATGATCCTGGCGCTCCAGGGCGGGTCGGTGGACATGGTCAGCGCCCTGGCCGTCGCCGGAGCCAGCGCGCTGCTGCACAACCCGCAGTACAAGATCGTCTCGATCCACGCCGCGCTGCATCGCGAGCTGTCGATGCGCTGTGACCAGGCGCCCTTCAACGATGCCCGGGTGCGTCAGGCGATGGCGTTGAGCGTCGATCGGCCGGGCATGGTCAAGGGGCTGCTTCAGGGCTATGGCGTGCTGGGCAACGACAGCCCGTTCGCGCCGATCTTCGCCTCCACTGACAAGTCGGTGCCGCAGCGTGCGCAGGACCTCACGAAGGCCAAGCAGCTGATGAGCGCGGCGGGCCATTCCTCCGGGATCAACGCCACGATGTTCACCGAGCAGTACCAGGAGATCCCGGAACTGGCCCAGACGTTCGCCGAGGAAGCCAAGAAGGTGGGGATCAACATCAGCCTGAAGGTGGAGACGCAGACCGCCTACTACGGCAAGGCCACGTTCGGCAACTCCGACTGGCTCGACGGCGAGATGAGCCTCGTCGACTACGGTGGCCGCGGCGTGCCCAACACGGTGCTGCAGGCGACGCTGACCAGCAAGGGCGTGTGGAACGCGGCCCACTTCAAGAACGCGCAGCTGGATGCGCTGTACCAGAAGTTCGTGGCCGCGCTCGACATCGGTACGCAGATGAAGGTGGCCGGTCAGATCCAGACCCTGCTGCTGAAGGAGACGCCGCTGATCATCCCGTACTTCGAGGACAATCTGGTGGCCGCCACCAAGCCCAATGTGCACGGCGTGATCGGCGGCCAGATCCAGCAGACGTTCCTCGGTCAGGCGTACATGACCTGATCGCACCCGTCCTGGGCCGGTGTCTCGCCCGGCGCCGTCAGACCCCGGGCCGTCACAGCGTCGTGGCAAGCCGCATCGCCGCCCCCACCAGCACGTTGGCGCCGGCGATGCAATCGGCGAGTTCACTGAACTCGTCGGGGTGGTGGCTGATCCCCGCACGCGATGGCACGAACACCATTCCGGCGATGGTGATCTCCGCCATAACCTGGGCGTCGTGGCCCGCGCCCGAGGGCATCTCGATCGCATGCAGCCCCAGCTCGGCCGCCGCGGCGTTCAGCGCCTCTCGCGCTCGCGCGTGCGTGAGCACGGGCCTCCACCGACCGACGGGCTCGACCTCCACCTCCAGGTTCCACTGCCGGGCCGCCTCCCGAGCCAGCTCGACGACCACCTCGGAGAGCCTGGTCAGCTCCGCCTCGTCCAGTGACCGGACCTCGAGCTTGACCTCGGCTCGCTCGGGCACCACGTTGAAGGCCCCTGGCCCCAGCACTACGTCGCCCACGTTGGCGACACACCCGGGGAAGTCCCGAACCACCGTGTCGTGTAACGCCAGCGCCAGTCGCGCCGCGCCCAGTCCCGCGTCGCGGCGGAGCTCCATCGGGGTGGTGCCGGCGTGGCGGGCGGCACCGCCGAACACCACCGTGAAGGAGGCGTTGCCACGGATCCCGGTAACGATCCCGATCGGCGCGCCGGCCGCCTCGAGCACCGGCCCCTGCTCGATATGCAACTCCAAGAAGCCGGCGATCTTCGCCGGATCGCGCCGGGCGGCGAACAGCCCCTCCTCGGTCAGCCCCACCCGGGCCAGCTCGGCGAGCAGCTGCCGGTGGCCGCTGCGCGAAGCGACCAGCGTCTCCCGGGTGAGCAGCCCCGCGATCGCCCAGCTGCCCAGAGTGCCGGTGAACGTCCCTTCCTCGTCAGTGAGGTCGATCGCCTCCAGCGTAAACGGGAGTCGCAGGCCGGCGTCCTTGACGGTTCTCAGCACCTCGAGTGCAGCGAGCACGCCGAGGGCTCCGTCGAACCGGCCTCCGCGGGGCACCGAGTCCAGGTGCGAGCCGAGCATCAGCGTCCGGGCCGAGGGGTCCGCGGCGGGCAGGAGCGCTGAGTGATTGCCGGCCGAGTCGATCCGGGTCAGCAGGCCAGCTGCTCGCGCCCGGTCGATGAACCACTTCCGAGCCTGCCGGTGGGCATCTGAGAAACAGGTGCGCTCAAGCCCCGTGGCAGCGGTCCACCCGATGGCGTTCAGCTCAGCCAGGTCCGAGGCGAAGCGGTCGGCGTCGATGGTGAGTGTGGAATTGGCTGACACTGTCACCGGTACGTCATTATGCAGTCAGTGTCGGTGGGGAGCGGTGATCGATAGATGCCAGTGTCAAAAGCGGCTTGCGGTTAGCTCATGAGCGATGAAGTCAACGATCTGATTCCGGCCGCGGTGCGCACCCGCGACCTGATCGGCTACGGGCCCACGCCGCCGGCGTTCGAGTGGCCGGACGGCGCCCAGGTGGTAATCAATCTGGTGCTCGTCTACGAGGAGGGCTCCGAGTATTCGGTCCGGTGGGGCGACGACCGCAACGACGGCTGGGGCGAGTATGCCGAGACCGGCGTGCCGCCGCCACAGCGTGACCCGGGCACCGAGGGTCACTACGAGTACGGCAGCCGGGCGGGTGTATGGCGTCTGGCCCGGATCTACGACCAGGCCGGCGTCCCGGTGACGGTGTCGGGCTCGGCGATCGCGCTGGAGCTCAATCCGCACGTGGGCGCGTGGATGCGCGAGCACGACCACGATCTGATGGGGCACGGGTGGCGCTGGATCGAGGCCTGGCACCTGAGCCGCGACGAGGAGCGCCAGCACCTGCGACGCGCGATCGAGAGCTACGAGCGGGTGCTGGGGGCGCGGCCACTGGGCTGGAACTGCCGTTCCTGGCCGAGCGAGAACACCCGCGAGCTCCTGGTCGAGGAAGGGGGGTTTATCTATGACAGCGACGTCTGCTCCGACGATCTGCCTTACTACGCTCGCTGCCAGGGCAAGCCGTGGCTGGTGGTGCCCTACTCCAAGACCTACAACGACAGCCGCTTTGTCACCACCCCGGGGTTCAGCGGTCCCCGCGATTTCCTGGACACGATGACGATGGGCCTGGATCAGTTGCTCTCCGAGGGCCGCGCGGCGATGATGACCGTCGTGGCTCACGCCCGCTGGAGTGGCCAGGCGGGCCGGGCGGCCGCGCTGCGAGAGTTCATCGCCCACGCCCAGCGGAGCCCGGGTGTGGCCTTCATGCGCCGCAGCGACATCGCGCGCTGGTGGCGGGAGCGGTACCCACCCCAGTGACCCGGCGCTCAGCTCGCCGCAGTGACCGGGGGCTCAGCTCACTGCAGTGCCCCGGCGCTCAGCTGCCGGCCGTCTCGCGCCGCAGGTGGCGCCCCGGTGAGCGGCCCGGGATGAGCCCGCCGTCGCTGACCATCAGCTCGCCCCGGCGCAGGACGGTGCGCACTGCCCCGGGAACGGTCATTCCGGCCCACGCCGGGTAATCGTCGCCGATCGTCCAGCTGCCCTGCGGGTCCCAGATGGCGATGTCGGCGTCGGCGCCCGGGGCGAGCAGCCCCTTGGCGGGCAGACCGAAGGCGCGAGCCGGGCCGGTGGCCAGCAGGGCCGCCATCCGCTCGATGGGGATTCCGCGCCGCAGGCCCTCGCCCAGCAACATCGGCAGCCGCACCCGGATCCCGCGGATGCTGTAGGGGATCCCGGTGAAGTCGGGGGCGTCGGGCGGAGCGAAGGTACGCTCGTGGTGGTCAGAGCCGAGAGCGTTCAGCGTCCCGTCGCACAGCGCCTCCCAGGTTGACTCCACGTGCCCGCGCGGGCGCGGGGGTGGGGCGGCCATGTACCTGCGGGGGTCCTCGCTGTCAACCACCGAGTCGTCCAGCATCAGCCCCCAGATGACCGCTTCGGCCCATACCTTCACCCCGCGCCGGCGCGCGGCGCGAACGTGGTCAAAGGCTCTGGTGGTGGACAGGTGCACCAGATACAGCGGTGCGCCGGTGAGCTCGGCCAGGCAGAGCATGCGATGGACCGCCTCCTCCTCGGAGATCGGCGGCCGGGTCTGGAAGAAGGAACGGACTCCCGGGCGTCCGGCGTCGAGCGCCGCCTGGGTAAGCGCGGCGATGAGGTCGCCGTTCTCGCAGTGGACCTGGACCGCGAGCTGGTGCCGGCGCGCCCACGTCATGACCCTGTAGACCTCGGCATCGGAAGCCATCATCCCCAGCTCCGGGTAGGCCAGGTACAGCTTCAGCCCACACACGCCGAGCCCGTGCAGGCAGGCGATGGCGGAGGCGGTGACCGCCCCCGGATTCCACAAGGCGGCGTGCAGGCCGACGTCCAGGCTGGTCTGCGGCAGCAACTCGTCGCGCGCCCGCTCAAAGGCGGCGGCCGGAGCCTCGCCGGGCTCGGGCCAGGTGAACGAAAGCGCGGTGGTGGTCCCGCCCAGCAGCGCCTGATCGCCGGCGGGAACGTCGGAGAGGAGGTGAACGTGGGGGTCGACCCCGCCCGGGAGCACGTAGCAACCCCCCGCGTCCACGACATCGCCGGTGGCCTGCCCGGGAGCCACCAGTCCGGCGATCGTCTCGCCGGTGATGACGAGGTCGGCGGTCACCACCCGGCCGGGCATCACCACCTGCCCGCCGGAGATCACGGTCGGGCTCAACGTCGTTTGACGGGCGCCGCCGTGGACATGATCATGCACCAGATCCTGCCATGGGGGCGACGCCTACAGATGCAAGCGACGGCCGTCTGAGCGGCCGGGTGGCGGTGGTGACCGGCTCGTCCTCCGGGCTGGGCCGCGCGATCGCCATCCGTCTTGCCGCCGAGGGGGCCAGCGTGGTCGTCTCCGATGTGCGCGAGGATCCCAAGGAGGGCGGCCCAGCCACCGACGAGGTGATCGCCCAGGCCGGCGGTCGCTGCGCCCGGGTCCAAGCCGACGTCTCGCGCTGGACCGACGTCGACGCGCTGGTCACCGGCGCCGTGCAGCGATTCGGGCGCCTGGATGTGATGGTCAACAACGCCGGGATCTCGGGAAAGGCGTCCAAGCCGCTGCTGGAGACGACCGAGGAGGACTGGGACGCGATCATGGCCATCAACCTGCGCGGCGTGTTCCTGTGCTGCAAGCGGGCGATCGCCGAGATGATCGAGCAGGAACCGCTGGGCGAAGTCCGCGGCCGGGTGATCAACATCTCCTCCCAGCACGGGATGATCGGACCGCCCGGGCACGTCGCCTACGCCACCAGCAAGGGAGGGGTGGTCAACCTGACTCGGCAGCTGGCCGTCGACTACGGGCGCCACGGCATCCTGGTCAACGCGGTCGCCCCGGGCAAGATCATGACCGGATCGTCCGAGCAGGACGACGCCGCGGCCCTGGCCTACTCCCGCGCCCGCACGCCGTTCTCCCGGCTCGGCCGGCCACAGGATGTGGCCGGTGCGGCGGCGTTTCTGGCCTCGGACGACTCGCTCTATGTGTCGGGGACCAACCTGCTCGTCGACGGCGGCTGGATGGCCTACTGATCGGACGGGGCGCGCTGCCCCGCGGCCGCGTCGTGAGGCGCCCGGTCGGCGGCCGCGGCGGCCAGCGCCGCCTCCAGCGGCACGGGATGGCACGGATCGATCGGTTCCGGGGCGGCGATCCCGACGCGGGCCAGCGCGGCCTCGAGTCCTGCCCGCTGGCCGATCAGGGCGATCGCGTAGCCGTTGCGGCTGAACTCGTAGACGTGGTCGGCCACCTCGGCCAGGAGCGGCCCCGCCACCGCCTCGGGATACCAGCCGGGCGGCAGCGCGATCACACCCCAACCGGTGCGATCGAGGAGGCCAAGCAGGTCGAATCCGGCCGCGCCTTCGTTGATCAGCTCGTCGGCGACCAGGGCGACGCAGAAGCTCCGGACGTCAAGCTCCATCACGCGTCCAGAAACGACGCCAGCGCCGCCCGCTCGGCAGTCGGGGGCTGGTCGGGAACGGCGTGGCGGACCCCGGTGGCCCGGGGCGGCTCCAGTCCCCGGGCGCTCAGCTCGGCGAGCAGCTCCTCGATCAGGATCCCCGGGCCACCCTCCAGCTCGCTGCCGTCCGGCGCCCAGTCGGGCCGGCCGCCCCGGGCACCATCAGAGCTGGTCAGCTGCACGCCCATCGTGGGGCTGCCGTCGATGCCCACCAGGATCACCTCGTCGCCACGCTCCAGGTGGGCGGCGATCGCCCCCGCCACACCGCTCACGATCCTCCGGCAGTGACGGCGGAAGGCGATCGTGTCGTACTGCTCCCGCACCGCCCAGAACCGATTCAGGCCCGCGAACGCGAGCTCGGGGCAGGGCAGTTGGACCAGCCGCCACCCGCGCTGGCGCAGCTCCGCCACGAACGGCGAGTCCACGCCCGGGCAGTAGGCGCCGCCGGCGACGCGCGAATTCTGATTGAGCAGGCAGTGCGCCACGAACGCCACCCTCGCCATCGGCGGAGGATAACCTCGGCACGTGTCCAAGCCGGGCGAGCGCCGACAGCCCAGACACGCTGCGGCTGCCGCGTCAGCCGATCTGGTCGGCTGTGCCTCTCGGCGCCGTGGCTCCGTCAATCGCCTGCAGGCGGCGCAGCTCCTCGCGCGGGATGTGGCAGCGGATGCCGTGGCCGGCCTCCTCCTCGCGCAGTTCCGGCTCGGTGGTCTCGCAGATCTCGCCGATCTTGCGTGGGCACCGGGTGTGGAACGGGCACCCGGACGGTGGATCAGCCGCGCTGGGGATCTCGCCCTCCAGCCGGATCCGCAGCCGGTCGATGTCGTCCAGCGTCGGCACCGCTGACAGCAGCGCCTCGGTGTAGGGGTGGTGGGGGCCGGCGAAGACCTTGTCGGCCGGCCCGACCTCCATCACGCGCCCCAGGTAGAGGACCACGATCCGGTCGGCCAGGTAGCGGACCACGCCGAGATCGTGGCTGATGAACAGGTAGGCGACGTCCTCGCGCTCCTGCAGGTTTGTCAGCAGGTTGAGAATCGCCGCCTGCACCGAGACGTCGAGCGCCGAGGTGGGCTCGTCGCAGACCACGATCCGCGGATCGCCGGCAAACGCGCGGGCGATCGCGACCCGCTGCTTGAGTCCGCCCGAGAGCTGCGAGGGGCGCATCGTCAGGTAGCGCTCGGGAAGCCGGACCGACTCCACCAGCGACCCCAGCCGCTGGCGCAGCTCGGCGCCGCGGTAGCCACCCAGCTTTGACAGCGAGCGCGAGATCAGCTTGCGTACCGAGTGGCGGCGGTTGAGTGCCGAGTCGGGGTTCTGGAACACGATCTGCAGCGCCTTCTGATCAGCCGCCGAGCGTTTGGGGGCCAGGGCGGCGACGGCGTGGCCGTCGAGGCGGACCTCGCTGCCCTCGTCGGGCGAGGCGAGCCCGATCAGGACCCGGGCCAGGGTGGTCTTGCCGCTGCCCGACTCGCCCACCAGACCGACGGTCTCGCCCGCGGCGATGTCGAGATCGACTCCGTGCAGTCCTCGGACCTTCTGACCGCCGATGTGGAATGTCTTGCTGGCGTTGCGGATCTGCACGAGCGACGTGGTGGCGCGATCCCGGTGGGCGCTCGCCGGGGTGTGGGCGGTGGTGGCGCCCAGCGGCACTGATTGGGCCCGCTCGTGGTAGTGGCAGCGGGCGCCGCGTCCGCCGCCGATCTCGTACATGGACGGAGAATCGGCGCGGCAGTGATCATCGGCCAGGCCACAGCGGTCGGCGAAGATGCAGCCTTGCACCACCGCCCCGGGGGCCGGCAGCGATCCGGGGATGGTGGCCAGAGGAGTGCGGCCGTCGCCGTTGTGGCTGGTCTCCCGGCGCGGGATCGAGCGCAGCAGGCCGACCGTGTAGGGGTGGCGGGGGTTGTTGAACACGTCGGTCGCCGGCCCCTCTTCCACCAGCTCGCCGGCGTACAGGACGCCTACTCGGTCGCACATCTTGGCGATCACCGCCAGGTTGTGGCTGATGAACAGAAGCGAGGTGTCAAACTCGTCCCGCAGACCGCGGATCAGGTCCAGGACCTCCGCCTCCACGGTGGCGTCGAGGGCGGTGGTCGGCTCGTCGAGGATCAGCAGCGAGGGTTCAGAGGCCAGCGCCATGGCGATGACCACGCGCTGCAGCATCCCGCCCGACAGCTGATGGGGATAGCGGCCCATCACGCCCTTGGGGTCCGAGATGCGCACCTTGGTCAGCATCTCCTGTGCTTTCTCCTTCGCCGGCTGGCTGCCCAGACCGGCGATCTCGTAGACCTCTGCCACCTGACGCCCGACCAGGATCGACGGGTTCAGCGCCCGGCCGGGCTCCTGATAGACCATCGACACCCGTTCGGAGCGCAGCTTGCGCAGCTCGCCGCGGTTGAGCGCCAGCACGTCGCGGCCGTCGATCTCGATCGTCCCGTCGCTGACGTAGCCGTTGCGAGCCAGGTAGCGGACCACGGCGAGCGCGATCGTCGACTTGCCACAGCCGGACTCCCCGACCAGCCCGAATGACTCGCCGCGGGCGACGTGGAAGCTGACATCGCGGACCACGCGCTGCTGCTTGCGGCGGACCGTGTAGCTGATCTCCACGTGAGAAAGCGACAGGGCGTCGCCGGCTTGGGGTGAAGCCGCATCGGGCGTACGGGTAGAGATCGTGCTCATGCTTCGTCGAGCGTCGCTTCGATCGAGGTGGCCAGCATGTTGACCCCGACCACCAGGGTGGCGATGGCCAGGGCGTCGAACAGCACCTCCCACCAGTATCCCGCCGCCAGCAAGCCGTAGTTGGCCTGGATGTCGTAGCCCCAGTTGGGAGTGGGCGGCTGCAGACCGAAGCCGAGAAACGACAGGGTGACGAGCGTGAACACGGCGTAGCCCAGCCGGACCGTGAACTCGACCACGATCGGCGCGAACACGTTGGGCAGGATCTCGACGAACATGATGTAGAGCGAGCTCTCGCCGCGCAGACGGGCGGCGGCGACGTAGTCCAGATCCCGCTCCCCGAGCACGGCGGCACGGACGGTGCGGGCGATCAGCGGCGTGAACACGATCCCGATCACGATGATCAGGGTGCCGTTGGAGGGGCCGAGGGCGACGATGCCGAGGATGCCGGTGACCACCAGCGGCAGGGCCAAAAACGCCTCCACGAAGCGGCCGAGCACGTCGTCGACGGCGCCGCGGAAGTAGCCCATGACCAGCCCGATGACGGTGCCCAGGACGGTCCCCAGCAGCGTCGCCAGCGGGGCGATGATGAGAATCGGCCGCGCTCCGGTGATGACCCGCGAGAACACGTCGCGGCCCAGCTGATCGGTGCCGAACCAGTGCGAGCCCGATGGAGCCTGGTTGATGGAATCGAGGTTCTGGGACAGGGGGTCGTGGGGCACCAGCAGGTTGCCGAAGATGGCCGCCAGGATCCAGAACCCGAGAATGATCGCGCCGGCGATGAACGCTTTGCGGCGGATCAGCGTCCGCCACAGCTCGCCGCGCAGCTCGGCCCGGGCCGCGCCGACCGCGGCGACCGATTCGACGGGAACGATGTCGACGCTCACTGCACGCCCCGGTAGCGGATCCGCGGGTTGAGCAATGTGAACAGGATGTCGGCGGTCAGGGTGGCGATCATGTACACGGCGCCGATCACGAGTATCCCGGCCTCGAGCATCGGAAAGTCCTTTGAGTTGGCGGCGTTGTAGATCAGCGAGCCGATCCCGTTGTAGTGAAACAGGGTCTCAACCAGGACCAGGCCGCCGATCAGGTAGCCGGTCTGGGTGGCGATCACGGTGATCGTCGGCAGCAGCGAGTTGCGCAGCACGTGGCGGCGGATCATCACCCCGCGGGGCAGGCCCTTGAGGGTCGCGGTGCGCGCGTAATCGGAGTTCAGCGCCTCCACCGTCCCGGCCCGAGCCATCTGCTGGATGTAGCCGAACAGGATGATGACCAGCGGGATCGCGGGCAGGATCAGGTGGTAGATCTGGGTCCCGATGCTCGTGCCCGGCGGGGTGGAGGCCTGGATGGGCAGGACGTTGAGCCAGATCCCGAACACCAGGATCAGCACGATCCCGGAAACGACCTCGGGGATCACCGTGCCCGTCAGGCCGATGACGCTGACCACTCGGTCGGCCGGCTTGCCGAAGTTCAGCGCCGCCAAAACGCCGCCGATGATCCCCAGCGGGACCACCATCACGAAGGCCAGCGCGGCCAGCTTCAGCGAGTTGACGAGCGCGGTCCCAAGCAGCGGGCCGATCGGCGCCTGGTACTGGTAGGAGGTGCCGAGGTTGCCGGTGACGATGTTGCCGATCCAGGTGCCGTACTGCGCCAACACCGACTTGTCAGTACCCAGCTGATGCGACAGTTGTTTGACGGCGGAGGGTGCGGCCAGCGGACCGAGGATGGCTCGGGCCGGATCGCCCGGGAGCACCTGCGCGGCCGCGAACACGATCACGCTCAGGATGAACAGGGTGATCAACCCGAGGCCGACGCGTTTGAGTATGAAGAGCAGCATGAACGCGGTCCCCCCTGAGTGGGAAGTCTATGCCCTGTCACAGGTGAAGCGCGGCGCCCTCAGGCTCTCCTCCTCGCCGATCCACTGTCGCTCGTTTTTTCAGAGCCGCCGGCCGCTGTCAAGAAGGCCTCGGCGATGAGGGCGGCCGCTTGAACGATTTCGTCCATCTCGGCCCCTTCCTGCGGGGTATGGCTCTCGCCACCGTGAAGGGGGACGAACACGAGCATGGTGGCGATCTGAGAGGCAAGGTGCTGAGCGTCGTGGCCCGATCCCGACCAGGTCTCGGTGGCGGGGATCCCCAGGCGCCGCGCCGCCTGCAGGGCGAGCTCGACAAGGGCCCGGTCGAGCAGCACCGGTTGGCCGGAACGGGCCAACTCGACCTCGGCGGCGACCCTTCGGCGCGCCGCAATTTCGGCGGCCTGGCGGCGGATCGCCGCCTCGAGGCGATCCAGCGACGCAGCGCAGATCGCCCGGGCGTCTATGGCCAGGCGGGCCCGGCCGGGGATCACGCTGATCGCGCCCGGGCTGACCTCGATCGTGCCGACCGTGGCTACGGTTTCAGCGGGCTCGTGGCGGGCCGCGGACTCGACGGCCAGGATCAGCTCGGCGGCGGCGGTCAGCGCATCGTGGCGCTGCGACATCGAGACCTCGCCCGAGTGCCCGGCCTCGCCGGTGATGACCACCTGCAGGCGGCGCGGGGCGGCGACGCGGGTAACGATGCCGAGCTCGCGCAGCGCCCGCCGCTGGGCGACGTGGATCTCGGCGTGGGCGCGGATGCGTCCAAGCGCAGGCTCGATCCGGGGCAGCTCGTCGAGCGCGCCCAGGTACTCCGCGCGGGCTTGCCCGGCCGTGATCCCGCCCGCGTCGCGCAGCTTCTGGAGCGCGCTCTCGGCCAGCGTCCCCACGAGCAGGCGCGAGCCGACCGTGCCGGCGCCGAACCGGGGCGCCTCCTCGGCCGCACAGACGAGCAGCCCCGCCCGGGCCTCCAGATCGCCGCCCACCGCGAGGTCGTGGACCAGCTCGAGCCCGAGCACGGTTCCCAGCGCGCCGTCGTAGCGCCCGCCGTCGGGAACCGTGTCCACATGCGACCCGGAGGTCACGACCGGCCCCGACCAACCCTCGGGCAGCGCCCACAGGTTTCCGAACCGGTCCACGCCGGGGGCCAGGCCGGCCTCGCGGGCCCACCCGGCGACAAGCCGCATGGCCGCGGCCTCGGCGGCCGAGTACGCCGGGCGATCGGCGCCCCCGGCCGGGCCGTGGGCGATCTGCCACAGCTGCTCCAGGCGGTCGGCGATGCGCTCGCGGTCAGGCAAGCGCGTATTCAGCCAGCGGCTTTCCCAGCATCGCCTCGACCTCGGGGTACACGCTGGGCTCCTTGACCCCGTCGCCGAGGGGCACGTTGGCCTTGGGCACGTGCAGGACGGCGACCTCGTCGCCCTCGCGCAGGTTGGCGATCGAGATGATCTGACCGCTGTGCACCGACAGCGTGGCCAGCACGTCCGGGAAGGTGGCCAGGCGCTGACCGCCCGACTCGGCCGTCAGGTACTCGTTGACGAACCCCAGCTCCACCTGGTCCACGGCGATCGTGCCGATGTCAAACGCGTTCTCGGTCCGCAGCTCGCGGCTGCGCACGGCGCCCTCCGCGATCACCTCGCCCCCGAGATGCTCGGCGGTGACCTCGATCATCCGCCGCGGTCCGGCGTCCGTGACCGCGAGAATGGCCTCGCCCAGGGCCAGCGCGAAGCTAATCGCCCCCACGGCGGCGTGGCGGGCCACGAACGAGGCGGGCAGCGGGTTGCGCGCGCAGGAGATGAAGCCGCCGGACATGTCGGCGGCGGTGCGCAGGACATTGGCGGTGTGGCGCACGGTTCCCCGCGTGACCACCTCGAGATAGCGATTCTGCGCCCGGTTGCCGCCGGCGACCGCCTGCACGGTCTGGTAGTCGTCGTCGGCGGCCAGCCCGAACGAGCCCATCTTGCCGGTGGGGTGGGCGCGGCCATCGCCGGCGGCGTCGATCACGAGCGTTCCCAGCACCGCCGAGGCCACCCATCCGTTGCAGGTCGTCGAGGAGCCGTTCTGGGCCGTCACCGTGCCCACGATCGGCTCGGGCACGGCTTCGATCAGCAGCTGCAGGGCGCGCACGTAGTCGCCGGGGCGCATCTCCCATCCGGCCGCGGCCGGCGCCCCGATCGCGCTCACGGTGGCCAGCAGCGCCTCGGGGTCGACCTCGTCCAGCGAGGCCAGCCGGGGCGTGCCGTACTGCACCGCGGTGGTGCCGACGAGCAGGCCGTGATCGACCCAGCCGCCGCCTCCGGCGGCCAGCACCGAGCCCCCGGCGACGGCGGCCTCGACGGCCTGCCGGTCGAGCGCCCTCACTTCGGCATCTCCGCGGGCAGGCCCAGCTCGAATGCGCTGGCGGTTGCCTGCGCGTCGGCCAGCCCGGCATCGGCGTGGCGTAGGACACCCAGCGCGGTGTCGACGTTGAGCGATGCCGCGAGCCGATCCCGGGCGTCGTCTGACCCGGTGGCCACGACCGTCATCCCGGCGCTCTGGGAATAGCCCGCGTAGCCACCGCCTCCGGCGTGCAGCGCGACCAGGTCGGCCCCGGCGGCGGTGGTCAGCATCGCGTTCAGCAGCGGCCAATCGCTGATCGGGTCAGAGCCGTCGGGCATCGCCTCGGTGATGATGTTCGGGTGCGTCATGGCGCCGCCGTCCATGTGGTCGCGGGTGAACGCGACCGGCGCCAGCAGGCGTCCGTTGGCGACCGCCCCGTTGACCGCCAGCGCCAGCCGCACGCGCTCGCCGTGGCCGAGCCAGGCGATCCGCGCCGGCAGGCCCTGGCGGGCGACGTGCCGGCGGGCCAGCGCGATCCAGTTGGCGATCCGGTCCACGTCGCCGAACAGCTCCAGGCACAGCTGGTCGACGAGCTCGAGGTCGGCGTCCTCGCCCGACACGCAGATCCAGCGAAAGGGGCCGATGCCACGGCAGAACAGGGGCCGGATGTAGCGCGCGGTGAAGATGTCGATCGTGAGCGCCTCGGGCAGTCCGCCGGCGGCGGCGTGCGGACGGATGTTGTTGCCGTAGTCGAACACGACCGCGCCCCGCCGGCGCAACTCGAGCATCGCGCGCACGTGGCGCACGAGCGTGGCCAGCGCCAGCGCCTCGAGCTTTCCCGGATCTCCGTGGCGCAGCGCGGCGGCCTCGGCAAGCCCGATGCCGGAGGGGAGGTAGCCGCTGCGCAGATCGTGGGCGGCGGTCAGGTCGGTGACCACGTCGGGGACCACGCCGCGCGCGATCAGCCCCTCGAGGACGTCGGCGGCGTTGGCGATCAGCGCGATCGCCAGCGCGCGGCGCTGCGCGCGGGCGTCCAGGGCCGCTTCCAGGGCCTCGTCCAGGTCGTCGTAGACGGCGTCGACTGACTGGTCAGTCAGCCTGCGTCTCGCCTTCTCCCCGTCGACCTCGGCCACCAGGCAGACGCCCCCGAGCATCCGGGCGATGGCCACCGGCTGCGCCGAGCCCATCCCGCCGAGCCCGGCGCTGACCACCAGGCGACCGGCCAGCGTTGCGCCGAAGTGCTCGCGGGCCACCTGCGCGAACGTCTCATAGGTGCCCTGTAGCACCCCCTGAGAGCCGATGTACTGCCAGCACCCGGCGGTCAGGCCGCCCCAGGCGATCAGGTTGCGCCGCTCGAGTTCGTAGAACGACTCGGGCGTAGCCCACCGACCCACCAGGTTGCCGTTGGCGAGCAGCACCGCGGGCGCGCGGGGCCCGGTCCCAAGAACCGCGATCGGCTTGCCCGACTGCACGACCAGCGTCTGGCCGTCGCCGAGCTCGTGCAGCGCGGCGACGATCGCCTCGAGGCTGGAGCGGTCGCGCGCCGCCTTGGCGTGGGCGGCATAGACGACCAGCCGCTCGGGATCCTCGGCGATGGCCAGGTTGTTTTCGAGCAGGCGCAGGATCGCCTCCTGGCGCCAGCCGCGGCAGCGCAGCGGGGAGCCGGGGGGTGCCTCAGCCACGAGCCGTCGCGGGCTCGCCGGCCAGGGCCGGTTCGCGGGCGGTGTTGGCGGCCACGAAGCGCCCGTGTCCCGGGACCGAGGTGACCCGCCGCCCGTCCCACACCGGCACGCCGCGTGAGAAGGCCGCGATCACGCGGCCGCGCAACCGGCGCCCGGCGTACGGGCTCCAGCCCGCCGGCGTGATCAGTCGGGCGGGGTCGACCTCCCACTCGAGCTCGGGATCGAGCACCAGGAGGTCGGCGTCGGCGCCCGGCATCAGGTTGCCCTTGCGCGGCCACAGGCCAAAGCGGCGGGCCGGAGCCTCGCTCACCAGCCGGGCGAGCTCGGCGGGGCCGAGCGCATCGTGAATGAGGGGCACGATCAGCTCCACCCCCGGCGCGCCGGAGGCCAGGGCGAAGATGTCGGGCCCGTGCTTGCGCTCGGGCGGCCAACCGACGTGGTCTGAGGAGATCAGGTCAAGGCCCACGGCCGGGAGCGGCGCCGACCGCAGCGGCGGGTTGATCTTCGCCTCACCGCCTCTTTTGACCAGTTCGGTCTCGTCGAGCAGGAGGTAGTGCGGACAGGTCTCGGCGCTGACGTCGACCCCTTCGCGGCGAGCGGCGCCGACGAGCTCGACGCCCCGCGGCGTCGACACGTGGCAGATGTGCAGGCGCACGCCGGTCGCGCGCGCGAGCTCGAGCACGCGCGCGATCGCCTCGTGCTCGGCGACCGGGGGGCGCGAGCGGGCGTGGGCGAGCGGGTCGGTGCCGCCGGTGGCTGCCCGCTCGGCGTCGATCCCGGCGCGCACGATCTCGTCGTTCTCGGCGTGGACTCCGGCCAGGCCGCCCGCCGCCGCTATGTGTGCGAAGGCCGCCAGGAGCTGGCCGTCGGGGATCCGCGGGAAGCGCTGCGGGTGGGTCTCGAACGTCGACAGCTTGAACGCGGCGGCGCCGGCGGCCACCAGCGCCTCGACGTCCTCGATCGGGCCCCGCGGGGGAACCGTCGCCCACAGCGCCACGTCGACGTGCGCTTCGCGCTGGACGTCGGCGATCTTGGTTCCGAACGCTTCGAGGTGGTCGATCGGACCCGCGGCGTCGTAGGGCATATCGACGATCGTGGTCACCCCCCCGGCCGCGGCCGCACGGGTGCAGCGCTCGATCCCCTCGCCCGCGTAGCTGCGCGTGTGGACGTGCACGTCGACGGCACCGGGCAGCAGCAGCGCGTCGCCGAAGTCGAGCCCGCCGCCTCCGGGCTCGCCGACCGCTTGAATTCGGCCATCGCGGATTGTGAGCCCGGCTCGCACCGGGGAGCGTCCGCCGGCCTCTAGAAATCTTCCGGAAAGCTTCTCGCTGGTTGAGATCGATGTAGGATAGACCATGGACATCGTATGGCGCTCGTCTCAACAAGTGAGAACATCATCCTCAGCGGCGATGGGCTTACGGTCGACGACGTGCTCGCGGTGGCCCGTCCGCGCGCGCGCGTGGATCTCGATCCGGCGGCCCTGGTCAGGGTTCGGGCGGCGCGCGAGGTGGTCGATCGGGTGCTGGCCAGCGGCGAGTCGGTCTACGGGCTGAACACCGGCCTGGGCTCGCTGTCGCGCCACCACATCTCGCTCGAAGAGATCGGTGCCTTTTCGTTTGCCACCGTCGCCGACCAGGTCTCCTCCTACGGCCGGCCGCTGGCGACCGATGTCGTGCGGGCGATGATGGTCTCGCGCGTGAACGGGATGCTGAAGGCCGGGGTGGGGGTACGGCGCGAGCTGATCGAGCTGCTGGTGGCGCTGCTCAACGCCGATGTCCACCCGGTGGTGCGGATGATCGGCAGCGTGGGGCAGGGCGACCTGTCGGAGATGGCCGATATCGGCAAGGTGGTCATCGGGCGGGGCTGGGCCGAGTTCGAAGGCGAGACGCTCCCGGGCGCCGAGGCGCTGCGCCGGGCCGGGATCGAGCCGATCACGCTCGGGCCCAAGGAGGCACTGGGGCTGATCAGCGCCAACGGCGTGACCATCGGCCGCGGCTCGCTGGTCCTGGTGGACGCCGCCGATCTGATCGAGAGCATGCAGATCGCGGCCGCGCTCAGCTTCGAGGCCTTCGCCGCGAACCTGTCAATCATCCATCCGGCGGCCGATCGCGCCCGCCCGCACAGCGGCCAGCAGACCGCGAACGCGCGCTTGCGCGAGCTGCTCGAGGACTCCGACCTGTGGCGGCCGGGCGCCGCCCGCAATCTCCAGGATCCGCTCTCGATCCGCTGCGTCCCGCAGACGCACGGCGCCGTCTACGACGCGCTCTCGGTCGCGCGCGGGATGATGGAGATCGAGCTCAACTCGGCCAGTGACAATCCCCTCGTGCTGATCGACGAGGGGGCGATCGTTTCGGTGGGCAACTTCGATGTGACCTCGCTGGCGATGGCGTTCGACTACGTGCGGATCGGGATCGCGCACGCCGTGCAGGTCGCCAACGAGCGCGTCCAGAAGCTCCTGTGGCGGCACTTCAGCGGTCTGCCGACCGGACTCGCGCGCCAGGAAGGACCCACCGGCGGACTGCGGCCGCTGGGTCGCTCGTTCGCTGCGGCCGCCTCGGAGGCCCGCTTTCTCGCCAACCCGGTGTCGCTCGACTACCACGGGCAGCTCGCCGAGGGAATCGAGGACCACGCCTCGATGGCGCCGCTGGCGGTGAGCGAGACCTCGTCGCTGGTCGCACTCGCGCACCGGCTGGTCGCGCTCGAGCTGATCATCGCGGCGCAGGGGATCGACCTGCGCGGCGGCCCCGACCGCCTCGGCGCGGGCACCCGGCGGGCCTACGCGGTGGTGCGCGAGTACGCCGGCAGCCTCACCGACGAGACCGAGTGGAACGCCGACGTCGAAGGGCTGGCCAAGCTCGTCGGCGAGGGGCAGCTGGCCCGCCGCGTGGCGCGCGTGGCCGGCGGGCGCCCGGCCCTGTCCGAGCACGAGCCGCCGGGGATCTAGCCGAGCCGATGCCCGAAGGAGCTCTGCAACGGGCCGTGGAGCTGCTCGGCCGGCTCGACGAGCGGCCGGCCCGGGCCACGGTCGCCGAGCTCGCCAGCGATGCCGGCATGCCGACCAGCACCGCCTACCGGCTGCTCGCCGAGCTCGAGCAGCACGGCCTCGTACAGCGCGGTCCGGACCGCACGGTGGCGCTGGGGACGCGGCTGGTGGCGCTGGGGCGAACCGCCGAGGACGCGCTGCGCCAACGGCTGGTGGAGCCAGCCCGGGACGTGATGGCCCAGCTGTCCGAGCAGGCCGGGGAGACCGTGCTCTTGACCGCCCCCTGCAGCCTTGAGGGGATCGTGCTGCACGTGGTCGAGACCGAGCGGCATTCGGTCCGGCTCTCCTACACGCTCTACCGGCGAGCGCCCATGCATCGCGGGGCCTCGGGCAAGATCCTGGCCGCCTACCTCGACGACACCGAGCGCGAGCGGCTGCTGCAGGCCGTGGGCTCGAGAGGCCTGGCCGACGAGCTGGCCCGGATTCGCCGCGCCGGCTTCGTGTTCACGGCCGAGGAGCTCGACGTGGGCGCCGCCGCGCTCGCGGCGCCGATCCTCGACCGTCGGGGGCGGATCGCCGCCGGGCTCTCGATCGCCGGACCAGCGGAGCGGGTGTCAGCCCACCCCGAGCTTCTGGAGCCTGCCGTGCTGGCGGCGGCCCAGACGATCGAACGCGCGTACCAGCACTGACGTTCATGCGGCGAAGGCCCGCCCCACGTGTCACAGTGTGAGGCCGAATCGGCCCCGGGCGCGGCTTGAGCGAAACCACCTCAGATCCATCAGTGACGCGCGTCGAGCCGCGGCCGGGGGCGGCGCGGGGTAGGGGGCTGCGCTCGCGCCGGCGGGGTGATCGGATCGGGCATCGCCCGCCCCTCGGCAAGCACTCCGAGGCGGGCCACGATCTGGGCATCCTGGGCGGTCTCGCGGCCCTCAGCCTGGACGCGCTTTCGAGCGTCGCCTACGGGCCCGAGGCGATGATGCTCGTGCTGGTCGCAGCGGGCGCGGGGGCGCTGAGCTACACGCTGCCGGTCACGCTCGTGATCACCGCGATGCTGGTGCTGCTGGTGATCTCATACACCCAGGTGATCGCCGCCCACCCCGACGGGGGCGGCGCGTACGCGGTCTCGAAGGCCAACCTGGGGCGCTGGCCGGCCATGCTGGCAGCCGCCTCGCTGGTGGTCGACTACATCCTCACCGTCGCGGTGAGCCTGGCGGCGGGGGCGGCGAGCCTGGGCAGTGTGTTTCCCTCGCTCTCGCACCACCTGCTCCTGGTGTCAGTGATCGGGCTGGCGCTGCTGACCGCGATCAACATGTTCGGGATCGCCGAGTCGGCCAAGGTGCTGATCTTCCCGGCCACCATATTCGTCGTCAGCGTTCTGGCGGTGATCGCGATCGGAATCGTCCACCCTCACAAAGAGGCGGTGATCGGCACCAGCCTGGCGCCGTTCAAGGTCACCGAGGCGCTCGGCGTGCTGCTGCTGCTGAAGGCGTTCGCGGCCGGCTGTTCGGCGGTCACCGGCATCGAGGCGATCGCCAACGGCGTGCCGGCCTTCCGCCGGCCGCGCTCGCAGACGGCGGCGCGAACCGAGGTCGTGCTGGGAGTCCTGCTCGGCGTGATGCTCGTCGGTCTGGCCGTGCTCGTGCACACCCACCACATCCAGCCGCGAGGCGGCGTGACCGTGCTCTCGCAGCTGACCGCGAGCTCGTTCGGCACCGGCTGGCCGTTCTATGTCTCGAACCTGGCGATCACCGCGGTGCTGGGCTTGGCCGCCAACACCAGCTTCGGCGGCCTTCCCGTCCTGCTCAGCCTGCTCGCCAAGGACCACCGGCTCCCGCACGTGTTCTCCCTGCGATCCGAACGCCCCGTCTACCGCAGCGGCGTGGTGGCGCTGGCCATCGCGGCCGGGCTGCTGCTGGTGGCGGTGAGCGCGGAGACCAACAAGCTGATCCCGCTGTACGCGATCGGGGTGTTCCTGGGCTTCACCCTCAGCCAGATCGGCCTCGTCCGGCACTGGCGCCATGAGCGACCGGCACGCTGGCGACTGCGGGTGGCGATCAACGGGGCCGGTGCGGTGATGACCGCGGTCGCCGTGGTCGTGTTCCTGGGCACCAAGTTCGTCGAAGGGGCCTGGGTGGTGGTGCTGATCGTGCCCGTGCTGATGTGGCTGTTCTGGCACACCGAGACCTACTACGAAGACGTCGCCCGCGAGCTCAAGCTCGGACGCACGCCGCCGCCGCCGAGCAAGCGCGACAGCATCGTGATCGTGCCCATCTCCACCGTCAACCTGTTGACCGAAAAGGCGCTCAGCGCCGCCATGTCGCTGGGGGATACGGCGGTCGCGGTCGCGGTGGCCGCCGACGAGGAGGAGCGCAAGCAGATCATCGCCGACTGGAATCAGTGGAAGTGCGGGGCGCCGGTCGAGGTGATCGTCGACAGCCACCGTTCGCTGATTCGCAGCGTGCTGCGCTATGTCGAGTCAATCGACGAGCACGATGCGGTCGTGACCGTGCTGATCCCGGAGATCATCCCCCGCAAGCGCCGCCACGAGATCCTCCACAACCAGCGGGCGCGGCTGCTGGCCGCGGTGCTGAAGGCGCGCACGAACGTGATCGTGGCCACCCTGCCGTTCAAGCTGCACGACTAGCGGGCTAGTGGGGCACCCCATCCGTCCACTGAGCTTCGGCGCACCCCTCGAGCACGACCGCTTCGGTGGGCAGCATGCGCTCCAGCAGCATGAACACCGACGCTCGCAGCTCCTCGACGGTCGGCGCCAGGGCCGCTCGAGTGGCGTCCTTGGCCGCGGCCCGACCCCGCGGCGGATGCCCGGTGCCAAGCGCTCGGCGAGCCGTCACGGTGGCGGCGTCGGCGGCCGTCGCCCGGACCGCGGCCCGGGCCCGCTCGCCGGCGAGGTCGGCCACGGCTACACGAGCCGCCGCCCAGGCGGCCGCGCCCGCGCACGCCCAGGCGGTCTCGCGCGCGGCGCTGCGGGCCGCGGCCCAGGGCACACCGCGATCTGAGCGGCGCGCGGCCCTGGCCTCCAGGCGGGCGCGCTCGAGGGGATGGAGGGCCGCTCGGAGCGTGCCCTCGTCGAGCACCGGCGCCAGCGAGCGCAGCGCGGCGGCCGGCGGCTCGAGATGCGCGGGCCCCAGCCAGGCGGGCACGAAGGTGCGAATCAGCCAGTCCATCGCCATCCACGAGCGCGCCTCGTCCAGTCCGTCGTCGACGGTGCCGATGGTGCGAGCCAGATAGGGGCGCAACCGCTGACGCGGCTCGTGCTCGAGACCATCGTTGAGGGCGATGCACAGCGCCCGCAATACTGGGCTGACGCATTTGGGCTGGTCGGAGTGCGGCTCTCCCGCCATATGGCTGACCCATTCCATCGCGCACCGCCCGTCCTCGGGGGTCGCGTGAGTCCCATAGGAGAGGGTGTAGTCGGTGCTCATCGGGCCTCCTGCGGAGCTTCTGGTCGGCGCCTCGATTGTTGCGCGCCAGCCAACAAACGTCCAGTGCGCCCGACGGGAGCCTAAGCTACGCACAGCATGTCCGAGCCGCGCCAATTGCGCCAGTCCTCCACGCGCGTGATGTCGCTGTTGATGATCCTGATCGGTATCGCTCTGGTGGTGCGCACGGTCGCTGCCGGCGGTGGTCTGGGAGCGGTCGGAATCGTGCTCGGGGTGCTGTTCGCGGCCGCCGGAGGCGGCCGGCTCTACCTGCAGTCTCGGGGTGGTCACGGGCACCGCCCATCTAGGTGACCGACCGCCCCCTCAGCTACCGAGCCCTGTTCGCGGTCGTCTACACGACCTCGGTCAGCTCCGTCTACTTCGCGCTCGGCGTCGTCGCCCATCACGCGAACGGGCTGACGCCGGCGGTGTTCCTGGCCGCGGGCATCTTCTTCCAGCTGGCGGCGATGACATTCGCCGAGGGTGCGTCCCTGCACCAGGAGCGCGGCGGCTCGGCGGTGTTCGCCCGGTACGCCTTCAACGAGCTGGTCAGCTTTGTCGCCGGCTGGTCGATCGTCCTGGACTACACGATCCTGATTGCGGTCACGGCGCTGACCGTGCCTGCCTACCTGGCGGCGTTCTGGGGACCGATCGGTCACGGCCCGCTCGAGCTCGTGGTCGCGCTCGGCGTGATCGTGTTCGTGCTCGCCGACAACGTCACCGGCGTCAGCATGCGCCGACTGCGGGGCCGGATAATGGTCACGGTCGCCGACCTGGGGGTGCAGGCGATCGTGATCGTGCTCGGTCTGGTGCTCGTCTTCCATCCCGATCGGCTGTCTCAGAGCATCAACTTATGGACGCAGCCGACCGCCAGCGACCTGGCGTTCGCGCTGCCGATCGCAATCATTGCCTTCACCGGGCTCGAGGCGGCCGCCGGCCTGGCCGGGGAGGTCGCGGTCTCCGGGCGCGCGCTGAAGCGCCTGTCGCTGCCCGGGTCCTTGATCATCGTGCTGATCTATGTCGGCATCTCGCTGGTGGGCGTCGGGGCGCTGCCGGTCCACAACGGCATGACCGCGCTGGGCACGGAGCACATCAAGGCGCCGGTGCTGGGCGTCGTCGAGGCGTTCAAGCCGAGGTGGGTGGCCGATGTGCTGAAGTACGCGGTCGCCGTCGGGGGCGCCCTCGGACTCGCCGCGGCGGCCAGCACGGCGATGCTGGGCGTGGCTCGGGTGGGGTACTCGCTGGCCACCAACCGTCAGATCCCGAGCGCCATCGGCCGGCTTCATCCGCGCTGGGGCACGCCGTTTGTGATCATGACCTCGGCCGCTGTCGCCGCGGGCGCGCTGGTGCTCCCCACCGACCTCGAGCTGCTGGTGGGTATCTTCGCCTTCGGGGCGCTGCTGTCGTTCACGATCGCGCATCTATCGGTCATTGCTTTGCGCTTTCGCGAACGCGACCGCCCCCGCGGCTACCGGGTGCCGGTCTCGATCCCGCTCGCTGGCGCCAGCGTTCCCGTGCCCGCTGTGCTCGGGGCCCTGCTGTCGTTCGCGGGCTTCATCGCGGTGCTCGTGTTTCACTCCGGGGCGCGGTATGTGGGGCTCGGCTGGCTGCTGGCGGGGCTGACGCTGTATGTCATCTACCGCAAGACCGAGTCAAAGCCACTCCTGCGCCGGGTCACGATCCCCGAGCGCGCCTTGCGCCACGAGGCGCTGGAGCCCGAGTTCGGGTCGATCCTGGTACCGATCTTCGGTGAGCGGCTCGACGACGACATCGTGCAGACCGCCGGGCGGCTGGCCGCCGCGGACCGCAACGGACCGGGGCCGGAGGGCTCGGTGATCGAGGCCATCTGGGTCGCCGAGGTCCCGCTGTCGTTGCCGCTCAACGCGCCTCTTCCCGAGGCGCAGGTGCAGCGCGGCAAGGAGGCGCTGGCGCGAGCCAAGGCGGTCGGAGAGGAGTACGGCGGCGTGCGCGTGGTCCCAACCTTCGTTCGGGCCCGCCGGATCGGCCCGGCGATCGTGTCCGAGGCCCGTGAGCGTGGCGTCGAAGCGATCGTGCTCGCCGCCGAGGAGCCCTCCCGGATCCGGGGTGGAGCGCTACTCGGGGGCGCCGGCGGGCCGCTCGAGAACTACGTCGGTGAGGTCACCAAGTACGTCCTGCGCAAGGCGCCCTGCCGGGTCATTCTGACCGCGCCCCCGGCCGAGTCGCCGCCGTCTGACGGTTCTCCGGATGGTGCCGGTGCGCCGTCTGAGACGGTGACCGAGACGCACTAAAGTCACGGCAATGCGGGATCATTGCCATCGCGGGCCAGCGCAAGGTTTGCCGCCGTCAAACCGGTCAGACTTTTCCGGGAGCCTCACTGATTAGTGTGCCGTCCGATGATTAGGGTGCACGGAGCACGAGACCCGGGGGCCGGCAGTCAAGGACGCAGAAGCCCGGCACCGCCGGCGAAGCCGGTGGTGGCAGCAGAGCTGCGCGAGGCTTCGAGGACGCAGAATGACGGTCATCCGGGGCCGCGATACATGCGCCCTAATTATCGGACGGTGCACTAGGAAGGGCTGATGGCAGAGCGTCGCCTCGAGGGTCTGCAGCGCGTGCTCGGGTTGTACCCGCTCGCGTCGAGCGCCTACGGCAACGTCGGCTCCTCGATCTACTACGCGCTCGGCCTGGTGGCGTCGCTGGCGCTCGGCCTGACGCCGGTCGTATTCATCATCTCGGGGTTCATCTTCTTCTTGACGGCGTCCACGTACGCCGAGGCGACGGCAATGTTCCCCGAGGCGGGCGGGTCCTCGAGCTTCGCGCGCCGCGCGTTCAACGAGTTCTTGTCGTTCTTCGCCGCCTGGGGACAGATGCTCAACTACATGCTGACGATCGCGATCTCCGCATTCTTCGTCCCCCATTACATCGGCGGCCTGTTCTGGTCCGCGCTGGGCCATCCGCCCGGCGACGTGCTCGGCGGAATTCTGGTGATCGTCGTCTTGGCGGCGATCAACGTTCGCGGCGTCAAGGAGTCGATCGGGATAAACCTGGTCCTGGCGGTGATCGACTTCTGCACCCAGGTGCTGATCGTGCTCGTGGGCCTGGTGCTGGTGTTCTCGCCCCAGACGCTGGTCAACAACGTGACCCTCGGGGTGGCGCCCACCTGGAGCAAGTTCTTCGTGGCGATCCCGCTCTGCATGCTCGCCTACACGGGGATCGAGACGATCTCGAACATGTCCGAGGAGGCCAAGAACCCGGGCAAGACAGTCCCCGGAGCGATCAACCGGGTGGTGATCGCGGTGTTCACGATCTACGCGCTGCTGCCGGCAATCGCCCTGTCGGCGCTGCCCGTACACCACGTGGGCAACCACTACGTCACCCTGCTGGGCGTCGACGAGCAGCACGGCGGCTACGCCGGCGACCCGGTGTTGGGCGTGGTGCGCGCGCTCCATCTGGGACCGCTCCAGCACGGCGCCGAGATCTACGTCGGTCTATTGGCGGCGACGATCCTGTTCATCGCCACCAACGCCGGCATCCTCGGGGTGTCGAGGCTGACGTACTCGATGGGCATCCACCGCCAGGTACCCGACCGCCTGCGCCAGCTGCACCCTCGCTACGGGACGCCCTGGGTTGGGATTCTTCTGTTCAGTGCAATCGCGGCGCTGACCCTGATCCCCGGCCAGGCCACGTTCCTGGGCAACCTGTACGCATTCGGCGCGATGCTGTCGTTCACGATCGCGCACCTGGCCGTGACCCGGCTTCGGATCGCCAAACCGGACGTTCCGCGCCCCTACCGGCCCCCTGGCAATCTGCGCTTCCGGGGCATCGACCTGCCGCTGTTCGCGATCGTCGGCGGTGTTTGCACATTCGCGTCGCTGGTCGTCGTGGCGGCCATGCATGCGAGCGTCGCGATCGCCGGCATCGGCTGGCTCGCGGTGGGGATGATCGTCTACCCGATCTACCGGCACCGCCACGGGCTCGATCTAACGACCACCACCACAGTGGCGATGGCTGAGCCAGTGGTCGACCACGAGGCCGAATACCAGTCGGTGCTGGTCGCGTTTGACACCAGCGGGTTCGAGCCCGAGGTGCTGGCCACCGCCACCAGGATGGCGGCCCGCAAACGCCGCGGGATTCATGTCCTGGTCACGATTCCGGTCCCCGCCAACAGTCCGATCGACGCCGAGCTGCCCGAGCAGGAAGCCGCCGCGCAGTCGATCATCGAGGAGGCCAAGGTGCAGGCCGGCCGCCGAGTGTCGGGCCACTGGGACAAGGTCAGAGCGGGGCAGACCGGGCGCCGGATCGTCGACGAGGCCCGCGAGCTCCACGCCGAAGCGATCGTGATGCCGATGACGCGTGGCAACGGCGGCTTTGGTCGAGCACTCGAGACCGTGCTCCGCGAGCGCCCCTGCCGGGTGATAATCGAGTCCTCGCCGAAGTCATCGAACTTGCGCCGGCCGCCCGTGACGGTCTGACCGAGCGCGATGGCCGACGAGCCCCACCGCACTCCGCTCGTGGCGCGAAAGCGGACCGAAGGGCGCGAGCTGGCGATCACCGCCCTGGAGGTGGTGGTGGCGACCGCGATCGCGACCGGGGTGGTCGCGGCGCTGCAGTCCGCGGCTCCGCCGGCGGGGCTGGGGGCGATCTACCTGCTGGCCGTGCTGGCGGTGGCGATCCGTCGCGGCGGGTTGGCCGCGCTGGCCACCGCGGTGCTCGGCGTGCTGACGCTCAACTACCTATTCATCACCCCGCGCGATCAGCTGGACATCGCCCACACCCAGGACCTGATCGAGCTGATCGTGTTCCTGATCGCGGCGCTCGTGGTGGGCCGCCTGGCGGCCGCCGGCCGTCAGCGCGCGTCCGAGGCCGAGGTGCGCGCGCGTGAGGCCGCGGCGCGCGAGCGCGAGGCGACGCTGCTGGCGCAAGCGGCGTCGGCGATCCTGGCCGGCCAGAGCCTGCAGGCGCAGCTCGACAGCATCGGCGCCCGGGTGGCGGACGCCACCGGCGCAACGCACGCTCGCGTGGCCATCCAGCCAGTTCCCTCGCCCGCGGACGGTGAGCGAGCGTTCAGCCTGGCAACGACCGCCCGCGGGTGGCTCTACATCGCCGACGACGCAACCTGGGCCCAGGCCGAAATTGAGCGGCTCGCCGAGCCGTTGGGTCGCCTGATCGACGTCGCCGTGGAGCGCCAGCGGGTCGCCGACCAGGCCGCCGAGACCGAGGCCGCCAAGCGCGCCGAAACCGCCCGCACGGCGATCCTGCACGCGATCTCGCACGACCTACGCTCGCCGCTGACGGCGATCACGACCGCGGCCTCGGCTCTGCGGGCGGCCGCGATCACCGAGGCCGAACGCGCCGAGCTGATCGACGACATCGACGGCCAGGGGCTCAGGCTCGCCAAGCTGGTCGACGATCTCCTGGACCTTGGCAAGATCCAGGCCGGCGCGGTGCTGCCGCGGGCCGATTGGTGTGACCTCAGCGACGTGGTCGCGTCGGCCGCGGCCCATCTGGGACCAGAGCACAAGATCGAGTTCGCCCTGCCGGTCGATCTGCCCCTGGTCCGAGCCGACGCCAGCCAGCTCGAGCGCGTGTTCTCGAACCTGCTCGAGAACGCGATCAAGTTCTCGCCGCCCCGGTCGCCGGTGCGCGTCAGCGGCGGCGCGGGTGCGGGACGGGTCACGATCCGCGTCACCGACGAGGGCCGCGGGATCCCGCCGCAGCAACGAGCGCACGTGTTCGAGCCGTTCTTCCGCGGGCGCGGGGATGCGGCCGCGGGCTCGGGGCTCGGGCTCGCCATCTGCCGCGGCTTTGTGGAGGCCAACGGCGGCAAGATCCTGCTGCAGACGGGCACCGGCGGGGGCACCTCGTTTGCGGTCAGCTTCCCGGTCGTCCCCCAGCCTTCGCCCGCGCCGACGTGAGCGCCACCGGCCCTGCAAGCGCCACGCCTCGCGTGCTCGTGGTCGATGACGAGCCGCAGATCGTGCGGGGGCTGAAGATCATCCTGCGCGACGCCGGCTACGCGGTGCAGTCGGCCGAGACCAAGGCCCAGGCGCTCGCCCTGCTCGGCTCGCGGCCGCCCGATGCGCTGGTGCTGGACCTGATGCTCCCCGACGGCTCGGGCGTCGAGGTATGTGAGGAGGTCAGGCGCTTCAGCGGATTGCCGATCCTCGTCCTGTCGGCGCTCGGCGATGAGCGCGAGAAGGTGCGCGCGCTAGATGCCGGCGCCGACGACTACGTAACCAAGCCGTTTGGCACCGACGAGCTGCTCGCCCGCCTGCGCGCCGTGATGCGCCGCTCGGCCGAGGCCGGCGGCGGCTCGCAGCTGAACGTCGGCGAACTGGTGATCGACGTGCTCGACCGCCGCGTGGTTCGCGCGGGCGAGGAGGTGCATCTGACGCCGATCGAGTTCGACCTGATCCGCGTGCTCGCCCAGCATCACGGGCGGCTGGTCACCCACCGCCAGCTGCTGCATGAGGTGTGGGGGCCGGAGTACGGCCAGGAGACCCACTACCTGCGCGTCCACGTGGCCCACATCCGATCCAAGCTCGAGCTTGACCCCTCGCGACCGCAGTACCTGATCACCGAGCCGGGGGTGGGGTACAGGCTCCGTGACTCGGGCGAGTGAAGGTCTGGTCGACTGCGGGTCGCGCCGGGGACCCTGGTCGATTTTGGTCGCTATTGGACCAAAATCGACCACGGTCCGTGATCAGGCCGTTAGCGGTTGCTCCTGACCGCCGCGCGCGTCGAGCTCGGCGATCACCTCCTGCGCGGCGGCATCCTTGACCATCCGGTCATCGAGGAGCGGGTTGACGATCCCGCGCAGCACGCTGAGCGCCGTCCAGCGCTTGGGCGCGATGATCCTCGGCGCGCGCTGCTCGATCCCGCGGACGAGCGCCTCGCCGGCCTCCGCGGGCGACAGGCGCTTGCGCAGGAACCGGGGCGTGGCCTGTTTGGTTCGCTCGGAGATCGGGTCGGCGTCGATCGTGCGGCGCACCATCTCGGTGTCGATGAACCCGAAGTAGGCGACGCCGGCGCTGGCGGCGTGGGGGGCCAGCTCGGCGCGAAGGGCGCGCCCCAATTGTTCGACGCCGGCCTTGGCGATGGCGTAGGGCGCCAGTCCGGCCCCGTTCAAGAACGCATACACCGACGAGGTGACAACGATATGTCCACCGCGCTGGGCGATCTGCTCGAGCCCGGCGCTGACCGTGTTGTAGACGCCGCCCAGGTTGACGGCGAGCACGCGGTCGAAGACCTCATCGTTGATGGCTCGCAGCGTGGCTCCGCGAGAGGCGATGCCGGCGTTGGCCACCACCACGTCGACGCCGCCGCGCTCCTGCACCACGGTCGCGACTACGCGGTGCAGGGCGTCCCGATCAGTCACGTCGGCGCCGAAGCCGAGTGCGCCGCCGCCGAGTTGGGCTGCCGCGCCCTGCGCCGAGTCCTGATCGAGGTCGACGATCATCGCTGCGGCGCCGCGCCGGGATAGCGCCTGGGCCGCCCCGAAGCCGATCCCGCGCGCGCCGCCGGTCACGATCGCCACCTTGCCCGCGAGGTTCAAGTTCTCCATGCCGGGATTCAATCAAGCCGGGTGCACTCGGTGCTCTGAGCGCGCCGGCCTGGCCATAGCTTGTACGGGCGCGTCGGGACATTGGTGGGCGGTAATCGGGACGGACCGCTCGCCGCTGGCGTCGCTCACGGGTACGAGGTCGGCGGCGCCGCGTCGGAGCGGATGTCGGAGATCTCCGACAGGAGCTGGGACGGGCTCGTGCCCCCGACCACGCGCAGGCGCGGCAGCCGGTAGAGGTCGCCCGTCGGACCGGCCCAGCCCGGGACGACCGTCGTGGAGCCGACGAACCCGGCCGCCCGCACCGCGGCCACCACGGTCGGGTCGTAATGGCCCGACGGATAGCAGAACCAGTTCACCGGCACCCGGTAGCGGCGGCGCAGGATCTGACGTGCCGTTGACACCTGATAGTGCAGCTCGGAGGCGTCGAGCGTGATCAGATCGGCGTGGCTGATCCCCTGGGTGTCGAGCTCCCACCCGGCGGCGATCAGGCCCCGGACCTCGGGCTCGGTCAGCCCACCCTGGGATGGCGGCAGACCACTGAGCTGGATGTTCTCATCCGCCACCCAACCCAGCCGCTTGAGCACGGGCAGCGCCGCCGTGTACTGGGAGTGGTAGCCGTTGTCGAACGTCAGCACGATCGGCTTACCGGCTGGCAGCCGCGCGCCGTGCCTCCAGTAGGCCAGAACCTGGTCCAGCGTGACCGGGTGCCATCCGGCCGACTTCAGCGCCTGCATCTGGGCCGCGAACTCCTGTGGCAGCACGTACAGCCCCGGGAACGGCGCTCCGGGTGGCGGCGCGTTGATCACGTGGTACATGAGGATCGGCACCGACGCCGTCCCCGGCCGGCCCGTGGCGGGTCCGAGCGCCGCCGCGGTCGAACCGCCGCGCGGCGCGTGGTGGGCGCCCCGATGACTGGCGCTCGGGTTGTGGCGGTGCCTGGCGCTGCTCGACTCACCACCCGCAGCGACGGCAGCCCCACCATCCGAAGGCGACGACGACGAGCCGCTCGAAGAGGCCACGATCACCACGGCCACGACCACCGCGGCGGCGAGGGCCGTCACCGCGGCCAGCCGACGGCGGACAACTCGGCGCCGGCGCTCACGCGCCGAGGCCGCACGGCGCATGCGAACGAGCTCAGGGTCCATCAGACAACGAGCGTATAGATTGGCGCGGCGGTGATCGAAGGCGCTGTCAACCGGACCGTGGTGCGCGAGGGCGTCGAGCTTGCGGTGCTGGAGGCTGGTGAGCGCTCGCGGCCCACGATCGTGCTCGTGCACGGCTACCCGGACACCAAGGAGGTGTGGGGCCCGGTGATCGAGCGCCTGGGCGCGCACTTCCATGTCGTCGCTTACGACGTCCGCGGTGCGGGGGCGTCGAGCGCTCCCCGGGGCCCCGCCGCGTACGCGGTCGAGGCTCTGGCCGGGGACTTCGCTGCCGTCTGTGACGCGGTCGCGCCGGGTCGATCGGTCCACCTGGTGGGGCACGACTGGGGCGGGGTCCAGGGCTGGGAGTTCGCGACCTCAGCTCAATTTCAGGGGCGGATCGCATCGTTTACCTCGATCGCCGGCCCGGCGCTCGGACATGTGCTGGCGGCCACTCGGGAACCCCTCAACCGCGCGCGGGTGTTGCGCATCTTGAGCCGGATGTGGCGATCGTGGTATGTCGCCCCGCTGCTGCTCCCGGGCGGACCGACCCTGATGTGGCGCGTCGTCCTGTCCGCCGCGCGCTGGCGCCAGATGCTCGTGACCGCCGAGCGCGTGCCGGTCGACGCCGACTACCCGGCGGCCACGGTTGTGCGCGACGGGCTGCGCGGATCCAACCTGTACCGGCGCAATATCCCTCCGCGCCTGCTGCGACCGACGTCCCTGCACCGCCCCGACCCGCCGGTGCAGCTGATCGTCCCCGCCGGGGACCGGTTCATCTCGGAGTCCTACTACGACGCCGCGCAACGGATCGTCCCGCAGCTGAGGCGCCTGCGGGTGGCGGGCTCGCACTGGCCGCAGCGCACGCATCCCGAGCTGATCTCGCGCTGGATCGCAGATTTCGTAGGCGAGGCTCAGGCAGGCCCGCCGCGGCCGTCTCGGGGGTGGCGCCGGGGCGGCGGAACCGAGCAGCTGCGGGGCAGCCTGGCGCTGGTCACCGGTGCGGGCAGCGGAATCGGGCGCGCAACCTCGATCGCGCTCGGCGACCACGGCGCGCGGGTGCTGCTCGTCGACCGCGACCCGGCGGGTCTGGCGCGGGCCGCGGAGTCGATCGCCGGGTCGCGGGCGCTGCTGTGCGATGTCGGAGATGCCGACGCCATGGAGCGGCTGGCCGCCGACGTGCTGGGCTCCGAAGGCGTGCCCGACGTAGTCGTGAACAACGCCGGAATCGGGATCGCCGGCCCGTTTTTGGAGACCGGGGCCGCGGAATGGCGCCGGATCGTGGACATCAACCTGTTGGGAGTGGGGCACGGATGCCGCCTGTTCGGCCGGGCCATGGTGCGGCGCGGACGGGGGGGACAGATCGTCAATACGGCCTCGGCGGCGGCGTTCTGGCCGAGCCAGTCGCTGCCCGCGTATTGCGCGACCAAGGCGGGGGTGCTGATGCTCAGCCAGTGCCTGCGGGCCGAGCTGGCGCCCTCTGGGATCGGCGTCACCGCGGTCTGCCCCGGGTTCATCGCCACCAACATCACGCGCGCGGCGCAGTACGTGGGGCGCCCCGAGGCAGACCAGGACCGTCTACGCGAGCAGTTGACCCGTATGTACGAGCGGCGCGCTTTCACCGCCGAGCAGGTGGCCGCCGAGATCGTCGAGGCGATCGCCAGGGACCTGCCCGTGGTGGTGGTGACGCCCGAGGCCAGGCTGATGCGGGCGATCTCGCGGTTTGCGCCCGGGCTGACCCGCCGGCTGGCGGGGGTGCAGGCGCTTCCGGGGTAAGCTGGATCGCTCCTGCGCCGGCCCGACAAGCAGGACTCGGCCCGCGCGTAGCGAAACGCAACACCATGCTCCTCAAACACCGCCCTCCGGGGATCGAGTCCCAGCCCGCGACTTTGCGCGGCGGACTCGAGCACCTCGACCAGAACTCGGTTGCCGTATTGCGCTGGCTGAACGCCAACAAGGTCGACTACGTGGTTGTCGGTGCGGTCGCCCGGGCCATCCGCGGCGAACTCCATGCCCCAGGACCCGTGGCCATCGTCCCCGCTCCCTACGGTCGCAACTACGAACGTCTCTGCAATGCCCTCGTCGCAGCTCACGCCGGACTGCGGGCCGAGCTCGGCCCCAGCGGGCCGGCACCTCGCCCGGCCGCGATACCGGTCAAGCTGACCGCCGACAAGCTGGCCCGGGGCAGGCGCTGGCTGCTGCGATTTGGCGATTACGACCTCGACATCGAGGCCGACGGCTCGCATGACGGCGCCGGGGGCGAGGGCCGCGACTCGGTGCCGCGCTACCAGGAGCTGCTCTACGAGGCGGCGCGCTTCGAGTTGGCCGACGGAGTGACCGTCGAGGTGGCCTCGCCCGAGGACCTCGAGCACTACTCACATGCCCGCCGGACCGGCTCGGCGCCGGAGTTCCGGATCACCCGCAAGGCACAGGCAGAACAAGAAACCGCCTGACCGGGCCGCTGCCTGGTCGGGCCGCTGTTTATGGAGCCCGAGGGCAGCGGGCATCCGGCCGGCCGCTAGGCTGGAACCATGTCCAGCCGTTCCAGGCTGGCGCTGCGCGGCTCGGTCGCGAGCGTCGTCTTGCTGATCGCCACGTGGTACGCCGCCTTCCACGTTGGCCTCGTCCGACGCGCCGATCAGTCGGCGACGATCGGGTTCGTGGGTCTGGATGGTTCGCGGCTGCACTCGGTCGCTGAGTTTGTCGCTGGCCTGTGTGACCCCCGGTACTACGTGTTCCTGGCCGCGGTGCCGATCTCAGTCGCGCTGATCCGCCGCCGTCCGCGGCTGGCGATGGTGATCGCGGGGATCCTGCTCGCGGCCAACGAGACCACGGAGTTGCTCAAGGCGCTGGTCTCCAGTCCGCGGTTGCTCTACCTGCCCGACAGAGTGCTCACCGGTGCCTGGCCCAGCGGACATGCCACGGCTGCGATGTCGCTGGCGCTGTGTGCGGTGATCGTGGCCCCGGCTCGCCTGCGGCCGCTGGTCGGGGCGACGATGGCGGCGTTTGCCGTGGCCGTGAGTTACTCGGTTCTGGAGCTCGGCTCCCATTACCCCAGTGACGTGCTCGGGGGTTTCCTGGTCGCCGCCATGTGGACGATGCTGGGCGCGGCGGCCCTCTGGTCGCGTGCGGGCCATCGCTCCCCACGGCGCGCGGAGTCGGGCGCTGCGGCGCGGGTATCCGTCGCGGCCGCGCTGGCGCCGGTCGCGCTACTGGTCGTCGGCGCGCTGCTGCTGGGCGCCGCGATCGCAGTCGTGCACCCGCACGCCGTCGGGTACGCCGCTGAGCACGCGGCGTTCATCGTCGGTGCGGTCGGGATCGGCGCGCTCGGGCTGACCATCTCCGCCGGGGCGACGCTCGCACTCCGCCGGGCTTGACGAAATCTCTACGGCCGGGGGCCGATTCTTAGTGCGGCCTTGACGCGCCCTGTTCCAGCATGTGCTCTACAGGTGTCCGTCACTATCCCCCCAGCCCAGACCGCCCTGGACGACGCCACTTCTCAGTGGCTCGCGCCGCGGTCGCGAGCGCCGCGCCGCGGTCGGATCCTGGCTGGTGTGAGCGCCTGGTGGCTATCCCGGTGGCAC
Source organism: uncultured Solirubrobacterales bacterium (assembly GCA_963757015.1). Lineage (GTDB taxonomy): Bacteria > Actinomycetota > Thermoleophilia > Solirubrobacterales > Solirubrobacteraceae > Palsa-465. Next base: position 98,598 of record CAVWQA010000014.1, read on the forward strand.
GCCTGGGAGCTCGATCGCGAGCTCGCCGCGGGTGCCAACCCGGAGGCGAGTGCGGCGCTCGCGGCTCGAGCCCGGAGGATCACCGGCCGCCGCTGCCGGCAGCGCGTCGCGGATGGCTTGGCGCGAGCCCGCCGCAGCGTGCGCGCAGATCGGCCGGGGTTCACGGCCGCGGCGCGTCCCGCTGCCGGAGAGGTCCTGGCCGCCCGCGCGACGCTGGCCAGCCTCGAACGTCGCCTGCGTGCCCCTGAGCCGGTCAGCCCCCAGGGCGCGGCCATCCTCGAACTGCTGCTGACTGACGGCACGAGCCCGCTTTACTCGCCCCCCCGGCCCGGTGCCCTCGGCGGCCTGCTCGGTGCGGCGGCAGCCGCACTGGAGCCCTATGCGCGCCGGCGGGAAGAGTCGGCCCCCGTCGAATCCGGGACGGCGCGCGCCGAGGCGCTGCCGTGAGTCGGCTGACGCGGAACAGCGGATCGAACGGTGCCGCCGCGGAGGCCGGGCCGGGCGCTTCGGGGCGGGCCGCCGTGGAGGCTAGGCCGGAGGCTCCGCGGCGGGCCGCCGTAAAGGTCAGGCCGGAGGCGTCGGGGCAGGTCGACCCCAAAACGGCCAACCCGGCGGCCGGACGGAGGTTCAACGAGTCCGCCCACAAGCTTGCGTACTGGCCGGTGCGCCCCGTGTCCACCCCCGACGAGGCGCGACAATCGCCGGCGCTTGAGGCCGCATCCGACGACCGGCGCGACGTCGTCGCCCACGCGGGCCGCGCGGTCCTCGCACTCGGTGCCCTGGGAGTCGTGTACGGCGACATCGGCACCAGCCCCCTGTACACCGAACAGGTCATCTTCGGCTCCTACCGGGCGACGAGCCACGTCACGCCGGCGAACGTGTACGGCATTGCCTCGCTGATCTTCTGGGCGCTGATGGTCGTCGTCTCGATCAAGTACGCGGGCTTCATCATGCGCGCGCACAACCGCGGCGACGGTGGGATCATGGCGCTGACCGCGCTACTGAAGCGCAGCCAGGTGGCTCATACGGCGCTCCTGGTGACGCTGGGGATCTTCGGAGCGTCGCTGTTCTTCGGTGACGGGATCATCACCCCCGCGATCTCGGTCCTCGGCTCGATCCAGGGAGTCAAGGTCGCTACTCCCGCGCTGGCGCACCTGGTCGTTCCGGTGTCGGTCGCGATCCTGCTCGGGCTGTTCGTGTTGCAGCGGTTCGGGTCGGGCACGATCGGGTGGTTGTTCGGGCCGGTGATCCTGGTCTGGTTCACCGTGATCGGCGTGCTCGGCCTGAGCGAGGTTCTGAAAGACCCCGCCGTGATCCAGGGCCTCTCACCGAGCTGGGGGGTGCGGTTCATGATCGACCACGGCGTCGCCGGCTATCTGGTGCTCGGTGGCGTGGTCCTGGCCGTGACCGGAGCCGAGGCCCTGTATGCGGACCGGGGCCACTTCGGGGCGGGTGCGATCCGGCTGGGCTGGTTCTGCCTCGCCCTGCCCGCGCTGATGCTCAACTACCTGGGCCAGGGAGCGTTCATCCTGCATCACCCGAACCTGGCGCAGGACCCGAGCAGCTTCAATCCCTTCTACCAGATGGCGCCCCGATGGGCCCTGTGGCCGCTGGTGATCCTGGCCGCCGTGGCGACCGTGATCGCCTCCCAGGCGGCGATCTCGGGGTCGTTCTCGGTCGCCAAGCAGGCCGTCCAGCTGGGCTTTCTCCCCCGGCTCAAGGTTTTGCACACGTCGACGGTCGAGGGGCAGATCTATGTGCCAATCGTCAACTGGGGTCTGTGCATCGGCGTCATCGCCCTGACCCTTGTGTTCCGCTCCGCCGACAAGCTGGGGGATATCTACGGTGTCGCCGTGACCGGCACGTTCATCCTCAACACTGTCCTGTTCCTGGCCGTCGCTCGCCTGCTGTGGCGATCGTCGAAGCTCCGCCTGGCGCCCATAGCCGCCCTGTTCTTGACCGTCGAGGTCGCATTCTTTTCCTCGAACATCGCGAAGGTCAGCCACGGCGCCTGGCTCTCACTGGCGATCGGGGTCGTGATCTCGATCCTGATGATCACCTGGCGCAAGGGAAGGGAGCGAGTCACGGCCAACCGCAGCGAGCAGGAGGGCCCACTCAAGGAATTTCTCGAGGAGCTGCACGCGGCAGATCCCCCGATCGCGCGCGTCCCTGGAACCGCGGTGTTTCTCAACCAGGGCGACACGACGACTCCCCTGGCGCTCCGCACCGAGGTCGAGCACAGCCACACCCTGCACGAGAAGGTGGTGATCGTCTCTGTGGACACGGTCAGCATCCCGGCGATCGACAGCGGTGATCAGTTCTCAGTCAAGACGCTCGGCCACGGCCTGTGCAAGCTCACCCACGTCACCGTGCGCTACGGCTACCGCAATCGCCCCGACGTTCCGGAGGCGCTGCGCCTGGCCCGCAAGCAGGGTCTGCTCGAGCGCAACCTGGACCTCGAGCACGCTTCCTACTTCCTGTCTCACATCACGATCACGCCGAACGGCCCGGGCGGGATGCGGCGCTGGCGCAAGAAGCTGTTCGTGGCCATGGCCCGCAACGCGGCCAGCCCGATCGAGCACTTCGGGCTGCCCAGCGAGCGGACGGTGATCATGGGCTCGCAGGTGGCGGTCTGATCAGCGGTAGCGGCCCGGCTCCCAGAGCGGCTCGTCGCCCTGGTTGGCGCCCCGGCTGAGGATGAACAGCAGGTCCGAGAGCCGGTTGAGGTACCTGACCACCTCGGCGCTGGCCTGATCTCCGCAGGCCACCGCCAGCCGCTCGGCGCGCCGGCACACGGTGCGGCAGACATGAAGCTGGGCCGCGGCCGGGGTGCCGCCGGGGAGCACGAACGACTTCAGGGGCAGCAGGTCCGCGTTGACCTCGTCGCAGCGCTCCTCGAGCCACTTGGTCTGCTCGGGCACCACCCGCAAACGCTCGCGACCGGGGTCCGGGGGCGCGGCAATGTCGGCGCCGACGTCGAACAGGTCATTCTGGATGCGGCGCAGCCACTGCGCGTACTGCTCGTCGAGGTCCTCGATCGTGAGCGCGACGCCGATCTGGGCGTTTAGCTCGTCGACGGTCCCGTAGGCCTCGATCCGGGGATCGGTCTTCGGCACCCGGCTCATGTCGCCCAGGTGCGTTTCCCCGCCGTCGCCGAGCTTGGTGTAGATCCGGGTCAGGTTTACGGTCACCGGTTCTCAGTCTAGGGCGGGGCATGCCGCGGTAGGATCCGGTCGTTCAAGGTCGGTGGCGATGGGAAGCCGGTTGGAATCCGGCGCGGTCCCGCCACTGTGATCGGGGACGTCAGTCGCGGATAGTGCCACTGGCCGGCGTGCCGCCGGCCGGGAAGGGGCGACTGGTAGGCCCGTAAGCCAGGAGACCAGCCTCCGACCACAAGCCGATAAGCCCTCGTGGAAAGGGGTGGCCCCCTCATGAAGAAGGTCGGAGTCGTTCTAACCAGTACGGTGGCGCTCGCTGGAGCCCTCCTCGCGCCCACCGCTCTGGCCGCGCATACGTCGACCCGCGCGCGCGCCGCCGCCGGACGGAGCGTGACGGTACAGGTCAAAACCATGCACAAGACCCTGCTGCGGCCGAGGGCCGTGCACCGCCAGAAGGGTTGGATCACGAAGGCGGGCACGCCGCGCGGCAAGTGTCCGGCAAGCAGCGCCGCGGGAGCGCTCAACGCGGCGACGCACGGCCGGTGGACGGGTAAGTACTACGCGAGCGTGTCCGGCATTTTCATCACGTCGATCCTCGGCGTGAAGCCGCCTCGTTCCGCTTTCTGGGAAGTATTCGTCAACGGCCATTCGTCGAGCCGCGGCATCTGCGACATCAAGCTCAGAGCCGGCGAGCGGCTGCTGTTCAAGATCGCCAAGTGAACGCCGGCCGCCCCCGACCGCCCCGCGAATCGTGACCCGGCAGGCCGCAATCGCGGCGATGGCGATCGCCTTGATGATCGCCGTCGCCGGGTGCGGCCTGGGACCCGGCCGGGGGACCGGTGGCGTCAGCCTGACGGTCACCGCGAATTTCGGGGCCCGTCAGATCGCCGCCGTGAGCGCGGCACAGGTGCCCGGCTCGGAGACGGTGATGCGCATGCTCGAGCGCCGGTTCAGCGTCAAGACCCGCTACGGAGGCGGGTTCGTCCAGTCGATCAACGGCAACGCCGGCGCCTCGTCACAACGGGATTGGTTCTACTACGTCAACGGGGTGCAGGCCTCACGGGGTGCCGCCTCGACCGCGGTTCACCACGACGACCGGATCTGGTTCGACCTCCACGACTGGCGCGCTACCGACTCGATCCCGGCCGTGGTCGGCTCCTTCCCGGCCCCGTTCGTCAACGGCATCGGGGGCAAGCGCTACCCGACGACGGTCGAGTGCGGACCAGACCTCCAGGCCGCCTGCAAACGCGTGACCGCGGAGCTGAGCGCCGCCGGCGTGCCGGCCGCCAGCCAGCTGCTCGGGACCGGCTCGGGGCCGGACACGCTCGGCGTGGTCGTCGCCACCTGGAATGAGCTTGCGCCCGAGGTGGCCGCAGGGCTGATCGAGCACGGCCCCGGTGCGAGCGGCGTGTACGCCCGTTTTGCCGGACCCGGCGGAAGCTCGTTGCAACTGCTGGATCCCGCGGGCCGGGTCGTGCGCACGCTGGGAGCCGGAGCGGGCCTGGTGGCGGCCACCGCCGACAGCTCGTCGGCGCCGACGTGGCTGATCACGGGCACCGACGCCGCGGGCGTATCCGCGGCGGCGGCCGCCTTCAACGCGCCGGCTCTGCGCCACCACTTCGCGCTCGCGGTGGACAACAACGCCCGCTTTCCGATCCCGCTGGACGGCAGCCGATGACCGGCCGGCGCCCGGCGGAGGGCCGCCGGTGAGCTATCGGCGCCGCTCCAGCCCGCTGCACGCCGCGCGCGCCGGGGCCGGCTGCGCCTACTGCCTGGCGCTGGCCGTCGCGGCGCTGATGCTCTCAAACCCGATCGCGCTGGGCACCGTGACCGTCGCGGTCATGTTGGCGTCGGTCGGCGCCGGGGTGGGCCGCGAGGTCCGGCGCGCCGCGCTGTTCGCCCTCCCGCTGGCGGTGGCGATCGTGCTCGTCAACGCGCTGGTAAGCCGCGACGGGCTCACGGTGATCGTGAGGCTCGGCCAGCTGCCCATCCTCGGCCACACCGACGTGACCCTGGAGGCCACCATCTACGGCGTGATTCTCGGCCTGCGGGCCATGGCCGTGATCATGTGCGGAGCGCTGTACACGGCCGCGATCGACCCCGACGAGGTGCTGCGCCTGTTCAGACGGGTGTCGTTTCGCTCCGCGCTGACCGCGACGCTGGCCACGCGCATGGTCCCGGTCCTGATCCGCGACTCGAGACGATTCGGCGACGCCCAACGCTGCCGGCCCGGACGCCCGCCCTCGCGCCTGCAGCTGATGCGCGCGGCCAGCAGCGGTGTCCTGGACCGTGCGCTGGACGTGGCGGCGGCGCTCGAGGTACGCGGTTACGCCTGTGCGCGCCGGCCGCCGGTGTGGAGACGCCCTTACTCGCGCCACGATCTCCATTTCGCGGCCGCGGCGATCGGACTGATCGCGCTGGCCGTGGCGGCGCGGGTCAGCGGCCTGGTGCCGTTCCAGGCCTATCCGGCGCTGCACGCATCGGGAGACGCGGGCGTGCTCGGCGTCAGCGCCGCGATCGCGCTGTGCGCGCTGCTGCCGTTCGCCGACCGACGGGGAATCGCGCGATGAGCGTGTTGGAGCTCGAGGCGCTCAGCTATACCTATCCGGGCGCGGCGGCGCCCGCCCTGCTGGACGTGACACTGGAGGTACCGCACGGACAGCTGGTGGTGGTCACGGGCAGCTCGGGTTCGGGCAAGTCGACGCTGCTCAGGGCCGCGAGTGGTCTGGTTCCGCACTTTCACGGCGGGACGTTCGCGGGCCGGGTGACGGTCGCCGGGCTGGACACCCGCGAGCACGGCCCGGGCGACCTGTCGGCCGCGGTCGGCACCCTGTTCCAGGACCCCGAGACGCAGGTCGTGATGACGACCGTACGGGCCGAGCTCGGGTTCGGGCTCGAAAACCGCGGCCAGCCCCAGGCGGCCGTGGCCCGGGCGGTCGAGGAGATCGCCTTGGCGCTCGGCGTCGCTCATCTGCTGGATCGGTCCACCGACGAGCTCTCGGGCGGTGAGCTGCAGCGGGTCGCCCTCGGGGCGGCCCTCGCCGGCGGTCCGCAACTGGTCGTGCTCGACGAGCCGACCTCGCAGCTCGACCCGGTCGCCGGCGATGAGCTGATCGGCCTGCTGCGGCGCTGCAACGAGGACTTCGACACGACGGTCGTGCTCAGCGAGCACCGCCTGGAGCGCTGTCTCGCCGCGGCCGACCGCGTGATCGCGCTGCAGGACGGGCGGGTTGCCTGTGACGCGACACCCGAGCGGTTCCTGGCTTGGGCAGGAGGCGCCGCACCCGCGCTCCAGACCCCGGGCTCGCGGCTGCTCAGCGCCGTCGGGCTCGCTCCTGTGCCGGGCGTCAAACGAGCCCGAGCCGCGCTGCGACGGCGCGGCCTGCTGCCGGACACGCAGGGCGGGGGCGAGCCCGCGCCGCGAGCGCCGCGGGCACGGCGCGGTCGCACTCCAGCGGGTGCGCTCGCGTTCCTTGGCGTGTGGCACGAATTGCGCTCCGGGCCGGTGATTCTGCGCGACGTGTCGCTGCGACTGCAGGCCGGCGAGCGGGTGGCGCTGATGGGGGCAAACGGAGCCGGCAAATCGACGCTGCTGCGCCACGCGGCCGGTCTGCAGGCGCCGACCAGGGGCCAGATCCAGACCGCGGGCCGGGTCGCGCTGCTGCTGCAGAACCCCAACGACTATCTCGTCCACGAGCGCGTCAGCCAGGAGGCCTGCGACGAAAGTCTGCGCCGCGTGGGCCTGCAACCGGCGGCGTTCGCCGACCGCCACCCGCGTGAGCTGTCGGGCGGTGAGCGCCAGCGGCTCGCACTCGCGATCGTGCTCGGCGACGGCAGCGCGCCCGCGGCGGCGGTCCTGCTCGACGAGCCCACCCGGGGCATGGACCGCGAGCGCAAGGCGCAGCTTGGCGAGCTGCTGCGTGGCCTCGACGCGGCGGTGCTGGTGGCCACCCATGATCCCGAGTTCGTCGCCGCGTTCGCGCACCGGGTCGTGCTACTCGCCGGCGGCTCGGTGATCGCCGACGGGCCCGTGCGCCAGGTGCTCTCCGGCGGCAGCTACTTCGCCACCGAGACGGCGCGGATCCTGTCGGGCCGGGACGGCGCCCTGACTCCGGAGGAGGGCGCGGCGGCGTTGCAGCGGCTCGACACGCCGGTGGCGGAGATGATCGGGTGAGCTGGCAGCTGGCGGCGTTCGCGCTCCTGGCGGCGGCTCTGGCAGCCGGCTTTGCCTGGTATGAGCGAGTGCGTCCCGACGCCCGAATCGTGGCCTTGGTGGCGACGCTGGCCGCCTTTGCGGCGCTGGGCAGGATCGCCTTTGCCGCGGTCCCCAACGTCAAGCCGACGACCGACATCGTGCTGATTGCGGGCTATGCGCTGGGCGGTGGTCCGGGATTCGCGGTCGGAGCGCTGGCCGGCCTGACCTCGAACTTCTTCTTCGGCCAGGGGCCGTGGACCCCGTGGCAGATGGCGGCCTGGGGCGCCACCGGAGTGCTCGGCGCGGGGCTCGCCTGGGCAACGGCGCCGCGGCGCCGAGCCCTGCTGCACGTGGGGCGCCCGGACCGGATGAAGGCCGCGCGGACGGCCCAGCCCTGGATCGGCCGCTGGCCGCTGGCCATCGCCTGCGGCGTCGCCGGGTTCGCGTTCACGGTCGTGCAGGACGTAGGCGACTGGGTCACCTACAGCGACCACAGCATGCCGCAACTGGGGGTGTATGTCGGTAAGGGGCTCGGCTTCGACGCGATCCACGCCGCGGGATGTCTGGCCTTCGCGCTTGCCCTGGGACCGGCGCTGGCTAGGTCGATCCAGCGCTTCGCGCGCCGTTTGCAGGTCCGGTGGCTGCCGCCGGCGACGATCGCGCCGGTGGCGATCGCCGTGGTGGCCGCCGGCGTGCTCGCCGCGAGCCTCCACGCTCCGGCAAACGCGGCCGCCGCCGCCGGGGTGGATGGGTCGGTGTCCTACCTGCTCGGCGCCGAGAATGCCGACGGCGGCTTCGGCGCTGCGCCCGGACAGGCTTCGAACGAGCTCTATTCGGGCTGGGCGGCGCTCGGGCTGGCCGCCACCGGCTACAGCCCTGCCCGCGTGACGCGAGCCTCACATGGCCTGATCGCCTATATCCGCGCCAACGCCGGCGCGCTCGCAGACGCCGGTTCGCTCGAGCGCACGATCCTCGTGATCCGGGCCGCCGGTCTTGAGGCGCGGAGCGTCGGCGGTCGCGACCTGGTGGCGATGCTCGAGCGCCGCATCCGGCCCGACGGCTCGGTCTCCGGGCAGGTGAATCTGACCGCGTTCGCGGTCCTGGCGTTGCGCGCCGCCGGCGTGTTCCCCCCGCGGCGCACACTGGCGTGGCTGGTCCACCAGCAGAACCGCGACGGTGGGTTTGGCTTCGGGAGCCATGGCTCTGAGAGCGATGCCGACGACACCGGCGCGGCGCTCGAGGCGCTCGCCGGTCAGCGGGTGGCGGCACTCGCCACCGTCCGGGCGCGCGCGGTCGCCTACCTGCGCCGCCGGCAGAGCCGCGATGGTGGCTTTGCCTCGCTGCCGGGCGAGGTCTCCAACGCACAGTCGACCGCCTGGGCCCTCCAGGGTCTCGACGCGGTGGGGGTCAACCCCAGTTCGCTGCACCGCCACGGGTCGGTGTCGCCGCTCGCCTACCTGCGGGGACTGATCGCGCCCAACGGGAGCGTCAGGTACTCGCGGGGCGTCAGCCAGACGCCGGTCTGGGTGACCGGAGAGGCGTTGATGGCGCTCGAGGGAAAGCCACTGCCGCTGACTCCCGTGGCGGCACCGGCCGCGGCCCACCATGCCCCGCGGCCGTCATCGCCCAGCGACGAGATCTCCACCTCGCTGCTCGGACTGGCTTCCGGGGTGGGGTTCGCCACCGCGCTGATGCTCGCTCCGATCGGTCTGGGGTGACCTCAGACGGGCCCCCGCTGCCGCGCGTGGCGGGGCGGCAATCGATACCCTGCACCGCCGCATGAAGATCGGAGTCCCGAAGGAGACTGCCGACGGCGAGCGCCGTGTGGCGCTGGTCCCGGAGGTGGTCCGCAAGCTCACGGGCGGGATCTCCGGCGACGCCTCGAGCGCGGTCGACGTGCTCGTCCAGCGGGGCGCCGGCCAGGGCGCCCTGATCCCCGACGCCGCATTCGAGGAGGCCGGCGCGCAGCTCGTGCAGGACAGCGCCGCCGCCCTGGAGACCGACGTGGTCGTCAAGGTTGCGGCGCCCGACCCCCCGGAGACCGCTCACCTCGGCGCGGACTCGGTGCTGATCGGATTCCTCGGGCCGCTGACCAACGGCGACGGGGTCAAGGCGATCGCCCAGACCGGCGCCACCAGCTTCGCGCTCGAGGCCGTCCCTCGGATCAGCCGCGCCCAGTCGATGGACGCGCTCTCGTCGCAGGCCAACATCGCCGGCTATCGCGCGGCGCTGATCGGCGCCCAGGAGCTCGGGCGCTACTACCCGATGTTGATGACCGCGGCCGGGACGATCCGCCCCGCGACCGTGCTGGTGCTCGGGGCCGGAGTTGCCGGGCTGCAAGCGATCGCCACGGCCCGCCGGCTCGGGGCCGTGGTCCAGGGCTTCGACGTCCGTGCCGCGGTCAAGGAGCAGGTCGAGTCGCTAGGGGCGCACTTCCTCGAGTTTGATCTCGGCGGCGATCTGGAAGGTGAGGGCGGCTACGCCAGGGAGCTCACGCCCGAGCAGCAGGCCCGCCAGCAGGAGCTGATGGCGGAGGCGATCGGAAAGGTCGACGTGGTCATCACCACGGCGCTGGTTCCCGGCCGCCGGGCCCCGATCCTCGTCACCGAGGAGGCCGTCAAGCTGATGAAGCCCGGCTCGGTGATCGTCGATCTCGCGGGCGAGGCGGGCGGCAACTGCGAGCTGTCCGAGCCCGGGCAAACCGTCCTGCGCCACGACGTGAAGATCCTGGCCCCGCTCAACGTGCCGAGCACGATGGCCGAGCACGCCTCTGCGCTCTACGCGCGCAACATCCAGGCGCTGCTGGGGCTGATGATCTCCGAGGAGGGCACGCTCGAGCTCGACTTCGACGACGAGGTCATCGCCGGGGCCTGCATCACCCGGGGCGGAGAGATCGTCCACGAAGGCGCCAAGGCGGCGGCCGGCGCAGCGGCCACTTCATAGGAGGCAGCGTTGAGCACCGTCACCGAGATCGCGATCCTGGTCCTGGCCGCGTTCGTGGGCTTCGAGGTCATCTCCAAGGTCCCGAACACGCTGCATACGCCGCTGATGTCGGGCACCAACGCGATCCACGGGATCGTGCTGCTCGGGGGCCTGCTGCTGATGCACGAGGCCAGCGGCGTACTCGAGCACGTGCTGCTGGTGATCGCGATCGCCTTCGGGACGATCAACGTCGTGGGCGGCTTTCTGGTCACCGACCGGATGCTGGGGATGTTCAAGGCAAAGCCCAACCTGCCCTCGGACGAGGATGAGCAGAGCGGGGACGACGCTTCGTGATCGCACCCGCGGTCTTTCTGCAGAGCACGAACTTCATCGACGCGCTCTACATCGTCGCCTTCTCGCTGTTCATCTACGGGATGAGCGGCCTGACCGGCCCCCGGACCGCGGTCCGCGGCAACAAGATCGCGGCCACCGGAATGGTGATCGCGGTGGTGGCGACGCTGCTCACGCCCCACGTGCTGTCAGGTTCGACGACACCCTGGCTGATCGCCCTGGGGCTGGTGATCGGGGCCGGGATCGGAGTTCCCGCGGCGCTCAACGTGCGCATGACGGCGATGCCGCAGATGGTTGCCCTGTTCAACGGCGTCGGTGGTGGCGCCGTCGCGCTGATCGCCTGGATCGAGTATCGCCACCACTTCGGGGCCGGCTTCCCGCTCAAGACCGAGATCCCGTCGCTGTTTGCGGCCATCGTCGGCTCGATCTCGTTCTGGGGCTCGAACATCGCGTTCGGAAAGCTGCAGGAGGTCCTGCCCGGCCGGCCGATCAAGCTGCCGGGGCAGAGCGTCATCAACGGGGCCCTGTTCGTGATCTGCGTGGGCTCGGCGATCGTGCTGGCCGCCGGAACGCATTCCCAGGCGCTGTTCATCGTCGGGGTGCTGCTGGCGGCGGCGGTGCTCGGCAACATGGTCGTGCTGCCGATCGGCGGCGCCGACATGCCGGTGGTGATCTCGCTGCTGAACGCGTTCACCGGCCTGTCGGCGGCGGCCACCGGGATCGCCTTGAACAACACGGCGATGATCGTCGCCGGGATGATCGTGGGGGCGTCGGGAACGATCCTCACCAACCTGATGGCCAAGGCCATGAACCGCTCGGTTCCGGCGATCGTCGCCGGCGGCTTCGGGGGAGCGATTGCCGCGCCCGCCGGCGCCGCGGGCGAAACCGGCGGCACGGTGCGCTCGACCTCGGCGCAGGACGTCGCCATCCAGCTCTCCTACGCCCGCCAGGTCGTGATCGCCCCCGGGTACGGGATGGCCGTCGCCCAGGCCCAGCATGCCGTGCGCGAGCTCGAGCGGGCGCTGGAGGCCAAGGGCGTGGAGGTCAAGTACGCGATCCATCCCGTCGCCGGGCGCATGCCGGGTCACATGAACGTGCTACTCGCCGAAGCCGACGTCCCCTATGACCTCCTGCGCGAGATGGACGACATCAATCCTGAGTTCAGCCGCACCGACGTGACGCTCGTGATCGGGGCCAACGACGTGACCAATCCCGCGGCCAAGAACGAGCCCGGCAGCCCGATCTACGGGATGCCCATCCTCGAGGTGGACAGGTCGGGGTCGGTGATCGTGCTCAAGCGCTCGATGGCCTCGGGCTTTGCCGGGATCGACAATCCCCTGTTCTACGACCCCAAGACCGCGATGCTGTTCGGCGACGCCAAGGCGTCGGTAAGCGAGGTCACCGCCGAAGTGCAGGCGCTGTAGTTAGAGTCGCTAGCCCAACCCAGGGACCGAATCATGGATACCGACCGCCTGACCGCGATACCGATCTTCTCCCAGCTCTCGCCCGAGGAGGCCAACCGCCTGGCGGCGTTCGCCACCGAGACCAGCGCGGCCAAGGGCGAGACCCTGATCAAGGAGGGCGACTACCCGATCGAAATGATCGCGATCGAGGAGGGGACGGCCGACGTGATCAAGGGAGGCCAGAAGATCGCCTCGCTGAAGGCCGGCGACGTGATCGGCGAGATGGGCCTGCTCGAACGCAAGCCCCGCAACGCCGACGTGGTGGCCAGCTCGCCCATGCGCCTGCTCAAGTTGACTCATTGGGAGATCCGGAGGATGTCGCAGGACACGGTCGATCGGATCAAGGGGATCATCGATGAGCGCCGCCGGGAGGGTGTGGGGGACCCCGGCGAGCCGCCCGCCTGACGGGCGTCGGCCACCACCCAGAGGGGCGAGCGCCGGCGGCTATCGTCAGCGCCGATGCGCAACCGCGACCGCGCACTCGAGACGCTCGCCGGCGAGTCGTTTGACGTCGTCGTGATCGGTGGTGGCATCACCGGCGCCGGCGTCGCTCTCGACGCGTCGTCTCGGGGCTACAGCGTTGCCCTGGCGGAGCAGGCCGATTTCGCCTCCGGAACCAGCAGCCGCTCGTCCAAGCTCGTCCACGGCGGGCTGCGCTACCTGCAGAACTTCGATCTGGGCCTCGTCCGCGAGGCACTGCTCGAGCGCCAGCTGATGGTCAAGCTGGCGCCCCACCTGGTGCGCCCGCTGCCGATGGTGGTGCCCGCGTTCAACGGCTCCCGGCCCGACCGGATGACCGGCATCGGGCTGAACCTGTACGACGTGATGGCGGCCCCGTCGTTGCGGGGAAGGCGGGCTCGCCTCAGCGCGCGGGGTGCGAGTCATCCGGCTGCTCGCCGCGGCGGACCTGATCCCGACGAAGCCAACTGGAGCCCCGCCCGCCATCGCATGATCTCGGGTGCCGAGGTCAGGGAGCTGCTGCCGGCCCTGGCCATTCGCAACCCGACCGGCGGCTACCTGTTCTACGACTGCCAGACCGACGATGCCCGGCTGGTGTTGACGGTGCTGGGCGAGGCCGAGCGCTTCGGGGCGATCTGCGCCAACCGGCTGCGGGTGACCGAGCTCTCCCGTGGTCACGGGCTCGAAGCCAGGGTGATGGTGCGCGACGGCGAAAGCGGGGCCACGTTTGCGCTGCGCGCCCGCAATGTCGTCAACGCGACCGGCGTGTGGGCGGACCGGATCGGCTCCGAGGCGCTGCCGGCCGAGGCCGAGGTCCCGCGGATCGTCCCCAGCCGCGGTACGCACATCACGCTCAAGTCCGAGGACCTTCCGCTGGCCGGGGGCGCGATCGTGCCGGTCGGCGACGGGCGCTCGATCTTCGCGCTGCCGTGGCTGGGGCGCAGCCTGGTCGGGACGACTGACAGCAACTACGAAGGCGACATCGCCCACGTGCAGCCGTCGGCGGCAGATATCGATTATCTCCTGCGCGCGATCAACGAGTTCTTTGGCGTCGACCTCGGCCCGGGTGACGTCGCCGGGGCCTACGCCGGGGTGCGCCCCCTGATCTCCAGCGGCGACAACCGCAAGTCGGTCGACATCTCGCGCCGGGCCGAGCTCTATGAGACCTCGAGCGGTCTGATCACGATCACCGGGGGCAAGCTGACCACGTGGCGGCGGATGGCGAAGATGGTCGTCGACCGGCTGGTCGAGCGCGACGGGCGTACGGTGACGTGTCGGACGCAGGAGATTCCGCTGGGCGCGCCGGTCGATCCCTCGGCACTGCCCCGCGTCGAGGGGGTCGGCGAGGCTTCCTACCGCCAGCTCGCCTGCCGCTATGGCTACGCCGCCGACTCCGTGCTCGACCTGGCGGCGAGCCGCGGCGAGCTGGCCCAGGAGATCGTCCCGGGCCTTCCCGACCTGCTCGCCGAGGCGCCGTTCGCGGCCCGCCATGAGCAGGCCCGCACCGTCGGCGACGTGCTCCTGCGCCGCACGCGCCTGGGGCTGCTGGCGGCGCGGGAGCTGTGCTCTCCCGATGCGGCGATCGCGCGACGCGTGGCCCGCGCCATGGCGCCCGAGCTCGGCTGGGACGAGGGGCGAGTGTTGCGGGGGGTTGAGTCGTTCGCCGCCGAGGCGCGGGCCGAGGGTCTGCTGGTCGGCGGGGAACGTGGGGGGCACTAAGCTCAGCAGGTCGATGGACGAGCTGCAAGAGTTCTGCGTGCGGATGCTCGGCCGGGGCGATACTGCCGCCGAGGCGGCCCGCGCGGCCCGTGAGGCGGGGGCAGACGATCGCCTCGCCCAGCTCGTGCGGGCGGTGGAAATCTGTCGCGACGCGGCATCCGGGGCCACCGCCGAGACCGGACGCCAGGCGGGGCCGCCCACAGCCGAGACCGAGCTGTCGGCGGCGCCGGCCACCCCCGGGGGCGAGCTGCCCGCCGAGCCGGCTATGCCTGTGGGCGGGCTGTCGGCAACCGTCGCCGGCGAGCTGGCCACCGCGAGCGCACGGCTTCCCCAACGCCAGCGGGAGGCTCTGGCGCTGCGCGAGCTGCTGCGGCTGTCACACGAGCAGATCGGCGAGGTGATCGGGATCGAGCCAGTGGCCGTCGCGCCCTTGCTGGCGCGCGCGCGGCTGCGCCTGCGCGCCGAGCTGCGCGGGAGCGCCATGCCCGCGAGCGACTGTCCCGAGCGTGACCGGACGTTGCGAACCGCGACCCTGCGCCAGGACGGGGAGCCGGTCTCCTCAGCGGATGATGACTGGTTCGTGGACCACCTCGGGCACTGCGATAGCTGCGCCCGGCTGCACGCGGCGCTGCTCGAGGGCTCGGTGTGCTACCGCGGCTGGCCCGTGTCCCCGCCGGCGCGGTTGCCATCGACATGACCGCGCCGCCGCTCATACTCCGCACCCGGGCCGGAGAGTTGGCGCTCGGCGGGCAGCCGTGGTTGATGGGGATCGTCAACGCGACGCCCGATTCGTTCTCCGACGGGGGTCTCCATCAGAGCCTGGAGCAGCGCGTGGAGCTGGCCCGGTCGCTGCTGCGAGCGGGCGCCCAGATAATCGACGTCGGCGGCGAGTCCGGGGTCACCAATCGTCCCGCCGTCGATCCCCGGGAGGAGATCGAGCGCGTCGTCCCGCTGATCGAGCGCATCCGCAGCGAACTGGGGGCGTGCGTGTCCGTCGACACCTATAAGTCCTCGGTGGCCCGCGCGGCAATCGCGGCGGGCGCGAGCATCGTCAACGACACCAGCGGTCTGCGGGACCCGGAGATCGCCGACGTGTGCGCCGAGACCGGCGCCGCCCTGGTGGTGATGCACACGCGCGCAGAACCCAAGCAGAAGCTGCTCGATCCCTCCTACGACGGCCGGGTGGTGGCCGACGTGCGCGACTTTCTCGCCCAGCGCATCGGGGTGGCCATGGCTCGCGGAGTCGCCTTCCAACAGCTGATGCTCGACCCCGGCCCTGACTTCGCCAAGACCCCCGCGCAGACCATCGAGGTGTTGAAGGGCCTGCGCGCGCTGCACGAGTTCGGACGTCCGGTGCTGCTCGCGGTATCACGTAAGGACTTCGTCGGTGCGATCACCGGTCGCCCCCCGCGGGGCCGGCTCGCCGGAACCCTGGCCGCCATCGGTCACGGAGTGGACGCCGGCGCGCACGTGCTGAGGGTCCACGACGTCGCGGCGGCGTCTGACTTTCTGGCCGTGCGGGCGGCTTTGAACCACGAGCTCGAGGTCGACTCCGAGCTGCGACTTTCGGGCACGCTGCGCTGGGAGCAGGGTCCGGGAGACCCGGAAGCGCCGGCGCGCCGGGCGGCGCGCTAGATTCACTGGCGCGAATCGCCAGTCGCTGGCTCAACGCGACCGGAGCCCACCGTTCACCTCCAGCGAAGGAGTCCCGATGTCAGTACTAGACCGCAGCGCGCTCCAGGCGAGCCCGCTGGCCGACCTCCACGCGATCGCGTCCGAGCTTTCGATTGACGGCTACCGCCGCCTGCGCCGGCCCGAACTGATCGACGCGATCCTCGACAAGCAGGAGGGTGTCGAGCCCGCGGTAGGCGAGGCCGGCGTCGAGGCGGCGGCCGGCACCGACGAGTCGCCCCGCGCGCCGGAAAGTGACACCGAGGAGCGCTCGGCGGGGCGCCGGCGCCGGGGACGTCGCGGCGACCGGGGGCGAACGGCGACGCGCGAGGAGCGCACCGAGGCCGAGGTCGAGCCTGACGCCGAGGCCGAGGCCGAGGCCGAGCGTCCTGAGCGTGAACCCGAGCGCCGCGACGCGAGCCGAGGCGCCGGCGACGAGCAGCTCGTCGAAGGGGTCGTCGAGCTGCTGGCCAACGGGTCTGGCTTCGTGCGCGTCCAACCCCCTGAACCGTCCGACGACGATGTCTACATCTCCTCCGCGCAGGTCAAGCGCTGCGAGCTCGTGTCCGGAGACCGGATCACGGGACCAAAGCGCGCGCCGCGCCGATCGGAGCGCTTCGCGTCGCTGATCCGAGTCGACACGATCAACGACCGGCCGGCGTCAGAGCTCGCCGACACGGTCCGCTTCGATGACCTGCCGGCCGCATTCGCCGACGAGCGCCTGGTGGTGGGGACCGACGACCCGACGCTGAAGGCGATCGACTGGCTGACCCCGTTCGGGAAGGGCTCTCGGGTGACGATCGTCGGTGAGGCCCGGTCGGGCAAGTCCCATACGCTCAAGCATCTCGCGGAAGCGCTCGCCGACCGGGAGGGGCTGGCCGTTCAGGTCGTGCTCGCCGGGGTCAGGCCGGAGGAGATCTGCGAGTGGGAGCGGGGCCAGGTGGGGCCGGTGGCCGCGCTCAGCTTCGCGGCCTCCGAGGACGCCCAGAACGGCGTCATCGAGCCGGTCATCGACCAGGCCCGGCGCCTGGCCGCGCGCGGCGCCGACGCGGTCGTGCTGATCGACTCGCTCGACGGCTGCAGCCCACCGCTGGCGCGTCGGGCATTGGCCTCGGCGCGCAACATCGTCGACGGTGGGTCGCTGACGGTGATCGCGACCGCGGCCGCCCCGATCGGCGGCGAGACCACGGTGATCGCGCTCGACCACGAGCTCACCAGTGTCGGGCGCTTCCCCTCGATTGACATCTTCGCGAGCGGGACTCTGCACCCCGAGCTGCTGGTTGGCGAAGAGGGCGCCGAGATGATCGCTCACATGCGCCGCGAAGCTTCGAGGATCGCGACCGAATAAACCAGCGCGGCTGCTCAGGGCGCGATTCGGCGCGCCTGCATCAAGAGCCCAGCGGACTCGCGGAGGTCCTTGACCGCCTGAGCCAAGCCTGGTCCGGCAACCCCGTCGTGCGCGGACAGCCTCCGTGGTCGCTTGGCCGGGGGTTCGATCGCGGGCGGTGAGGGTTGGCTCGCGTCGGCGGGCGCCAGAATCACCGGGGCGGGTCCGCTCGCATCGGCGCGCCCCAGAATCACGGACGAGGGCCCGCTCACGTCGGCGGGGGCCAGGATCACCGTCGTCTCCAGCGTCAGAACCCGAACGCCGAGTATTCGTCCCTTGATCGAGCCCCGGACGAGTACGCCGTGAGCCAGGCTGCTCCGGCGATCAAGCCCGGCAGTCCGCGGCGGCTTCACGAATCTCGCCGGTCACCCTCTTTGCGCCGCCGATAGGAGGAGATCCCCGCGCTGCCGGCCGTCAGGCCGACCACGCCGGTCGCGATCAGACCCGCTGTGCGCACGGCGCCGTCGGGTATCGATTCGCGCCACTCGCTGCTGGAGGCCAGCTTGGTCAGGCTGCTCGGGATCGAGCCGGTGCCGTCGAGTGGGTTGACGCTGTCAAGCAGCCGTTCCCACTTGCTCTTGCGGATGCGCAGTTTCACTTCAATTTCCTCCGTTCAGCTCCTGCGCCGCGACGCCTTGGCGATGGCGTCGACGAGCTCGCTCTTGGTCATGCTGGTTCGGCCCTCGATTCCGATGCCGGCCGCAAGCTCCAGCAGCTCGGGCTTGTTGTAGGACTCGAGATCGCCGTCGGTGCCATCGCGCTGGAGTTTGCCGGCGGTGTCCTTGGCAGCCGCCTGCGTTTGCTCGCGCAACCGCTCGGCCGCCTGCACCTGGGCATCGGCGCTGCTGGCCTGCTGCTCGGCCTCCTCGGCGAGCTGCTGGGCCTGACGGTGGGCCTCCTCGGCAACCGCCCGGGCCGCGTCGGCGGCTTCGCTCGCCAACTGACGGGCCTCGGCCAATCTCTCCGTGGCCTCGGCGACCAGCTCCTCGGCTCGCTGCTGGGCGGCCTCGGCTTCGCGCTGAGCATCCTGGATCTCCTCCTGGACCTCGGCCTGCTCCTCGCGGCGGCGCTCGTCGGCCTCACTCTCGGCCGCTCGGCGCTCGCGCCGTACGGCCTCCTCGGCGGCCTTCTGGGCCTCGGTCACCCGCTGCTTGACCTGCCGCTGGGTGTCTCGCTCCACCTCCCGCAGGCGAGCGCGACCACGCTCTGAGACCTGCCGGGCGTGATCGGAAAGGGCCTTGGATTCCTGAGCGGCGGTTACGGCCTGATCCTCGGCCTCCTTGGCCCGCGCTCCAGCCTCCTGCGCTCGGCGCATCCGGACGTGGACCGAGTCTCCTCCCAGGGGAGACACGTCGGCAACGGCCGCGCGCGCTTTGTAGACGCGGTCCTGAGTGCCTGCAGCGGCGGACTGGGCGGCATGCCCCACGCCCTCCGCCGGCTTCACGACCTTAGACAGCAGCCATGCCGCGTTGGAGGGCATCTCTCGCAATCCGGTTCGCGCTTGTGTCAATAAGGACATGACCGTCCCACCTCCGAGCATAGAACAGCATAGACCAGCAGGGACCCGAGTATGAGACACTAGCATCTCATAGCTGGAATGCGTAGACTAGTTGCTAGACATCGTGTCCGCTTCAGGTCCCAGGCAGGCATTGCAGCAACGTGTCGCGGCGGCCATCCTCGACGGCGCGGTCAAGACCTTCGTGCTCCAGGGCGAGCAGGCCAGCATGACCGAGGTGGCCGAAGCCGCCGGGGTAGCCCGCGCGACCGTCTACCGCTACTTCCCCAACCGCGAGGCGCTGCTCGACGAGCTGGCCGCCAACGCCATCAACGACGTGGATGTCCGGCTGTCGTCGGCCCGGGTGGACGAGGTCGCGCCCGAGGAGGGCATCGCCCGAGCCGTCCGCGCCCTCGTAGAGGGTGGAGATCTGTTCGTGTTGCTGACTCGCGAGCGGACGCGCTCAGACCCCGAGCAATACGAGCGCAAGCTGATGCAACCCATGCGTCGCCTGTTCGAGCGCGCGCAGGCCCGCGGCGACGCCCGTGCAGATATCCCGGTCGCGGCGCTGACCGAATCGCTGCTCGGACTGATCGTCGGCATCCTGACTTCAGGGTCACCGCTGGGACGCGAGGACATGATTTCGACGATTACCGCGCTGTTCCTCGACGGAGCGCGAGCCCGCGACCCATGACGTCGATGAGCGACCATCAGTTCGCCATGCCCGTGCGGGTCACGGCCGACGTCGGTTCCGAACACGAGGAGGAGCACATGGATCAAGAAGGCGATCGACCGATCACCGATGAGGAGCGCGCCGGGCCGACCACCGAGGAAGGCCGCGGCCGGCTCCCCACCGACGATCGGGCCCAGGAGCAGGACAGTCACGAGACACAGGATCGGGAAGTCCAGGATGAGCGAGGCGATCAACGCGGCGAGGACGAGCAGGACGACGGCGGTCAAAAGCGACCAACGCCCCGCCGCCCGGACCGAAAGCCAAAGACGCACAGGTCCAGTAGTGAGTCCGAGCCGATCCTGGAGGAGCTGGTCGACTATCTGCGTCAGAGCCGGACCAAGCTGCGCGAGGAGTGGGCCCGGCGGATCGCCGACGCCGAGCTCATGAACGTGATGTCCGAAGAGGAGATCTTCTCCGAGGCCACCGAGGTCTACGACAACTACGTCGATGCTCTGGAGACCGGCAGCATCGAGACGTTGGAGGACTACGCCCGCGAGCTCTCCGAGCGGATCATCCCCCGCGGCGTGGAGACCGACGAAGTGCTCGGGATCGTGCTGCTGTTGCGCGACGTACTGGCCCGGGCGCTGTTCGCCAAATACCAGGGCGATGCGGACCGGCTCAATCAGGTCCTCGACTCCTACGAGCCGGCGGCAAACCGGATCGCGGTGATCGTCGGGGTCAGCTTCGTCGAGGAGCGCGAACGCGTCATCCACGAGCAGCAGGAGGCCATACGGGAGCTCTCGACCCCGGTCTTGCAGCTTCGCGAGCGCCTCCTGATCCTGCCCATCATCGGCGCGCTTGACTCCGCCCGAGCCCGCCAGCTCACCGAGCAGCTGCTGGGCGCGATCCAGGAGAAACGGGCCCGGGTGGTGGTGATCGACATCACCGGGGTGGCCAGGGTGGACCGCGCCGTGGCCAACCATCTCGTGCAGACCGTCGAGGCCTCCCGGCTGATGGGAGCGAGCACGATCCTCACCGGGCTCTCCTCCGAGATCGCCCAGACCCTCGTGGACCTCGGCGTGGACCTCAGCATGATGAGGACGGTCGGTGATCTCCAGGGGGGTCTGGTGGAGGCCGAGCGCCTGGCCGGCTATCGAAGCGACGACACCGACGACTCAACCGTGGTGGAGAGCTGACGGCTGGCCAAGCCAGTGTCGGTCGCCATTCTCAAGCAGGGGCCGTACCTGGTGGCCTCGATCCAGTCGGATCTCTCCGATACCCAGGTGCGAGAGCTCCGGCACGAGCTCACCGAGCTGGTCGGCCGACACCGCTCGCGCGGGATCGTGATCGACGTCGCCGCCCTCGACGTGATCGACTCGTTCGTTACGCGAGCCCTGAGAGCGATCGTGCTCACGGCACGGCTGCGAGGAGCCCACACCGTGATCGTGGGCATATCTCCAGACGTGGCCATCTCGATGGTTCAGTTCCGGCTGAATCTCGAGCCGCTACGGGTGGCGCTCGACCTGGATGAAGCGACGGCTCTGCTCGATCGCCTGACCTCAGGGGACAGAGTGAATGGAGGATGAGGTTCGCGTCCCCATCGAGAGCGATGCCGACCTCGTGACGGCCCGCGCGCAGGCACGGGCACTGGCCCAGCGACTGGGCTTCCCCCGGCCTGATCCGACGCTGATCGCGACGGCCATCTCGGAGGTCGCGCGCAATATCGTCGTGCACGCCGGCAAGGGCGAGATCGTGCTCAAGCCGTTCGAGGAGCGCAACCGCTACGGCCTGACCGTGGTGGCCACCGACGACGGGCCGGGAATCCGCGACGTGGACGCGGCGCTCCAGGACGAGTACAGCGGACGGGGCGGTCTCGGACTGGGCTTGCCGGGAGCGCGTCGCCTGATGGACGACTTCCAGATCGAGTCCGACGCGGGCGCCGGCACAACGGTGACGATGTGCAAGTGGAGGTTCCACGACGAGCTGGCTCGCAAGCGTGAGGAGCGCCGCCGCGGTGAGTGAACCGGCGGCGCGCGATCCGGTGGAGTGGAGCGTGTCCGCGGCCTGCCGCCATGGCGAGCGGACCAGTGGGGATCTCGCGGTCGTGAGCGTGCTGCGCGACGGCGCCCTGGTGGCCGGCATCGATGGCCTGGGCCACGGCAGGGAAGCGGCCAGCGCGGCCAGGCGGGCCGCGCAGGCCATCCGGGAGGGTCCCGCCGAGGACCTGATCGGGCTAGCTCAGCGGTGCCACGAGGTGCTCCGGGGGACCCGCGGCGCGGCCCTGAGCCTGGTCTACGTCAGCGCCCGCGCCAGTGAGATGACCTGGGTCGGCGTCGGCAGCGTCGAGGGGCGCATTCTCAGCGGCGCCCCCGCGGCGCCTCGGCTCCTGGCCTCGCTGGCGCTGGCGCGCGGCGTACCCGGTCACGAGCTGCCGCCGATCAGGACCGAAACTCTCAAGCTGCGAACCGGCGACGTGCTGATCCTGGCCACCGACGGAATCAGGGACACGTTCGCCGATGCGCTCGACATCTCGGGCTCGACCGAGGCGATCGCGCAACGGATACTGGTGGACGACTGGAACCACCAAGACGACGCCCTGGTGGTAGCCGTCAGATACCTGGGGCCGCGATCGTGAAGACGCGCTCGGGCAGCGGTCCGGGCCACTTCGGGGCCGCCTACGCGTCGGCGCTCGAGGACTACCTGCGCGAGCCCAGCGAGGGATCGCTGACCGCGGCCTACGAGCTCGGTCGCGAGGCGGTGCGGCGTCACCTCAGCGTGCTCGACCTTGCCGTCGCCCACCAGGAGGCGCTGGGTTGCGCCCTGTCCGGCTGCCGGGGCGGCGAGGCGACGCGGATCGCGCACGCGGCGGGCGATTTCTTTCTGGAGAGTCTGTCCAGCTTCGAGATGGTTCAACGCGGGGGCATCGAGGCCCGGGAAACGATCGTGGCCCAACGACGCCAGACCGAGCTCTCACGCCAGCTATCGACGTTCTTGTCCGACGCATCCCTGGCCGCAGGAGCGTCTGACTCGCTGCCCGAGATGCTGGCGCTCGTAGCCGAACAGGGCCGGGAGCTGGTGGGCGCCGAGTGCTGCGTGGCCACAGTCGGTGTGGCTGACGTCCCGCGGATCGTGGAGGCCGTCTCGCACACCGAGGGGCCCAGCCGGTGGCCGGACTTCACGCGCCGTTTCGATCTGCCGACGATCCACTGGCTGGTTCGTCAGAGCGGAGGCTCGGTCAGGCTGGCCGGTCGCCAGCTGAGGTCGATGCCCTGGTTCGGAATCGATGCCCGCGATCCGCCGCTGCAGTGCTGGCTGGCGGCCTCGCTGACCGGTCTGGACGGCCACCAGCT
The DNA here is from genome assembly GCA_963757015.1 of uncultured Solirubrobacterales bacterium. Lineage (GTDB taxonomy): Bacteria > Actinomycetota > Thermoleophilia > Solirubrobacterales > Solirubrobacteraceae > Palsa-465. The sequence continues at coordinate 121,441 of CAVWQA010000014.1, forward strand.
CGGGCTCATCCAGGCGTTCGACGGACCGTCCGACGGCTTCGGTCCCGAGGACCAGGCCGCGCTCGTGCACCTGGCACAGATGGCCGCGGCCGCGGTGGAGAGAGTCCGTCTCTACGACCAGCGAAGCCGGCCCAGTGTGCCCTAATCATCGGACGGTGCACTGGTAGCGGCGGTCTCAATAGGCCGTGCAGCGCGAGCGATGCCGGGGCCAAGCCTTGTAGCGCGGCTCCTGACCTCGGCGCCAGAGCAGCTGATCGATCTCGGCCGCGCACGACTCCGGCGCCGCGGCCACGATCAGCTCGACGGCGTGCACCGCGCAGGCGCGGATCTCGATCTCCTCCGGCGAGTCGTGCTCGATCAGCTCGCCGCGGTCGATGCGGGCCACCAGCTCGGGATCGAAACGCAGGATCCCGTCGAGGCGCAGCACGTGCGGGACAAGATTGTCGGCGAACATCGTCAGCCGGTTGATGTCGCGCAGTTCGGCGACGCCCGCGCGGTGCAGGTCGGCGGCGGCGATCTGGGCCCGCTTGAGAAACGGGATCTCGAGCTCCTCGTAGCGCGAGCTGTCCGCGAAGGACGGCCAGGCGCCGAGGTGTCGGGCCAGCGTCATCGCCGAGCCCCCGCAGTCATCCACGACCGCCGCGAACGACCCAAGGTGCTCGCTGGCGACATGCTCGCCGAGGGCCCCGAGCGAGCGCGCGTAGAGCCCCATCAGCTCGTGCCCGGGGGCCTGGCCGAGGACCGCGGCGAGGGTGGTGGCGTCAAGCTGGGTCAGCTCCGCCGCGCTCCACGGCCCGTCGCGGTCGAACCGCTGCGCAAGCGCGCTCGCGATCGTCCGATACCCGGAGCGGCCGTCGCGCTTGGCCAGCGTCGGGAACCACCCTGAGCCGAAGTTGATCGCGTCGAGCGTGAGCCAGAACGCCGCCAGCCGCTCGCGACCGGCGATCCGCGGCTGCTCCTCGGGCACGGGCAGCCTGCCGGTGAGCGGGAGCGAGGCCGCGTAGGCGGGGATGGCGCTCCGCTCGATCCGGACGCTCGCGGCGCGCTCGGACACACGTGCGCATGCTCGGCGAAGCTGCTCCACATCGGACAGGATGGCGCGGTCGACCAGCCGCGCCGGCCGCTAACGTGAAATCTGCCCGATGGCCGCGCTCACCAACGACCTGCAAACCCTGCTCGCCGGGCTCAACGAGCCCCAGCGTGAGGCGGTCACCTACGGCGACGGGCCGCTGCTGATCCTGGCCGGCGCGGGCTCGGGCAAGACCCGGGTGCTCACGCACCGGATCGCCTACCTGATCGCCACCGACGCGGCCAAGCCGAACGAGATCCTGGCCATCACGTTCACCAACAAGGCTGCCGGCGAGATGCGCGACCGAGCCGAACTGCTCGTCGGCGGTCGCGTGCGCGCGATGTGGGTGATGACCTTCCACGCCGCCTGTGCGCGCATGCTGCGGGCCGAGGCCCAGCGGCTCGGCTACACGCGCCAGTTCACGATCTATGACCAGGCCGACTCGCGGCGGCTGGTCAAGCGCTGCCTGGACGAGCACGGGATCGACCCCAAGCGCTTCACGCCGGCGTCGGTCCAGGCGCAGATCTCCGACGCCAAGAACAAGCTGCGCGACGCCGACGCCTACGCCCAGCTGGTGGGCTCGTTCTTCGAGCAGACGGTCGCCGACGTATACCGCTCCTACGAGCGCGAGCTCCACCGGATGAACGCGATGGACTTCGACGACCTCCTGGTCCGCGCGGTCAACGTGCTCGAGCTGTTCCCCGAGGTCCGCGAGCGCTACGCGACGGGCTTTCGCCACGTGCTGGTGGACGAGTACCAGGACACCAACCACGCCCAGTACGTCTGGCTGCAGCTGCTGGCCGGCGAGCACCGCAACCTGATGGTGGTCGGCGACGACGCGCAGTGCCTGGTCGAGGGCACGCGCGTGACGATGGCCGATGGCTCGGACACGCCGATCGAGCAGGTGCGGGTGGGCGACAGCGTCCTGTCGGGGTATGGCGGCGGCGACTTCGCGGCGTCGCGGGTCGTGGCCGTCCACCGGTCGGAGCGCGGCGACGGGATCGCGATAACGCTGCGGTCGGGGCGGCGCCTGGTCAGCACGCTTGAGCATGTGCACTTCGCGGGCCGCCCAGACCTTGGGGGATTTTCGGCATATAGCGCTAAAAATCCCCCAACGTTCCGCCCGGGGGCCGTCGCGGTCTCCTTGTACGGCGAGGTCGCGGGGGAGACCACGACGGCGTGTCTGGGCTCCGACGGCGCGGCGCTGCCGTTCACCCCGGCGTCGTCAGTACGACCGGGAATGGTGATGTTTGACGAGCACGGCGATTACGACATCGTCGAGTCGGTCGAGCGGGTTGAGCTGGACCGGCCCGTCTACGACCTGGACGTCGAGAACACCCACAACTTCATCGCGCAAGGAATCGTCACGCACAACTCGATCTACGGCTTCCGCGGCGCCGATATCGCGAACATTCTTGATTTTGAAGATTCGTACCCCGATGCCCACGTGGTCAAGCTCGAGCAGAACTACCGCTCGACGCAGACGATCCTGGACGCCGCCAACGCGGTCATCCGCAACAACCGCGGGCAGAAGCCGAAGTCGCTGTGGACCGAGCTCGGCCAGGGCGACCCGATCAAGGTCCGAGAGCTCGACGACGAGCACGCCGAGGCGCGCTTCGTCACCGGCGAGGTCCAGCGCCTGGTCGACGAGGGAACCTCGCGGGCCGAAATCGCCGTCTTCTACCGCACCAACTCCCAATCGCGGGTGCTCGAGGACACGCTGGTGCGGTCCGAGATCGCCTACCAGGTGATCGGCGGCACCAAGTTCTACGAGCGCGCCGAGATCAAGGATGCGATCGCCTACATGACCGTGCTCGTCAACCCCCAGGACGTCGGCGCGTTCACCCGGATCGTCAATTCGCCGAGGCGCGGGATCGGCTCGACCTCGATCTCGCGTCTGCTGGCCCACGCCAACACCACCGGAGAGACCGTCTGGGAGCTGGCCGCCGCCCCCGAGGACGTGCCCGGGCTGGGCGCGGCCGCGATCAAGGCGCTGCGGCGGTTCATGGGCACGATGGAGATCCTCCGCCAGCGGTTCGAGTCCGGCGCGCCGGTGTCGGCGCTGCTCAACGAGACCCTGCGCGAGACCGGGTATCTGGAGGCGCTCGAGGCCGAGCGCACGATCGAGGCTCAGGGCCGGATCGAGAACCTCGAGGAGCTCGTCAACGTGGCGGTCGAATACGACGCGGGCGCCGGCGAGGGAGGGTCGCTGGCGGAGTTCCTGCAGCAGATCGCGCTGATCGCCGACGCCGACACGCGCAGCGACGACGAAGGGCTGGTCACGCTGATGACGCTTCACAACGCCAAGGGGCTCGAGTATCCGATCGTGTTCATGATCGGGTGCGAGGAGGGGGTGTTTCCACATTCGCGCGCGCTCGACGAGGGTGGGCTCGAGGAGGAGCGCCGACTGTGCTACGTGGGTATCACCCGGGCGCAGCGCGACCTGTACCTGACCTCGGCGCGCACCCGGACCGTGTTCGGCGCGCGCAACTTCGGGACCACGAGCCGCTTCGTGGCCGAGATCCCGAAGGAGCTGACCGATCCCGAGAGTCAGGCACCTCGGGGTTTCGGAGCGATCCAAGCCCGGGCGACCTCCTGGAGGTCCGGGGGTACATCCTGGGGGTCCGGTGTCTCCAACGATCCGCCGGCGCCGCCGGCCCCGCCGCCGGTCGCCTTCCGACTCGGAGACGACGTCGTCCACGCCGCTTTCGGCGAGGGGGTGGTGACCGGCGTCGAGCCGGGCGGGATCGTCGTTATCCGCTTCAGCACGGACCGCACCGAGCGCAAGCTGGTCGCGGATCTGGCGCCGATCTCCAAGCGCTGAGCGCTTGCCGGGCGCCCACCGTCAGATCGACTACCGTGGGCCCTGATGGCGGCCACCACCGAGGCTGACGAGCAACCGCGGCGATCCTCGCCACCGACCGAGGATCCGCCCCCGCCGCCGCTGACACGGCCCCCGCGGGCGCGGCCGCCGCGGATCTACCGGGGCGAGCTGACGAGCGCCGTGAGCGCGCTGGCCCTGTTGGCGCTGATGTTCTTTGCCGAGTGGTACGGGGTGGCCGGAGTACCTGACCCGTCGGCCGCTCGGCCGGCCATCTCGACCGCCGAGAACGCCTGGCACGGGCTCAGCATCGTCCGGTGGGTGATGCTGGCCACGATCCTGGTCACGCTGGGGTCGGTCGTCCTGCACGCCACGCAGCGGTCCCACGGGACCAGGACCGACACCAGCCTGGTGGTGGTCACGCTGGGTTCGGTCACGTCGCTGCTGCTGCTGTACCGCGTCCTGATCGAGCTTCCCCAGGGCGGCAAGGTGATCGACCAGAAGCTGGGGGCGGTCCTGGGCCTGGTGTGCGCGCTGGCGATCACGCTCGGCGGCTTTGAGTCGATCCGCGAGCAGCGGACGCTGGCCCGAGCGGTGGCGATGCGGCCGCGCCGGCGCAAGCGTGTCGCTTCAGACCGGTCCGAGCGCTAGCTCCCCACACACCGGTGGCCGTGAATACCTCGAGGCGGCAGAACGCGGAGCGCCCGCCGCCAGCCATGCGCCTTGCCCTCTCGCGACTGCGCCGCGGCGAATGGATCGTGGCCGCGAGTGCGATCGCGCTCCTGGTGCTGATGTTCGTACCCCCCTGGTACGGGTTGCCGGGCCCCCGGGAGACGGCCGCGCGCGCCCGCGGCCAGGCGACCTCGGTCAGCGCCTTCCACGGCCTGACCGACCTGCGGTGGTTGATGCTGATCACGCTGGCATTCGCCTTCGGCCTGGTGTTCCTTCAGGGCACGCGGCGCGCGCCGGCGCTGCCGGTGACCTTCAGCATGTTCGTCACCGTGCTCGGTGGGCTCACATCACTGTGCCTGATCTATCGAGTGCTGATCAACACTCCGGACGCCTTCGGGCGCAAGCCCGCCGCCTACCTCGGCCTGCTCAGCGTGCTGGTCTTGACCTACGGCGCGTTTGCCTCGATGCGCGAGGAGGACCGGCCGGACCCGGGGCGCAACGCCGCGATCGAGGTCGTGCGGCTCGATGAGTGGGACCCACCCCACTTGACCCCTTGATCGACGCCCGACCGGAGCGCCGCTCGCACCTAGAATGGTCAGGGCAATGCTCGACCGCGCGCAGGTCCTTCACGTCGCCCGCCTGGCCAAGCTCGACCTCGACGATGCCGAGGTGCAGCGGATGTCGGCCGAGCTCTCCAAGGTTCTCGACCACGTCGAGCGGATCCGCGAGCTCGATCTCGAGGACGTGCCGCCCACCTCGCACGTGGTCGACGTCTCGAGCGTATTGCGCCCCGACGAGCCCATCACTTGCCTGCCGCGCGAGCTGGTCCTGGAAGCGGCTCCGGAGCCTGTGGCCGGGGGCTTCGGCGTCCCGAGCCCAGGCGCGACGGCGCAGTGAGCGAGCTGATCGAGCTGACCGCGGCCGCCGCGGCCGCCAAGGTTCGCGCGCGGGAGATCGACCCGACCGAGCTGTTTGAGGCCTACCGCCAGCGCGCCGCCGTCGATGAGCTCAATGCGTTCACATGGGTGGCCGACGCACCGCCCAAGCCCGCGGCCGACGCCGGCGCTCCGCTGGGCGGAATACCGGTTGCCGTCAAGGACCTGTTCTGCACCGCCGGCGTCCCCAGCCAGGCGGGCTCGCGGATCCTCGAGGGCTACCGACCTCCGTACACGGCCACGGTCGTCGCCCAACTGCTCGAGGCCGGAGCGCCGCTGCTGGCCAAGACCAATCAGGACGAGTTCGCGATGGGCTCCTCGACCGAGAACTCGGCCTTCGGGCCCACCCTGAATCCCTGGGATCGAGGGCGCGTCCCGGGGGGCTCCTCGGGCGGCAGCGCCGCCGCGGTGGCTGCCGGACTGGCCCCGTGGGCGATCGGCACCGACACCGGTGGCTCGATCCGCCAGCCCGCCGCGCTGTGCGGCATCGTCGGCGTCAAGCCCACCTATGGGGCGTGCTCGCGCTACGGCATGATCGCGTTTGCCTCCTCGCTGGACCAGGCCGGACCCCTCACCCGCGACGTCACCGATGCGGCACTGTTGCTGTCGCAGATGGTCGGTCACGATCGGCTGGACTCCACCTCGTTGGAGTTCCCCGGGCCGATCGAGCTTCCGCGCGCCGAGGACCTGCGGGGGATCAGGCTCGGGGTTCCCGAGGAGCTGCTCGGAGGATCGGAGGACGGGGCCGGGATCGAGCCCGGTGTGCGCCAGAGCTTTGAGGCCACGCTCGCCCTGGCGCAGGAGCTCGGCGCCGTGGTCGAGTCGTGCCGCCTTGCGCACGCGCCTCACGCGCTGTCGGCGTACTACCTGATCGCGCCGGCCGAGGCCTCGGCCAACCTGGCGCGCTTCGACGGTGTGCGCTACGGGTTGCGCGTCGACGGCAGCGCCGACCTCGAGCAGATGTACAGCCGCACCCGGGAGGTGGGGTTCGGCAGCGAGGTCAAGCGCCGGGTGATGCTCGGCACCTACGCGCTGTCGAGCGGTTACTACGACGCCTACTACGGGACGGCGCTCAAGGTCCGCACCAAGATCGCAGATGACTTCCGGGCGGCATTTGCCGATTTTGACTTCGTCGCCACCCCGACCAGCCCGTGGCCGGCGTTCGCGCTCGGGGCCAAGACCGACGACCCGCTGGCCATGTACATGAACGACTTCTGCACGGTCCCGATGTCGCTGGCCGGGATCACCGCGATCTCGATTCCCTCCGGGCTCAGCGAGGGCCTCCCGGTCGGCTTCCAACTCGCTGGTCCCGCCTTCAGCGAGGGGCGGCTGCTCGACGCCGCCTACGCGCTCGAGCGGGCGATCGGCTTCGACGCCAGCGGGGTTCGCCGATGACCGCCGACCGCTGGGAGCCGGTGATCGGGCTCGAGATCCACGTCCAGCTCAAGACCGTGACCAAGATGTTCTGTGGCTGCGAGCTCTCCTTCGGCGATCCCCCCAACGTCCACACCTGCCCGGTGTGCCTGGGGCTGCCCGGGGCGCTTCCGGTGCTGAACGCGCGGGCGGTCGATTTCGGGATCATGATTGGCCTCGCGCTGGGATCGCAGATCGCGCCCCGATCGCTGTTTCACCGCAAGAACTACTTCTATCCCGACTCCCCCAAGGGCTACCAGATCTCCCAATACGACGTGCCCCTGTGCCGCGGGGGATCCCTGGCTGACGTGCGCATCCACCGCGTGCACCTCGAGGAGGACGCCGCCAAGCTCGTGCACGTGGGACAGAGCGGGCGCATCCACGGGTCCGATCGCAGCGTGGTCGACTTCAACCGTTGCGGGACGCCGCTGGTGGAGATCGTGACCGAGCCCGACCTCCATTCGCCCGAGCAGGCGCGCGAATGGCTCATTCTGCTGCGCACCACACTCCGGCAACTGGGCGTCTCCGACGTCAACATGGAGGAGGGCTCCCTCCGCGCCGACGCCAACGTTTCGGTCCGGCCCGCCGGCTCATCACAGCTCGGGACCAAGACCGAGCTCAAGAACATGAACTCGTTTCGCTTTCTGGAGCGCGGCGTGAGGGCAGAGATCGAACGCCAAACGGGGCTGCTCGAGGGCGACCGGCCGGTCGTGCAGCAGACGCTGCACTTCGACACGGTCTCGGGCCACCTGACATTGCTGCGCTCCAAGGAGGAGGCGCACGACTACCGCTACTTCCCCGAGCCCGACCTGGTGCCGCTGGCAGTCACCGAGGAGATGCGCACGGCGGCGGCCCGGCGCCTGCCCGAGCTGCCGGCGGCCCGCGCCGAGCGCTTCGAGCGCGAACTCGGGCTCGATCGCGGCCGGGCGCGCGAGCTGGCCTTCCGGCGCGAGCTCGCCGACTACTACGAGCGCGCCCTGGCCTCCGCCGACGGCGGCCGCCACTCGGCGGTGGCCATCGCCAACTGGCTACCCCAGCTCGTCGAGCGGCTCGGATCCGACGCCGACCCGGCCGAAAGCCGCGTCGAGCCGGCGGCGCTGGCCACGCTGGCGGCCATGGTGGCCGCCAAGCAGATCAACCGCGACGCCGCCCGCGACGTGTTGACGACGCTCGTGCAGTCAGGCGGGGATCCTCGGGAGATCGTGGCTCGCGAGGGGCTGGAGGCCATCAGCGGCGAGGACGGCGACCAGCTGCAGGCGCTGGTTGACTCAGCGATCGCCGCCGACCCCGACGCCGCCGCTCAGGTGAAGGCCGGCAACATGAAGGCGATCGGGCCGCTGGTGGGCTACGTGATGCGCGAGACCAAGGGCCGCGCCGACGGGGGCGAGGTCACGCGGATGATCCGCGAACGCGTCCAGGCCGCCTGACCGGCTGCCCACCCGCCTCGCGGCCTACCGAGCCGGCTTGATGTTGTACGTATGGCCAGTGTGCCGATCGCCGGTGGCGATGATGATGCTGGCCATGACCCGCCCGATCACATCATCAAAGATCCTGCTCGTCGCCTCCCGCCCGGAGTCGACGGCGAGAGGGGAGCTTGCGCCGGTGCGACGCTATCGGCTGGCCCGCGTTCGTCCCGACGGGCGCGCGCGCGGTGGGCGCGCGCTCAGCGCGCTGGGCCGCCCGAGCCAGGTTCGGCCCGCCTGAGCAGTCGGGCGCACGGCTCGACCCCCTCTTGTTGCGAGCGGTCGGGGCACACCGCTCGACCCAGCGGCGCTGCGCGCTAATCTTGTAGGCATGAAATCTGAGGTCGAAGCCACGCGTTCGCGTACACCCGTCCTGAGGAAGGCAGCCGCCGGGCTGATCCTGATCGCCGTCGCCGCGCTCGCGATCCACTTCATCATCGGCCTGGTAGTGGCCGTGTTCTGGATCGCGGTGGTGGTCGCCGCCATCGTCGGCGTGCTCTGGGCGGTCAACACCCTTCTCTGACGCTCGTGCAGGGCCTTGGCCTGCTGGTGATCCTGTTCTTCTTCGGCCTGGCCGGGGGGATCGTCGGTCGCATCAAGGGCAGCTCGTTCTTCATCTGGTTTTTGGTCTCGGCGTGCGTGCCCTTCTTCGGTCTGCTGGCGGCGGTCTTCTACCGCTACGACACCGAGGAGCTGCGGCGCCAGTGTCCCGAGTGCGGCAAGGTCATCAAGCTTCACGACGCGGTGTGCGTGCACTGCGGAACCGAGCTCGCCTTCCCCGAGGTGGCGATCGCCTCCGAGGGATCCGCGCGCCGGCGGGCCGCCTGATTTTCGGCGGTTAGACTCAAGAGTCTCGGCGCGCCCCCGGCGCGCCGCCGGCCCCATCCCCAATCCCAGAAGCGAGGGAAGTCTCATGCGCGCAGTCGACGCCCTGATGGAATGCCTCAAGGCTGAGGGCGTGAACGTGGTATTCGGTCTTCCCGGCGGTGCCAACCTGCCCACCTACGATGCCTTCTACGACGCTGGGATCCGTCACATCCTGGTCCGTCACGAGGCCGGCGGCGGTCACGCCGCCGAGGGCTACGCCAAGGCCACCGGCAAGGTGGGGGTCGCCCTGGCCACCAGCGGCCCCGGGGCCACGAACCTGATCACGCCGATCTGCGATGCGATGATGGACTCGGTCCCGGTCGTGTTTTTGACCGGGCAGGTGCGCACCGAGCTGCTCGGCACCGACGGCTTTCAGGAGGCCGACACGATCGGCATCACCATGCCGGTGGTCAAGCACAGCTTCCTGATCCAGCACCCGCTGGAGATCCCGCGCTCGATCCACGAGGCCTTCCACATCGCCCGCACCGGGCGCCCCGGGCCTGTCGTGGTCGACATCCCCCAGGACCTGAGCCGCGCCGACATTCCCTATGAGCCCGTCGACGACGTGCACCTGCCCGGCTATCAGCCGACCACTGACGGCAACCAGAAGCAGATCCGGATCGCCGCCAAGGCGATGGCCAACGCGCGGCGGCCGGTGATCTACGCCGGCGGCGGCGTGATCTCGGCCAACGCCGCGGCCGACCTGGTCGAGCTTGCCACCTCGGACCGCTTCCCCGTGACCTGCACGGTGATGGGCCTGGGAGGCTTTCCGGCGCCCCACGACCAGTGGCTCGGGATGCTCGGCATGCACGGGACCCGAACCGCCAACTACGCGATGGACGAGGCGGATCTGATCATCGCCATCGGCGCACGCTTCGATGACCGGATCACCGGCAAGCTGTCGGAGTTCGCGCCCCGGGCGAAGTTCATCCACATCGACATCGACCCGGCCGAGATCTCCAAGAACGTCGCCGCCCACATCCCGATCGTCGGCGACGCCCACAACATCCTGCCCCGGCTGACCGCCGAGTACCGCGCGCTGTCGCCCGACCCGGCGCGCCTGGACGAGTGGTGGGGGCGGATCCACACTTGGCAGCAGCGCCATCCGCTCGTCTACGCCGACTCCAGCGACGCCGAGATCAAGCCCCAGTTCATGATCCAGGCGCTGTATGAGGCCACCGGCGGCAAGGCCATCGTCACCAGCGACGTCGGCCAGCACCAGATGTGGGCCGCGCAGTACTTCCACTTCTCAGAGCCCCGCCGCTGGATCAACTCGGGCGGCCTGGGGACGATGGGCTTCGGGCTGCCCGCAGCCATGGGGGCGAAGGTCGGCTGCCCCGACGAGACGGTGGTGTGCATCGCCGGCGACGGCTCGGTGCAGATGAACGTGCAGGAGCTCGCCACCTGCTCGCAGGAGGGCATCGCGATCAAGGTGTTCATCATGAACAACGGCTATCTGGGGATGGTCCGCCAGTGGCAGGAGCTGTTCTGGGACAAGCGCTACAGCCACGTGGACATGGGCCAGTGGCCCGATTTCGTCAAGCTGGCCGAGGCCTACGGAGCGACCGGCGTCCGCTTGGAGGACAAGCGAACGCTGGTCACCGACATGCGCGAGGCGCTCGCCACCGAGGGTCCGGTGCTGGTCGACGTGCGCGTCTCGCGCGAGGAGAACACCTATCCGATGATTCCCGCGGGCCAGCCGGCCCGGAACATGGTGGGCTAGACGTGGGCGAGCCTGCAACCAAAGACGTCCTGTCGCTCGACGAGCTCGAGGCCGCGGTCGGGCTGCGCACCGGGCGCAAGCACATCCTCTCGATCCTGGTCGAGAACAAACCGGGCGTCCTGACCCGGATCACCGGCCTGTTCGCCCGGCGCGGCTTCAACATCGACACCCTCGCCGTCGGCCCCACCGACGACGAGGCCCTGTCGCGGATCACGTTGACGCTCGACGGCGCCGTGCATCCGATCGACCAGGTCACCAAGCAGTTGCACAAGCTCGTCAACGTGCTCAAGATCCGCGATCTCGCCCCCAACGAGACGCTGGCGCGCGAGCTGGCCCTGTTCAAGGTCTCAGCCGACGGCGCGGCGCGCTCGGAGGTGATGCAGATCTGCGAGATCTTCCGCGCCAAGGTCGTGGACGTGACCAAGCGCTCGCTGGTCGTCGAGGTAACCGGGACGTGCGACAAGGTCGATGCCTTCGAGGCGCTGGTGCGTCCCTTCGGGCTGGTTGAGATGGCGCGCACGGGCGAGATCGCGATCTCCCGCGGGCGCGGGGAGACCTAGCTGGCCCCGCAGGACACGCAAACGTCGGCCCGAGCGGCGCGCGACCGCGGCTGGCTCGACGCCGAGACGATCGCGCGCCTGCACCGCCGGCTGGCCGCCGGCCTGAGGCGCGCGCGAGCCAGCGGCTCGGTGACGCTCGTCAGCGTGACCGGGCGCTCGCCGCTGGCCACCGATCCCAGCGCGGTTGTGGTCGCGTCGCGGACCGCGGGCGAGCCGTGGTTGTGCATCGAGCAGCCGGATCGCGAGGGCTCGGCACTGGCGGCACTGGGCTGCGTGCGGGCGCTGGAAGCGAGCGGGGCGGGCCGGTTCTCGGTCGTGGACCGGGCCTGGCGCGAGCTGGTGGCGAGGTCACTGGCCGACACGCCCACCGGTCCGCCCGGGTCGGGACTGGTGGCGCTCGGGGGTTTTGCCTTTGCCCCCGACGGTGGTCACGGACCGCGCTGGCAGGGGTTCGCGCCGGCCTCGCTGATCGTGCCCGAGATCTCTCTGGCCCGGCGCGGGGGCCAGGGATGGCTGACCGTCAACGTCGACGTCGCCCCCGACGACACGGTTTCGGAGCTCACCGCCGCCCTGGACCGGCGCTTGCGTCGGTTGCGCGAGGCGCCGTTGCCGCTGCTCGACCCGGCGCCCACCGGCCGCTACGAGGTCGTCAGCCCGATGCCGCCCGCGCATTACGAGGAGGCGGTGGCGCGGGCCGCGCAACGGATCCGCGACGGCGAGTGCAAGAAGGTCGTGCTGGCTCGCGAGGTCGAGGTTCATGCCCCGCGCCCGCACGACCCCGCGGCGGTGCTCGGCGTGCTGCGCGAGGCGTTTGGATCCTGCTACGTGTTCGCGGTGGGGCGCGGCGACGCCGCATTCGTGGCCGCCAGCCCGGAGCTCCTGGCCCGCCGGGAGGGTCAGCGCGCGAGCACCGTGGCCTTGGCCGGCTCCACGCGGCGCAGCGCCGATCCCGCCGTCGACAGCCTGCTCGGCGAGCAGCTGCTGGCCAGCGTCAAGGATCGGGAGGAACACGCGGTCGTGGTCCGTCGCATCGCGCAGGCGCTGCGTCCGCATGCGGTCTGGGTCGCTCATCCGCCCGAGCCCGTGGTCGTGCAGGTGGCCAACATCCAGCACCTGGCCGCGCCGATCCGGGCCCAGCTCACCGAGCCGATCGGGGCCATCGAGCTCGCCGGCCTGTTGCACCCGACGCCGGCGGTCGGCGCCGAGCCCGCGCGGGCGGCCGCGGCCCTGATCCCGGCGCTGGAGGGACTTGACCGCGGCTGGTACGCCGGGCCGGTGGGCTGGACTGACTCGAGCGGCGACGGAGAGTTCTGCGTCGCGCTGCGGTGCGCGCTGCTGCGCGGCACCGTCGCCACCTGCTATGCGGGCGCCGGGATCATGGGTGACTCCGATCCCGCCGCCGAGCTGGCCGAGACCGAGATCAAGCTCGGGGCTCTGCTGCCGGTGCTGGCCGGCTGAGCGGGCGCTGGGCGAGCGCGGCCGTGACCGCGTCGGCGACCCGGCGGTGCAGGGCGAGGTTCTCGGCGCGGTCGGTGCGGACCTCGATGATCGTGGTAACAGCCGAGTTGAGCGATTGCTCTAGTGCCGATTCCAGTTCGCCCGGGGTGGTGGCCGGCTGGTGGCGGCAGCCGTACAGGGTCGCGGCATCCGCGAACCGCAGCCCGTGCGGGGTGGCCACGTGGCGCTCGAAGGCGTCGGTCTCGCGGGCGACCGGGAGGAAGTGAAAGATCCCGCCGCCGTCGTTGTTGAGCAGCACGATCGTGATCGCCAGCCCCAGACGGCGGGCGGCGAGCAGACCGCCGATGTCGTGCGCCAGGGCGACGTCGCCGATCAGCAGGACGACCGGTCCGGCGCTCGCCGCCGCGGCCCCGAAGGCGCTCGAGACGGTGCCGTCGATTCCGTTGGCGCCGCGGTTGGAGACCACGCGCGGGGGACGGTCGCGCGCGGCCACGAACTCCTCGACGTCGCGGACGGGCATCGAGGAGGCGACGAACAGGGTCGCCTCGGGCGGCAGCAGGGCGACCAGCCGGGCGGCCACCAGCGGCTCTGAGAGCTCCTCGCCGAGCTCGTCCGGCGATCGCCGCGGCCGCCACAGCATCGGCCGAGCGCCAAGACTGTCAAGCCAGCCGCTCTCGGTGGGGATCACCTCGCCCTCGGCGAGGCCCTCCAGCAGCGTGCGGTAGGGCGCACAGACGCGCAGGCCGACGACCGAGTCCGGGTCCTGCCAGGCATCGTCGGGGTCGATCGCGATCTGGGCGGCGTCGAGTCCGGCCAGCCACGCGCGCAGCGGCTTGGATGTGGGCAGATCGCCGACCCGCAGCACGAACTGGGGGCGATGGGCGCCGGCAAAGCCCGGATCGCGGAGCAGCAGGTCGTAGTGGGCGATCGCCGCCGGGCCGCGGCGCGCGCCCGACAGCGGGTCGGCCAACAGCGGGATGCGCGCCCGGGCGGCAAAGCCCGCGAGCTCGGCGGCCGCCTCGGGGTCGCGTTCGTGGCCTCCGGCCACGATCACCACCCGGCCGAACGGATGCCGGCCACCCGCGGGCGAGCCCTGTCGCGGTCGGTCAAAGGCGACGTACGGCCGGCCGTCGTCGCGACCGCTGGAGTCGTCGGGGAGCGGTTGGTCGAGCACCAGCGGCTCGCGAAGGGGGAAGTTGAGGTGGACCGGCCCCGGCGGTCCTTGCCCCGCCGTCCAGTACGCGCGGCAGGCGAGCGTCCTGATCCACCGCCGGCGCTCGGGCGCGGCGTCATGCACACCGACCTCGAAGAACCACTTGACCGCGTCCCCGAACAGCTTGAGCTGGTCGATCGTCTGGCCGGCGCCGACCTCGCGCAGCTCCGGCGGGCGGTCGGCGGTGAGCACGATCAGCGGAACGCGCGCATGGCAGGCCTCGATCACCGCCGGCGCGAAGTTCGCGGCCGCGGTCCCGGAGGTGCAGGTGAGCGCTACGGGGCGCCCCGAGGCCTTGGCGGCGCCCAGCGCGAAGAATCCGGCGCAGCGTTCGTCGAGGTGCGACCAGCAGCTGATCCGCGGCTCGCGCACGAGCGAGAGCACGATCGGAGTGCTGCGCGAGCCTGGCGACGTGCAGGCGTGCTGCATGCCGCACCGCGCCAGCTCGTCACACAGGGCGCGCAGCAGCAGGTAGGAATCGATGGCGCTCATGGCGCTCCGCGCTCCTCGCGGACCCAGTGGGCGAGCAGCGGGTCGGCGAGCCGGTAACCGGTATGGGATTGGGGGTCCTCGAGCAGATCTCCGGCATCGATCAGCGAGCGGATGGCATGCTCCATCCCGCCGCCCCGGGAACCGCCGACGCGGCGCTGGGTGGCTCGGGAGTACGGTGGCTGGCCGGTGGCGATGGCCAGCACGGCCCGGCGCTCGCTGCTGCGCAGGGCCGACCACGAGGCCCGCAGCTCGTCGGCGGCTTCCACCCGCAACACGCGTTCGAGGGCCTGGGCCCAGGTTCTCTCCGAGGCCTCGCCACGGGCCGGGGTGGCCTCCCACAAAAAGTGGGCCAGCAGCATCGCCCGCTGGGGGTGCCCCTCGCTGAAGGCCAAGAGCGGCGCCAGCGCCGCGCCGACGCCTTTGCCGGTCGCGGCAAAGCGGGTGTCGACGAACTCGGCGATGTCCGCCGGGGCCAGCTGGCCGAGGTCGATCGCGCGGGCCTGCGCATAGAAGGCGCGCCGCTTGTTCGTGAACAGCTCACGCATCATCCCCACCTGCGAGCCGGTGAACACGTAGCTGGCGGCGTCTCCGTGCTGCTCAATCTCGGAGCGGATCAGGGCATCGATGCGTGGGTGAGCGGTCAACGTGTCCTGGAACTCGTCGAAGGCGATCAGGCAGCGCCGGCCGTGCTTGGCGAACACCCGCCGGGGCAGGGCCAGGCGCTCGAGCAGCGGCGGCTGGGCGCGCGCGTCGACGAGCTCGACGCTGGCCGGCACGGGACCCGAGCCGAGCCTGAGCGTGGCGCGAACGCCGTCGAACCAGCGGGCCAGCGGGCCGCGCAACTGCTCGGCGTAGGCGAGCTCGATGCGCTCGCCGATATCGGCCGCGGTGACCACGCCGAAGAAGTTCACGTACACCGTGATCAGCCCGAGGCCGTCGGCGCGCTGGCCCAGGGCCCGCAGCAGCGAGGTCTTGCCGTAGCGGCGCGGCGCCACCAGGCGCGTGTTGTGTGCCCCGTCGGCCAGGGCCAGCACCTGGCCGAGCTCGGGCTCGCGGTCAATCATGTCCGCCGGCTCGACGGGGCTGCTGTAGCGAAACGGGTTGGAGATGGCTCTATAATACAGAGCCAAATGGCTACGTATGACAGAGCCACGTGCCTGTTCCTGCACGGGTTCACGCATACCGGCTCAAGCTGGGATGCGGTCCTGGCCGCGCTGGGTCAACGGTACCGGGTGCTGGCGCCAGACATCCGCGGCCATGGTCGCGCCTCCGAGCTTGCGCCGGTTGATCTCGAGCACGTCGTCGCCGACGTGTCGGCGCTGGTCTCCGGATCGTTGACGCTGATCGGCTACTCGATGGGCGGGAGGATCGCCCTGCACGTCGCCCTGACTCTCGCGCCTCGGATTGAGCGCCTGGTGCTGATCGGGGCCAGCCCCGGGATCGCCGATCCCGTCCAGCGCGCGCAGCGGCGCGCCGCCGACGACCGGCTGGCCAGCGAGCTCGAGCGATCGACGATCGAGCAGTTCGCGAGCTCCTGGGCGCGGAGGCCGGTGCTGGCCGACCAGCCGCCCGAGGTTGCGGGAGCGGTTCACGCTGACCGCCTGCGCAACACGCCGGCCGGGCTGGCGCGCGCCCTGCGTGGCCTGGGCACGGGGACGCTGCCGTCGTTGTGGGGGCGGCTGGGTGAGCTGGCGGCGCCGACGACGCTGGTCGTCGGCGAGCGCGATCACAAGTTCCGCCAGATCGCTTCGGCGATGGCTGAAGGGATCACCGATGCGGAGCTGGTGATCGTGCCTGGAAGCGGCCACGCTGTTCACCTCGAGGCGCCGGCGCGAGTCGCGGCATCGATCGCCGCGACCCGCTCTACAAGGGCTCATTAGCTGCTGATTAAGTCCACCCCGGCACGTCGGCTGCGGGCGGCGCCCGCGATAGCCTGTCGCCCGAGAGCCCGGTGGGCACATCTAACCGCAGGTGAGAGTTTGGGCCACCTCGTCCCCAGCCGAGCCCTAGTTGTCGTACTCGCCTGCTTCGCGCTGGCTGCGGTGGCGCAGCCCGCTCTCGGTTCGCAGCCGTCGCCCGGCTTCCCCGGCAACCGCAACTCGTCCAAGACGACGGCGAGCGTTTCCTGCAAGCGGCCGCGCCACAACAAGTTCCGCTGCACGATGGAGATCAGGCGCGGAGCCGGGATCAGCGGCATCGTGGCGATGCGGATCACGCGCGGAAGGCTCGTTGTGGCTCGGGGCCACGGCCACCTCAGGCGGGGTAAGGCGACTCTCACGATGCGGGTGCTTCGGCCGATGACACCTGGCCGCTACACCGTCACGATGGTCGTTACGCGGGCCACCATCAAGGCCAAGATGGTGCTGCGCCTAAGCTGAGCCCGTAGACGGTGCGGGAGAGGAGCGCGAGGCCTGCCGCCAGCGGACCCGGTGACCGGGAGCCAGCTGACGTAGCCGGCCAACGGCCTAGCCCTGGTCATACCACGCCAGCAGGCCGTCGCCGAGCCCGTTCCCTGGCGCTGGCGCCAGCGTCCCGCGCGCAGGCGGGAGCGGGTCAGTGCGGTCCGCGAACTGACTCAGGGTCGCGAGCCCGCACGCCCGGTCGGGCCGTAGCGCGACCGCGGCATGCAGAGCCGCGGCGATTCCCAGCGGGCCATCGAGGGTCGAGGCCAGGTAGACCTGATAGCCCGCCTGGCGAGCCTCCGATGCCGCCGACAGAACCCCCGAGATACCACCGCAGCGCGTGACCTTCAGACACACCGCGTCGCAGACTCGCCGCCGCAGCGCACCGGGCGCGCTCGCGGTCTCGTCCAGGGCGAGGCCAACCGACGTCTGCGCGCCGACGGCGGCGATCTCGCGCAGCCCGCGGGTCGGCTCCTCGCACAGCTCCACGCCCACCGGCTCGAGCATCCGCAGCGAGGCCACTGCCTCCTTCACCGACCAGGCGCCGTTTGCGTCGAGGCGGATCGAGAGCTCGGGCCCGGCGGCGGCGCGCACCGCGGCGAGGCGGCCGGCGTCGTCGCCGATCCCGACCTTGACCTTGATGCAGGCAAAGCCCGCGGCGGCCGCGGCCGCGGCCTGCTGGGCGGCCTGGGCGCGGTCAGGCGCGGCGATCGTCGCGTTGACCGGCACCGGGGGGGCGCTGCCGGCTCCCAGCAGATGCCACACCGGCTGGCCGGCGCGGCGCCCGGCCAGGTCCCAGAGTGCCAGGTCGATGGCCGCGGTGGCCTGGGGAAGGACGGCGGCTCGTGCGCAGGCGTCGCGCAGCTGAGCCAGCTCGCGCCCGTCGGAGGCCGACAGCAACGAGCGGCAGTCCTCGAGCGCGGCCCGGACATCGTCGGTGCTGACCCCGTCATAGCCCGGCAGCGGCGCGGCCTCGCCGTGTCCCACGAGCCCGTCGGCCCCCTCGAGGGAGAGCAGGATCAGAGGCCGAACGTCGACGGAATCGACAGACGAAACAAAGGGCGCGCGCAAGCGCGCCTCATAAAACGAAACCTCGACCTTCACCGGCTCAACAGAAGGCCCGCCGACAGCAGGACGCAGAACGCGAGCTGGAGCATGCCGGTCTGAGCCAGGGCCCGGTTCAAAGACGCCCCGTCGGTGCGGTTGCGCACGAGACGCGCGACGCCCGCGGCCACGGGCAGCGTCAGCCATGGGAGCAGCACCCAGGCCCGCAGGGGACCGAAGATCCACGTGATGGGGGTGAGGACGAAGGCGAGATAGACGATCGCCGCGAACAGGTTGCGGGTCCGCCTGCGCCCGAGCCGGACGGCCAGCGTGCGCTTGCCGGCGCGACGGTCGGAGTCGGTGTCGCGGAAGTTGTTGACGACCAGGATCGCCGAGGCCAGCAACCCGACCGGCACCGCCAGCATGAACGCCTCCCACTCGAGATGCTCGACCTGGACGAAATACGAGCCGGCCACGGCCACGATCCCGAAGAACAGGAACACGAACACCTCGCCCAGCCCTTCGTAGCCGTAGGGGCGGGGGCCACCGGTGTAGGCGACGCCCGCGAGGATCGACGCAGCGCCGACCAGCAGCAGCTCCCAGCCGGCGACCGCGACCAGATAGGCCCCAGCGAGCACGGCCAGCCCGAACGAGACGTAGGTGGCGACCAGAACCTGCTTGGGCGGCACCAGCCCGCCGGCGGTGACGCGCACCGGCCCGAGCCGGTCCTCGGTGTCGGCCCCCCGCCGGGCATCAGAGTAGTCGTTTGACAAGTTGGTGCCCACCTGGATGAAGATCGCCCCCAGCAGCGCGGCGATGAACCGCAGCGGGTGAAACACGTGAGCAAACCCGGCCAGCGCGGTGCCCACCAGCACGGGGGCGATGGCGGCCGGCAGCGTCCGCGGGCGCGCCGCCATCAGCCAGATCCTGGCCGGAGTCCGGATCGCCGCGGCTGTCTGCGCCATTACGGGCTCCCCATCAGGCCCGCCGCGGGAACTTGGAGAAGTCGACGGGCCGCTTCTCCAGGTAGGCGTCGCGGCCCTCCTGGGCCTCCTCGCTCATGTAGAAGAGCAGGTTGGCGTCGTGGGCGAGCTGCTGTATCCCGGCCAGTCCATCCTCATCGGCGTTGAAGCTCGCCTTCAGCAGCCGCAGCGCGAACGGGGACAACGCGAGCATCTCGCGGCACCACTTCACGGTCTCGGTCTCGAGCTCGGCCAGTGGGACCACGGCGTTGACGAGTCCCATGTCGAGCGCCTGCTGGGCGTCGTACTGACGGCACATGAACCAGATCTCCTTGGCCTTCTTGGGACCGACCAGCCGCGAGAGCACGCTGGCGCCAAAACCACCGTCGAACGAGCCCACGCGCGGACCGGTCTGCCCGAAGCGCGCGTTGTCGGCGGCGATGGTCAGATCGCAGACGACGTGCAGGACGTGACCGCCGCCCACGGCATACCCGGCGACCATGGCGATCACCGGCTTGGGCAGCCGGCGGATCTGGATGTGCAGATCGGTCACGTGAAAGCGGCCCACGGCCTGCTGGCGGCCGGCCTCGGCCGGATCGGCGCCGGTCACATAGCCCCCGCGCCCCCCACGCACGCGCTGGTCGCCGCCGGAGCAGAACGCCTCCGTGCCCTCACCGGTGAGGATCACGACGCCGACGCTCTGATCCTCGCGCGCACGCTCGAACGCGTGTGAGAGCTCGATCACCGTCTCGGGGCGAAACGCGTTTCGGACCTCTGGCCGGTCGATCGTGATCTTGGCGATGCCGGCGTTCTCGCCGTCGGCCAGCTCGTAGCGGATGTCGGTGTATTCCCCGGCCCCGTGCCAGGTGATGTTCACTCGATGACTCCTGTTCTATGTCGGGCAGCGAGGACTCTACGCAAGCAACGCTGCGATCCGAGCCGAGGCGTTATTAGGGGACCCTAACGCGAGGTCGCAAATCTGTTAGGGTGCCCTAATGGCCCGCGTGAGCCCAAAGCAGATCGGCTGGGGTGCGCTGATAACGCTCCTCGCCGGGCTGCTCGTGTGGCAGTTCGTCACCGCGTCGGGGGGCACGCCCGACCCCACTGACCCCAACACGCACCTGAGCCACTTCGCGGTCGTGCTCGACAGCGGAATCCTGGTTCTGCGCGAGGGCCTGGAGACGATTCTCGTGCTCGCCGTCCTCACGGCCAGCATGCGCGGCGCCGACAGCGCCTACCGAAAGCCGTTGGCGCTCGGAGCGGCCATGGCCTTCGGCGTCGCGATCGCGACCTGGTTTGTGGCCATCGCCGTCACCAACGCGGTGGGGCCGGGAAGCCTCAACCTCCAGGCTGCGACCGGGCTGCTGGCGATCGCCGTCCTGCTGGTGGTCATGAACTGGTTCTTTCATCGCGTCTACTGGACCGGCTGGATCGCGCATCACAACAAGCGCCGCCGGCAGATCGTCGGCGGCGCCGGCTCGGTGAGCGCTCGGCGAACGCTGCTCGGACTCGCCCTGCTGGGCTTCACCTCCGTCTACCGCGAGGGCTTCGAGGTCGTCCTGTTTTTGCAGAACCTCCGCCTGCGCTACGGCTCGGGCATGGTGCTCGAGGGCGTCGCGATCGGCCTCGTGTTCGTGGCCGCGATTGGGTATCTGACCTTCGGCCTGCAGCGCCGGTTGCCCTATCGCAAGATGCTGGTCGCCACCGGCGTGACGCTCGGGCTGGTGCTGCTGGTGATGGTGGGTGAAAGCGTGCAGGAGCTTCAGCAGGCCGGGTGGATCGCGACCACGCCACTGCACGTGGGCATCCCCGGCTGGATGGGGCTCTGGTTTGCGATCTTCCCCAACGTTCAGACGGTCGCCGCGCAGTTGCTGGCGGCGCTGCTCGTCGTCGGCTCCTACTTCCTGGCGGAGGAGCTCAAGGTGCGCCGTCCTCGCAAGCGTGGCCTGCCGTCGGCGGTCCGGGCCACCGCGCCGCGCATGGGCGAGCTGCGCTCCGAGGTCGGCTAGTCCCCAATGGAAGTGTGGCTGGCACGCGCCGCGCGCATGCAGAGCGGGCGGGCGGCGCTGCTGGTCCCGGGCAGCCCGGCGCTGAGCTTCAGAGCGCTCTATGACCGGGCGCTGGGCTTCGCCGGCGGGCTGCGGCAGCGCGGGGTGCGAGCGGGCGACCGGGTAGCGCTGGCGCTCCCCAGCGACGAGCTCGTCGTCGCACTGCACGGCTGCATGCTGGCCGGTGCGGTTGCCGTCCCGATCGACCTGCGGCTGCGCGCCGGCGAGCGAGCCGCGCGCAGCCAGGGCGCGGCGCTCGAGGTCGGGGAGCTGCTGTGCGGTGAGGGGGCCCCGCCGAGCGAGCGCTCACCGCAGGAGATCGCGACCGTGATGTACACCTCGGGCACGTCGGCGCGCCCCAAGGAGGTCCTGCTGAGCTATGAGAACTGGCTCTGGAATGCGCTCGGCTCGGCGCTCGCGCTGGGCCTGGATCCCGAGGAGCGGTGGCTGTGTCCGATGCCGCTGGCGCACGTCGGTGGGCTTTCGATCCAGATCCGCAGCTCGGTGTACGGGACCACGGTGCTGCTGCACGAGCGCTTTGATGTCGACGCGGTGCTGGCCGCCCTGATGGACCCCACGGAGCGGGTGACGCTCGTCTCGCTGGTTCCGACGATGCTCGCGCGGCTGCTCGATGCCGGACTGCGTGGGCCACCGACGCTGCGCCGGGCGCTGGTCGGGGGTGGCCCGATCGCGCCGGCGCTGCTGGCGCGGGCCCGGGCGGCGGGCGTCGACGTGGCGCCCACCTACGGGATGACCGAGGCGTGCTCGCAGATCGCCACCGACGGGTGGCCCCTGCTGGGAGTCGAGCTTGCCCTGGGAGACGATCGGGAGCTGCTGGTCCGCGGCAAGACGGTCGCCGCCGGAGCCCTGGGCCCCGACGGCTGGCTCCACACCGGAGACGTGGGCGCGTTCGACGACGACGGCCGGCTGGTGATCGCGGGGCGCCTCGCCGACACGATCGTGACCGGCGGCGAGAACGTCGCTCCGATCGAGGTCGAGGGGGTGCTGCTCGAACATCCCGCGGTCGCCGATACGGCGGTGCTGGGACGACCCGACGCGGAGTGGGGGGAGGCGGTGGTGGCCCGGGTGGTGCTGCGCAGTGACGGGGCGGGTACCGACATCGACGCGCTGCGCACGCATCTCCACAGGCATTGCGCGGCGCGGCTGGCGGCGTTCAAGGTCCCCAAGCGCTTCGAGTTCGTGGCCAGCGTTCCCCGGGGCCCAACCGGGAAGCTCCTGCGCCGCGACCTCCGCTGAGAGCGAAGCTCCGTTGGCTCTGATGTGATGTGACGTCGATCGATGTGACATCGTCTGAGGCATGCCAGCGGAGCTCACGGTCGAGCAGCTCGCGGCGCGGTCGGGCATGTCAGTGCGAAACATCCGCGCCCATCAGGCGCGGGGGCTGCTGGCGCCGCCCGAGGTCCGCCTGCGGGTCGGCTACTACGGCCCCGAGCATGTGGCCCGGCTGAAGCTGATCCGCGCCCTCCAGCGCGAGGGCTTCAATCTGGCCGCGGTCAAGCATCTGCTCGAGGACAGCGAGACGATGGCGCAAGGGCTGGCGCGGTTTCGCCAGACGCTGACCGAGCCTCCCCATGCCGAGGCGCCGCAGACGCTGACCGCGGCGGAGCTGGGGCGTCGCTTCCGGGTGAGCGCCGCAGAGGCGCCGCGAGTGCTCGAGCGCGCCCAGCGGCTCGGCGTGCTCGTCGCCGCCGGGGAGGACCGGTTCGAGGTCCCAAGCCCGGCGCTGCTCGCGGTGGCCGAGCGGGTGGTCGAAGGCGGGGTGTCGATCGAGGGCGCGTTCACCGTGTTCGAGCAGATCGTGCGCCACTGCGATGCCGTCTCGCGCTCGTTTGTGAGGCTGTTCCTCGAGGAGGTCTGGCAACCGTTTCGTTCGGCGGGGATGCCGGTGGAGCGCTGGCCGGAGATCGAGCAGTCGATCGACAACCTGCGGCCGCTGGCCACCGAGGCGCTGCTGGCCATCTTCGGGCAGCAGATGAGCGCTCAGATCGACACGGCCTTTGGGGAGCTCGGCCGGCCGGCGGTTGAGTAGTGTGCCCTAATCATCGGACGGCACACTAGTGTGCGGATTACCGTGAGCGCGATCGAGCCCGACGAGCAGCGAGCAGCCAGCCGGCAGATGTGGGAGCGCGCCGCCACCGGGTGGGGCAATCGCGCCGACCGGATTCGCGATTGGGGAATGCCGGTGTCGGTGGCGATGGTGGATGGATTGGGATTCACGCCCGGCGAGCGGGTTCTCGAGCTGGCCGCCGGCCCGGGTGACACGGGCTTCATGGCAGCCGAGCTGGTCTCGCCCGGTGGGCGGGTGATCTGCAGTGACGGGGCCGAGGCGATGCTCGAGGTGGCGCGGGCTCGGGCCGCGCAGGCCGGCCTCGACAACGTGGAGTTCGCCCAGCTCGAGCTCGAGTGGATCGACCTGCCCACCGGCAGCGTGGATGCCGTCCTGTGC
Organism: uncultured Solirubrobacterales bacterium; assembly: GCA_963757015.1. Lineage (GTDB taxonomy): Bacteria > Actinomycetota > Thermoleophilia > Solirubrobacterales > Solirubrobacteraceae > Palsa-465. Next base: position 145,050 of record CAVWQA010000014.1, read on the forward strand.
CGGTGGGGGATCATGCTGACCGTCGATCCGGACGCGGCCGCGCACGAGGTCCGACGCGTACTGCGCAGCGGCGGCCGGGCCGCGTTCGCGGTCTGGGATCGCCCCGAGCACAATCCCTGGGCCACGATCCCCTCGACGACGATGGTCGCCCTGGGGCACGCCGAACCGCCGGACCCCAGCGGCCCGGGGATGTTCAGGCTCGCCGGCGAAGGCGTCCTGCGGGAGCTGCTCGAATCGGCCGGGTTTGTCGAGGTGAGGGTGCAGCCGGTCGGGGTGGAGCGCCGCTATGAGGCGATGAGCGAGTTCATCGACGAGACCGTGGAGCTGTCGCCGATCATGGGCTCGACCTTTCGTGAGCTGCCCGAGACCGACCGGCGGGAGATCGTCGAGCAGATGACCGCGGCGGCGGAGCCGTTCACGGCTGCTGATGGGTCGGTCACGCTGCCGGGTCGCTCGCTGGTCGCGTTCGCTTCCGCGTGACCGCGTGACCGCGTGACAGCGATCTTGCAGGGTGGGAGTCCAATTGCAGGAGTTTTCGCTCAGAGCACGACGGTGGAGACTGTCGCGCTATGCGAACAACGATCCAGGTCCTGCTCACCAGCATCGCACTGCTCGCCGCCCCCGCGGTGGCGTCGGCCGACGTTGCCCATACCGTCGCGCCCGGGGAGTCACTGTGGTCGGTGGCGGCCCAGGACGGCCTGAGCGTCGCCCAGCTGGCCGCGGCCAACGGAATCTCGCCGGCCGCGGGTCTGGTCGCCGGTGCCACGCTTGACATCCCGCCCCAGACGGCGGCGCCGGAGGCGCCGGTGGCAGCGAGCACTCCGGCCGAAAGCTCCCCGACGGTAAGTGCGCCCGCGCCCGCGGCCTCCGGGTCAGGTGACTACACCGTGCAACCGGGCGACACGCTGTCGGGGATCGCGGCCGCCAACGGGATGACCGTCGACGAGCTGGCCGCCGCCAACGGGCTCGACCCGTCCGAGCTGCTGCTGGCCGGCACGAGGCTCGACCTCTCGGGCTCGTCCACGGCGAGCGCCGCCGCACCGAGCTCCTCGGCGGCGCCGAGCTCGTCCCCGGCGGGCGCCCCCGGCGGCGGTTCATACGTCGTGCAGCCGGGCGACACGCTGTCGGGGATCGCGGCCGCCAGCGGGATGACCGTCGACGAGCTCGCGGCCGGCAACGGCCTCGACCCGTCGGGGCTGCTGCTGGCGGGCACCCGACTCAGCCTCTCGGGCTCTTCTCAGACCAGCGCCCCGGTCGCGACCAGCGTCCCCCCCTCGGGTGGGGCCGAGCCGACCCCGGAGACCGTCAGCCCCGCCGAGGTCGGCCAGGTCGCGGCCGACAACGGCGTCTCTTCGTCGCTGGCCGAAGCCGTCGCCGACCAGGAGAGCGGCTTCAACAACGGGGCGGTGTCGAGCACCGGCGCGGTCGGAGTGATGCAGATAGAGCCGTACACGTGGACCTTCATCGGGCACAACCTGGCGCCCACGCCGCCGCTCTCGCCGAACTCGGCCCAGGACAACATCCGCGGCGGCGTGCTCCTGCTGCGCTCGCTGCTCGCGCAGACCGGCGGCGATCCGAGCCTCGCCGCGGCCGGCTACTACCAGGGACTGGCGTCGGTCCGCGAGCACGGGCTGTTCCCTGCGACGCGACGCTACGTGGCCAACGTGTTGGCGCTGCAGCAGCGCTTCGGCGGACCGTAACCGCCGGAGGCGACCGGCGGTGACGCGCCGAGTCTCTCCCATGTAGCCTCCCGGCCCATGTTCTACGACGATGACGCCGACCTGGGCAAGCTCGACGGCAAGACCGTCGCGATCATCGGTTACGGCTCGCAGGGCCATGCCCACGCGCTCAACCTCCGGGATTCCGGCGTCTCGGTCGTAGTCGGCCTGCGCGCTGACTCCAACAGCATGGCCAAGGCCCGGGATCACGATCTCCGGGTCACCGAGCCGGCCGACGCGGCCAGCGAGGGCGACGTGGTGATGCTGCTCGTCCCCGACGAGCTCCACGGCCAGGTCTGGGACGGTGGCGTCAAGGACGGGATCGCGCCGGGCAACATGCTCATGTTCGGCCACGGGTTCTCGATCCACTACGAGCAGATCGTCCCCCCGCCCGACGTCGACGTCACGCTCGTGGCGCCCAAGGGCCCCGGTCACCTCGTGCGTCGCCAGTTCCTGGAGGGCTCGGGCGTTCCCGGTCTGGTCGCCGTCCATCAGGACGCCGGCGGTGACGCGCTGGGGCTCGCGCTGGCCTACGCCAAGGGGATCGGCTGCACGCGCGGCGGCGTGATCGAGACGACCTTCAAGGACGAGACCGAGACCGACCTGTTCGGGGAGCAGGCGGTGCTGTGCGGCGGCGTCACGGAGCTGGTCCGGGCCGGCTACGAGACGCTTGTCGAGGCCGGCTATGACCCGCGGCTGGCCTACTTCGAGTGCCTGCACGAGCTCAAGCTGATCGTCGATCTGATGTACGAGAAGGGGATCGCCGGGATGCGCTATTCGATCTCCAACACCGCCGAGTACGGCGACCTGACGCGCGGTCAGCGGGTGATCGGCGAGGACTCGCGCCAGGCCATGAAGCAGCTGCTGGCCGACATCCAGTCCGGCGACTTCGCCCGCGAGTGGATCGCCGAGAACCGCGCCGGCCAGGAGAACTTCAAGCGGATGCGCACCGAGCAGGCCGGCCACCAGGTCGAAGTCGTGGGCCGCGAGCTTCGCGCCCAGATGGACTGGATCGACACCGAGTTCCAGGAGTGACGTCGGCTTACTGCGGTACGGTGATGCTGTGAAGAACATCACGGTATCGGTGCCGGACGAGGTGTACCGGGCGGCCCGGATCACCGCCGCCGAGCAGGACACCTCGGTCAGCGCGCTGGTCGCGGACTACTTGCGGTCACTCGCGACAAGCGACGAAGAGTTCGCACGCCTGGGTCGCAGGGAACAGGAGATCATCGCCGGCATCGACCCTCGCTTCAGCATAAAGGACAACCTCTCGCGGGACGCGCTGCACGACCGCGACGCGCTGCGCGAGGAGTACCTGCACGCCAGCCGTGCGCTTCGTTGACACGAACGTCCTGCTCTACGAGGCTCTAAAGGAGCCAGGAGAGGAGGGCAAGGCTCGCCGCGCGAACGAGCGGCTGCTTCGGTTTCGTGTGGTGGGGCTCACCATCAGCCTCGTGCTCGCAGCGATCGCGACCCACCGCCGCTTTCAGATCTCCTACTGGGACGTCGCAATAGTCGAGGCGGCACGAACGGCGGGCTGCGCCGTCGTGCTCTCCGAGGACCTCAGCGACGGGCAGGACTACGACGGCGTGCGGGTGGAGAATCCGTTCGCGCTGTAGTTCTCGCTAACTTCGAATAAGCCCCGATGACCCCGACCGTGCTCCAGATTCCCGAGGACCTAAAGCCGGCCGACGGCCGCTTTGGCTCGGGCCCCTCCCGGGTCCGCCCCGCCCAGCTCGAGCACCTGGCCGGTCCGGGCGCGGCTCTGATGGGCACCTCGCACCGCCAGCGGCCGGTCAAGGAGCTGGTGGGCCGGATCCGGGCCGGGATCGCCGACCTGCTCGAGCTCCCCGACGGCTACGAGGTGGCGCTCGGCAACGGCGGCACGACCGCGTTCTGGGACGCCGCCACATGCTGCCTGGTGCGCGAGCGCGCGCTGCATCTCGTCTACGGGGAGTTCACGGCGAAGTTCGCAGGCTGCACCCGTCACGCTCCCTTCCTGGCCGAGCCGGTGCTGATCGAAGCCGCGCCCGGGGACGCTCCGGAGCCGGTGGCGAAGCCCGGCGCCGATGTGATTGCCTGGGCCCACAACGAAACCTCGACCGGGGTGATGGTCGCGGTGCGGCGCCCTGAGCGCTCGGAGCACTCGCTGGTCCTGATCGACGCCACCTCGGCCGTCGCCGGGCTGCCCGTGGACGTGGGTCAGTGCGACGCCTACTACTTCGCGCCCCAAAAGGGCTTGGCCTCCGACGGCGGCCTGTGGTTGGCGGCGCTGAGCCCGGCGGCGGTGGGGCGGATCGAGCAGATCTCAGCCGCAGGCGGCCGCTGGATCCCCGATTTCCTGTCGCTGTCGACCGCGCTTGAGAATTCGCGCCAGGACCAGACCTACAACACGCCCGCGATCGCCACGCTTGTGCTGCTCGCCGAGCAGCTCGAGTGGATGCTCGAGCGCGGCGGGCTGCAGGCCATGGTCGCGCGCACAAGCGCCTCCTCGCAGCACCTGTACGCGTGGGCCGAGCGCCATCCGCAGGCGTCGCCGTTCGTGACCGACTCCGCCAAACGCTCGCTGGTCGTGGGCACGATCGACTTCGACGACGAGGTCGACGCCGCTGAGCTGGCGGCGACGCTACGGGCCAACGGGATCGTCGACGTCGAGCCTTACCGCAAGCTGGGGCGCAATCAGCTGCGGGTCGGGATGTTCCCGGCCACCGAGCCGTCCGACGTGCAGGCGCTGACGGCCTGCATCGATTGGCTGCTGGAGCGAGCAGCCGGATGACTCGCGCGTCCTTTAGCCGTGGCCAGCCCGGACGGCGAGCGGAGGCCGGCGCGAGCCAGGACACGCAGAAGGTGCTGGTCGCCGAGCGGATCGGCGAGTCCGGGATCGACCTGCTGCGCGAGCACTTCGAGGTCGACGTGGGCGCCGGCTGGGGCGCCGAGGAGCTCGACGCCCGGATCGGCGAGTACGACGGGATCCTGATCCGCTCGGCCACTCGGCTTGACAGCGGCCGGCTGCTCAAGGCGCGCCGTCTGCGAGCCGTGGGCCGCGCCGGCGTGGGGGTCGACAACGTCGATGTCGACGCCGCCACCAAGCGCGGGATCGTGGTCGCCAACGCGCCGCAGTCGAACACGATCACCGCCGCCGAGCACACCCTGGCGCTGCTGCTGGCGCTGGCGCGCAACGTCCCCCAGGCGCACGCCTCGCTGACCAGCGGGCGTTGGGAGCGCTCCAGGTTCTCGGGCGTGGAGCTGTATGAGAAGACGCTCGGCGTGCTCGGCTTCGGCCGCATCGGGCAGCTCGTCGCCCAGCGGGCGCGGGGGTTCAACATGAAGGTCGTGGCCTTCGACCCGTTTGTGGCCGCCGAGCGCTACCGCGAGCTCGGCGTCGAGCAGGCGGACTCGCCGGACGACGTGTACGCGACCGCCGACTTCTTGACCCTGCACCTACCCAAGGCGCCCGACACTGAGGGCTGGCTCGACGCCGAGGCGCTGGCCAAGTGCAAGGACGGGGTGCGGGTCCTCAACGTCGCCCGCGGAGGGCTGGTGGTCGACGAGGATCTGAAGGCGGCGCTTGACTCGGGCAAGGTGGCGGGCGCGGCGCTCGACGTGTTCGAATCAGAGCCGGTCACCCACCATCCGCTGTTCAGCTACCCGAACGTGATCGTGACGCCGCACCTGGGGGCCTCGACCGCCGAGGCCACCGACCGAGCCGGCTACCAGGCGGCCGAGCAGGTCGTGGCCGCGCTCACCGGCGGCCTGGTCACGAGCGCTGTCAATGCTCCCGCGGTCGCGGCCGAGGATGCCGAGGTGCTGGGCCCGTTTCTGCCCCTGTGCAACTCGCTGGGCAAGATCGCGACTGCTCTCGCGGTCGCCCAGGGCTCGTCGGTGGACCGCATCCAGACCGACTTCTTCGGGCATCTGGCCGACCGCGACACCCGGCTTTTGTCGATCGAGGCCCTGCTGGGCGTGCTCAGCGGGCACATCGAAGAGGACGTCAACTCGGTCAACGCGCCCGCCATCGCCGAGGAGCGTGGGATCCGCATAGTGGAGACCAAGCACAGCGCGGCCCGTGACTACACCGACCTGCTGCGCGTCGTGGTCACCGCGGGTGAGACCGTGGTCCGGGTCGCCGGGACGCTGCTGGGCCGCCGCAACCGCCCGCATCTGATCGAGGCCTGGGGCCAGCGCTTCGACGTGCAACTCGAGGATCACGTGACGCTGTTTCGCTATCAGGACAAGCCCGGGATGCTGGGCCGGGTCGGTAACGCCTGTGGCGAGCACGGCGTCAACATCATCTCGGCGGCCGTCGGGCGCCAGCCCGAGCAGGATCCCGGGGGCGACGGGCGACTGGCGGCCATGGTGATCACCACGAGCTCGCCGGTTCCGGCCGAGGTCGTGGACAAGATCGTCTCCAGCGAGGGCTTCTTCGCCGGCGTGACCGTGGCGCTGTGAAGGTGTGGTCAGCCTCCGGCGTCGCGGAGCAGTGCGGGCATCGAAGCGGTGGCGAGCATACCCCGAGCCGTGCTACACCTTGCCCGGGATGAGCAGCGTGTTGGGGACTGCGGTGGGCCAGCACGAGCGCCCGCCGGCGCTGGAGGCCGCCACGATGTGCGAGGCCTTCCAGCTGACCGCCGCGGCGCGCCTCGACGAGGTCGCGTTGCGCACGCTCCACGATCAGGTCAGCATCACCTTCGGGGAATACCTGTACCGCGTGCAGCGCCTCGCCGGCGGGCTTCACTGGCTCGGCGTGCGGCGCGCCGACACGGTTGCTCTCCTGCTCACCAACCGCCCCGAGTTTCACCTGCTCGACACGGCCGCCATGCACATCGGGGCGACGCCGTTCTCGATCTACAACACCTCCTCGATCGAGCAGATCGCCTACCTGCTCGAGGACGCCCAGTGCCCGGTGGCGATCGTCGAGGCGGCTTTCCTGGAGCGCATGCAGGCCGCGCTCGCGCAGGCCGGGACGGTGCGTCATCTGGTCGTGCTCGACGCCGAGCCCGACGGCGCGCTCACGCTGGAGCAGCTCGAGCGCGCCGGCCCCGCCGAGCTCGACTTCGACGCGGCCTGGCGCGCGGTCGCGCCCGACGACGTGGTGACCCTGATCTACACCTCCGGGACCACCGGGCCGCCCAAGGGGGTGCAGCTGACCCACGCCAACGAGCTCGCGCAGTACCGGGCGCTCGACGCGGCGTCGAGGGACTGGCGGACGACCGGCGGCGCGGTCATCTCGTACCTGCCCAACGCGCACATCGCCGACCGCACGCTGGCCCACTACGGGCAGATGATCTCGGGCGCCACCATCACCACCTGCCCGGACCCGACGCAGGTGTTCGCGCACGCGATCGACGCCCGACCGACGCGGTTCGGGGGCGTGCCCCGGGTCTGGGAGAAGCTCAAGGCGGCGCTCGAGGCGGGGATCGCGGCCGAGCCCGACGAGCCCAAACGAGCCGCCACCCAACAAGCGATCGAACTGGGCCTGCGCAAGGTCCGGGCCGAGCAGGCCGGCGAGCCCGTCTCCGCTGAGCTGGCCCGGGCCTGGGACGCGGCCGACGCGGCGATCTTCTCCAAGATCCGCGCGCAGCTCGGATTCGATCGCTGCGAGTCCTACATCGTGGGCGCCGCGCCCGCCCCGCTCGAGCTGTTCGAGTTCTTCGCCGCGCTCGGGATCCCGATCTGCGAGGTGTGGGGGATGTCCGAGCTGTCCTGTGTGGCCACGCTCGTCCCGCCCCAGGGGCTGCGCTTCGGCACCGTGGGCCAGCCGCTGCCCGGGGTCGAGCTCAAGCTCGCCGAGGATGGGGAGGTGCTCGTCCGCGGGGACACCGTGATGGCGGGGTACCGCAACCAGCCGGCCAGGACCGCGGAGACCGTCGACACCGAGGGCTGGCTGCACACCGGCGACGTCGGCTCACTCGACGACGATGGCTACCTGCGCATCATCGATCGCAAGAAGGAGCTGATCATCAACTCCTTCGGCAAGAACATGTCACCGGCGAACATCGAGCAGCAGCTCAAGCAGGGCAGCCCGCTGATCGGCCAGGCGATTGCCTTCGGCGACCGCCGGCCCTACAACGTCGCCCTGATCGTGCTCGATCCGGACGCGTGCGCGACGTTCGCCGCTGAGCACGGTCTGCCGGATTCCTCGATCGAAGCCATGGCCGCCGAGCCTGCGGTGCTCGAGGAGGTCGGCGCGGGAGTGAACCGCGCCAACTCGCATCTGTCGCGGGTGGAACAGATCAAGCGCTTCAAGGCGCTCGATTGCGACTGGCCTCCCGCCGGCGACGAGTTGACGCCGACGATGAAGTTGCGGCGCAAGTCGATCGCCGCCAAATACGCGCTCGAGATCGACGCGCTCTACGCCGAGCCAGCCTGACGTGTGTCGATCTTGACCGTATAGCGCCAAAGATCGACACCAGTCCCGCCTTGCTACGCTTCGCGTTCAATGGCGCTCTGCCTCGACCTCCGACTTCTTCTCCTCCCCCGCAAGGGGGAATAGCGCGTGGGCGGCCGCACGTAGCCGCGAGACCAGCATTCAGAAGAAGCCAAGTTCGAGACTTGTAGGAGCGACATGACGACACCCGAAGACCCCAACCGAGTACTGATCTTCGACACCACGCTGCGCGACGGCGAGCAGTCGCCGGGGATCTCGCTCAACACGCAGGAGAAGCTGGAGATCGCCGGACAGCTGGCCCGGCTGGGAGTCGACGTAATCGAGGCCGGCTTTCCCATCACCTCGCCCGGCGATTTTGAGGCGGTGCAGGCGATCGCGCGGTCAGACTTCGGAGTTGCCGTTCCGCCGGTGATCGCCGGCCTGGCGCGGACCCACGTGGCCGACATCGACGCGGCCTACAACGCCGTCAAGGACGCCCCGCGCCCGCGGATCCACACCTTCATCTCGACCTCGGACATCCACATCCGCCACCAGCTCCAGACCACGCGAGAGGACGTCAAGGGCCAGGCGCGGGCGGCGGTGGCGCACGCCAAGCACTACCTCGATGACGTCGAGTTCTCGCCCATGGATGCCACCCGGGCCGAGCTCGAATTCACCGCCGAGGTGTGCCAGATCGCGGTCGACGAGGGCGCGACGACGATCAACATCCCCGACACCGTCGGCTACGCGATCCCCCACGAGTACGCCGATTACCTGCTGCGCCTGTACGAGCTCGTACCCGATCTTCACGATGTGGTGCTGTCGGTCCACTGCCACGACGACCTGGGGCTGGCGGTCGCCAACTCGTTCGCCGGCCTCCGGGTGGGCGCGCGGCAGGTCGAGTGTGCGATCAATGGCATCGGGGAGCGAGCCGGCAACGCCTCCCTGGAGGAGATCGTGATGCTGCTCCACACGCGCCAGGACGAGATCGGACTGCACACCGGGGCGGTCACCCGGGAGATCTCCCGGACGTCACGCCTGGTGTCGAGGTTGACCGGATATCCGGTCCAGCCCAACAAGGCGATCGTCGGACGCAACGCGTTCGCGCACGAGTCGGGCATCCACCAGGACGGCGTGCTCAAGGAGCGCACCACTTACGAGATCATGGATGCGACGACCGTCGGCCTCGATACGAACTCGATCGTGCTCGGCAAGCACTCCGGCCGCCACGCGCTGGCCCAGGCGCTGGCCGAGCTGGGCTTCGAGCTGTCGGGCGAGACCCTGGTCACGGCCTTCAAGCGCTTCAAGGAGATCGCCGACAAGAAGAAGCAGGTAACCGCGATGGATCTCGAGGCCCTGGTCACCGACGAGCTCCGTCAGGAGATCGCGGGCTACCAACTCGACTGGTTCGACGTCGAAGCGTCGACCCGGCGGCCTCCCCACGCGACGGTCGGGGTCCGCGGGCCCGACGGTGAGGAGCTGGTCGGTTCGTTCACCGGCGATGGCCCGGTCGACGCGATCTTCCACGCCATCAACGCCGCCACCCGGGTGGACGCCAGGCTGAGGGAATTTCGCGTCGACGCGGTCACCGGTGGTCAGGATGCGCTCGGGGAGACGTCGGTCGTGCTCGAGGTCGGTGGGATCAGCGGTTCGGGACAGGGCGTCTCGACTGACATCCTGGAGGCCGGCGCGCACGCCTACGTGCGGGCCCTGTCCAACGCGGTTCGCCGTCAGGGCATGCTGGCCGAGGCGCCAGCGGGGGCGGCCGACCGGGCACCGGAGGTCGTGCAGGCGCCGTAACTACCAGCGCGGCCGACCGGGCACCGGAGGTCGTGCAGGCGCCGTAACTACCAGCGGCGGTCGCCGGCGGCCACGAGCAGGCCCTGGCGGTAGCCGGCGTCCAGTACCCGCGCGCGTGGCTCCCGGGCCATGAAGTCCGAGCCCATCGCCGCTGCGCATTCGGCGTTCGGAGCAATCGTCTTGACCGCCGCGCCTCGCCGCCGCAGGGCCAGACCCTCGATCGACACCGCCGAGCGGCTGACGTTGCGGATCACGGACAGCAGCGTGCTGCTCGGCCTGAGGCTGGCCGTGGGGTTCAGGCACAGGACGTGCGTGTCACGCCCCGCCGGCGCCGCGTCCAGGTTGGTCGGGCTCCAGACACCGCCGTCGACGTACTCCCGATCACCGATCTGCACCGGGGCGAACAGCCAGGGGACGGTGCAGGAGGCCTCGACAGCTTCGGCGACCGTCGCGGTGGGGGCGCCCGGGCTGCCGAACACCACCCGACGACCGGAGCCACGATCGACGGCCGTGACCCGCAGGCGCCCGTCGAACCGGGCCGCGGACTCCTCGACCTGGCGGCGCAGCTGGGCCAGCGTATGGGAGGGACGGGGGAGACCCCGGAGCAGCAGCGCCCGCAGAACCGCCCCGCCCGGCGCCGCGGCGCCGAGCGCCAGCGGCGCGAAGGCCGATCCCGCCGCGAGCGCGAACGAACCCGCGCGGCGGGCGGCGGCGATCGCGGCCACCGCGAGACCTTGGCCGGCCTGGGCCGTGCGGGCCTCGAGCTCGGTGCCCACCGACGACGGGCGGCGCGGAGGTCGCCCCGCCACCAGATGCGCGGCCACGAGCGCGCCTGCGGACGTACCGACGAACGATTCGCACTGGCGCAGATCAAACCCGCCCGCGTCCTCGATTCCGGCCAGCACCCCCATCATCCACGCCTCGCCGAGCGATCCCCCGCCCCCGAGGACGAGCACATGGGGACGTGTGCGCATGGGGGCAGACTAGCGGCGGCCGCCGCCAGCCTCGCTCGTTTCACCGTGGCGGCCCAGACCCCACGCTTGTCTCGCCCCCCATAAAACCCCTCACCTCCCCCCTCCCCCCCCCCCCCCCCCCCCCCTCCCCCCTCCCACCCCCTCTCGACCCCCCACCCCCCCCCCCCCCCCCCCCTCCCCCCCCCCCCCTAACGCCCCCCCCCCCCCCGCCACGTCGGCCGCCCCGCCGGCGACCACCAGGTGAGCGTGGCCCTGGTGGGGACGGACGCGACCGCACGCGGAGGCCAGCGCGCCAGCGGATGGTCGGTATCCGCGTCGAGCGTTATCCATCTCAACTCCCCCCCCCCCCCCCCCCCCCAACCCCCCCCCCCCCGCTAGCGCCTCCGCGGTCGTACGTGATAGCGTACATCTGTATGACAATTGCCGAGCAGACCGCGGTCCCCGAAGCGCTGGGCGCCCGGATCCGCGCGCTGCGCGAGGCCATGGGGCTGTCGTTGCGAGATCTGACCGCGCGGTCAGGGGTCAGCGCACCGATGCTGTCCCAGGTCGAGCGTGGCGAGACGAGCCCGACGCTGCACGTCGCGGCCCGGATCGCGAACGGGCTCGAGCTTCGCCTCTCGCAGCTGCTGCGCCTCGACGAGGGAGGAGCGGTGACGATCGTGCGCCAGTCCGAGCGGCGCACCGGCCCGGGAGGGGCGCACGGCCACAGCTATGAGATCCTGACGCCGCCACTACCGGGCCAGCGGGCGGAGCTCTCCCGCCACACGCTGCACCCGAAAGCCGTCACCGGTGGGCCGGGCGACCCGCCGATGCATGAGCCGGGCAGCCGCGAGACGGCGCTGGTCGAATCCGGGAGCGTGATCCTGTTCTGCGACGGAGCGCGTCACGAGCTTGCCGCCGGAGACTGCGTCACCTTCGACGCCGATCTCCCGCACCATTTCGAGAATCCCGCAGACACCGAGGCCGTCCTGCTGGCAGTCGTGAGCGCCGGCCTGAGAAGGAGCTAGAACGCTGATGCCCCACAGCCTGTTCGAAAAGATCTGGGAGACCCATGAGATCTCCCCCGGCCTGATCTTCGTCGACCTGCACCTGGTCCACGAGGTCACCAGCCCCCAGGCCTTCGAGGGATTGCGACTGGCTGGACGCAAGGTGCGCCGGCCCGACCGCACGCTGGCCACCGTTGACCACAACGTGCCCACTGACGGCACCATGACCGCCGCGCAGATCCGTGACGAGCTGTCGCGCGTGCAGGTGCAGACGCTGGAGCGCAACTGCGCCGAGTTCGGGGTCCCGCTGTACTCGCTGGGCTCCGAGCATCAGGGGATCGTGCACGTCATCGGTCCCGAGCTGGGCATCACCCAGCCCGGGACGACGATCGTCTGCGGTGACTCGCATACCGCCACGCACGGCGCGTTCGGCGCGCTGGCATTCGGGATCGGGACCAGCGAGGTCGAGCACGTGCTGGCCACTCAATGCCTGGTCCAGTCCAAGCCCAAGTCGATGCGGATCCGCTACGAGGGCGAACTGGGTTTCGGGGTCACGGCCAAGGACCTGATCCTGGCCACGATCGGCCAGATGGGCGTTGCCGGTGCGGTGGGACACGTGGTCGAGTACGCCGGGCCGCCGATCGAGGCGCTGAGCATGGAAGGCCGGATGACCATCTGCAACATGACGATCGAGGGTGGCGGGCGCGCCGGAATGGTGGCCCCCGACGACACGACGTTTGAATGGGTGCTGGGGCGCCCGGGCGCACCGGCCGAGATTCCGCAGGAGTGGCGGTCGCTCAAGAGCGACCGCGGGGCAACCTTTGACCGCGAGATCGTCGTCGACGCCGCTGCGCTCAGCCCGATGGTGACCTGGGGCACGACGCCCGGCATGGTCGTGCAGGTGACCGGCGCTGTCCCCGAGCCAACCACCGACCAGCATGAGCGCGCCCTGCACTACATGGATCTGTCGCCGGGCACGCCGATGCGCGAGATCAAGCTCGACCGGGTGTTCATCGGCTCCTGCACGAACTCCCGGATCGGCGATCTGCGGGCCGCCGCCGAGGTGGTCAACGGTCACAAGGTGGCCGAGGGCCTGTACGCGATGGTCGTGCCCGGCTCGGCGCAGGTCAAGGCCCAGGCCGAGCGCGAGGGGCTGGACGAGGTCTTCCGGGCCGCCGGCTTTGACTGGCGAGGCGCGGGGTGCTCGATGTGCCTGGGCATGAACCCCGACATCGCCGCGCCGGGCGAGCGGGTGGCCTCGACCTCGAACCGCAACTTCGAGGGCCGCCAGGGACGCGGAGCCCGTTCGCATCTGGTCTCGCCCCAGATGGCGGCAGCGGCCGCGATCGAGGGCCACTTCGTCGACATCCGAGAGTGGGACCCGCGATGAAAGCGATCGAGACGATCACCGGCCCGGTGTCTGTGCTCAACCGCGACGACGTAGACACTGACCAGATCATCCCCAAGCAGTTCCTCAAGCGCGTCGAGCGAACCGGGTTTGGCCAATTCCTGTTCTATGACTGGGCCAAGGAGCCCGACTGGCATCTGCCGCGGAACCCGATCCTGGTTGCGGGGCGGAACTTCGGGTGCGGATCGAGCCGCGAGCACGCTCCCTGGGCTTTGGAGGACTATGGGTTCCAGGCGATCATCGCGCCGAGCTTCGCCGACATCTTCCGTTCCAACTGCACCAAGATCGGCCTGCTCCCGGTGGAGTTGACGTCCGAGGAATGCGCGCAGATCGCACAGGCCGGCGAGGCCCAGGTGGATCTCGCCGCCCAGGAGGTTCGCTGGCGCGCACCCGGCCAGGATGGCTGGGTCAGGAAGGCGAGCTTCGAGATCGACGGCGAGACCAAGCGCCGGCTGCTCAACGGGCTGGACGACATAGGCCTGACGCTCGAGCAGGCAGGCGCGATCGACGTCTACGAGCGCGAGCGCGAGCGGGTCGGGCCGGTGACCACGGCGCTGTGACCGGGAGCCCGACCTCCCGGGATTGGGACGCGGCCACCTATGACCGGATCTCGGCCCCCCAGCAGGCGTGGGCGGCCGAGCAGCTCGATCGGCTCGAGCTGGCCGGCGACGAGGTCGTGGTCGACGCGGGTTGCGGCTCGGGGAAGGTGACCGCCGAGCTCGTCCGGCGCGTGCCGCGCGGGACGGTGTACGCGGTCGACGTGGCGCCGTCGATGGTCAGCTACACCAAGCAGGCGCTCGGCGCCGGCGTCACCGCGCTGTGCCAGGACCTCACCGAGCTCGACCTCCCCGAGCCGGTCGACGTCGTCTTCTCGAACGCCACCTTCCATTGGATCGCCGACCACGATGCTCTGTTCGCGGCGCTGTATCGCAACATGAAGCCCGGCGCGCGCCTGCTCGCCCAGTGCGGGGGACGGGGCAATATCGACTCCTTTCGCACGACCGCCGACAACGTCGCCGCGCAGGAGCCGTTCGCCGAGTACTTCGCGGATTGGAAGCGGCCCTGGAACTACGCGACTGACTCCGAGACGGCCGACCGGCTGACGCGCGCTGGGTTCCGCGACGTGGGCTGCTGGCTGGAGCCAAAGTCGGTCACTCCGGCCGACCCGCGCGCGTTTGTGCAGACCGTCTGCCTTGTCCGTCATCTGGACCCGCTGCCCGAGCGGCTGCGCGGGGAGTTCGTCGACCGGGTGCTCGAATGCTGCGGTCAGCCGCTGGTGCTGGAGTACGTGCGCCTCAACATGACGGCGGTGCGCGCCTGACGGCGACGGGCGACGGGGCGGGATTCAAGCTGCGGGGCGCCGCGCCTGATGCACCAGCCAGTCACAGGTGCAGCTCCACCTACTCAACTCCGCGCATGATGCATTAGCCTGCCGACGGGGATCAGCACACTGGAGTTTTCGGGGGTTTATGCAGGTACGGCGTCGCATCATCATCGTTATCACATGCCTTGTGGGGGCCGTGTTGAGCGCCGCGCCCCGAGGCGCAGGCGTCGTTACAAAAGCCGCGGCGGCGGCCTCTGCGCTGCCGGCGCAGCTCACGCTGGAGGCCGGCGGTCAGCCGATACCCCGATCCTTCTTCGGCCTGTCAGTCGAATACGACGAGCTCTCGGACTACGAGGCGCTGGGACCGGCCTTCTCAAACGTGGTGGCGCTGATCCGTCCCGAGAATGGAAGCCGGATGCTGTTGCGGATCGGCGGCAAGTCGGCCGACCGGACGTATTTCGTGACCGGGCCGGAGCGGCCGGTTCCATATGGGCACCCGATCGGCCTGCGGTGGCTGCAGGACCTCGAAACCCTGGTTGCGGCCAACCGCCTGCGGGTGATGCTCGACCTCAACCTGGCGGTGCACTCTCCAATCGAAACGGTGAGCTTCGTGCGCGCCGCCAAGGCCGAACTGGGGGCGAGCCTGTTCGGCGTGGTCATCGGCAACGAGCCCGACCTTTACTGGCGGGGATCATTCTTGACCAAGGAGCGGCTTCCGAGCACGACCCGCAGCATCCCGAAGCTGTGGACGAGCGGACTATTCGGCGGCCGACTACCGCCGTGACTACAGCTCCTATGCCCAGGCACTTGTCAAAAACGTGCCCGGGATCCAGATCGGCGGCCCGGAGATCATCTCCGCCAAGCCGCAGTGGCTGTCGGCGGTCGAGGGGCTCGGGCACGAGGACCCGAGCTTTTTGACCATCCACCGCTACGCCGGTTCGACCTGCTTTCCCACGACCTCGCCGTTCTACCCGACGATCGCCGGGCTGCTCAACGAGCGGGCATCGTTCGGGCTCGGCGGCACGGTTCGCGACGCCGCCATCTTCGCCCACAGCCACGGCCAGGCGCTGCGGATCGACGAGGTCAACTCGATCAGCTGCGGCGGCAACCCCGGTGTGGCCAACTCGTTTGCCACCGCCCTGTGGGCTCCCGACGCTCTGTTCGAACTCGCCCGCGAAGGCGTCGGCTCGGTCAGCTGGCACATCCGCCCCAATGCGCTCAACGCCCCGTTTCATCCGACCGCGACCGGGATCCAAGCGATGCCGGAGCTCTACGGACTGGCCGTGTTCGCGCAGATGACCGGACCAGGGGCGAGGATCTTGGACGCGAGCCTGGCCGCCGCCGCGGGGCTGCATCTGAAGGCATGGGTGGTCCGGTTCGGCTCGAGCCTCCGGGTGCTGCTCATCAACAAGGGGCCGCGGGCGGCCAACGTGGCGCTGCGCCTCGGGGCCGCCGGCACGGCCTTCATCAAGCGCCTGACGGCGCCTCGGATCGGAGCGAGCAGCGGGGTCACCTTCGGCGGGCAGCAGATCGGTGCTGACGGCCAGTGGCAAGGACAGGCCGTGCAGACGGCGATCAGGGGCGCGCGCGGCGTGTACCAGGTTGCCGTCCCCGGCTACAGCGCCGCGTTGATCAGCGCCCGGTGAAGGCGGGTGTGCCGGGCCGCTGCGGCGCGGAGCTCGAGTGATCGATTCGGGTAGCGTGCCCGGCTCATGGCGTCGCGCGTTGTCTTGCTGCCTGGAGACGGAATCGGGCCCGAGATCCTTGTCCCCGCCGTGGAGGTGCTCAGAGCGGTCGGCGCAGACTTCGACTACGAGGAGCACCTGTTTGGTGGCGCGTCCATCGACGCGCACGGGACTGCCCTCACCGACGAGACCCTGGCGGCGTGCCGGGCCTCGGACGCGGTCCTGCTGGCGGCGGTCGGAGGCCCGAAATGGGACACCACCGATCCCGCCCAGCCGCGGCCCGAACAGGGGCTGCTCGGCCTGCGAAAGGGACTCGGCCTGTTCGCGAACCTGCGGCCGGTCAAGCCGATCCCGGCGCTCTACGACGCCAGCCCGCTCAAGCGCGAGGTGATCGAGCGCACCGACCTGCTGGTCGTGCGTGAGCTGACCGGGGGGATCTACTTCGGGGCCAAGACCCGCACCGACGACTCCGCCTCGGATAACTGCGCCTACACCCGCGAGGAGATCGAGCGGATCGCCCGGGTGGCCTTCGGGGCCGCCCGCTCGCGCGTGACCAGCGTCGACAAAGCCAACGTGCTCGAGACCAGCCGGCTGTGGCGCGAGGTTGTCCACCGGGTCCATGGCACCGAGTTCCCCAACATCGAGCTCGAGCACCTGCTCGTCGACAACGCGGCCATGCGTTTGGTAGCAGCTCCGCGCCACTTCGACGTGATCCTGACCGAGAACATGTTCGGCGACATCCTGTCCGACGAGGCGGCGATGCTGACCGGCTCGCTGGGGATGCTGCCGAGCGCGTCGCTCGGCGGAGGCGATGCCGGCGAAGGTGCTGCCGGCGAAGGGCGCGGTCCGGGCCTGTTTGAGCCCGTCCATGGCTCTGCTCCCGACATCGCGGGCCAGGGCGTCGCCAACCCGCTGGCCATGTTCCTGTCGGCGGCGCTGATGCTGCGCCACGGATTCGCCATGGAGGACCAGGCCGCGGCGGTAGAATCGGCCGTCAATGGTGCGCTCGCCGATGGCCTGCGCACGCCGGACCTGGGGGGCGATGCGAGCACCGCACAGGCCACCCAGGCAGTCCTTCAACACCTGTAAGGAGCCGTCGTGGAACAAGCGGACCTCATCTGGCACAACGGAGAGCTGGTCGCCTGGGAGGACGCAAAGGTCCACGTACTGACGCACGGTCTGCATTACGGCACCGCCGTGTTCGAGGGCGAGCGCGCCTACGAGACCTCTCGCGGAACGGCCATCTTTCGCCACCACGACCACCTCGACCGGCTGCTGAAATCCGCCGAGCTGTACTACATGCCGGTGCCGTACACGCTGGAGGAGCTGCGCACCGCCACCCACGAGCTGATCGCCGCCAACGATCTACGCGAGTGCTACGTGCGGCCGATCGTCTACCGCGGATACGGGCAGATGGGTCTCTATCCGCTCGATTGCGACGTGTGGGTGTCGATCGCGGCCTGGCCCTGGGGCGCCTACCTCGGCGAGGAGAGCAAGCGCGCCGGGGTGCGCGCCAAGGTCTCGAGCTGGCGGCGAATCTCCTCTGACTCGCTGATTCCCCACTCAAAGGCCAGCGGCCAGTATCTCAACAGCGTGCTGGCCAAGATCGAGGCCTCCAAGGCCGGCTACCAGGAGGCGATCCTGCTCGACTCGCGCGGCTTCGTCTGCGAGGGCTCGGGGGAGAACATCTACGTGGTCCGCGATGGCCAGATCATCACCCCTCCGCAGTTCGCGGGAATCCTCGACGGGATCAACCGCCGTTCGATCATTACGATCGCCCGGGATCTCGGCTACGAAATCGTGGAACGCGACCTGGCTCGCGCCGAGCTGATCCTCGCCGACGAGGTCTTCTTCTCCGGCACGGCGGCCGAACTGGTGCCGGTGCGCGAGATCGACGACCACCAGATCGGTGACGGCGCCGGGGCCGGTCCGGTGACCCGCGAGCTCCAGCGCGTCCACGACGACGCCCTCCATGGGCGCGACCCGCGCTACCTCGAGTGGCTCGACGTCGTCGAGGTGCCGACCGGGCACCCGGCGGCATAGTTCACGTCGGGAGCCGGATGAATCGGATCGAGCTCTATGACACCACCCTGCGCGACGGCATGCAGGGCGAGGGCATGTCCCTTTCCGCGGGTGAGAAGCTGCGCGTCGCCCATCGGCTCGACGAGCTCGGCATCGCCCTGATCGAGGCCGGATTCCCGAGCTCCAACCCCAAGGAGCTCGAGCTCTTCGAGCTGTTGGCCGGCGAGACGTTCGGTGGCGCCCAGATAGCCGCGTTCGGGATGACCCGCCGCCGGGGTGTGCGCGCCGACGGCGACCCCGCGCTGCGCGTGCTGGCCGACTGCTTTGCGCCCGTGTGCACGCTGGTGGGCAAGACCTGGACGCTGCACGTCGAGAAGGTCGTCAAGGTCGACCGGGCCGAGAATCTGCGCATGATCGCCGAGTCGGTGCAGTTCCTCGTCGGTCAGGGCAAGCGGGTGATCTACGACGCCGAGCACTTCTTCGACGGCTTTCTGGATGACGCGGAGTACGCGCTGCGTTGTCTGCGTGCTGCCGCGGAAGCCGGCGCCGACACGGTGGTCTGCTGTGACACCAACGGCGGGACGCTGCCCGATGCGCTCGGCGCGGCCATGGCCGAGGTGGTGGTGCAGCTCGCGGCGACGCGGACCCAAGTAGGGATCCACTGCCACGACGACGCCGGCTGCGCGGTGGCCAACTCGCTGACCGCCGTGCAGTACGGGGCCACCCACGTGCAGGGAACGATCAACGGCTACGGCGAGCGCTGCGGCAACGCCAACCTGATCTCGATCATCCCCAACCTGCAGTGCAAGCTCGGCTACCGGTGCCTGACCGACGGTCAGCTGGCGCAGCTGACGCCCACCGCCCACTACATCGCCGAGCTGCTCAACTTCACGCCCGACCCCGACGCCCCCTACGTGGGACGCAACGCCTTTGCCCACAAGGGCGGCATGCACGTGGCCGGGGTGGCCACCGATCCCGCGACCTTCGAGCACATCGAACCGGAGCTCGTCGGCAATCACCGCGAGATGCTGATCTCAGAGCTCTCGGGCAAAGGCACGGTCCAGGCGCGGGCCCGCGAAGCCGGGATCGAGCTCGACGACGCCGGCGCCGCGCGCGTGGTGGAGCAGGTCAAGCAGCGCGAGCATCGCGGCTATCACTACGAGGCCGCCGACGGGTCCTTCGAGCTGTTGTTGCGCAAGGAGACCGGGGACTACGAGCCGCTGTTCCGGCTCGAGTCCTGGCGGGCGATCGTCGAAAAGCGGGCCGACGGCCGGGTCGAGACCGAGGCCACGATAAAAATCTGGGTCGACGGCGAACGCTACGTCCGCACCGCCGAGGGCAACGGCCCCGTGAACGCGCTCGACCGCGCCCTGCGCGAGGCGCTGGTCGAGATCCACCCCCATCTGCGCGAGATCGAACTGGTCAACTTCAAGGTCAGGATCCTCGACGAGAGCAAGGGCACGGGCGCGGTGACCCGGGTCCTGCTCGACGTCTCCGACGGCGACCGCGTGTGGGGCTCGATCGGCGTCTCGGAGAACGTGATCGAGGCCTCGTGGGAGGCGCTCGTGGACTCGCTGGAGAGCGGCATGCAGCCCGGATCTCGACAGCGCGGACTAGGCGAAGCGGCCTCGGCCCCGGGCGCGTGATCGAAGCCGGCGTCGAGCAGGTCCCCCTCGCCGGGCCCGTGCTCGGCAGCGAGGAGGAGCAGCGCGTGCTCGCCGTTCTGCGCTCGGGTCAGCTCTCGCTCGGGCCGCTGCTGGCCGAGTTCGAGCGCGCCTTCGCAGCCCGGCTGGGCGCCGCGCACGCCAGCGCGGTCTCGAGCGGAACCGCGGGACTGCACCTGGCCTTGCGCGCCGCGGGTGTCAGCGACGGTGACGAGGTCATCACCAGCCCGTTCTCGTTCGTGGCCAGCGCCAACGTGGTGCTCTACGAGCGCGCCCGGCCGGTGTTCGCCGACATCGACCCGGTCACCTTGAATCTCGATCCGGCGGCGGCGGCAGCCGCGATCACGGAGCGGACCACGGCGCTGATTCCGGTGCACATCTTCGGCTATCCCGCCGACCTGCCCGCGTTCGAGCGCCTCGATCTGCCGATCGTCGAGGACGCCTGTGAAGCGCTCGGCGCGGTCCACGCCGACGGCGTCGCGGTCGGGGCTCGCGGGCATCCGGCGGTGTTCGGCTTCTACCCCAACAAGCAGCTGACCACCGGCGAGGGCGGCATGGTTTGTGTGGGCGAGCCGGCGCTGAAGGAGCGGATCGACTCCGAGCGAAACCAGGGACGCGCCCCGGACATGGGCTGGCTGGACCACGACCGGCTCGGCTTCAACTACCGGCTGTCGGATATCGCCTGCGCCCTCGGGCTGGCCCAGCTTGACCGCCTCGACGAGCTTTTGAATGGGCGGGCCCGCGTGGCCGCGCTGTACCGCGACGCGCTTGCCGGGGTCGACGGCCTGCAGCTCCCGTGTCCCGATTCCGGCGCAGACCGGCGCGGCTGGTTTGTGTTCGTCGTCCAGCTCCCGCGCGGAGTGGACCGCGACGGCGTCGTACGAGCCCTGGCTGAGCGCGGTGTCCAGAGCAAGCCCTACCTGCCCGCGATCCACCTGCTGAGCTTCTACCGCGAGCGTTTCGGACACCGCGAGGGCGAGTTTCCCGTCTGCGAGGACGTGGCCGCGCGTTCGATCGCGCTGCCATTCTTCCCGCGCATGAGCGACGGGCAGGTGGCCCGGGTGGTCGAGGTTCTGCGCGCGGTTCTCGGGCGCTGACCTGCGCGTGGTCGAGCTTCTGCGCGCGGTGCTGGGCCGCTGACCGCTCCATAATGCGCTCGTGTCCCGGTTCGCCGAACCCCAACACAGCGTCTTTCGCCGGCTCAACGACTCGATCTCGTTCGACTGGCGGCTGAGTCCCTACGACGTGGACCAGTCGGTGGCCCACGCCGCGATGCTGGCGGCCCAGGGGATCATCAGCGAGGACGAGCGCGACGAGCTCCGCCGTGGGCTGGAGCAGGTACGGCGCGAACTCGCCGAGGGCTCGTTTCAGTTTGCCGACGGGGATGAGGACATCCACACGGCGATCGAGCGGCGACTGACCGAGATCGTCGGTCGCGTGGGGGGCAAGCTCCACACGGCCCGATCACGCAACGATCAGGTCGCGACGGACATGGCCATGTTCGTGCGCGCGCACGCCCACGAGGCGCATGATCGGATCGGGCGCCTGGGGCTTGTGCTGGTGGGGCTGGCCGAGCGCCATCTCGACTGGCCGATGCCTGGTTACACGCATCTGCAGCGCGCCCAGCCGGTGTATCTGAGCCATCACCTGCTGGCCTACGTGTGGATGCTGATCCGCGATCGTGAGCGCTTCGCCGCGGTGGTGGCCGCCACCGGCAAGCTGCCGCTCGGCGCCGGGGCGCTGGCCGGAGTCAACTTCGACACCGATCGCGGCGCGGTCGCCGCCGAGCTGGGCTTCTCGGGCGTGAGCGAGAACTCGGTCGACGCGGTCTCCAACCGGGATTTCGTGCTCGACTACCTGGCCGCGGCGGCCACCTGCGCTACCCACCTGTCCCGTCTCGGGGCCGAGATCGTGCTCTGGTCAAGCGACGAGTTCTCGTTCTGCGAGGTGGCCGATGCCTGGGCGTCGGGCTCCTCGATCATGCCCCAGAAGAAGAACCCCGACGCGGCCGAGCTGTTGCGGGCCAAGGCCCCGCGTGTGGTGGGCGATCTGCTGGCCTTGCACGGCGTTCTGCACGGCCTGCCCCTGACCTACAACAAGGACATGCAGGAGGACAAGCAGCACCTGTTCGACGCCTGCGACACGCTCGAGCTGTGTCTCGACGCCGCCCAGGGCATGCTCGAGACGATCAGCTTCAATCGCGGGAGGCTTGCCGCCGCCGCCGGCGACGAGCTTCTGGCCGCGACCGACGTGGCCGATCTGCTCGTCCGGCGCGGAGTCCCGTTCCGCGAGGCCCACGGGGTCGTCGCCGGTCTGGTGCGCCGCGCGCTCGACGAGGGCAAGCGGCTGTCGGAGCTGACTCCGGCCGAGCTGGCCGAGCAGTCGCCGTTGCTCGACGCGGAGTTCTACCGCCTGCTCGAGGACGGCGCCTGGCTCGAGGCGAAGGTCTCCGAGGGCGGGACCAGCCTGCGCCGCGTGCGCGAGCAGCTGGGGCAAGCCCGCGCGGCCCTGTCTTGAAGCCCGCTTTCTATGACCGCCCCGTGCTCGAGGTGGCCCACGACCTGGTCGGTTGCGTGGTCACCCACGGCGACACCGCGGGGGTGATCGTCGAGACCGAGGCCTACCACGAATCCGAGCCCGCCTGCCACGCCTTCGTGGGGCTGACGCCGCGGACGCGGGTTTTGTTCGGCCCCCCGGGGCGCGCGTATGTTTACCGCTCCTACGGAGTCCACGCGCTGCTGAACGCGGTCAGCGAGCCCGCCGGGGTGGGGGCAGCGGTTCTGATCCGAGCCCTGGAGCCGCTGGCCGGGATCGAGCAGATGCAGCTGCGCCGGGGGCTGGAGCGAGAACGCGATCTGTGCTCGGGTCCGGGCAAGCTCACCCAGGCCCTGGGGATCGAGCTGCATCACAACGGCTCTGACCTGCTCCGCGGCCCGGTGATGATCTCGGACCGGCCTGCCGCGTGGCGTGACATCGGGGTGGTCTGCGATCGCCGGATCGGGATCAACGTCGCGGTCGAGCTGCCGTGGCGCTTCTCGGCCGCCGGAAGCCGCTTCTTGTCGCGGCCGTTTCGGGTGCTGAGCGTCTGACGCGGTGCCCCGTCGGGCCGGGGTTGGCGGCGCCGCCGCTGTCACCCGCCGCGGTTAGCCCGAAGTTCCCGGTTAGCCGCCGCCCAGCCCGGTGCCGCCGCTGCTGCCCGTGGTGCCGCCGGTCCCGCCGCCCGTCCCACCGCCGGTTCCGCCGCCCGTCCGCCCGCCGGGTCCGGCGGTTCCGCCGCCTGTCCCCCCGCCGGGTCCGCCGCCCGTCCCCCCGCCGGTGGGAGCCGGTGTGGGCGCCGCCGGTGCAGGCGCGGCCGGGGCCGTGCCCGCTGGGGCCGGGGTGGCCGGGGTGGTTCCGGTCGCGCCGGGCGCTCCGGTGGCCTGACCGCTGGTCCCGGTGCCACCCACCGGAGCGGTGGAGGGCGCGGGAGCCGCCTGGGTTGCCGTCGAGCCCTGGTAAGCGGTGCCCGTACCCACCGAGGTCCCGGTCGACGACGCCTTCGAGTGCCGCTGGTGCGTTGCGTACTGCGTCTTTTCGGAGGCATAGATCTGCAGCGCCTGCTCCATGAACGCCCGCCAGATCGCCGCCGGAAAGGTTCCGCCCTCCACCGGTCCTCCGTCGAACAGAGTGGACATCGAGACCAGCTTGTTCGGGAAGCCGACCCACACGGCGGTGGTGAGCTGGGGCGTCCAACCGACGAACCAGGCGTCGCCGTAGTCGCTCGTCGTCCCCGTCTTGCCGGCCACGTCGACGCCGGGAATCGCCGCCGATTGGCCGGTCCCGTTCTGGACGACCCCGACCAATAGCTGATGGATCGTGGCCGCGACACTGGCCGGGATGACGCGCCGGTAGTGAGTTTGGTCGACCAGATCGCGCTTGCCGTTGCAGCTGATCGCCTGGCATTGGATCTGGGCGATCCCGATCGGACCCTCGTGCGGCGCCCCCAGCTTGGGGTCGTACACGCGCCGGCCGCCCTCGGCGATCGTCTCGAAGGCATGGGCCATGTCGAGCGGCGTGACCCCCACGTTGAGCCCGCCGATGATCATCGCGTAGTTGTGCGACACCGGCGTGCGGATCCCCATCGCCTTGGCCATGTGGGCGATCCGCCCGGTGCCGACGCTGATTCCCACCTGCGTGAAAACGCTGTTGTCGGACACCGCGGTGGCGTCGGCGAGCGTGATCGGACCCGAATACGCGTTGCCGAAGTTCTTGACCAGGTAGTGCTCCTTGCCACTGCTGTTGGGGACGATCAGGTTCAGGGGCTTTGAATCAATCACCGACTCGGGCGTGTAGCCGTGCTGGAGCGCGACCGCGAGCGTGAACGGCTTGAACGCCGAGCCGGGTTGGCGCTGGCCCTCGGTGGCCAGGTTGAAGGGGTACTTGGAGAAGTCCTGCTGGCCGTCGACCAGCGGGCCTCCGACCATCGCTCGCACCTGCCCGGTCCGGTTGTCGATCGCCACCAGCGAGGCCGTCGGCTCCCCCGGCCCGCTCGGCAGCTCCTCCGAGATCGCCTGCTCGGCCGCCTGCTGCATCGGCAGGTCGATCGTGGTGCGGATCTTCAGGCCGCCGTAGTAGGCCCGGTAGGTGGCCACCTGGGGGGAGACGCCGCGTCCCTGCATGGCGTCGAGGATCTGGGGACGCAGCCAGCTGGTGAAGTAGGGCGCAGCGGGCGGCTCCTGGGGCTGTTCGATGTCGGTCTTGCTCGGGACCGGCTGGCGCGAGCCCTGGCTGTACTGGGCGCGCGAGATGTCGCCCTGCTCGAGCATGTCCTGCAGAACCAGGTCACGCCGCGCCGTTGCCGCCTGACGATGGACGGCCGGATCGAACGCCGAGGGGTTGGCGACCATGCCCGCCAGCAACGCCGCCTCGTAGGGGTGGAGCACCGAGGCGCACGTGGGGCGCGGGGCGTCGCCACAGCCGTCGGGCTTCCCGGTGGCGGAGACTCCGTTGAGGTTCAGCTTCTT
>CAVWQA010000014.1:175000-386221 GCA_963757015.1 uncultured Solirubrobacterales bacterium
TGAGGGAAAGGTGAAAAGTACCCCGGAAGGGGAGTGAAATAGTACCTGAAACCGCGTGCCTACAAGCGGTGGGAGCGGCACTTCGTGCCGTGACCGCGTGCTTTTTGCATAACGAGCCGGCGAGTTACTCGTCTGCGGCAAGGTTAAGCGATGAGCGGAGCCGTAGCGAAAGCGAGTCCGAATAGGGCGACATAGTCGTAGGCGGTAGACCCGAAGCTGAGCGAGCTACCCATGGGCAGGTTGAAGCGGGGGTAAGACCTCGTGGAGGACCGAACCGACCTAGGTTAAAAACTGGGCGGATGACCTGTGGGTCGGAGTGAAAGGCTAATCAAGCTCAGTGATATCTGGTTCTCTCCGAAATATATTTAGGTATAGCCTCGGATAAATTCCGTGGCGGCCGTAGAGCACTGTTTGGACTAGGGGCCCTACCAGGTTACCGAATTCAGGCAAACTCCGAAGACCGTCACGGTTACTCCGGGAGTCAGTTGCTGGGGGATAAACTTCAGCGTCAAAAGGGAAACAGCCCAGACCGCCAGCTAAGGTCCCCAAGTACTAGCTAAGTGGGAAACGATGTTTGAATGCAGAGACAACCAGGAGGTTGGCTTAGAGGCAGCCACCCTTGAAAGAGTGCGTAACAGCTCACTGGTCAAGTGTTCGAGCGCGGACAATGTAACGGGGCTCAAGCTAGTCACCGAAGCTGCGGGTGCGTGAGGTCTACGGACCGATCGTGCGGTAGGAGAGCGTTCCGGCGCCTGGGAAGCAGCGGCGTAAGCCAGCTGTGGAGGCGGCGGAAGTGAGAATGCCGGCATGAGTAACGAAAGAGGGGTGAGAATCCCCTCCGCCGATTGCCCAAGGTTTCCTGAGTAAAGTTCGTCTGCTCAGGGTTAGTCAGGACCTAAGGCGAGGCCGAAAGGCGTAGTCGATGGCCAACGGGTTGATATTCCCGTACCACGTCGCGACCGTTTGACCGAATGGGGGGACGAGGAAGGCTATGGGATCCCAGGCGATGGTCGTCCTGGGGTAAGCATGTAGGGGTGGCTCTAGGTAAATCCGGAGCCGCATAACCTGAGGTGCGATGCCAGCTGGCTCTAAGCCGGCGAGTCCCGGATGCCAAGCCTCCGAGAAAAGCCTCTAGGGAGGTCGCGCGTGCCTGTACCAAAACCGACACAGGTGGGCAAGTGGAGAACACTAAGGTGATCGAGATAACCCTCGTTAAGGAACTCGGCAAAATCGCCCCGTAACTTCGGGATAAGGGGCGCCCCCGTAGGGTGAAGCTCCTCGCGAGTGGAGCCCGAGAGGGCCGCAGTGAATAGGTTCAAGCGACTGTTTACCAAAAACACAGGCCTCTGCTAAGTCGTAAGACGACGTATAGGGGCTGACGCCTGCCCGGTGCCGGAAGGTTACGTGGAGGTGTTAGGGCTTCGGCTCGAAGCACCGAAACTAAGCCCCGGTAAACGGCGGCCGTAACTATAACGGTCCTAAGGTAAAACGTTGCCCACCATACTGGTAACAGTGTGGGTTGCATTCGGCTATATGCTGGAAAACCCGAGCATCCGTCCGGTACTCGTCGTACACTTCGGTGGTGGACAGTGACAATCCGTGCGGTGCGGAAAACCAGCAGGAAAGGCTGAGGCAGGAAGGCTGGGTTATTGGTTTTGTAGACGGAGAAGGATGCTTCTCAATCGGCTTCGTCCGCCAAAGAGGCGGGCTCGGCCGAAGCGGCTACAGAACCGGCTACCAGGTGGCTCACGAGTTCGTGGTCACGCAGGGCGCGCAAAGCGTGTCCTGCCCGGAGGAGCTCAGGAGCTTTTTCGAGGTGGGACAAGTACTCGCTAACAAGCGGTACGACAACCACCGAGAGCACCTGTATCGCTACGTGGTGCGCCGGCGGACGGATCTGATTGCGAAGATCATTCCGTTCTTTCGGACGCATCCGATGCATTCGTCGAAGCAGCGTAACTTTGAGAAGTTCGCGGAGTGCGTTGAGCTGATCGATGCGGGCCACCACCTCACGAATGAGGGGCTGGTGGAGATCGTTGAGATCGCCGAGACGATGAACCGCCAAAAGCCCAGGACCGACCTCCTCAGAATCCTCAGAGGCCATACGCCGAACATCCAGGACACTGGATGATGAGATGGTCCCGTCTGCATGGCGACATGCAGGGAAGGCGCGCGTGCACGCGAGGATGCGCCTTCCGCCACCGGACTCCGGTGGTAAGAGCTCAAGCGAAATTCCTTGTCGGGTAAGTTCCGACCTGCACGAATGGCGTAACGACTTGAACGCTGTCTCAACGAGGGGCTCGGTGAAATTGCAGTCTCGGTGAAGATGCCGAGTACCCGCGGCTAGACGGAAAGACCCCGTGAACCTTTACTACAGCCTGGTATTGGGGTTCGATCCACTTCGCTCAGGATAGGTGGGAGGCTTGGAAGCGCCGGCTGCGGCTGGCGTGGAGCCAACCTTGAGATACCACCCTTGGTGTATTGGATCTCTAACGGTGCGCCGTGAATCCGGGCACCGGACAGTGACAGGTGGGTAGTTTGACTGGGGCGGTCGCCTCCCAAAATGTAACGGAGGCGCGCAAAGGTTCCCTCAGCACGGTCGGAAATCGTGCGAAGAGTGTAAAGGCAGTAAGGGAGCTTGACTGCGAGACCGACAGGTCGAGCAGGTGCGAAAGCAGGCCTTAGTGATCCGGCGGTAGCATGTGGAAGCGCCGTCGCTCAACGGACAAAAGGTACTCCGGGGATAACAGGCTTATCGGGCCCAAGAGTCCACATCGACGGCCCGGTTTGGCACCTCGATGTCGGCTCGTCGCATCCTGGGGCTGAAGTAGGTCCCAAGGGTTGGGCTGTTCGCCCATTAAAGCGGTACGCGAGCTGGGTTCAGAACGTCGTGAGACAGTAGACCATTGCTGTCTATAAATCTGGCTATATGCTGGAAACTCCGAGTATCCCGCGCTACTCGTGCTGTCCGAGAGGGACAGTACAGTGACAATGTGACGGGTGCGGACAATCAGCAGGAAAGACTGGATGGCTACATTTCCGCCAACCAGAATCCTCAGAGACTGTACGCCAGACGGGAGATGCATCCCGAAGATACAGTCCGAGCTGCATGGCGACATGCAGAGTCAGGCAGAAATGACCTGACCCTCGGTCGTCCCGAGAGGGCGATCGGGAGTAACAAAACTGTCGGTCCCTATCTGCCGTGGGCGTTGGAGAGTTGAGAGGATTCGTCCCTAGTACGAGAGGACCGGGATGAACGCACCTCTGGTGTATCTGTTGTTCTGCCAAGGGCACTGCAGGTTAGCTACGTGCGGATCGGATAACCGCTGAAAGCATCTAAGCGGGAAGCCGGCCTCGAGATGAGCTCTCCCATCCCCTTGAGGGAGTAAGACCCCTGGAAGATCACCAGGTTGATAGGCCGGATCTGGAAGGATGGTGACATCCGTAGGAGACCGGTACTAATGGGTCGAGGGCTTGACGGATATTTGATATCCGTGCATTGGCACTGTGTGGTTTTGAAGGCCCGCGGAGAGGGGTCTCGACCGGTTTCCGGTGGCTATGGCGAGGGGGAAACACCTCTTCCCATTCCGAACAGAGCCGTTAAGCCCCTCAGCGCCGATGGTACTTGGCTCGCAAGGGCCTGGGAGAGTAGGTCGCCGCCGGTTCTTACTTCGACCCCGCTTGCTTGGTGCAGGCGGGGTCGTTTGTTTTAGTGCTAGCGCGTGGTTTGTTTGGAGGCGTCCTACGCCTGCTCTCTTCGCCTCTGCCCGGCGAGCTGGCGGCGATCACGCCCGACCCACGCGCCTGAGCGATAGACGGCTCACACCAGCCGGAGGATCTTCAGCCGGCGTACTCCCTTGGGCGTGGGTACCTCTACGGTGTCGCCAACCGGGTGGTCGATCAGCGCCTTGGCCACCGGCGACTCGGCTGAGAGCTTGCCGTGGGCGCGGTCGGCCTCAGTAGGTCCGACGATCGTCCAGGTGTGCAGCTCGCCGGTGCGCTCGTCGCGAATCTCGGCAGCGCGGGCGAACGAAAACACGTTGCCCTCGGTCTCGACGCTGACCACTACGGCGCTGCGCAGCCGGTGTCGCAGCCGCTGGATCCGCGTCTCCAGCAGCGCCTGATCCTCCTTGGCGGCGTGGTACTCCCCGTTTTCGCTCAGATCCCCGTGTGAGCGGGCGGTGAGGATTCGTTGGGCGATCTCACGGCGGGCGGTGGTTTCGAGCTCGGCCAGCTCGGCCTTCAGCTCGACCAGACCCTCCCGGGTGATCGGCTCGCGTTCGTTGTCGGCAGTAGTCATCAGAGCATGTTGGCACGGATGACGGCTCCCTGATTCGTGGCAGCATGCACACAGTGCGAGAAATCGCCGCGTTTCTGCGCGCCAACCCCCAGGTGCTGATTCTGCTGATCATCTGCATCGTGCTGGGGCTGGGCACGTTCATCGTGGTCGTGTTCGGGGTCGCGAGCTCAGGCTCGACCAAACCGGCCGGTTACCCGTCCGACGCGATCTTCGCCTTGCCCGCTCTGCTGGGCTGACGCGCCGCCCCGCCGGCGCGCGCAGCCCGGACCGGGCAGATGCGCTGCCCCCCTACCTGAACTGTGAGCACTTGAGCGCCGCTACCTGACCTGTGCGCGCGGCGCATACGGCGGCGACGGGCGAACGGGGGACAGGCAGTGCGCGGGCGGCGGCGGTACCGAGCCCGGCCGACGGTCGTGCTGGAGGCGCAGCGGCTGCCGGTGCGGGTGCGGCGTCTCGGGCTGCGGATCGCCAAGGAGGTCGTCGGTGAGCCTGAGCAGCGCACGAAGTGTCTTGGCTGGTGACTGGAACATACGTTCGCCAGGCTACGGGGGTCGCCGGACGGAAGCGTGAGCTCGTCAGGTTCCCGACCACTGGCCCAACCCGCGGCAAAAGGCCGCAAATGCACGATATTCCGAGTTCAGGCCTGCCCGGTCAGTGCCAGCAGTGGCTGGGCGCGATCTTGCACCGGCCCGCGCCTGCCCGCGCGGTGTGGCCGCCGAACGATGCGTAGGAGACGTCCGCGGCTCAGGACCCGAGCGACGACCACACCTCGAGCTTGGTCGCGACCCGATCGACGACCGCGCTCGTGAACTCGGCCGTCCCGGCGTGGCCGCCGAGGTCCGGCGTCTTGATCCCGGCCGCGACCGTCTCCAGCACGCCCTCGTGGATCGCGCGAGAAGCGCGCTCGCAGGCGTTCCCGTGACGGTCGACGCCGTGGCGCAGGAGCGCCCCACAGGCGAGGATCATGGCCAGCGGGTTGGCCAGGTCCTTGCCCTGCAGCGCCGGCGCGGTGCCGTGCGGCGCCTCCGCCATCGCGACCGTGGTGTCGTAGCTGTCGTCGAACGCCAGCAGCACCGATTCGGCGCCCGCGATCGAGCCGAACATCGGCAGCACGAGGTCCGACAGGCAGTCCCCGTCGCGGTTCAGGGCCGGGATCACGAGCGGGACGTCGGTCGCGCCTGACAGCAGGCCGGCGTAGGTGGCGTCGATCAGCGCTGGCCGATAGTCGGTCTCCGGGTGGCGAGCTGCCGCCCGATCCAGCTCCTCCTTGAGCATCCCCTCGTACACGGGCGAAACCGTCCACTTCGGCCCGCCGTAGACCCGCGCGCCCATCTTCTCCGCGGTCCTGAAGGCGTACTCGGCCACGGCGCGGCAGGTGGAGCGGGTGATGCGCTCGGTGCGGTAGGCGACCTCGTCGGCGGCGCCCGTCTCGCCCTGGCGCGACTCGGCAGCTCCGTAAGCGTCGTCGACGGCCATGCGCACGATCGAGATCGGATAGTGGACGCCGGCGATCGGGGCCACCCCGGGCAGGCGCCGGCCGGTCCTCACGATCACCTTGCCGTCGACTTGCTCGCGCAGGATGCGGTTGGGGGAGCCGACATCGCCGACGCCCTCGGGAGTGATAGTCGCGGCTTTGAGGCCGAGCCCGGCGTCGACCATCGCCCGCGCCGCGTCGATCACCACCTGGTTGGACGTGGCGCGGCGGTTGTCCAGCGAAAGGTCGAAATGAGTCAGGTCGAGCTCGAGCCCGAGCAGGTCTGAGTCGAGCACGCGGAGGGCTTGCTCGAGCAGCTCCTGGCCGGTCTGGTCGCCTTCCAGGACGACCACGCTGACCGGCGCTGGTGCGCTGGACATGCGGTCAGGCGGCGTCGGCGGGGAAGGGCTCAGCGGCGGAGCCCGCCCCGGAGCTATCGGCCGCGGAGCGATCAGCCGTGGAGCTATCGGCCGTGGAGCTATCGGCCGAAGGGCTGTCAGCCGCGGGCGGCACCAACTCCTCGCGCCGCTCGTTCAAAGCCGCGATCACGATCGTGAGGTGCTCGTCGAAGTCGACCCCCAGCTCCTCCGCGCCCGCGCGGATGTCGTCGCGGCTCACCGCCGCGGCGAAGCTCGGCTGCTTGAACTTCTTCTTGACCGACTTGGGCGTCATGCCGACCAGCCCCTCCGGACGGACATAGGCACAGGCCAGGATGAAGCCCGACAGCTCGTCGACGGCAAACAGGGTCTTCTCCATCGGCGTCTCGCGCGGCACCCCCATGAAGTCCGCGTGAGACGCAACCGCGCGCACCAGCTCGGGTGGATAGCCACGTGCCTCGAGCTCACGGAGGGCATAGCGGGGGTGGCCATCGCCAAGGTCGGGATAGCGTTCGTAGTCGAGGTCGTGCAGCAGGCCGGTGAGCCCCCACAAGTCCGGGTCGCCACCGAACCTGGGAGCGTAGGCGCGCATCGCGGCCTCGACCGCAAGCATGTGGCGGCGCAGCGAGTCGGATTGGGTCCATTCACAAAGCAGGTTCCAGGCTTCGGTGCGCGAAAGACCAGATTGCATGGCCGTTACCCTAGCTCAGCGCTCGAAGCGCCCCGGGTCTCCTCAGAAACAGACAACAGCTAGGCTGACTGACTGGCAAGAGCGAGCAACCGAACCCCGAAGCCCCCACTCGAGGTCGATACCACTGGAGAAGTTCGTAATCGAAGGCGGAGTTCCGCTGTCGGGCACGATCGTGCCCGCCGGCAACAAGAACGGAGCGCTTCCGATCCTGGCCGCTTGCCTGCTCACCGCCGACGAGGTGATCCTGCGCAACGTGCCGCGGATCGCCGACGTCGAGGCCATGGTCCTGCTCCTGCGCGTGCTGGGGGCCGACGTGCAGTGGCTGGGTCCGAGCGAGGTGCTGGTCGACACCTCGGACGTTGAGAACACCGAGGTCGACGCCGAGTTGTCCGAGGTCATCCGCGCGTCATTTCTGCTTGCTGGTCCGCTGCTGGCCCGTTTCGGAAATGCCAGGATGCCGCCGCCTGGGGGCGACGTGATCGGTCGCCGGCGCCTGGACCCCCACCTGGATGCCTTCCGGGCGCTGGGAGCGCGCGTTGAGAGCCGGCGCGACGACATCGTGCTGACCGCACCGCCCTTGGGTTTGACGCCGTGCGACTTTCTGATGGACGAGCCGTCGGTGATGGCGACCGAGAACGCGCTGATGGCGGCGGCGCTCACGCGCGGACCGACGGTGATCCGCAACGCCGCCTCCGAGCCGCACGTCCAGGACCTGGCCCGGATGCTGATTTCGATGGGCGCGGACATCGACGGCGTGGGCTCCAACGTGATGACCGTCCACGGTCAGCCGAGCCTGCGCGGTTGCACGCACGAGATCGCCCCGGACCACATCGAGATCGGATCGTTCATGGCGCTGGCGGGCGTGACCGGCGGAGAGCTCGTGGTCAAGGACACGCGCCCCGACGACCTACGCATGATCCGCATGGTGTTCGAGCGGCTGGGGCTGCGCAGCGAGGTCCACGGCGCCGATGTGATCGTTCCCGCAAATCAGCAGCTGAGGATCCGCAACGACACCGGAGATCACAAGCCCAAGGTCGAGGATGGCCCGTGGCCCGCCTTCCCGGCCGACCTGACGAGCATCGCCCTGGCCCTGGCCACGCAGGCCGAGGGGTCGGTGCTGATTCACGAGAAGATGTTCGAGAACCGCCTGTTCTTCACCGACAAGCTGGTGATGATGGGCGCCGAGATCACGATCTGCGATCCGCACCGCGCGATCGTCGCGGGCCCGCGTCAGCTCCGCGGCGGGCGGGTCGAGTCACCCGACATCCGCGCCGGAATGGCGATGCTGATCGCCGCCCTGTGCGCCGACGGCGTCACCGAGATCGGCAACGTGCGCCAGATCGACCGGGGCTACGAGCGCATCGACGAGCGCCTGCGCGAGCTCGGAGCGCGGATCACGCGGCTGGACGACGCTCCGGTGACCGCGTAGCCCCGCTCGCCGCGCCCACAGATCTCTGCCAGCACAGCCGCCGCTGCCAGGGGTGCCGGGTTAGACGCGGTTCGAAGCTTGGAACCCCCGCCGTCTTGGCTGGGTCAGACCCGGCCACCATGTAGACGCGCGGCGCCAGCCGCATTAGCCGTCGAGCCTCGGTGTGGTGAGCTAGTCACACCGCTCGCGCGCTCGCGTCAGCTCAGTGCGTCGCTTCGGGCGCGCGTCGCGGCAATTTTCAGCCCGGACGGACCAAGTGGCAGGTGTAGCCGTTGGGGTAGCGCTCGAGGTAGTCCTGGTGCTCTGGCTCTGCCTCCAGAACGGTCCGGCGGGAGCCCACCTGGGTGACGACCTTCGGGCCACAGGCCGGGAGCCGTCGACATCGGCGATCGTGTGCTCAGCGACGCGGCGCTGCTCGTCGTCGACGTAGTAGATCGCGGAGCGATAGCTCGCCCCGAGGTCGTTGTCCTGACGGTTCGATCAGATCCTGGACACCCCAGAAGCACCCGCCGGCAAGGATCGCCTTCTCGGTTGCAGCCATCTCTCTGCTCCTGTTCGTCGTGGTTCCTTGGTCGCCGCACACACCGCAGACAACACCGCCGCACGTACGGTGACAACACGGTAGACGCGAGGCTCTGCGCCTCGTATCGCGGCCTCGACACTGAGCGTCGGACTATTCCGAGGCGACGACGTAATTGGACACCGCCGGCCCATACCGAGTCGTCGCGCCTCGTGATCCACCTGCAGCTCGCCAACACCGAGTGCGTCTCGGCGAGCCGCACTCACAGCGCGTACGGATCCCAGACGGGCGAGGGTCCTACGCATCCGAACCGGTAAGGCCCGCGATCGGGTGGCGTTTGTTGCTGGCCGCGAACCGGGTAGTCAATCAGGTGAAGTGAGTACCACGACCGCTCAAAAGCCGACGCGAACCG
Organism: uncultured Solirubrobacterales bacterium; assembly: GCA_963757015.1. Classification (GTDB taxonomy): domain Bacteria; phylum Actinomycetota; class Thermoleophilia; order Solirubrobacterales; family Solirubrobacteraceae; genus Palsa-465. Next base: position 184,204 of record CAVWQA010000014.1, read on the forward strand.
ACTCATCTCATGGGGGGCTGTCAGCAAACGCCGTCGGCCTCGTACCGGTGGTCTTTCAGTCGATCGCGAACATGGCGCCCGCCGCCTCGGTCGCATTCTCGATCCTGTTCGCTGCCCAATACGCAGGTGGCGCGACGCCGCTTGCCGTGGTGATCGGACTGGGATTGTGCCTGCTGATCGCGATCACGATCGGACAGATGGCCAAGCACTTGCCGTCGGCGGGCGGCCTCTACACCTACAACGCCCGCGGACTCGGTCCGAGCGTCGGATTCTTGGTCGGCTGGGCCTTCATGATGGCCGAACTGGTCGTGGCTCCCGGCGGCCTGTTGATTCTCGGGATCGTGGTGTCCAACGCCCTGCACACGCACCTCGGCTGGCCGACGTGGACATGGGCGCCCGCGGCAGTACTCGGTGGGGTGATTGTGTGGACGCTGGTCTACCGCGGCATCCGACTGTCGACCGCGGCGAGTGTGCTGCTCGGTGTGATCGAGATAGTCGTGTTTCTGGCGCTCGCGATAACACTGATCATCAAGGCCGGCGGACACAACACGCTCGCGGTGTTCTCGCCCACCGAACACAACAAGAACGGCTTCGGCTCGCTCGTGCCGGGCGTCCTCTATGCCGTCTTCGGGATCATCGGGTTCGAGGCGGCCGCGCCGCTCGGCGAGGAGGCACGTAATCCCAGACGCACGATCCCCCGCGCCGTCGTGTTCGCATGTCTAGGCATCGGCGCCTTCTACCTCTTCTGCTATTACGCCGCGACGGTCTACTTCGGACCCGCGCGGATGACCACGTTCACGGCCTCCAACGCCGGCGACCCGTGGTCCGCTATGTCGAACACCGTATGGGGTCTGGGGTTCATCATCGTCGTGGTCGCGCTCGTCAACTCAGCGATCGCCGGCTCGAACGCTAGCTCGGTCGCTGCCACCCGCGTTGGCTACTCCCTGGGCCGCATCCGGATGCTCCCGCGGGTCCTGACGCGGATCCATCCCGTGTTCAAGACCCCGTCGGTGGCGGTCCACGCCCAGGCCGTGCTGGCGATCAGCTACGCGCTGATACTCGGCTTCGCCCTGGGCTCACCGCTCGACGCGCTCGTGCTGCAGGGAACGATCTCGACCGTGCTGATCGTTGTCATTTACATCTGCACCGGAGTGAGCTGTGCCGTCTTTTATCTGCGCGAGCATCGCTCCGAGTTCAACATTCTCCTGCACCTGCTGATCCCGCTCGCCGCATCTCTGTTCTTCGTCCCGGTACTGCTGGCGGCCTTCGGGGTCGATTTTGCAGGCCTCGGGATCCAGCCGCTCAAATCTCCGGCGAGCTACGCCCCATACGTGATCGTGATCTGGATGATTCTCGGCGTGATCGCGCTCGGCTACTTCGCGATCACCGACCGCGATCGGATCGCCGCGACAAGGCTGGTGTTCGACGAGGACGCAGATCCCGCTAGCGTCGGCGACGCATCGCGCCGCTAACCCTCGTTGCCGACCCGCGACCGATCTTCTCTTAACGTCAAGGTAGGGCTGTTCTGGACGGCACTCGCGCGCCTCTTGCCTCCTGCGATGGTCGCAGCGATGGCAGCTCTCGTATTTGCCTGGTTGACGGCATACGCCTGCCTGGCCTCGCGGCTCACCGTCAGGCTCGCCCGGGCGCGGTTCCTGCGCGGCATGAACGGTGTGGCTGGACTCGCGTTCCTGTGTATCAGCGTCTTGTTGGTTCTGATCCGATGACCTCGTCGATGCACTTGCTCGAGGATGCGCTGGCCCGGTTCCGCGCCGGCGCGGGCAAGATCCGACCGGGGCGCGCCGGCCGGTGCTTGGCGGGATGTCGGTGACCGGATGATCGAGAATCCGATACACATGTTCGCTGGCACTGATGTGCAAACGATGACCGATATGCCACGTTCGGTCGGGTCCCGCCGCTGACTCAGGTGCGGCCGATCGAGCAGCAGATTATCCTCGTCACGGGCGCCACCGACGGCCTCGGTCGAGCGGTGGCCAGCGAGCTTGCCGGTCAAGGCGCCGCGCTGCTGCTTCACGGCCGCAGCGACGAACGCGGGAAGCAAACGCTGTCGGAGATCCGAGCGAGGACGGGTAACAACAAGCTGACGTACTACCGGGCCGACTTCGAGTCATTGTCCGAGGTTCGCGACCTCGCTGAGCGAGTTCGGAGCGAGCGCGAGCGGCTTGACGTCCTGCTCAACAATGCAGCCCTCGGGATCGACCCGGTACGACGTGTCACTACCGACGGGCATGAGTCCACCTTCCAGGTCAACTATCTCGCACCGTACATGCTGAGCTACCAACTCGAGCCCTTGCTGGTCGCCTCTGCACCAAGCCGAATCGTCAACGTGGCGTCGGCCGGCCAGGCGCCGATCAACTTCGACGACATCATGCTCGAGCGAAGCTATGACGGCATGCAGGCTTATGCCCAGGCGAAGCTGGCCGAGATCATGTTGACGGTCGACCGAGCGGCAGAGCTCTCGGGAACCGGAGTGACCGTCAACTGCCTGCACCCGGCGTTCAACATGCCAACCAAGATCGTCACACACATGTTCACACCCCAAAGCGAGATCGCCGACGGTGTGCACTCGACGCTTCGACTCATCAGCGACCCAGCCCTGGAGATGGTCACCGGCCGCTATTTCGACCGAACGCAGGAAGCCAGCGCTCTTCCTCAAGCCTACGACGAGCGGGCACGCGCCCGGCTGCGAGCCATCGCCGAGCAGCTGACAGGCATACCCGCCGGCGGCGTGCCGGATCAGCACTAGACGAACGCGAGCCCTACCGCCGCCGGCCGTCATATGGCGCTAGCCCAGCACGCGACGCCCACCGAGCTCAGCCTCCACTGCTGGCCGCGCCTACGGACCCCGTCCATAGCTGGCAGCATGCCCGCGATGATCGATCGCATCCCCAGCGGCACACGCGACGTGCTGCCCGACGAGATGCGCGAGCTGCGGGCCATGACCGAGCGGGTGCGCGCGGTGTTCGAGCAGGCCGGCTACGGCGAGGTTGACACACCCGCGCTCGAGTACGAGGGCACGTTCGCGCGCACCGATATGGCCGACAGCCGCCCTGCCTACCGCGTGTTCGACGAGCAGGGCAACGTGCTCGTGCTGCGAGCGGATATGACGATTCCGATCGCCCGCCTGGTGGCGACCCGTTACGCGCATGCCCAACCGCCGCTGCGCTTCTGCTATTTCGCCCACGTCTACCGAGGGGTGCGGCCCCAGCGGGGCCAGTCTCGCGAGTTCCTCCAGGCCGGCATCGAGCTGGTGGGCTCGCCGGGGCCGCACGGCACGGCCGAGGTGCTCGGGGTGCTGTGCGCGGCGCTCGACGCCGCCGGCCTGGAGACCTATCGCGTCGGCCTCGGCGATGCCTCTCTGTACCCGTCGCTGCTCGAGGCCTTTGGCGTCGACGCCGGTGCGAGCAACGTGATCCTGTCCGAGCTCTCCCGCGGCGATTTCGTCGGTGTGGAGCGCGAGGTGCGGGGGCTCGGGCTAACCGACGGTGAAGCCGCGCTGTTGCTGCGCGTGCCCAGGATCAGGGGCAGCGCCGAGATCCTGGAGGGTCTCGACGGCGTCCTGCGCGAGGCGCTCGGGGGAATGCGCGAGCTGCACGCGCTGCTGGCTCCCGAGGTCGCCCAGCGGATCATTTTCGACCTCGGCCTGGTGCGCAGCATCGGCTACTACACGGGCGCCGTGTTTGGTGTATACGACCCCGCATACGGCGTGCCACTGGGGAGCGGTGGGCGCTATGACGAGCTCCTGGGCAGCTTCGGACGTTCAATGCCGGCTGTCGGCTTCGCGCTCAACGTCGAGCGGCTGCACATCGCGCTGACCGGCGAGGAGCGCGGCCGCACCCGGGGCGGTGGCCGATGAGCGAACTGCGGATCGCCGTTGCTCGCGGTGGTGGCCGATGAGCGAGCTGCGGATCGCCGTCCCCCGTGGCGCCATGTTCGCCGATACGCTTGACCTCCTCGACCGGCTCGGAATCGACACCAGCGAGGTCCGCGACAACGATCGCAGGCTGCTCTTCGAGCGGTCCGGGATCGTGACCATGCGATCGTCTGACGTGCCCACGTACGTCGAGGCCGGTGCCGCAGACCTCGGGATAACCGGCAAGGACGTGCTGATGGAGCAGGCGGAACGCGAAGTCTATGAGCTGATGGATCTCGGATACGGTCGCTGCCGGATGGTGCTCGCCGGTGTCGAGGGCGAGGACCGCGCCGAAGAGGCGCTGAGACGTCTGGGCGTCGTGCGAATCGCCACCAAGTACCCGCGGATCGCCGCCCGGCACTTCCTCGAGACCGGACGCCAGGCCGAGATCGTCGAGGTCAAGGGCTCGGTCGAGCTGGCGCCCCTGACAGGCCTGGCCGAGGCGATCGTCGACCTGACCGCGACCGGGACCACGCTGCGCGAGAACCACCTGGTGGTCCGCGAGGAGATCGCAGTCTGTTCGGCGCGCCTGATCGCCAATCCCGTCGCCCACAGGCTGCGCGCGGCGACCATCGACGGGCTGCTGGAGCGCGTCAGTGCAGTTTGAGCGCCTCACCTTGGCGGGCGATCCGCGCGCGCTCGCGCACGAGCTCCGGGGGCTCGTTTCCGCCCCGGAATCGGTCGCACAGGACGTGGCCCAGATCATCGCGCGGGTCCGCGCCAACGGTGACGACGCGCTGCGCTACTACACGCGCCAGTTCGACACCCACGGCTCGACGCCGTCGGCGCTTCGAGTGCCGGAAGCGGAGCTCGACACGGCCGCCAAGTACCTCGATGGCGACGTCGGAGCCGGACTGGACCAGGCGATCAGCAACGTGATGCGGGTCGCAGAGGCGTCGCTGGGCGAGGATCGAACGGTGAGCTTCGAGGGACACGAGGTGTTGCTGCGTGAGGTTCCCGTCGGTCGCGCCGCCGTATACGTACCGGGTGGGCGGGCTCCCTACCCGAGCACGGTGGTGATGGGCGTCGTGTGCGCGCGCGTCGCCGGTGTGCAGGAGATCGCCGTGTGCGCGCCGCCGGGAGAAAATGGCGAGGTCGAGGCGGTCGTGCTGGGGGCTTGCCGGCTGGCGGGAGCGACGGTCGTCTACCGGATGGGTGGGGCGCAGGCCATCGCTGCGCTGGCCTACGGGACCGAGACTGTGACCGCCGTTGACGTAATCGTCGGTCCGGGCAACCTCTACGTCCAGGAGGCCAAGCGGCAGGTGTTCGGGCACGTGGGCATCGACGGGTTCGCGGGCCCCAGCGACCTGATGCTGATCGCCGACGGCGGGTGCGATGCCGAGTCGCTGGCGCTCGACCTGCTGGCGCAGGCCGAACACGGGGCCGGGTCATTGGTGGTGGGCATCTCGACCTCAGCGGCGCTCCTCGACGAGCTCGCCGCCCGCCTGGCTGAGGGGCCCGAGACGGAGGCCGTGGTGCGGCTGGTTGAAGTGGGCGAGCTCGAGCAGGCGCTGGCTCTCTCGCAACGGTTCGCGCCCGAGCACCTACAGCTGGCGGGCCCCGAGGCCGAGCGACTGGCCGAACGGGTGACGACGGCCGGGTGTGTGCTGGTAGGCGCCGCCAGCGGGACCGCGTTCTCGGACTACATCGCGGGCTCCAACCACGTGCTGCCGACCAACGGCGCGGCCCGGTTCGCATCGTCGTTGTCGCCGGCTCACTTCCGGCGGCGAGTTGCCCAAGTCACGATCGGAGACGGTGCCGCGGCGCTCGCCCGCGAGGCGGCCCCCCTCGCGCGCGCCGAGGGATTCGAGCTGCACGCGCTCTCGATGGAGGCACGCATTCGCGACAATGGCACGCGATGACGCGGACAGCCTCTTTGCACCGCCGGACCGGCGAGACCGAGGTTCAGGTCGAGCTCGAGCTGGATGGTGACGGCGCTGGCAAAAGGTCGACGGGCGTCGGCTTCTTTGACCACATGCTCGACCTGCTGGCCCGTCACGGGCGGATGAACCTGACCGTCAGCGCTCAGGGTGACCTCGAAACCGGAGCTCATCACACGGTCGAAGATGTCGGCATCTGCATCGGCCAGGCGCTCGATGAGGCGCTGGGAGACCGAGCCGGGATCAGCCGCTACGGCCAGGCCACGGTGCCGATGGACGAGTCACGGGCCTCGTGTGCGATCGACATCTCAGGGCGGGGCCTGTGCGCGTTCGAGGCCGAGCTGGCACCGGGCGCGATCGGAAACTTCGACCACGAGCTGACCGAAGAATTCTTCCGGGCGCTGGCCACCAATGCCAGGCTCACGCTTCACGTTACGGTCGAGGCCGGGACCAATGCCCATCACGTGATCGAGGCTGCCTTCAAGGCCGTGGCGCGGGCGCTTCGCCACGCCGTGGCTCTTGACCCGACCGAGCACGGCGTGCCCAGCACCAAGGGGACGCTCACGTGACCTTCGCTCCGCGAATCGCCGTCGTCGACTACGGAATGGGGAACCGACGGTCGGTCGAGAAGGCACTGGAACACGTCGGTGCCAGCGCGCACATCACCCACGAGCACGGCAGCCTCAACGCGGCCAACGGGATCGTCGTGCCCGGCGTGGGAGCGTTTCCGCTGGCCATGCGCCACCTCGGCGAGCTCGGGCTCGACGCGATGCTCCGGTCCGCCGTTGAGGCCGGCAAGCCACTGCTCGGCATCTGCCTGGGCATGCAGCTCCTGTTCGACGAATCGCAGGAGTTCGAGCGCACGCCTGGCTTGGGGCTGATCCCGGGCACGGTCACACCGTTGCGCACCTCCGGCCTGCCCGTTCCGCACATCGGCTGGAACGAGGTCAGGTTCGAGCGCCCCTCGCTGCTGACCGTGGGGCTGGCAAGGGGAGCCAGCCGCGCCTTCTACCACGTGCACTCGCTGGCGGCCCGGCCGGCCGATGCCCGCGATGTGATCGCAACGACGAGCTACGGCGAGCGCTTCGCCACGATCGTCGCTCGGGGGACGGTGTTCGGAGTCCAGTTTCACCCCGAGAAGTCCTCGGGCGACGGCCTGCGCATGCTGGCCAGGTTCGCCGACGTGTGTCGTTTCGGGGTCAGCCCGGCTGCGCCACCCTCGGCGCTGCGCGCATGATCCTGCTGCCGGCGATTGACATCCTCGAGGGCCAGGCGGTGCGATTGGCGCGCGGCGACTTTGAGCAGCGGACGGTGTACGATGCCGACCCGCTCGAGGCGGCCCGGCGCTGGGTCGACGCCGGGGCGCGGGCGCTTCATGTCGTCGATCTCGACGGAGCCCGGGACGGCGAGCCGGTCAACCTCGAGCACGTGGCCAGGATCGCCGGCGCGGTGGGCGTGCCGATCCAGGTAGGTGGCGGGCTGCGCACAAGTGACTCGGTCCGGGCCGTGCTGCAGGCGGGCGCGGCCCGTGTGGTGCTGGGAACCGCGGCGCTCCACGACGTCGACTTTCTCGACGAGACGATCGCTGAGCATCGCGAGCGCGTGGTCGTCTCAGTCGACGCCCGCGGCGGTCGGCTGGCCGCCTCGGGGTGGACGGAGCAGACCGAGATCCCGGTGCAGTCGGTGATCGAAAGTCTGGGGCGCCGGGGGGTGGTCAAGTTCGTCTACTCGAGCATCGATCGCGATGGCATGATGAGCGGCCCCGACCTGGACGAGGTGGCGCGGATCGCGGCCGTGGTCCACGGCACGTTCGTCTACTCGGGCGGGGTCTCGACAATCGACGACCTGCGCGCGCTGGCGGCGCTGCGCCAGGTCAATCTGACCGGCGTGATCGTGGGCAAGGCGCTGTACGAGAGGCGCTTCGACGTGGCCGCCGCCCAGGCTGCCCTGGACGGCTGATGCACTACAAACGGGTGATCCCATGCCTGGATGTGGACTGTGGCCGCGTGGTCAAGGGCGTCGAGTTCGTCGACATCCGCGATGCCGGAGACCCGGTGGAGCTGGCCGCGCGCTACGACGCCGCCGGGGCCGACGAGCTGGTGTTCCTGGACATCACGGCGACGTCGGACGAGCGTGACACAGTCGTCGAGTTGGCTCGCCGCGCCGCCGACGAGGTCTTCATCCCGTTCACGATCGGCGGCGGCATCCGGTCGGTGGCCGAGGCCCAGGCGGTGCTCGACGCCGGCGCTGACAAGATATCGGTCAACTCCGCGGCGCTGGCCCGGCCCGAGCTGATCTCGGAGCTGGCGAGCACGCTGGGCGCCCAATGCGTAGTGCTGGCGATCGACGCCAAGCAGCGGGCACCGGAAGGCTGGGAGGCGTACGTGGCCGGTGGCCGGACCGCCACCGGCCGCGACGCGGTGGCGTGGGCCCGGGAAGCGGCACAGCGCGGGGCGGGGGAGATCCTGCTCACCAGCATGGATCGCGATGGGACCAACTCGGGCTATGACCTGGAGCTGACCGCGGCCGTGGCGCAGGCCGTCCCGGTGCCGGTGATCGCCTCGGGCGGCGCTGGCGAGCTCGCCCACCTGACGGCGGCGCTGCAGGCCGGCGCCGACGCCGTCCTATGCGCCTCGATTCTGCATTACGGCCGGCACACGGTGGCCGATGTCAAGCGCTATCTAGCCCGTGACGGGGTGCCGGTCAGGCTCGTCACCTGATCCCGCGCCAATGCGAGCCCGTTGTTCGCGCAGGCCTACAGCCCCGCGGATCCGCGGCCGCCGGGCCCAGAGTGCAGTTTTGTGAGACTCGACTGCGAGCCGGCCGCGCTTAGGCGGCCTCTTCGACGTAACCGGCCGCAGCGCACGTGTCGCAGTACGCGGCGGGCGGGACACGGGGCTCGTAGCAGCCGGGGCGACAGCATGTGGACGACCGCTTGGGACGACCCCGGCCGATGCGGGCAGCGGCGGCGTCTTTGAGCTCCTCGCGCATGCGATCAAGCTCCGCCGCGTGCTCTGCGCAGAACCGACGACCCTTCTCGGCCGGACGCTGACAGTGACTTCCACTACGACAACGCATAGGCGCGATATGATAGCAAGCCGCCCGGAATGAGGGTTCCGTGGGCGCTTGCTTGCGCCCGCGTGCGGGCCGGGTGGTTGCGCCGTCATCAGCTCTGTTGACGCTTTGATTTCCTCGCCGCCCGATGTGCGGCGTGCTGCGCCTTGCGGTGGGCCACCCGACGATGATGCTGGCGAGCCGCCGCCCGCCGCCGGTGTTTGCGCAGGGCGGCGCGCGTCTGGTGGCGGTGCCTACGCGCGGCGGCCGTCTTCTGGTGGCGATGCTTGCGCGCCGCAGCCCGCTTTTTGTGGCGGTGATGGCGGTGGCGGGCCACGACCGCCCGCCTGCGCCCGGGGAGCAGTTCGTAGAGCTTGCTGTAGCCGCACATGTAGATCGCGCGGTAGTCGGCGATCATGGGGGTGAACGCGCCGTCCGGGAACGAGAACACCTTCTGACCGCTGACCACGTTCAGCCCGGCCGTCGACTTGGTGCCGAGGTCGGAGTAGTAGACCACGTTGCCGATCACCGTCGAGGAGCCCGAGATCTTCCCGCCGGCGGGGTGGCGCCAGCGGACGGCTCCCGATCGGGCGTTGAAGGCGTAGAAGTTGCCGTCGTAAGAGCCGACGAAGACGGTCGGGCCCAGGCCAGGGGGGTCGGCCACGGCCGCCGAGGCGTAGACGTAGGCGCCGGTGCCGGTGGCCCACGCCAGCGCGCCCGAGCGCGCGCCGAACGAGTACACGCGGCCGTCGGTGTTGCCCATGTAGACGCGGCCGAAGGCGACCGCGGGGGTGGCGTAGAACTGTCCCGAGCCGAAGCCGAAGTGCGCGCCGTTGGTGCTGGCGACCCACACCTGGTGGCCGTTGGCCGCGTTGATCGCGTAGGCACGACCGGCGTAGTCGCCGAAGTAGAGGACGCCGTTGACGAGCGCCGGACCACCCTTGATCGCGCCGCTGGCGTGATAGGTCCAGTTCACGTGGCCGGTGTTGACGCGCATCGACCACAGCGTGCCGCCCTGGTCCCCGAAGTAGACGTTCGTGCCGTGCACGATCGGCGAGGACTCGCTGCCGGCCGGGAGCGGGTGCTGCCAGACCATCCGCCCGGTCTTCATCGACAGGGCCACGAACCTTCCGGCGCCGGGAGAACTGCCATGAGTTGAGAGCACCGGCATCAGGACAAGTCGGGGCTTTCCAGCGATGGCCGGCGAGGCGGCGGCCAGGGTTCCGATCTGGCGGTGCCAGATCGTGCGGCCATTACGCGCGTTGATCGCCTTGGCGACGGCATTGTCCCCGAGCAAAAACAGCCTCTCGTGGTAGATCACCGGCGGGAACTCGAGCAGCGTGCCGTCGTTGAAGGCCCAGCCGATGTGCAGCGGCGAGTGCAGCTTCGGAAAGCCGGCGAAAAGGCGCGTGCGCCCGCTGTTGTAGCCGTACCAGGGCCACTGGAAGTTGTCCCGGCGATGGTGCTTGGGCGGGGGCGGCGAAGGAGTCTCCGCCGTCGTCGGTTGGCTGAAGGCGACGCTGGGATTGGAGACGTTGCCGGGGGCATGCGTCAGGACGAACGCCGTCACGGCGCCCGCCACCACCACCATGACCGCGAGCGCAATGAGTCCGCGCCGCAGCAGTCGCCGCGAAACGGGACTCGGCATGGCGCCCATGGTAGTGGGAGCCGGAGCGTTGCCGGCGAGGGAGCGCCAGGCCAGAGCTCATGCAGAGGCGGTCAGAAACGACGCGATCTCGCGGTCGACGGCGGGGCTCGTCGGTCGGAGCTCGGCTTCAGCGCGGCGGGCGGTAGACACCGGACTCATGGTGAAACCTCCTCGAGCGCCGGTTGCGCGTGCGGTGCGTGAACTGCACGATCACCGCGGCCACCACCAGGAAGCCGCCGATCACCAGGAACGCCGCCAGCACGCTCATGTGGGGGGCCAGGACCTCCTCCGTCCGGGGGTTCGCCGCGCCGCGATCGGTCAACCGATCGCGCGCTCCTGCCCTTCCCACTCGCGCTCACGCAGGACGAACTTCTGCACCTTGCCCGTCGAGGTTCGCGGCAACTCGCCGAACTGGATCGCGGCGGGACACTTGAACTTGGCCATGTGATCGCGGCAGAACGAGACCAGGTCCTCCTCGCTGCTGTGCTGGCCGTCCTTGAGCTCGACAAACGCCTTCGGGCGCTCACCCCATTTTTCGTCGGGCATCGCCACCACCGCGGCCTCCAGCACCGAGGGATGCTCGGACAGAACCTGTTCGATCTCGATGCTGGAGATGTTCTCCCCGCCCGAGATGATGATGTCCTTGGAGCGGTCACGCAACTCGACGTAGCCATCGGGATGCCACACCGCCAGATCGCCCGAGTGAAACCAGCCGCCTCGGAATGCCTCGCTGGTCTTGTCCTCCTGACCGTGATATCCAGTCATCACGCTGTTGCCACGGATCACGACCTCACCGATCGTCTCTCCGTCGCGAGGCACATCTTGCAGGTCGTCGTCGACCACCCGCACCAGGTCCGCGCCGTTGTAGGTGTGTCCCTGGCGTGACAGCAGCCCCGCCTGGCGCTCGAGCTCGAGCTCGTCCCACTGTGGCTGCCAGCTGCAGCCCATCACCGGGCCGTAGGTCTCGGTCAGCCCGTAGAGATGGATCGGATGCAGGTTGAGGTCGCGCATCCGCTTGAGCACCGCCGGCGGGGGCGGCGAGCCGCCGGTGGGGACGATCACCGCCTGCTCGAGCTCGTGCGCGCTGTCGTGGTTGACGATGTTCATGTGAATCGTCGGCGCGCCGCTGTAGTGAGTGACGCGCTCGGCCTCGAACAGCTCCCAGATCGGCCCCGGCTCGACCTTGCGCAGGCAGACGTGCTGGCCGCCGGCGGCCGTCACCGCCCAGGTCAGACACCAGCCGTTGCAATGGAACATGGGCAAGGTCCACAGGTGAACCGAGTCGTAGCCGAGCCTGACCTCGAGGGCCACGCCAAGCGCGCGCAGATAGGCGCCGCGATGGGTGTAGACGGCGCCCTTGGGACGGCCGGTCGTACCCGAGGTGTAGTTGATCGAGATCGGCTCGTTCTCATCCTCGAGCCAGCTCTCGGGAGGCTCATCCGACCCGGTATCGAGAAGCTGCTCGTAGGGATCCTCCCGTTCGCCCGTGTCCTGGATGACGACCGTATCGACTCCCTTGAGGTCAATCGACTCAACGGATTTGGTGAGTTCGGCGTCGACGAGCAGTGTCTTTGCACCCGAGTCTTTGAGGATGTATTCGATCTCCTTTGCCGCGAGCCGACTGTTCATGGCCACCAGCACCCCGCCGGCCAGGGGAACTCCGTAGTGGCTCTCGAGCAGCGCCGGGGAATTGGGTGCCAGGATGGCCACGCGGTCATGTCGCTTCAGGCCCCGGGCCCGCAGCGCGGAGGCCAGGCGATTGCACCGCACGGCCAGCTCAGCGTAGGTGTACCGGCGCTCACCGTGCACCACCGCGGGACGCTCTCGGAGCGCCCGTGCGTTGCGATGCAGGAAGTTCAGGGGACTCAGCTCAAGGCGCGAGGGCGTCGGTTCCATGATTGCTTCCTCCCTGGGCGGCCTCGTCGGGATGTGGCGCGACCACGTAGTTCTCACCTACCCCGGGCTGGCGGTTTCGAACGGGTGGGCGGATCGCGGACGCCGAGTGTCAGAGGTCGGACGTTGGCGGCTTCAGCCTGCCGACAGCGAGGAGCCCTACGCCAGCGTGAGCTCGATGCATGAGTGAAGCCCCAGGCCAAACGGGTACTGACGAGCAGAGATGGCCCGGTCATCGGACAACGGCAGGTCGGCTTCGCCGGACCAGGGCGGCAGCTCGGGCCCGCCCTGGCGAGTCCTGTTCGACGCCCTGGAGCGCCCCGTGGCCCGAGCATCGGAATCGTGGGTGAACAGCGACATCTTCATGGACGGCCTGGCCACCACATGGAAACTGCAGCGACGCTTCAACGGCGAGCTGCGACGGGCCCTGGAGACGTGGTTTGCGGCGTGGCAGGTGCCCACTCGCGGCGACGTCGACCGGCTCTCAAACCAGATCGCGAGCCTCGAGCGCCAGATTCGCGACCTCCGCGGCGAGCTCGACCGGGAGCGATCGCCCCGGTCGCCGCACGTCCAGCTCGACCAGTGATGGCGCCCTCACTGCTCGAACGCCAGCTGCTCCGTGCCCGCAACGGCCTCAGCTACTACAGCGGTCTGCGCCGAGCGCCGATCGCGCCCACCCCCCGAGAGCTGGTGTGGCGGCGAGATACGGCGCGACTGTGGCGCTATCGCAGCGATCAGCGCCGCTACAGGCCGCCGCTGCTGATCGTGCACAGCCTGGTCAGCCGCAGCTACATCCTCGATCTGCTGCCGGACAACAGCCTGATCGCGTTTCTGGCCGGCGAGGGCTTCGATGTGTTCCTTCTCGATTGGGAGCCCCCAGCTCCGGCCGATGCCGAGAACACGCTGGAGACGTACGTAGACGGCTACCTTCCAGCGGCGCTGGCCGCGGCCTGTGCAAGCTCGGGCGCCGAGGAGTTGACCCTGGCCGGCTACTGCCTGGGCGGGACACTGGTGCTGCTGCTCGCCGCCCGGCGTCCCGACCCGCCGATTCGCAACCTGATTACGCTGACGACGCCGTGTGACTTCACCAGCATGGGGTTTATGAGCAAGATGTTCGTTGAGGGCCGCCTCGATCCTGACGACGTGATCGATGAGACCGGCTTGGTGCCGGCCACCGCGATGGATCAGGGCTTTCAATCGCTCAAGCCGACCGACCGGTTCGTGCAGCAAGTCAATGTCTGGCAGAACCTCTGGAACGAGGAGTGGCTGACGGGCTTTATGGCCATCGACCAGTGGGCCCGTGACCAGATTCCGTTCCCGGCGGCGGCGTTCCGGCAGACCGTGCAGACCCTGATCCGGGACAACGCGCTCACGGAGGGAGTGGTGCCGTTCGGAAGCGGGGAGGTGCGCCTTGCCGACATCGCGTGTCCGTATCTGAATGTCTTCTGCGCACAGGACCAGATCGTTCCCCCGGGCGCCGCCAAGCCGCTGGCCAAGCTGGTCGGTTCAGATGACGTGACCGAGCTGTGCCTCGAGTCGGGCCACATCGGCTTGGTCGCCGGCCGCCAGGCGGCCAAGGTGGCGCGCCCACAGATCGCCGACTGGATCCGGGCTCGCAGCGATGCCGGTCCATGATGGCGCCGGCCGCTTCAGGGCTCGAGCGCTGGCTGCAGGGGTGGATAGGTGAGGGTGTGGTCGGGACCGACGACGGCGAACGGCGTCAGCTGGTGCTCGTACGCGGTGCCCAACCCGAGATGGCGCACCGACCAGCCGCGGATCACCAGGGAATCGGCGATCAGCCGCCGGTGACAGCGCCACCACTGCGCCTCCGCGCACATCACGCAGGTCCGACGGGTCCGGCCTAGCGCCTGGAGCCGCTCCAGCGCGGCGCGGTACTCGGGGCTGTTCATGTGGTCGGCATAGCCTCTGAAGGCGGCCTGCTTCCAGCCCCCGTTGGGCGAGTCGGTGACGGCTTGCCGAAATCCGCCCAGGGCCGGCTCGTGGCGGTACTCGATTCCGTGCTCGGGGAGCGCGCGGGCCAGTGCGCCGCGCGCAAACTGGGGATGGCGGCGGGAGCCGGGGAAGCTCCGCACGTCGACGAGGGTCTGCACACCAGCAGCCTTCACAACGGCGACGAGCTCGTCCAGAGATCGTGTCGAGTGACCGACGGTGTACATGATCGAGGCCATTCGCTGCCCTGGGAGCCAGGTTAATGAGCCCGCGGCCGACAACATGTCGGCCGTGTGCGGAAAACTCAAATCGGCCACGCGGGACGGTGAGCGCGGTCACGCTCAACGATGACCTCTTGCACTACACCTGCAGTCACTGAGGATCCCGAAGTGCTGCTGGCGCGCTTCCGGCGGCTGCCCGCTGCGCGGCCGCTGCAACAGCGGTTGGCGAGCTCTCCGACCGACGTGTATCTGGTCGGAGGCGCCGTCCGCGACCTGATGCTCGGAACCGAGCCACGCGAGTTCGACCTGTTGATCGAATCCGAGCTCGAGCCGTTCGTCGTCCAGCTCGGCGCCGCCAGCACGCTCCACGGTCGCTTCGGCACCGCCAACCTCGAGCTCGACGGGTTCCGCTTTGACCTGGCCCGGACACGCCGGGAGTCCTACTCGAGTCCCGGAGCGCTCCCCACCGTGACCGCGGCCAGCCTCGACCATGATCTCAAGCGGCGCGACTTCACCGTCAACGCGATCGCGCTGGCGGCGTTCGGACCGCACCGTGGCCGGCTGGTCGCCTACGGCTCCGCCTTGACCGACCTGCGCGCCGGCATGCTGCGCGTCCTGCACGAGCGCAGCTTCGAAGACGATCCGACCAGACTCCTGCGCCTGGCGCTGTACGCCAACCGCCTGGGCTTCGAGATCGAGTCGCACACGCTGGCCCTGGCGCAGGCCGCGCTGCACGATGGAGCGCTGGCCACCGTCACCGGCCCGCGGATCGGCGCCGAGCTGCGGCGGCTGACCTCCGAACCGGACCCTATCGCCGCGCTGGGCACGCTTCACCGGCTGGGAATCGACGTCGCGCTTGCGCCCCGCTTCGGCCTGCGCGATCCAGGACCGGCCCGGCGTGCGTTCGAGCTGCTGCCCGAGGATGGAGATCGGGTGACGCTGGCGATGGCCGCGGCCAGCGTCGAGCTCGGCGCTCCCGAGCGGGCCGCGCTGCTCGACCGGTGGGCGTTCGAGGCGGCGCGGCGCGACGCGATCGCCTCCGCGGCGGCGCGGGCGCGGCCGCTGGCCGAGGCGCTGGAGGCCGCGAGACGCCCGTCAGAGATCGCCGCCGCGGTCGGGGGTGCCGGCATCGAGGCGGTCGCGCTCGCCGGCGGCTACGGCGCGCAGGATGCGGCGCGCCGCTGGCTCGCGCAGCTTCGCCACGTGCGTCTCGAGATCGGTGGGCGGGATCTGGTGGCGGCCGGTGTGCCGAGCGGCCCGGCGATCGGCGAGGGCTTGCGGGCGGCGTTGGCGGCAAAGCTCGACGGCCGCGTGCGGGGCCGCGAAGCCGAGCTGGCCGAGGCCCTCAGGGTCGCGGCCGCCGGCCGCTAGGGTGAGCGGGATGCCAGCGGCGAGCCCCACGCCCGTCATTTTGAGCGAGCCGTTCTACCTATGCGACCAGCAGTTCGCGATCGATCTGCCCGGCGCTCGCGCCGTCTTTACGACCCGGCGGGGAGGGTTTTCGCGCGGGCCGTACGAGAGCCTCAACCTCGGCCGGCTGACCGACGACGAACCCGCAGCTGTGCAGCGCAATCGTGAGTTGCTCGAGTCGCAGCTGGGTGCTCGTCTGGGCTTCGTGCGGCAAGTTCACGGTCGCGGGGTGCGCGCGCTCACGACCGCCAGTCCTGGGCTGGACTGGCACGACGGCCCCCGGCGGCTGCCAGAAGCCGACGGGCAATACACGGTGTGGCCCGGTCTGGCGCCGACCGCTCTGACCGCCGACTGCCTGCCGATTGCCATCGCCGGTGGCGGCACGGTGGCGATGCTGCACGGAGGCTGGCGCGGACTGCACGAGGGAGTGATCGCCGCCGGTGTGCAGGCTGTGCGCGCGGCCGGCGCGAGCGGGCCTCTGAGCGCCGCCATCGGGCCCGGAGCCGGTGGCTGCTGCTATGAGGTCGGAGCCGAGGTCCACGACGCCTTTGCCGGCTATCCGCACGCCGTGCATCGGGGCCCAAACCTCGACCTGGCGGCGATCGCGGCGCACGAGCTCCGGCGCGCGGGCGTCCACGAGGTGCACGACATCGCGCTGTGCACCATCTGCTCGCATCCGTCGTTGTTCTTCTCCCACCGCCGCGAGCGCGGCGTGACCGGCCGCCAGGCCGGAATCGCGTGGCTGACGGAGCAGTCGCGTGGTTGAACTGGTCCGCGGGCTGAGTGCCGACATGGTCCGCGCCAACCTCGAGCGCGTTCGCGACGCGATCGCCGGGACGGGCCGCGAGCCCGGGGAGATCGAGATCCTCGCGGCCGTGAAGTACGTGCCCGCGGAGGAGCTGGAGGCGCTCGCGCACGCCGGCGTGACCCTGGTTGGCGAGAACCGCGCTCAGGAGCTGGCGGCGAAGACCGAGGCCTCGCCGCCGGGGCTGACGTGGGACTTCATCGGTCACCTCCAGAGCCGTAAGGTCCGCGATGTGCTGCCGCGCGTCCGCTACATCCACTCGGTCGCCAGCGAGTCCGTCCTGGCCCAGCTGGCCCGCCACGGCAGTTCCGAGACCGAGGTGCTGGTGGAGGTCAACGTGGCCGCCGACGAGGGCAAGAGCGGCATCGCTCCGTCGCAGCTGCCGAGCTTCCTCGAGCGCTGCCCGGTGCGCGTGGTCGGCTTGATGACGATGCCTCCGCTGGCTTCTAGAGCCGAGGACAGCCGGCGGTATTTCGCGATCCTGAGCCAGCTCGCCGCCGACCACGGACTGCGGCACCTGTCGATGGGGACCAGTCAGGACTACCTGGTCGCCGTCGAGGAAGGGGCTACGATCGTGCGGCTGGGTACAACGCTGTACGCCGGCGCGGCATAATCCCGAGCAGGGAAACAGCGCGCTGGCGCGAACCCTCACACGCAATGGCCTTCAGAGACACATGGCACAGGATGCTCGTGTACTTCGGTCTCGCCGAGGACGAGGCCTACGACGACGAAGAGGCCGAGCCCTACCACGAGCCTGAGGCAGACCTTCAGGACAGCTACCGCGAGCGTCCCAACGTCCGCAAGCTGAGCAGCTCACGCCGCCGGCGCGACGAGATCGACGACATCTTTGCCGACGATGCCGGCACCGAGCGACGGACGACGTCGCTGCGGCCAGTCGGAGCGTCGCGGCCCGGAAACGGCCGCAGCGGGGATGTCAGCGTGCATTTGGTGGAGCCGAAGAGCTTCAACGACGTCCAGGACGTGGCCGACAAGTTCAAGGACTCGATTCCGGTGATCCTCAACCTCCAAACCACCGACACCGACCTGTCAAAGCGCCTGATCGACTTCTCCAGCGGCCTGACCTACGCGCTCGACGGCGGGATGCAGCGCGTGGCTGACAAGGTCTTCCTGCTCACCCCGCACAACGTCGAGGTGTCCGCCGAGGAGCGGGCCCGGCTGGTTGAGAAGGGCTTCTTCAACCAGTCATAACCGGCAACCGGCCGGCGGGTGCCCGGAATCGCCACGGCCACCGGTAGATTTGGTGACGTGAAGATAGGTCTGATCGGAGCCGGGAACATGGCGCGCGCGATGGCGCGTGGGTGGGGCGAGCCCGTGCTCTGCTCGGATTCGGGATCGGGACGGGCGGCGGCGCTCGCGCAGGAGCTGGGAGGGCGCGCGCTGAGCAACCTCGAGGTCGCCCAGGAGGCCGACCTCGTCGTGCTCTGCCACAAGCCGGCCCAGCTTGGAGAGGTGGCAAGCGAGATCCGCGATAGGGCAAGGGCGGTGGTGTCGGTGCTCGGGTCGGTCCAGATCTCCTCGCTGCGCGGCCAGTATCAGGACGTGCCACTGTTCAGGGTGATGCCCAACACGCCGGTCGAGGTTCGCCAGGGAGTCGTCTGCTACTCGCCCGACGGCGACGTCGATCCGGGGCTCGAGCGCGACGTGCTGGAGCTGTTCGGGCGGTTGGGCTCGGTGTTCACGGTCCCCGAACGGCTGCTCCCGGCGGCCGCCGCGGCGATGTCAGTGGGCCCGGCGTACCAGTCGCTGCTTGTCGAGGCGCAGGTCGACGCCGCGATCCGCCACGGTCTGGGCGCGATGCTCGCCTCGAGCCTGGTCGTCGACACGATGCACGGCACGGCCTCGCTCCTGCGCGCGCGGGAATACGACACGCTGGCGGTCAGGCGTGAGGTCACCTCGCCGGGGGGCTTCACCGCCCGTGGCCTGCAGGCACTCGAGGAAGCAGGGATCAGGGCGGCGTTCCAGTCGGCGGCCGACCGCGTCTGCGAGGTGGCCAGATGACGGTCCTGCTCGCCGCCTCCACGCGTAGCCACATCGCCGACTACGTGAGCGCACTGTTCACGGTGTATCTCGTCCTGATCTTCGCCTACATCCTGCTCAACCTGGTGTTGTCCTTCGGCGTCCGCATGCCCTACTCCCGCTGGACCGAGGCGCTGCTGACCTTCTTGCGAGAGGTCTCGGACCCCTACCTGAGGCTGTTCCGCCGCCTGCTGCCGACCGTCGGAGGCTTCGACTTCACGCCGATGATCGCGATCATCGTCCTGTACATCGCGCGATCGCTGATCGTCAGCGCGATCCGGGGCTGAACTCGGCCGTCAGCGCCGATGTCGACAACCACCAAGGCGAACCGATCGCCGACCCGGCGGCGGGTCGCGTTTGCCAAGGCGCTCGCGGTCATCATCCTGGTTCTGGTCGTGGACCGGATCACCAAGCACGCAGTGACGTCGGGAATCGCGGTCGGCGATGTGCACAAGTTCCTGCCGGGGGTCACGCTCGTCGATGTGCGCAACTCCGGCGTCGCCTTCGGCTTCTTCTCCGGGGGCGGCGTGCTCGTGCTCGTGCTGACGCTGGCCGCGCTGAGCGCGCTGGTCGTCTACTTCGTGCTGCGCCCCCAACGACCGTTGTTATGGCTGCCCACCGGTCTGCTCGTGGGTGGGGCGCTGGGGAATCTGATCGACCGCCTCTCCCACGGGTCGGTGACCGACTTCATCAAGCTGCCCTTCTGGCCGGCCTTCAACGTCTCCGACATGGCGATCACGTTCGGAGTGCTGGCCCTGCTGTGGGTGCTCGAAGGACCACGTAAGGAGCGCGAGCCGGAGTCGATGGCGCAGCAACGGCAGTGAACCGGGCACCGCTCGAGCTGACCGTTGACCAACGGGCGGCCGGAAGCAGGTTGGATGTATTCCTGGCCGGTCCGCTCGGGTCCCGCGCTCGGGCCCAAAGCCTGATCGACGCCGGCGCGGTGCTGGTCGACGGGCGGGCCCGCCGCAAGCGCCACTCGGTCGCCGCAGGCGAGGTGGTCACGGTGGCCGAGGTGGAGCCGGCCGACGATGCCCCGGAGTCGCCGGCACCGTTCACGATCGCCTTTGAGGACCAGTACCTGCTGGTTGTGGATAAGCCCGCCGGCCTGGTGGTTCATCCCGCGCGCGGTCACCGGACGGGAACGCTGGCGCAGGCGCTGGCCGGACAGGGAGCGGGGGGCGAAGACGCGTGGCGGGCCGGGATCGTGCATCGGCTCGACCGTGACACCTCGGGGCTGCTCGTCGTAGCCAAGAGCGACCGGGTGCACCGGGCGCTGCGGGATGCATTATCCAAACGCCGGGTGCGGCGGGAGTACCTGACGCTGGTGGCCGGGCACCCGGAGGCCCGAACCGGGACGATCGACGCACCGATCGGTCGCCACCGGCGCGACCGCGTCCTGATGTCAATCGACACCGACCAGCCGCGTGAGGCCCGCACGCACTTCGAGCTCGAGCGCCTGCTCCCCGATTCGGCGCTGTTGCGGGTGTCACTGGAGACGGGGCGCACACACCAGATCAGGGTTCACATGGCGGCGATCGGCCATCCGGTGTGCGGCGACCCTCAATACGGGACCGCCGGGGAGTACGGCCTGAGCCGGCAGTTCCTGCACGCGGCCCGGCTGGTGTTCGCCCATCCGGTGACAGGCGCCGCGCTCGACGTGCGCTCGGAGTTGCCCGAGGATCTGCGGCGGGGGCTGGCGCGCGCCGAGGCCGGTTCGTCGCAGGCGTGACCGGCGGCGTCGTTGCGCCCGGTGCCTCGCAGGCGTGACCAGCGGCTTCGCTCGAGCTCGGGAACTTTCGTAGACTCACTGAGAACTCCTGCAATCGACCCCGCTCGCGCGGCTCGCGGCCCTGCCCCGGAAACAGCCGGGGTGCGCGAGTGCCGCAGGGCGGGCACATACCGCACAACCAAAGGGAGCAGTACACGTGGCTCAAATCGGAATCAAGGAGCTGCTGGAGGCCGGCGTTCACTTCGGCCACCAGACGCGCCGCTGGAACCCCAAGATGCGCCGCTTCATCTACGGAGAGCGGGACGGCATCTACATCATCGACCTCTTGCAAACCGAGGCCCTGCTCGAGCAGGCCCGCGAGTTCGCGGCCAACGTCGCCCGCCGCGGCGGAACGGTCCTTTTCGTGGGGACCAAGAAGCAGGCTCGCGATGCCATTCAGGACACGGCCGACGCCGCCGACATGCCCTACGTCAACCACCGGTGGCTGGGCGGGCTGCTGACCAACTTCCAGACCATCTCCTTGCGGATCAGGCGGCTGCACGACCTCGAACGCTATGAGACCGAGGGTCAGCTTCAGTTGCTGCCAACCCGCGAGCGCATGTCGGCCCTGGCCGACCTCGAGAAGCTGCGCGCCAACCTCGGCGGCGTCAAGAACATGCAGCGCGTCCCCGACGCGGTGTTCGTGATCGACCTCAAGACCGAAGCCATTGCGGTCCGGGAGGCCCAGCGCCTGCGAATCCCGATCATCGGCCTGGTCGATACGAACTGCGATCCCGAGGGCATCGATTTCGTGATCCCCGGCAACGACGACGCGATTCGCTCGTGCGCCGCGATCACCTCGGCGATCGGAGACGTGGTCGCCCACGGCCACGGTATCTTCCGCGCCGAGGAGGAGGCCGCGCGGCTCGAGCGCGAGCGCCAGGAGGCCGAGGAGCAGGCCCGCCGCGAGGCACAGGAGCAGGCGCGGCGCGAGGCTGAAGAGCAGGCCCAGCGGGAGGCCGAGGAGCAGGCCCGTCAGGCAGCCGAGGGCGAGGAGCAGGCCCGTCAGGCCGTCGAGGCCGAGGAGCAGGCCCGTCAGGCAGGCGAGGCCGCGGCCGGTCAGGTCGCGCAGGCTGCGTCCGCTCAGGCTGCGCAGGGCGTCCAGGCAGCGGCCGCTCAGCCCGCGCAAGCGGCCCCGCCGCCGGCGCCCGAGCCCGCCGCACCAGCGCCCGAACCCGCCGCACCAGCGCCCGAACCCACCGCACCAGCGCCCGAACCCACCGCACCAGCGCCCGAACCCACCGCACCAGCGCCCGAACCCACCGCACCAGCGCCCGAACCCACCGTGCCGACGCCCGAACCCACGGCGCCGACCCCCGAACCCGCCGCGGCGGAGGAGCCTGCGGCTGCGGAGCCAGGGCCTGAGCCGCTGCCGACCCCGTCGGCGCCGCAAGCGCCGCCGCCTGAGCCGCCCGAGGAGGCCGCCGTAACCGAGGCTCCGGCCGCCCCCGAGCCGGCCGCCCCCGAGCCGGCCGCCCCCGAGCCGCCCGCGTCCGAGCCTGATACGCCCGCGCCCGCGGACGAAACCGCCCAGGTGGCACCAGCCCAGACCCCCACGGCGCCCGAGCACACCGAAACGGAGCAGTCATGACCGGGGTCAGCGCTCAAGAAGTCAAGGCGCTTCGCGACCGCACCGGCGCGGGCTTCGTGGCCTGTCGCGACGCCCTCACCGAGGCCAGGGGCGACCAGGACAAGGCCGCTGAGCTGCTGCGCGCCCGGGGGGAGGCTCAAGCTGCCAAGCGGGCCGGCGCGGAGGCCCGGGAGGGCGTGGTGCAGTCATACATCCATGCCGGCAACAAGATCGGCGTACTGCTCGAGGTCGACTGCGAGACCGACTTTGTCGCCCGCAACGACCAGTTCGTCGAGTTCGCCCGCGACCTCGCGCTGCACATCGCCGCCGCGGCGCCGCTCGCGGTGACCGAGGACCAGGTCCCCGTGGAGGATCGCGAGCGCGAGGAGCGGATCGCGATCGAGCAAGCGGCGGACAGGCCCGAGAACGTGCGCGAGCGGATCGTCAGCGGCAAGCTGGACAAGTGGCTCGACGAGGTGGTGCTGCTGCGCCAGAAACACGTCAACGAGGACAAGCACGGTGGCAAGACGATCGAGGAGCTTCGAGCCGCGTTGGCGGCGGAAACGCACGAGAACGTCGTCATCCGGCGCTTTGCCAGGTTCGCGGTCGGCGGCTGAGGCGAGCTGAGCCCGGTGCCCGCCCACTCCGGCAACTCAGGGCCGCCGGTCTACCGCCGGGTGCTGCTCAAGCTCTCGGGCGAGGCCTTGATGGGGGAGCTTCCCTACGGCACCGACCCCGAGCGAGTGCAGGCGATCGCGCGTGAGGTGACCGACGTTCACGAACGCGGGATCGAGATCGCGATCGTCGTCGGGGGCGGAAACATCTACCGCGGCCTCAGAGCGGCGGCACGGGGAATGGACCGGGCCACCGGCGACTACATGGGAATGCTGGCCACGGTCCTGAACGCGCTCGCCCTGCAGGACGCGCTCGAGAAGGAGTCGGTCGACACGCGAGTCCAGTCGGCGCTGACGATCTCCGAGGTCGCCGAGCCTTACATCAGGCGACGCGCCATACGCCACCTGGAGAAGGGCCGGATCGTGATCTTCGCCGGCGGTACCGGCAACCCGTTCTTCACCACCGACAGCGCGGCCGCGCTGCGAGCAGCCGAGGTCCACGCCGAGATCATCCTGATGGCCAAGAACAACGTCGAGGGCGTCTATACCGCCGATCCGGCACTCGACGACGACGCCCAATTCATCCCCGAGCTCACCCACAAGGACGCGCTGACGCGCGGGCTGCAGGTCATGGACTCGACCGCCTTCGCTCTGTGTATGGACAACAACCTGCCGATCGTCGTCTTCAACATGGTCGGCGAGCGCAACATCGACAAGATAGTGTCAGGCGAACGAGTAGGCACGCTGGTGAGAACATGAGCGAACTAATCGACGAACTGCTCGACGACGCGCGCGGGCGTATGCACAAGTCAGTCGAATCCACGCGACACGAGTTCGGATCGATCCGCACGGGGCGCGCCAGCCCGGCGTTGCTGGACCGCATCGTGGTCGACTACTACGGCACGGCCACGCCGCTCAAGCAGCTGGCCACGATCAGCGCCCCGGAGCCGCGCCTGTTGACCGTGCAGCCGTACGACAAGAGCTCGATCAAGGCCATCGAGCGCTCGATCCTCGAATCCGACGTCGGGCTGACCCCATCCAACGACGGCAACCTGATCCGCCTCGGAATTCCGGAGCTCACCGAGGAGCGCCGGCGCCAGCTGGTCAAGGTCGTGCGCCACATCGCCGAGGAGGGCCGGGTGGCGATTCGCAACGTGCGCCGGGACGTGATGCACGACCTGCGGGAACTGAAAGAGGCCGGCGAGGCCGGGTCCGATGACGAGCACCGGGCCGAGGTCGAGCTGCAGAAGGTGACCGACGCCCGGATCAGCGAACTCGACGAGTCGCTCAAGCTCAAGGAAGAAGAGATCCTGGAGGTTTAGTGGGGCCGCTCGAACCCGAGCGTGCTCTCGGGGGCCGCTGATGAGCCTCGGAGCCGAAAGTATCGCGGCCGCCTCGCGGGAGCACCGCGGGAGGGCTCGCTACGTCGCGATCATCACCGACGGCAACGGGCGCTGGGCGCAGCACCGCGGGCTGCCGGTGGTCGCCGGCCACGAAGCCGGCGCCGACACCGTCAAGGCACGCCTGCGCGACGCGGCGGAGCTGGGCATCGCCGAGCTGACCGTGTACTCGTTTTCGACCGAGAACTGGTCGCGCGACGAGGACGAGGTGGCGGCGCTGATGGACATGTTCGCCCGCCGCATCGAGCAGGAGACGCCCGAGCTCGATGCCGAAGGGGTGCGGATGCGGTTCATCGGTCGCCGGGCGCCCCCGGTCGCGCCCGAGCTGATCAAGCGGATGGCCTGGGCCGAGGACGTAACCCGCGACAACAGCCGGATCACGCTGTTCGTGGCATTCAATTACGGGGGAAGGGCGGAGATCGTCGATGCGGCTCGAACCTTTACAGGGACCACCGAAGCCGAATTCAGCGCTCACCTCTACGCCCCTGACATGCACGACCCCGATCTGATCATCCGCACCAGCGGGGAGCAGCGGATTTCCAACTACCTGCTGTGGCAGGCGGCATACTCAGAGCTGACCTTCCGCGACGAGCTGTGGCCCGACTTCTCGCGTGCCGCGTTCGAGGAGACGCTCGAGGAGTTCGCGGCCCGTCGACGTCGGTTCGGAGGCCGCTGATGTCGTCGGGGGGTCGCTCGGGGCCTGGTCGCCGCCCGCCTTCGGGACGAGGCCGGCGTCCCGCCAGGCCGCCGGCGAGCCGAGAGCAGCAGGCCCGCACAGGCCGACCCCAGCGCCCGCCGCAGCGCCCGTCCTCGGGGGCGTCACGGGGCGGGCGAGCGGCGCCGCCGAGGCGCCGAGGGCCGCGCCAACGCTCCGACCTCTGGGCCCGGCTGCTCGTGGCCATCCCCGCGGCGATCATCGCGATCATCTTCATCGATCTTGCCGGTCTGGCCTGGGCGCTGTTCCTGATCGCCATCGGGGGCGTCTGCATGTACGAGCTCTGGGGGCTGCTGGCGCGCTGGCGGCCGGCCACGGCGGTGGGGTTCGCGGCGCTGGCAGCGATGGTGATCGTGGCCCGCTACGGGACCGTGCGCGGTGTCCTGGAGATCGCCATGGCCACGCTCCCGGTGGCGTTTCTGGTGGTGATCGCTCGCGGCCAGCGCGGAGCCACGACGGTATCGGTTGCGGGCACGCTGCTGGGCGTCTGGTGGCTGGGGCTGGCGTTCGCCCACGCCGAGCTCCTGCGCCGGACCCCGCACGGCAACGGGATCATCATCGACGTGATGATCGGGACGTTCCTCGGCGACGCCGCCGCGTACCTCGGCGGTCGACTGTTCGGACGCCGCCCGCTGGCGCCCGCGATCTCGCCCAACAAGACGGTCGAAGGGCTGTTCTGCGGGATGCTGATCGCGATCCTGGCCGTGTTCGTGGCCGGGCTGTATCAGACCTGGCTGACCCAGGGTGACGCGCTCCTGCTGGGCATCGCGGTCGCCGTGTTCGCCCCGATCGGCGACCTGTTCGAGTCAGTCGTCAAGCGCGACGCGGGCGCCAAGGACTCCGGCAGCCTGTTCGGCGCCCACGGTGGCGCGCTCGACCGCCTCGACGCGGTCATCTTCACGATCGTGGCCGGCTACTACGTGTGGCTCGCCGTCATGCCCTGAGGCGCGAGGTCCTCACGGGCTAAAGCGGCCGACCTACAATCGTGCCGTGGCGCGCCGACTGGTGATCCTCGGCTCGACGGGCTCGATCGGCGTCCAGGCGCTCGACGTGGTCTCCCGCAGCAACGGTGAGCTCGTGGTCGTGGGCTTGAGCGCCGGCAGCGACTGGGAGGCTCTGATCAGGCAGGCCCACGAGCACGGGGTGCGGCGGGTGGCGCTCGCGGACCCGGCGGCCGCCGCGCGCGGCAGCGAGAGCTGGACCGGCGAAACCCTGGCCGGTCCCGACGGGCTCGTGCGCCTGGTGACCGAAGCGGGCTGTGACCTGGTGCTCAACGCGATCGTCGGATCCGCCGGTCTGGTGCCGACCGTGGCCGCCCTCGCTGAGGGCATCGACCTGGCGCTGGCCAACAAGGAGTCGCTCGTCGTCGGCGGGGAGCTCGTCACCCAGCTCGCCGAGGCGACCGCCGCCACCATCATCCCGGTCGATTCAGAGCACTCGGCGCTGCACCAGCTGCTGGCCGCCGAGCAGGCCGGCACCGTGGACAGGCTGATCCTGACCGCCTCGGGCGGTCCCTTCCGGGGCCGCACAGCGGCCGAGCTCGAGGATGCCACGGTCGATCAGGCGCTGGCCCACCCGACCTGGACCATGGGCGGCAAGATCACCATCGACTCGGCGACGCTGATGAACAAGGGCCTGGAGCTGATCGAAGCCCACCATCTGTTCGGGACCCCGTATTCCCAGATCGACGTGATCGTGCATCCGCAGTCGATCATCCACAGCCTGATTGCGCTGTGCGACGGGGCCACGCTCGCGCACCTGGGCTATCCGGACATGCGCGTCCCGATCTCCTATGGCCTGCACTACCCCGACCGGGTCGATGTACCGGTCCGCCCCCTGGACCTCGCCGAGGTCGGGTCGCTGACCTTCGAGCCGGTCGATCTGGAGACGTTCTCGTGCCTGCGGCTGGCTCGCGAGGCCGGCCGCGCCGGCGGCACCGCCCCGTGCACGCTGAACGCCGCCAATGAAGTCGCGGTACACGCCTTCCTCGGCGGCCGCCTGCGCTTCCTGGAGATCGCCGCGGTGATCGAGGAGACACTCGCGCAATTGCCTTCAGGCCCCGTGCATTCGTTTGACGCGCTGGCCGATGCCGACCGCGAGGCCCGGCGCCTCGCCGGCGAGCTGATCCACGCGCGGGCAAATGCTTAGTCGACTCTTCGGCTTCAGTTGACACACTGAGCTTCGATGCCCTACGTCCTGGCCTTTCTCGGCTTCGCCGCACTGATCATCCTGCACGAGGCCGGTCACTTCACCGCGGCCAAGGCGGTGGGCATGCGGGTGGAGCGGTTTTCGCTGTTCTTCGGGCCGCTGCTGGTCAAGTTCAGGCGCGGAGAGACGGAGTACGGGATCGGACCGATCCCCCTCGGGGGCTACGTGAAGATCACCGGCATGAACCCCAACGAGGAGATCCCGGCCGAGGTCCGCGACCGCGCCTACTACAACCAGCCGGTCTGGAAGCGGGTCGTGGTGATCCTGGCCGGCCCGGTGGTCAACCTGGTGATCGCGTTCGCGATCATCTGGGGGCTGTTTCTGTCCGATGGTCGGGTGACCAACCAGCCCAGCAGGCAGGTCGCAGCCGTGGAGCGCTCCACGCCCGCCGCCCACGTGCTGCGTCCCGGCGACCGGATCGTCTCCGTCGACGGCGTGAGCGGGTCGGTGGCGGCGATGCGCAACCAGATCAACAGCCACCGCTGCGCCGGGGCGCAGGTCAAGGACTGCATCGCCGCGACCCCGGTTCACGTCGTCGTTCGCCGCGATGGCAAGCTGGTGCGAATCGATGTGAGGCCGCGCTACGTCGCGGCCAACAAGCGGATGGAGATCGGCTTCGCGTTCGCGGCGGTCATCCAACACCCGGGCGCCGCCGCCGCCGCCGGTGATGCCGCCTCGGGCCTGTGGTCGACGGCCGCGCGCACCGTGTCGACGATCGTGCGCGTGTTCGAGCCGCAGGAGCGCAAGCAGTTGCACGGAGTCGTGGGCGGCTATGAGACGACCGAGCAGTCGTTCTCTCACAGCCCGTCGCTGGCGCTCGAGGTCCTGGCCCTGATCTCGCTCTCGCTCGGTGTCATCAACCTGTTCCCGTTCCTGCCGCTCGATGGCGGACACATCTTCTGGGCCCTGGCCGAGAAGGTCCGGGGGCGTCGGATCCCGTTCGCGGTCATGGAGCGCGCCGGGATGGTGGGCTTCGTGCTCATCATCATGCTGTTCTTCGTCGGACTGAGCAACGACATCTCGGCGCTCACCTCGGGCGCTGGCTTCACCGTTCGCTGAGCGGGCCGCGGGCGCGCGAAGCTTCGATACGGTTGCTCCTCCAGGGACACTAGGAGGAGAGAAATGGAGAGCGGCACATTGGCGAGCGTGGGGCGCGCGGTCGATGCCACGACGTTGACCGAGGCGCTGCGGCGAACGGCGGCCAACCATCCCGACATCGTCGCCGTCCGAACGCTTGACGACAGCGTCTGCCTGACGTGGTCACACCTTCTGGGGCGCGTGGACGCGATTGCCGGCGGTCTGGCCAAGCTGGGCGTACGGCGCGGGGATTGCGTGGCCATCATGCTCTCCAACCGGCCCGAGTTCCACCTCGTCGACCTCGCCGCCGCGACCCTGGGCGCGACGCCGTTCTCGATCTACACCACCTATCCCGCAGACGAGATCCGGTATCTGCTCGAGGATTCGGCCTGCAAGCTGGCCATCGTCGAGCAGGCCTATCTGCCCCAGGTCCTGGCCGCGCGCGGGGGCGCGCGGGCCCTCGAGCACGTGATCGTGGTCGATGCCGAGCCGAGGGGCCCCCGGGCCCAGCCGCTGGACGGGATCGTGGCCCTGGGCGATGTCGAGGGCTCTAACCCGGCATTCGACGCGGCCGCCGCGGCCGCCCAGATCGGTCCCGACGATCTTCTGACGCTGATCTACACCTCGGGAACCACGGGTCATCCCAAGGGGGTGCAGCTCACCCACCGCGCGGTGATGGTGATGGCGGATTGCGTCGAGCAGACGATCGCGTTCCCGGCGGGCTCGCGCGTGATCTCGTGGCTGCCGTCGGCCCACATCGCCGAGCGCAATGCGCACCACTACATCCCGATCGTGTACGCCGGCACCGTGACCTGCGCGCCCAACCCGCGCGAGATCCTCTCCTACCTGCCGCAAGTGCGCCCCAACTGGTTCTTCGCCGTGCCGCGGATCTGGGAGAAGCTCAAGGCCGGACTGGAGGCGATGCAGGCCGCCCAGCCCGAGGAGCAGCGCCGTCCGGTGCAGGATGCTCTGGAGGCCTCGCTCGAGCGCGTCCGGCTGCGCCAGCAGGGCGAGCCGGTCCCGCCCGAGCTCGAGGCCCGAGTCGCCACCGACGATGTCAACCTGTTCTCCAAGCTGCGCGAGATGCTCGGTCTCGACCAGGCGCTGGCCGTCAACGTGGGCGCGGCGCCGACACCGGTCGGGGTGCTCGAGTTCTTTCATGCGCTCGGGATCGAACTGGCCGAGCTGTGGGGGATGTCTGAGACCTGCGGCGTCGGGGCCGTCAACCGGCCGGGTCAGGTCAAGATCGGAACGGTGGGGCCGGCGGCACCGGGCGTCGAGCTGAAGATCGACGGGGCGCCGCCACGTCCTGGGGAGCCGCCGGTCGGCGAGCTGCTGTGCCGGGGCGGCTTTCTCATGTCCGGCTACCGCAACCAGCCCGACAAGACGGCCGAAGCAATCGATTCCGACGGGTGGTTGCACACCGGCGACATCGGCTCGATCGACGGGGACGGATACCTCAAGATCGTCGATCGCAAGAAGGAGCTGATCATCAACTCGTGGGGCAAGAACATGTCGCCGGCCAACATCGAGGCGGCGCTGAAATCAGGCAGCCCGCTGATCGGCCAGGCGTGCTGCATCGGCGACGCGCGGCCCTACAACACGGCGCTGATCGTGCTCGACTCGGACTTCGCGCCGCAGTGGTCCGCGCAGCACGATCTGGGCGGGCGCTCGCTGGCGGAGCTGTCTTGTGAGCCGCAGGTGATCGCGGCTGTTCAAGCGGGCATCGACAACGCCAACGAGCGCCTCTCCCGGGTCGAGCAGGTTAAGAAGTTCACCATCATCCCGGGGGACTGGCTGCCCGGTGGCGACGAGCTGACCCCGACGATCAAACTCAAGCGCAAGCCGATTGCCCGCAAGTACGAGCGGGAAATCGAAGCGATGTATCAGTAGCGGCGGTCAGTAATAGTGCCTTCGGCCGCCGACGGCGCGGCCCATGCTGCCCAGCAGGAACAGAACTGCCCCCACCACGAGCAGGATGATCCCGATCGCCCAGAGGATGGCGATCTTGGCGATGAAACCGATGATCAGCAGGATGATGCCCAGCGCAATCATTCGCTCTCCTTTTTATGCGATGACACTTGAACGGGCTGAGGGAAGGCCTACCCGCTGAGCCCCGAAATCACGCAGGTTGCACGACGGCGTGCGCCGACGAGCCCTAGGACGGCGATGCCACAGATGTGGTCACGCGGCTGCCGGCGGGCTCAGGCCGGCGCCGCGGCAGATGCCGTCAGGCGGCCGCCAGCGAGCGCCACAGGAGCTCGACCGGATGGTGGATCGGGATCGTCTGGCCGAGCTCGCGCAGATGCATGTCCAGCTGTGCGGCGCAGCCTGGATTGCCGGCCGCAATCGCCTGCGCCCCGGTCTTGAGCAGCAGCCGAGCCTTGCGGGCGCCGAGCTCTGCCGCGGCCTGAGGTTGGACGAGGTTGTAGATCCCGGCCGAGCCGCAACAGATGTCGCGTTCTGCCTCCACCTCGACCAGCTCGAGGGACGGAATCGAGCGCAGCAGCGCGCGAGGTTGCTCGCGCACGCGTTGGGCATGGGCCAGGTGGCAGGCGTCGTGGTAGGCCACTCGCAGCGGCACCGGTCCGCGCGGAGCCCTCGGCTCCACGGACGCGAGCAGCTCGCAGACGTCCTTGACGCGCCCTGAGAACTCACGGGCTTGCGGCGTCCCCAGCAGGTCGCCGTACTCCTTCATCGCCGATCCACAGCCGGCCGCGTTGACCACGATGTGATCCAGACCGCCGTTGGTGGCCTTCGCAAATGCCGCGATCGTGGCCTTGGCGCGCTTGACCGCGCCGGGCTCGGCGCCGCCGTGAAGCTCGAGCGCGCCGCAACAGCCCGGCAACCGCGGGGCCACCACCTCGAACCCCTCGGCGGCCAGCGTCCGGATCGTCGCGTGGTGCACATCGGGATAGAAGACGCGCTGCACGCAGCCGAGCAGCAGACCGACCCGCCCGCGCGGTGCACCGACGGCCGGCGTGCGCTCGGGCAGCGGGGAGCGCGTCGCCCGCCCTGCCGGCGTCCGAGGCGCGACCTTGGTCAGCACCGCCAGGCGTTCCGGCAAACGCTCGGACAGCCGGTCCGCCCCCGTCTTCCTGACCGCCGTCAGCAGCGGCGCGAGCACGCGCAATCGCCCCGGGTAAGGCAGGGTCTCATACAGCAGCCGCCGCAAGACGCGCTCTGACCGAGAGCGTTCCCAGTGGCGCTCGACCTGGGGCCGTACGCGCTCGATCAGCCGGTCGTAGCGGACTCCCGACGGGCACGCGGTCACGCACGCCATGCAGCCCAGGCAGCGGTCGAAGTGGGTGACCATCTCGGCCGACAGCTCCGAGTCCGCCTTCAGGCCTTCTGCCATCAGCACGATCCGGCCGCGGGGCGAATCGGCCTCGTTGCCCCAGAGCACGTACGTGGGGCACGTGTCCAGGCAGAAGCCGCAGTGGACGCAGTCCTCGATCAGAGCCTGCTCGGGTGGGCGGTGCACGTCAAAGGCGGGCACGCTCAGATCCCGTCCACGAACAGCCCCGGATTACAGGTACGGCCCGGGTCAAAGCGAGCCTTGACGCTGCGCATCAGCTCGAGTGCCGGGGGCTCCAGCGCGCCCCACGGATCCTGCTCGGTCCGAGCCGCCTCAGGGGCGTCGAGCACGGTCGCGCTGCGAGCCGACGGCAACGCCGCGCGTAGGCCTCCGATCGTCTCGGGCTCGACCTGGACGTAGCTGATCCCGAGCGCGGCGCGGCCCACGAGCGTGCCGCCGCAGGAGTCGGTGGCGCGGAGCACGGCCGGCAGCGCCGAGGGCGCCGCCGCGATTCGCACCACGGCCCGGTCGTGGGAGCGCTGGCCGGCTCGCTGGCGTTCCCACAGCTGCTCGTCGTCACCGGTCACCTCGATCCGGGCCAGCCCGAGGTCCTCGAGCTTGCGGGCGGCGCGGGCGGTCCGGCGCGCATGCTCGGGCCCGCCGCAGCGCGCCAGCAGCCCGCCGCGACCCGCGTGCCAGGCCACGTCGAGCGCCTCGAACTCGAGCTGTGCCGCCGACAGCGCCACGGCGGCGGCGCCGAGCGTGTCGGGATCGTCGGTCCCGCCGAGCGCGGTGGTGCTCGTTGTGCGCAATGGATGCAGACGGACGCTGACTGACAGGATCAGTCCGAGCGTTCCGAATGAGCCCGCGAATAGCTTGGCCAGATCGTAGCCCGCGACGTTCTTGATCACCTTGCCGCCCGAGCGGGCGATCGTGCCGTCGCTGAGCGCGACGGTCGCGCCGACGATCAGGTCGCGCGGCCCGCCGTAGCGGTGGCGCAGAGGGCCGCTGTCGGCGGTCGCGGCGATCCCTCCGATGGTGGCGGCCGCGGTGGACTCCCCGCCGGCGTGCAGCGGCGGGTCGAGCGCCAGCATCTGGCCGGCGGCGGCAAATGTCCGCTGGGCGTCGGCGAGTGGCACACCGGCCTCGAGGATCGCCGTCAGATCACCGACGTTGTGCTCGACGATCCGGTTCAGCCCGGTTGTGCAAAGCTCGATGGCGGGGTGCTCCGCGGGCCGGCCCCAGCCCAGCTTGGTGGCTCCCCCCCGGATCCGCACGGTTCGGCCCTCGGAACTGGCGCCGGCCAGAATCATGGCCGCTTGCTCGAACGTGGGCGGGATCGCCTGGGTCGCCAGCGGCATCGTGGTCAGAATCTCGTGGCCACGCCGGCGCGCTCAAGCGGGTGCTCGCGATAGGGGCCCGGCACCTCGCCGCACAATCGGGGAGTCGGCATCACCTTGCCGGGATTGGCGAGTCCATGGGGGTCAAACGCGCAGCGCAGGCGCTGGAAGGCCTCGAGGTCCGCGTCGCCGAACATCGACGGCATATAGCCCTTTTTGTCGACGCCGACGCCGTGCTCGCCGGTGATCGAGCCGCCGGCATCGACACACGCCTTGATGATCAGGCCCGACAGTGCCTCGGCGCGCTCCGCCTCGCCCTCGCGGGCGCCGTCGTAGCAGACCAGCGGATGCAGGTTCCCGTCGCCGGCGTGGAACACGTTGGCGACGCGCAGCTGGTACTCGTCGGCGAGTGCGTCGATCTCCCTGAGCACGGTGGCCAGGCGGGTGCGCGGGATCACGCCGTCCTGCACGTAATAGGCGGGGGCGATCCTGCCCATGGCGGCAAACGCGGCCTTGCGGGTGCGCCACATGAGGTCGCGCTGCTCAGGGCTCTGCGCGACCCGGACGTCGAGCGCGCCGGCGGCGACGCACAGCTCCATCAGCCGTTCCAGCCCGGTCAGACACTGCTCGCGGGCGCCATCGAGCTCTACGATCAGTGCCGCTCCCGCGTCCAGGCGGTAGCCGGCGCCGGTGGCCTGCTCGGCGGCCTCGATCGAGAGGCGGTCCATCATCTCGATCGCGCCCGGCACAAGCCCCTCCTCGACGATCGCCGAGACGGCATCGCCGGCGGCGCCGGTGTCCTCGAAGAACGCCAGCATCGTCTTGATGCTCTCGGGGGCGGGGGCCACCCGCAACCAGATCTTGGTCGCCACGCCGAGCGTCCCCTCGGAGCCGACGAACGCGCCCAGCAGGTCATAGCCGGGATCGTCGCGGTGCAGGTTCACGACCGTGCCGTCGCTCAACACGACCTCGAGTCCGACCACATAGTTGGTGGTAAAGCCGTACTTGAAGCAGTGTGCGCCGCCGGAGTTCTCGGCGACGTTTCCCCCGATCGAGCATACGATCTGGCTCGACGGATCCGGCGGATAGAAATGGCTCGGCCCGACGGCCTTGGAGACGGCCAGGTTCGTCACCCCCGGCTCGACCACGACCAGCGCGTCGTCCAGCTGCACCGACAGGATCCGGCGCAGCCGCGCGAGCACGATCAGCACTCCCTCGGCCACGGGCAGTGCGCCGCCGGACAGGCCGGTGCCCGACCCACGCGCCACCCAGGGCACGCCGGCCTCGTAGCAGGCCCGGACTACCTGCTGGACCTGCTCGGCGCTCCCCGGCAGGACCGCGGCGGCGGGCGCCTGGCGGTAGTGCAGAAGCCCATCGGAGCTGTAGGTGGCAAGCGCGTGCGGATGGGTCAGCACATGCTCGCGACCGCATATCTCGATCAGGCGCGAGGTCAGCTGAGGCGGCGCGGGCGGCACCGCCTCAGTATCGACGATCGGCGGGCTCGGGGCTAGTGAACCTTGATCGTGAACGTCCGGCTGTAGATCGTCTGACCTTCGACGTCCGGCCCCGGAACGGTCAGAAACGAGTCCCCCGTCGGGTAGGTCCACTGCACCCGCACGGTCCCGCTCGAGGGGAACTTCATCCGGACGTCGAAGTAGCCGCCCGGCTTGGTGAGGTTGACCGTGCCGATCGTCTTGAATCCGCCACCGCCGGATTGGAGCTGGATCTGTGCCTGCTGGGGCCCGAAGCCGTCGAGCGTGGCAAACGGCGCCGGGCGTACGTCGCCCCACACCACGACGTTCTGATGGCGAGAAAACGACGTCTTCGGCATGTAGAACGGCATCCGGTAGGCGTAGAAGGTCGCCTTCCTGGTCCCGTTGGGGAGCTCGAGGCCGCTGGCGAAGCCCGCATACGGGCCGGATCTCGGCGACGGGTCGGTAAGCAGGTACTGCATGTAGGACCTGATTCGCGCGTTCTTGTAGCTCAGGTACTCGGCCCAGTTGATGTAGTAGGCGGCGGTGGCCTGCGACACGTAGTGGGGCTTGGCCGGCGGGTGGGTGATGTAGCCGTACTCGGTGTTGTAGATCGGCAAGCGCTTGTGCGAGCCGTAGACGGCGGTGACGGCGTCAAAGGTGCGCCCGAACCTCCCGAGATCCCGAAACGCCGCGAAGTTGGGGTCTCTGCCGCCGTCGCTCACCGGTGACAGGTTGTCGGGGTAGGGATGGTCCGAGACACCGCTGGCGTTGAACAGGCCCGGATTCTGGGCCCGGAAGCGGCGCGATCCGGCGGCGTTTGTGGGGCACCCCACCGCGCGAGCGGCGCCGCCGCGTAGCGGGCGGCCGCTGGGGCTGAGGCAGTACAGGGTGCGGATGAACAGCAGCGGCTTGGTCTGGGCGAAGTTGCCCGGCAGGCCCTGGGGATGAGCTCTGCTCACGGGGCCGGCGAGCCCGCGGGCGGCGAACTCGCCGATCAGGATCGTGTCGCGGCCGTGCCCGGTGGCGTGCAGCGCCTTCCAGCCGGCGTTGACGAGGCGGCGGTACATCATGGGCGCGAACGACACCGTCGAGCCCTTGATCGCCTGAGGCCCGAGGTCCTCGCCGAAGTTCGGCTCGTTGTAGAGCGCCCAGAAGTGCACCGCCGGCAGCGGCGAGGTCTGTCCCGTGGGCGTGAAGTGGCCGTCGTAGCGCTCGGCGACCGCGTGGAAGAACTGGCCGTACGCGGCGACGTTGGGCTTCCAGGCGAAGAACGGGTTGGTCCCACTCTTGGGGATTCCCGGTCCGTCTGCCCACACGGGCGAGCCCCCGGTGACCGTGAAGTCCACCTTGATCCCGTACTGGGCGGCGGTGCGCACGAGGTTGTCGTAGGGCACCCAGCCGGCGGCCGGATAGGCGTTGGGATCATTGGCGTCGAAGTTGGGCTTCTTGTGCGACCGGCTCCTCGGCGCGATCTGTGACCAGGGGACGATCACCCGCACCGCGTTGGCTCCCAGCTCCCGGAACTGCGCGAGCGCCGCGGGGGCGTTCACCAGGTCGGAGTTGTCCTGGATCATCGCGATCTGCGACGAGTTCGCCGATGCGGCGGCCGGCAGCGACGCGGCGCCGGCGGTCGCCAGCGCGGCTCCGAGGGCCACGGCCGCGAGGCGGCGGGGGGTGAGTCGGTTCACGGGGGATTTGCGCATGGTCTTAGATAACAGCTCCAGGGCGATGGGAGTTGCGGCGCCACTGCGGAGGAGAGTCAGGGCCTGCGACAGCCGCTGGACAGGCCGACCCGCGAGGCTAGCGAACAGCGATGACGACCGTGCGGCTGAAGATCCGCTGGCCGTTGGGATACGACCACGAGAGCCTCACGTTGCCGCTGCCGGAGAATTTCTGGAGCACATCGAAGTACCCGTAGCGGCCGGTGATTGCCACCGTACCGACTGTCTTGAACGGGCCCCCGGAGGCGCGCTGAAACTGGATCTGCACTTGTTGGGGTTTGTGCGTGGCCATCCGAGCGTTGTGGGCCGGGCGAACGCAGCCCCAGACCTCGAGCGGGTGGCCGGTTCTGGTCGACTGCACGGGGAGGAAGAGCGGCATCCGGAAGGCCGCGTAGGTGGGCTTGGGCTTCCCGTCAGCGAACCGCAGGCCGGTCGCGAAGGCGCCCGTGATCGAGTCGAGCATCAGGAACTGGTCGTAGGAGCGGATCCGGGGGTTGAGCCAGGTGATGTATTCAGACCAGTTGAGGTACAGGGAAGCCTTCGCCAGGGGGATCGTCCCGGGCTGGTCGTCGGGCGGGTTGGTCTGGTAGCCGTACTCGGTCGACCAGATCGGGAACCTGGTGTCTGAGCCGTACACGCGTTGGAGCGTGTCGAGCGTGCGCTCCAGCTTGGGGATCTCGGCGAGGTCGGCGTAGTCGGGCTCATCCGGTATCCCCTCGTTCGGGGGCGGTCCGAACGAGTAGGGATGGATTGCGAATCCAGAGGCACGGAACAGGCCCGGATTCTTCGCGGCGAACGCCTTGGAGCCCGCAGCCGTCGTGGGACAGCCGCGCTGCTGCGCGGCCGCTCCAGGCAACGGGCGATACGAGGAGTCCACGCAGTAGAGCGCGCGCAGGAACCGCAGCGGCGCCATCGCACCGAACAGACCCGGCGCATTGGCGAATGTCGCCCCGGCAGGGCCCAACTCCCCGATCAGGATCGTGTCGCCGCCGTGTCCGGTGGCGTGCAGCGCACTCCAGGCGGCGTTGACGATGCCTCGGTAGAGCATCGGCGCTACCTCGATCTGGGTGTGGTGCTTGACCTCGGGGGCGAGATAGACCCCGAGGTTGGGCTCGTTCCAGATCGCCCACGAGTCGACCCGCGGCAGCGGCGACGAGGAGCCGGGGGGGACGTAGTGGCCGCTGTAGCGCGTGCCCACGGCGTGCACGAACTGCTCGTACTCGCTCGCCGAAGGCCGCCACTCGGGCTGGGTCGCGGGATGGGGTGCCCCCTTGCCCGAGGCCCAGCGCGGAGGAGGCGGGATCAGGTCGAGCATGACCGCCATCCCCTCCGCCTTCGTCTCGCGCACGATCGCGTCGTAGGGCGCCCAGCCGGCGGCCGGGTAGGCGTCCGGATCGGTCGCATCGAAGGACGGCCGGGACACGGAGGTGGGGTCGGGGGCGATGTCGGCCCAGTGCATGTAGACGTGGACGGTGTCGACGCCGAGATGCTTGAGCTCGGCGATCGTTCCCGGCGGGTAGGCGGCCGGCGTGAACATCGTCTCGGGACCTGGCCGCCCTGGGTGCAGAGGGGGCAGCGGCGGGTTCGTCGACGAGCCTCCGCCGCCACAGGCGGCGAGCGCGAGGCACAGCACGACCGCGAATGCGCCGAGTCCGGTCCGGCGCAGCAGGCGGCCGGACAGCGGGCGTGTCGGCGTTCTGGGCAAGCGGATGCACAATAACGTCGGGAGCGGGGCGTTGGTTTCGGTTTGAGTGGTGGGGGCGAATCGCCCTGGGAGCGGATGTACACTCGGGCCGCATGCTCCTGCCGGCCCGCACGGGGGCCGCCCCTGTGGCCCGCACGGACCGAACCACCTGGCCGCTTGGAATCGAGACCGAGACGTGGCTGCTGGCCGGGATCACACTCGTCGCGGCGGTGCTCCGCTTTGTCGGCATCTCCAGCCAGAGCTACTGGGTGGACGAGTCACAGGCCGTCCACGAGCTTCACCTTTCGTTCGGGGCGATGCTGCACGCGTGGAGCTCGTTTGAGTGGAACCCACCGCTTTACCTGCTGATCGCGTGGCCGTGGGCAAAGGTGTTCGGTACCGGGGAAGCCGGCTTGCGGTCGTTGTCGGCTCTGCTCGGCGTCGCCGTCGTGCCGCTGATCTACATGTGTGGGCGCGAGCTGGTCTCCCGCCGGGCGGGGCTGGTCGCGGCTGCCTTCGCCGCCGTCAACCCGTTCATGATCTGGTACTCGCAGGAGGCGCGCGAGTACATGCTGCTGGTGGTGCTGGGCACCGCTTCGCTGCTGTTCTTCATCCGGGCCTGGCAGGTGCCGAGCACCCGGAGCATCGTCTGGTGGGCGGTGCTCTCCGCGCTCGCGCTGCTCACGCAGTACTTCGCCGGGTTCTTGATCGCGGCCGAGGGGCTGGCGCTCGTTTACCGGACGCGGAGTCGCCTCAGCGTGCTGGCGCTGCTTGCGCTCGGCGCCATCGAACTGGCGCTGGTCCCACATGTGGTGCCACGCCTGGACCATCCGGCCCAGTTCATCGTCACCGTGCCGCTGTCGCAGCGCATTCAGCAGGTGCCGGTGACGTTCGGCATGAGCACCCTGTATCAGAGCGGAATCGTCTCCTGGGGCCTGATCGGCGCGGCCGTTCTGGCGGCGATCGTGATCGCGCTGCTGGTGATCGGCGCCAGCGATCGCGAGCTCCGCGGCGCGGGGCTGGCTGCCGGGCTTGCCGCCTTCGTGCTGCTTGTCCCGCTGGCCCTGGCCCTGCTCGGACACGACGACTATCTGGCCCGAGGGCTGATGCCCGCGTGGATCCCGCTGGCGATTGTGATCGCCGCCGCCTGCACCACGCGCGGCGCCCCGATCGCGGGAGCGGCGCTGGCGGTCGCGCTGCTGGCGCTGTTCGTGTATGCCGGGGTCAGGATCGAGGCGCACCCGCAGCAGTTCCAGAAGCCCGATTGGCGAGGCGTCGCCGCGGCGCTCGGACAGCCGCCGAGTTCGACACGGGCGATCGTCGCCTATGACGGGCAGTTCGCGGGCGGGCCCCTGTCCGTGTACCTGCCGGGAATTCCATGGTCGGGTCCCGGGAGGGCGCCGCAGGGCACCAAGCCGGTGAGCGTGTCCGAGGTCGACATCGTCGGTAGCCCCGCGCAGCGCCTGTCGGCTTTGCCGCCAGGCGATCGGCTGATCCGGTCGCGCGTGGTCGATGGCTATCGAGTGGTTGGGATCCGGCTGCGAAGCCCCTGGCGGCTCAGCCCGGCGGGGATTGGCGTCCGCGCGGAGAGGCTCCTCGGACCGGCGCCGCCGGGCATATCGGTGCTGATTCAGCGCCCGGCCGCCTAAGCTTTCGCGCGATGAGCCTTCGCCAAAGGTGCACGATCCTGCTGCTCGCGGCGGCGTGCGCCCTTTCAGCACCGCTGGGCGCGGCCGTGCCTGCGCGTGCGGCGTCGTCGACCAACCCGGTGCTCGCCGACTGTGCCGCCCACCCCGGCGGGCTCACGGGTCATTACACGGTGCAGCAGCTGCGCCACGCGCTCCAGGTGATGTCTGCCGAGACCAAGGAGTACACAAGCTGCCCGGACGTGATCAATCGGGCCCTGCTGGCCGCGCTGGGCAGCGGCACGAGCGCAACAGGGGGAACAAGCGGGGGCTCCGGCTCGGTCCTGCCGACGCCCGTAATCGTCGTGATCGTGGTGCTGGTGCTCGCGGCCGTGACGTTTGGCGCGATCGCGATTCGCCGCCGGCGCGGCGGAGTCGGTGAGGGGGAGGGCGGGGGTGGGTCGACTGGCGGGCCTGACTCGACTGGCGGGGCTGGGTCGACTGGCGGGGCTGGGTCGACTGGCGGGGCTGGGTCGACTGGCGGGGCTGGCCGCGAGCCGTCTCCCGAGCAAGCCCCCTCCGCTGACAACGCACCGGTCAGCAGCGGCGAGCCGGCCGGCCAACGTCCCCCCGCCGGCGATCGCAACGACTGATTCGGGCTCGAGCCGCTCTACACTGGCCTTATGCCATCACAACGCCAGATCCGCGTCGGTTCGGTGCCGATCGGAGGCGGCGCGCCGGTCGCCGTGCAGACAATGACCAAGACCGAGACCGCCGACCTGCCGGCGACGATGAGCCAGATCCGCCGCGTCGCCGAGGCCGGCGCCGACCTCGTGCGCGTCGCCGTGCCCCGCGAGAAGGACATCGAGGCGCTGAGGACGATCGTCGTCGACTCGCCGATCCCGGTGATCGCCGACGTGCACTTCAACTACACGCTGGCGCTCAAGGCGCTCGACGCCGGCGCGCACTGCGTGCGGCTCAATCCGGGCAACATCGGCGGCCCCGACAAGGTCGCGCTCGTCACCCAGCGCGCCACCGAGCTGGGTACGCCGCTGCGGATCGGGGTCAACTCGGGCTCGCTGCCGGCCCACCTGCGCGAGCTCGAGTTCGAAAACCCGGTCGAGGCGCTGGTGACGGCGGCGGTCGAGTTCGTCGAGCTGATGGAGCGGCTTCAGTTCGAGAACTTCAAGGTCTCGATGAAGTCGACCAGCGTCCCCAACACGATCGCCTCCAACCGCCTGTTGTCGCAGCGGATCCCGTATCCGCTCCACCTGGGGGTCACCGAGGCGGGCACGAAGTGGTCGGGGTCGCTGAAGTCGGCGGTCGGTCTCGGGACGCTGCTCGCCGACGGGATCGGAGACACGATCAGGATCTCGCTGTCGACGTTTCACGCCGAGGAGGAGGTCAAGGTCGCCTGGGAGATCCTCAAGGCGCTCAAGCTCCGCCAGCGCGGTCCCGTGCTGATCGCCTGCCCCACCTGCGGGCGGCTGCAGTTCGACATGGACACCGTCGTGGCCGAGGTCGAGCAGAGACTGCAGGCCTACGACGACCCCATCGAGGTGTCAGTGCTGGGATGCGCGGTCAACGGCATCGGCGAGGCGCGACACGCCGACTTCGGGATCACCGGGGCCAAGGACATGGGGATGATCTACTCCCGCGGCGAGCCGCTGAAGAAGGTCCCCACCGAGCGCCTCGTCGACGAGCTGTTCGCGGAAATCGACCGCTACTACGAGGCCGGCCAGCGCGTCGTGCGTGACGAGGCGCGGGCCGCGGAGGCCCGCGAATGGCTGGCCGACAACGAGGACGCCACCGCGATGACCCCCGAGCGGATGGCGGCGATGGAGGCGGCGGCTGCCGACGATGAGGCTGCGGCTGCCAATGCCGAGGCGGCGGGCTCCGACCTCCTGGCCAAGCTCGCGCCCCAACCTGCGCGCCTCGACGAGGACCAGTCGCCGGTCGCGGGTCGGCGCTTCAGCCGCGCCTGAGGGGCCCCGTTCGCGTCCTCCGCGGTCAGCACTGCCGCGTGAATGCGCCAGCCACCGCGCGGCGCACCACCGCTCAGCGCCTGTCCCGCCACCGAGGGCTATCCCACCTCGGCGCCTACCGACCCGCGGCGCCTCCCCCGGCGTCTACCTCACCCCTGCAGAGCGTGGAAAATCTGCACCGGGCGCCCGGATTTTCCACGTCCGTCCCGCTGACGCGGCAGGTCGTGGAGGATCCAACAGCCAGGTGTGGATTTTCCACGAATCGCGCGGAAGGGTGAGTGCGCCCAGGCCGCTCTGCTCGGCGGGGGCGCGCGGGCCGCTATGCGGGCTGGAGCGCGCGCGGTGGTACAGGCCGAGGCGCGGTCCCCCCGGTAGCCCGCGCAGCGCTATCCAACCGTCAGGTCCGACCTGCGGGATCAGCCGCCCGCGGCCGAGAACTCCTCAGCGACCTTGTCCCAGTTGACCACGTTCCACCAGGCGTCGATGTAGTCCGGGCGGCGGTTCTGGTACTTGAGGTAGTAGGCGTGCTCCCAGACGTCGACGCCGAGCAGCGGCGTCTTGCCGTCTGAGATCGGGTTGTCCTGGTTGGCGGTCGAGACGATGGCCAGGCCGGAGCCGTCGCGGACCAGCCACGCCCAGCCCGAGCCGAAGCGCCCCACGCCCGCGGCCTTGAACTGGCTCTTGAAATCGTCGAACGAGCCAAACGCGGAGTTGATCGCCTCGGCCAGCGCGCCGCCGGGCTCGCCGCCACCGTTGGGCGACATCCATTCCCAGAACAGCGAGTGGTTGTAGTGACCGCCGGCGTTGTTGCGCACCGGGCCCTGCTTGTCCTGGGGCAGCGAGCCGAGGTTCTGGAGAACCTCCTCAACTGGCTTGTCGGCCCACTCGGTCCCCTCAAGCGCGTTGTTTGCGTTCGTGACGTAGGCCTGGTGATGCTTGTCGTGATGCAGGTGCATCGTCTCTTCGTCGATCGTCGGCTCGAGCGCGTTGTAGTCGTAGGGCAGATCCGGGACCGAATAGGCCATCGCGTGGCTCCTTTGCTGGCGGAATTTTGGCGGCGTTCTATCAGACCATACCCCGCCGCCGGGGGAGGACGACGGCGGGTAGGCTTCGGCGGGCATGACCCGGCTGTCGAGCTACTTTCTGCCCACCGAGCGCGACCCTCCGGCGGACGCCGAGGCGCTGTCTCACAAGCTGATGGTGCGAGCCGGGCTGATCCGTCAGGTCGGCTCTGGACTGTGGAGCTGGCTGCCCGCCGGCTGGCGTGTCCACCAGCGGATCGAGCAGATCGTTCGGGAGGAGATGAACGCGATCGGCGGCCAGGAGATGCTGATGCCGGTTCTGCACCCGGCGGAGCCGTGGCGGCGCAGCGGGCGCTACGCGATCGAGGAGTTGTTCAAGCTCAAGGACCGCCGCGGCGCCGACATGGTGTTAGCGATGACCCACGAGGAAATCGTCACCGGCCATGTCGCCGCGGCGATCCAGTCCTACCGCGAACTGCCGCTGGTCCTGTACCACTTCCAGGTAAAGGAGCGCGACGAGCCGCGCCCGCGGGCCGGCGTGCTCCGGACGCGGGAGTTCATCATGAAGGACGCCTACACGTTCGACCGCGACGCCGAAGGGCTCGACGTCGCCTACGAGCGCCACGCGGGCGCCTATGCGCGGATGTGCGACCGCTGTGGGCTTGAGTGGTACCGGGTCGAGGCCGACGTGGGGATGATGGGAGGCCACGGCGCCGACGAGTACATGGCCCCGTGTGCGGCGGGCGAGAACGACGTCGCCATCGCCCCGGGCTACGCGGCCAACGTCGAGGTCGCCAGCGCCGATCCGCAGCCGGTCTCGCTGCCGAGCGAGCTGGATGCGCCGGAGCTCGTGGCGACGCCCGGAATGACGACGATCGAAGCGGTCGTAGACGCGCTCGGAGTCCCCTCGGGGGCGCTTCTGAAGGCGTTCCCGGTCGTGCTCTCCGACGGCGACATGCGGCTCGTGATGGTCCGGGGCGACCACCGCGTCAACGAGGTCAAACTCCAGAACACGCTCGGGCAGCCGTTTCGCATCGCGGGACCCAAGGAGGTGGAGGCGAGACTCGGGCCGCCGGGGTTCATCGGACCGGTCGGCACCGAGCTGCCGATCCTGCTCGACGCCGCGGTGAAGCCGGGCGGATACGTGACCGGCGCCAACCAGCTCGACGCGCACCTGCGCGGTGTCGAGCCGGGCCGTGACTTCAAGTTCGAACGCGTCGACGTGCGAGCGGTGGTGGCCGGCGACACCGTAAACGGCTCGACGATCCGGATCGAGCCCGCGATCGAGGTCGGAAATATCTTCAAGCTGGGCACGCGCTACTCCGAGCCGTTTGGAGCCACCTATCTCGACGAGTCGGGCCACAGCCAGCTCATATGGATGGGCTGCTACGGCTTCGGCCCCGCTCGCGCCGCAGCCGCGGCCGTCGAGCAGCACGCCGACGAGCAGGGGATCTCGTGGCCGCGGGCCGTCGCTCCGTTCGACGTCGAGCTTGTCGTGCTGGGAAAGCCCGGGAGCCCCGAGCGCGAGCTGGCAGACCGGCTCTATGCCGAGCTCGAGCAGGCCGGGCTCGACACCCTGTACGACGACCGGGATGCCGGGCCGGGAGAGAAGTTCACCGACGCTGAGCTGCTCGGCTGCCCGCTGCGTCTGACCGTCGGTCGGCGGACCCTGGCCGCCGAGGAGATAGAGGTTCAGATCAGGCGCGGCCGTGAGTCGCGCGCGGTCCCGGTGCAGGGTGCGGCGCCAGCGGTGGCCGAGCTGTGGCACGGGCTTCCCTGAGGCACAGCCGGCGGTGACGAACGGAGCGGTCTTGGGCTTGCGGATCTCAAAGCGCCGCCTGTTCGGGATCGATCGCTCCGGTCCGCCGCCGGCGGCGACCCTGTCCAGTCAGCCGCTGAACCCTTGGACGATTCCCAACGCGATCGGATTCGTCCGCCTGCTCGGGATCCCGGTCTTTCTGGTGCTGGCGCTGTCGAGCCCAGATGGGAAGGACACGCTCGCCGCGATCCTGTTCGCGGTGATCGGCTGGGCCGACTATCTGGACGGGTTTGCCGCGCGGTTGACGGGCCAGTACAGCCGACTGGGCGCGCTGCTGGATCCGATCGTCGACCGGCTGCTGATCGTCTCGGGAATGGTGGTCGTCTATCACTTCTC
This sequence comes from uncultured Solirubrobacterales bacterium, assembly GCA_963757015.1. Taxonomy (GTDB): domain Bacteria; phylum Actinomycetota; class Thermoleophilia; order Solirubrobacterales; family Solirubrobacteraceae; genus Palsa-465. Next base: position 228,696 of record CAVWQA010000014.1, read on the forward strand.
GCTGCTCCCCCGGTGGGCGATCATCGTCGTCGTGGCCCGTGAGCTGTTCATGCTCGCACTCAGCCGCTACGCCCTGAAGCGCGGCCTCGAGCTGCGGATCAACTGGCTCGGGCGGATCGGGGTGGCGCCAATGATGGGCGCGCCGTTCTTCGCCATGCTCGGACTGCACGGGCTGGCGCTGGTGATGCTGTACTGCGGGCTGGCTCTGTCCTTGTCCGCCACGGCGTTGTACGTGTGGCGGGGGGTGGCGCTAATTCGTGACCAGCGCGGCACCTAGACACTGCTCTTCGCACCCTAAAGCTCAGCTTGACCCTCTGAACTCAAGGGTTATACTCGCCACAGCTACGCGAACATCGACCTCGCATTGGCGGGGGAGGACCGCATGGATACGTTTCCCGACCTCGGCTCGCTGACGGACCAGGAGCTGAAGGACCTCATCAAGGAGCTCACCGAGGAGGAGATGGAGATCTCCTACCGCCGGCGCATCCTGCACGGCAAGATCGACATCCTCCGGGCCGAGCTCGTCAACCGCCTGCGCAAGAAGGACGAGACGGGGGAGCTGGTCATCTCCGGCGCTGACGTTCAGCAGCTGACTGACATTCTGGCTGGGCGGGTGCCCGCCGCAGAGAGCGACTGAGCATCCGCCGATGCCGCAGCACTGCCCAGAGTGTGGGTTCGCCAACGATGACGGCGCCAGCTACTGCCAGCGGTGCGGGGCCTTCCTGGCTGCCTCCGAGCAGTCCTCCGGGGCCACGACCGCGACCTACAAAATCGGCGAGACGGGGGAGCTCGAGGTGGTAGAGCTCGAGGATGTAGTCGCCGGCGGAGCCGCCCTCGTGATCCGCGCCGGCGGCGGACGCGCGGGGGAGAGCTTCCCGCTCGACGGAGACCGGCTGTCGGTCGGGCGTCGTCCGGACAGCGACATCTTCCTCGACGACGTGACCGTCTCGCGCGACCATGCCCTGATCGTCCGTCGCGGTCACGACTACTACCTGGATGACTGCGGCTCGCTCAATGGCACATACGTCAACCGCCGGAGGATCGACTCGCACCGGCTGACCGACGGCGACGAGCTTCAGATCGGCAAATACAAGCTGGCCTTCCTGAGCCGCTGATGGCCAGCACTGACGCGACCAAGCCCGACGTCCTGCTGCAGGAGCCACCGGAGCCCGACGGGCACCGGCCGCGCCAGAAGGCGGTCACCATCGGCGCCGTCTGCAAGGCCCTGCACCAGGAGTTCCCTGACATCTCGATCTCGAAGATCCGCTACCTCGAAGATCAGAAGCTGCTGGCGCCGCGCCGAACCCAGGGCGGCTACCGGCTTTACACCCAGAGCGATATCCAGCGTCTGCGCACGATCCTGCGCCTGCAGCGCGACGAGTTTTTGCCACTTCGGGTGATCCGTCAGGAACTGGCGGGCGGCCGGGCAGAGGACGACGTCGCCGCGCCCGGAGGCGAGCGTCGCGGGCTTCGGCGGGCGGTTGTCTCGGTGCGCGATCCCGGAGCGCTCTACTCGCTCGACGACGTGGTCGACGAGACGGGCGCCGAGCCCAGCCTCGTGCGGGAGCTGGTCGAGTTCGGGGTGATCAAGGGTGAGACCCGCGGTGGCGTGCCGTACTACGACGAGACCGAGCGCGAAATCGTCCGCGCGGTGTCAGAGCTCGCCCGCTACGGCGTGGGTGGCCGCAACCTGCGCGTGTTTCGCAGCTCGGCCGACCGGGAGGCCCAGCTACTGCAGAGCATCCTCGCGCCGGCTTTGCGCTCGCGCAACCCCGACCGCCGCAAGGAGGCGATCGAGGCGCTCGAAAATCTCGCCTCGGTCACCACGTATCTCAAGCATCTGCTGCTGATCCGCGACCTGCGCAAGATCGCGACGTAGCCGTTTCACCGGACAGCGAGCGACCTGTGACCTCCGTGGATCTGCGCGCCCACATCCGCGAGATCCCGGACTTCCCGACCCCGGGGATCGTGTTCCGCGACATCACGCCGCTGCTATTGAATGCCGCGGCGCTGGACGCCGCCGTGTCGGGCCTGGCGAGCCTGGTCAGCGCCGCGGATGTCGATTTCGTGATCGCTGCCGAAGCGCGCGGATTCATTCTCGGAGCCGCGCTGGCGCGCGAGCTGGGAGCCGGGTTCGTGCTCGCGCGCAAGCCCGGCAAGCTGCCCGCGGAGACGATCAGCGCCGAGTACGCGCTCGAGTACGGCGTCGACGCGCTCGAGGTGCACGCGGATGCGCTTTCTCCGGAGGCCCGGGTGCTCGTGCACGACGACCTGCTGGCCACCGGGGGCACGGCCCGCGCGCTGTGCGACCTGGTCGTCAAGTTCGGCGCCGAGATCCTAGGGTGCACATTTCTGCTCGAGCTGAGCTTCCTGGGAGGGCGCGCCCGTTTGGCGCCGCATCCGGTGTACGCCCTGATCGAGTATTCGAGCTGACATATGCCGACCGCACAGCGCAGCCGCATCTTCGCGGCCGGCCAGCCAAAGATCTGGGAGCTGATCGCAGATCCCCACCACATGCCCCGCTGGTGGCCGGGGGTGACGCGCATGGAGGGAGTCCAGCCCGATCGCTTCACGCAGGTGTTCAAGACCAAGAAGGGCCGTCCGGTGCGGATCGACTTCCGCGTGATCGAGTCAGATCCCCCACGGGCCCGGGCCTGGGAGCAGGAGATCGCCGGCACGCCGTTTGACCGCGTGCTGAAGCAGTCGGTGATCGAGATCCGGCTCGAGCCGGTCGACGAGGGGACCGAGGTCACGATCGGCCAGCACCAAAAGCTGCGGGGTTTTTCGCGCACCGGGGGCTTCTTTCTGCGCCGCGCCACCGGCTCAAAGCTCGACGAGGCTCTGGACGGGCTCGATCGGATCTGTGGGTGAGTGGTCGTTGTTGGGTGGCTGATACCTCAGCCACCCAACGCACCCAGCATCCGCTCGTTGCTTGCGTCTCTACGCATTCGTTGGGGCTCCTGCGTGAGGATCCGCCCCGGGCGCCCAGTTCTGGAGGCTCGGCATGGGCGCGCACGAGTGGGATGACTGAGCGGTCGGGAACGGGGCAGCGGCCCCGCGCTGGTCGCGTCGTTGGCGCCCAAACCACAGTCGCGCCCCGATGCGCAAGCGGCGGGCCGCTGCCCCGTTCCCGACCGCCAAGGAGCAACACGAATTACACGCCCGTAAGCGCGCCCGACAGGACGATCATGCCCGGGGTCTGCGGATCCGCCTTGGTCTCCAGCGTGACGATCAGCTTCTTGAAGTGCGAGGCGCTCGCCGGCAGCCTGGACGCGGCGGACAACCGGCCGTTGTGGCCGACGCCCGGATTCACGAACCCGAGCAGCTTGGCATCGGCGGCCGAGTTGTAGAGCCACACCGCGTAGGCGTTGGGCGGCTTTGTGGTGTTCGGCGCCATGTGCTGGGCGACGATCGCGATCCCCTTGGTGGCGCCCTCCTTGAGCACCTCGGCGATCCCGGCGGCGTTGCCGTTCCCCGACGGCGGAAGCAGGTTGATCTGGGCCACGACCTGCGGTGTCGTCGCCGCAGCGCCGCTCGTGGTGGTCGGCGCTCCGGCACCGCTCGCTGCGCTGCTGGTGGCGCTCGGCCCTGACGCCAGCGACGACGAGGAATGCGAGCCCTTGGAGCTACCCCCCGAAGAGAGCACGATGACCAGAACGACGGCGACCGCGACCAGCGCCGCCCCGATCAGCAGAATCATGCCCCCGACCCGCGAGCTCCGCGGCGCGTCGGGGTCGGGGGACGGAGTGCCCAGCGCGGCGGCGGCCGCCTCCCGCCCGGCCTCGTCCGAGCCGGCGGCTCCCCCGGGCGCGTGGGGGGCCACGGTCGCCGGTTCGGCGACCGGCGCATCAGCGCGCGGCGCCGCGGCCGGGATCTCGGGCAATGGCTTGCTGGCCAGCGGAGCGAGCTCGGAGGCCAGCACCCGGGCCCAGGCACGCTCGCTCGGATTGGTCGCCAGCCGGTCGCGGGTCTCCTGGGCGACGGCGGAGGGCAGCTGGCCGAGGAGATAGTCGGTGATCAGGGCCCGGCGCAGGTCGCTGATCTGAGTGTGCGGTCCGAGCGCGTCGAAGGCGGCCAGAGCCCGCTCGCGGACCGCGGTCCGGTCAATCGAGAGCATGCGCGCGATCTCGTCATAGCCGCGCCCGCGCTCGAGCACGAGCGACAGCACCGCGCGTTGATCAGGCGGAAGGTTGTCCAGCGAGGCCATCGGCAGCCCTAGCGTAGATGAGCCGCTCCCGGATTGCCGCAGGGTGCGGGGATTGCCGCGGGGGGCGGGTCGCGTAAGGTGGCGCGGGTGCCCGCGGACCTGCCCTTCGAGCTCGACCAGGGATTTGACCACCTCTATGGGCTCGAGGTGACCGAGATCGCCGACGGGTTGATGCGCGCCAAGGTCGCGGTGCACGATCGGATAAAGCAGCCGGCCGGTCTGGTTCACGGTGGCATCTTTGCCGCGATCGCCGAGAGCCTGGCCACCACCGGAACGGCGCTGGCGGTGATCCCCGACGGCAATATCGCCATGGGGCTTTCCAACCAAACGAGCTTCCTGCGCCCGATCACCGATGGCAATATCAACGCCTCGGCCCAAGCTCGACATCGAGGCCGCACGACCTGGGTGTGGGAGGTCGAGCTGTCAAACGACGCCGGGCGGCTGTGCGCGCTGACCCGGGTGACGGTCGCGGTCCGGGAGAGACCCGCCGAGCTGCGGCTACGCTAGGACCCCCGCTAACCGCCGTAGCGGTTGGTGATCGGTACCCGGCGGTCGCGGCCGAACGCCTTGACCGAGATCTTGATCCCCGGCGGCGCCTGGCGGCGCTTGTACTCGGCGCGATCGACGAGCGCGATCACCCGATCGACGTCCTCCTCGCTGAAGCCGCGCAGGACCAGCGCCTCGCGCCCGAGGTCGTCCTCGATATAGCCCTGCAGGATCGGGTCGAGCATGTCGTAGGGCGGCAGCGAGTCGGCGTCGCGCTGGCCGGGACGCAGCTCGGCACTGGGGGCGCGGTCGATGATCGACTGAGGGATGACTTCTTGACCGGCGTTGCGGTACCGCGCGAGCTCGTAGACGAGCGTTTTGGGGCAATCCTTGATCACGGCAAAGCCGCCTGCGCTATCCCCGTACAGCGTGGAGTAGCCGACGGCCATCTCGGACTTGTTGCCGGTCGTCAGCACGAGCCAGCCGAACTTGTTCGAGAGCGCCATCAGCAGGTTGCCGCGGATCCGCGCCTGCAGGTTCTCCTCGGTCAGGTCCTGCTCAAGGCCGGCGAAAACGTCCTGAAGGGTCGCCTCGTAGGCGGTCATCGTGTCGGCGATCGGCAGCTCGCGGGCTTCCACACCGAGCCTCGCGGCCAGGGCACGCGCGTCGGCCTGCGTGTCGTCGGAGGAATGAGGCGACGGCATCACGACCGTGGACACCCGCTCGGGCCCCAGCGCGTCGACGGCGATCACGGCCACCAGCGCGGAGTCGATCCCGCCGGAGAGGCCCATGACCACGTGCTCGAAGCCGTTCTTCTCGACGTAATCGCGCAGTCCCAAGACGAGCGCCGCATACGCCTCGGCGCAGCGATCAAGCGGCTCGGCGACGGGGCCACCCAACGGCCGCGAGCCTTGCCCGTCCGGCGGCTGCACGGCATCGAGGTGCGCGATCAAGCGGACATTCGGCTGGAACCGGTGGTTGATGGCGCGCAGGCGAGGGTCGCGGAGCCTGACCGCTCGGGGTCCGGCTGCGTCAACGGTGGCCACGACCAGCTCTTCGGCGAACTGCCTGCCGCGCGCGAGGACCCCTCCCTCGTGGTCGAGGACCAGCGAATGGCCGTCGAACACGAGCTCATCCTGGCCGCCGACAAGATTGCAGAACGCGACCGCGGCGACGTTGTCGCGGGCGCGCTGGATCAGCATCCGCTCGCGCTCGGACCCCTTGCCGATGTGGTAGGGCGAGGCAGAGATGTTGACCAGCAGCGTCGCGCCGGCGAGTGCCTCGTCGGACGCGGGCGGCCCGGGCTCCCAGATGTCCTCGCAGACCGTCAGCCCGATGATCAGGTCATCGAGCTCGATCAGCGCCCCGCCGTCCCCCGACTGGAAGTAGCGCTGCTCGTCGAATACTCCGTAGTTGGGCAAGAACACCTTGTGGTAGACGGCCTGCACCCTGCCGCCGGCAAGCACCGCGCAGGCGTTGTAGACGTCATCGGCGAGGTCGGGGAATCCGACCAGCGCCACCATCCCGTCGGTTCGCTGGGCGATTCGCTCCAGCGCCGCGCGCGCGTCGGCGAGAAAGTGCTCCTTGAGCAGCAGGTCCTCGGGCGGATACCCGGTGATGGCGAGCTCGGGAAACAGGACCAGCTGCGCGCCGGCGCTCAGCGCGCCGTGCAGCCCATCCACGATCTTGGTCTCGTTCCCGGCGATGTCACCGACGGTCGCGTCCATCTGGCAAAGGGCGAGCTTCAATGGATCAGGCATACACGTTCAATTATGGGACTGCGGCGCACCGCGACCGAGCCAGAACAGGATGAAGGCGCGCAGCCGCCGGTCGGTCGCGCTCCTGGCATGCAGCAGGTGGGTCCAGGCCAGCGCGATCAGCCCCCGTGTTCCCGGGCGCCGGGCGAGGATCACGGCCTGCCCCGCGGCCGCCAGCGCCGGGGTGAAGGGCGCCGCGATCGACCCGGCCAGCCGCCCCAGAGCCAGCGGAGGCTCGCGGGTGCCGTACATCACGACCACGTTGCCCAGCTCGAGCGCCTGCAGCAGCTGATTGTCGGAGATGACCGCGCGGTCGTGTCGGATCGCCACCGGAACGTGGGGGCCGCTGGTGGGCGGATCGGAGTCATAGCGCGAAGGCTGGGCGCCGCGCTTGAGGTGAGCGTCTCCCAAATCGCGGAAGGCAAGGCCGATCTGGTTGACCGGGCCCGACAATCCGGGATTGTCGCGGCCACTGAGCGGCCCCCCTGACAGCAGCACGATTATGGCGATCGCGATCGCCAGCGACACCAGCACGATCGCGAGGCGCTCCAGCAGCGTCATCTGCGATCGCCGCCCATCCGCGATTGGGGGTCGGTCTCAGCCCGTGGTGGGCACGGGCCTCTCGGGAGCGCTCTCGACGATGGCCGCGCCCCCGGCCTGCGCGAGCTCGTCAATCGAGGCCCGCAGCTCGTCGGCCAGCACCTCGAGGTCGCCGACAGCGTCGTAGTCCGCGTTGAGGCCGAAGTTGAGCTGCCCGTTGTAGCTCATGATCGCGATCCCGAGCGCCTGGTTCTCGGCCAGCGGGACCATCGGGTAAGCGGCCTCCATCTGTCGCCCGAGCAGGTAGAGCGGAAACTGCGGGCCGGGCACGTTGGTCACGACCACGTTGAACAGGCGTTGGCGCGCCTGAAGCCTGGCCGCCTGGGCCATGATCGTGGGTGGCGCAAAACCCGACAGCTGCGCCACAACCTGGGCCCCGACAGCCTGGCCGGACTCCTTGAGACCCGCCATTTGCTCGGAGATCTCCAGCAGCCTCTGGATGGGGTCGGTGATCCCGACCGGCAGCGGCGCCCACATGGCGGCGACGCGATTTCCCAGCGCGCCGCGTTCGACGTCGGCCCTGATCGACACCGGCACCATGGCTCTGAGCACGAGCTCGTCGGTGGATTCGCCGTGAAGCCTCAGATAACGACCGAGCGTTCCCGCGACCGCCGCCAGCACGACGTCGTTGACCGTCCCGCCGAGCGAGTTCTTGATCGCCTTGAACTGCCCCAGATCGGCTCGCACCCAGGTAAAGCGCCGGTGCGGCCCGATCCTCACGTTGAACGGGCTCGAAGGCGCGACCGCAAGCCCGGCGCGGGCCATCGCACCCACGCCGCCCAGCGCCCGCCCGAGACGCGTCGCGACCTGCTTTGGCCCCCGCAGCACCGCCCTGGCGCCGCGGACGATCTCCGCCGGGACCGTCGCACGCTCGAGCAGGGCGTCGGCAAGCAGCTGGGCGCTGCTGGGCAGCGGGCGTGCAATCCACTCCTGCTCCGGCGCGGAGACCGGCATCGGATCCGGCGAGGAGTCGAACATGACACTCACGATGTCGACGCCCGAGATCCCGTCCACGAGCGCGTGGTGGGTCTTGGACAACACCGCGAAGCGGTCGCCGGAGAGGCCCTCAACGAGCCACAGCTCCCACAGGGGCCGACTGCGGTCGAGCGCCTGCGAGAAGACGCGTCCGGCGAGGCGCCGGAGCTGGGCATCGCCGCCGGGGTGGGGAAGGGCTGTGTGACGGACGTGGAAGCGGACGTTGAAGTGCGGGTCGTCCACCCATACGGGTCGGCCCTGGTTGAGCGGTACGAAGGCGAGACGCTGGCGGTAGCGCGGCACCAGGTGCAGCCGCGCGAGGATCTCAGCGACCATTTGGTCATAGGTGGGCGGCTGGCCGAGGAACACCATGCAGCCGGCGACGTGCATGTGGGCGGCGGGGCGCTCGAGGTGCAGAAACGAGCTGTCAAGGGCCGTCAGACGGTCCGTGTTGGTCATGTGCCTGATTCTTGCAGGCTTGATCTTGTGTGACGAAGCTCACATAAGGCTCCGGAAAGTTCTCCTACCGTGCCGCGGATTCCAAAACCGACCTGCCTAATCGCTCCTGCACGATGCGGGAGCGAGCGGGGGACCCATCTGCCGAGCGGTCATCTGTTCCCGCCGGCCGGGGCGAATCGGACGCCTGGTGCCCACCAGCTGCGCCCGTAGCGAGCACCAGGAAGGGCGCGTGAAGGCGCTTTCTGGGGCCTGCGAGCCCGTCAGCTAACCCCGTAGGCCCCCGGTCGAGCTCACTCAGGAGGTCCTCGGTTTGAGGCCCAGACTCAAGTTGCGCAAGACGCGCTTATTACATGTGGCAATTGCAGCGATCATGCTGGCTGTCCCCGCCTCGGCGTTGGCGCTGACTGGCGCGGTCGCCTCCAACACAAACGGCGCCATCCCCGTCTCATCGCTTCACGCCAGTGTGACGCCGCGGCGAGCCCATCTCGGTCACGCGGTCACGATCACCGGCACCGCGCCCGCCTCGGAGGCAGGTCACTTCGCGATCCTGGAGACGGCGCCCAACAGACAGGCGGCCTGGCATTACCTGGCCAGCACGCGCATCGGCGCGAATGGCAGCTTCACGCTCCACAACGGACTACGCCGCTCGGGCTTCGTTCGCGTGATCGACGCCCCCACGCCCGCGATCGGGCAGGCGGTCAGTTCCAGCTGGTCGACGAGTCCGGCCGGAACGATCGCCAGCGCTCCTGTGGCCGTGAGCGTGGCGGCACGGTTCAAGGTGGCGCGGAGACCAGTGGACGCTCTTAGCGGCGATCGCGTTGTCATCGCCGGCAGGCTGGTGCCGGGGCGGGCTCATCGGAAGGTCCGTCTGGAAGGCCACCGCAGCGACGGCTGGCGCACGCTCGCCACCGGTCGCACCGGCGCCACCGGTCACTTCGCGCTGCGGTTCTTCGCCGCCACCGGGCGACAGCGCCGCCTGCGAGTGCGCTTCGACGGAGACCGCAGCAACGCGCGCGCCCTGGCGCTCGCCGGCCTGCTGACCGTCTACCACGAGAGCGTCGCCTCCTGGTACAACGACGCGGCCGGCACGGCCTGCGGCTTTCACGCCGGCTTGGGTGTCGCCAACAAGACCCTTCCGTGCGGCACCAAGGTGCGCTTCCGCTATGGAGGGCGCAGCGTGACCGCCAGAGTCGACGACCGTGGTCCGTTCATCGCCGGGCGTACGTGGGACTTCAACCAGAACGTCGCCGCGGCGCTGCATTTCGGCGGCGTGGGCACCGTGTGGTCGACCCGATAGAAGCGGGCCCGGCGAACGTCTGACGGTTCACCTAGCCTCCGCGGCGATGGCGGATCGCTGTATCGCTCACCTCGACATGGACGCGTTCTACGTCTCGGTCGAGTTGCGACGGCGGCCGGAGCTGCGGGGGCTGCCGGTGATCGTCGCCGGCACCGGGCCGCGAGCGGTGGTGACGACCGCCTCCTACGAGGCCCGGCGCTTTGGCGTCGGTTCGGCGATGCCGGCGGCCCGAGCCCGGCGGCTGTGCCCCCACGGCGTCTGTCTGACGCCCGACTTCGCCTACTACCGCGAGGTCTCGCACGAGGTGATGACGCTCGTCCGGGCGTGCGTCGACACGGTCGAGGTCGTCGGCCTCGACGAGGCCTATCTCGACCTCACCGGCCTGCCGGCGCCGCACGCCGCCATGCGGCGGCTGGCGCGGGCGATCGAAGAGCACACCTCGCTCGGCTGCTCAATCGGGATCGGACCCAACAAGCTGGTGGCAAAAGTCGCCTCCGACGCCGAAAAGCCCCGCGGCTTCGTGGTGCTGACAAGCGAACAGGCCCGGAGGCGATTCGCGACCGAGAGCTGCGGGCTGATCCCGGGGATCGGGCCCAAGACCGCTGAGCGGCTGCGGCGGTGCGGGCTGGGCACCCTCGGCCAGCTGGCCGCGGCGCCCTTACCCGAGCTGACAGGGCGCTTCGGCGTCAGGCTCGGCCCCGAGCTCCAGCGCCGCGCGCGGTTCGAGGACGGCTCGCCCGTGACCCAGGAGCGTAAGGTGATCTCCGAGTCGCGGGAGACGACGTTCGACCACGACGTCACCGGGCTCGGAGCGCTCGAGCCGATCCTCGAGCGTCTGGTCGGGGAGCTGTGCGAAGCGCTGGCGCGTCAGGACCGTCGGGGACGCACGGTTGGGATCAAGGTCCGACTCGATGACTTCTCGACCCATACGCGAGCGCGCACGCTTCCCGAGGCGGTCGGCTCGGCCGATCGCGTAGGGGCGGTGGCGCTGGAGCTGCTGCGGCGGTTCTCGCCACCGCGGCCGGTGCGTCTGCTCGGGGTGCGCGTCGCCGGCCTTGAAGCTCGTGGCCCCGAGGTCGCGCAGCAGCTCTCGCTGACGCTCCGGTGAAAACCGCTCTCTAGTACAGCGCGGCGGCCAGCCGACGGCGGGCGTCGCGGGCCAGCGGGCTGTCGACGCCGAGCTCGTCGAGGATGCCGACAACGACCCGCCTGATGTCGTCCCGTGAGCCGTCGGCGCTGGACAGCGAGCCGATGAGAAGCTCGAGCGCACGCTCGTGCTCGCCGGCGTCCAGGGCCGCGAAGGCCCGCTGCAGCTCCGGCGCCGCGCCGGCCTGCTCGAGCTCGATGCGCGCGGCCAGTCCGGAGGCCGCGAAGCTCCCCGGGACCTCCTTGAGCACGGCCAGCGCACCCTCCTGATCGCCGCGGGCGTACAGGATCCGGGCCAGCGGCAGCGCGGCGTCGGCCCGCGTGGGCTCGAGCTCGACGGCTCGCCGCAGCGATGCCTCGTCGCCGTGGGCGACCAGCTCGTCGGCCTCGGAGGGGAGGAGCTCGTCGAGGAAGCTCTCGACGGCCACCGGCGGCTGAGCGCCGACGAACTCGGCCGCCACCGCCCCATCGCGGAATGCCTTGACCGCCGGGATGCTCTGGATCCCATACGTGCGCGCGAGCATCGGGTTGGCGTCGACGTCGATCTTGGCCAGCTCCACCTGGCCGGCGCGCTCGGCCACGGCACGTTCGAGCACCGGGCCAAGCTGGCGGCAGGGCCCGCACCACTCGGCCCAGAAGTCGACGACCACGGGCACCGTGCGCGACCGGTCGAGAACGGCTGTCTGGAAGTTGGTTTCGGTTACGTCCATCGGGTTTGATGTTAGCCACGGGCCCGAGCACGTTCGCTCGCGATCATGTACACAGCCGGCATGGCCGAGTTTGAGATCGAGCGCGACGGGGTGAGGCTGTCCGGGGAGCAGGCGGGGGAGGGGCCGCCGATCGTGCTGCTCCACGGCCTGACCGCAACCCGGCGCTACGTGGTGATGGGCTCCAGCGCGCTTGAGCGCGGCGGGCACCGGGTGATCTCCTACGACGCCCGTGGACACGGCCGCTCATCGCCGGCGCCGCGCCCCCAGGAGTACGGCTACGAGCAGCTCGGCGGGGATCTCGAGGCGGTGCTCGACTGGGCCGGGGTGGACCGGGCCGTGCTCGCGGGGGCTTCGATGGGGGCCCACACGCTCCTGTGGCTGGCGCTGGCGCACCCTGAGCGCGTGGGCGGGTTGGTGCTGGTAACCCCCGCTTACGAGGGCGAGGCCAGCCACAGCGCAGACCGGCTGGCGCGCTGGGATGCGCTGTCCGAGGGGCTGCGCGCGGGGGGTGTCGAGGGCTTCGTCGAGGCCTATGGGGAGCCGGCGGTGCCCGAGCGGTGGCGAGAGACGGTGCTCAGGGTGATCCGCCAACGGATGGCCCTGCACGAGCACCCGGAGGCGGTCGCCGACGCGTTGGCTGCGGTGCCGCGCTCGCATCCCTTCGGAGCGATCTCGGAGCTGTCGGCGATCACCGTCCCGACCGCGGTGGTGGCCAGCGATGACGAGGCCGACCCCGGGCACCCGCGGACCGTCGGCGAGGCCTACGCGGCCGCGATCGGCGGCGCTCGCCTGATCACCGACGAGCCCGGGCGCTCCCCGATCGCCTGGCAGGGGAGCCAGCTGTCCAAGGTGATCGCCGACGTGGCCGGCCAGGCGCGGCTGTGAGCGCGGGCACCGCCGGATATTCAGGCACGCCGCTGGCGCGCAAGCTCGGGATCAGCTCGGGCGACCGCCTGGCCCTGGTCGGCGCGCCGGAGGGCTTTGAGGATCGGCTGGGCGAGCTTCCCGGGGGCGTCACCGTCCGCCGCCGCCTGCGTGCCCCCTGCGACGTGATCGTCTCCTTCCACGTGGTCGAGGCCGAGCTGGGACGCCGGCTCCCGGCGCTCACGCGCGCGCTGACGCCCGCGGGCGGGCTGTGGCTGGCCTGGCCAAAGCGCGCCTCGGGCATTAAGACCGATCTCGGCGAGCACGCGGTGCGGGAGCTCGGACTGGCCGCTGGACTGGTCGACAACAAGGTGTGCGCGATCGACGCCACCTGGTCTGGCCTTCGGTTCGTCTATCGCCTCGCTGACCGGCCCGGCGCCAGCACGTAGACGGCGGCGCAGCCGAAGCGGTGAACCGAGGCCAGCAGCGGTCGCAGCTTCGCCGTCAGGTCGGCCGGGTGCTTGCAGTCGGAGACCAGCACCGAAGCGCCGGTGGCGAGCACAAACGAGCGCGCCCGGGCCGGTGCCATGTGCCCCCTGAACAGCGAGTCGGCCTGCTGGGCGCGGGCCGAGTAGTCCTGGCTCCAGTACCCGTGGCCGACCCAAACGGCGCGCCCGGTCTGGGACGGGACCACGATCGCGAACGGGGTGGGCGCCAGCACACCACCGGCCGGAGCGCGGCTCGCGACCCACTCCAGTGCCTGCTCGTCGGAGCTCGGCAGGTAGTACTGCACGGTCTGTGAGCGCGTCACCTTGATGATCTTGCGCGCGTCGTAGGCGAGCCCCGGAATAGTCACCAGCGCCACCGCAGCGACCCCCAGCGCGACGGGGAGGCGCAGCCTTTGCCAGGCCCGAACGGCGAGCACGGCAAACGGGAAGCTCAGACCCTGAAGGGCGTGAGGAGCGAAGGCGTCGTTCACGAAATAGGTCAAAAAGCAGCCGGCGATCCACAGGAGCAGCGCTTGTTCGAACACCACCCCACGGGGCCTGGTGAATCCCGCGACCGCGATCAGTGCCAGCGGACCGAGACCGGCGAGCAGGACGAGCGCCGGGAGACGCGAGATGATCTCGTAGTTGGAGGCGAGCTTCCAGGCGTGGTCGGTGTGACTGAGCAGGTAGTAGTAGCCAAGCGGGAGGGCGGCGCCGAGCGCGGGTAGGGCGAGCGTCAGCGAGCCGCGCATCCGGCGCCACAGCGCGAGTCCCGCGAAGATGGCGATCAGGGTGATGCCCTGCCAGGGATGCAGCCACGAGGCCACCAGCGCCGCCAGCGCCGCCACCAGCAGCGGCCCTGCAGCGCTGAAGGGCCGCGCCGGCCGGCGCGCTCGGCCGCTGGCCAGAAACGGGCTCAGCGGGCGGCGAGCACCGAGCTCCGAGCCGCGCCGGGGGCCCCCGCCGGGCTGCGGATCGAGCGCGCGCTCAACCGCCAGCAGCGCGATCGGCACCAGCGCCAGCGCAAACGCGCTCGGGACGTAACCCCATACCTTGCTGGCGGCCAGCAGCTCGGAGCCAAGCAGATACAGATGAAAGCGAAACGGTCCGCTGCCGAGCTTTGCCCAGCTGAAGAGCGCCGTCAGCGGCGTGTAGAGGAACAAGGCCAGCGTGACCGCGGCGGCCCGCGCGCCCAGCTCGTCGGCGAAGGCACGCCCGGCCCAGGCGAGGGCTCCGAAGAACAGCGCCAGAATGGCCAGCGGCTTCCACACGAGGTAGGCCCACGGCAACGAGAGGCCGACCCGCCACAGCACCCCGGTGATCGTAAACAGCGGTTCGAGGTAGACGTGACCGTTCGGAGCCAGTGTGAACAGGTCCGAGGCGAGACCGTGTGTGCCGGCATCGCGCGCCCACGCCAGGTACTGGAGCTGATCGGCGCCGAGCACGCCGTCGGCCCCGATCAGGCCATCGGCACCGGTGAACGTGCTGTGCGTCTGGGAAGCGTGGATCAGCAGCAGCGCGACCGGAAACAGTGTCCAGGCCGCCAGCGCCGCCAGCAGCACGATCTCGGCGCGCGACACGCGCGGCCCGCTAGCACGCATGGCGCGCAAGCCTACCCACCCACAGGCGGGCTCCCGGCCACCGCGACCGAGAGCCCGATTCGTCGCGCTAGCCTGCGATCACCGTGTGGGTGTGAGAGACCGGGCGCAGGTATCCGTTGCCCCGGAAAGAGATCTTGATCCGCACCGGCCTCAGACCGCGCCCTCGGAGATGGCGAAACCGCGCCTGGGCCGCGAAGGTGCAGTTCGGACTCACCGGCACCAGCGCGAACGAGATCTGACGCCGCCCGCGGAAGTAGCGAAGACCAACGCTGCCCGTGCACCGCACGCTGGCCGGCATCCAGCTGAATCCGTGCAGGCCGCCGGTGGTCGTGAACACGAACGGCCGGTGCCGGTCTCGCGACGGCGTGGTCGTGGTCGTCAGGCGTGGCTTGGGCCGCTTCAGCGGCTCGGTGTAGAACGTCGCGTCGGCGCCGTATGAGACCACGCGCAAGCCGTGGAGGCCGACGAGCCGGTAGTGAAACAGCGTCCGGGGGGCGAGGCCGGAGAGCGCAACCGAGACCGGCGTCGGGGTCGGCGAGTTGGGAATCAGCTGACCGATCGTCTGGAAGCCGTAGGCCGTCGACGGTCCATATTGGACGGTCCAGGTGGTCGCGGCGCCGTTGGTGCTGACAGTGCCGGTGGCCGTGGCGGTCGTCTTGCCGACGGTCACCGGCGGCCCGGTGACGACACCCGGCGGAGGCGGTCCCTTGGTCTTGAATCTGTGATCGGCGCCAACGGCCGTACCAAACCGGCTCAGGGCCACGATCCGGTAGTGGTAGATGGTCCCGGGCACGAGTCCGCCGACACCCACACCGACGCGGATCGGCTTGGTACCCCGACCGGCGGAGTGCCCCGTGGTGACAAGCCCGTAGGCGCTGGTGACCCCGTAGTCGAACACGTAGCCGGTGCGGCTCGCGTTCGGGTTTACGACTCCGTTCAGCCTTGCCCCGAACTTGCTGATCCTGGTCGCCGGACGGGTTGAAACGGTAGGCGACGACGCTGCGACTGCTACCCCCGTGATCGTCGCCGCGAGCCCGACCGCGGCGACAACCAGCTTCGTTGCGCGCTTCATGCTGCCTCCCTTGGGTTTGAGTCATCGGACTAAAACCGGCGTCCGAGACGAAGTTGCGCGGATCCGGCGGCCCCCACGTGTCGCTAGGGTGGCGGCTGATGGTCGACTGCAACCCTCCCGTCCCCCCGGGCCGTGTGACGTGACCGCCCTGCTGCTGTACGGCGACACCGAACACTCCGCGGCGCTGCGCCACGAGGTGCCGATGGCGATCGTCGATCCGTTTCTGTACGCCGAGGCCGGGGGTCGCACATGGATCATGTCCTCGACGCTGGAGGGACAGCGCCTGGCCAGCTGCCGCCCGGATGCCGAGCTGCTCGACATCGACGAGCTGGGGCTGCGCGAGCTGCTGGGGCGCGGTCTGAATCGCAGCCAGGTACGCCTCGAGCTGGCCTCGCGCGCGGCGGCGCGAACCGGCCTCACCGAGGCGATCGTCGACTTCGACTTCCCGCTGGCGGTCGCGGAACGCCTGCGCTCGGATGGGATCGCCTTACGCGTCGATGACTTGGCCGTAACCGGGCGACGACGGCGTAAGTCTCCGCACGAGCTGGCCGGGATCCGCCGCGCGCAGCTGGCGGCCGAGGCGGCGATGGAGGTGGCGGCTTCGCTGCTGGAGCAAGCGCGAGTTGATGGGAATTCGCTGCGGCTCAACGGTAGCCCGCTTACCGCGGAGCTGCTTCGAGGCGCGATTCGCGATACCGCCTGGGAGCGGGGAGCGCTGATGCCGCCCGACGTGATCGTCGCCTCGGTCTGGCAGGGCACCGGGCACGAGCCCGGGCACGGGCCGCTGCCGGCCGGGCTGCCGATCGAGATCGACCTCTGGCCGTGCGACCAGGAGTCCGGCTGCTGGGCCGACATGACGCGCACCTTCGTGGTCGGTGGCGAGCCGCCGGTTGAGGTGCGCCGCCAGGAGAGACTGGTCCGCCGGGCGCTCGACGAGGCCCGGGCCGCGGTCCGTCCCGGCGTGAGCGGCCACGAGCTCCACGAACGCTGCTGTGAGCTGTTCGAGGCCGAGGGCTACCGGACGCAGCGCACCGGCCCAGGCGACGATCCCAGCGAGGGCTTTCAGTTCTCGCTCGGGCACGGGGTGGGGCTGCGCGTCCACGAGGCGCCCGCCCTGGGGCGGGCCGGTCACGAGCCGCTGGTCGCGGGCGACGTGCTCGCCGTCGAGCCCGGGCTGTGGCAGCGCGACGTCGGGGGCGTGAGGTTCGAGGATCTGCTGCTCGTCACCGAGGACGGCTGCGAGCTGCTGACCCGGTTTCCGTACTCGCTGTACCCCGGCCAGGACTCGTGACCCAGCTGCAGGTGAGCGCCGACGATGAGGCCGCCTTCGGCGCGCTCAAACAAGAGGTCCGCGCCTACGTCGAGGGCGCGGGGGAGCAATGGGCGGAGCGGATCGAGCGCGAGCACCAGGTGCCGATGCAGCTGTGGGACGAGCTTCGCGATCGCGGCTACCTCCGGCTGGCGGCGCCCACCGACCACGGCGGCCGCGGCCTGCCGCTGACCCGCTATCTGGAGCTGCTCGAGCTGTTCTCGATGGCGCACGGGTCACTGCGGATGATCGTTCACGTCACCAACGGGATCTGGCGACCGGTCGCCGCCGCCGCCGACGGCGAGCAGTGCGAGCGGTTCCTGCGGCCGATGATCGCCGGGGAGCTGAAGGTCGCCTTCGCGCTGACCGAGCCCAACGCCGGCACCGGGGCGGATCTGCGCTGCAGCGTCGTGCGAGATGGCGAGACCTACTACCTGAGCGGCGAGAAGCACCTGATCACGTTCGGAACGGTCGCCGACTACCTGTTGGTGATCGCCCGAGTGGAGGGGACCCGGGGAGCGGAGGGCACGCTGGCGCTGATGGTGCCCCCGCGCGGCGTTGGTGTGACGGCACGTGTGATGGCGGACTCGATGGGCCTGCGCGGCACCGATCACGCGCACCTGGTCTTCGAGCAGGCGCCGGTGGCGGTGTCCAACCGGCTCGGGCGGGAGGGCGAGGGGCTGGGAGTGGCGCTCGGCGGCTTTCTGGCGCCGAGCCGGATTTCGCTGGCCATGACCTGCGTCGGCCTGGCCCGCCGCGCCCTCGAGCTGGCCGTCGCCTATGCCCAGACGCGCGAGACGTTCGGGCGCAAGCTCGCCGAGCGTCAGGCGATCGCGTTCAGGCTCGCCGAGATGGCCACCGATCTCGAGGCCGCGCGGGCGCTGGTCATGCAGGCGGCTCGCTCCTGGGAGAGCGGTCGCGACGCCGGCCGCGAGTCGGCGATGGCCAAGCTGTTCGCGGGCGCCATGCTCCAGCGCGTAACCGATGCCGCGCTCGACGTGCACGGCGGGCTCGGGTACTTCTCATCGACCGAAATCGAGCGCGTGTACCGCGATGCGCGCGCGCAACGCTTCGAGGAAGGCACCGCCGAGGTCCAGAAGATGACGGTCGCGCGAGAGCTGCTGGGCCGCTGAGCGCGGCCGCGACTGTATATCCTCGCGCGCGTGATCGGCGAAGAGGTGGCGGGGATCTGCAGGCGCGTGGGCGCCGAGAGGCGCTGAGAAGCTTGCGCTACGTCGAGATGGACCAGGGCGCGGCACGGCTGCGCCACGGGCCCGAGCCGGAGACGCCGGAAGGCTTTGCCCGCGTGCGGGTGCTGGCCTGCGGGCTCTGCGCCACCGACCTGCACCTGTTGCGGGGCATGGTGCTCCCCCGCGGCGCCTCCTATCCGGTCCGGCCCGGCCATGAGGTCGCCGGAATCGTCGAGGAGGTCAACGCGCTCGATGCCCCGGTGGCGGTGGGAGACCTTGCCGTCCTGCACCCGCTGGCGCCGTGTGGGCACTGCGCGGGCTGCCTGCGCGGGGAGGACCAGCGCTGCGATTCGGTACGGGCGCTCGGCTTCCACGACCCCGGCGGCTTTGCCGAGACCGTGGTGTGGCCGGCGGCGCGGATGCTGCCGGCCGACGGTATCGAGCCCGCCGCGGCGTCGTTGCTCGCCGACGCGGCCGCCACCGCTCACAACGCCGTGCGGCTAGCCGGTGTGCCGCGCGGCGGGGCGATGTGCGTGCTCGGGGCCGGCGGTCTGGGCAGCGGCGTGCTGGGGGTCGCGCGAGCCCTTGATCCCGACCTGCATCTGGCCGCCGTGGTCCGCAGCGAGGCCAGTGCCGAGCGGGTCCATGCGCTGGGCGTCGAGGTCCACCAGGGCCTGGACGGCGCTGCGCGAGCCCTGCGGCACAGCGCGGGGCGCATGGACGCGGTGATCGACTTCAGCGGCCAGGCGGATGCGCCGGCGGTGGGGGTGGCGCTGTTGCGCCGCGGGGGGCGGCTGGTGCTCGGGTCGGTGGTCGACTCGATGCTCACGCTGGAGGTCTCGAGCGCGTTCATGGCCCACGAGCTTCAGATCGTGGGCGCCTACGCCTCCAGCTTGGACGATCTCGCCGCGGTGATCGACCTGGCGCGCGGCGGGCACCTCGACGCCGGCGCCTGGGTATCGCACCGTCTGCCGCTGACCGAATTCGACCAGGGCCTGGAGATCGCCGAGACCCGTCCTCCGGGAACGGTTAGGGTGGTGATCGATACGGACAGCGCCTGACGGGCGGTCACGGCGGACCACCCTCGCACGGCGGCGGGGTGAGCGCGCCCGTAGTGGTGAGCTCGCGCTCGCCGATCGGCGCGCCCCCCTGCCGCCGATCAGAAGGCGGCGGTCGAGGGTAGGCGGCGTATGGAAGCGGTCAACGTCAACCGGGCACGAAACTGACGCTACTCCTCCCGGCCCCGGCCTTCAAGGCGACCGGGCCGTCCAACGTCGCGGCCCGGTGTGTCATCGATCCCGGTCGCGAACGCGCAGCCCGGGTGGATCAAAGATGCTGGCGAGCCGCGCGAGCGTAAGCGCGCCGAGCATCAATCCGAAGTCACGCAGGGCCACGTCGTAGTAGCCAGAGTACGTGAGCAGGTTGACGACGATCACTTGCCGGCCCGGGCGCGGGCGGCCTGACGGACCAGGTGGTCGCGCTCGGCGACGTTCGTCGCCCGCCGGGCGGCCTCCGCGTACGCTGCGCCGGCGGCCGGCAGATCGCCGCCGAGCTCGTGCAGGTGGCCGCGGACTGCATGCCAGCGGTGGCGGTCGCCGAGTACGTCGCGCAGCCGGTCGGTCTCGCGCAGGCCCGCGGCGGGACCGAGCGCGTGGCCGACCGCGACCGCGCGACCCAGCACGGCGGCGGGGTCCCGGTGCGCCGGATCGGCGGTAAGGGCGACCAGGTCGTCATACCAGGCGAGGATCTGCGGCCAGTCGGTCTCCTCGGCGCTGGCCGCGTCGTCGTGTAGGGCGGCGATGGCGGCCTCGACCTGGTAGCGGCCCGGACGCTGCAGCGCGAGCGCCGACTGCAGGACGCGCACGCCCTCGGCGATCTCGCGGGTGTCCCACAGGCCGCGGTCCTGCCGGTCGAGCGTGACGATGCGACGCTCTGAGTCCAGTCGCGCCGGGAGGCGGGCGTGGTTGAGGAGCATCAGCGCGAGCAGCCCGCGCGCCTCCGGTTCCTCGGTGGCGAGGGTGAGTTGGCGGGCGAGCCGGATCGCCTCGTCGGCCAGGTCGGGGGGGCGGGACGGTATCCGCGGGCCAGTATGCCCGGCCGTGTAGACGAGGTAGAGCACGCGCAGCACGACGGCGAGGTCGCCGGGTTGGCACAGGCGGCGGGCGGGCGGGCCGATAAGGACGCGCTTGGCCCGGCTGATCCGCTGCGCCACCGTCGCTTCCGGAACGTAGAAGGCGTCGGCGATCTCCCGGGTGGTGAGGCCGCCGACGGCGCGCAGGGTCAGCGCCACCTGGGAGGCGGGCGCGAGATCGGGGTGGCAGCAGCAGAAGAGCAAAAAGAGGGTGTCGTCGCCCTCCTCGGTGATGTCACACCCGCCCGCTCGCGGCTCGGCGTACGTCGCCTCCTCGCGGCGGTGACGGGCGGCCTCGCTGCGGCGGGCGTCGACGAGCCGCCGGGTGGCGACCGTCGTCAGCCACGCGCGCGGGTCGCGCGGCGGGTGCTCGGGCCACACCCGCAGCGCCTCCAGCAGCGCCTCCTGCAACGCGTCCTCGGCGGCGTCGAAGTCCTCGCCGCGCCGGACCAGGCCCGCGAGCACCCGGGGAATGAGGTCCCGCTCGAGCCCGCGCAGCGCGCCCTCGTCCAGCGGTCGCGTCGATTCGTCAATCACGCCGGATCAGTCCTCCGACGATGGCCCGGACATGACCTCCCGGACGTCGATCCACTCATACAGCGGCTCCCCGCCAGGGCCGGGCTCGGAGGAGACGTAGGCCGCGAGCTCGAGCGCGCGCTCGTGCGACTCGACGTCGATCATGTACCAGCCGGCGATCAGGTCGCTGGTCTCGGGGTGCGGGCCGTCGGTGGTGACGGGCGCGGCGCCCGGACCGCCGTAGCGCACCCAGGTGCGCGCCGGCGTGAGCGCCTGCGCGTCGACGTGCTCGCCGTTCTCCTCGAGCAGCTCGATGACATGCCTTTGGAAGGCCATGTGCGCCTCGACGTCCTCGGGGGCCCACTGGTCCATCGGGGGGAAGCGATGGTGCGGCTCCGGGCCGCCGCGGTAGTGCTTGAGAAGCAGGTACTTCGGCATGGTGGTCTCCTGGTGTCGTGGGCCGCGCCTGTCGTGGCCCTTCACCTGGTGAGCGGAGCCGATCAGACCTTCTCGACATGGAATCACTCATCTATTTCCACTGACACCTACGTCAGTCGAATGACAGTGGCTGGACGCCGCCCGTAGTTACGAAGCTAGCCGAGGGGCCGCACTCGGTCGTGGCCCAGCGACCTCCGGGCGTAAACGGTGAGGGCCTCGTCGCCGGCGATCAGCACAGACCCGTCGAGCGCCTCGGCGAGTGCGAGGTAGCTTGCGTCGTACGCGGTCAGGTTGTCCCGCAGTTCCCAGACACGCGTGCGCAGCGGTGCGTGCGGGTAGCGGATGAGCCGGGCGCTTGCCAGGTCCGCGACAGCTTCCGAGGCGCGCTCGGGGCTGATCCTGCCGCCTCGGATCAGCCCGCGCAGTGCATTCAGCGTCTCGGGCTCGATCAGCTCGGGTGCGTGGAGCGGCTCGTGCTCGTGGCCATTGAGTTCAGTCTGCACCGCCTCGAGCGCGGCGGGGCGGCCGAGCAGGAAGTCGGTCAGCACGCCAGCGTCGATGACGATCAACGCCGATCCCGCGCCTCGCGGATGACGGCTGCGCTCGACGGTCCGGTGTACGGGGTTCGAGTGCGGATCCGCTCGGCCAGCTCCGGCACCGTCGGCAGGGCCGCGATTTCATTGAGCCGCGCTAGGAGAAACTGGTTCAGCGACTGGCCTTCGAGCGCGGCTTGCGAGCGTAGGCGCCGGTGGACCCCCTCGGGGACCGCCCGGATCTGAACGTTGGGCATGGCTTGTACGATAGCAAATCGCATGCATAGCAGGCAAAGTGCATGCATCGCGTAGACGAGGATTGACCTCCGCTGAGCGGGCATTTCAGGGGCGGGTGTTAGGGGACACCCGACACCGGGCCAGCTGCGAAAGGTGCCCGGATGCAGCCACGCTGCCCGTAAGGGGTTCCGCTTCTCGGATCTCAGGGGCGGCGCCGACAATGGCCGTACGATTCGCTCCGACCGCCCACGGCGATGAGTTTCGTCTCGTGATCGGTCACTAGCTGTGGCAGCGCAGTCTGCAAAAGGAAGGAGAGCACGATGTCAAGCTCGATCGTGAACGTCATCACGATCATCGTCCGTCGCTGCGGGGCGACGAGCTTGAAGCCATGCTGATCTACTCGATGGGCGTCTCGGTAGACGGCTTTATCGCCGACCGCGAGGGCGCGTTCGGGTGGTCGGCGCCTAGCGAGGAGCAGTTTCGTTTCCACCTCGCGCAGGTAGGCGAGCTCGGCGGCTATCTGTGCGGCCGCAGGCTTTACGAGACGATGCTGGTGTGGGAGACGGATCCGTCGTTGCGCGACAACGAGCTCGGGGCCGCGTTCGCCGACGTCTGGTGCGCGATCCCGAAGGTCGTCTTCAGCCGCACGCTCGACAGCGTCCAGGGCAACGCCCGGCTCGCCGAGGCGTCGGTGGCCGAGGAGGCCGCTGCGGCCCTCGAGGCGACGGACAAGGACATCTCGATCGGCGGAGCCGGCCTGGCCGCGGCAGCGATCGAGCTCGGCCTCGTCGACGAGCTGCGCATGTTCCGCAATCCGGTCGTCGTCGGTGGCGGCACGCCGTTCCTGCCGCCGGTCACCGAAGACGTCCTGTTGGACCTGATCGAGACCAGGACGTTCGGCTCGCGCGTGATCTACGAGCGCTACGGGCGTGCCCGCGATGAGTCGGACTGACAGCGCCGTCCGAGTCATCAACGATGCGCGTCCCGGCGGGTCCTACCAACTGAGCCTTGCCCCGCATCATGCTCGATCGAGCATGCCGCAACGGTAGCCTCGGCCGGGTGTTCGACCACGTCGCCATCGCGGTCTCGGACCTCGCGGCCTCCGAGCGCTTCTACCGCACCGTCCTGAGCGTGCTGGGCGTCGAGCCCAGCCATGCGGACGCCGAGCTGGTCGAGTGGGAGGACTGGGACATCGGGCCGACGGACCGCGAGCACCCGGTGACCCACGGGCTCCACGTCGGCTTCCGCGCCCGCGACCGCGCGCAGGTCGACGCGTTCTGGCAGGCGGGCGTCGACGCGGGGTACCGCGACGACGGCGCGCCGGGGCCGCGCACGCAGTACGGCCCGACGTACTACGGCGCCTTCCTGCTCGACCCCGACGGCAACAGCGTCGAGGCGGTTCACGGCGACCGCGAGGACGCCGTGCCCGACGGCCGCGTCGACCACCTGTGGATCCGCGTCCGCGACCCGCAGGCCTCCCGGCGCTTCTACACGACGATCGCCCCGCACGCCGGGCTGCGCCTGGCGCACGACGAGCCCGGCCGCGTGCAGCTCTCCGGCCCGGACTACAGCTTCTCGCTCGTCCGGGACGAGCGGCCGCTCACGGAGCACGTCCACCTCGCGTTCCCCGCGCCCGAGGACGCCGCGGTGCGCGCGTTCCACGCCGCCGCGCTTGCGGCGGGCTACGAGGACCACGGCGCGCCGGGCGAGCGCGCCGTCTACCACCCGGGCTACTACGGCGCGTTCGTGCTCGACCCGGACGGGCACAACGTCGAGGTCGTCAATCACAACCGGGGCTGAGCCGTTGCCGACGGTCCGCCGATCCCATCTCGGCCGAGGGCCTCGCGAGATCGCTCACGAACCCATCTAGCAGCTTCCACTGACTCGTTGATGCTGACACGGGCGCGCGGCTCGAAGAACTCGCTCCGGAAGTGGAGCGGGCCGCACCAGACCTGGAAGTTGACCACCAGCACCAACGCGGGCTCGCCCAACCCGATCCCGGGTGGCACGACGTGAGCGAGCAGCGACTTCGGGCCTGAAACCCGGCGCGCCACAGCATGACGATGACGCCGCGCAGCCGTCGGGGCTGTCTGCGGCTGCGCGCCTAACAGCGATGATCTCCTCGACGGTTGGTGGGTCGGCGCTCTTTGGACGACGATCGACCTATCAATAGTCACCCGCATAACTCGCCGATCACCGATGCACCATGATGTTATGATGCGATGATGGCGAAGGTCAGAACAACGCTCACGATCGACGAGGACGTCTTGAAGTGGGTCAAGATCCGGGCCGCGCGCACCGGCATGTCCGACAGCGCCGTTATCGAGGAATCCCTCAGGCGCGACCTCAAGCTCGACGTGCTCGACGAACTCTGGTCCAACGCAACAATGTCCGAAGCCAAGGCCTCCGAGCTGGCGCTCGAAGCGCAGCATGCAACCAGGCCACAGCGACGCACATCCCGTGCGCGCAGTCGTTGATGTCAACGTCCTGATCTCGGGCATCCTGTCCGCGCGCGGCCCGTCGGCGGAGGTACTCCGCGCGAGCCGCGACGGCGCATTCGAGTTGATCGTGTCGGATCTGCTGATCGCCGAACTCAGACGTGCGCTCGGCTATCCGAAGCTCAGCAAGAGGATCCCCGACGAGAAGGCCACGGCTTTCATCGGCTGGATCCGAGACAACGGAACCCTTGTCGAAGATCCCGGAGAGCCGCCACCAGTCCGCTCGCGAGATTCCGACGACGACTATCTCGTCGCGCTTGCGATCAGCCGCCGCGCGTTCCTGGTCACCGGTGACCAGGACCTCCTCGAACTCCGCAACGACAACCTCCCGATCGTTACACCGGCTGAGTTCGCCGCGATGCTCCGAGAACCCAGCTAACACGCGGTCCGGGGACTTCCCGCGGTCGGGGACGACCGTGCCGTCGCGCAGCTCGAGCAGCCCCTGAGTTTGGATCAACGCTCGATAATCGGGCTTATGTCCACTGCTAAGTTCATCGTCCATGACGTAAATGACGGTGAGGTGGGTCGGGCAGCGCGCCAGTGCCGACTGCCAGGGCTCGGCCCGGGTCTTGATTGGGGTCCAGCTCCCAGCGTCCCCACAAGCCCCGTCGTTTACATGCCAACGACGCCAATCTCCTGTGCTGACGGCACGTTGAGACCACCCGGCGGCTGAGACATGAGTTATGGAGTTACGCTATATTGGAGTTTGTGGTGGAGGATTGCGTCGAGCGTCGGCAGCTGGCCGGTCAGGTGGCGGATCTCGAACGGCGAGTCGCGGCGCTCGAGGCGCGTGGTGTTCCCGGACCGGCGCCATCAGAACCGCAGCCCGCTGGCGCCGGAGGGCTCGACCCCGAGCGTTTCTGGGCGCTGGTCGGCCTGCAGGAGCGAATCGGTAGAGGCAGCGCGGTCTTGTTCACCGGGTCGGTCACGTTGCCCGGCAATCGGGCGTATGTCTGGCAGCAGGGAATGGATGCGGGGCGGTTGCTCGATGTGGACTGGGATCACGCCGCCGACGCACTCGCCGCCCTGGGCCATCCGATCCGCCTGCGGGTGATGCGGGAGGTCCTGAACGGTGCCGGCACCACGGCGCAGATCGGCGCCACCGAAGGCCTCGGGACAACCGGGCAGCTCTACCACCATCTCCGCCAGCTGGTCGCGGCCGGGTGGCTGCGCTCGGCCGGTCGGGCCCGGTACGAGGTTCCGGCGGGGCGCGTGGTGCCGCTGCTGGTAACGATCGCCGCCGCCGGCGGTGAGGGATTCGGCGTGCAACAGCCAACCGACGACCGGGGATGAGGCGAAAGACAATGAATCACGAACATCTTGGACGTAAGTGCGCCACCCTGGCGGCGGTCATCATCGTCGCCTTTGTCTGCGGCTGGTCAGCGATCGGCCTGACCGGGGGCTTCGTGATGGCAGTTGCCCTGGGTGCGGGCTCCGCGGTGGCCGTGTTCGGCGGCGACCGCGGCGAGTGCTCGCCGCGTCTTGGCCGGCGTCGGATTGGGAAACGATCGAAATAGGGCAAACCAGGGTCCCGGGCCCGCTCCTGGCCGGCTGCGAGGCCGCGCTCCTCGGTCGTGGGACGAACCATTGACTACGTCGCCACGGTTCCGGAGCCTTCCCCGCCTCGACGCCCGGCTCGGTAGGCCCAGGCGGTCATGACATCGTCATGCAGCTCGCCGAGAACGAGAGCGTTCAGCGCTTGGGCGGCCGGGGAAAGCTGACGATCCAACGGCGTGACGAGCATCAGGTCCCGCGGGATGCGCGGCTCGGTGGGTATCCCGACGACGGTTGCGCTGGCAAGCCGGACGGCCATCGGGGGCACCAGCGAGACGCCCAGGCCGCGGGAGACGAGCTCGATCAGGTCGGGGATCGTGTCGACCTCGCAACAGACCCGGCGAGCGAGCCCGGCGCTTGCACAGGCTCGGTCGATGCTGGCGCGCAGCGCGGAGTCGGCTCGGTATTCGACGAACTCGCGCTCGCCGAGTTCGGCCAGCTTGATGCGCCGGCGGTCCGCCAGTGGATCATTGACGGCGACCGCCAGCAGCAGCGATTCGGATCCCAGCGGCTGGACATGGACCCGATCGGCCTGTGGGCCCAGCGGGAGGTCGACGATCGCCAGCTCGAGCTCGCCGGCCGCGGTCGCGCGTACCAGGGCGCTGACGCCGGCGTGGCGCACTTGCAGGATCACCTGGGGGTGACGGCGGTGATAGCGAGCCAGCAGTCCAGCAAGGTCGATGAGCCCAAGGTTTTGGATGGCGCCGAGCGACAGCCGGCCACGGAGCAGACCCCGGACTCCGGCGACGGCGTCGCGCGCCTCTTCTGAGGCGGCGATCGCGCGCTGGGCGGCTGGCAGCAGGGCCCGTCCGGCCTCGGTCAACTCCACCTGGCGCGTACTGCGCGCAAACAGATCGCTTCCGAGCTCGCGCTCCAGGGAGCGGATCGAGCTGGACAGGCTGGACTGGGTCAGATGCACCCGCGCCGCCGCGCGAGTGAAGTGGCGCTCCTCGGCCACGACCACGAAGTGGTCAAGCTGACGCAGCTCCATTTATTGAGCCTATCACTGAGTTTCACCGGAACTATCTGTTGGACAACTTGCTGGTCGCCGCTCAGACTGACCTGGAAGCTGACCACTGACTCTCCTTCGGAGGCACAACCCATGATCACCTCACACGACATCTCCACAAACTTGCGACTGGCGCCCGGCAGCCTGCCGCATACAGATAACGCTGTGATCTTCACGGGAGCCGAGCATGGCGGGGTACCGGTGTCCATGTTTCTGGTCGACGCCCCTCCCGGCTCGGGGCCCCGGCCCCATCGCCACCCCTATCCCGAGGTGTTTGTCATCCACTCCGGACGAGCCGTATTCCGGCTCGGGGGCGACGACATCGAGGGGCGCTCGGGCGACATCCTGATCGCGCCCACCGGCGTCGTGCACAGCTTCACCGTCGTCGGTCAGACCGATCTGCGCCTGACCGCGATCCATCCCTCGCCGCGAATCGAGACCGAGTGGCTCAGCGACGCGTGATGGGCTGCCCTGGCCCCCGCTCGCGGTCAGGCCCCCAGGCCCTGCACGGACTCCCACTTCTCGATGGCCCCGATGACGACGATCGCGATGCTGCGGATGTCGTGGGGATCTGAGACGAACTTGGGCACGGTGAACTC
Organism: uncultured Solirubrobacterales bacterium; assembly: GCA_963757015.1. Lineage (GTDB taxonomy): Bacteria > Actinomycetota > Thermoleophilia > Solirubrobacterales > Solirubrobacteraceae > Palsa-465. The sequence continues at coordinate 256,372 of CAVWQA010000014.1, forward strand.
GGCCGATTTGCCGTCGTCGCGGAGCACCGGGACCGTGATCGAGTCGGTCTCGTCATCCTGCGCAAACGCGCCGTAGCTCCATCGCTCAGCGCCCTCGATCGGGCTGGTCTCATGAGCTTCCATGCCTGAGGGCTACCCGCGGAGATGGCCCCAATCACTTCGGGGCGTCTGAGCAGGCGGCGGCGGGGAGCAGGGGAACCCACGCGACGCCGAGAACCTGCCTCGACCGATGGCGCAACCGCACGCTTATGGGTAGCGGCGATTCCCGTGACCAGCACGCTTCACGCCGAGCCTGTCGCCGAGTTTTGCGTCGCCTGCACGCCAAAGCCGAGGGAAGACGTGCGCATGAGGCGCCAGTGAGCTAGCGCACACCTGCGAGCGCGCGGCGGATGGCCGCCGGCGCACTAGACTCCAACGGCGATGCCGAGGCAGCAACGGACGATGAGAGTCGAGCAGCGCAGCCAGCTCGCCGCCATGCAGCAGCTCGAGAGCCGCACCGACGAGGAGCTCGAGGGCGAGACCAAGTTCAAGGCGGCCGCTCAGGCGATCCTCGGCGCCCGCGCGGCCGAGCGCTACGACTCCAAAGCGGCTCGCGCTCACTTCCAGCGCGCGATTGCGGCCGCCAGGCCACAGGAACGCCTTCAGCTGCGCAGGATGGCCGATGCTTCGCTGGCGCTGGCCGACCGCCGCGCCGACGACCTCAAGAAGGCCACCGAGCGCCTCGGTGTCGACTCTCCGAGCAGCCGCCAGCTGCTTGGACTGAGGTTCATGGGACTCGTGGCACCGCCGCGCAGCGCCGGCATCATCGCCCGGACCCGGGGCATCCTGCTGATCATCATCCTGATCGTCGCGATCCTCGCGCTCGGCTTCGGGATCGTGAACCTGGTGGCGCTCCCGTTCGGCGGCCTCTCGCTCGACCTCGGGATCTTCTATGGCTTCGTCTTGGTGCTGGTCGCAATCGGAGTGCTGGTCTACTTCGGGCGCCGGCGCCAAAAGCGAGCCAGGGCCGAGCGCGCCGACCAGATCGCCGAACGCGCCAGCTGACACGGGGAGCGCCCTCGATGTGTGGCCGCTACACGCTCGCCACCCCTGATCCTGCGGCGATCAGGGATCGCTTCCCGATCGGCGAATCGGTCGAGGTCCGGCAACGCTTCAACGTCGCGCCCGGCGACGACGTGCTCGCGGTCACGACCGACCGAGAGGGCGCGCCGCGAGGCGAGCTGCTGCGCTGGGGGCTGGTGCCATCGTGGGCCAAGAGCCCCCACACCGGGCTGAAGATGATCAACGCCCGGCTCGAGACGCTCACCGAGCGTCCCGCCTATCGACGTGCCTTCGAGCGCTATCGCTGCCTGATCGTGGCCGACGGCTTCTACGAATGGCAGCCGACGCCTGGCGGTCCCAAGCAGCCGTTTCACGTCACCCGCGACGATCGTGCCCTGTTCGCCTTCGCCGGACTGTGGTCAATCTGGTATGGGCCCGATGACAGCAAGCTGCGGACCTGCACGATCATCACGACCACGGCAAACTCGGCGGTCGCTGGACTGCACGACCGTATGCCGGTGATCCTGGCCCCCGACGCCGAGGCCCAGTGGCTGGACACCTCCACCCCACCCGACCGGCTCTCCGAAATCCTGGCCGGACTGCCGGCCCGTCGAACCGCGCTGGCCCCCGTCGGACCGGCCGTCAACGATGCTCGCTATGACGGTCCGGAGTGCCTCGCGCCGCCGCCGGCAGATCCGCAGGCGGTGCTCTTCTAGAGCTCCAGCCTGCCCGCCGTCGGCGTCTCGCCGGCTCATCTGAACCGGCGCGGTGGATGAAACGCGGAGGGGCTCCAAAAAGGAACCCCAACCCCTCCGCAGCTCATCAGTTGCCCCCAACAGTCCCATCCAGGACAGGTTCGTTATCGGCAGCTCGCGCCGGTACTTTAGAGCCGATTTGAGATTTCGTCAGTATTCTGACAACCCGACCCGTGGGGCCGCCCGCCGCCCACCACCCGCCCGCCTCGGCTCGCCGCCGCCGCGGGTTGTCCTAGGCTCCAAAGCTGCCACGGAGGCGCAGGATTCGGCCCCGGCCCCCATGACTCTCTCCCCCTCCTCCAAGTCTATGACCACGTCCTGCTCGACCTCGACGGCTGCGTGTGGGTGCAAGACGAAGCCGTGCCCGGCGCACCCGAGGCGCTGGCTGACCTACGCGCCGCTGGCAAGACCGTGGCCTTTTTGACCAACGATGCCCGCCGGTCGCCCGAGGACTACGTGCGCAAGCTGTGGTCGCTGGGGCTGCGAGCTTCGCTCGAGGAGGTCGTGACCGTGGGGGCAGCGATCCAGTACGCACTCGCCGGACGCCTTCCGGGGGCGACCGCGTATGTGATCGGGTCCCCGGCGATCTTCCGTCACGTGTCCGAGTCGGGTCATCGGGTCGTCAACGGGACCGAGCGCGCCACCAGCGCCGACGTGGTCGTCGTCGCCGGGCACGACGGGTTCGGTTTCGACGAGCTACGCACGGCGACGCAAGCGGTGCTCGCCGGCGCCGAGATGCTCGCCGCCGGGCGTGACCGCACGTTTCCGGCGGCCGATGGGCTATGGCCCGGCACCGGCGCGATCGTGGCGGCGCTCGAGTACGCCACCGAGCGCACCGCTCGCAGCGCCGGCAAGCCCGACCCGCTGATGTTCACCACCGCGCTCGATCGTCTCGGCGACGGCCGGACGCTGATGGTCGGCGACCGGCTCGAATCCGATCTGCTCGGAGCCGCCGGCGTCGGGATCGACTGCGCGATCGTCCTCAGCGGTGTCACCAGCCGCGAGCAGGCCGAGACCGCCTCGGACCCGGCCCCGATCGCGATCGCCAACGATCTGATCTCACTGGTGGTGGCGTGAGGCTGGCGCTGATCGTCAACCCGTCTGCGGGGAGCGGACGGGCTCGTAAGTCCCTGCCCGCGGTGCAGGCGACGCTGAGCCGCCTGGGCGTCGAGCATCATGCGCACTACACCCGGAGCCTCGACCACGCTCGCATGCTGGCCCGCCAGGCGGCTGCCGCGGGCGAGACCGCGGTTGCCTTCGGCGGCGACGGCCTCGTGGGTGCGGTCGCCGAAACGCTGTGCCGGTGCGATGGCGTGCTGGGCATCCTCCCGGGCGGGCGCGGGAACGACTTCGCGCGCACCCTGGGCATCCCGCTGCGGCCGGTCCCGGCCTGCCACGTGCTCCGCGCCGGGGTCGTCGAGAAGCTCGACCTGGGCGAGGTCAACACGAGCAGCTACGTGGGGATCGCCAGCTGTGGGTTTGACTCGGTGGCCAACCGGATCGCCAACGAAACCCGACTCATCCGAGGCAACCTCGTCTACGCCTACGGTCTGCTGCGCGCGCTGGTGGGCTGGAGGCCGGCGATGTTCACTATCGAGTTCGACGGCGGCAGTGTGCGGAGCGCCTGGGGCTACTCGGTGGCCGCCGCCAACTCGAAGTTCTTCGGCGGCGGGATGATGCTCGCCCCCAACGCCTCGCTGCGCGACGGACAGCTGGAGGTCGTGATCATCAGCCACGTGCCCCGCCTTCGTTACCTGTTGATGGCGCCAACGGTGATGCGCGGAGCCCACGTCCGCCTGGCCAACGTCGCTGTGATCCGCTGCACCGAGGCCAGGATCAGCGCCTCCCGGCCGTTCACGATGTACGCCGACGGGGACCCGGTGGCCGAGCTCCCGGTGACGGTGAGCGCTCGCCCCGCTGCGGTCCGGACGCTCGTTCCGCCACCGCCATGAGCGCCCTTGATGCCAAGATTCTGGCCGCGCGAGCGGTGGGTGAGCTGGCACGCCGCGCCGGCAAGGGCGGCGGCACCAGCCTGCCGGGCCGGGTCCTCACGCGGCTTGAACCGAACGCGATCGAGCGGCTGGCCGCCAGGCTCACGGCCGGCACGGCGATCATCTCGGCCACCAACGGCAAGACCACCATCGCCGCGATGGCGGCCTCGATACTGCAGCGCGAGGGCGTGGCGCTGGTGCACAACCGGGCCGGAGCCAACATGGCCGATGGGGTGGCTTCGACGCTGCTCGGAGCCGCCGGTCGCAGTGACGCGATCAGCGGCGAATTAGGGCTGTTCGAGATCGACGAGTTCTGGCTGGATCGCCTCAGTCCCCAGCTTCAGCCGCGGGTCATGCTGCTGTGCAACCTGTTTCGGGATCAGCTCGATCGCTACGGAGAGCTCGAGACGATTGCCGATCGCTGGACGGCGGTCGTGCGCGCACTGGGCGACACGCGGCTGGCGCTGAACGCCGATGATCCGTTGATCGCCGATCTTGGTCGCGAACGGCCTCACGTCACCTACTACGGCGTGGAGGATCCCGCCATGGCTTTGCCCGAGATGCAGCACGCCTCGGACTCCAAGCACTGCCGACGATGCGGCACGGCCTATGCCTACGAGACGATCTACCTCGGGCACCTTGGACGCTACCGCTGCCCGTCGTGCGGTCAGCGCCGGCCCGAGCCGGCCCTATGGGCGCAGCACATCGAGCTGCTCGGCACCCGCAGCGCGCGCTTTGAGCTTCGCACCGCCGCAAGCTCCGCGGTCGTTTCCCTGCCCCTCCCCGGGCTCTACAACGTCTACAACGCGCTGGGGGCGGCAACCCTGTGTCGGGAGCTCGGGGTGTCGATGGATCGGATCGTCGAGGGGCTCGAGCGGGTCAGCCCCGCCTTCGGTCGCGCCGAGCGGATCGAGCTGGCCGGCATCGAGCTGTCGATACTGCTGATCAAGAATCCCGCCGGGGCCAACGAGATCCTGCGCACGCTCGCCCTCGAGCCCGGCGAGCTCGACGTTCTCGCGATCCTCAACGACCGCGCCGCCGACGGCCGTGACGTGTCATGGATCTGGGACGCCGACTTCGAGCTGCTCGCCGATCGGGTGCGGTGCGTGACCTGCGCGGGGACGCGGTCGGTCGAGCTCGGACTGCGCCTCAAGTACGCGGGTGTGCCGGTGGACCGCCTGCGGGTCGTCTCCGGGCTCGCCTCCGCGCTCGATGAGTCGCTGAGCTGTGCCCCGAGCGGGCGCGTCTACGCGTTGCCCACCTACACCGCACTGCTCGAGTTGCGAGACGAGCTCTCGCGTCGTGGTCACGTGGGTCAATTCTGGGCACACGACTCCGGAACCCGGGCGTGAGCGTGATCTGGCACGACCTCGAGTGCGGGGCTTACGTCGAGGATCTCCCGCTCTGGCGCGCGCTGGCGGCGCACCACGGGGATCCCGTCCTCGACGTCGGCGCCGGGACCGGCCGGGTCACGCTCGAGCTCGCGCGCGCCGGTCACGCCGTGACCGCGCTGGACATGGACGCGGCGCTGCTGGCCGAGTTGCGCACCCGGGCCGCCGGCTTGAAAGTCACGACCGTGGTCGCCGATGCGCGCAGCTTTGACCTCGGCCGACGCTTTGCCCTGTGCATCGTCCCCATGCAGACGATCCAGCTGCTCGGCGGCGCCGAGGGAAGGGCGGCGTTCCTGCGCTGCGCGCGTACGCACGTGCTCGACGGGGGTGTGCTGGCGATCGCGATCGCCGACGAATTTGACCTGTTCGAGGCCCCGGCGGGTCCGCTGGCGCCGCTCCCCGATGTCTGCGAGCTCGACGGAGTCGTCTACTCGAGCCGGCCGACTGCCGTCCGCACCGACGGACACGGTTTCTTGCTCGAGCGCGAGCGAGAGATCGTCACCGCCGAGGGGCGGCGCTGCGCCGAGCGCGACCGGATCCATCTCGACGCGCTCGACGCCGAGCAGCTGGAGGGCGAGGCGTTCGCGGAGGGGCTCCGCCGGGTGGGTCAGGAGCGCATCGCCGCCACCGCGGATCATGTCGGAACCGCGGTGGTGATGCTCGGTGCCTGAGCGCCGGTTGCGTGTCTGCGCCTTGTATCCGGACCTGATGAACATCTATGCCGATCGTGGCAACCTGCTGGCGCTGCAGCAACGCTGTCGCTGGCGCCGGATCGGCTTCTCGCTGACCGCGAGTCCCCTGGGCGAGCCGCTTGATGGCGACGGAGCCGACATCTATTACATCGGCGGCGGCCAGGATCGCGACCAGAGGCTATGCGCCGAGGATCTCGCGCGGGTCAAGCGCCAGGACCTGCAGGCCGCCGTGGATCGGGGCGCGGTCATCCTCGCGGTGTGCGGCGGCTATCAGCTGCTCGGGCACTCGTACCAGCTGGGCTCAGAGACGCTCCCCGGCGCCGGACTCGTCGACCTCGTCACGGTCCGCTCGCAACGGCCTCGACTGATCGGCAATGTCGCGATCGAGGTCGAGCTCGAGCGCGGATCTCGGAGGCTGCTCGCCGGGTTTGAGAATCACGGGGGTCGGACGTGCCTCGGTCCCGGCGTGGCGCCGCTTGGCCGGGTGCTGAGCGGCCACGGCAACGACGGCCGGAGCGGATACGAGGGCGTGCGCAGGGGCAACGTGATCGGGACCTATCTCCATGGGCCGCTGCTGCCCAAGAACGCGTGGTTCGCCGACTGGCTGATAGCCACCGCGCTCGGCCTGCGCGATCCGCTCACCGCGCTCGACGATCGCCTGGAGGACGCCGCCCATGCGCAGGCGTGCCGAGCGGCCGGGATCTGAGATCGTGCTCGCGGCTACGATGAGCGCCGCCCCCTTCTGAAGATGCGCTTGATCCCCGCCGTGCATAGGACAACGCTGATCGCCGCCTGCTTTGTGGTCGCGATGGCCGTGGCGTGCTCAGGCTGCGGGACCACCGTCTCTGGTAGCCAGACGGTGAAAAGCCCGTCAAGCCCGCGGTCGGTCAGCTCCCCGTCGACGACCAGCACCGCCTCGGCCACGGCGACTTCGCTCTCCTCCACCGCCGCCTCCTCCACCACCGTGGCCGGCGCGCTTCCCGGGGCCGGAAAACCGCCGGTGACGATCGGCGACAAGAACTACACCGAACAGTTCCTGCTCGGCGAGCTCTACAGCCAGGCCCTGCACGCACAGGGGTTCACGGTCCAGCTCAACCAGAACATCGGCCCCACCGACGTAACCGTGCGGGCGCTGCAGTCGGGGTTGCTCGGTATGTATCCCGAGTACCTGAACGTGTTCAACAGCGCCGTCGCGAAGTACCCCCACGGCTTTCACAGCCGGGTCGCGGCCTACCGAGCGGCACAGGGCTATGCCCTGGCCCACAGCTTGCACCTGCTCTCCCCGACCCCGTTCAGCGACACCTACGCGATCGCCGTGACGGTCGGCTACGCCCAGGCCAGCCGCCTGCGCTCGCTCGAGGACCTGCCCCGGATCGGGAACACCCTGACGCTCGGCGGCCCGCCCGAGAGCGAGCAGACCAGCCCCGCGCTGGCGCACGTGGAGCACGCCTACGACTTCACGCCCCGCGCGTTCCGGCCGCTCGCCGTCGGCGCCCAGTACTCGGCGCTCAACGACGGCTCCGTGCAGGCGGCCGAGGTCCAGACCACCGACGGACAGCTCGCCAGCGGGGATTACCGCCTGTTGGCCGACCCGCTGAACGTGTTCGCCTGGGGCAATGTCGTCCCGGTCGTCTCGGCCCGCACGCTGAAGGCCGAGGGCCCGGCGTTCGCGACCACGATTGACAAGGTCAGCGCGCTGTTGACGACGCGCACGATCCGCGTCCTCAACCAGGCCGTCGATGTGTCAGGGCAGGACCCGGCCGCAGTCGCGCACCAGTTCCTCGAGACCCACGGGCTGATCCCGCCGTCTCCGTCGTAGCCGGCTTGCCGTCACTCTCTGACGCCCGCGCTTGAGCCAAAGCCGCCGCTTGAGCCAAAACCGCCGGTGCCGCGCTCGCTGCCAGACAGGTCCTGCACCTCAACCAGGGCCGGCGACTGTACCGGAACCAGCACGAGCTGCGCGATCCGATCGCCGGCGGCGAGCTCGAAGCGCGCATCCCGATCGGTGTTGAGCAGCAGCACCGTCAGCTCGCCGCGGTAGCCAGAGTCGATCAGCCCCGGAGCGTTGACCAGCGCGATCCCGTGGCGAGCCGCCAGCCCCGAACGCGGCAGCACCAGCCCGGCCAGCCCGGGCGGGATCTCAACCGCGATGCCGGTCGGGATCGAGGCCCGCGCGCCGGCTTCGAGGACCGCGGACTCCAGCGCGCACAGGTCCAGCCCCGCGTCGTCGGCATGGGCTCGGGTGGGGACGACCGCGCGCGGATCTAGCCGCACGAAGCGCAGCTTCATCCGGCAGCAGGCTTATGTCTTAGCGCGAACGGCGCGTAGCGGGCGGCGACCGGGGGCGGGAGACGCGCCAGGACGCGCACGCCCTCGGGCGTGTCCTCGCGCTCGAGGTCGCCGGCCAGCTCGTGCAGCTCGGCGAGCCGCCCACCTTCCACGTAGGGGACGAGCAGCTCCACCTCGGCCAGGCGGCGTTCGAACTCGGTCTGGAGGCGCTCGATCAGGGCCGGGATCCCCTCCCCCGTGTGGGCGCTGACCAGCAGCGCATCCGGGTGCCGGCGCGCCAGCTCAGAGCGGCGCGGCTCGCCGACCCTGTCCGCCTGGGCCAGCACGAGCAGCCTGGGGACGTGCTCGGCGGCGATCTCGGCGAGCACGTCTTCGACCGCCCGGGTCATGGCCTCGAGCTCCTCCTCGGGCACCGAGGCGTCGACGACGTGGAGCACCAGGTCAGCGCGCCGGGTCTCCTCCAGCGTGGCCCCGAAGGCATCGACGAGCTGGTGAGGGAGCTTGCGGATGAAACCTACGGTGTCGGTCAGCAGATAGTCGCGCCCGCCGGCGCGGAGCACGCGGGTGGTCGGATCCAATGTCTGGAACAGGCGGTCGCGCACCGGCACGCTCGCGCCGGTGAGGGCGTTTAGGAGCGTCGACTTTCCGGCGTTGGTGTACCCGGCGAGCGCGACCTGCGGCAGGTGCGCGCGCTCGCGCTCGGCCCGCATCACCGAGCGATTGGAGCCGACGTGGGCGAGCCGGCGCTTGAGTCCCGCGATCCGGTCCCGGGCTAACCGGCGGTCGGTCTCGATCTGCGTCTCGCCGGGCCCCCGGGTCCCGATCCCGCCGCCGAGTCGCTCGAGGTGCGACCACAGGCCGCGCATGCGGGCCAGGTTGTACTCGAGCTGGGCGAGTTCGACCTGGAGCTTGCCCTCGGCGGTGTGGGCGTGGTCGGCGAAGATGTCGAGGATGATCGCGGTCCGGTCGATGACCGGGACGCCGAGGGCCTGTTCGAGGTTGCGCTCCTGGCGCGCCGACAGCTCGTCGTCGGCGGCGACGAGGTTTGCGTCGGCGGCGGCGATTTCGGCTCGCAGGTCGTCGAGCTTGCCCGGGCCCAGGTAGGAGTTTGGATGGGGGCGATCGCGGTGTTGGACGAGCTCCCCGGCGGCGGCCACGCCCGCGGTCCGCAGGAGCTCCTCCAGCTCGGCCAGCTGGCCCTGCTCACCCGCCGGGACGGCAGCGATCATCAGCGCGCGCTGACGCGCGCGCCCCCGGGGCCTGAGCCCCGTTTGCGGAAGGCCTTCCGTTACGCGTTGCTTTCGTTTCCTGCACCCTGGGGATGGTAGCCGCGCCGGCGATAGCTAAATGTCAGCTCTACAGGTTGCGCAGGCGCTGCACGGCCTCGAGCAGCCGCTCGTCGGGGGTGGTGAGCGAGATCCGGAAGAAGCCTTCGCCGTGGGGCCCGTAGGCCCCTCCGGGCGAGATTACGACGGCAGCCTGTTCGAGCACGTGCTCGCAGTACTCCGCCGCCGAGCTAAACCCCGCCGGGATCGGAGCCCAGACATAGATTGTGCCCTTCGGCGGCGTGACGCTGACGCCGGCCTGCAGCAGCGCCTCGCAGACCAGATCGCGGCGCCGCTGGTACACCGCGTTCATCGACTTGACCTCGTCATCGAGCTCGGGGGCCAGCGCCGCCGCGCCCGCGAGCTGCACGGCCTCGAACAGCCCGGAGTCGACGTTGGACTTCAGCCGCCAGTACTGCGCGATCGCTTCGGCGTTGCCGACTATCGCCGCACACCGCCAGCCGGTCATGTTGTAGCCCTTGGAGAGCGAGAACACCTCGACCCCGACTTCCTTGGCTCCCGGGGTGTCCAGGAACGACGGCGCCACATACCCGTCGAAGGTCGTCTCGCTGTAGGCGTTGTCGTGGACGACCAGCAGATCGGCCGCGTTGGCGAGCGCGACCGCGTGCTCGAACAACCCCTCGGGCACGATTGCGCCGGTGGGGTTGTTGGGATAGTTGATGAACATCAGCCGCGCGCGTTCGAGCGTCGCCGCCGGAATTGCCTCGAAGTCCGGAGCGAAGCCGCGCTCGGGCACCAGGCCCATCAGATACGGCTCGGCGCCGACCAGCAGCGGCCCACCCGTGTACACCGGATAGCCGGGATCTGAGGCCAGCGCCACCTCCCCGGGATCGAGGAACGCGAGGTTGAGGTTGAAGATGCACTCCTTGGCCCCGATCGCCGGCATCACCTCGGTCTCCGAGTCGATCGCGACGCCGAAGCGGCGCTGATAGAAGCCGGCGATCGCCTCCCGGAAGGCCGGCAGGCCCCGGTTGGACGGGTACGTATGGGTGCTGGGATCGGCGACCGCGCGCTGCGCCGCGGCCACAATCTCCCCATAGGTGGGCGTGTCCGGATCGCCGATTCCGAGGCTGATCACGTCGATCCCCGCGGCCCGTTTGGCGCTGATCTTGCGCTCCAGCTCGGCGAACAGGTACGGGGGGATCTGATCGAGGCGTCTACTCGGTCGCATCGAGCTCCTTGATGAACTCATCGGAAAGCGTGCCGCGGAATACGGGAACGGCCCAGCCGGTCAACGTTACGTGAAGATCTCGACCGACCTCGACTTCGAGCTCGCCGCCGTCGAGGACCACCGCGACCGGGGACCGCCCGCCCTCCAGGACATGCGCCACCGCCGCCCCGCTGGCGCCGGTGCCGCTGGCCGAGGTCTCCCCCACCCCGCGCTCGAAGATCCGTGCCCGGATCCGGTCGCCGGCAAGCGGCGCATACCACGAGACGTTGGTGCGGTTGGGAAACAGCTCGTGGCGCTCGATGGCGGGTCCGATCGCGGGCAGGTCGAGCGCTTGCAGCTCGCGCTCGTCCGAGACTGGGATCGCGCATTGGGGGTTTCCCACCTGAACGTGGCGAAAGCGCCACGTGTGGCCGCAGGTGTCGAGCTCTCCGACCCCGTCGGGCGATCCGGAGGGATAGTCGTCGCTGACGACGCGCGCCTGGCCGAGCTCGAGACGGCAGACGGTCGGTGAGGTGATCGTGGGGCGTATCTCCCCGGCTGCGGTTTGGATCAAGAAGCTGTCGCTGTCGGCCCACCCCAACCGGCGCAGGTACAGGGCCGCCTGGCGTGCCCCGTTGCCCGACAACTCGGCCTCGGAGCCGTCGGGGTTGAAGATCCGCAGCCGGGCGAGGTACCGCGGTTGGTCGGCCTCGGATAACAGCAGCACGCCGTCGGCCGACACGCCCGTGTGGGCCGCGCACAGCTTGCGGACCCGGGCCGGGGTCAGCTCGAACCGGAGCGCGTCGGCCTCGATGATCAGATAATCGTTGCCCAGCGCGTGCCACTTCTCGAAGTCCACGCGGCGGCAGTGTATGTGTACCGTCGCCCCGGCCATGGTTAGGCGCCTCTGCATCTCGGCGACGACGCCGCTTGTGTTGCTGGCGGTCGTCTCGGTGCTGTCACTGGGGGCGCGCGCCCTGCTGCTGGGCGAGCCCTGCATGTCCCCGTGCCACCAGGCCAGCGACCACACGCTGGTGTTCGATGAGGCCTACTACGTCAACGCCGCCCGCGTGATTGCCGGGATCAGGCCGGCGCCCGGCCAGCACTACGCCGACGCCCCGCTGGGCACCGACCCCAACGCCGAGCATCCCCAGGGCGTGAAGCTGATCATGGCGGGAGCGATCGAGCTGTTCGGCGACGGTCCGTTGGCGTGGCGGATCGGGAGCCTGATCTTCGGCTCGCTGGCGATCCTGGGCATGTTCGCGCTGGTCCGCTCGGCGGGCGGGGGACGCTGGTCGGCCCTGTGTGCGAGCACGCTGCTCGCGTGCGACAACCTGCTCTTGGTCCACGGCCGGATCGGGACGCTCGACATCTATGCGGTGGCGATGATGATCTGGGCGGCCGCCTTCTACTTACGCAGCCGGCCGCTGCTCGCCGGCCTGGCGCTGGCCGTCGGGGCGGCCTTCAAAGAGGTGGCGCCGTACGCGCTTATCGCGCTGGCGCTGCTCGAGATCGGCCGGGTGGTGGCTCGGCGCACCCTAGGCGGCCCCGACGCCTGGCGCCCGGGGCCGGCGCTCGCGCGCTGGGGCATTTTGGCCCTGACGAGCGCCTGCGGGTTCATCGCGCTGCTGGCCATCATGGATCAGATCGCGACCCCGTACGCCGACGCGACGGCGCAGCTGATCACCGGCGGACCGTTCGATCAGCTCGCTCACATCGTGTCCTACGCCGCCCACCAGACCAGCCCCAAGGGACCGAGCGGAATCGCCTCCTATCCGTGGGCGTGGCTGATCGATCTGAAGCCGATCACGTATCTGCGGATCAACCCGTCGCTGCCCGGCCACGGTCTGTACGCGATCCATCCGGTGTCGAAGTTCCTGGGCATGATCAGCCCCCCGATCCTCCTGGTGGGGATGCTCGGGCTTTTGTTCTCGAGCTACCGCCTGGTCTCGCCGCGTCGCATGGTGCGTGCAGCGCGCATGCCTTGGGACTCCGAGCTGCCCCTGTTCGCGGTCACCTGGTTCATCGGCACGTGGGCGCCGTTTGCACTGGCCAGCCTGATCGATAAGCGCAGCACCTACCTGTTCTACATGGTGATCGTGATGCCGGGGATCTATGTTGGGGGCACTTACCTGCTGTCGGCGCTGTGGCGGCTGAGGCTTGCCTGGGCCCGGGTAGTCGTCGTGATCTGTGCGTTGCTGGTGGCCGCAGGAGTAGTGCTGATGTATCCGTTCATCCCGGTGTTCTGAGCCACTGGGCCTCGATCTCGGCTGCGACCTCGTCGGGCAGGCGCCCGGTCATGTCGACCTCGTTGACCGCAGCCAGCTTGCGCATCCAGGTCAGCTGACGGCGTGCGTAATTGCGCGTGCGACGCTTGGTGGCCTCGACGTCGCCGGCCAGCAGTTCCTCGAACCCGAGCGCCTTGCGGGCGGTCTGAGACGCTCCCTGCGACGCGGCCACGCGCACCTCGCCCTGGACTCCGGCCGCCACCATCTCGTCGACCCGGGCGTCGATCCGCTCGTAGAGCCGCTCGCGCTCCATCACGAGCCCGATCAGCAGCGTCGGGTGCCGCATGGCGGCGCTCCAGAGCTCTGATTGCTCCTGTGGCCGCTCCAGCTCGCCCGCGTCGAGCAGCTCGAGCGCGCGCACGACGCGCTGGCGATCGGTCGGTTCGATCTCTGCCGCCGCCCAGGGCGCCCGCCGGGCCAGGACGGCGTGCAGCGCCTTCGGGCCACGGCTCTCGAGCTCGCTCAGCCACCGTTCGCGGATCCCTTCGGCGGGCGCCGGGCGCAGGCTCAACTCGGTCAGCGCAGCCCGCAGGTACAGCCCCGTGCCGCCGACCACGATCGGCCGCCGCCCGGCGCCCAGCAACTCGTCGATCTCGGCGTGGGCAAGCTCGGCGTACTGGCCGGCGCTGAAGGTGGCGTCGACCGGCAAGAACGAGACCAGCCGGTGTTCGAGCCGCCGCCGCTGCGCGGCCGTGGCGGCACCGGTGAGGATCTCGAGGCCCGCATAGACCTGCAGCGCGTCTGCGGACACCGCGACCGGGTCCTCGCCCAGGGTGCGCAGCCGCTGCGCAAGCGCGATCGCGACGGCTGTCTTGCCGACGCCGGTGGGTCCGAACACCGCGATCACCGCTGGTCTGGGCACCGAGGCCAGTATCGTGAAGTCATGCGCAGGCCGACCCGCGTCGGAGCCGGGATCTCGACTGAGCCAGATCCACTGGCCGGGGCGACCGAGGCGGCGCGCATCGCTGGCGATGCGCTCGGTGACGTCGAGGCCGAGCTTGCCGTGGTGTTCGCCGCCGGTGCCCACCTGGCGGCGCCGGAGGCCACCCTGGAGGGCGTCCACGCCACGCTCGCGCCCGGCTCGTTGGTCGGTTGCGGTGCCGGAGGCGTGCTGGGCGCCGGTCGCGAGCTCGAATCGGGAACCGCCGTGGCGGTTTGGGCGGCGTCATTTGGTGGCGGCAGCGCCGAGGCGTTTCATGCCTCCACACAACAGGAAGACGACGAGGATCAGGCGGTGCTGGAGGGGATGCCCGAGTGCGGCCCCGACGGCGCGCTGATGATGCTCTGTGATCCCTACTCGTTCCCGGCCGACGCGGTCCTGGCCGCCATGGCCTCGCAGGCGCCAGGACTGCCGGTGCTGGGCGGTCTCTCCAGCGCCCGCACGATGGATGGCTCCGGAGCCCTGTTCCTCGACCACGAGGTGCGCGAGGAGGGTGCCGTAGGCGTCGCCCTCCAGGGCGTGGAGATGCTGCCGTGTGTCTCGCAGGGCGCGGCACCGCTCGGCCGCGAGCTGACGATCACGGCCGCGGAGGGAAACGTGATCTACGAGCTCGCCGGGCGACCCGCGGTGGAGACGATCGAGCAGGTGGTGGGCTCGCTCAGCCTGCGTGAGCGAGCCTTGATCGCCGGCGGGCTGCTGATCGGGATCGTGATCGACGGCGGCAAGCCCGACTACGAGCAGGGCGACTTTCTCGTGCGAGGCGTGCTTGGTGCTGATCCCGCCAACGGGGCGATCGTCATCGGCGCCAACGTCGAAGCTGGACAGGTGGTGCGTCTCCATGCCCGCGACGCCCGCTCTGCCGACGAGGATCTGCGCCGCGAGCTCCGTGTGCGCGCCCAGGCGATCGGAAGCCAGCCTCCCGCCGGCGCGCTGGTCTTCTCCTGCAATGGCCGCGGCCGGCAGATGTTCGGTGCCTGCGACCACGATGCGACGATGGTCGAGGAGGAGCTCGGCGGCGCCCCCGCGGCCGGGTTCTTCGCCGCGGGCGAGATCGGGCCGGTGGGCGGCCGGAGCTTCCTGCACGGGTTCACCGCCACGGTGGCGGTGTTTCCCGCGTAGCGGCGTGGCGGCGGTGCGTCTGTCGCGTTGAAGCCGGTGCGGCCTAGTCAGCCGCCGCCAAGTGCCGCTCGAATGCGTCCGTATTTGTGGGGGGAACACCTAGACTGCTCGCGATGTCCAGGCGCAGGCCGACAGTGCTGGCGGGTCGCACCGCGCTCGTGACCGGCGCCACGGGCGGGCTGGGCGGGGCGATCGCGCGGGCCCTGGCGGCACGCGGGATGCAGCTGATGCTCACCGGTCGGCGCCAGGAGGTTCTCGATCAGCTCGCCCAAGAGCTTGGAGCGCGCACGGCCACGTGCGATCTCTCCGCGCGGGAGCAGGTCGCGCGCCTCGGTGAGGAGGCGATCGCGGCCGGCGTCGATGTTCTGGTCGCCAACGCGGGCCTGCCGGCCAACGGCCTGCTCGAGGACCTGAGCCAGGAACAGATCGACCGGATGCTGGAGGTCAACCTCAGGGCGCCGATTGCGCTGGCTCGAGCCCTGGCTCCGTCGATGATCCAGCGCGGGCACGGCCACATCGTGTTCATGTCCTCGCTGTCGGGGAAGGCCGCCTCCCCGGCCTCGTCGGTCTATGCGGCGACCAAGTTCGGCTTGCGCGGCGTTGCCCTGGGCCTCCGGGAGGACCTTCGCTCGCACGGCGTCGGCGTCTCGGTGGTGCTCCCGGGGTTCATCAGCGGTGCCGGCATGTTCGCCGACGCCGGCGTGCGGCTGCCCTTCGGCGTGGGAACCAAACCGTCTGAGGACGTGGCGGCGGCGGTGATCCGAGCCGTGACCGAAGATCGCGCTGAGGTCGAGGTGGCGCCGCTCAACCTGCGAGCCGGAGCAGCATTTGCTTCGTTGTGGCCGGGTGTCGCGGCCGCCGTCAGCCGCCGGCTCGGATCGCACCAGGTCGCCGCCGACATGGTTGAGGCCCAGCTCGAAAAGCGCTGACCGCTGGCGCTGGGTGATGCCGCCGGCGGGTCGCGCCGGAGGCTGGGCGCTGGGGGCGGGCAAGCGCGGCCGGTCCGCGAGCCTGGTGGCTAGCCCGAAGGGCGAGCTATTCGCGGACCGGGGCGCGCTCGCCGGGCACGCCGGAGCGCTCCGGGTCCCCGGCGGGGCTGTCCCCGTCTTCGTGGCGGGAGGCCTGCACGCCGCTGCTGGCGTCCCAGTCGCTCGCGCCGGCATGCCCGTGCTCCGCGCCCGCTTCCGAGTGCTCGCCGGTCACCGAGGACAGGGCGGCGATGACCTCGTCGGCCAGTTTGGCGCCGTCATCAGCGAACTCGGGGGTGGCCAGGATGCGGAGCACCACCTCGGTGCCGTCGACCTCCTCGAGCAGGACCGTGGCCCTGGATCTGGTGGGGGTGAGGATCTCGTTGTCCAGGATCGCCTGCACCTGGCTGGGGCGAACTCCCGAAGTGAGACGCACCCGGACGTCCACCGAGTCGGGCTCCTTGAGCGGCACGATTGCGGCCGCGAGCACGACGTTGTTGGGAATCATCATCCGGTCTGAGCCGCCCTGGGTGAGCGTCGTGTAGAGCAGGCCCAGCGAGCTCACCGTGCCCTCGGCCACGCCGCCGACCACGCCCGCCTGGAGCCGCACTCGTTCGCCCACCTTGAACGGTCTGGCGCTCAGCAGCACCATCCCGGCGATCACGTTGCCGAGCGTCTGCTGGGCGGCGAGACCGACGACCACGGCCGTGAATGCGCCTCCGACGGCCAGCGTCTGGGGTTTGACGCCGGCCACCGCGAGGGCCACGAAGATCATGATCGCGATCGTCACCAAGCGGATCAGGAATCCCACCGTGCCCGCAGTTCCCGGATCCATCCGCCGTATGACGCTGGGGCCGGCGGCGTGTCCAAAGGCGCGGGCGAGCGCCCAGCCAAGCGCCACCAGGACGATCACGGCCACGATCTGAAGCGGCGTCTGGAGCGACTTGAGCGCGTGCTTGCCGAGGATCTGCTCGCGATGGTCGTACACGACCAGAACCGCGACGATCAGTGGGATCAGCACGAGCGCCTCGCGCCGCGCGCGCCTGACCGTCTTCTCGCTGACCTCGCCCACCGGCAGTCCGACCCGCTCCCAGGCCTCGCTGCGGGTCTCGAACATCCGCTCGAGGTACAGATCTCGCTTTGGTGGCTTAAATCGACTTGGCATCGCTGCCCGTACTCTAAGAGTTGCTCGCCTTACCTATCACCGCCCGCGCCCCAGAGTTTCACCCCGCTCGGTGTCTGAAACAAGCTTTCCTGCCGCGGCGACGGGGCCGGCCGGGCCGGTTCCGGCTGCGCCTGGAATCCCCTGGCGCCGCGGTGGAAGGGCTCGAAGTCAGGGCCTGAGACGAGTGCCGACAACCGTCTGCGCTCGCTCTGCGGCGCGTAGGCGCCGTTGCGGTACAGCTCACGGTAGCGCGGGACCAGGTCGGGGCGCTCTTGCGCGAGCCAGTCGAAGAAAACCTTGCGCACCTCGCCGCGCAGGTGCAGGGCGATCCCGGTCACGTAGGTCGCGCCCGCCCGGGAGGCCAACTCGAGGATCTTCTCCACCTGGGCGGGCGAATCGTTGATCCCCGGCATCAGCGGCGCCACCATCACGCCGGTGGGGATCCCGGCCCGGTTGAGCTCGGCCACCGCCTCCAGGCGAGCCCGGGGGTTCGGCGTGTGGGGCTCGCTGGCCCGCCAGGCGCGCTCGTCCAGCGTCGGCACCGACAACGCCGCGCTGAACTGCGCTCGCGCCGCCAGCTTGCGCATCAGCTCCAAATCGCGCAGCAGCAGCGGGGACTTGGTCAGCACCGAGCCCGGGTTGCGGGCGTCGATCATCGCCTCCCAGATACCCGGCATCAGCTTGTAGCGCCCCTCGACCCACTGATAGGGGTCGGTGTTCGTGCCCAGGGCGATGTGCTCGTGCTTCCACGACGGCTTGGCCAGCTCGACCCGCAGCCGCTCCGGGGCGTTGACCTTGACGACGATTTCTCGCTCGAAGTCCCTTCCCGCGTCGAAGTCGAGGTAAGTGTGGGTTGGACGAGCAAAGCAGTTGTGGCTGAGGGCCCCGTTGGCGATGAAATCGCCGGTTCCGGTGGTGATGTCGTACATACGCAACACCATGTCGAGCGGCTCGATCGAGGTCACGCGCAACTGAGCGTCTGTCTTCAAGGCCATTCCCGTGATGGTCCGTTTCCTGGTAATCGCCGGATCGCAACTGAGCAGAAAGCGCATCCTTGCCGCCAGGCCGCCCCGGACTCTGACGCTCGAAGCGGCATCGGGACGGCGCTCGATGACATAGTCAAAGCCGAGCCGGCGAAGACACGCAGCGGTCCAGGCGATGATCAGCTCGTCGGTGTTGCTGATGCGCAGTACTCCTCGCGCGCATGAGCCTTCGGCATCAAAGATGCCCGCCAGGAAGCCACGTGTCCAGGCCAGGCTCGGAAAAGCCGGCCAATCGATGAGCTCGATTACCCGTGACACCCCGCCGCGCGACTGGGTGCGGATCGCGTTCATGCCCCGGTAGTTACCTGCGGCCTTCAGAAACGAGAACTCGCTTGTCTCGACGGCGCAGAGACGGAGAAATTCGCGAGCGCGATCCAGCGCCTCTTGGTCGGCAAGCGCCAGACGAAAGCGGTAGACGTCGGCGCTGAGCCGGCCAGACCGCTCGTAACGGTATCGACCCACGGCCTCGTCGCCGCGGATGATTCCGCACAGGTATCCCCGACGGTAGTCCTCGTCGTGTTCGGGGGCGGCGGACGAACCTCCTGGCCCCATCAACTCCGATTCAAGAGTCAGGTGAGGGCGCCGAAAGCGTCCCTGCTCGTGACCGGTGACGTGCTTCCACCCGCGTCGGCTCAGAAACCGATGGTCGTCGCTGGCGATCAGCTCCGTCCCATCCTCGAGCTCGACGCGGAACGCCGGCTTTATGCTGGACCACTTCGCCAGCACCTCGCTCTCCACAAAGCGCCGATACCGCCCCTGGCATCTGGTGCCGTAGATCGCGTCTCCCACCTGCAAATCGCGCAGCGCAGTCTCGCGCCCGTCCGTTCTCAGGATCCGCGTGGCTCCGTGAAGGCAGTAGGAGCACGCGTGCGTGCATCCTCTGTACGGATTGATGGTCCAGCGAAACGGCATCCGCGAAGCCTCGGGCACCCGGTTGAGGATCGACTTCGCGCGCACCTCGTAGAACCTGGTCGAGATCGCGTCCGGCGCCTCGAAGTGCCGCACCACGGCATCCTCGCGGTAGCCGGGGAGCCGAGCCCGCTCCTCTACGTCACTGGTGAGGTTGTCCCATCGCATGCGAACACATGTTCGCACATGCTCCGGACGGATTACCGCGCCGCGCTGGCCACCAGCGATGTCTCTCCGCTGAGCGTCTGGCTGGTGGCCGAGGTGATCTGCACCTCAACCAGCTCGCCGGGCGCGGCCAACCCATCGAAGTTGACGACCTTGTTGTGGCGCGAGCGGCCGCGCAGGCGGCTGGGGTCGGTCCGGGAGGGGCCCTCGACGAGCACCTCGACGTTGCGTCCCACGAACCGCTGGGCGCGCTCGAGCGCGCGGCGCTGGATCACTCCGACGAGGCGCTCGAGCCGCTCGACCTTGAGCTCGTGGGGCAGCTGGTCTGGCATCGCCGCCGCCTCGGTCCCCCGCCGCGGGGAGTAGATGAACGTGAACGCGCCGTCGTAGCCAACCTCCTCGGCTACCTCGAGCGTCTGCACGAAGTCGGCCTCGGTCTCGCCGGGAAAACCGACGATCATGTCGGTGGTCAGGGCGCAGTCGGGTACGTGCTCGCGGATCAGCGCGACTCGGTCCAGATAGCGCTCGCGCGAGTACGTGCGGCGCATGCGCTTGAGCACGGGGCTGGAGCCCGACTGCAGCGGCAGGTGGATGTGCTCGCACAGCGTCGGCAGCTCGGCGTGGGCGCGGATCACGTCCTCGCGCATGTCCTTGGGATGCGGGCTCGTGTAGCGGATCCGTTCGATGCCCGAGACCGCGTCGACCCGCGCCAGCAGCTGCGCGAAGGTCAGTCGCTGCTCACGGGGCAGGTCGCGGCCGTAGGAGTTCACGTTCTGGCCCAGCAGCGTGACCTCGCGGACACCGTCTTCGGCGAGCCGGGTGACCTCGTCCACCAGCTCGCCGGCGGGACGGCTCACCTCCCTCCCCCGCGTCGAGGGAACGATGCAGTACGAGCAGACCGAGTTGCACCCGACCGAGATCTGCACCCAGCCCTGGAACTCCCGCATTCGCTTGGCGGGTAGATGGCCGGTGAAGCCCTCAAACTCGAAGAAGCCCTGGGCGCTCAGCGAGTCGCTGGTCAGGAACTCGGCCAGCTTGTGCACCTGGCCAGGTCCGAAGGCCACGTCGACGAAGGGAAAGCGAGCGAACACCTCCTCCTTGACCGACTGGGCCCAGCAGCCCCCAACCCCGATCACCCGCTCGGGATCCTCGCGCTTGAGTCGCTTGGCCTCCCCCAGGTGGGCCACGAACCGGCTGTCGGCGGCCTCCCTGATCGAGCACGTGTTGAACAGGATCAGGTCGGCATCATCGCGGGCGTCAGCTTCGGCATAGCCGAGTGACTCGAGCATGCCCTTGATCCGCTCGGAGTCATGCTCGTTCATCTGACATCCGAACGTAGTCAGGTGATAGCGCTTCATCTCCCCGTCAGGGTACCGGCGTTCGCTGGGGCGGTTGACCGACGGCGACGGACTCGAAGCCGGGCAGCACCAGCTCGATCCGTGCGCCTCCCGCTCCCGGGAGCGGCTCGGCGACATGCACCTCGCCGTGATGGGCCTCGGCGATGGCCCGGACGATGGCCAGGCCGAGCCCCGCTCCGCCCCGAGATCGGCTGCGCGCCGGATCGGTGCGGTGAAAGCGCTCGAACACGCGCTCGCGCTCGGCGCTCGGAATTCCAGGCCCGTCGTCGATCACGCTGAACCGGATCTGCCCGGGCGCCGTCTGGTCCACCTCGAGCGCGACCAGGCCGCGGGCCTCGCTCGTCTGTGCGATCGCGTTGTGGGCCAGGTTGCGCAGTGCCTGGGCGAGACGGTCCGGGTCGGCGAGCAGCGTCCCGGCCGGGACCGGGCCCAGCTCGAAGCGCCGCTCGGCGGTCAGGCTGATCCCGTCCCACAGCTGCTGCACAAACGTCGCCAGCTCAATCCGTTCGGGCCGCAGGAAGTCGGTGTGCTCGGCCTGGGCAAGCAGCAGCAGGTCGTCGATCAGTCGGCTGATGCGCGTTATCTCGCGCAGCACGTGCGCCTCGGCGCGGCGGACCTCGTCCGCGGAGGGGTCCTCCTGGGCGGCCAGCACCTCGAGTTGTCCCCGGATCACGGTGATCGGGGTGCGCAGCTCGTGAGAGGCATCGGCGATGAACTGACGCTGGCCCTTGAGCTCGCCGGTGAGCCGGTCGAGCATGTGGTTGAAGGCGTCGGCCAAAACCTGCACCTCGCCGCGGCCGGCAGGAACCTGCATGCGCGGCTCGAGTTCGCCGGCGTCGACCCTGGTGGCGACCGAGGCCATCCGTCTCAGTGGGGCCGAAACGCGGGCCCCGGCCAGATACGAGGCCAGCAGCGCGAGCCCCAGCGTCAATGCGCCGGCCAGCAGGAATGCCCGGGCGACGCTGTCCTGGGCTCTCCCCACGGCGGCCAGCGGCTCTGCAGCCCCGACCACGACATCGACGCGATCGACCGCGACCGAGCGCTCGAACATGCGCATCGCGCCCACGTCGGGCACCTGCTGGACCGTGTAGCCGAGGTGCGCAGTCAGTAGCCGGCGGCCCTCCTGACGTTCGACGGCCGCCTCGGCATAGCTCTCGGCATCGTCCGGAGCCGGCCGTCCCATGACTTCTGGATGGTTGAAGGCCACCTTCGCCCCGGGGACGAGCACGAACAGCAATGTTGAGGTGGCCGGGTATGGCTGTGCGCGTACGTAGGCGTCCGCATCAGCGGCCAGCTGGTGCGCGCTCTGCCCCGCGTGCATCCTGAGCGCCTGCGCGAACTGAGCCGTGTCGCCGGCGATGTCCCGGTCAATCTGCGCTTTTAGCTCGCTGCCGGTATCGGTGTAGACGACGTAGAAGATGGCTGCCACGGAGATCAGCATCACCGCCGCCACCCATGCCGTGAGGCGCCAGCGGAGTCCGCTCGGGAGGCGATCCCGGGCCAGTCTCCGACGACCTTTGATGCCCTTCATCGCTACCGCCTATAGGGGGCATCGAACCGGTAACCGACCGATCTGACGGTGACGATCGGATCCTTGTCGCCGCCTCGGCGCAGCTTGCGCCGCAGGTAGCCGACGTAGACGTCGACGACGTTGGTGCCGGGGTCGTACTCATAGCCCCACACGGCCCGCAGGATCTGCTCGCGCGAGAGCACGCGCCCGCTGTTTCGCAGCAGGTAGGCGAGCAGCTCGAACTCGGTCGTCGAGAGGCGAACGAGGACGCCGGCGCGCCGGACTTCGCGCGTGATCAGGTCCACTTGGACGTCGCCTTCGGTCAGCGTGGTGGCCGGCGTCTGGGCCACGACTCGAAGCTGGGCGCGCACGCGAGCGGCAAGCTCGGAGAGCGCGAACGGCTTGGTCAGATAGTCGATCGCGCCGGCGTCGAGGCCGGCGATCCGGTCCTCGACGGCATCGCGGGCCGTGAGGATGATGACCGGCAGCCCCGGCTTTGATTCCCGCAGCTGGGCGAGCACCTCGAGGCCGCTGCGGCGCGGCAGCATTACGTCGAGCACGACCAGATCGAACGGCTCAGACCTGGCCCGCTCCCCGCCGATCACCCCGTCGACGGCCGATTCAACGTCGAACCCGTAGGCGCGCAGGCCGCGCTCCAGGAAGTCGACGATTCCCAGCTCGTCCTCGATCACGAGGATGCGTCCGGCCATCTCAGCGGGCGTATTCGACGGCGCGCGACTCCCGGATCACCGTCACCTTGATCTGTCCCGGATACTCGAGCTGCTTCTCGATCTCGCGCGCGATCTCGTAGGAGAGCGCCGTCGCTGCGTTGTCGTCGATCGCTCCGGGAGCGACCATCACGCGAATCTCTCGTCCGGCCTGCATCGCGTAGACCTTTTCGACGCCCTCGTGTCTGGTCGCGATCAGCTCCAGATCGCGCAGGCGCTTGACGTACTGCTCGAGGGATTCCCCCCGGGCGCCCGGACGGGCTCCGGACAGGGCGTCGGCCGCCTGGACGATCACGGCCTCGATTGTCTGCGGCTCGACCTCGTTGTGGTGTGCCTCCATCGCGTGGGCGACCGCCTCGGTCTCGCCGTACTTGCGAGCCAGCTCGCCGCCGACCAGCGCGTGCGGCCCCTCGACCTCGTGCGTGACCGACTTGCCGATGTCGTGCAACAGCGCCGCGCGGCGAGCCGTCTTGGCGCTGGCCCCGAGCTCCTGGGCCATCATCGCTGCCAGCTGCGCCACCTCGATCGAGTGCGCCAGGACGTTCTGACCGTAGCTGGTGCGAAAGCGCAGGCGCCCGAGGAGCTTGACGAGCTCCGGATGCACGCCCTGCACCCCGGCGTCGAGAACCCCTTGTTCGCCCAGCTCGACGATGTGTCCCTCGAGCTCTGACTTGGTCTGATAGTAGGTCTCCTCGATCCGGGCGGGGTGGATCCGGCCGTCCTGGAGCAGCTTCTCGAGCGTCAGCCGGGCGACCTCGCGGCGGACCCCGTCAAAGCCCGAGAGCACCACCGCGCCCGGGGTGTCGTCGATGATGAAGTCGACACCGGTGAGGTTCTCGAGCGCTCGGATGTTGCGTCCTTCACGGCCGATGATGCGCCCCTTCATGTCGTCGGCGGCCAGCTGCACGACTGACACGGTCGTCTCGGCGGCATGTCCGGCGGCGAGCCGCTGCATGCACACCGACAGGATGTTGCGGACGCGACGCTCCGCCTCGCGCTTTGTCTCCTCCTCGATCTGGCGCAGGCGCCGCGCTGCGTCGTGCTTGGCCTGCTCCTCGATTTCCTGCAACAACAGCTGTTTGGCCTTCGCGCCCGAGATGCCCGCCAGTCGCTCGAGCCTGCGCTCGAATTCGGCCCGGCCGTCGGCGAGCGCGTCACGCTCGCGGTCGACGTCGGATTCGAGCCGGTTCAGCTCTTCCTCGCGTTTGGTGAGCGAATCCGCACGCCGGTCAAGCCCGGCGCTGCGCTCGGCAAGCGCCGCCTGCAGGGCTGTCGCGGCATCCCGTTCGGTCCCCGGATTGGATGCGGCTGCCGCCCCGTGCGTGCGACCGTAGAGCACCGCTGCCACCACGACTGCTACCGCGATGAGCGCTGCGGCACCGATGAGTTCCATCGTCGTTCCTCTCGCTGGGTCCGGCGCACTTCTACAGGCACCGACCCCCATTTCCTCTGGTTGCTATGGGGAGCGAGCGAGCGGTCCGTTCGTGGACACGAACGGATGCCACTCCAGACGACGTATGTCACCGGCCTTGCTGCGGCTAATTGAAGCTGTCTGTGGTCAGGATGGGCCCCTCACCAGGCCCTTCGCAGATTGCCGTCAACATAGGTTTCCGTCACTCGATATCTGGAGATTTGCTGGTGTTTTGCGGCCACAAGGACCGTTCGTTCGCTAACCGAATCGTAGTACCGCGGGGAAGCCGGCGCAAACCGCGCAGGCCCGCGTCAGCCGGCCCGGGCGTAAACCGCCAGCGCGTCGAGCGCCAGCCCTGGGTCAAAACCTTTGCGGATCAATGCCCCGAGCGCCCGGTCGCGCTCGCGGCGGCCGGTGGGCGGCGAGGGGAAACGCCGGTGCAGCAGCGCCAGCGCGCGATCCAGCTCGGTCTCCCCGCCGGCACGCTCGGCCTGGTCGCGGTCGAGTGCGGTGTTGATCAGATCGTGATCGAGCCCCTTGCCCGCCAGCTCGCGCCGGATCCGATCACCGCCCCATCCCTCGAGCTCGCGTTTGTCGGCGGCGAACATCAGCGCGAACCGGCTGTCGTCGAGATAGCCGTCCTCGATCAGCCTCTGGATGCAGGCATCGGCAGGCGCGGGCGCGATTCCCTTGCGCTCGAGGTGAAGGCGCAGCTCGCCGACGGTACGCTCGCGCCGGTTCAAGTAGGCAAAGCTGAGCTCGAGCGCTCGCTGCAGCCGCTCATCAGCCTCGGGCATCGCGACGTCGGATGTCTCGGTGCTTTTCGGCCAGGGCGTCAGGCGCCGCGGTCTCGGGTGTTCTGGTGCTTTCGGTAATGGCGTCAGGCCGCGCGGTCCTGGGTGTCTCTGGTGCTTTCGCTCAGGGCGTCAGGCCGCGCGGTCCTGGGTGTCCTGGATCGTGGCGAGCGGTTCATCGTCGTGCTCGATCGGCTTGACGAGGTCATGGCCGATGCCGAGCATGGCGTAGACCTTGGCCTCGATCTCGCCGGCTATCTCGGGATGCTCGTCCAGGAACGTCTTTGCGTTGCCCCGCCCCTGACCGAGCCGCTCCTCCCCATAGGAGAAGAACGAGCCCGACTTGGTGATGAGGTTGTGCTCGATGCCGTAGTCCAGCAGGCAGCCGGAGGTCGAGATGCCCTTGCCGAACTCGATGTCGAACTCGGCTTGCTTGAACGGAGCCGCGACCTTGTTCTTGACCACCTTGACCCGAACCCGGTTGCCGACCGCCTCGGTCCCGTCCTTGAGCGTCTCGATCCGGCGGATGTCGAGCCGCTGCGAGGAATAGAACTTCAGCGCCCGGCCGCCCGGCTGCGTCTCGGTGGGGCCGAACATGACGCCGATCTTCTCGCGGATCTGATTCGTGAACACACACAGGGTCTGGGTGCGGTTCAGGTTCCCGGTCAGCTTGCGCATCGCCTGGGACATCATCCGCGCCTGGACGCCGACCGTCTGGTCGCCCATCTGGCCCTCGAGCTCGGCCCGCGGGGTGAGCGCCGCGACCGAGTCGACCGCGATCACGTCGACAGCTCCCGAGCGAATCAGCATGTCGACGATCTCGAGCGCCTGCTCGCCGTAGTCCGGCTGTGAGACGAGCAGCTCGTCGATGTCAACGCCGATCTGCTGGGCATACAGCGGGTCCATCGCGTGCTCGGCGTCAACGAATGCGCATACTCCGCCGAGCTTCTGCGCCTCGGCGATGATGTGGTAGACGAGCGTCGTCTTCCCGGACGATTCGGGGCCGAATATCTCGACGATCCGGCCGCGCGCCACGCCGCCGATCCCGAGCGCGACGTCGAGCGCCAGGGCTCCCGTCGGAATCGCGTCGACGGCAACGCGCGCGCCCGGATCGCCCATGCGCATCACGGTCCCCTTGCCGAACTGACGCTCGATCTGGGTCAGGGCGCCCTGCAGGGCTGCCTGTCTCTTGGCGTCGGCCTTGGGGTCAGACGCGGCGGCGACTGCGCCTTTCTCGTTCTCGCTCATGCTCGCTGCGGCTCCTTGTCTGATGCGCGTTTGAACCCATCACGGTAGGGCGGGTGGCGGACAGAACGGGACGCTAGATCCGACCCCTGAAACGAAACAAGACGCAGCGGCAACGAATGTGTGCCAATCCTGGACCGGTGCGCGGACGGAGGGTCGGTCACGGGCGCGGATGAAGGGCGACCGGGGGCGCGGACGAAGGGCGACCGGGGGGCGCGGACGAAGCGCAGCCGGGGCGCGGACGAACGACGATCGGCGCGACCTCGAGTCGATCCCCGAGGACAACGTCTTCGCCTGCGCGACTCGGAGTCAATTTGTGGTCTCCACGCCCGGGAAATGACTCCGAGTCATAGTCGCCGCGACTCGAGTAGCGTTTTTGCTCGCCACGAGCAGAAATGCTTCTCGAGTGGGAATCCATGAGGCTGCGTCCACCAGGGACCAATCATGAACCGGCGGGTCAACCTAATCACCACCGAGCTGGATCTGGACCAGAGCCGGGAGGGCTACCGCTGGCGCGGGGCGCGTCTGGGCGAGCGCCTCGGCGCCGAGCTGATCGGCGCCAGCCTGTACGAGCTCGAGGCCGGGCAGCTGAGCTTTCCGTTTCACTTCCATCACGGCGTCGAGGAGTGGCTGTACGTGGTCGCGGGCGCGCCCACGCTCCGTACCCCCAGCGGCGAGCGGACGCTCACACCGGGCGAGCTCGTCTGCTTTGCCGAAGGTCCCGAAGGCGCCCACTCGGTCCGCGGCCCGGGCCGGGTACTGATCCTGTCTGACAAGCAGCAGCCCTCGATCTCGGTCTACCCCGACTCCGACAAGCTCGGCACGCGACCGCCAGACGCGGCCGATCGGCTGAACTTCAGACGCGCCGATGCGGTCGATTACTGGGAGGGAGAATGAGGGGCGACAAGCTGGCGGTGACCGTCCACGAGCTCGAGCCCGGCCAGCGCACCGCGCGGTATCACTTCGAGCACGGCAACGAGGAGTGGGCGGTCGTGCTCGACGGCCGGCCCACGCTTCGCGACCCCGGCGGCGAGCGCCTGCTCGAGCCCGGCGACGTCGTGTGCTTCCTGAGTGGACCCGGCGGGGCGCACGAGCTGCGCAACGCCGGGACGGCGCCGGCCCGGGTGCTGCTCGTCGCCACCATGGTGCAGCCCGCGGTGACCGTCTACCCGGACGACCACACGCTCGAGATAACCCCACCGGGCAAGCTGTTTCACGAGGCCGACGCGCTCGTCCCGGAGGACCACCCTGCCCCCGAGAACCCCCGCACCCCGAGAACCCCCGCACCCCGAGAACCGGCCCGCCTAACCAGGCGAGGCCTCCACCAGCGCCACCTCGCTGAGGCGCTCGTACCGCGCCCCGCCCGCCCTCGTCCGCGAGCGCATCAGCGCGATCGTGGAGCCGACAAAGCTGGTCGGGACCGGCGCCGGCAGCTCCACTCGCGCCAGCCGGGAGCTCCCGGCGGGGCGGGCCAGGGTCACGTGAGGACGAAACGGGCGCCGCTCGGGCTCATACCAGCCGCCGGTCTCGAGCGTCGCGGCCAGCTCGGACTGAAGGGCACCCAGGCCCCCCTGGCCGTCCTCGAGCGCCATGGCCACGACGCGGGGGCGGCGCGGTGGCAGCCACAGGGGCTGGCCGAGCGAAAGCACCGGACCCGGGCGAGCGGCGAGTACCGCGCACGCCTGCGCGATCGCCTCGATCTGCTCCACGGGCTGGGAGCCGAGGAAGCAGAGCGTCACGTGGAGCGCCTCGGACGCGGTCAAGCGCAGGCCGGGTACGTCGGCCAGCGCTTGCGAGCCCCACTGGGCAAGCGCGCCACGCACTGCGGCCGGCAGCTCGAGGGCCACGAACAGACGCGCGCGCTCGGTTCTCACCGGCGCTCGGCGCTCGATGCCACCTCGTCGGGTGCGGCCCGGTCTGCCTCGCCCAGCAGCAGCCGCCGCAGCAGGTGCATCGCCACCGTCACTGACCGGTCCCGCACGTCACCGCGCCCGCCCGGCAGCCGCGTGCTGCGGGTCATGCGGCGCCGGTCACGATCACAGACCGAGATACAGACAAGCCCGACCGGCTTCTCCTCGGTCCCGCCAGCGGGCCCCGCGATCCCGGTGATGCCGACGCCGATGTCGGCGGCAAAGCGGGCGGCGATGCCGTTCGCGAGCGCGTCCGCGACCTCGCTGGAGACGGCGCCAGAGCGCTCGATCAGAGCCGGGTCGACCCCCGCGAGGTCGATCTTGGCCTGATTTGAATACACCACGCCGCCGCCGAGAAAATAGGCCGAGGACCCGGCGCGCTCGGTAAGGCGAGAGGCCAGCAGGCCGCCGGTGCACGACTCGGCCACCGCGATCGTGCGGCCCTCGAGCAGGCCGGCGACCTGCTCGTCGATCGTCGACCCGTCCTCGGAGAACATCACCGCCCCATGGCGGGCGCGCATGAACGCCAACAGGGCCTCGTAGGCCGGCCCAGCCGGCGGCTCATACCGGGTGGCGACCTCGATTTCTCCCCGCCGCAGGCAGGTGGTGATCTCCAGCGAGTCGAGGGCCAGGCCCTGCTCCTCCTCGGCCGCCCGGAGCGTGCTGGCGATCTCGGATTCGGGAATCCCGAACAGGCGCACCACCTGGTTGACATACGTGGTCGCACCCGCGATCGCTGCCGCAAACGCGTCGGTGGCACGCGCCGCCTCCCACATCGGCTGAAGTTCGCCCGGCGGGCCGGGGAGAACGACGACGGTCGGCCCCGCGCCTGAAAGCGGCGGCACGACCAGACCGGGTGCGGTCCCCACCGGCTCCAGCACCTTGGCGCCCCGCGGGATGACAGCTTGCTTGCGGTTAGAGCGCCGGATCGCGTCGGCATCCAGGCCCGGCCAGCGCTTCATCAGCGGCGCCAGGATCTCGGCGATGCGCTCCTCCAGACCGGGGTCGAGCACCATCTCGCGCCCGCAGAAGCGACCGACGATCTCGGCCGTGAGGTCGTCGGCGGTCGGCCCCAGCCCGCCGCTGGTGATGATCAGCGCCACTCCCTGCTGCTTGAAGTACTCAAGCGCCGACAACAGGTCAGCCGGGCGGTCGCCGACGATCTGGATCGTCGACAGGTCGACGCCAAGTTCCACAAGCCGCTCCGACAGCCATGGACCGTTGCGGTCGCTGATGATCCCGGTCAGCACCTCGGTGCCGGTGACCAGGATCGCGGCGCGCGGCGGGCCCGCCGGACGCGACCCGGCGTTCACATGCACCCCGGCGCGGGCGAGCCGGCGTTCATGTGCAGCTGGGCTGCGTCCCGGGCGCCAGCAGGTGGTGTGAAGTGGGAAGCAGCTCGTAGCCGATCGCGGCGGCCGACGGAGCAACCGGGACCTTGACGCCGTTGACCTTCATCTGCACCGAGGCGTTGCCGAGCGTGAGCAGCAGCTTGTGTCCGCTCTCGGTCGGGATCGTCTGGCCGGTGTCATAGATCACGCCGGGGATCAGCTTTTTCCCGTGGCCGTTCTCGAGACACACATACACCGCTCCGGTCGGCACCAGCTGAAGCTTGACCGACTTTGGCCTGTGCCGCTGGTGCGCCGCCTTCCCGTGTGTGGGCCCGTGGTGGTGATGGTGAGCGGTGGTGGTAGGGGTGTTGTTCGAGGTCGAGGGCTTGGTCCCAACCAGGTACAGGACCACCACGACCACGACCAGCACCACCGCGATCACCGCCCACGGCGGGACCCGCGGCCCGCGCGAACCACGGTCGCGGTCGCGGCCGGGCGGGGCGATCGGGCGCAGTTCGTGGTCTGAGGGGTGCTCGTGGAGGCGCTTGAAGTCATCCATCAGCTGGCGCGTGTCCAGGCCGAGGAAAGCGCCATAGGTGCGCAAAAAGCTCTTGGCGTAGACCTCGCCCGGGAGCAGGTCCCACTCGTCGTTCTCCATCGCGCGCAGGTACTTGGCGCGGATCTTGGTGCGAACCTCGACCTCGTTGATGTCGATCTTGGCGCGCATCCGCGCCTCCCTGAGGCGAGCACCGATTTCAGCCATCACTGACAAGGCTACCGGCGCCGCGCCGGGTCAAAAGTCCCGCAAATCAACGTCTGAACGCGTGTCGTCACGATCCCGCGCGTCGGGCACGGGCGACGGCAGACCGGGCGCCGAAGACGCCTCGGCCTCGGCCAGATGAGAAAGGATCCGCGGCACGTCGGCCTCGGTGATCAGCACCTGGCGGGGCTTTGACCCTTCATAGCCAGAGATGATCCCGCGCCTTTCGAGCATGTCGATCAGGCGGCCGGCGCGGGTGTAGCCGAGTCGCAGGCGGCGCTGGAGCATCGAGGTCGACGCGGTTCCCATCTGCGCCACCAGCGCGATCGCCTCCTCGAGCAACGGATCCTCGTTGGGGTGCAGAGCGTCCTCATCGTCGGACGCGCCTTCATCGACCGGCACCTCCTCGAGCAGTTCCTCGTGAAACTCGGGCTCACCTTGCCGGCGCCAGGCCTCGGTCAGCTCGTGGATCTGCTCCTCATCGATGTAGGCACCCTGAATCCGCTGGAGCTTTGAGGAGCCCACCGGCGAGAACAGCATGTCGCCCTGGCCGAGCAGCGACTCGGCGCCGTTGTGGTCGAGGATCACCCGCGAATCGGTCTGGCTGGACACCGCGAAGGCGATCCGCGACGGCACGTTGGCCTTGATCATGCCGGTGATCACGTCGACGCGGGGCGACTGGGTGGCCAGCACGAGGTGGATTCCGACCGCCCGGGCCTTCTGAGCCAGGCGGATAATCGAGTCCTCGACGTCGGCGGGCGCGACCATCATCAAGTCCGCGAGCTCGTCGATGACGCACAGCACGTACGGCAGCGGCGGCTCGTCGCGCTTGGCCCGCGCCCGGTTGAGCTCGGGCAGGTTGCGCGTGCGAGCCAGCGACATGATCGAGTAGCGCTGCTCCATCTCCTTGACCAGGTTCTGGAGCGCGTTGGCGGCCATTCGGGGGCTCGTGATCACCGGGGTGAGCAGATGCGGGATCGATTCGTAGTGGTTGAGCTCGACCTGCTTGGGGTCGACGAGCACCACCCGCAACTCGTGCGGGGTGGCCCGCAGCAGGATGCTCGACAGCATCGCGTTCACACACGCCGATTTGCCGGCTCCGGTGGTGCCGGCCACGAGCAGGTGGGGCATCTTGGTCAGATCGGCTCCGATGGCGCGCCCGGCGATGTCCTTGCCGAGCCACACCGTCAGCGGTGACCAGTCGGCCGGCGGCTCCTGGAACACGTCGCCGAGGTGCACGATCCGGCGCCGGGCGTTGGGCACCTCGACCCCGACCGCCTGCTTGCCGGGGATCGGTGCCAGGATCCGGATATCGGTGGCGGCCAGCGCGTAGGCCAGATCGTCCTTCAGTTGGGACACCTTTGAGACCTTCGTGCCCGGCGCGAGGCGGAGCTCGTAGCGGGTGATATGGGGGCCGGTGACGCGTCCGATGACCTTGGCTTCGATCCCGAAGTGACCGAGCGTCTCCAGCAGCGTCCTGGCCACCTGCTCCTGGCCGGCGGTGTCGGGCTTGGCCGCTTCGCCGGTCGACCGGGTCAGAAAGCGGGTCGAGGGCACCCGCCATTCGAACTCGGGATCGTCGGTGATCGAGGCGCGGTAGCGGCCCTGCGGGGTCAGGTCCTCGGGCGCCGGGCGCGCCGGCTCTGAGACCGCGGCCTCGACACCGTCGAGCGGCTCGAGGTCGTCGGTCACGCCGGGATCCTGGGAGGGCGCGGGCGGTGCGGCGTCGCGCTCACGGTCGCCTGCGATCGGCGGCGCTTCGACGTGGGTGGCGCGGACGACGAGCTCGCTCGTGTCGGGCTCGGGCGGGAGCAGCGGCTCGCTGCCGTACTCCGACGAGGCGGCGGCGCTGGCCTGTCCCGCGGCGGTCGCCGGGCGACGCGCGACGGTCGCCCTGAGTTCGTCGGTGGAGCGGCGCAGCGCCCGGCCGGTGCCGGCCATCCCGGTGCCGGTCGCGCGGATCGCCCCGGCCAGCGTGGCGCCGGTCACCAGGATCACCCCGGCGATGAACAGGAACACCGCCAGGATGCTCGCCCCCAGCGTCGAGAGCAGGTGCGAACTCACCCACAGCTCGGCTTGCCCGAGCACGCCGCCGCGGGTCTCGAAGCTGGCCGAGCGCCAGAACGCGTGCGCCGGGACTCGTCCAGGGCCGAGCCCGAGCGTCCCGGCTGCCAGGGCCAGCGTCAGCGCCGCGACCAGGCACAGGCTCCCGGTTCGCATGGGACGCGCGGGCGGGCGCAGCTCGCGCGCCAGCACCAGGACACCCGCGAACACGAGCGCGGCCGGAACCGCGTACCCGAGCGCGCCGAACAGGAACCTGGTCGCCCGGACGGCGCCGTCGCCGAGCGCGCCGCCGGCCCAGTGGCCGTAGGCGACGCCGCCGAGGAACACTCCCAACGCGATCAGCGCCAGGGCGACGATGTCGACATGGTGCGGGGCCAGGGCCAGGCTCGGGAGCCGCGGGCGGCGTGCGAGCAGAGAGCGATGAGCGCGCGCGGGAGGCGCGCCGCGCTTGCTTGGCTTGCGCTTCTGCCTGGTGGCCATGTCCGAACTGGTGCCTTCGACGGCGGTCTCGGAGCTCCTGCTGAGGCCACGCCCCGCGCCCACGCGCGTTGTCGCTTCCTTAAGCGGAGTGTAAGACGAGACGCTCTGAGCAGCCGCTGGCCCTACCATCTCCCGCAGCGATGGCTGACTTCGAACGTCCACCCCGGGTCCTGGTCGTCGAGGACGACGACGCCATCGCGCAGGTGCTCAAGCGCTCGCTGCGGATGGAGGGCTACGAGGTCCGCGTGGCCGAGGATGGGCCGGTGGCGCTTGAGCAGGCGCACGGCTTCCTGCCCGACCTGGTGGTGCTCGACCTCGGCCTACCGGGGATGGACGGCATCGAGGTCGCCAAGCACCTGCGCCGCCACGAGGACGACGTTCCGATCCTCGTGCTGACAGCCCGGGACGCCGTCGAGTCGCGGGTTGAGGGTCTCGACGCGGGTGCCGATGATTACCTGGTAAAGCCGTTCGAGCGCCAGGAGCTGCTGGCTCGACTGCGGGCCCTGCTGCGCCGTCGCCCACCGCGCGGTCAGGCCAACCTGACCGTGGGAGATCTGAAGCTGAACCCCGATACCCATGAAGTCGCCCGTGGCGACCGCCCCGTCGACCTGACACAACGCGAGTTCGAGCTGCTGGAGTACTTGATGCGCAACGAACGGATCGTGGTCTCGCGCCAGCGCCTACTCGACGAGGTGTGGGGTTATGACCCGTTCTCGATGACGAATACGATCGAGGTATTCGTTTCCAACCTACGACGAAAGCTGGAAGCGGGTGGCGAGCCTAGGCTCCTACATACGATCCGCGGCGCGGGCTACGTTCTCCGCGTATAGGTCGGTTCCGATCCGCTGGCGGCTGGCCGGCGGCTCCGCGGCTCTGACGCTCGTGATCCTGGCCGGCTTCGCCACGATCGTGGGCACGCTCACGGGCAGCCAGGTGCGGACGCAGTTCGACACCCAGCAGAGCTCGAACGTCAACCACCTTTACAGCCAGCTCAACCGCAAGCTGCGCTACAGCCGCAAGGGGCAGTTGATCGACTGCAACCGCAGCAGCGTATCGCTGAACGACTTCGCGAGCGCCGAGCATGCCCAGATCCGGATCTTCGACTCCAGCGACGGCGTGCTGGTGTGCACGCAGAACGACATCAGGGGCCCCAAGGCACCGCTCAAGCCGGCCCTGTTCCATGCGATGCCAACTCAGCTATCGGGGACGTTCACGCAGTCCGGCTACCGCGTCGCGGTCCGTCAGCTCGGTGTCGAGCCCGCTGGCAATGCGACGCTGCTGTATGCGCTGCCGCTGTCAGACGTCGACCACACGATCGCCAGGGTTCAGATATTCCTGCTGCTCGGCGTGCTCGGGGGAACCGTGGCGGCGCTGATCGCCGGCCTGTTCGTGTCCGCACGCGCGATGCGACCGATCGTCGAGCTGACCGACGCAGCCCGGGAGATCGAACGCACCCAGGACCCCAGCCGACTACTACTCCCCCATCCCGAGGCCGAGGACGAGATCGCGGAGCTGGCCCGAACGCTCGAGGGCATGCTCGGCGCGCTTGACTCGGCGCGCAGCGACACGTTGGCCATGCTCGATCGCCAGCGCGAGTTCGTCGGCGACGCCTCTCACGAACTGCGCACGCCGCTGACCAGCGTGCTCGCCAACCTCGAGCTGCTGACCGAGGAGCTGGATGGCGAGCAGGCGGAGACAGCCGAGGCGGCACTGCGATCGACGCGGCGCATGCGGCGACTCGTGGGCGACCTGCTACTGCTGGCGCGGGCCGACGCGCGGCGAGCGCAGCCGCGCCGCCCCACCGACCTGGCCGATGTGCTCGTCGAAGCCGCCTCCGAGCTCGGGCCAATGGCCGACCATCACGAGCTCTCGATCAGCCCCGAGCCCGCCGTCGTCGACGGCGTCCGCGACGAGCTCCACCGCCTGCTCCTGAACCTGCTCGAGAACTCCGTCCGCCACACGCCGCCCGGGACGCGGATCCGGGCCAGCACCGAGCGCAGCGGCGACGACGCCATGCTGATCGTGTCCGACGACGGTCCGGGAATCCCGCCCGAATTGCGCCAGCGCGTGTTCGAGCGCTTCGTCCGCGGCGGCCGAGACGGCGGCCGCGGCTCAGGCCTGGGGCTGGCGATCGTGCGCGCGGTCGCCGAGTCCCACGGCGGCAGCGTCGAGATGCAGCAGCCGGCGGAGGGGACCGGGACCCGGTTTGTGATCCGCATTCCGACCGTCGAGGCGGCGCCGCCAGGAGCCGACCACGGGGCGGCCGTCGCGGTCAAGGATCAGACCTCGACGACGACCGGCAGGACCATCGGCCGGCGGCGCAGCCGCTCATAGACAAAGCTCGCGAGATCGTCGTGCAGCTCCTGCTGGAGCAGCTCGATCCCACGGACGCCGTCGTCGGCGGCCCGGGCCAGCGAGGCCTCGACCTCGCCCCGGATGTCCGCCACCAGGCCATCGGCCTGCTCGATGAACGGCACGCCGCGGAAGATCACCTCCGGCGGAACCACCGACTCACCGGTCTGCTCGGACACGGTGGCCACCACGATGAAGATCCCGTCCGCGGACAGCATCCGGCGATCGCGCAGCGCGACGTCGGCCGGATCGCCGATGTCGACTCCGTCGACGAAGATCATTCCCGCCTGCTCAGGCTCGCCGAAGCGAGCGCCCGTCGAGTCGATCTCGATCGGCAATCCATTCTCGCCGCCGAATACGGCCTCGGGCGCTATTCCGACCGCGTCGGCGAGCTCGGCGTGCAGGTGCAGGCGCTTGTGATCGCCGTGGACCGGCATCACGTAACGCGGCCGCACCAGGTTGAGCATCAGCTTGAGTTCCTCGGCGTAGCCGTGACCGGAAGCGTGGATCGGCGCCTCGCGCGGGGTGATCACCGAGCAACCCACGTGATACAGCCGGTCGATGGTCTCGCCGACCGCGCGCTCGTTGCCGGGAACCGGCGTGGCCGAGAAGACGACCGTATCGCCCCGGTGCAGCGTGATCTGGCGATGGTCGTCGTAGGCCATCCGCCGCAGGGCTGACAATGGCTCGCCTTGGGAGCCGGTTGAGAGCACCACGACCCGGTGATCGGGCCAGTCCTCGACCTCGTGGGGCTGGATCATCATGCCCTCGGGCACGTCGATGTGGCCGAGCGAGCGCCCGATGTTGACGTTCTTGCGCATCGAGCGGCCGACCATCGCGACCTTGCGACCGAGCGCCGCGGCGGCGTCGATGACCTGCTGCACCCGATGGATGTTGGACGCGAAGCTGGTCACGATGATCCGGCCCTCGGCGCGGGCGAACACCTCCTCGAGGTGGGGTCCGACCTCGCGCTCGGACGGGGAGAACCCGGGGCGATCGGCGTTGGTCGAGTCCCCGCACAGCAGCAGGATCCCCTCGCTGCCGAGCTCCGCCAGCCTGGCGGCGTCGGCGGGCGGCCCGTCCACGGGGGTCTGGTCGAATTTGTAGTCCCCGGTCAACAGCACGGTCCCCAGCTCGGTCCGCAGCGCCACCGCGCACGAATCGGGGATCGAATGGGTCATGTGAATGAGCTCGAGCCCGAACGGCCCCAGTTCGACCATCTCGCCGGTGGGGAGGTCCTTGAGGTCGGCGTCGCGGAGGTTGTGCTCGTCGAGTTTGGAGCGAGCCATGGCGATCGTCAACGGGCCCCCGTAGACCGTCGGCGCCTCGTCGGCGCGCAGCTCTCGCAGTACCCAGGGCAGCGCACCGACGTGGTCCTCGTGTCCATGCGTGATCACGATCGCTTCGATGTCCTGCGCACGGTCGCGCAGGTAGCCGAAGTCCGGGAGGACGAGATCGATCCCCAGCTGCTCGGCGGTCGGGAACCGGAGTCCGGTGTCGACGACCACGATCCGGTCGCCGTATTCGACGACCGTCATGTTCTTGCCGATCTCCCCGAGCCCCCCGAGGGGCAGGACTCGCAGCTTCCCGCCGTTCACACCGCCGTCGCTGAAACGCGCCCCGTCATCCAGTGGCCACCGACAGCATGCCGTGGCGCTCCAGCATCTCGCGGACAACGGCCAGCTCGGAGGCGTCAAGCTCGACGTAGGGAAGCCGCGGAGCGCCGACCTGGATCCCGATCATCCCCAGCGCC
Organism: uncultured Solirubrobacterales bacterium; assembly: GCA_963757015.1. GTDB lineage: Bacteria > Actinomycetota > Thermoleophilia > Solirubrobacterales > Solirubrobacteraceae > Palsa-465. The sequence continues at coordinate 293,320 of CAVWQA010000014.1, forward strand.
GCTTTGAGGCTGCACGCGAGCGGGGCGATCGCCAGGTCACGGTAGGCGTCCTTCAGGCTCTGGTCGATCTCGCGGCGGCGCTCGGGCTCGTCGACCATCCGACGCATCTCGTCGCCGAAGATGTGACTTCCGGTCAGCACGCCGCCAGCCTCACCCATATCGAGTACGTCGGCGAACATGTCGTCGTTGCCGGCGTAGATCACCAGCCCGTCGATCTTGGCCAGATTTGCCGGGTTGGCCTGCTTGACCGCGTAGATGTGATCGAGCTGGGCCAGCTCGGCGAGCAGGTCATTGGGCATGTCAGAGCCCGTCCGCTGGGGGATGTTGTAGAGCAGAATCGGGAGCTCGGTGGCCCGCACCACTTCCTTGTAGTGGGCGATGATCCCCCGCCGGTTGGGCCGGTTGTAGTAAGGGTTCACCGACAGCAGCGCGTCGGCTCCGAGCTCGGTGGCACGCTCGGTGAGGGCGACGGCGTGACGCGTGTCATTGGAGCCGACCCCGGCGACGATCGGCGCCCGGCCGCGCATCTCCTGCACGGCCAAGGCGATCAGCGCGGCCTGCTCGTGGTCGCTCATCGTCACCGCCTCGCCGGTCGTTCCGCACATCACCAGCCCATCGGAGCCGTGCTCGACCAGGTGGTGCATGAGCGTGACCGCCGCCTCCTCGTCGACGCGCCCGCGGTCGTCGAACGGCGTGACCGTCGCCGTGAGGATGGCGCCGAGATTCACAGACATCGCTTTTCGATTATCGCAGGCGAGGCAGTCAGATTTTCTGGGGGTGGCTCAACGATGGCGGGCGCGTTCCCGCTCGGCGGCGTCGGCATGCGGGGCCAGGGCGCCGTACAGCGGCGCGATCACGCCATGCCTTTCGCGCGGAGGCGGAGGTACGGTCTCCGGCTCGGGCTTGGGCGGCTGCGCGACGACGTGGGTGACCCGTGCCCCGGTCATACGCTCCGCGCGCTCGGGGAGCCCGGCGTGCAACCACTTGGAGAAGCGCATCGGCAAGGTCGAGATGATGATCTCGTCATAGCGCCGAGGGTCCCATTCGTCGCTGACCGCGATGATCGGGTCGTAGCTGCCGACGTGTCCGTCGACCTCCAGACCCGCGGCGGTCAGGTCGGTCAGCGCGGCCTCCAGCTGCGTCTGGGCTTCCTCTCTGCCGCCGGCGACCGGGCTCGCCGGGACGACGAGCGTGAACCTCGCGGGACCATGCTGGCCGCGGTCGACCAGAGCACTGACGAGCTCCGGTGATGTGGCCGTGACATTGGCCACCACGAGCACGTTCGTTGTCCAAGGCATTGTCACCTCCCAGGGACTGTGCTTAAACGTTACCGCCGCCTGGAAGGGCCCAACATACCGAGGGGGTGCGAGGAGCCGCCGTCAGCGCTCTGGCGGGTCCACCGGCCGGCCCGACGAGCAGCGCACCGGCCGAGTTAGGACTGCAGCTCGCGCTCGTACACGCGCCAGCGCTTGACCAGGCGGCCCCCCATCGCCTCCAGGCCCCGGTTCATCGACGTATTGACCTCGAGAATGAAGCTCGCCTCGCCGGTCTTCTGGCGGCTGTGCTGCGCGGTCTCGAAGTGCTCGAGGTACAGCGCCGCCGCCACCCCGGTGTGCTGGTACTCGGGTAGGACGCCGAGGAAGCCGACCCGCAACCGATCGATGATCCGGCCGCGCAGCAGGTAATAGAGCCACCCGAAGGGGAGCACCCGGCCCTGCATCTTTTTGTAGACCTGGTGGATGTCGGGGATCGTGATCGCCATCGCCACCGTCTGGCCATCGGCCTCGGCGATCATGAACCAGTCGCGCGAGTAGACCAGCTGCATGTCGATCGTGTACTGGTCGAGGTCTGCTTTCGAGTACGGAGCGAAGCCCCAGTTGTGCGACCAGGCGGCGTTGTAGACCTTGGCGAACTCATCCATCTCACGGCGCAGATGAACCCGCGACATCTTGCGGATCGTGATCCCGTACTTGGTGTGGGCGCGCTGCGCGACCTTGGGCAAGATCGGGTTCATCCGTTCGCGGTCGTGGATCGACAGGTCCCAGCCATAGAGATCCATCGCCTTGGTGAGCCCGGCCTGTTCACAGCGGCGCTGGTAGTAGGGCGGATTCCAGGGCTCCCGGATCAACGGCTCGCGCTCAAAACCCTCGATCATCACCCCGCCCTCGTCGTTGATCTGAAAGTTCATCGGACCGACCATCCGGTCACAGCCACGGGCGCCCAGCCAATCCGCGGCCACCGCCAGCAGGGCGTCGAGCACGTCCTGGTCGTCCTCGAACTCCAAAAACCCAAACATCCCCCAACGATTGCCGTGAAACTCGTTGAAGGCGCGGTCGATCTGGGCCGTGATGCGCCCCACCACCCGCTCGCCGCGGCGGGCCAGGAAGTACTCGGCCTCGCCGTGGGTGAAGTAGGCGTTGAGCTTGCGGTTCAAGAACGCGTAGCGCTCCAGCTTCAAGGGCGGGATCCAGGGCGTGCCCGCGTGCAACCGGAACGGAAGGGCCACGAACGCGCGCAGCGAGTCCGGGCGCCGGACCGCGCTAACTTCGATCGACATGGGCTCGGAACCGTATCGGAGGACCCACGCTTGAGCTCGACACATCACCGCGCCCAGCGGCCGCCGGCGCCGGCGCTCGATCACGTGCAGCTCGCCGCGCCACCCGGGTGTGAGAAGGCGGCGCGCGCCTTCTACGGCGGGCTGCTGGGCCTACCCGAGCTGGAGAGGCCACCGGGCCTGGGCGACGGTGGCGGCGCCTGGTTCGAGCTTGGGGGCGGCCAGCTGCACATCGGCGTGCAGAAGCCGTTCGCGCCCGCCCGCAAGGCCCATGCGGCGCTCAGGCTGGCCGATGAGGAGGCCCTGCAGGCGCTGGCCGCGAGGCTGCGGGCGGCCGACGCCGACGTGATCTGGGACCGCCGAATCCCCGAGGTGCGACGCTTCTACACCGCGGATCCGTGGGGCAACCGGCTCGAGCTGCTGGCCGGAGACCTACCCAGCCGGCGGCTCGAAGGCGCCGCCTAGCGCCCCCTCTGGCGGCGGCTCGCGCTAAAGCAGGCTCTCGAGCCCCACCACCGGCGAGTCCGTCAGCCCCCCGACGCGACGCACGGCGAGCAGCACGCCCGGCATGAACGACTGGCGGTCGATCGAGTCGTGGCGGATCGTCAGCGTCTGACCGACATCGCCCAGAATCACCTCGTGATGGGCGACCAACCCGGGCAGCCGCACCGAGTGCACCTCGATCGGATAGTCATCTGAGCCGTGGGCGGCCATCATCAGCTGGGCGGTCCGCGCGGCCGTCCCGCTGGGCTTGTCGAGCTTGCCGTCGTGGTGGAGCTCGATGATCTCGGCAGCGCCCATGTGCTTGGCGGCCTGCGCCGCGAACTGCATCATCAGCACCGCGCCGATAGCGAAGTTGGGCGCCACGAACACGTTGGCCGGCGCGCCCCGCAACGCCTCGAGCTCGCCGACATCAAAGCCGGTCGTCCCGATCACCACGTGGACCCCGGCGTCGACGGCCTCGCGCGCGTTGGCGAGTGCGCTGCTCGGGACCGTGAAATCCACCAGCACCTCCGGGCCGACGTCCAGCGCCTGCGCGAGCGAGCTCCCCAGGGCCGGGTCGGCCCGTGCGACCAGCTCCATGTCGGAGGCGTCCTGGACCGCCGCGCACACCGTCTGACCCATCCGTCCGGCGGCGCCCGCGACGGCGACGCGAATCATCAAGCGCTCTCCGCCAGCGCGGGAACCACTTGCCCCAGTGCCTGCTCGAAGCGCTCCTGGTCGGGGCCGATCCCGGCCGCCGACAGGCGCTCGGGAGCCCACAGGTCCTCGGCCAGGGCGGCGAGATCCTCGTGCGAGACGGCGTCGATTCGCCGTACCACCTCGTCCAGCGCCATCAGCGGCGCGCCGGCCAGGACCTCGGAGCCGAGCCGGTTCATGCGCGCGCCGGTCGACTCCAGCGCCAGCACGACCCTGCCCTTGAGGTTCTCCTTGGCCCGGGCGAGCTCGTCCGCGGTCGCCGGCTCCTTGATGGCGCGCGTCAGCTCGCTGCCGACGACGTCGAGCGCCTGCACGAGGTTGTCGGCTCGCGTTCCCACGTACAGCCCGACCTGGCCGGTGTCCTGATAGCCGCTCGTGAACGAGTAGACGGCGTAGGCGAGCCCCCGCCGCTCGCGGACCTCTTGGAACAGCCGCGACGACGAGGTGCCCCCGAAGATCGTGTCGAGCACTCGCAGCGCGAAGCGCCGCTCGTCATGGCGCGACAGGCCAACCGCTCCCAGGCAGACGTGAAACTGCTCGGTGTCCTTGCGCTCAAAGCGCCGCTGGGGAACCTCTGGCATGTGGACGGGGCCGACCGTGGCCGGCGCGCCGGCTCCGTCGGCGTCGCTGCCGACGCGCTCGGCCGCCAGCTGTACGAGCTGATCGTGGTCCACCGCCCCGGCGGCCGCGATGACCACGTTGGCGGGGGTGTAGCGGGAGGCATGGAAACCGGCGATCTGGTCAGCCGGAGTCTCCGAGATCACCGCGGCCCGGCCGATGATCGCCCGGCCCAGCGGGTCGTTGCCGAAGGTCGCCTGGCCCAGCAGATCGAACACCTTCTCCTGGGGATCGTCCTCGTACATCGCGATCTCCTCGAGGATGACCTCGCGCTCGGCGTCCACGTCTGTCAGCGACGGGCGGAAGATCATGTCCGACATCACGTCGAAGGCATCGGCCAGGTGCTCGTCGATCACGCGGGCGAAGACCGAGGTTGTCTCCTTGCCGGTGCCGGCGTTGAGCTCGGCCCCCATGGCATCGAAGATCTGGTCGATCTGCACCGACTCGTACTTGGCCGTGCCCTTGAACAGCAGGTGCTCGAGCAGGTGCGAGAGCCCCGCCTGTTGCTCTGATTCGTGGCGCGAGCCCGTTCCGACCCAGAGGCCGAGTGACACGGACCGGACGGAGGGCATCGCCTCCGTCACGATCCGGACGCCCGACTCGAGCGTCGTCAGGCGGTGCTCTTCCGGCAAGGCTCGGGGGCCGGGGGTTATGAGCGCGGACGGTCCGGGTCGCGGTCGCGCACCCGGCCGCGGTCGCGGTCACGGTCACGCGGTCCGCGATCCCGGCCCCGCTCGCCTCGCGAGGCGGTGCGGTCGCGGCCTCGCGAAGCGCCGCCGTTCTCGGCGGCCGCGATGGCGGCCAGCTCTTCGGCGTTCTTGCCCTGGATCTGGGGGTCGCTGGCCAGTCGCAGGCCGATCCGACCCCGCTCGCGGTCGACCTCGACCACCTTGACCTCGACGTCGTCGCCCTTGTTGAGCACCTCTTCGACGGTGTCGATCCGGCGGCCCGGGGCGATGTTGGAGATGTGCAGCAGGCCGTCGGTTCCCTTCGACAGCTCCACGAAGGCGCCGAACTGGGTGGTCTTGACGACTTTGCCCGTGAACTCGTCGCCGACCTCGACCTCCTTGGTCATCGCCCGGATCCGGTCCACCAGGGCGTCGCCGCGCTCGCCGTCGGCCGCGTACACCAGCACCTGGCCCTCGTCGTTGACGTCGATCTGGGACTCGAACTCCTCCTGCAGAGCCCGGATCGTCTCGCCGCCCTTTCCGATCAGCAGCCCGATCTTCTCGGGATCGATCTGGATCGTCGAGATCCGCGGGGCGTGCTTGGAGAGCTCCGAGCGCGGGACGTCGATGACCGCGGCCATCTCGCCCAGGATGAACTCCCGGGCGTCCTTTGCCTGCGAGAGCGCGTCGCGCATGATCTCGAAGGTGACGCCGGTGATCTTGATGTCCATCTGGAGCGCGGTGATCCCGCGGTCGGTCCCCGCCACCTTGAAGTCCATGTCGCCGAGGTGGTCTTCGACGCCGGCGATGTCGGTGAGGATGATGTACTCATCGCCCTCCTTGATCAGGCCCATGGCAATCCCGGCGACCGGGCGCTGGAGCGGCACGCCCGCATCCATCAGCGAGAGGGTCGAACCGCACACCGATGCCATCGAAGAGGAGCCGTTTGACTCGAGGATGTCGGACACCACCCGGATCGTGTAGGGGAACTCCTCCTGGCTGGGGATCATCGGCACCAGCGCACGCTCGGCGAGCGCCCCGTGTCCGATGTCACGGCGCTTGGGGCCACGCATGAAGCCCGCCTCGCCGACCGAGAACGGCGGGAAGTTGTAGTGGTGGAAGTAGCGCTTGGCCGTCTCCAGCCCGAGTGTGTCGAGCCGCATCTCCTCGCGCGTGGTCCCCAGCGAGACGACGCTGAAGGCCTGGGTCTGGCCGCGCGTGAACAGCGCCGAGCCGTGCGTCCGCGGGGCGACGCCGATCTCGATCGAGATCGGCCGGATCTGCTCGGCGCTGCGTCCGTCCGGGCGCTTCTTCTGGACCGCGATCCGCTCGCGAACGAGGGTCTTCTCGAGCTGCTCGAACGCGCGCTGGGCGTTGGCCCGGTACTCGGCGTAGCTCTCGCTCTCGGGGTCTCCGGAGTAGTGCTCGAGGATCTGCTCCTCGACGGCCTTGGTGGCGTCCTGGCGCTCGAGCTTGTCCTCGACCTGGGTCGCGGCGTCGAGCGCGGCGCCGTGTGACGCCTTGATCTGCTCATAGAGCTCGGGATGCACCTGCGGCAGCTCGATCTCCAGCTTGGGCTTGCCGGCCTTTTCGGCCAGCTCGCGCTGGGCTGCGCAGATCCGCTTGATGTTCTCGTGCGCGATATCGAGCGCGTCGAGGATCTCGGCCTCGGGGATCTCGTTGGCCCCGGCCTCGACCATCAGGATCGCGTCGTCGGTCCCGGCCACGATCAAGTCCAGGTCAGTGCCCTCAAACAGCGCCAGCTCGTCGGGGTTGACGACGAAGTTGCCGTCGACCTTGCCGATCCGCACTGCACCGACCGGTGCCGGGAACGGGATGTGGGACACCATCAGCGCCGCCGATGCGCCGTTCATGGCCAGGATGTCGTAGGGGTTGATGTGGTCGACTGACATCGGCATGGCCACGAGCTGGGTCTCGTAGCGCCAGCCTTGGGGAAACAGGGGGCGGATCGGCCGATCGATCAGGCGGGCGGCGAGCGTCGCCTTCTCCCCCGCGCGGCCCTCGCGCTTGAAAAACGAGCCGGGGATCTTCCCGGCCGCATACATCCGCTCCTCGACATCCACCGTCAGCGGCAGGAAGTCGACGTCGCGCGGGTTGCCCGCAGTGGCGGTACAGAGGACCATGGTGTCGCCCGAGCGGACGACCACAGCGCCGGAGGCCTGCTTGGCCAGCTTGCCGGTCTCGAACGAGATCTCGTTGCCCTCGATCTCGACGGACACGCGCGTAACGGCGGCGTCAGACATATTCAGTTCCCTTCTTCTCTCCGCCCTTCGGTCGGCAGAGCTGCTTCGTTTCTTTTCTTTTATTCCGAACTCTGTTGATGCTAGCGGGTCCCCGGGCGTCGACGCGCGGCCCGCAGGCGCAGCCCGCCCGCAGTGCGTGACATCGAGCACAAAGCGGACCGCTCGGTCCGGTTGTGATACGGTAAGCGGACCGCCTGGTCCAGTTACTTTGAAAGCCACCGCTGAGGAGCCGACTGATGAGCGTCACCGCGCCCGCCCCATCCGTGCAAGCCAAACAACCCACGAGCCGCTGGCTCGTGCTCGTGATCGCGTGCCTGGCCCAGTTCATGGTCGTGCTCGACGCCACCGTGGTGAACGTGGCGCTGCCGTCGATCCAGCGCGGATTGGATTTCTCGGCCGCCAACCTGCAGTGGGTCGTCAACGGCTACACGTTGTTCTTCGGCGGCTTTCTGTTGCTCGGGGGCCGGGCCGCGGATCTGGCCGGCCGCAAGCGACTGTTCATCGCGGGAGTGGTGTTGTTCTCGGCCGCCTCGCTGCTCAATGGCCTCGCCCAGTCGTCGGCGATTCTCGTCGGCGGGCGCGCGCTCCAGGGCCTGGGCGGAGCGCTGGTCTCTCCCGCGGCGCTGGCGATCATCACCACCACCTTCACCGACCAGGCCGAGCGCACCAAGGCACTCGGCGTGTGGGCGGCGATCGCGGCCGGCGGCGGCGCCGTGGGCCTGCTCATGGGCGGCGTGCTGACCGACCTGGCCTCCTGGCGCTGGGTGTTCTTCGTCAATGTCCCGGTCGGGATCGCGACCGTCGCGCTGGCCCTGCGCTACATCACCGAGTCGCGCGTGCAGACGGCGCAGCGGTCGTTCGACATCGCTGGAGCGGTCACCGTCACCGCCGGTCTGGTCGTGCTCGTGTATGCGATCGTCAAGGCCCAGGCGTTCGGCTGGGGCTCGGGCCGCACGCTCGGCCTCGTCGCCGTCGCGCTGGCCCTGCTGGCCGCCTTCGTGGTCATCGAGCACCGCTCGGCGGCGCCGCTGATGCGGCTGAGCATTTTCCGGATCCGCACCATCGCCGTCTCGGACACCGTGCTGCTGCTGCTCGCCTCGGGCATGTTCGGAATGTTCTTCTTCGCCTCGCTGTACGTGCAGGAGATCCTCGGCTACAGCCCGCTGAAGGCCGGACTGGCGTTCTTGCCCGTGACCGTCGGGATCGTGATCGGCGCCGGGCTCGCCCAGCAGCTGATCCGCCGAGTCGGGGTGCGCAACGTCTCGATCGCCGGGCTCCTGCTGGCCACGGTCGGGATGCTGGTGCTGACCCAGGTGCCGGTCCACGGCAGCTATCTCCGCGACCTGCTGCCCGGGCTGATGCCGCTCAGCATCGGCATGGGGCTGGTGTTCGTGCCGATCACGCTGCTGGCCACCAGTGGCGTCACCGACAATGACTCGGGCCTGGCTTCGGGTCTGTTCAACACCGCCCAACAGGTCGGAGGATCACTCGGTCTGGCCATCCTGTCGACGCTCGCCGCGAGCCGAACCTCGAACCTGCTGCAGTCCCACAGCGCGACCCACATCGCGGCCCGCGTGTCGGGTTATCACGTGGCCTTTCTGGCCGCCGCGATCATGCTCGCCGGCGGGGCCGTGATCATGGCCGTCGGGCTCCGGCGCCGGCATATGAAGGAGGTCGAGCTCGAGCTCAACGCGTCCGCGACGGCGGCTCCGGTCCCGGCGGCCTAGGCGCCAGCGCATGCGATTGATGCTTTCGGGTGTCAGATGATGGAGAATTCAGCCGCGATGGAGGACGAGCGTCGACCGCTGCGCGCAGATGCCGAGCGCAACCGGCGGCGGCTGCTCGACGCCGCGACTGAGATCTTCTGTGAACGCGGACTCGACGTCGGCGTGGGCGAGATCGCCGAGCGCGCCGGCGTCGGCCGCGGGACGCTGTTTCGCAATTTTCCGTCCAAGGAGCACCTGATCGCGGCGATCGTGGTCGAGCGGATGCACGAGTCGGTGGCCCGGGGGCGCGCAGCGCTCGAGGCGCCCGATCCCGGCGAGGCCCTGTTCACCGCGATCGACCAGGCCGTCGGCACCACGCACACCGACCACGCGCTGTTCGATGCGCTCGACGACGAGTGGCTCGCCAACGAGGAGATCCATGCTGCGCACACCGAGCTGATGAGCGTCGTTGACGCCCTCGTGCGACGTGCCCAGGAGGCAGGCGCCGTTCGCCCGGACGTGAGCGCCGTCGATGTGATGATGATGGTCAAGGGCGTCTGCGAGGCGTGCCGCTCCTACCAGCATGTCGACCCCGCGATCGCCGCTCGCCAGCTCGACCTGGTCCGCGCGGCGATCTCCACTCCGGGGCCCCAGCGCCCGCTCCGGGGTCGCCAGCCGACGCTCGAAGATCTCGAGCCCGCCGCCTCCCAGTCCGCGCCGGAGACGCCGCAGTCGGCCACGGCCTGACGGCCGCCGCTAGGGCCAATCGATCCGCTGCGCCAGCTCGGCCGGCCCGAGCTCGATCAGGCGGCTCGGGTCCGCGGGTTGCGTACTGGTCATCGCCCAGCGCCAGCCACTCCACACGGCGCCTGCCGGGATCCACGATCAGCACCTCGTCTACCCTGTGACGGGCGTAGAACGCCAGCTTGTCGTAGGTCTCATCTCCGGGGGAGACGACCTCGACCACCAGCGCCGCGGTCGGGAGCCAGACCCCAGTCGCTCCGGGCCGGTGCAGCCCGCCATCGGGCACCCGGTAATCGTGCTCTGACTCGCCCAGGTTGAACCCGCCGATTGTCGGGACCAGGCCGGCCGCGCGCGCCGGTGGCGCGAGCATCTCCATCAGCTGGGCGAGGATCCGGGCGTGCTCGAAACTGGGAGCCGGGATCATGTGCAGCACACCCTCCCACACCTCATCGAAGCGATCGAGACCGTCCCGTTGACGACGCTCGAGCAGTGCCCGCAACTCGGCCGGAGGAGGATCCAGCACCAGGGTCGCCATGAGACGAGGGTACCGGCCCCGAGCCTGGGCGAGCGAATTGGCTCGTGGTCGACTGAGCGAGAATTGCGGCGTGCGCCTGCCGGCTGATCTCGAGGTGCTGCGGCTGCGCGACTTCAGGCTCGTGTTCGGTGCCGCGGTCATGTCGCTGGTCGGCGATGGCGTGGTGCCGGTCGCGCTCGCCTTCGCGGTTCTCGATCTGACCGGCTCGGCCACCGATCTGGGGGTCGTGTTGGCGGCGCGAACGATCGCGCTGGTCGCGTCGCTGCTGGTTGGCGGAGTGGTGGCCGACCGCGTTGGCCGCCGCAGGGTGATGATCGCCGCCGACCTGCTGCGGCTGGTGACCCAGGGCGCGATCGGCCTGCTGCTCGTCAGTGGCGACGCGACCGTGGCCCAGATCGCCGTCTCTCAAGCGCTGCTGGGTGCGGCGTCGGGCTTCTTCAATCCCGCTTCGAGTGGGCTCATCCCCGCGGTTGCCGGCACGTGGCTACAGCAGGCCAACGCGCTGCGCGGGATGGCGATGGCGGCCGGCAACATCGCCGGCCCGGCGATCGCGGGAGTGCTGGTGGTCGCCACGGGGCCGGGGGTGGCGCTGCTGGTCGATGCCGCCAGCTATGGCGTCAGCGCGATCCTGCTGGCCAGGGTCCGCAGCGACGCTCCCGGCCCGGCGAGCGCCAAGCATTTCCTGACTGACCTGCGCGACGGCTTCACCGAGGTCCGCTCACGCACCTGGGTGTGGTCGATCATCGTCGTGTTCTCGCTGGTGAACATGCTCGCGGCCGCGTTCCCGGTGCTCGGCGCGTTGACCGCTAAGCGACACCTCGGCGGGGCCGCCGCCTGGGCCGCGATCCTCGCCTCCCGAGCCGTCGGCTCGCTGATCGGCAGCACGACACTGCTTCGCCTCCGCCCGCGGCGACCCTTGCTGGCGGCAACTCTGGCCTGCATGATCACAGCGCTCCCGACCCTGTTGCTGGCCGTGCCCGCGCCGCTTGTCGTGATCGTGATCGCCGCGCTGATCTCGGGGATCGGTCCGATGGTGTTCAACACGCTCTGGGAGACGACGCTGCAGCAATACATCCCCGCCACAGCCCGCTCCCGGGTGAGCTCGTATGACTGGTTTGGATCGATTGTGCTGCAGCCGCTCGGCTATGCGCTGATCGGCCCGTTGGCGGCGGGCGTCGGCGTCTCGGCCGCGCTGTATCTATGCGGCGGCCTCGAGATCGTCGCGGCGGCGACGCTGCTCACCGTCCGCGACATCCGCACGCTCCCGCCGCTTCCCGCACCGCGCCCAGCGGCCATCGAGCCGGTCTGAGAGCACGCCTCAGGTGCTTTCGCTTGGGCTCGGGGCCAGTCGGTGGGCCAGGTCGTCGGCGTTGATCCGTTCCGCGGCTCCGGCGGCAAATTCGAACAGGGTCGGGGTCGTCACCACCCCGGCTCGTACGCCGGAGTGAAAGTCGCGCCGCACGCGCTCGAGCACGGCGTCGCTGCGCCGGTCGGCTTCGAAGCGCTCGAGCTCGAGCCCCAAATCCTGCGCGCGCTCCCACAGATGTGGATCATCGAGCCGGCCCTGGTCGGCAAACAGCGAGTCGTGCATCTCCCAGAAGCGGCCCTGGCGCCCCGCTGCCTGGGCGGCGCAGGCCGCCGCCCAGGCGCGGGGATGACTCGAGCGGACCGGGAAATGGCGAAACACGAGCCGGGCTGGCCAGCCGGCCAACCGCCCGTGGAGTGCGGCGCAGAACGGGCATTCGAAGTCGGCGTACTCGATCAGGACCGGTGCCCCTTCGGGGCCGCGGGCGTGGTCCTCAGGGCCGGGAGCCGGGACCGGTGCGGAGCGCAGCTCGCTCACCGGCGCGGGCGCCGTCAGCCATCGAGGGCGTCGAAGATGAGATTCGCGCCCGGCAGGTCGGCGGGCGAGGGCGCCTGATAGCTCCAGCGCACGGTGCAGTCGGGACCGACGATGGCCAGCGCGCGCTGCGGAAACCCTCGCTCGTGGTAGGCGCCGAAGGCGCGGCAGGCCGCTCCCTTGGGCTCGAAGTCCGACAGCTGCTCGATGCTCACACCGAGATGATCCTTGAAGGCGGTCTGCGCGTAGGTCGCGTCGCAGGAGACGCCGTACATCGTCGCGTCCCGCTCGTGCAGGTCGGGGAGCACCTCCTCGTAGAGGTTGAGCTGGTCGGTGCAGACCGGGCTGAACGCGAACGGGTAGAAGACCAGGACGGTCGTCTTGCCCTCGAGGTCAGCGCGCGTGAAGTCGGTGCCGTCGGCGCGCTTGAGCACGAATTCCGGCGCGGGGCTGCCCGCCTCGATCACTTGCGCAGGCCGAGCTCGCGCACCAGCGTGCGATAGCGCTCGAGGTCGCTGCTCTGGAGGTAGTTGAGGAAGCGGCGACGGCGGCCGACGAGCATCAGCAGACCCCGGCGAGAGTGATGGTCTTTGCTGTGCGTGCGTAGATGCTCGGTGAGCATGTTGATCCGCTCGGTGAGCAGCGCGATCTGGACCTCGGTCCGGCCGGTGTCAGTCTCGCTGTGGCCGAACTTGCCGACCAGCTCCTGTTTGCGTTCCTGGGTTAGGGGCATGCCGGGCGGTGAGGCTAGCAGAGCCTCATCGGCACAGCTCGCGAGTGCGCTCCACGTCGAGCCTCATCTGCGCGATCAGGTCCTCGGCATTCTCAAAGCGGCGCTCTCCCCGCAGCCGGGCGATGAAGTCGACCGCCAGCGTCCGTCCGTAGAGGTCGACGTCGCGGTCGATCAGGTACGCCTCGACGAGCACGCCGCGACCGGTCCCGAACGTCGGGCGCACCCCGACGCTGACCGCCGCGCAGGATCCGTCGGCACGGGCGGCGTAGACCCCGTGACCGGGGCACACCAGGTTCTCGTCGGGCACCAGGTTGGCGGTCGGAAAGCCAAGCTTGCGCCCCCGACGATCGCCCGTGACAACTTCTCCCTCGAGCTGAAAGGGCGAGCCCAGAAAGCGAGCCGCGTGCTCGACATCGCCGGCCAGCACGAGGGCTCGGATGTGGCTGGAGGAGACGACCTCGCCGTCGACCTCGACCAGCTTCACGACGCTGGTCTCGAACCGGTCGTCGGCCGCCAGCAGCGCCGGATCCCCGGCCGCGCGGTGGCCAAAGCGAAAGTTCTCACCCACCGACACATGCGTGGCCTGCAGGCGGGCGACCAGGATCTGGTCGATGAAGTTCTGGGCGCTCTGAGAGGCGAACGTCCGGTCGAACGGGATCACCACCAGCTCGCGCACGCCGAGCTGCTCGATGCGCTTGATCTTGGCGTCGAGGCTCATCAGCAGCTTCGGGGCCGCCTCGGGGCGGATCACCGCCAGCGGGTGGGGGTCGAACGTGAGCACCGTGTCATTACCCGCGATCACCTCGCGGTGGCCGAGATGGACGCCGTCGAACTCGCCCACCGCCAGGCGGCGGGATCGAGGCTGGGCGTCGGCGAGCATCGTCACCTGCACGCCGGGAAGCCTAATGGTGCGTTGAGAACCGGCTCAGCCCGGTCCGACCAGCAGGAAGGTGTTGGCTCAGGCTTCGTCTCGACCCTGCGCGCGGTGCCGACCGCCGCTTGCGATCATCGGGTCAATCGCGAAAGCCGACCACCGGGCGCAGCTCGCCGGGCTGCGGCCCCGGCCGTGCCAGCGCAACGAGCTCGCCGTCGTGGGTGAGCCGCACGACCTCGCCAGCGGCCGCGCCCGAGATCCGGGCTCCGTGCGCGGCCCGGCGCGCTCGCTCTGCGTCGAGCGCGAGCTCGGGCAGGAACTCCAGCGCCCGCGCCAGGGCCACCGGCCGCTCGGGGTCGGCGTCGTCGACGTCGAAGTGGCCGATCGCCGTCCGGCGCAGCTGCTCGCAGTAGGCGTCGCCGAGATCGGCGATCAGGCTGCGGACATAGGTGCCCGACGAGCATTCGATGGCAAACCCGCGACGGTCGCCGTCGTGCCAGAGCTGCTCGAAGCGGTAGACCTCGACCTCGCGCTCGGGCAACTCCAGCTGGACCCCGGCCCGCGCGAGCTGGTAGGCCCGCCGGCCGGCCACCTTGACCGCCGAGTAGGCGGGCGGCCGCTGCCGCAGGCGCCCGACGGGCAGCTCGAGCTCCCCCGCGGGGACCGCGCCCGTGGACACGATCTCCCCCTCGGGGTCGCCGGTGGTGGACACCGCGCCGAATCGGGCCGTAGCCTCGTAGCGCTTGGGGAGCTCCATCAAGAAGTGCTGCACGCGCGTGGCGCGTCCCACGAGCACCAGCAGCAGGCCGGTCGCGAACGGGTCCAGCGTGCCGGCGTGGCCGACCTTGGTCCTGCCCGGAAGCTGGCGGCGTACGGTTGCGACCACGTCGTGGGAGGTGACGCCGGAGGGCTTGTCGTAGAGCAGGACGTAGCTTGTGCAACCGGAACGTTGCTTGCGCGATTTTGGGCCTATATGACCCAAAATCTCCCAAGCTCCCTACAGCTGCGCCGCGAGTTCGTCGCGCAGGAAGCGAACCAGCTCGTCGTGTGAGAGCTCGGTCGTGAAACCCGCCGCCCGGCGGTGACCGCCTCCCCCCTGGGCGCGCGCGATCGCCGAGACGTCGACGCGGTCGTCTGAGGCCCGCAGGGACACCTTGCGTGCGCCGGCTTGGCCGTTGCCGATCCGCTCTCGGATCAGCGCCGCCACCGCCGTGCCCTGGACGGCGCGCAGATAGTCGATCACGCCTTCGGAGTAGCTCTCCTCGGCGCCCGAGTCGCGGAAGTCGCTCGCGCTCAGGGCGCTCATCGTCAGCCGTCCGTCGTCATAGCGCTCGATGTTGGCCAGCCCCCGGGCGAGCAGGGCCAGCTTGCCGTAGGGCACGCCCTCGTACACCCGGCGGTAGAGCTCGTGGACGTCGACGCCGGCGTCGATCAGGTCGGCGGCCATCAGGTGGGCGCGCCGCCCGGTGTTGGCATACATGAACCGCCCGGTGTCGGTGATCAGCCCGACGTAGAGCGCGTCGGCCACGGTGCCCGTGGGCGCGACGCCCAGAGCCCCCATCAGATCCCAGATGATCTCGGCCGTGCAGGACGCCGCGGGGACGACCAGGTTCACGGTGCCGAACTGGGTGTTGTCGTGATGGTGGTCGATGTTGAGCAGGTGGATCCCGGCCCGACGGAAGGCCTGCGCCGGAGTGCGCTCGAGATTGCCGCAGTCCAGGAACACAACCGTCCGCTGCTGCAGGTCGGCGGGCGGTTCTGAGACCAGGCCGGCGAGCGGCAGAAAGCGATACTCGGGCGGCAGCGGAAACTCGTCCTCGTCGATGAACATCAGGCAGTCCTTGCCAAGCGTGGTCAAGATGCCCTGCATCGCCACCAGCGACCCCAGCGCGTCGCCATCGGGATTCTCGTGGGTCACGACGAGCAGCTTGTCCGCCTCGCGTAGCTCGGCGAGCACGAGATCGCGGTCAGACCGATCTCCGTTAGTCGTCATCGAAACCCTTTCGCGGTTCGCTCAGCTGGGAGTCGATCAGCTGGGAGATCCGCATCCCGCGGTCGACAGACTCGTCGTACTGGAAGACCAGCGCCGGGGTGTGCTTGAGCGTCAGCTCGGTGGCGACCCGGCGCTGCAGGAACCCGTGTGCCGAGCGCAGGCCCTCGATGCTCGCCTGGCGAGCCTGGTCGTCGCCGAGCACGCTCACATACACGCGAGCGTGGCGCAGATCGGGGCTGGTCTTGACTCCGGTGACAGTTACGAAACCCACGCGTGGGTCCTTGAGATCCTTCGAAATCGCATCGCTGAGAACGGCTCTCATCGCCTCGTCCACGCGGCGCATGCGGGTATCGTGCATCCTATCCTCCGCACGGACGTTCGCGCTGCGACCTCACTGGCGAAGGTCCTCCACGGACGCCAACAGCTTCTCCACGTGAGCGCCCTCGGGGCAGCGCGCCAGCACCCAGCGCTCGAGCTCGTCGACGGCGGCGCTCAGCCTGCGTAGCGAACCGCCGGTCAGCGAAGCGGTCAGCGTGGCCCGCTGCCACAGATCCTGGTGAGCGGTCTCGGACACCGCGGCACCGAGGCGGCCGTGCAGCTGGGCCTTGATCGAGGACAACTCCTTGCGCTTGGCCTTCAGGCTGCCCGCATCGGGGAAGTGGAGCTCGATCACGAGCACGGCTACGAAACCGCCATCGGCGGACACCGCGGACCACCCCGATTACGCGAGCGCGCGCTCGACCTGGCGTGTGGCGTAGGTCTCGAGCACGTCGCCTTCCTTGACGTCGGCGTAATTGACCAGCACGATCCCGCAGTCGAAGCCGCTTGAGACCTCGCGGACATCGTCGTTGAAGCGCCGCAGGCTGGCGATCTCACCGTCGTAGACCACGGTTCCATCGCGTACCAGCCGGACCTTGGCCCCGCGGGTGATCTTGCCGTCGGTGACGTGCGAGCCGGCGATCGTTCCCACCCGCGACGCCCGGAACAGCTGGCGCACCTCGGCCGAGCCGAGCCCCTCCTCTACCTCTTCGGGCGCGAGCATGCCCTGCATGGCATCACGGAGCTCGTCGATCGCACGGTAGATCACCGCGTAGTGCCGGATCTCGACGCCTTCGCGATCAGCTGCCGCGCGCGCATCCCCGACCGGACGCACATTGAAGGCCAGGATCACGGCGTCCGATGCCGCCGCCAGCATCACGTCTGACTCGGTCACTGCTCCGACCGCGCGCCGGATCACGTTGACCGAGACCTCCTCCTGGGGCAGCTTGGCGATCTCGTCCTCGATCGCCTCCAGCGAGCCGGCCACATCGGCCTTGAGCACCAGGTTGAGCTCTTGCAGGCCGCTGCCGAAGATGTCCTCCAAGGACACGCGCTTGCCACTTCGGCGCGCGATCGACTCGGCCTTCAGCCGCGTCGCGCGCTCGCCCGCCAGCTGCCGGGCGCGGCGCTCGTGCTCGACCACGCGCACGAGTTCGCCGGCCTCGGGCACGCCATCGAAGCCGAGCACCTCGACAGGCTCGCCGGGCAGCGCCTGCCCGATCCGATTGCCGAGGAAGTCGTGCATGGCTCGCACCCGACCCCAGTGGGCACCGGCCACGAGGGCGTCGCCGACCTCGAGCGTGCCGCGGCTGACCAAGATCGTGACCACCGGACCGCGGCCCGGATCGAGCTTGGACTCGATCACGGTTCCCGAGGCGGCCGCGTCCGGGTTGGCGCGCAGCTCTTCGACCTCGGCCATCACGATGATCGTCTCGAGCAGGTCGTCGAGGCCCTGCTTGGTCTTGGCCGACACATCGACGAACTCCGTGTCCCCGCCCCACTCCACCGGCTGCAGGCCCAGGTCGGTCATCTCCCTGCGCACCCGGTCGGGCTGTGCTCCCTCTTTGTCGATCTTGTTGACCGCGACCAGCATCGGGACACCCGCCTCCTTGGCGTGGTCGACGGCCTCCTGCGTCTGGGGCTTCACGCCGTCGTCGGCGGCGACCACGATCACGGCGATATCGGTGACCTTGGCGCCGCGCGCGCGCATCGCGGTGAACGCCTCGTGTCCTGGGGTGTCCAGGAAGGTGATCGCGTGGCCGTCATGCTGCACCTGGTAGGCGCCGATGTGCTGGGTGATGCCTCCGGCCTCGCCGGCTGCCACCTGGGTCTCGCGGATCGCGTCAAGCAGCGAGGTCTTGCCGTGGTCGACGTGACCCATGATCGTCACCACCGGGGCGCGCTCGACCAGGTCCTCGTCGGCATCCCGGAACACCGGCTCGGCCACCTCCTCGTCCTCGGAGTGGACGATCTCGACGTCCTTGCCGAGCTCGGAGGCAAGCACGGCGATCGTGTCATCGGACAGCGTCTGGGTGAGCGTGCGCATCTCGCCCAGCGCCATCAGTGTCTTGATGATCTCCGAGGTCGAGACATTGAGGTACTCGGCCACGTCTTTGACCGTCGAGCCGGAATTGATCTGGATCGCGCCTGGCTGGGTGACGGGCGCCTGCGACGGACGCGACTCGGCCTCCTCGTCATAGACGCCGCGGCGCCGGCGTCCGCGCCGCTGACGTCGCGGAGGCTGGTTTGACTGGGGTGGGCCGCCGCCGCCGCCGGCCCGACGAGAGGCTTGAGAATCGATCACCACACGGCGCCGACCGCCGGCGTTGCCGGGCGCGCGCTCGCCCTGCAGGGAGTCGCGCGTGGGCCGCTTGTGAGCCGGCTCGCCCGCGCTCGGGGCCCGTCCTGCCTCGGCCGCCGGGACGGGCGCAGGCTCGTCGGACACGGCCGGCGCGGTCGGCTCGCGAACGGACGCCGCGGCGGCCGCCTCCGGCCCCGGTGCGGGCGTGTCTGCGGTCGCGCGCTCGGCGCGGCGCTGTTTGGTGGCGCTCGCCGCCTTGGCCGCGCCGCCTGAGTCGGACCCGCCGTCGCCGCCGCCGTTGGCCAGCACCTGCCTGGCGACCTCCTCGTCGACCGACGATGACGAGGCCTTCACGTCGACCCCGGCCGCTTTCAGGCGCGCGAGGACGTCCTTGGCCGGGAGGCCGCGCTCCTTGGCGATCTCATGCACGCGTTTGTTCATCGCGCTCTCAGTGTACGTCGCCTACGAGCTGGCGCCCTCGGCCGCGGATGGGTCAGTGGCGGCCTGCGGAACGTCGCCGTTGTCGGCCTCGGGGGTCAGCGGCTCGGGGGCGGGTTCTGGCTCCGCGGCGGTCACCGACTCGGCTGCCGGTTCGGGCGCAGCGACGGCATCAACCTGATCTGTGTCTTTGTTGGCCAGCGCCTGGTGAGCCTCGATCCCGCAGTACCGCGAGCCCGGCAGCGCCGCGTTCGGGCAGCGGCGGCCGTTGGACAGGATGGCCGCGCAGCGCCCCTGGGCAGCGTCGTCCTCTTCGTAGCCGTGCTCGGCCTCCTCGGCGGCGAACTCCGTCTCGGAGCGGATGTCGATCCGCCAGCCGGTCAGCCGTGCGGCCAGCCGAGCGTTCTGACCCTCGCGCCCGATCGCCAGCGAGAGCTGGTCGTCGGGGACGATCACCGTGGCCTGCTTGCCGGCGTCGTCGACCAGCACCTCGCGCACGCGGGCTGGCGACAGCGCTTTGGCCACGAACCGAGCGGGCTCGTCGTTGTAGGGGATGATGTCGATCTTCTCGCCGCGTAGCTCCGACACCACCATCCGCACGCGCGATCCGCGGGGACCGACGCAGGCCCCGACGGGATCGACTCCGTCCACGTGCGAGACGACCGCGATCTTGGATCGGTAGCCGGGCTCACGCGCGACGCCGGTGATCTCCACCAGGCCGTCGGCGATCTCGGGCACCTCGAGCTCGAACAGGGATTTGATCAGCTCCGGGTCGCGCCGCGAGACGATGATGCTCGGACCCTTGGTCGAGTTCGACACATCCTTGATCACGGCCTTGATCCGCTGGGAGTGGTCATAGCGCTCGCCGTCGACCTGCTCTGACTTGGGTAGCAGGGCCTCGACGCGCTCGCGCAGCTGGACCAGGGTGTAGCGCGAGTCCGACTGCTGCACGATCCCGGTGATGAGCTCGCCCACCCGATCGCGGTACTCCTCGAACATCACGTCACGCTCGGCCTCGCGGATCCGCTGCAGGATCACCTGCTTGGCCGTCTGCGCGGCGATCCGCCCGAAGTCGTGCGGGGTGACGTCCTCGATCTCGATCTGATCCTCGTACTCCTTGAGCTTCTCGAGGTCGATCTCGGGCTCGGGCGCTTCGCGCATCTCACCCGTCTCGGGGTCGACGGTGGGCTGCTGATCCTCGGTGGCCTCGACGAGCAGCTGCTCCTCGAGCTCCGGCGGGATCTTCAGCTCCCAGACGATGAAGTCGCCGTTGTCGCGATCGACCTCGACCTTGGCGTACGGGGCCGATCCGGGTGTCTTCTTGTAGGCCGACAGCAGCGCGTCCTCCAGCGCCTCCATCAGCTTCTCGAGCGAGATGTTCTTTTCCGCTGCGAGGCCTCGTACGGCCTCGACGATCTCCTTGGACATGGGCTCAGTCTCCGGGTACGAGGTTTGAGCGGGCGATCTGTTCGTATGGGATCGTCACGACGCCGTCGCCGGCGGCAATCGTCACGTCCCGCTCTGAGGCGCCGACGAGCTCACCGGTCACCTGCTTGTGACCCGCGGATTGGTTGGGCCGGCGCGCCGCGTCGCCTCGCAGGCGAAGACGCGCGCGGCGGCCGAGGAAGCGCGTGTAGTGCTGGGGCTTGGTCAGCGGCCGGTCCTGGCCCGGAGAGGACACCTCGAGCGAGTACCGCGCCCGGTAGTCATTGAGGTGGCCCGAGACCCGCTCGCAGAGCGCCAGCGTCACCCCATCGTGATGGTCGATGAACAGGCGTAGGGCCGAGCCCGAGACGACTTCCGCCAGCAGCACCTCGACCTCGGGCTCGACGCCGGCGAGCCGGGCTTCGATCTCGGTCTGTAGTGCACTCACGTTCTCCTCCGTCTTTAAACTTAAAAAGCGGGCGGGCGCCCACTTTCTCGAACTGCCGCCGGGAAGCGCCCGGCACGAAAGCTGTGCTCTCAGCGTAGCACCGCAGCCGCAGTTGTGAACGCTTGCTTCTACAAGCCCGAGCCGTCGGCCGCGCGGGCTCGCGCGCGGTCGCGGTAGACGCGATAATCGCGCCGCCCGGGCTGCAGACAGGCCGCCAGCGCCAGCGGCTTACGGGCCTCGGCGTGGCGGCCCAGAAGCTGCAGCGAGCGACCGAGGCAGAAGAGGGCGTAGTCGTTGGTGGGCGCGCGATCGGTCACCGCCTGGAACTCCTGGGCGGCCTGTTCGTAGCGCTGAACGTGAAACAGCGCCCGGCCCAGGGCCTCGCGGATCGAGGTCTGCTCGGGGGCGAGGTCGCGAGCCCGAGCGAGCGGGATCACGGCCTGATGGTTGTGACCCGCCTCGAGTAGCTCGGTCCCGCGCCGAAAAAGGTCATACACGTCATCCACGACTACGAGTTTAGGAGGCGAGGCCGACGGGGACATGCCGCCGGGGGTTCGCGATCGCGATCGGCGGCCGCCGATCTAGGAATCGGCGCGGCGCGCCAACGCGGCGGGGGGACGAGGGGGCAGTGCCCACAGTGCGCGCAGGCGTCCAGCCAAGCCCAGATCACGACGCAGCTGCTCGCGCAGCGCCCGGCGACCGCGACGGCTGGGCGGCTCGGGCCATCCCCCGTACCTCTCCAGGCGCAGTGCCCGGATGTAGCCGGCGGCGGCGGGCGCGTCCCGGAACCGGTGCTCGAGCCCGGCCAGGGTGACCCCCGGGCCCAGCGGACGTCTGGTGCGCGCCATGGCGCGCTCGAGCTCGTCGAGCAGCGTGTCGGTGGTGGCCGCCGGGCGCAGCAGCTCGCGCACCAGCCAGGCCAGGATCGCCAGTACCGCGAGCGCCGGGACGATCAGCACCAGGTTCACACCGCCGCCGGAGGAGTGGCGCGCGTTGTTGGCCGTCTGCGAGGCCGCATGGCTCGAGCGGGTCGGAGCCCCGGGGAAGGCTCCGCGCGAGTTGGCAACCGGTTTGACGATCGCCGCCGACGTCGCCCCGCCGCGGGCCGGGGCAACCGTCGGAGTGGGGTCAAAGCGAACCCAGCCGTAGTGGGGGAACCACACCTCGACCCAGGCGTGGGCGTCGATGTCGCTCACCTCCCACTGATTGCGGGTGCCGTTGCGCGCGCCCGGCGTGAACCCGGCGGCGACGCGGGCCGGCAGGCCCCCCATGCGCAGGAGCAGCGCCATCGCCCCTGAGAACTGCTGGCAGTAGCCCTTATGGTCCTTGAACAGGAAGTTGATCAGCGGATAGCGGCTGACCGGGGGGTTCTGGTTGTAGGTGAAGCCGTGGGCTCCGGACAGGAAGTGCAGCACGCTGATCACGAACGCGTACGGGGTTTGGCTGTGGGCGGCCAGGTTCTGGGCGAGGGCGTACGCGCTCGCGTACGGGGAGTCGGCCATCACCCCGGCGATGCTCGGCCCGCTGGCGGTGGTCGCTTTTACGGGATCATGAAACGGGCCAAACGGCACCTGGGTGAACTCCGATGGCGGGGCCCCCTTCTCGGGGATCGTCAGCGTCAGGAAGTCGCCGAGCTCCTGGTAGGGGTAGGCGCTGCCGGCCTCGCGGAGCTGACGGGCGGAGGGATGCGGCGAGTAGCTGGTCACCTCATAGCTCGTCCCCGACTTGAGCGTCCGCTCCGTCGTCCAGCGGCCGGGATCGACGCCGGGCACGGCTCCACCCGGAATCTGAGGCCGCCCGAGAACCTCGCCCGGAGCGATCACGTCGTTGGTTCGCATCCCCTCGATCGTGACCCGGACGTGCTGCGACCACGCCGCCAGCGCCGCGGGGTTGACCGGCGGGAGGCCGGGGGTGCCCGGCGTGCCGAGCACCCACGCGTAGCCGTTGAACATGTCCAGGTCCTCGGCCTTCCAGTAATCGGGGCTCTTGGCGTCGACCGTCAGCACCGGGTGTCCCGAGTGGGGCCAGTGCAGCGGTCCGTAGGTCTGGTTCCAGTTGAAGGAGTCCACGTGCGCATTGGCGATCGAGCCCGTCCACGCTCTGTAGTTGAGCAACGGCTTGTGCTGATCCAGACGCGGAGCGATGAGCGCGGCCACGGTGCCGGCCAGCATCGCCAGCACGAGCGCCGTGGCCGCGGCGTCGCGCCGCACCCGCTCCCCCCACATGAAGGCAGCCAGCAGGGCGAACAGCAGGAGCCCCTGCAGGTACGGGAACTGGGGACGCACGAGCGTCGAGGGCACTACGGCCAGCGCGATCAAGGGCAGCGCCGCGCCCGCCCTCCGGGCGTCGCCGAAGCCCGGTGGCGCGTAGGCGACCACGATCGCCGCATCGAGCAGCAGGATGGCGGCACCGAGCGCGATCACCATTGGCACGGCGGTACTCGTGCCCACGTAGGGCACCAGCGCGGTCGGCAGTGCCCCGAGTCCGTCTCCGATATGGCGCGCTGAGACAGCGATGCGCACGTGGATGAACGAGTGCCACTGCAGGCCCGCGATCGGGAGGGCCAGCAGGCATAACGCGATCGTCAGGGCCAGCGCCGGGAGCAGGCCATAGCGCCGCAGCCGGGGCACAGCGCCGGCCAGGATCACCGCGATCGCCACCAACCCGAGCAGCCGTCCGGTGGGGGCCGGGTTCATCAGCGTCCCCCAGCGAATCCCGCCGTACAGCGCCAGCGCCGCGAACGTCAGCAGCCGAATCCAGCGGCGCCTGGACTCCGACTGCTCGTTTGAGTCGCCCGTCGAGGTGCGCTCATAGCGCGCTCCGACGATGATCGACTGCGCGCCCACGCTCACGCCGCCGTCGCCTCCCTCGCCTTCACGCGGTCGGTATCGCGTCGGGCTCCGAGCAGGAACCCGCGGCAGCCCGATACCTCAAAGGTCGGGTGCATCGGCCCGCGCAGGCCCGGGGGGCGGCCGTCGCTCAGGATCTGGCTCGGCACCACGAGCACCACCGGCCCCTGCCCGGAGCTGGAGAGCAGCGCCGCCAGTCGGTCGGGAGGTCGGACGGCGACGTAGATCATCGGTCCCAGCCGCCCGCCGGAGGAGGCCAGGGCGGGCGCCCGGGCATAGGGATCGCCCTGGACGAGGGCCAGGCGAGCGTAGGCCGCCGGCCAGGTGATGAGCTCGCGGTCGATCGGCGTCACCCGTTGCTCGCCTCCGAGCATCAGGCCGCAGCCGCCCGAGCGCGCCAGTTCCAGCGTCAGCGACGCGGCCGCCCGGACCGCGGCGTCGAGCAGCTCGGGCGCGCCCGTTCCCCGGGGGTCGAGCACCACCAGCGGGCGGGTGTCGCCGTCGGCGCGCAGTCGGCGCTCGATCAAACCCGCGCCGCGCGCCACCGCCGGCCAGTGAATCCGGCTCGCCGGTGTGCCGAGCCGGTAGGGGCGCAGCCCGTCGACGTCGACGGCGGCGAACGCCTCGGCCGGCGATTGACCGTCCGGAAGCTCGAAATGCCGGCCCCGGCCGCTGGTCAGCCAGCGCACCGGCTCGGTCCGCGGCAACACCAGCAGTTGCTGGGGCGGCTCCGTGCTGACTGTCTTCACGCGGGCGAGGTCGAGCGGGTCGCGCGCGATCAGCGACGGCGGCGCCAGCTTCTGCAGGCCTCGCCGCGGAAAGCGCGTCACCACCTTCACATGGGCCGTCCGCCCGCCGCGAAACGGCGACAGGGGGCCGCTGAGCTCGAGTCGCGAGCCCGTGAAGGGATCGACCACCTCGGCGCCGGGAAGCCCGAGCCGGCTGCGGCGAACCTCGATCGTCGCCGACAGCGGCTGCTCCTCGATCACCCGCTCGGCCTGGAGGTGGCGGATCGCTTTGGCCCCCGTCGCGCTGCACCAGACCCACGCCGGGGCGGCCAGTCCGATCAGCGCCAGCGCCACCGCCGGCACGAACAGCGGCGCGGCGTCGAACAGGAACGCGATCAGCAGCAACGCGAGCCCGGCCGCGGCCACCGCCGTGGCCCGTTTCGCCAGCAGCCGCTGTGGCCTCATCACAGCGCTCGGGTGGCCGAGATGGCGTCCGTGATCACGTCCGCGGCAGCCGCGCGTGGAGTCTCGGGCGCCAGCACCAGCCGGTGGGCCAGCACCGACTCGGCCAGCACCTGCACGTCGTCGGGCAGCGCGTGGTCGCGCCCGACCAGCATCGCGTGAGCCTTGGCGGCGCGCAGCAGCATCAGCCCGGCTCGGGGGCTGGCCCCGAGATCGACGCGCGGATCCTCGCGGGTGCGCCACAGCAGGCGGACCACGTAGTCGCGCAGGGGCGCCGACGCCTTGATGGTCGCGGCGGCGTCCTGGGCGGCCAGGACCTCGGCCGCGGTCGCCACCGGTCGCAGCGCCAGCACCTTGTCACCGGTCTCGTGGGCAGCCAGCATCCCCGCCTCGGCCGCGTGGTCGGGATAGCCGAGCGAGATCCGGATCATGAACCGGTCGACCTGGGCCTCGGGCAGCGGGTAGGTGCCCTCGTACTCGATCGGGTTCTGGGTCGCCAGCACCAGAAACGGCCGCGCCAGCTCGTGGGTATGGACGTCGACGGTGACCCGTCGCTCCTGCATGCACTCGAGCAGCCCCGACTGCGTCTTCGGCGAGGCCCGGTTGATCTCGTCGACCAGGACCACGTTGGCGAACACCGGCCCGGGGCGAAACTCGAACCGCTGCTCGCGCTGGTCGTAGACGTTGGTTCCGACGACGTCGGCCGGGAGCAGGTCCGAGGTGCACTGGATGCGCGCGAACTGACAGTCGATCGAGCGCGCCAGGGCGCGCGCCAGCGCCGTCTTGCCGACCCCGGGATAGTCCTCGACCAGGACGTGGCCCTCGGCCAGCAGAGCGACGATCAGGTGCTGCAGAGTCTGATGGCGGATCTGGACCGCCTTGGTCACGTTCTCCGCGATCGTCCGCCCGACCGCGGTGAACGGCTCAAACTCTTGCGGCGCGATCGGCGTGTGCTCGGGTGGCTCGATCGTCTGTCTCCTTCCCAGATAGCAGCAGCTCGACCTCGTCGAGCACAGCGGCAGCGATGTGCTGCTTACCCGTCTTGGCCACGTGGCGTTCCCGGCCCCCGACAGCCACGATTGTGACCTCGTTCTCGGTGGCGTCGAACCCGATGCCGGGATCCGAGATGTCGTTGATCACGACCGCGTCCAGGCGCTTGCGCGCGAGCTTGTCGATCCCGTTGGGCACTGCGTCTGAGCCGTGCTCGGCGGCAAACCCCACCATCACCTGATCGGGGCGCCGCCGGGCCGCGAGCGCGCTCAGGATGTCCTCGGTCGGCTCGAGGTCGAGGTCGGGCACTCCCTCATCCTTCTTGAGCTTGGTCGGCGCGGGGTCGCGTGGCCGGAAATCGCCGACGGCGGCCGCCATCAACAGGACGTCGCAGTCGTCGAAGGCGGGCTCGCAGGCGGCGGCGAGCTCGGACGCGGTCCCCACCTCGACCAGGCTGGCCCCGGCCGGAGGCGTGAGCGACACGTTTGCGGCCACCAGCAGCACCTGGGCGCCGCGGCGCGTGGCCTCCTCGGCGAGGGCGAACCCCATCCGGCCCGACGAGCGGTTGCCGATGAAGCGCACGCTGTCGATCGGCTCGCGGGTGCCGCCAGCGGTGACGAGCACGCGCCGACCCAGGAGCGGGCCGGGCTCGACCCGATCGCCCGGGTCAGCCGCCCGCGGCGAACCGGGTGTACGCCCGTCGGCGCGATCACGACTCAGCAGCGACTCGCAGACCTCGAGCAGACGAGCCGGCTCGGCCAGGCGCCCAACGCCGTACTCGCCGTAGGAGGCGAGCTCCCCCTCGTCCGGCGCCACCACGGTCACTCCGCGGGCGGTGAGCAGCTCGAGGTTGCCCTGGGTAGCCGGATGCTCGTACATGTGGTTGTTCATGGCCGGCGCCACCACCACGGGACAGCGGGCCGCCAGTGCCGCCGCCGTGAGCAGGTTGTCGGCGTGGCCGTGGGCGAGCTTGGCGATCGTGTTGGCGCTGGCCGGCGCGATCAGGTACAGCTCGGCTCGCTGCGCCAGGGCCAGGTGGGAGATCGGGCTTCGCTCCGGGGCCGGCTCGCCGGGGTAGGCGCCCCGAATCGGATCGGGCTCGAACTCGTCGCTCAGTACCGGAGCCCCGGTGATGGCGGCAAACGACGCCCGCCCCACGAAGCGAGTGCTGGCCTCGGTCTGCACTACCCGGATGGCGTGTCCCGCCTGGACGGCCAGACGCGCGGTCTCCAGCGCCTTGTAGGCCGAGACCCCGCCACACACCCCGATGAGCACCCGGGCCATCGGCTCCTACCGTCTGCTCGTCCCCAAGCCGGTGGAGCTGCCCACGGTCTAGCGGTAGCGGTACTTGAGCTTGCCCTGAGCGACCTCTTCGAGCGCGATCGTCAGGTAGTTCTTGGAGCGCGTATCGACCATCGGCGGCGGAAACTCGTCAAAGGTGCCCTCGCCCAGGTTGTGGTAGTAGGAGTTGATCTGCCGGGCGCGCTTGGCGGCCACGATCACGCTGGCGTAGTCGGAGTCGACGTGGTCCAGCAGCTTGTCGATACGGGGTGAGATCACGGGGTCAGTCCTTGGTTGGGGTCCTTTAGGTTAGCGACACGTGAAGCTTTTCCTGCCAGCTCGTCGCGGACGATCCGCTCGAGCTCGGCGGTCGCCTCCTCGAGCCGGTCGTTGACGACCACGCGGGCGAACTCGGGCTGGGCCTCCAGCTCTCGCTCGGCGGTCAGCATCCGGCGCTCGATCTGCTCGGTGTCGTCGGTGCCGCGACCGACGAGCCGCGTCCGGAGTGCCTCCCGCGAGGGCGGCGCGATGAACACCGCCAGCGCGTCGGGCATGGCCGCCCGCACCTGCCGCGCCCCCTGGACCTCGATCTCCAGAACGACCGGGATCCCCTGGGCAAGTCGTCGTTGGACCTCGGAGCGCAGCGTCCCGTAGTTGCTGCCCGAGTAGGTCGCGTGCTCGACGAATTCGCCGTCGCGCACCCGCTGCGCGAACTCCTGGGCGTCCATGAAGTGATAGTCGCTGCCGTGGCGTTCCCCGGGCCTGGGCGGGCGGGTGGTGGCCGAGACCGAGAGCTCGAGCTCGGGCACGCGCTCGAGCAGCCCCCGGATCAGCGTGCCCTTCCCGACCCCTGAGGGACCCGTGATCACGAACACCCGTGACATATGTCTAGCTCAGCAGCGCGCAGGCGCCGGAGGCCTGCTCAGCGGCGGCGCATCAGCGCCACGAGCTCGCCCCGCTGGCGCTGGGACAGTCCCCCCAGCGTCTTGCTCGGAGAAATGCGGCACTGCGAGAGGATCTTGTTCACCTTCACGCGACCGTACTTGGGGACGGCCAGCAGCAGATCGAAGACCTTGGCGGTAAGCACATATTCTGGTGGATTGAGCAGCAGTTCTCCGATCGGCTGGCGCCCGGCCTTCAGATCGCGCTTGAGCTGAGCTCGCCGGCTCCGAATGTCGTTGGCTCGCTGGAGAGCTTCCATCCGTTGCCTCAGCGAACGTTCCGGGGCGGCAAGCGGCTTGGAGAACGATTCACTGACCGGCGGCATGCGGCGCGACTATACATCTTGAGGCTGGCCGATCAAGGTCAATCCGCCCAAATTCGACTGAACCTCAACCTGAGCTTCAGCATTGTCGAGCCTAGTTGCGAGAATAGGCAGGTTTTGCAGGGCCTTTACCGGCTCATGAAGAATTTGCGTACGTGCCGATGGATGCTGCCCAGGTAAGAGGTCAGCCGTGCCTAACAAGCCCTGTCTGAGGGCGCGGCGCCGCCATCTCGGCGGCGATGCGGGTACCGGCGGCGGGATCCCTGAAACTCTCGGTCCCGACCGCCACCACTGTGGCGCCCGCCCGCAGGAGGTCGAGCGCGTCGGCTCCGGACTGGACGCCTCCCATGCCGACGATGGGAATCTTTACGGCCGCGCTGACCGCGCTGACCTGAGCCAGCGCGATGGCCCGCACCGCGGGCCCGGAAACTCCGCCGGTGACGCCGCCTAGCCAGGGCTGGGCGGTCCCCGGACGCAGGGCCATGCCGCGGATCGTGTTGATCAGCGACACCGCGCTCGCGCCCGCCTCCTGGGCGGCGTAGGCGACCGCGGCCACGTCGGTCGCGTTCGGGGTCAGCTTGACGATCAGCGGCTTGCCGGTCAGCGGCCGCACCGCCTCCAGCAGTCGCGCGACCTCCCGCGGGTCGGCGCCCATCACCAGCCCGGTCTCGACGTTGGGGCACGATACGTTCAACTCCAGGGCGGCCACTTCCTCGCGCTGCGCGAACGCGCCCACGAGCTCGGCCACCTCGGCACGGCGGAAACCCATCACGTTGACGATCAGCGGCACCGGCAGCTGGGACAGCGCCGGGAGATCCTCGGCCAAATAGCCATGCAGCCCCTTGTTGGGCAGGCCGATCGAGTTCATCAGTCCCCCGGCTAGCTCCCACAGGCGCGGGGGCGGATTGCCCTGCCGGGGCGCCAGCGTGACCGTCTTGGACACGAAGGCCGAAAACGGGAATCGCTCCAGCAGCTGGTCTCCGAAGGTCCGGCGGGCGGCGATGGCGTCAAACGTGCCGGAGCCGTTGATGATCGGGGTGGCGAGCTCGATGCCGCACAGGTCGACGGGGGCCTCGCCGTGCTCAACGCGCTCGGTCACTGCCCAGCTCCCGGTCAGTGCCCCATGCCCGGGGCCGTAAGCGCCCCCGGCCCGAGCTGCGCCGCCTCGAGCACGGGACCATCGAGGCACAGCCGCACGTACCCCGTGCGGGTCTGGATCACGCAGCCAAAACAAGCTCCGAAACCGCATGCCATCCCTGACTCGAGTGCGAGTTGACCCGGAATCTCGCGCACCGCACAGATCAGCCGCACGGCCTCGAGCATGGCCGGGGGTCCGCACGCGTACACCTCGGCGTGGGCATCGGCGTCGAGCTCGTCGTCGAGCAGCTCGGTGACGAGCCCGTGATGTCCGCTGCTGCCGTCGTCGGTCGCCACCCGGGCGCCGCGCAAAAGCTGCGCGCCGGCGGCGTGGCCAGCGTCGCGGAAGCCGAGCAGGACGGTGGCCTCGTCGCCGAGCTCGTCCTGCCAGATGGCCAGCGGCGCGATCCCGACGCCGCCGCCGACCAGGAGGGCCCGCCGCCCGTCGCGCGACGACGCGAAGCCCTGGCCGAGCGGTCCGACCAGCGAGAGCCCGTCGCCGGCGAGGAGCTCGCACAAGCGCTTGGTCCCGGGACCCACGTCCTCGACCAGAAACTCAAGTTCGATCGGGCCGTCGCGATCGCCGGCGGCGCCGGCGCGCAGGACGCTGAACGCGCGCGGCAGAAATGGCCGCTCCCCCGCTCCCCCGCCCCACCGGTCGGCTGCCATCAACATGTAGAACTGACCGGGCTGGGGCCGCGGCCCGGCGTCATCTGAGCACGTCAGCACCACGTAGGCCCCGTAGCGCGACGTGCCCGTGATGGTGGCCATCCGAGCGCCGAACGGCGCCCGGGTCCTGACCGGGCGCGGGGCGCGGGTGCTGGTCATCGCGGCGCCGGGCTGACGTTACGGTCGCGGTGGCGCTCCTGGAGCGAAACCACCTCCGGCTCGCCGCGGCGGGCGGCGGCGATCGCCCGGGCGGCGGCCATCCCTCCGGCCATCGTCGTGATGCAGGGGATACCGCGGACCACCGCCGCCGAGCGGATCTCGTATCCGTCCGCGCGCGCGCCCGTTCCCACCGGCGTGTTGATCACGAGGTCGACCGCGCCTCGCTCGATCCAGTCGACGACGTGCGGCGAGCCCTCGCCGATCTTGTTGATGTCTTGCGCGGGCACGCCCATCCTGCGGATCGATTGAGCCGTCCCGCGGGTGGCGATGATCTTGAAGCCGAGGTCGTGCAGCTGGGTGGCGATCCCGGTGGCGGCGGGCTTATCGCCGTCGGCGACGGTCAAGAACACCGTTCCCTGGTTGGGGAGGCGAGCCCCGGCCGCCGCCTGCGCCTTGGCAAACGCGGTCGGGAAGTCAGAGGCGATGCCCATCACCTCGCCGGTTGACCGCATCTCGGGTCCGAGCAGCGAATCAGAGCCGGCGAAGCGATCGAACGGGAGCACGGCCTCCTTGACGCACACGTGGCCGAGAATGGGGTCTTCGGGAAGCCCTAGGTCCGCGATCCGCTCTCCGAGCATGATCCGGCAGGCGAGCTTGGCCAGCGGTAGCCCGATCGCCTTGGACACGAAGGGAACGGTTCGAGAGGCGCGGGGGTTGGCCTCGATCACGTGCAGCCCGTCATCGCCGTGGATCGCGAACTGGACGTTGAGCAGCCCCACCACTCCCAGCGCCCGGGCGATGCCCGCCGTCTGGCTGGCGATCTGATCGAGCATCTGATCCCCGAGCCCGTGCGGCGGCAGCACGCACGCCGAGTCGCCGGAGTGGATCCCGGCCTCCTCGACGTGTTGCATGATCCCGGCGATCCAGACCTGACCGCCGTCGTCGGCGGTGCCGTCGCACAGGGCGTCGACGTCCACCTCGATGGCATCCTCGAGGAACCGGTCGAGGTAAATGGTGCCGCGCTGCGCTCCGGCTCGGCTCAGGTAGTCGCGCAGGCCCTCGACGCTGTAGACAATCTCCATCGCGCGGCCGCCGAGCACGTAGCTGGGGCGGACCAGCAGCGGGAAGCCGACCTCAGGTGCTCGTTGCAGAGCTTCCTGCGCACTGCCGGCGGTGGCGTACGGCGGAGCGTTGTAGCCGAGGCGGTGCAGCAGCGCGCCGAACCGGGCACGGTCCTCGGCGAGGTCGATGGCCTCGATCCCGGTGCCGAGGATCGGGATGCCGGCGGCGTCCAGCCCCGCGGCCAGCTTGAGCGGCGTCTGGCCGCCGAACTGCACCACCACACCTTCGAGCTTGCCCTCGGGCTTGCCACCCGCTCGGCTTCCGGCCTCGCCTGATCGGGCGGCGCCCGAGTCATCCAGCTCTCGGCTTCCGGCCTCGCCTGAATGGGCGGCGCTCGAATCATCCAGCTGGTTCTCGTGCTCGCAGACCGCGACCACGTCCTCGAGCGTCAGCGGCTCGAAGTACAGGCGGTCGGAGGTGTCGTAGTCGGTCGAGACGGTCTCGGGGTTGCAGTTGATCATCACCGCGTCGCGGCCGAGCTCACGGACCGTCTGGGCGGCATGGACGCAGCAGTAGTCGAACTCAATGCCCTGGCCGATCCGGTTGGGTCCCGAGCCGAGGATCACGATCGCCGGGCGGCCACCGGTGCGGGGCTCGTGGCTGGGACGGCCGTCGGCAGCCGGTCGCTCCCAGCCGGAGTAGAAGTAAGGCGTCTGGGCCGCGAACTCGGCCGCGCAGGTATCCACCGCCTTGTAGGTCCGCTCACCCGCGAATACCGCCTCGGGATCCGACACCAACTCCTGCAGCTCGTGCAAGAACCAGGGGTCGATGCTGGTCCGGCGGTGCAGCTCGGTCACCCCCACTCCGCGCCGCAGCGCCTCGAGCAGGAAGTCGTAGCGGTCGGCGCCGGGATTCTCGACCAGCGACACCAGGGCACCGTCGTCGGGCAGGCTGGCCGGCTGGTCGAGCTCGCGCGAGCGCAGCGCCTTGGCGAACGCCTGCTTGAAGGTGCGCCCCAGCGCCATGGCCTCCCCCACCGACTTCATGTGCGTGGTCAGCCCGGCCTCCGCGCCGGGGAACTTCTCGAACGCGAACCGGGGCCACTTGACCACGCAGTAGTCGATCGCGGGCTCAAAGCTCGCCGGGGTGGCGCCGGTTATGTCGTTGGTGATCTCCTGCAGCGTGTAGCCGACCGCGAGGCGCGCGGCGATCTTAGCGATCGGGAACCCGGTGGCCTTGCTGGCCAGCGCACTCGAACGCGATACGCGGGGATTCATCTCGATGACCACGATCTCGTCGGTGGCGCGATTGACCGCGAACTGCACGTTTGAGCCGCCGGTTTCGACGCCCACGGCCCGGATCACAGCGATCGCCTGATCGCGCAGAGCCTGAAACTGTCTGTCGGTCAGCGTCTGCTGGGGGGCTACGCAGACGCTGTCGCCGGTGTGCACCCCCATTGGGTCGAGGTTCTCGATCGAGCACACGATGACCACGTTGTCCGAGTGGTCGCGCATCACCTCGAGTTCGAACTCCCCCCACCCGAGTACCGACTCCTCCAACAGGACCTGGCCGATCGGCGACACCGCCAGCCCCCGGCCGACGACCCGCTCGAGCTGGGACCGGTCGCGGACGACGCCGCCGCCGGCGCCGCCCAGCGTGAAGGCCGGGCGCACGATGAACGGCAGCCCGATCTCGGGCAGCGCGGCCCGGGCATCGGCGAGGCTGTGGGCGATGGCGCTGCGCGGGACGCGCAGGCCCGCGTCGGTCATCGTGTCCCGGAAGCGCTCGCGATCCTCGGCGCGGCTGATGGCGTCGGAATTGGCGCCGATCAGCTCCACGCCGAAGCGCTCCAGCGAACCGTCCTCGTCGAGCCTCTTGGCCAGGTTCAAGGCCGTCTGGCCGCCCAGTGTCGGCAGCAGCGCGTCAGGCCGCTCGCGCTCAATCACCTGCGTCACCGGGCCTGGTAGCAGCGGCTCGATGTAGGTGGCGGTGGCCACCTCCGGGTCGGTCATGATCGTGGCCGGGTTGGAGTTGACGAGCACGACCTCGTAGCCCTCCTGGACCAGCACCCGGCACGCCTGGGTGCCCGAGTAGTCGAACTCGGCGGCCTGGCCGATCACGATCGGGCCCGATCCGAGCAGCAGGATCTTCTGGATGTCGTCGCGGCGGGGCATCGGCTAGGCCGCTGCTTCGATCTCCGCGACGAAACGGTCGAACAGATACAGCGCGTCGTTGGGACCCGGACCCGCCTCGGGGTGGTACTGGACCGTGGCCCCGGGCACGTCGAGCAGCCTCAGTCCCTCGACGGTGCGGTCGTAGAGGTTGAGGTGGCTTAGTTCGGCCGCGCCGAACTCGGTTTCCCAGCGCACCGCCTCGTCGCGGTCGATCGTGGGGCCGCCGTCGGGTCCGAGGACGGCGAAGCCGTGGTTGTGACTGGTGATCTCGGTGCGCCCGGTGACCAGGTCCTTGACCGGGTGGTTGGCGCCATGGTGGCCGAAGGGCAGCTTGTAGGTTTCAAGACCCACCGCCCGGCACAAAAGCTGATGACCGAGGCAGATCCCGTACACGGGCACCTTGCCGACGATCTCGCCGATCGTGGTCACGATGTAGTCGAGCGCGCCCGGATCACCGGGTCCGTTGGCCAAGAAGACCGCGTCGGGGTCCGAGCTCAACAGGTCGCGCGAGCTCACCGTGCACGGGTGCAGTTCCACGATCGCGCAGCGGGCCCGGAGGTTGGCCACGATCGACTGCTTGACCCCCGTGTCGATCATGGCGATGCGGGGACCGCACTCGGGGCGCTCCCCCTCGAGTACGACCAGTTCGGACGGGGTCACGGCCCGGGCCAGGTCGCGGCCGGCCATCGGCGGCTCGGCCTCGATCAACTCGCCTGCGCGAGCTTGGTCGACGCGCTCGGGAAACAGTCCTCCGCGCATGGCCCCGGCCTGGCGGATGTGGCGCACCAGCGCACGCGTGTCGAGCTCGGTGATAGCGGGGATGCCATGGGCGATCAGCCAGCGCAGCCAGCCATCATGTGCTCCCGGCGCGTCGTCTCGGTCGACTGCGGCACGCATGATCGCCGCCCGTGCGTGAACGCGGTCAGACTCCATGGCCTCGGCGCTGACGCCGTAGTTGCCGATCTGGGGATAGGTGAAGGCGATCAGCTGCCCGGCATAGCTGGGGTCGGTCATCGCCTCCTGATAGCCGGACATCGAGGTCGTGAACACGATCTCGCCGACCGCCGGGGCGTCGGCGCCGCAGGCGAGCCCGTCGAAGCGGGTGCCGTCCTCGAGCAGGACGTAGGCGGTGGCAGCTGGATGACTCACGCGGCCTCCATTCAAGCGAGCCAGCTGGATGACTCGGGCGCTGCCCAAAAAGGCGAGGCAGGATGCCGAGCGGGCAGCAAGCCCGAGGGCGAGCGGAGGCCAGCGTGAGTGGTCATCGGTTGCTGAGAGTCCCCGCGTCGGCCAGGATCGCCGCCCGGAAGGCGACCGCGCCCGCGGCCAGCGTGAGCTCGACGCGGCCGCGCAGCGTGCGCCCCGAGAAGCAAGAGTTGGCCGAGCGGCTCGCAAATCCCCGGGCGCCGACCTCCCAGCGAGCATCCAGGTTGACCAGGCACAGGTTGGCGGGCTCACCGATCGCGATCCGGGGCGTCGGGAGCCCGTACAGCGCCGCGCCATCGCTGAGCCGCGCCACGACGGTCTCGAGCTCGAGCTGGCCGGGCAGCACCAGCTCGGTGAACAGCGCCGCAAACGCGGTCTCGAGTCCGGTGGTGCCCATCGGTGCCTGCTCGAACGGAACCTCCTTCTCGTGCAGCGCGTGCGGCGCGTGGTCGGTCGCGATGCAGTCGATCAGGCCGCTCTTCAGCGCCTCGATCAGGGCCAGGCGGTCGCCTTGGCTGCGCAGCGGCGGGTTCATCTTGAAGCGGCTGTCGAGCGTGCGGACGACGTCGTCGGTCAGCGTCAGGTGGTGGGGGCACACCTCGGCGCTCACCCGAGCACCTCCCTCCTTGGCCTGCGCCAGGGCCTGTACCGACTCCACGCACGAGAGGTGCTGGAAGTGCACGCGGGCATCCTCGTAGCGCGCCAGCGCGGCGTCGCGCGCGACCATCGTGGACTCGCTGATCGACGGTATTCCCGTGAGCCCGAGCCGGGCCGACAGCGCTCCCTCGTGCATCACGCCGTCGCCCGACAGCGCCGGGTCCTCCTCGTGCAGCGCGATCACCCCGCCGCTCAGGCGCTGGTACTGGAGCGCCTTGCGCAGCATCCCGGCCGACACCACCGGCTTGCCGTCGTCGGTGAACCCGAGCGCACCGGCGTCACGCAGCTCCGCCATCTCGGTCAGCTCGTCGCCCTCGAGGCGGCGCGTGATCGTGGCCAAGAACCCTACGGGGACGCGCGCCTCGGTCCGCGCGCGTTGCACCAGCGAGCCCAGCACGGCGGCGGTGTCAACGGGGGGAACCGTGTTCGGCATCGCGATCAGCGCACAAAAACCACCCGCCGCCGCGGCTGCGGTGCCCGTCTCGAGGTCCTCCTTGTACTCCTGCCCGGGGGTACGGAGATGGACATGGGGGTCGACGAAGCCTGGAAACAGATACCTGCCGACCGCCTCGACGGTGTCGAGCGCACCGTCGGCCGCAAGCGACTCGGGGCCCCCGAGTTCGGCGATCCGCCCGCCGCGGATCAGCACGTCGTGGGGCTCGTCAAGCCCGCTTCGCGGGTCCAGCACATAAGCGCCGCGGATCAGCAGATCGGCGCCGGGGCGCTCGGGGCCGAACATCCGAGTGCCCATCAGGCCACCGCCGCCAGCATCGGGGAGCCGACCAGCAGCTCGTACAGGACGGCCATGCGGACCGCCACGCCGGCTTTGACCTGATCACCGATCAAGGCCTGGGGCGAGTCGATCGTCGCTGCCGACAGCTCCACACCGCGGTTGACCGGGCCGGGGTGCATGACCAGCTGCCCGGGCCGCAGCCGGCGGTCGTTGATCTGGTAGCGGTCCACGTACTCGCGCAGCGAGGGGACGAACGCCTCGCGCATCCGCTCGTGCTGCATCCGCAGGACGTACACGACGTCGGCCTGATGGAGGCCGTCGAGGCTGGGGGTCGCCTCACAGCCCAGCGCCTCGATTCCCCGGGGGATCAGCGTCGGTGGGCCGCACACCGTGACCCGCGCCCCCATGCGACCAAAGGCCAGGATGTCCGAGCGCGCGACGCGGGAGTGAAGGACGTCTCCGACGATCCAGATGTTCGCGCCATCGAGCGAGCGCATGCGCCGGCGCAAGGTGAACACGTCGAGCAGCGCCTGGGTCGGATGCTCGTGCTTGCCGTCGCCGGCGTTGATAACCGCCGCCGGGGTCCACCCGGCCACGAGCTGCGCCGCGCCGGCTTGTGGTGAGCGGATCACGATCGCCGCCGGATCGTAGGCCGACAGCGTCTGCACGGTGTCCTTGAGCGATTCGCCCTTGTCGACGCTCGAGCCCGCCGAGCGGATGCTGACCACGTCGGCACTGAGGCGCTTGGCCGCGAGCTCGAAGCTCGAGCTGGTGCGGGTGCTGGCCTCATAGAAGAGGTTGACCACGGTCCGGCCGCGGAGCGCCGGCACCTTCTTGATCTCCCTTCCAGAGACCTCTGCGAACGACTCGGCACGATCGAGAATCCGCTCGATCCCGACGCGGTCGAGGTCGTCGATCGAGATCAGGTGGCGCGGGCGATGCACGTTCATGCGGCTTTGATCCTCGTTTCGTTGGCCGGGCCGATGGTGACCTCGTCGATGCCGTCGACCTCCTCGATGCGGACGTTGACCCGCTGGTTTTTGGAGGTCGGGATGTTCTTCCCCACGTAGTCGGGACGGATCGGAAGCTCGCGGTGCCCGCGATCGACCAGCGCCGCGAGCTGCACCCGGGCCGGCCGGCCGAAGTCGAAGATCTCATCGATCGCGGCGCGGGCGGTGCGGCCGGTGTAGAGCACATCGTCGACGATCACGATCGTGCGCCCCTCGACTGAGAAATCGAGCTGGGTGGCGTGCACCACCGGCGCCGACGGCCTGAAGTTGAGGTCGTCGCGGTAGAAGGCGATATCCAACGAGCCCAGGGGAATCGACGCCTCGAGCAGCTCGCTGGTGAGAACGTGCAGTCGCTGGGCGAGGGGCGCTCCGCGACGGTGGATACCGACGATGCCGATCAGGCCGTCGGCGTTCTTCTCCACAATCTCGTGAGCGATCCGCACGAGCGTGCGGCGCATGTCATCGCGATCGAGGACGATCGTGGGGGCTTCCACTTGCTCCTTCCTGGCCTCACGGGACCGGGTTAAGGGGCTTCAGGTGTGGTCCCGAGCCTAGCACCGGCCGCGGCGGTCTCACGTGGGCGTGCTGGCGAACCTATGGGTCGCCAAGACGCCCAGGTACTAAGGAACGATCGCCGTCAAGGTGCGGTCTCGGCGGGCGCCGGCTGCGCCTCCGCTGCGGGTTGACGTCCCTCCCATCGCACCAGCGTCGGCTTGCCGCGCTCGGGGAGGGGGATCTCGACCGAATCGAAGTCGCGGGGGACGACGGTGTCGGGAAACACCGCGCGCGCCTCGTCGCGCAGCAGACCTACCGGGTGACGGGTCGAGACGTGGGTCAGCGCGAGCAGACCCACCTCGGCGTCGCGGGCGATCATCGCCGCCTCCACCGCGGTGGAATGCCCGGTCTCCACCGCCCGTTCGTGCTCCTCGGTGGCGAACGTCGCCTCGTGCACGAGCACGTCGGCGCCGTGAGCCGCGATCCGCAGCCCCTCGCACGGCGCTGTGTCACCGGAGAGGACGAGTTTGCGCCCCGGCCGCGCGGGACCCAGCACCTGATCGGGCCCCACGCCGCGGATCGTCTCTCCCCGCTGGACGCGCCCGAACTCGGGCCCCTCTCTGAGCCCCAACTGCCGTGCCGCTTGTGGGTCGAACACCCCCGGACGCTCGTCTTCGAACAGCACGTAGCCGACCGCCGGCCCGCGGTGAGACACCGCCACCGGCGCGATCCGGTAGCCGTCGCGGCGCAGCACGTCGCCGGGTTCGAGTTCCACCACCTCGAGCTCGTAGCCGACGCGCCCGCCCATCCGCAACACGATCGCCATCAGCGTCTGCAGGCCCACCGGCCCGTGGATCGTCAGCGGCCGCTGGCGACCGCGGAGATCGAACGTCTTGAGCATCCCCGGCAGGCCCAGCCAATGGTCGGCGTGGAAGTGGGTCAGGTAGATCTCGGTCAGATCCATCAGTCCCGCCGAGCTCACCAGCTGGCGCTGGGTCCCCTCGCCGCAGTCGAACAGGATACGGTCGCCGCCGCGCCGTACGAGCAGCGCGGGCAGGCCGCGGCGTGCGGTGGGGACCGAGCCCCCGGTCCCGGCGAAGAAGATCGACAGGTCCATCGCCGGCTGAGTGTGTCAGTCAAGCGCGATCAGCTCGAACCCAAGCGCACCCCGGCGCACCGTGGCGATCCCCATCGTGTGGTGGGGCGCGCGACGCCGCTCGGTGGGACTGCCCGGGTTGAAGATCTGAAAGCCGTACTCGCCGGCTTCGTGCAGCGGAATGTGCGAGTGGCCGAAGATGACCGCGTCAACCTCTGGGAAGCGTCGACGCAGCCGGTGTAGCCGGCCTCGAGCGGCGCCCGCGTCGTGGATGACGGCGAGCCGGCGGCCGTCGGCCGCCACCGTGGCGGTGACCGGCAGCATCGCCCGAACGGCCGCGTCGTCCATGTTGCCCTGCACGGCCACCACCTCGCCGTAGTCCCGTAGCTCTTCGAGCACCTCCAGCGTGCAGAGGTCGCCAGCGTGCATGATCAGGTCCGCGTGCCGCAGGCGCTCCAGGCAGGCCTGGGGAAGCCGGCGCCGCGGGCGGGGCATATGCGTGTCCGAGACGATCGCGATCTCCACTAAGCTGCTCGTGATCTTGCCCGATCAGAGCGCCCGTAGCTCAGGGGATAGAGCGTCCGCCTCCGGAGCGGAAGGCCGCAGGTTCAAATCCTGCCGGGCGCGCTCGACAAAAGCGCTGCGGTCGCGCGAGTGCGCGCGACCAAAGGCCATCGAAGTCTCGCGCCCGTGCTGTGCGCGTGAGCTCGTGTCCTAATCGAGGCGGTGCCCGCGGGGGGCGAGCCGAGGCTCTGGAGCGTGCACCGCAGCGCCTGGGGTCGAGGTCGAGGGGCGCGACACCATCGTCTGGACCGAGGCCCAGGAGGGCGGGCTAGGCTAGGCGCTGGCCCGGAGTGCCGCCGCGATCGCCTGCGCGAGCGTGCGCACGCCCAGCTTCTGCTCGAGGGCCGCGAGCCGTTCGCGCACTGCGTGCAGGCTGAGGAACAGCTCGTCGGCGATCTCGGCCGCTTCCCCGATCGCTCTGGCGGCCTCGAGCACCTCGCGCTCCCGAGGGGTCATGCCCATCTGCGCTAGCGCATCGGAGCGAAAGCCTCCGACCTCCTCCTCCAGCAGCAGCGCGTGCGGGTCGCCAGGCAGCAGCCGTACGGTCAGCCGGCGGCCCTCCCGCACGCTGACCAGCGGCGGCCGGGGGGGCAGCGCCAGCCAGGACGCCACCGGCTCGGGCAGCCAGCCGGGATGCTCACCGGAGCCGAAATGCTCGGCCAACCAGCGGTCC
Source organism: uncultured Solirubrobacterales bacterium (assembly GCA_963757015.1). Classification (GTDB taxonomy): domain Bacteria; phylum Actinomycetota; class Thermoleophilia; order Solirubrobacterales; family Solirubrobacteraceae; genus Palsa-465. The sequence goes on from CAVWQA010000014.1 coordinate 333,189, forward strand.
GCGTCCGGGCACGACTGCTCGATCTCACCGTAGTCGTCGAGCAGCACCACCGCGGTGCCGGGCTGTGGCTCCGAGGCCAGCGCCTGCACCAGGCGCTCGCGCGCGTGGGCGCTCTGAAGCGCGTCCTGCACAACCGCATGAACGAGGTTGAGCACGTCGCTGTCGCGCTCTGAGAACTGACGCTCATGCCGGCCCAGCGCGAACACGACCGCCTCGCTCGGCCGGGGTCGGACCGAGATCGAGATCCCGTACTCGGCGCCGGAGCGGTGCAGCAGCTCGCCGTAGATCTCGGTGTGATGGAGGTGCCGAGGCTCGACGGTATCCGAGAGCCGCACGGCCGGCCGGGGGCGAACCGCGTGGGGATGAAGCAGCGGATGCTGGGCCGAGGTCGGGACGGCCTGCGCGAACGAACCCGGCGGCTCGGCCTCGGCGGGGACCGCCTCGTGCTCCACAGATCCTGTCGCCAGCATGATCCGGTTCCAACTGGAAACGTCGGCCGGTACGAGCCGGACCAGCTCGGCGAGGACGGTGCGCGTCAGGTCAGGCGGCGACTGCGTCCGGTCGAGCGACCACCGGAGGGTTCGGGGTGCACGCAGGTCGGCATCGTCCAGCCACGCCATCGCTTCGCCACCCGAGGATACACCCGCCGTTTGCCGCCCAGGACGCGGGATCTGGAACGGTTTGCGGTCGATAAACAATTGCAGGCGGGGAGACCAGTCCATTGGCCTCCCCGCCTGCATCCGTGCCCCCTTGCTGTCGCCCCCGTCCTACTGCCCCCTACTTCCGCCCCCAATCCTGACCCCTCACCCCCGGGGTTAGCCCGGCAACGCCGAGTTTGGCTGGGCTGCTGACGATCAGGATTCGCATTTCTCGCCGTGGTGGGTCTCGGTAAGGCCCCCCTTAACGAAGCTTGGGCGCTTCTCACTGCTACACGCCGCGCCCAACTTGAAAGTAGTGTTGCTTACGGCCGCTCGCCATTGTGGGGAATCAAGCGCGAGTGGGATGGGGGTTTTTCTCCTCAAGTCGGCTGGTAAACGGGTGACGCGGCGCCGGGGGTAGGTGTCGGCAGCGGGCGAAGCGGTGCCGTGAGCCAGGCGAGGTGTCGGGGAAGTCACCCGCGCTTGGCCAGGGCAGCATCGCTTCACGTCAAGCGACTGTCTGTCGTTTTGGTGGGTTCTATCCCTCCTTTCTTTGTGCTCCCGCCGAGCTGGGACTAGGCGGCTGCTCCTGTACGGGCCGATCGGGTTGTCTGGTCTCCTCCTTGCGCAGGCGCTTGGCGGTGGCGATGGCATCTTGGCGGTTGTGCACGCCGAGCTTCTTGATCAGGTTCTTGATGTGGCTGTAGATGGTGGTGGTGGAGAGGAACAGTTGGTCTGCGATTTGCTGAGTGTTGGCTCCTTTGTCGAGTAGTTCGATGATTTCCCATTCGCGGGTTGTCAGCCGGCTGTGCAGCGGTCGCCAGCCGGTGTCGGGGAACTCCCGGAGGAGCTCGAGTAGGGGTTTGATGAGGGTTTGGGGGATGACCGGTTCGTCGTTGGCCGCCTGGAGGATCAGGTGGGCGAGGAGTCGGGGGTCTGTGTCTTTGGCGATGTGACCGTGCGCGCCGGCGCGGAGCGCGGCGAGCGCGGGCTGGTGACCGTTCGTGCTGATGGTCAGGATCTTCGTGTCGGGGGTGTGGGTTTTGAGTTGGTGGATGAGGCTCAGCCCTCCTTTGGGCGGCAGCCCGGTGTCGACGATGGTGATGTTCGGGCGGTAGTAGCGCGCCAGCTGCAGGGCCTGATGGCCGTCGCTGGCGGTCAGCACGATCGCGATCTGCTGGTGATCGGCTAGCGCGGCGCGGATCATCGACCGCGCCAACCCGTCGTGGTCGGCGATCAGCACCCGCAACCGCAAACCGCCGGCATCAGCGTTGGTGCTGGCACTGCCACCGTTACCGGCGGAACCGGTGGGCGCCGTAAGGGTGGTGTGGGTGGTCCGCTGGATCATCTCCACACCCCCTTAGGCGAGGTGGCCGGATGGGCCGGCGGGATTGTCGGAGTTCCGATCCTGGTTGGCCGGTTGTGGTTAGTGGCCATTGCGTTCACCGCCTTTCTTGGCGGTGGCGCGCAGGTGAGCGCCTTGGGTGAGTTCCAACGCGGCCGCGCGGGCGAGCCGGGCGATCTCGGAGTTGCCGCGGTGATTGGCCCGTCGATACGCCTTCAGCGCACCGAACTGATCGCCTTTCTCCTCCAACAGGACGGCGAGGTTGAACGCCCCGTGTGCATCCCCGCGCTGATCCGCGCGTCGATAACACACCTCCGCGGCCTCCTGATCACCCACCTGCTCGAGCAGCACTCCCAGGTTGGTCGCCGCCGCCGAATGCCCCAGCCGGTCAGCACGCTGATAGGCCATCTTGGCCGCTTGCAACTCGCCTTGCTCCTCCAACAGCACCGCGAGGTTGAACGACCCATGCGCTTCCGAGCGTCCATCAGCGCGCTCATACGCTGCGCGCGCGGCCTGGAGGTCCCCCTGCTGCTCCAGCAGCAGCCCCAGGTTGGTCGCCGCCGGCGCGTGCCCCAGCGCATCGGCGCGCTGGTATGCGCCCACCGCGCCGGCCAGGTCACCGCGCTCCTCCGAGCGCAAACCCTGCTCGAACACGCGATCGGCATCGCCCACGGGCTCGAGCACCCCCACACCAGCAGTATCGGGCTCGCGAGCGGCAGCGCTCTCGGTGACCTGAGCGTGCTCGTTGGACGCGGGCACGTGATTCCGGGAGGCGGCTGGCTCGGGTTCGCCTTCGCCCGGGTACGGGTCCGAGACGCGCTCGTGGGTCAGCACCTCGTCTGGCTCATCCGGCCGGTCTGACGGTTCCTCGTGTGCTTCTTTGAGTACCTCCTGTTCGTTGGTCGGGACGGGCCCTACGGGGTGGTCGGTCGCCGGCGCTGGGTCAGCGTCGTCGCGGTGCCGGCGGCGGACCAGCCAGATCGCCGACAGGCCCAACAACAACGTCAGCGCGACGATCAACACGATCAGCCACGGGGACGTCGAGCTCGAAGCAGCCGAACCACCGGTGCTCGGGCTCGCCGGCTGCGGGGCTGTGCTCGGCTTGTGCGGCGCGGGCTTGTGCGAGCCGCCGGTGGCGGGCGTGTGCGCCAGCTTGCCCCCCGTTGTCGGGTTCTTGTGGCCGTGGGATAGGCGTGCGAGCGTGATCGGACCGGCAATCCCGTCGACGGTCAGCCCGTGAGCGGCCTGATAGCGCGCCACCGCCCGCTCGGTCCGCGGCCCGTAGCGACCATCCACCCGACCAGGGGAGAACCCCTCGCGAGCGAGCGAGCGCTGCAGAGCACGAACCTGGCGCGAGCCGTGGCCGCCATAGCCGCTGCCGGGGTAGAGAACCAGCCCGGGGTGGCGCAACATCCCCAACGTAACGGGACCTGCCACGCCGTCGACGATCAGGTGGCGTGTAGTTTGAAAGCGCATCACCGCGGCCTGAGTGAAAGGCCCGTAACGACCATCGACCCGACCCGGCGAGAATCCCGCGCGAGCGAGGTCGCGCTGCAGGGCACGAACCCGCTCGGAACCGCCCGGGCTTTGATAACCGGCGCCGTAAGCGAGCACCACAGTCCGGGTAGCCGAAACTCGACCACTCCGATTTAGATGATGCTGCTTGCCGGCGTGGCTTGTGGCGGCCAGGGCCATGTTGGGCGTCGCGAACAACGCCACCAGGCAGGCCGCCAGTAACAGTTTCAGACATTTCTTGGCAGACGAAGCGGCCGCTGTCAGCAGTCCTGGGGCGTGGTGCCCGGATGGCTGGTCATTTGTCGCGCGATCTGCGCCGCGCGGCGTGCGGCTGTTCGTCGACGCCCACATAGAGCGTGACATGAGTCGTTCTCCTTGCTGCTTTAGCTAGACAGGACGCGCGCCCCAGACCAAGGCGTCTGGGCGCGAACTACCTGGAGACCGACTCAGCCCTTAACCAGGGCGTTCTAGCAGCAGCAAAAACGGTGCCGGCGCGCGGGAGACCCCGTAGCTCCGCAGCGTGCAGATCACGCGCGGGACAAACAGGGCCGCCAACGAAAGCAGCGCTGCGACACCGAAGAAGAAAAAGCCCGAGCCCCCACCGGCCGCCGAACCGCCACCAGCTCCGGGCGCCCCCACGGGAGGCACAGAACCCGGGGCCGATGAGCCCGGCGCCAACGATCCAGCAGAGCCGGTGCCAGCATGCCCACCAGCACCAGACACCGCGCCATCCCACCCAGACCCCGAGAAGCCCAGGGGGCCAAACCCAGCCGTCGGACCGGAATGCCAGCCCCCAAACGCGGCGGGCGCCAGACGCGCCGGCGTGGGCGCGCTCATCCCGGCCGGCGGCGTCGCGCCACCCGCGGGCAGCACGAACACACCAGAGCCGGGCGAAACCGCGGGAGCAATCCCACTCGCGGGCGAAACCGGCGAGCTCCCAAGTGGAGCAAGCGGCGGGGGCGCGGCGCTGGTGACCGGGGCCACCGGCGCAGTCAAGGCGCTCGTGACCGGGCCAAGCGGGCTGGTCAACGCGCTCGTGACCGGGGTCAGCGCCTGGGTGACCGGCGCGAGGGTCTGGCCGACCGTCCCGAGCACCGGGGTCAGCACCTGGGTCACCGGAGCGAGCGCCTGGGTGACCGGCGCGAGCGTCCGGCCGACTGTACCCAGCACCGGGGTCAGCGCCTGGGTGACGGGCGTGAGCGTCTGGCCAATGGTGCCGATCACGGGTGTCAGCGACTGCGTGACCGATGCCAGGGCCTGAGTCACGGGCGTGACAGCCTGGGCGACCGGAGTGAGCGTCTGGACGACCGCACCGATCACCGGCGTCAGCGACTGCATAGCCGGGGTCAGCGCCTGCGTGACTGGCCTAAGCGACTGCGCGACTGCGCCCAATGTCGGCGCCACCGTCTGGGCCACCGGCGCAAGCGTGCTCGTCAGCGTGGAAGCAGCCGGCACCAGAATGTTCGCGGCTGGAGCAGCGGTCCGAGTCAGCGTTTGCGTCACGGGCGCCAGCGTGCCTGCGATCGAGGGCAGCGTATTCCCGACCGTAGTCGTCACCCCTGATGATGAGCCAATCGCCGAGGAGCCGGAGGTCAGCGTGCCCGGAGTGGAGGCGGTGACCTGAGACACAGGCGAGGAAAGCGCTGCCTTCACCTGTGAGACCGTATTGGAAATCGAGCCGCTGACGGCTTTAGTCACCGCAGTCGTTGCCGACGTAACCGGATCAGCTGAAGGAGTCGGTGAAGGCGACGAGTGCGAGATGCTGCTGACACCGGTAGCCGCAGATGCTCGTGGGCCCGAGGACGACGAGGCAGATGTGCCAGAGCCGCCGGCTGAGAAAGCCGTAGTCGCAGGCTTCACAGGGGCTGAGGACGTAGAAGAGAGATCTGACGAGGCTGACGCAGATGAAGACGATGGTGATGGCACCGTGGTCGCCGCCGCGGTGACAGCGTTGGTCACAGTCTGAGCAATAGTCGAGGCGGTGCTGCCCGACGACGAGGTAGAAGACGGGCTCGGCGCCGTGGAGATGGAAGTACCCGCCGCGGGCGGCGGCGCACTGGACGCTGATGCGGACGACGCGGATGTGGGTGTCGTTGGCGTAGAGGCAGGTATCGGGGCAGGAGTTGAAGCCGGCGCAGACGGCGCTGTGCTGGCCGTCGGAGCGGGAGAACTCGGCGCCGGCGTGGGCGAGCTTGCCGTACTAGCAGGGGAACCGGCCGCAGTGCCAACGGCGTTGCCCGCAGTCCCAACGGCGTTGGTCACCGGCGCTGTAGCACTGGAAACCGCCCCAGTTACCCCTGAGACAAGGGAAGAGGGACCGTCCGCGGAAGCGCTCGCGGCCGCAATCAATCCCGCCGCTAAGGCGAGAATGGTCGAAACGATCGCTAAGAGAGGTTTGCCGGGCACCCTGACCATCCTTGGCTCCTTACCCATGCTAGGAACCTCCAAATCGTACCATCCGGGTGGATTTCTCCCTAAAGCTCTTGGCTCAGCGAGCGGCCTGCGGGGCTTTGCAGCACGATTCGGGATCGCCAGGTGCGTCGCGTTACGCGCGCAGGCATCGACGGAACGCTGAGCGAACCAACGTCACAGGCAGTCGAAATCTGTCAGCGACAATCCGCTAAACGCGCCAAAGGAAACCGTCGTCGCGGGCGGGCCCGATAGGCTCAGAGGCACCTCCGAACGAGCATCGACCGCCACCCCGGCCGCGATCGAGGACGAGCAGCCCTCTCCGAACACCAAGGCGCCTCGAGCCTCCTGCCGCCAGCACCAAGCCGGTTGCGCGGTCGCTATCCCGCCGACGCGTCCGGTGCCTGACGGGAGGCAAAGGCGTCGCGGCAGCCCGCGCCGCAGAAATACACCCGTGAGCCCGCTACCTCGAGCTGCAGTGTCGACGCGGTGATCGCGACCCTCATCCCGCAGACCGGATCAAGCGCGGTCCCCACGTCGAGCGGCATCCCGGGTTTCGCTCCCTCGCCAATGGAGGCTTCATCAGCGCCGTAGCTGCTCTGCTCGAAACTCTCACCGACGGCCAGCCGCACAGGCGCGGGATCGGTCCGCTGCACGAGGATGAGCTGGGCCAGGATCGAGACCGCAATCTCCTCCGGTGTCTTGGCGCCGATGTCGATCCCTGCCGGCGTATGCAGCTGAGCCGCCAGCTCGGGTGGCAGGTCGAGGCTGGCACGCACTGCCTCGCCGCGCTTGGGGCTGGCCACCAGCGCGACGTAGGGGACGCCGGCCGACAGCGCGGCCGTCAAAAGCTCATCCTCGTGGTCGCCGTGCGAGGCAACTACAACCGCCGTTGCCCCGGCGAGCTCCCCCTCGGGTGGCTCGGGCGCGGACTCCGCGGCGTACCCACACGCGCGAGCGAGTTGCTCGACCGCCTGGGCAACGGGAGAAGCACCGACGATGACAACCCGAGGAGCCGGCAGCTGCGGCTCGAGGAAGATCTCCAGCGCCCCACCGCTGAGGCAGGGGTTGTGCTCGACCATGGCTCCCTCGATGCCGTCGGGGAGCGGCTCGCCATCGCCGGCGCCCGGGATCAGACGCAACAGAATCGGCTCACCGGTCTCGAGCGCTCGCATGGCATGCAGACGAACGGACGATTCGGCGCACTGCCCACCGACGAAGCCCTCGATGGTGCCGTCGGACAGCACGGCCGCGGTGTCACCCGGACGCACGCTCGTGGGGCGCCGGGTACGAACCACGGTCGCGAGCACGAACGGGACGCGGTCATCGGCGAGCTGCCTCAGGCGAGCTGAGAGCTTGGCCTTGATCATGATGGGACTCCCTCCACATGATCATGGTTGCGCAACACGATCGTCAACCATCCCCCTCCCCCGGCTCCCGCGGTCGCCGCGCGCGTGTGACGGGATTCTCGGCCGCGATGTTGACGGTGGCACAGCGCGCGCAGCGGACGCGCACCCGCCGGGTCATGTACTCGGGATCCATGGCCGCGGCCAGCACGGTGCCGCACTTGACGCACAGGTAGTCGTAGCGCCCGTTGCCGCTGAACACCGGGCGAGCGGGATCCTCCTGGACGGCGGTGCCGCCGTCGAACGGCGTCTCGCCGGGCTGGACCTCCCGCATTGTCCGCGGCAACGTCATCGGCACGGCCCTAGATCGTGGCCAGCTTTCCGGTGAAGTCCTTGATCAGAGCGTCCAGCACGCTCGTGACGACCCCCTCGCCCATCGAAGCCGCCTTGCCGGTGATCTGCGCCGCGGTGTGGACGCTGCCGCCGCCATCGGACAGCGTGAACGTGACGTCCGCATTGGCGTGCCCCTGTCCCCCGGCCTCGCGCGATTTGACCTGCATGACCGCGCGATGGCTGGCATCGTCGCGCTCGATCACCGCCACGGAACCGGTGAACTTCATCGACATCGCCCCCATCTTGACCAGAATCTCGGCCCGGACGCTGTCAGGGGCCGTCCGCTCGAGTACGGTCCCGCCCTGCACACAGGGAACCAGCCGCTCGAGGTCGAGGATCGCGTTCCAGGTCTCGTCGGTTGGCTTCGGGGTCGTGAACGGGTGGTCTAGCTCAACCACGTTGCCTTTCCTTTCGTAGGTATGGTCTCCAGCCGGATAGCCAACCTGGAGAGACTCAATGATCGGGCCGGGGACCCACGTGCTGGGACCCGACAACGCAAGGCTTTTGATCCGCACCGCGCGCCGCGGCGGCGCCGCCAAGGCCGGCCACGATCTCGTCATCGAGGTGACGTCGTGGAGTGCGACGATCGAGGCCGGCAGCGAGCCCAGCCAGACCCAGCTGTCGCTGAGCGCGGACTCAAGGTCGCTGCGGGTGCTCGAAGGCAGCGGCGGGATGATGCCGCTGCGGGATGCCGACAAGGAGAGCATCCGGCAGACGATCGACCAGGAGGTGCTCAGGGGAACGCGGATCGAGTTTCGCTCGACCACGGTGAAGCCGGCCGGGGACGGCCAGCGGCTCGAGGTCAGCGGCGACCTCGAGCTGTTTGGCAGGCCGGTTCCGGTCGCATTCACACTGCACTCAGACCCCGACGGGCGGTTGACGGGGGCGGCCACGGTCACGCAGAGCGACTGGGGGATCAAGCCGTACTCGGCGCTGTTCGGCGCGCTCAAGGTCGCCGACGACGTCCAGGTCGAGGTCGACGGCCGCCCGCCGGCCAGCTGAACCGTCGCCCCACTGCTCACTCCGATCGCCACCGCTAATCCCGGTACACCGTCTGGGCGTCGAGGCCGCCTTCGACGCCCGGGGGCAGCGCCCCGGTGCCGTGGGCATAGAGAGCGAGGTCGGCGATCGTCTTGACCTCAGGCGGGTCTGACGTCGACAGAAACGCTCCGTTGTCCCAGCGCAAGCTCTCGGTCGGAGCCTGGAGCGCCATCCCGGCGAGCTGCTGCGCCTTGTCGCGGATCTTGCCGCTGGCGCTGGTGATCGCCGCCGAGGTGCCGGCTGAGGGGCTCGTGTTGTAGCCGTGACCGGTTCCAAACCGGTCGGTGTCGGCGGGCACGACCTTGACGTCGAGCGCCGGCACGCCGAGCTCGTCGGCCACGCGCTGCGCGTACTGCGCCTCGTTGCCATCTGACTCGGTCGTCAGGCTGAGGACCATCTTGCCCGTGGGGTGCACGCGCAGAAAGACGGCCCGGTAAGCCTCATCGGCCATCGCTGAATCTCCTCTCACCGGTAACTGACTGCTGCTCGCGTTTGAGTCGCTCGCGCTCCTGGTGGGCCGTGAACGCGTTGTGCTCTTCCAGGTCGCAGAAGCTGGGCTGGGGCCCGCCAAGCGGGTGTGGCGGCACGGCCGGGCGCTGGCATCCGGGGTAGATGCAGAGCTTGGGCGACCGCGTGCCCGGCGGGTCGGCCGGCCGCGATCCGGGCTGCTCGGGCGGCCGTGAGTCGGGCGGCCGCGAGTCGGGCGGACCGGAGCTCACTGCACCAGCCCCCAGCCCGGTGTTGTCCGGCCGCGGCTGGGCCCGTAGCCGCTCGGCATGGCCACCGAGCTTCCCGGAAGTGAGCCCGCCCACCCACTCGCGCTCGCCCACGACTCCGGGTTTTCGTCGGCTCCGCCCGGGGCCAGGTCCGGCAGAGCGTCGGCACCGGCATGCGGGGCCGCGATGGCCTCGGCGACCTCCTCGAGCGCCTGGAGGCTGTGGCCGCTGACCAGGGCGTCGCAGAAGGGCAGCGCCGCCGCCATCCCCCCGGCCTGGGGCGAGAAGCCGGATGCGGCAACGCGCGGGTTGACCCACACGATCCGGTAGGCCAGGCGCCGCAGACGCTCCATCTCGCGGCCCACCAGACCCGGGTCGCCGCGCTCCCAACCATCGGACAGGATCACGATCACCGCGCCGCGGGCCATCCCGCGACGGCCATGGCGATCGTTGAACTCCTTCAGCGCCTCGCCGAGTCGTGTCCCGCTGGACCAGTCGGGCGCCGCCGCCGCGGCCCGCTCGATCGCCTGGTCGGGATGGCGCGACGCGAGCGCCCGGGTCACCCGCGTGAGCCGCGTCGCGAACACGAACGCCTCCGCCCGAGGCCCGGCCCCGGCGGCGCAGACCAGGAACTGGAGGTAGGCGCGCGCGTAGGGCTCCATGGAGCCCGAGATATCGCACAGCAGCACGATCCGTCGCCGCACGACCCTGCGCTGGCGCCGCGCGAGCCGGATCGGATCGCCCGCCGTCCGCAGGCTGCCGCGTAACGTGCGCCGCACATCGAGCCGCTGGCCATGGCGGCGACGCTCAGAGCGGCGGGTCACGCGGCGTGGCGTGGCCAAGGCAAGCTGGCCCATCAGCGTGTGCAGCTGGGCCAGCTCGTCGGGTTCGAGCGCGTCGAAGCGCTTGGCGCGCAGAACCTCCTCCTCGCTGGCCAGCATCGGGACCGGCACCGGGTGGCTGTCGGGTTCGCGACGGTCCCCGCGCGGACGTCCGGCGCTGACGCCCGCGGGCATCTGCTCAGAGTCGGACTTGACCCCGCCGCGGGCGGGCGGCGCGCTCGATTCAGGCGGCGCGGGCTCGGTCGGCTCGGCGTCGGGCACCGGCTTCGGCGGCTCGGGCGTCCGCAGCGAGCCGAACACCGCGGAGAAGACGCGGTCGAAGGCCTCGACTTGGCTGCGGTCAGAGACGAACACCGCGCGTGTCGTCCAATACAGGCGTCGGCGCGATACCGGCGCCACCACCGCCAGCGCGTCGGCGAACCGGGCCGCGCGCTCGGGGCCGACCGGGAGGCCCGCGTGCCGCAGCCGGCGGCCGAACGCGGCCGCGGTGGCGGGCAGCGGGAGCTCGATTGTCTGCACCCTCAACGCGCCGCGCCTCCACCCTCGCCCACCAGCGGCGGCAAGCCCGCCGTGCGGACGACCTCCTGATCCTCGCGGTATTTGAGCACCGATCCGAGCGTGCGCTCGATCGCCTCGGGGTCAAGGCGCTTGATGCCGAGCGCGCTGAGGGCGGCGAGCCAGTCAATCGCCTCAGCGATCCCCGGCGGCTTCTGGACGTCGGATTCGCGCATCCGCGCGACCGCGTCTGCGACCTGCACCGCGAGCGCCTGGGAGGCGCCCTTCACGCGCCGGCAGACGATCTCCACCTCCCGTGACGGGCTCGGATAGTCGATCCACTGATAGAGACACCGCCGCTTGACGGCGTCGTGCAGATCGCGGGTGCGGTTGGAGGTCAGCACGATGATCGGGGCATGGGTCGCGGTGATCGTGCCGAGCTCGGGGATCGTGACCGCCGCCTCGGCCAGCAACTCGAGCAGGAAGGCCTCGAAGTCGTCGTCGGCACGATCGATCTCGTCGACCAGCAGCACCGCCGGACGCGGGCCGGGGTGCTCGAGCGCGCGCAGCAGCGGCCTGCGGTTCAGGTATTCGCGTCCGAACAGGTCCTCCTCGGCCAGGTCGGTGCCGCGCGCCTCAGCCAGGCGGATGCTCAAAAGCTGCCGCGGGTAGTTCCATTCATAGAGGGCCTCGGCGGCGTCGATCCCCTCGTAGCACTGCAGGCGGATCAGGGGCGTCTGCAGCACGGCCGCCAGAGCCTTGCCGGCTTCGGTCTTGCCCACCCCGGCCTCGCCCTCGAGCAACAGCGGCTGGGGCAGGCGCAGCGACAAAAACATCGACGTGGCCAGCGCCTCGTCGACCAGGTAATCCACCGCCGCCAGCCGTCGCGCCAGCGTCTCGACGTCCGGGACCAGGGCGCGGACTTCGCCGTCCGGGTCTCCCGAGTCAGACCCGCCCGCGCGCCCGGAAGCCGTCGTCATTGGGGCGGCTCGGGACGACCCTGCATCGCCGCCCAGACCCGCGCCGGGGTGCAGGGCATGTCGATGTGGTCGACTCCGTGGCTCTCGTGCAGCGCGTCGATCACGGCGTTGACGATCGCCGGCGGCGAACCGACGTTGGGGGACTCACCCACGCCTTTGGCGCCGAGGGGGTGGTGCGGGCACGGAGTGACGGTCGCACCGAGCTCGAAGTCCGGGCACTCGAGCGCGGTCGGGATCAGGTAGTCCATGAACGAGCTGTTGAGGCAGTTGCCCTCCTCATCGAAGGTCAGCACCTCCATCAGCGCGATCCCGATCCCCTCGGCCAGGCCGCCGTGGATCTGGCCGTCGACGATCATCGGGTTGATGCGCACGCCGCAGTCGTCGACGGCGACGAATCGCCTCACCTTGACCACCGCGGTGTCGGGATCGATGTCGACCACCGCGATGTAGGCGCCATAGGGGTAGGTCAGGTTGGGCGGGTCGTAGATCACCTGGGCGTCGAGACCGCCTTCCATCCCTTCGGGCATCTGCTCGCCGCTGTAGGCGTAGGCGGCGATCTCCTCGATCGGCGCTCCCTGCTCGGGGTCGCCCTTGACGTACCAGCGTCCTTTCTCCCAGGCGAGATCCTCGGCCCGGGTCTCGAGCATGGTGGCGGCGATCAGCCGCGCCTTGTCGCGCACCTTGCGCGCGACGATCGCCACCGCCGCGCCCGAGACCGGGGTCGAGCGGCTGCCGTAGGTCCCCAGGCCGTAGGGGGTCCGATCAGTGTCGCCGTGGCGGACCTCGATCGACTCGGGCGGGATCCCCAGCTCCTCGGCGACGATCTGCGCGAATGTCGTTTCGTGCCCCTGACCCTGGGTCTGGGCGCTGATCGAGACCATCGCCTTACCGGAGGGGTGGACCCGCAGGTCGGCGCCGTCGTTCATGGCCAGCCCCAGGATGTCCATGTGCTTGCGGGGCCCGGCGCCCACGCCCTCGGTGAAGAATGACACGCCGATCCCCATCAGCTCACCCCGGGCGCGCCTTTCGGCCTGCTCGCGGCCCAGCTCCTCGTAGCCGGCGATGTCCATCGCCACCTTCATCGTCTCCGCGTAGTTGCCCGAGTCGTACGTCCACCCGGTGGTGGTCTCGTACGGGAACTGGTCGGGAGCGATGAAGCTGCGCATCCGCAGCTCGATCGGGTCGACGCCCATCTCGAGCGCGAGCGCCGACACCATTCGCTCGACCAGGTACACGGCCTCGGTAATCCGAAACGAGCAGCGGTAGGCGACCCCGCCGGGAGCCTTGTTGGTGTACACCGCCTTGACGCGGACGTGGGAGGCTTGCAGGTCGTAGGAGCCGCAGCAGATGTGAAAGAAGCCGGCCGGGAACTTGGTGGGTTGAGCGGTCGAGTCAAACGCGCCGTGGTCGGCGATCACGTCAACCCTCAGCCCGGTGATCTTGCCGTCCTTGGCGCACATGTCGGCGTGCATCACGTAATCACGCGCAAACCCGGTCGACAACAGGTTCTCGGAGCGATCCTCGATCCACTTGACGGGCACGCCGGCCACGATCGAGCCCGCGATCGCGCATACGTAGCCCGGGTAGACCGGAACCTTGTTGCCAAAGCCGCCGCCGATGTCGTTGCAGCGGATGCGGATCATGTGCTCGGCCAGGCCGGCAACGTGCGCGTACACGGTGCGGTGGGCATTGGGCGCCTGGTTGCCGTTGTAGATGTCGAGCTGCCCGGTCTCGCTGGTCCAAGGCGGCGATCATGCCGCAGGTCTCGAGCGGCGCCGGATGACAACGCGGGTAGATGATGTCCCGGGTGACGACGGTGTCGGCCTCGGCGAACACGCGGTTGGTGGCCTCCTCGTCGCCCGCCTCCCAGGTGGGGCTGGCCAGGTTGTCGCGCTGGCCCTCCTTGTCGTCGCGGATCACGGGCGCGTCCGGGTCCAGCGCCTTGCGCGCGTTGACGACCGCGGGCAGCGGCTCGTACTCGACCTCGATCAGCGCCGTCGCGTCGCGCGCCGTGTACTCGTCGGTCGCGATCACGAAGGCCACCTCCTGGCCCTGAAAGCGCACCTTGTCGCCGGCCAGCACCGCCTGGGTGTCGTAGGAGATCGTCGGCATCCAGGCGAGCCCCAGCGTCTCGAGATCCTTGGCCGTGATGACCGCGGCGACGCCGGGATGGGCGAGCGCCGCCGAGGTGTCGATCGAGACGATCTTGGCATGGGCGTAGGGACTGCGCAGCATCGCCCCGTGGACCATGCCTGGCAGGCGGATGTCGTCGAGGTAGTTGCCCTGGCCCCGGATGAAGCGGGCGTCCTCCTTGCGCTTGAGGCGACCGAAACCGATCGGACGCTCCTGGGTGGCGCTGGGGAGGTTCTCAACGGTCGCCATGGGTGCTCTAAACCTCCTGAGTGGTCGCAGATGCCGAGGCCCGATTGGCCGCTTCGTGCTCGGCCGCCCAGCGGATGGCCGCGACGATGTTCTTGTAGCCGGTGCAGCGGCAGATCGCGCCCGAGATCGCGGTGCGGATCTCCTCCTCGGAGGGATCCGGATTGTGGTCAAGCAGCGCGCGAGCCGTCATCAGCATGCCCGGCGTGCAGAACCCGCAGTGGAGTGCGTGCAGCTCGTGGAAGCCCTGCTGAACCGGGTCCAGCCGCCCGTCGCGCTCCAGTGACTCGACGGTGCGGATCTCATGGCCCTCGCACATCGCCGCCAGGATCGTGCACGCCTTGACCGGCTCTGAGTCCATCAGCACCACGCAGGCGCCGCAGTTGGAGGTATCACAGCCCCAGTGGGTGCCGGTCAGTCCGGCCGTCTCGCGGATGAAGTGCACGAGCAGCAGTCGCGGCTCGATCTCGCGAGACACCGGCCGGCCGTTGATCGTGATCGTGACGTTCATCTCGGTTCTCAGGCCTCCTGTTGCAGGGCGCGGCTCGTGGCTCTACGCAGGGCGCGAGTGGCGAGCACGCCGGCGAGATGTCGCTTGTAGTCGACCGGCCCCCGGCCGTCGGCGATCGGCGCGCAATCGGCCGCGGCGATCTCCCCGGCTTGCGCGAACAGCTCCTCGGAGGGAGCGCAGCCGCGCAGCAGATCGGCCGCCCGGGCGACGTGGATCGTGGTCGGACCGACCGCGCTGAGGGCAAGCCCAGCCTCCGCGATCGTACCGCCGTCGATCCAGACCATCGCCGAGGCGGCCGCAATCGCCCAGTCGCCGGCGCGGCGCTCGACCTTCTCGTGGGCGCTGCCGGCGCCGCGACGCAGCGGCAATCGCACCTCGGTGAGCAGCTCGCCGTCGCCGACGGCGGTCATGTACGGGCCAACGTGGAAGTCCTCGATGGCCACCTCCCGTTCGCCGTCGCGGCCACGGATTACGACCGTGGCCTGCAACGCCGTACAGACCGCGCTCAGGTCTTCGGCGGCATCGGCCTGGCACAGCGAACCTCCAATCGTCCCTCGGTTGCGCACCACCGGATCGGCGATCACCCGCTCGGCGTCGCGGAAGATCGGGAAGCGCTCGGCGAGCAGCTCCGAGCGCTCGAGCTCCGCGTGGCGGGTCAGCGCACCGATGCGGATCTCCTCTGCATCCTCGCGGATGTAGGAGAGCTCGTGGAGGTCGTTGATGTCGATCAGATGCTCGGGGTTGGCCAGGCGGAGCTTCATCATCGGCAGCAGGCTGTGGCCCCCGGCGATCACGCGCGCGCCGGAGCCGAGGCGCCCGAGCGACGCGATTGCGCCCGGCACGCTCGTAGCCCGCTCGTACTCAAACGGTCCCGGGGTCTGCATCATCGCTCCGTTCTGGGTACTGCACCGGGGAGTTGGTGCCGATCACGGGTGAGCGCGGCACGGGGCGCCCCTCTGGATACAGCGCGCGCGCCGCAGCGCTTCCGTAGGCGGGGTTACGAAGGGCAGGCCCGGCCGGGCTCGAGGCCGCAATCGGAGCCTCGCGGCCGAGCCGCGCCAGCGTCAAGGTGCCCCTGGTGTAGACCTCCCCGATCCGCGGAGGCCTTACCTCCCTGCTTTCGGGGAAGTTGCGCAGGCCCGCCGCCCCGGCGCCTGGATAGAGCCCGTCGATCAGCCCCACCGCGTCATCGAGCCCGGCCTTCTTGACGAGCAGCCCTTCGAGCAGGTCGACGCCGGCGTCCAGCTGCTGGTTGATCGTGCCCACCACGCCCTCCACCGGGGCGCTCTTTTCGATGATCCCCACCACTCCTGCGATCGCGTCGTCGAGGCTCTGGGTGATCTTGCGCAGGGCGACGATCACCGACACCAAGTAGAACACCACCGCCGCCACGATCAGCGCGACGGCCACGATCATCACCACACCGGCTGCCGGCATCGCTCAGCTCCCCTTCACGCGTCGTCGAGGATCACGTCGAGCGAGCCGCCATAGTCGGCGGCCGCCTGCACCGTCTTGATTACCTGGTCCTGGGTCGTGCCCAGCAGCGCGGCGGCGTCGAGGTCGGCGGAGCCCGCCTGCGCGCTGACCGCGATCGACTGGGTGCTGGGGACGATCGAGTTGGCCGCGTTGAGCACGCCGCGAAGGAGGTAGATCACGACCGGCAGCACGACGACCAGGAGGATCGCGTCGCCGATCCATTCGAGGATCATCGCTGGCGCCTTTCCGCGACCACCGCCGCCTTGGAGGCAATCCCCGGAAGTGCCCCCACGATCACATCAAATTGGGCGTTGATGGCCTTGACGGCCGGCTCCAGCGGCCGCAGGTGCTCGGCTTCGACACTCGCCAGCGCCGAGGCCAGTGTGGCCAGCTTCTCCGAGGTCGACTCGAGCTTGATCCGGATCCGGATCAGGGCCGCGGCCAGCACGGCGATGATCACGATCGCCAGCAGGACGCTCAGGATCGTCAGCGTGGTCGAGCTCATTGTCCACCGTACCCGTCGGTCAGAGCGTTCATGTAGCCGTCCTGGATGACGGCCTCGTCCACGATCTGCCCCAGCACCGGCGCCGTCGCCTGCAATTGGGGCATGTTGGCGGTGTTGGCGGCCACCTTCCCGGCTACCTCGAGCAGGCTCGAGGCCGAGCGGTCGATGTCGTCGACGGCACGGATCAGGAGGACCAGCAGCGCTGCCACCGCGAGCGCGGCCACGAGGCCGATCAGGAGCGCGATCCCCCAGGCGCCGTGATTGGAGAGGGCGGCGACGGGGAGCATCATTTGCCGACCGCCACCTTCCGCAGCGCGCGCGCCGAGTGCAGGATCCGCACGCCGGAGTCGTTGATGCGCCCCACGCCCTCGAGGGCATCTGTCTGCTCGCGCACCCTCTCGACCCCGCCGACCGCCGTCCGCGCCTGTCCTGCGATCTTCGATGCCAGCACCACGATGGCGATCACGATCCCGGCCGCGACCACGGCCACGATGATGCCGACCACCCAGCCGACGACCCATCCGGTGGACGCAGCGATCACGATCGGCATGGTCAAGACCTCCTCATCAGTGGCCATTCTTTCTGATCGCGTGTTTTGAGTGCAACCGTGGCTCGCAGACGTGAAAGGATCGCACTGAAACAGAACAGGAGAGCCGATGAGCGACGCCCCGCCCGCCACCAAGCAAACCCCCGCGACCGTCGCGCTGCTGGCCGGCGCCGCCGGAGAACGGTTCGGGCCGCGCGTGGCGGCGCGCCACAGGGTCGATGGAGAGTGGCGCGAGCTCAGCTATGCGGAGATGAGCGCGGCCATCGACGAGGTCGCCTCGGGCCTGATCGAGCTCGGGATCCAACCGGGCGACCGGGTCGCGATCCTGGCCGACACCCGCTTGGAGTGGACGCTGGCCAGTTACGGGATCACGACCGCGGGGGCGGTCGTCGTGCCCGTGTATCCGACCAGCTCGCCGCGCGAATGTGAATGGGTGCTCGGCGACTCGGGCGCCCGAGCGGTGTTCTGCGAGACCACGGCGCAACGAGCGAAGATCGACGAGATCCGCAGCAAGCTGCCCGAACTCGTCCACACCATCGGTATCGAGCCGGACGCGGGCGAGCTGACGCTTGCCGACGTGCGCGAGCGAGCCCGCGGACCCGGGCGCTCGCAGCTTCAGGCCCGGCAGGCCACGGCGGCGCCCGACGACCCCTACACGATCATCTACACCTCGGGGACCACGGGGCCGCCGAAGGGCGTGGTCCTGACGCACCGCAACGCCATCTCGGTCTGCGAGATGGTGCAGGAGCTGAGCTTCGTCGGATCGGACGAGAGGACTTACCTGTTTCTGCCGCTGGCGCACGCGTTCGCCCTCACGGCCCAGCTCGCCTCGTATGACCTGGGCAGCATGATCATCTACTACGGGGGTGACACCAAGCGGGTGATCGAGGAGCTGATCGAGACCCGACCGACCTATCTGCCCTCGGTGCCGCGCATCTTCGAGAAGCTCTACACCGCGGCGATGAAGATGCAGGAGCAGGCCAGCGAGGCCGATCGTGAGCGGTTCGCCCAGGCGGTCAAGCTCGGTGTCGAGGTGCGCCGGCGGCGCCAGCGCGGCGAGCCGGTGCCCGACCAGATGGAGCAGGCCTTCCAGGCGGCCGACGAGCGCTTGTATGCCCGCGTGCGCGCCCTGTTCGGCGGCGAGGTGATTCAGGCCGTCACCGGGGCCGCCCCGATCGCCGCCGAGATCCTCGAGTTCTTCTACGCGTGCGGGGTGCCGGTGCTCGAAGGCTGGGGCATGACCGAGACGGCCGCGGTCGGCACTGTGTCCACGCTTGACCACCCCAAGTTCGGCACCGTGGGCCGGCCGATGCCGGGCGTGGAGGTCAGGATCGCCGACGAGGACGGCGAGATCCTGATCAGGGGGCCAAACGTCTTTCGCGAGTACTGGCGCAACCTCGAGGCCACCGCCGAGACGCTCGTCGACGGCTGGCTGCATACCGGCGACGTCGGCGAGCTCGACGAGGACGGTTATCTCACGATCACCGGCCGCAAGAAGGACATCATCATCACCGCGGGCGGAAAGAACCTGTCGCCGGCCAACATCGAGAACGATCTCAAGCAGTCACGCTTCATCTCCCACGCCGTGATGTACGGCGACCGGCGCCCCTATCCGGTCGCGCTGATCACGCTCGAGGCCGAGGAGGTAATCCCATGGGCGCAGGACGCGGGGCTCCCCCAGGACATCGCGGCCCTCGCCGCCAGCGACCAGGTGCGTGACCTGGTCCAGCGCGAGCTCGACCGCGCCAACGCCAACTACGCCCAGGTTGAGCAGATCAAGAAGTTCGCGATCCTCGATCACGACCTGTCGGTCGAGCGGGGGGAGCTGACCCCGACGCTGAAGGTCAAGCGAAACGTGATCAACGATCGCTACGGCGGGCTGTTCGATTCGCTCTATGGCTGACGCTGGTCGGTTTGCCGGCTCGCGGCCGGCGGGTAACACCAAGCCGGTGAAGCTGATCGTCCTGACCCCCGAGCCGATCACGGCCCAGAACCTGCGAGACGCGTTGCCGGCCGGGGTCGAACCCCGAGACGCCGAGGTGATGGTCGTCGCCCCCGCCCTGCACGAGAACGCCCTGCACTTCTGGGCATCTGACGCCGACGAAGCGATCGAGCGCGCGCAAGCCGTGGGGCGAGAGACTCTCGAGCATCTCGACGCCGAGGGCGTAGCCGCAACTGCCGACACCGGCGAGGGCGACCTGCTGACCGCGGCGCAGGACGCGCTGACGACGTTTGCCGCCGACCGGATCGTGATCTTCTCCCACGCCCCCAGCGAGCAGCGCTACCGCGAGGAGATCGACGTCGCCGAGTTGCAGGAGCGCTTTGGGGTGCCGGTGGATAGGGCGGAGATTCCCGCGTCCTGAGACTCGGCCAATACAATGGCTCGGTCAACACGCCATCGGGACCGTGACGACCGACCATGGTTGACCCACCAGCCGACGCCGACATGCTCAGCACCGATGCCTCCTCGACGCCGTCGGTTGAGATCTCAAACGCGATCGCACGCCTGCACAAGCAGTATGTCGGCCGCGGCCCCACCAACGCACGCACCACGGTCGACGGCGATCTGGTGGTGTGCCTGCTCGAGGGCGGATACACCCGCGCCGAGCAGACGCTCGACGAGACCGACAAGGGCTACGTCGTGGCCGCCGGCCGCCTGGGCCTCCAGGAGGCGATGGGCGAGGAGATGATCGAAGCGGTGAGCAACGCGCTCAGGCGGCCGGTGCGCTCGTTCATGAGCGCCAATGACCTGGAGCGCGACCTCCAGGTCCAGGTGTTCGTGCTCGAACCCGAGCCCGCCGAGACCGAGCGATAAGGGCCGGGCTGACAGCTCGGACGGCTATCATGGTCTGTGTCCCGGGATCGGGCCGAACGGTATCCGTGGACGCAGCGTCGAAGCGATGGGAGGCTTCCGGTCGAGACGCCGGCGCAGACTGTCGTACAGATTTCTCGTACGGAGCATGCGTATGCCTTACCGACCTCATCGCCACGCGCCGGTGCGCGTGCCTAGACCGTGACCTCCGGTCTTGACGACGTCCGCGGGCTCTCCACCGAGGAGTTGTTCAGGCGTCAGCACGACGAGCCTGACGAGCGCGTGCTCGAGGAGCTCGTCGGCCGGTTCGTGCCGCTGGCGCGGGCCGTGGCGCGCCGGTATCAGGGCCGGGGTGAGCCGTCCGAGGACCTGACCCAGGTGGCCATGCTCGGCCTGCTCAAGGCCATCGCTCGCTTTGATCCAGAACGCGGGTTCGCGTTTAGCACGTACGCGACGCCGACCATGCTCGGAGAGCTCAAGCGCTACTTTCGCGACGCCGGCTGGGCCGTGCACGTGCCGCGGGGCGTCAAGGAGCGAGCGCTGGAGGTCGCCCGCGTCAGCGACGAGCAGTCGGCGCTTCTGGGTCGCTCCCCCTCCCTCAGCGAGCTGGCGGAAGCGCTCGACGCCTCAGAGGAACAGACGCTCGAGGCGATCGAGGCCTATCACGCCCGCCAGGCGCCCTCGCTGGACCAGGCCACCGACGACGAGCTCGCCCTGAGCCCGATGTACCTGCTCGGGGCCGAGGACGAACGGCTCGAGCAGGCGGAGTACCTGAGCGTGATCGCCACCGGCGTGGACTCACTCTCGGACTCGGAGCGGCTGATCCTGTTTCTGCGCTTCGGCCGCGATCTGACCCAATCGGAAATTGCGCAGCGGCTCGGCACCTCGCAGATGAAGATCTCGCGGGCGCTGCGAGCGGCGATCGAGAAGATCCGCCGGGCCAGCGGCGAGGCGGAAGCTTCTGATTGACCCCGGCGGCGGTGTTTGTACCGTTTAGCCAATAAGCGGTCCATCGTAGGCTTAGCGCATATGTTCGGACTACGAAAGACAACCATGGTTGATCCGGCCGCGGCGCTGCCCGGCCGCGAGACTGAGATGCCGGTGGCCGAGCGCCACGCCGTGCTCGGGACGCCGATGAAGCCCCCCTTCCCGGAGGGCTCAGAGCAGCTGATTGTCGGGATGGGCTGCTTCTGGGGCGCCGAGAAAGTGTTCTGGGAGGCGCCCGGGGTCTACACCACCGCGGTCGGCTATGCCGGTGGCTTTACCCCCAACCCGACCTACGAGGAGGTCTGCAGCGGGCGTACCGGCCACGCCGAGGTCGTGCTGGTCGTGTTCGACCCGGCCAAGACCTCCTACGACGAGATGCTGCGGCTGTTCTGGGAGAACCACGATCCGACCCAGGGCATGCGCCAGGGCAACGATGTCGGCAGCCAGTATCGCTCCGTGATCCTGTGGAAGACCGAGGAGCTGCATCAGCGAGCGCAGGCCTCACGCGACGCCTACGCCGAGAGCCTGCGCGCCAGCGGCTATCCCGCGATCACCACCGAGATCGGTGTGGCCGGGACGTTCTACTACGCCGAGGACTACCACCAGCAGTACCTGCACAAGAACCCCTGGGGCTACTGCGGGATCGGGGGGACCGGCGTCAGCTGTCCGGTTGGACTAAGCCCGGCGGACGCGGCGGTCACAGCCGAATAGCCGGAGGCGGGCCGGGCGTCGCCCCCGGCCGCCTAGCCGCCCGCGACCGCCGGCAGGATCGTGACCTCGTCGCCGTCCTGAACCTGGGTCTCGAGCCCGTCCAGGAAGCGGATGTCCTCGCCGTCGACGTACACGTTGACGAACCGGCGGAGGCCTCCGTCCTCGGCGATCCGGTTGCGCAGCTCGCCGTAGCGCTCATAGAGCGCGTCGAGGACCTCGCCGACGGTGGCCCCGTCGACGCTGGCCTGGGACTCGCCATCGGTCGCCGACCGAAGTTGGGTTGGGATCTTGACGCGAACCGCCATCGCGCCCCAATCCTATGCCAGCGCGCCGATATGTTCGGCGGCGCGCGTAAACGACTCCAGGCTCGACTCGATCTGCCACGCCTCAAACGTCCCGCGCACGGCATCGAGCGTCTTCAGACCTTCGCCGGTGATGTATACGACCACCCGCTCGTCGGGTCTGATGTCGCCTCGCTCGGCGAGCTTGCCGAGCACCGCGGTGGTGACGCCGCCGGCGGTCTCGGTGAAGATCCCCGTCGTTTGCGCCAACAGCTTGATGCCGTCGCGGATCTCGTCGTCGGTGACTGAATCGATCGAGCCCCCGGTGCTGCGCGCCAGGTCGAGCGCGTAGGGGCCGTCGGCGGGGTTGCCGATGGCCAGCGATTTGGCGATCGTCTCCGGCTTGACGGGTCGGCAGAAGTCGCGGCCGTCGTTGAACGCGGTGGCCACCGGTGAGCAGCCCGCCGCCTGGGCCCCGTTGAAGGTGGGCAGCTCGCCACCCACCAGCCCGGCGTCGATCCATTCCGTGAAGCCGCGGCCGATCTTGGTGAACAGCGAGCCCGAGGCGATCGGAGCCACGACCCTATCCGGGAGCTCGAAGCCCAGCTGCTCGGCGGTCTCGTAGGCGAGCGTCTTGGATCCCTCGGCGTAGTAGGGGCGCATGTTGATGTTGACGAACGCCCACTCGTACTCGGCCGACAACTCAGTGCACAGGCGGTTGACATCGTCGTAGTTGCCGTGGACCGCGACCAGGTTGGTGCCGTAGATGCCCGTGGCCAGCACCTTCTGCTCCTCGAGGTCGGAGGGGATGAAAACGTATGACTCCAAGCCGGCCGCGGCCGCGTGGGCGGCGACCGCGTTGGCGAGATTGCCCGTCGACGCGCAGGCGATCGTCTCGAAACCGAGCTCCCGGGCGCGGGCCATGGCCACGGACACAACCCGGTCTTTGAACGAGTGCGTCGGGTTGGCGGCATCGTTCTTGATCCAGACCTCGCCGAGTCCGATCCGCTCGGCGAGCCGATCGGCACGGATGAGCGGCGTCCAGCCGGCGTGGAGCGTCCCCGGGGGCGGTGTGGCGACCGGAAGAAAGTCCCCGTAGCGCCACAGCGAGTGCGGCCCGGCCTGGATGCGCCGCTTCAGCGCCGCGGGGTCGGCGTCGCGCGGTTGGTAGGCGACCTCGAGCGGTCCGAAGCATTGCTCGCAAACGTAGCTGGCATCGAGGTCATAACTGGAGTTGCATTCCCTACAGCGAAGCGACTCTGGCGGCATATGAAAAAACCTCCGCCGGGGTCCGTGGTCGGAGGTCTAAAGAAACCGCCCTGTCCACATCTCCCAGGCTTTCGTAATTGGAGCCTGATGGAATTGGCACCGTTCCCTTGCGGGAGGTTGCCGGGGCTTCACAGGGCCATATCCCTCCACCCCTCTGGATGCGTACTGCTATGTGGGTGCGAGTATAGCCCAGCCGGGCGGCGTCTCGAATGAGCGGCGCTAAGGGTGGCGTAACGAGGCTCGGTCGGTGGTGTTGAGCAACGCGATGGCCAGCGCGTCCGCCGACCCCCTGCAGCGTCTGGAGTCGATTCTCGACCTCGAGGGCGGCGTCACGCCCCAACGGCGAATGCTGGTGATCGTCAATCCGTACGCGACGACGGTCTCCGACCGCCTGAAGAACCTCGTGGTCTACGCGCTTCGCGGTCGCTACGAGGTCCACGCGGTCGACACCGAGGCCCGCGATCACGCGACCGAGCTGTGCCGGGAGGCCGCCCGAGAGGGCTATGACGTCGTCGTGGCCTTCGGTGGTGACGGCACAGTCAACGAGGCGGCCAATGGGCTCGTCGGTTCCGACACGCCGTTGTGCTGTTTGCCGGGAGGGCGCGCCAACGTCTACTGCCGGATGCTCGGCATCCCCGCCGACGTAGTCGACGCCACCGAGCACCTGCTCGGCCTGGCTCACGACTGGCGCCCCAGACGAGTCGATGTCGGCCAGGTCAACGAGCGCTACTTCCTGTTCTCGGCCGGCGTTGGGCTCGACGCCGACGTCGTCGAGCGTGTCGACGCTCACCCACGGCTCAAGGCACGGTGGGGCGAGTGGTACTACACGTGGGTCGCGCTGCGCACTTTTAACCGCCACTACCTGCTGCGGCCGCCGCGACTCGAGGTCCAGATCGGCGACGAGCTCGTCCCCGGAGTGACGGCAATCGTCCAGAGCGCCGACGCATACACGTACTTCGGCGACCGGCCGGTGCAGATGGCCGAGGGCGCCACGCTGGAGAGTGGCGATCTCGCCGGGGTCGTGCTCCGCCGCGCCAGCCCGGTCGATATTCCGACGATCCTCTGGCGTGCTCTCTCGCGGCAGGCCCGTGTTACGCGCCACCGCCAGATCCGGGCATTCAAGGAGGTCGAGCGAGTCCGTGTAGCCGCGCTCGCCGGGCGGCCCCTCCCCCTGCAGGTTGACGGCGACTACATCGGCGAAGTGAGCGAAGCGACGTTCGAGGCCCGGCCCCGCGCGATGCTGGTCGTCGCGTAACGGCGTGATCGGCGCCCTGCGGGATTGGGGGGCGAATCCGCCGTCGTGCCGGCCTCTAGCTGGTCGTGGCCGACTCCCACCGCGATCGCACGAGGGCAACCGTGCGGCTCACCGACCGCGACCGGCGCGTGCTCGCCTTCGCGGCCGAGCACCGCGTGGTCCTGACCGCGCAGGTGGGGGTGCTGCTCGGGACCTCGGCCGAGACTGCGCGCGGGCGGCTCCGAGCCCTGCGCGATGCCGGTTACATCCGCTCCGAGAGCGGCGTGCCCGGGCCGACCTGTTACCTGATCGAGCGCAAGGGGCTGGCCGCGATCGGCAGTCGGCTGCCCCGTCCGCGGGACGTCGATCTGGGGACCTACCGTCACGACGTGGGCCTCGCCTGGCTGTGGCTGGCGGCCCACCGCGGGATGTTCGGAACCCTGCGCGACGTCATCTCAGAGCGTGGCATGCGTTCGCACGACGGTCGAAGGCACCAACGCTCCTCGCCGTTGGGGGTGAGGCTCGCCGGGGTCGGGCCGCACGGCGGGGAGCGCCGCCATTACCCTGACCTGCTGCTGCGGTGCCGGACCGGTCACCGGGTGGCGGTCGAGCTCGAGCTGACGACCAAACCGCGCGCTCACCGGGAGAAGATCCTCGGCGGTTACGCGCTCGACTCGCGGATCGATGCCGTGCTCTATCTGGTCTGCGACCAGCGGGTCGGGCAGGCGATCGAGCGCTCCGCCGCCGCGGTCGGCATCGCGCCGATGGTCATCGTCCAGCCGGTCAGCTTCAAGCTGGCTCCCGCGACGGCACGCGGCCGAGAGCTGCAACGCTCCGCACCGCAACCTGCCGGGGGTCGCGCGCCATCCCGCGTCGCCCCCGAACTGGTCGGTGCCGGTAGGTCGGAGCTCGCGCGGTGACGTCATCGCCCGCACCGCGCCGGCCCCCTCACTGGACGGTGGTCGCGCTCGCCGGGCTCCTCCTGGTTCCGTTCCCGTGGGCGGTGGTCGCGATTCTTGCCGCCTTGGCAGTCAAAGCTGCTGTTGGTCTGACGCGGGCACGGGCCGATCGAGCCGCCCGCGCCGCCGCGGGTCCCGGGATTTCGCTCGGCACCGACGAGCGCGGGCGTGAGGTCCGCCTCCGCGACCGGCAATTATCTGCGCACGGGTTGATCGTGGGCGCTTCGGGAGCCGGAAAGTCGACCACGCTGCTGGGAATCCTGACCGACCGGATCGAGCGTGGCCTGCCGGTGGTGGCGATCGACCTGAAGGGCTCGCCCGCGTTCCTAGATGAGCTCGCGCGGGCCGCCGAGCGGGCGCGACGGCCGATTCAGATCTGGACGCCGGACGGGCCGGGCCACTGGAACCCGCTTGCGCACGGCAACCCGACCGAGCTCAAGGACAAGCTGATCGCCAGCGAGCGGTTCACCGAACCCCACTACCAGCGCGCCGCCGAGCGCTACGTGCAGACGGCGCTCCAGGTCCTGAAGGCCACCGGGCGCGAGCCCCAGCTGGACGAGGTCGTGGCGCTGCTCGAGCCCACGCGGCTGGCGGCCGCCGCAAGAGCGCTCGAGCTGCCGCTGCGCCACCGCGTGCAGGACTATCTCGGGGGACTCACCCCCGACCAGGTCAGCGCCGTGCGGGGTCTGGGGACCCGGCTGGCCATCCTCAGCGAGTCACAGGCAGGTCAGTACCTGACGCCTGCGGCGGCCGCGGGGTACGCCTCGGAGGCACGGGCACCCGGGGCCGCCATCGACTTTCGTTCGGCGTCGGACGGGCGCGCCCCTGGGGCCGCCATCGACTTTCGTTCGGCGCTCGATGGGCCCGAGGTCGTGGTCTTCAGCCTCAACTCGAGCATCTACGGCAAGCTCGCGGCGCAGCTGGGCACGCTCGCGATCCAGGATCTGGTCAGCGCCACCGGCCACCGTCTCCAGACGCGGCGGGACGGGCCGCCGGTCCAGGCCACGGTCGCCGTCGACGAGTTCTCCGCGCTGGGCGCTGACCACCTGTTGGCGCTGCTGGCCCGCGGTCGCGAGGCGGGCGTCAGCGTGCTCCTCGCGACTCAGGAGTTGGCCGATCTCGAGCGGGCCGCGCCGGGCTTCCGCGACCAGGTCCTGGGCCTGACCTCGGTCAAGATCGCCCACCGGCAGGACGTGCCGGCCTCCGCGCACACGATCGCCCAACTGGCCGGGACCGAACGGGTGTGGGAGGAGTCCCAGCAGATCTATGGGCTGTTCGGTCGTGCCGATGGCAGCCGTGGCACCCGGCGTGAGGTCGAGCGGTTCGTGGTGCACCCAAACGAGGTCAAGACCCTGCAGATCGGCCAGGCGGTGATGTTGACCAAGACGCCGATGGCCGGGGTGACGCGGGTGCGGGTGAGGCCACCCCGCGGGGAGAGCGCCACTGGCGCCTCATCGCGCGGCGGTATCGCACGCGACGAGCAGCCGCGCGGCGGGATCCCCAGAGGTGATCAGCCGGATCCCGGGGTGACGCGGTAGGCGTCGAACACCGACTCGATGTTGCGCAGCCGGTTGATCGCCTGGTCGAGCGTGCGCGTGTCCCCCACCTCGACCACGAACCGGTTGCGGACCATCGGGTGGTTGACCGTGCAACGGGCATCGAGAATGTTGATCCCGGCCTCGGCGAACGTCCGCGACATGTCCTCGAGCAGGCGGTGGCGATCCCAGCCGTCGACCTCGATCTCGACCCGGAAAGCCGTGTCGGCGTCACCGTCCCAGGAGACCGGCGTGAAACGATCGGGGTCCTTCTTCAGCACCGCCACGTTGGGGCAGTCCTGGCGATGGATGGTGATCCCGCGTCCTAAAGATATATAGCCGACGATCGGGTCTCCGGGAACCGGACGGCAGCACTTGGCCAGGCGCAGCATCACCTCGTCGATCCCCTCGACCGAGATCCCGTAGCGGGAGGACAGCGTCGTCGGGCGGGTGCGGCGACGATCGGTCTTGAGCAGGTCGTCGGCGGCGGTCGGTTGGGACTCGGCGGCCTCCCCCTGCTTGAGCCGCTGCATGACCTTGTTGACGACGACCTTGGCCGAGATCTTGGCCCCGCCGAGCGCGATGTAGAAGTCGTCGGCCTTGCGGAAGCCCATCTCCCGGATCACGTCGGCCAGCAGCGGCGAACCGACCAGCTTCTGGGCCGGAAGACCCTGCTTCTTGAGGTGATCCTGGAGCAGTTCGCGCCCCGCGTGCTCGGTATCGCGCCGCGACTCGGCCTTGAACCACGCCTTGATCTTGTTGCGGGCCCGAGTTGTCTTGACCAGCGCCAGCCAGTCACGCGACGGACCGCGCTCGCGCTTGGACGTCAGAACCTCGACGATGTCGCCCGAGCGCAGCTGATAGGAGAGCGGGACGATCTTGCCGTTGACCTTGGCGCCCACGCAGCGGTGGCCGACATCGGTGTGGATCTCGTAGGCGAAGTCCAGCGGCGTGGCCCCCGCGGCCAGCGACTTGACCTCCCCCTTGGGGGTGAAGACGAACACCTCGTCCTCGAACAGATCGACCTTGAGCGCCTCCATGAACTCCCGGGGGTCGCCGCTGAAGTCCTGCTGCCAGTCCAGCAGCGAACGCAGCCACTTGAGCTTTCCGTCGGGGTCGTGCAGCCCGTGGCTGGCCTCGCTGCGGCGGGTCGGGTCGGCCTTGTACATCCAGTGAGCGGCGATCCCGTACTCGGCCAAGTCGTGCATCTCGCGGGTGCGGATCTGGATCTCGAGCGGCCGGCCCTCGGGCCCGATCACGGTGGTGTGCAGCGACTGGTACATGTTGAACTTCGGCATCGCGATGAAGTCCTTGAAGCGCCCGGGCAGCGGCTTCCACAGCGAGTGGATCACGCCGACGGCGCCATAGGTGTCCTTGACCGAGTCGACGATCACCCGCATCGCGGTCAGGTCGTAGATCTCGTTGAACTCGCGGCCCTTCTTGGTCATCTTCGAGTAGATCGAGTAGAAGTGCTTGGCGCGGCCCGAGATCTCGGCGTGGATCCCAAGCACTGACAGCTCCTTCGCCAGGTACTCGCCGGCCCCGTTGACGTACCGCTCCCGCTCGCCGCGCTGCTGGGCCACCAGGCCCTTGATCTCGTTGTACTTGCGCGGGTGCAGCGTTTGGAAGGCCAGATCCTCGAGCTCCCACTTGAGCGCGTGGATGCCGAGCCGGTGGGCAATCGGGGCGTAGATGTCGAGCGTCTCGCGCGATTTCTCGATCTGCTTCTGCTTGGGCATGGCCGAGATCGTGCGCATGTTGTGCAGACGGTCGGCGAGCTTGATCAGGATCACGCGGATGTCGGTCGACATCGCCACGACCATCTTGCGGTAGTTCTCGGCCTGCGCCTCATCTCGGGACTGGAAGGTCAGCCCGGTCAGCTTGGTCACGCCGTCGACGAGCCCCGCGATCTCCTCCCCGAACGCGGTCGAGACCTCCTCGAGCGAGGCGCTGGTGTCCTCGACCGTGTCGTGCAGCAGGGCCGCGCACAGGGTCTCGGTGTCGAGCCGCATGCCCGCGCAGATCTTGGCCACCCCCACCGGATGGGCGATGAACTCCTCGCCCGACTTGCGCCGCTGGTCGGCGTGATGGCGGCAGGCATAGACGAATGCGTCCTGCACCCGATCGCGGTCGATCGGCAGGGCCGCACGGTCGTCGTGCTCCTCGACGATCGCGAACAGATCCCCAAGCAACTCCTGCTCGAATTCCGAGAGGTCGGCACGCTGGACCAGCGAGCTCGTGCCCCGATCGCTGATGCCGTCGACGCGCGGGCGTGAGCCCGCCAGCGCGGTCGAGGACGCCACCGGCGGGGCCTGCGCGACGCCGTCAGATCCGGCGCCGCCTGTCGCGGCACCCGCTCCGGCGCCGCCAATCGCCCGGGTCAGCCGTCCGGCGGTGGGTTTGCGCTGGTCAGGTATCGCCTTCCGTCCTCATATCGCTGTGCATAGGCTCTGTACGACGGCGAGCTGTCGAGCGCGGTGGGCGTCGCGGCCACGATCGCCAGAGCCGGCAGATCCCGGTCGAGGCTGACAAGCTCAAGCTCCACCAGCACCCGCACCAGTCTTGCGGCCAGTCGAGCCGACCGACCATGCGGACCATCGCCGCGAAGCAAGCGCTCGAGCTCCTCGCCGGTCGCCCGCTTCCGCTCCCGGAGGGCTCGGTAGAAGGCGACGAGCGAAGCACGAAGTTCGTACTCCAGCTCGTGCATCTGCTGTGCAAAGTGTAGTTCAGGCTCGCCCCACGCCCGGTGGGTGTACCCCCGGCCGGCGCGCAGCAGCTGCTCGGTAGGCGCGCCGGACGGCGGATCGAGCACCACCAGTTGGGGATAAGCCGCCGTCAGCGACGGCGCGCTCTCCAACGACTCATGACAGGTGAGCGCAAAACCGCCGATCCTCGTGGCCAGGCCCTCGAGGCGGCGCGGAACGTCGGCGCACACCGCGAGCACGGGTCCCCCGGTCGCGATCGCGTCGCAGAGCACGGCCAGCGGGCTCTCCCCGCGGCGGTCGATCATGGTCCGCCTCGCCTCCGACGGCACCTGGGCGGGGCGGCTCGCGGGCGCCGCCGGGCTCTGCAGCTCGGCGGGCACCGCCGCCACAGGACTCTGCAGCTCGGCGAGGACCGCCGCCAGGTAGTCCTCGGGCTCCCCGAGGACGCGGATCGGGGCCGGGGTGCACGGCTGGTCGTGCCTGAGCACGAGCCGCGGCTCGACCGCGCCGTTGAACGCGTTTCGCTCGAGCTTGAACGTGGCGTCGCGCGGCTGCAGCGGGTCGCCGGGTAGGCGGCCACCGGAGCCGAAGGCCACCGCGCGGGCCCGGACTCCACCGGAGCGGACGCTGAAGCGCGCATGCCGCCCCTCGCCCATCGGCCGCATGTCGGCAAAGCGCGCTCCCGGCACCAGCAACCGCGGCGTGGGGTTGCCCATCCCGCACGGCTCCAGCAGCGCCAGCTCCTCGGCCAGGGCCAGTCCCAGCTCGGCGCCCGAGACGACCGCATCCACACGCTCGGACGGTTGCAGCAGCTCCGGTGTCAGCGTCTGTTCGGCGTGGGCTTCGAAGGCCACCCGGAAGTCTTCCAGCCGCGCGCGACCGATGGTCAGTCCGGCAGCGGCCCGGTGCCCACCGTAGCGTTGCAGGTGCGCGGCGCCCGCATGCAGCGCCCCGAGCAGATCAAAGCCCGGAATGCTTCGGCCCGAGCCGGTCCCCTGCTCGCCGTCGAGCGCGACCAGCACCGCCGGGCGGTGGTGTCGCTCGGTGATCCGGGAAGCCACGATCCCGACCACCCCGGGGTGCCAGCCGTCGGCGGCGAGCACGTAGGCACTCCGGGGCCCGGCCTGGGCCAGCTGTGTCTCTGCCTCCCACAGCGTCCGCTCCTCGATTGCGCGCCGCTGCGCGTTGACGGCATCGAGCTCGCCGGCGAGCTCCCGGGCTCGCGCCGGATCGTCGCACAGCAGCAGCTCCAGTCCGGCGTCGGCCCGGCGCAGCCGCCCGGCGGCGTTGATCCGGGGCGCCAGCCGGAAGCCCAGCGCGCCGGCGTCGAGCGCGCTGGGGTCGGCGCGGCTGACACTCATCAGCGCTCGCAGGCCGGGTTTGGCGGTGCCGGCCAGGGCAGCGAGCCCTTCGCGCACCAGCCTCCGGTTCTCGTCGAGCAGCGGCACGAGGTCGGCGACCGTGGCCAGCGCGACCAGCTCGAGGTCGTCGTCGGCGGTGCCCGCCCCCAGTGCCTGGGCCAGCTTGTGGGCGACGGCGGTTCCGCACAGGCCATCGAAGGGATAGCCGCACACGCCCGGATGCACGACCGGGCAGTCGGGCAGGCGGCCGTCGGCGCGCGGGACGTGATGGTCGGTCACGACGACGTCCACGCCGGCGGCGCGCGCCGCCGCCACCTCGTCGATCGCCGTGATCGCGCAGTCCACGGTCAGGATCAATCCCGTCCCGCGAGCGGCCAGACGCCGCACGGTGCCCAGCGCCAGTCCGTAGCCGTCCTCGAGGCGGCCGGGCAGAAACCAGCCCACGTTGGCGCCCAGCGAGCGCAAGGCCCGGACCATGATCGCGGTTGCGCAAACGCCGTCGACGTCGTAGTCGCCGTGCACGGTGATCCGATCGCCGCCCGCGATATGGCGCCGGATCAGCTCGAGCGCCCGCTCGATCCCGGCGAACTCGTTCGGGTCGTGGCTGACGTTCGCGGCCAGAAACTCCCGGGCCGGGCCAGGCTCGGCCAGCCCGCGGCGGACCAGGACCTGGGCCAGCACGTGGCCGATCCCGAGCGCGCCCTCGAGCACCAGCGCCGCCCCCAGGTCGTAGCCCGGGATCTGGAGGGTTCGCGGCACCGGCGCCGGCGCGACCGCGTGCAGATGCGCGACCGGCGCCGCGGGTGGCGCAGGCGATGCAACGGAATCGGTGACGAGCGCGGCCTCGGCCATGCCGGCAGGCTAGGCGCGGCCTCAGACAGACCGGCTCGGGTGATCCTGCGTGAGCGAAATCGCGACTCGAGTAGCGTTTGTGCGCCTCAGGAGCACTTTTGCTACTCGAGTTGCTCCCGGGGCCGCACGGGTAGCCCGAAACAAGCGGCTCAGGGGTCCCGCACAGGCAGCCCGAAACAGGCGACGCGGGCGCGCGCTACAAAAGAGGCGGGCCGGGCCCCCCGGCCCGCTGGCGCCGCACGCCCTCGAGGTACACGACCGCCATGCCGATGAGCGCGCCCGGTATAGCCTCCAGCGCGGTGGCGATGTCGGTCGTGTGGCGACCCGGGATGTTGAAGCCATGGATGATCAGCCCGAACAGGGCAGCCCCGACAAGGGCCCCCACGAAGGCCCCGACGATCCCGCCCCAGAAGCGGTCCGGCAGCCAGATCGTGAAGTGCCACAGAGCCAGGCCCATCACCACCCAGGCCAGCATGCCCATCAGCGGCGTCTCCCGTGGCGGCGGTTGCGGGACCTGGACTTCCCCGGACGACTCGGCTTGGGGGCCTGGGCGACGCCCTCGTTCTCGGCCTCGTCGGGAGCGCGGCGAAAACCATCGTCGTCGGTGTCGACGGTCTCGGGAGCGCCATCGTCGTCGGTGTCGATGGTCTCGGGAGCGCCATCGGCGTCGATACGCTCGGGAACGCCATCGGCGTCGGGCGCGCCATCGGTGTCGATACGCTCGGGCGCGGTCTGGCCGCTGTCTTCGCTCTCGGTCGCCACCGGCCGCGGCTTGGGCTTGCGAGCGGTACGCGAACGGCGCGGCACTGCCTTGGTCTGCTCGTCGGTGTGGGCCAGGCGCTTGGTCAGCGTCGAAGTGTGGCGCGAGGGCTCGGCCTCCTCTTCGGCGATGTCGCGCTTGAGCTGCTCGAACTCGGCCGCCGAGACGGCCTCGGGATCGGGCTGGGTGAGCCGCCCCACGCGCCGGCGTGTGCGCTCGCGGACCGGCTCCACGTCGGCCCCATCCGAGGCGTAGGCGGGGACCATGCCCAGCTCGGCCACGATCCGCTGACGGCGTCCGCGGTAGACGGACTCGCGTTCCTTCCAGTGCGTGAGCACCGGCGAGGCGATGAAGATCGACGAGTAGGCGCCCGAGGCGACCCCGATCATCAGCGCGAACGCGAAGTCCTTCAGCGTCGAGCCGCCGAACAGCAGCAGCGCGATGATCGGCAAGAGCGTGCACGTGGTGGTCGCGATCGACCGGGTCAGCACCTCGGACATCGAGCGGTTGACGACCTGCGAGAACGCCGCCCTGGGCATCCTCGGGATGTTCTCGCGCACCCGGTCGAACACGATGATCGTGTCGTACAGCGAGTAGCCCAGGATGGTGAGCAGGGCCGCGACCGTATCGACCGTTACCTCCCTTCCGGTCAGCGCGTAGACGCCGCTGGTGATCAGCAGGTCGTGCGCCAGTGCGATCAGCACCGGGATCGCGAACTTCCATTCAAATCGCAGCGCCACGTAGGCCGAGATCACCAGCAGCGAGGCGATGATCGCGATCACCGCCGAGTTGGCCACCGTGCGGCCGAACGTCGGGCCAACCGATTCGACGTCGAACGAGGAGTTCACCCCGTAGCGGCTGCGCAGCGCGGTCTCGATCTTGCTGACCCCATCCGGCGCAAGCTGCTTGGAGGAGATCTGGAACTCGTCGCCCTTGCTGCCGACCTTCTGGACCTCGGGGTTGGGTGCGCCGGCGTTGCTGGCCACCGAGCTGACCGACGCCGTGCTGGCCGGTTGCTCCAGGTGCGCCGTGATCCGGGTCCCGGAGGTGAAGTCGATCCCCAGGTTCAGCCCCCGCCCGCCGATCGCCAGCGCACCGATCAGCAGGATCACGCCGGACATCGAGAAGAAGTAGCGCGAGGCGCCCATGAAGTCGAACCGCCACGCCCGGCGCTTCTGCCGCACGCCGAGCGCGGACGGGCGCGCGATCAGGTGCGAGTCGCCCATCGTCATCAGGATCGCCTGGGTCGCCATGACCGCGGTGAACAGCGACACGATCACGCCGATCCCTAGCGTGAAGGCGAATCCCTGGACCTGTGCGGTGGCGAGCACGAACAGGATGAACGCGGTCATGATCGTGACCACGTTGGCGTCGATGATCGCCGTCAGACCCTTCTTGTAGCCGGTGGCGATCCCCGAGCGGATCGATCGCCCGGCCCGGATCTCCTCCTTGACGCGCTCGAAGATCACGATGTTGGCGTCGGCGGCGACGCCGATCGTGAGGATCAGACCGGCGATCCCGGGCAGCGTCAGGGTGATCGGGATCAGCTTGATCAGCGCGTAGAAGTAGAGCGCGTAGGCGATCAGACCGGCGGTGGCGATCAATCCCAGCAGCCGGTAGTAGAACAGCAAGAACAGGATCACCACGATCAGGCCCGCCGCCCCCGCGATCAGACCCTGGTGCAGCGCCTGCTTGCCCAGTGTGGCCGAGACCTGCGAGGTGGAGATCAGTTTGAGGTTGATCGGCAGCGCCCCCAGGCGCAGCTGCGTGGCCAGATCGGAGGCCGACTGTTGGGTGAACCCGCCGGTGATGTCGGCGCCGTTGCCACCGGTGATCCCGTCGGGATAGACCTGAAAGTCGATCGACGGGACCGTCAGCAGCTGGTTATCGAGCGCCACCGCGAAGTGCTGGTTGAGCCGCTGGCCGAGTGTGCTGATGTCCTGGCCGCGGTGGGCAATCTGGCCGGTCACGTTCTGGAAGGCGTTACCTCCCTTGGAGTTGAACCCGAACTGGACGTCGGGACTACCGGTCGAGTCGGTCGACGCCTGGGGGTTGGTGATATCCGAACCGCGCAGGGCGACGTTGTCGCGCAGGACGAAGAACTGCGCTTGCGGGCTTGAGAAC
This sequence comes from uncultured Solirubrobacterales bacterium, assembly GCA_963757015.1. Lineage (GTDB taxonomy): Bacteria > Actinomycetota > Thermoleophilia > Solirubrobacterales > Solirubrobacteraceae > Palsa-465. The sequence continues at coordinate 367,917 of CAVWQA010000014.1, forward strand.
TTGATCTGGTGGCTGGCGCTCGGGTTGGCCGCCTGCAGCACGACCGTGCCCTGGGGAACCACCAGCACCTGTCCGTCGGCCGGGGTCACCCCCGGTGGGAGCTGGGTGGCGAGGTTCTGGATCGCCTGCTGGCGCGAGGTGGTGTAGAGCTCGTTGTCAGGCCCCGCCAGCAGGCAGTGCTGACCGGCCGAGGGCGTTGTGCCCTGTTGCCTGGCCTTGGCCTGGCAGGCGGCGCTGCCGGGGGCCCCGAACATGTAGTACTGCGGCCCCAGGCGGGCGTTGTGGTGGCTGATCGACTTCGGGCTGCGACGAGGCCAGCTTGACCGCCTCATACAGCGGCATGCTGCCCGCGTTCGGGGTCCCCGGGGCGGCGAAGTTGGTGCCCTGGCTGATCGTCATCGCCTGGGGGTCCTGGGTCTGCAGCTGGCTGGCCACCGTCTTGCCGTTGGGCGTCAGCGCGTTGGCCTCCCAGTCATAGAAGAACAGCTCCGCGACAGTCCCCACCTCCGACTTCGCCCGCGCGGTGTCCTGGACGTCGGGCAGGCCGACCGTGATCAGGCTGTTGCCCGTGGTCTGGATCTCGGGCTCGGAGACCCCGAGCTGGTCGACGCGCTCGCGCATGATGTCGACGGCCCGGTTGAGCGCGTCCTGGGTGACATGGGGCGTCTGCGGGCTCGGCTCACCCTGGTAGACGAGCTGGGTGCCGCCCTTCAAATCAAGGCCCAGCTGCGTCTTCTGGGTGAAGATCACGAACAGCGATGCCGCGATCAGCCCTACGACGAGGAGCAGGACGAAGCCGTGGCGCTGGCGATCGGACATCAGTCTGCAGGGATGCTAAAGGACCCCAGCGCGATCCAGCCGCAACTTACTCAACACTTCAACGTGCCCAGCTAATGGTGATTGGAGGGCGTGAGAACGAGGAGGAGGCCGCCCTCTTCGTCGTCGTAGGCGGGGAACAGATCGGCCACCGCCCGCGCGGGCAGATCGTGTTCGGCGTTCACCTGCACCTGCTTGCCGCGGACGCGGACCTCCCACTCGAGCGCTGTCCCGATGTGGTCGCTGCCGTCGTCGAAACGCAGCCCCAGCACTTCGCGCACCGGCCGGCCGATCGCCTGCTCGGTCTTGAGCCCGGTCAGCTCGAACGAGCCGCGGCCGCAGTCGACGATGCGCCCGTCGCCGTCGCAGGCGAAGAAGGCGGCGTTGGGGGCCGGATAGTAGTCGTCGAGCAGTTCGAACAGGTAGGCAAAGCCGCACTTGTCACATCCACGACTCTCGCGCCGGAAGCCGGCATTGCGCTCGGTGCCCATCGAGCGGTTGCCGCAGTGGGGGCAGATGAAGTAGTGCTCGTGACTCATCCGGTAGTCAGGATAGACAGACCACGCTGCTACTTAGAGAGCTCTTAGCTACCGCCCATCGCGCCTCCGAGACCGGTCACAGCAGGGTCTGCGGCCCGGGCGCCTCCAGGCCGAGGTGGCGATAGGCGTGTCTGGTCGCCGCCCGCCCGCGGGGCGTGCGCTCGATCAGCCCCCGCTGAAGCAGGTAGGGCTCATAGACGTCCTCGATCGTGTCCTGCTCCTCGCCGACCGCGACCGCGAGCGTCGACAGGCCCACCGGACCACCCGAGAACCGCTCGCAGATCGCGCGCAGGATCTCGCGGTCGAGCCGGTCAAGCCCTTCGTCGTCGACCTCGAGCAGGTCCAGCGCGGCGGCCGCGACCTCGGCGGTGACGACGCCGCCGTGGCGGACCTCGGCGTAGTCTCGCACCCGTCTCAGCAGCCGGTTGGCCACGCGCGGCGTGCCGCGGCTGCGGCTGGCGATCGCGACCGCGCCATCGTCATCGATCGCCACCTCGAGCAACCGTGCGGAGCGCCTCACGATCGCCGCCAGGTCGTCGGGCCCGTAATGCTCGAGGCGGTGCTGGATCCCGAATCGGTCCCGAAGCGGGGTCGTCAGCAGTCCGGTCCGGGTCGTGGCGCCGATCAGCGTGAACGGCGGCAGCGGCAGCGTGACCACCCGGGCCCCCGCCCCCTGACCGACCGTGATCGGCAGCAGGCCGTCCTCCATCGCCGGGTAGAACGTCTCCTCCAGTGCCCTGGGGAGGCGGTGGATCTCGTCCACGAAGAACACCGCCCGCGGCTCCAGCCCGCTCAGGTACGAGGCGACGTCGCCCTTGCGCTCGAGCGCCGGACCGGCCGTCTGGATGAACGCCACCCCGAGCTCGGCGGCCACGATCTGCGCCAGCGAGGTCTTGCCCAGCCCGGGCGGACCGGCGAACAGCACGTGGTCGAGCGCCTCACCGCGGCTGGCCGTGGCGGCGATCGAAACCGCCAGCTGATCCTTGAGCCGCTCCTGACCGACGAAGTCCTCGAGCCGTCGCGGGCGCAGCGAGCGATCGAGCTCGAGCTCGTCGCCGGGCAGTTCCTCGGGTGCCTGGATCCGGTCCGCGTGCGCGCTCATCGCCGGGCGCTCCGCAGGGCGTGGACGTACGCGCTCATCGCCGGGCGCTCCGCAGCGCATGGGCGATCAGGTCCTCGGCGGTCTTGGCCTCCGCGCCGGCGCCGGCCAGGAGCTCGTCGATCTCGGCGGCGCCGTAACCGAGGCCGAGCAGCGCCTCGCGGGCCAGCGTGCGCGGCTCCTCGCCCCGGCTGACTGAGATCGAATCCTCCCCGATCGTCGTCCCGACCTTCTCACGCAGCTCGACGACGATCCGCTCGGCCGTGCGCTTGCCAACCCCCGGGGCCGCCTGAAGGGTGGCCACGTCACCGGCCGAGACGGCCGCGAGCAGCGTCCGCGGCGGCGCCCCGGAGAGAACCGCGAGCGCGACCTTTGGCCCGACCGACTGGACCGCGATCAACATCAAGAACAGATCCCGCTCTGATTCGGTGGCAAACCCGTACAGCGCCAGCGCATCGTCGCGGACCACCAGGTGGGTGTGCAGGGTGACCGGCAGCCCCACCGCGGGGACCTGCTTGAGCGTCTCGCCCGAGACGGCCAGCCGATAACCGACCCCGCCGGTATCGACCACCACGTGGTCGGCGCGGCGAACGGCCACCGACCCTGAGATCAGCGAGATCACAGCCCCGCTCCAGCGGTGGCCGCGGCCACGGCGTCGGTCAGCGGGGCTCGGTTCAGATCGCAGATCGCCACCGCCAGCGCGTCTGCGGCGTGGCTCGGCCTCGGGGGCGCCGGCAGCGCCAGCAGCTGGGCGACCATCCGGGCCACCTGATCCTTGTCGGCGCGTCCGTGCCCACAGACCGCGCCCTTGACCTGCTGCGGGGTGTAGGACCGCGACGGCACGCCCCGCTGCCCGGCGGCCAGGAGCACGACGCCGCGCGCCTGTCCGACCGCGAACGCGGTCTGGACGTTGGCTCCGAAGTACAGCTCCTCGACGGCGACCGCGTCGGGCCGGTGGGCGTCGAGCAGCGCCCCGATGCGCTCGTGAATGATGGCCAGGCGGCGCTCGAGCGCAACCGGCGGACGGGTCTCGATCACCCCCTCCTCGAGGGACTGGAGGCGCGAGCCGGCGCTACGGACGACGCCGTAGCCGGTGCTCGCGGTTCCGGGGTCGATGCCGAGTACGAGCATTGCGACAACCATTCTGCGCGCGGGGCCGGACGCCTGCTTGGCATCGCGCAGCCGAAAGGGCTCGAGCGCCGCATCCGGCGCCCAGCGCAACCTCGGCGATCCTGTGCTGTTGTAGCGGTGTCATCTCCAGGACCCGTTCATCTCGGAGGACCGGGATAGTGGGCGTGCCGCTCTCGATCGCGGCCACGGTCGCTGCGCTCGTCTTGCTGCTGCTCGCGCTGGCGCAAACGTCAGGCGCGGCGACCAGGCGCACCCCCACACTGGCCCCGGCCAACACCGTCATCGACGGTCCCAGCGCGAGCATTGAGGGCCTCTCGGGTCTAGCCGTAGCGCGCGACGGCACCGGTGGGCTGGTGTATCTCAAGGACGTGGGCGGCGCCGCGCACGTGTTCGTCTCGGAGTTGCTCGGTGGCAGCTTCAGGGCTCCGGTCCAAGTCGATGCGGGACTCGGCGGATCCTCCTCGCAGCCGGTGATCGCCGCCACCAACGGCGGGCTGATGCTGGTGGCGTTCATAAACGGCTCACAGCTGTACGCGGTGCAGCAGCCCAATGCGCTCACCGCCTGGCAGGCGCCGGTGGCGCTGTTCAGCGGCGCCGCCAACCCGTCTCTGTCGATCAGCCCGTTCGGTAAGGCCTATCTCGCCTTTACGGCCGTCGGTGCCGGGGGTCACGACGTGCGCACGGCTTACTTCAACCAAGGGCAGTGGGCGCTCGGGTCCTCGCCCTTGGACGCCAACCCCGCCGACGACGCGGGCACCGGCAGCGGCCGTCCGCAGGTGGCCACCGCGGGCGACGGCACCGCGATTGTGGCCTGGGGTGAAGGGGGTCACATCTATACGCGGCGCGTGCTGGGGACGTCGCCCAGCATCGTCGACGAGCAGGCCGACCCACCCTCGGTGGCGGGGTGGAATGAGGTGTCGGCCAACGACCCTCAGGTGTCGACCGGGGGCAACTCGTCTTATGCGTCGGTCGCCTTTACAGAGCAGGTGTCGCTGGGAGGGACGCAGCAGACCCGGGTGCTGGTCAACCGTCTGGTGGCCTCCGAGTACACCGGCGCCGGCGCGGGCGACGGGCTGACCACCCCGGGGTCAGAGGACGCCGGCCAGCCCCGGGTGGCCGTCCAGGAGTACGGGGCGGGGTTCGTCACCTCCGAGCACAGCCAGTCCCACAACCTGTTCGCGATGACGGTTTCGAACAACGACGGGCTCGGGGGGGTCGGGCAGCTCAACAGCCTCACCGAGCAGAGTGATCCCGATGCCGTGCCCGCCACCGCCGGCACGATCTCGACCCTGATTGCCTGGCAGCAGGACCCGGGTGTGGCGGGTCTGCCCGAGATCCGGGTCCGGTACGCCGCCAACGGCTCGCAGCTCGGTCCCGAGGAGGTGGTGTCGTCGCCGGCGCAGGGGCCCACAGACGCCGACCAGGGACTGGCCGCGGGCGGCGACCTGGCCGGTGATGCGGCGATCGCCTGGGTGCAGGGCACCGGCAGCCAAACGCAGATCGTCGCCGGTCAGCTGTTTCAGGCCCCCGGCTCGCCCTCGCCGTCGACGCTGTTTCGCTACGCGACGAGCCCCGAGCCGATCCTGAGCTGGTCGCCGGCCTCCGAGCTGTGGGGGCCGCCCGGCTACGTGGTCAACGTGGATGGAGCGGTGATCGCCAACACCGCCGCCACGCAAGTGCGCTCGCCGGTGGCGCTCGCCCAGGGCCGCCATAGCTGGCAGGTGACAGCGGTGAACATGGCGGGGCTGACGAGGGTATCGCAGGCGGCGACGGTGTTCGTCGATTCGCTGGCGCCCCGGCTCTCGTTGCGAATCAGCGGGCCGCGCCACGTCGGCGCGCGGATCAAGATCGCGGTCGACTACTCGGACACTCACCCCGGCGTGCCCCGGTCGGCGGCCTCGGGCGTGAGCTTCGTCCAGGTGAGATGGGGCGACGGCTCAAAGCCCGACCCGCGCGAGAATGAGAATAAGAATCATTCTCATTCTCTACTTCACCCGAAGATCATCCACCGCGCGTTCCATGTGTACAAGCGCCGCGGCACCTACCGGGTAACGGTGACCGTCAAAGACCGCGCAGGCAACAAGACCGTCAAGACGCAGAGGGTGCGGATCACCGTGGTGACCAAGCACGTCAAGCCGCGCCGAGGACACGGGCGTTGATCCACCCCATGGCGATCATCGGCTCGCGCGCTGACTCAGTGGCCGACGCAGGCGCTGGGGGGCAGGCGCGGATCGGTCAGCCGCACCACGTGCCACACCCCCACCCGAGCCAGTGTCTGGGCCCGGGTCAGCCGGGGGTCGACGGGTGCAGGTCCGCCATCGGTGCCGTTGTGCGGACCGACGAAGTCCACCCCGGGGGCCGACATCACGGTCCCCACCCGCTCGAGCGTCACGTGCAGCTTCCAGGCCAGCGCGGTCTGCACGGAGTGGTTTATGGCCGCGAAACTCGACTGACACGGAAAGACGCCGTCGTGGCCGCCGACCGCGGCGGCGGCGGCGCTGAGCTGGTTGAGCGTCGAAACGGCCTGGGAGGCCGCGGGGAAGGCCGCCCGCGCTTCGCTGATCCGGGTGGTCGTGAACGGGATGCAGAGCGCGACGAGGATCGCGGCCACGGCGAGCGAGACCGCGGTGCGGAAACTCCCCCCGGCGCCCCCGGCAAGCTGAGTTCCCGCCGCGCCCCCGGCAAGCTGAGTTCCCGCCGCGCCCCCGGCAAGCTGGGCAACCCTTACCACCCCGACCCCGCCGAGCACGCAGGTCAGGGCGGCAGCGGGAAGGTAGAAGCGCTCCAGCCCGGGATAGCCGTCGAGCGTCATCGCGATGACCACCACCCACCAGGCGGCGATCCCGACGCCCATGGCCAGCAGCACCCGGTCGCGGTCGCGCAGCCAGCCGATGGCCACCGCCACCGCGGCCAACACGAGCGCCGGGACGACCTGCAGGTCGACTCCCCTGCCCACGACGGCCCGGAAGGGGTCGGTGCCGAGATGGCCGTTGTACTCGGCCGCGTGGGTGGCCGCCAAGAAGGGATTGCCCGACCCGATCCACGGGGGCACGAACCAGAAGAACGGCAGCGCGAACAGGCCGGCGAGAATCAGCAGGCGCATCCTGGGGCGCTTGAACTCGGGCTCTGCAAACCACAACCACAGCGCGTAGAGCCCGATGAACGGCCACCACTCGGGACGGATCAGGCCCGCGGCGACCATCAACAGATAGGCCTGGACCTTGTGGCCGTCGAGCAGGCGGTCGATGGCCCACAACGACGTGCCGATCAGCATCACCTCGGAGGTTCCGCGCAGGAAGTAGTAGAACCAATCCTGGGTCAGCACGATGCCGACCATGGCGAGCACCCCGGCGAAGGCACCGCCCCAGCCGCCGCCGGCAAACCGGTTGGCGAGCCGCCATGCCGCCCACAGGCCGAGCAGGCCGCCGATTCGGGCGGTGATCACCCACAGGGTCGGCGCGGCGCTGTCGAACGGCCCCCACAGCGTCGTGAACAGAAACGGCAACGGCTTCCAGGACGGCCCCCCGCTGACCACGAAGCTCAGATGTGGATCTGTGACCTCCTTGCCCCAGACGATCCACGACCAGGGGTCATAGCTCGGGACCGTGGGCAGCACCGCGGCCGAGATCGCCGCCAGCACCACGCAGGCGACAACCGCCCTGACCGCGGGAGAGCTCGAAACGCTGTGAAAGGAGCGAGCGGATGAGGCGCCTCGGGGTTCAGCCGAACCGCCGTGGGAGCCTGTCGCGGGCGGCCGCTCCTGAGCCGGGTCGACGACGGGCATCGGCGGGCGATTGTAGCGGCGGTCCCGGGGGCGGCATCGACCGCGTCAGGACCGTAACCGGGCGCCAACGGATCGGCGCGAGGCTACCCCGGCGTGGCGGGATGCACGTGCTCGCGAGGCTCGCCCGGCCTGCCGGGATGCTTGCGCTCGCCAGCGCCGCCACGTTGCTGCTCGCACTCGTGGCGGGCGCCCCCGCGAAGGCGCAGCCGGGTTCGTACATCGCCACGCCTCCGACCAAGGGCGCTCTGTATCCCGACGGACAGAACGACCGCTACCTGCTCGGCGGCGAGTGGCTCTACCGGGCCGACCCCGGCGATCTCGGCGTGCAGGACGGCTGGTGGCGAAATGCTGCGGGCACCGCCGGGTGGTCGCCGGTGACCGTGCCCAACTCGTTCAACGCGGGCGACCTCAGCGCCGCCAGCATGGCCGGCTCGGTCGGTTGGTACAGGCGCGACTTCACGCTCCCGAGCTCGGCCTTCGCCCGCTATGTCCCCGTCCGCTTCCGCAGCTGGATCGTCCGCTTCGAATCGGTCAACTACACCGCGACGGTGTGGCTCAACGGCCGCAAGCTCGGCAGCCACGCCGGTGCCTACCTCCCGTTCGAGTTCCCGCTCACCGGCGTGCGCAAGGGCGTCAACCGACTGATCGTGCGGGTCGACGACCGCCGCACCCCGGCCGACCTGCCGCAGGGGCCGAGCGGCGGGTGGTGGAACTTCGGGGGCATCAACCAGGAGGTCTACCTGCGCTCGGTCCAGCGCGCCGACCTGTCGCTGGTGCAGGTGCGCCCGATCCTTCCCTGCCCCACATGCGCAGCCACGATCTCCGAGCAGGCCACGGTCAGCAACCCCACCGCCCGGCCGCAGACCGTGGCTCTGCGGGGCGCCTATGGTGGACATCCGCTGCACTTCGGCGCTCACACGATCGCGCCGCACTCGACCTGGCTCGCCCACGCCCAGGTTCGCCTCAAGGCGCCTCACCTGTGGGCGCCCGGCAGCCCCTACCTGTACAAGGCCACGCTGACGCTGTCGGACGCCAGCGGCCGTCGCCTCGAGCGCTACTTCACCTACAGCGGCGTGCGCAAGATCACGATCAGCCCGACCGGCCAGCTCGAGCTCAACGGGCGGATCCTGAACCTGCGCGGCGTCAACCTCCACGAGCAGAACATCTCGACGGGCGCCGCGCTCACCCCGGCCCAGCTGCGGGCCCTGGTCGGTTGGGCGCAGGAGCTCGGCGCGACCATCATCCGCGCTCACTACCCGCTCGACCCGCAGATCGAGCAGCTGGCCGACCGCGACGGAATCCTGCTCTGGTCCGAGGTGCCGGTCTACCAGTCGGCCAACCAGTACTTGGGCCAGAAGTCGTGGCTGAAGACCGCGCACGCATTCCTGCGCAACAACATCCTCGACAACCAGAACCACCCCTCGATCTTGCTGTGGAGCATCGGCAACGAGCTCCCGACCCCCCCGGGGAGTGCCGAGGCGAGCTACATCGCCGGCGCGGCGGCGCTGGCGCATCAGCTGGACCCCACGCGTCCGGTGGGAATGGCGATCGCCGACTGGCCCGGGGTCCCCTGCCAGGAGGCGTACGCGCCGCTCGACGTGATCGGCTTCAACGACTACTTCGGTTGGTTCGACGCCGGCGGGGGCACGACCGACGACCGGGACGCGCTGGGCCCGTTCCTCGACAGCCTGCACGCGTGCTATCCGAGCAAGGCGCTGTTCGTGTCCGAGTTCGGCTTTGAGGCCAACCGCAACGGGCCGGTCGAGGAGCGGGGCACCTACCAGTTCCAGATCGACGCCGCCGCGTACCACCTGAGCGTGTTCGCGAGCAAGCCGTATCTGGCCGGGGCGATGTGGTTCGCGCTGCAGACATTCGCCGCGCGGCCGGGCTGGACCGGCGGGGACCCACTGGGAGACCCGCCGTGGGTGCAAGAAGGGCACTTTCGACCAGTTCGGCAATCCGACGCCTCTGTTTCCGTTCATCCAGTCGATCTACAGGTCGACCGTGCAGATCGCGCCCGCCGCCACTACGACCCGGGCCGGGCGCCGCGCGCACCGGCTTTAGGGTGCCTGCCGGAGAAGCGGCAGCACCACGAGCCGCGGCGGCGGCGCCAGGGGCCTGCCAGACGCCGACGCTAGGCCCGGCGCGAGAACCGGCAGCGCAGCAGCGTGGCGATCACCCGGAAGCCGTCCAGTGCCGTCAGCTTCTTGCCCTCCTCGGTGGATCGGGCGCGGTAGTGAACCGGCACCTCGAAGATCCGCTCGCCGCGCTGGACCAGCCGGGCCGTGATCTCGGGCTCGATCGCGAACCCCGCAGAGCGCAACGACAAGCTCCGGAACAGGTCAGTCCGGATCATCTTGTGGCAGGTCATGATGTCGTGCAGGTAGACGTTGTAGAGCACGTTGCAGGCCAGCGTCACACCCTTGTTGCCCATCACGTACAGGAACGAGTGGCTGGTGTAGCCGTCGAAGGCGCGGACCCCGAAGCACGCGTTGGAGCGCCCGTCGAGCAGCGGCGGCATCAGCAGCCCGAGGTCGGCCGGGTCGTACTCGAGGTCGGCGTCGAAGATTGCCGAGAAATCGCCCTGCGCGTGGCCCAGCGCGGTCTGGATCGCGGCCCCCTTTCCCTGATTTTGGTCGTGCTCGAGCAGGCGCACGCGACCGTCCCACTCGCCACCGCGCAGGATCTCGCGAGTTCCGTCGGTTGAGCCGTCGTCGACGACGATCAGTTCGAACTTGTCGGGAAGCTCGGTCGCGAGCACCTCGGCGATGGCGCGCTGCACGCGCTCGCGCTCGTTGTAGACAGGCATCAGGATCGACAGCATGTTCGCTTTGAGGAGACGGTCATCTGGGCAAGCGCAGCAGCGCCGCGGGCGCTCGCGAGGGGCTCCGATCCTAGCGGATGGATCGGCTCTGGGAGGATGCCGCCATGGACTTCGAAGCCGAGGGTCTGCTCGAGGGACTGAAGCCCGATCAGCGCGCTGCGCGCGAGCAGCTGCTGCAGCGACTGGCCGACGCGGGATTCGATGCCGAGCAGCTGCGCCGCGCCGTGGCCGAGAACCGCCTCGCCCTGCTGCCGGTGGACCGCCTGCTGGGCGGCACCTACACGGCGCGAGAGGTGGAGCAGCGAACCGGCCTCTCCGCCGAGCGGATGATCCGCGTCCGCCGCTTGCTGGGGCTGCCCGAGGTCGGGCCCGACGATCGCGTGTTCGGCGACGAGGACATCGAGGCGGCCCGCTCGGCCAAGCTGTTTCTCGAGGCCGGATTCGACGAGCAGGCGATCGCCGAGATAACCCGCGTGCTGGGCGAAGGGATGTCCCGCCTGGCGGCGACCGTCACCGGCTCGTTCGTGCAGACGTTCCTGGCCCCCGGCGAAACCGAAGAAGCGGTGGCCACGCGCTTTGCCCAGCTCGCGCAACGGCTCACGCCGGCGCTCACGCCGGTGCTGGTGGCGGCCTTCAGGAGCCACCTGGCTGACGCCGTCAGCCGCGGAGTGCTCGGGCGGGTCGAGCTCGAGACCGGCGATGTGCCCGGCAGTCAGGAACTGGCGGTCTGCTTCGCCGACCTGGTCGGCTTCACGAGGCTGGGAGGAGAGATCGAGCTGCGTGAGCTGGGCTCGGTTGCCGGGCGGATGGGGCAGCTGGCTGCGTCGGTGACCGAGCCGCCGGTGCGGCTGATCAAGACGATCGGCGACGCGGCCATGTTCGTCAGCCCCGAGGCTGGGCCCCTTGTCGCCGTGGCGCTGGCGCTGGTGCAGGCGGTGCAGGAGGCCGAGCTTCCCAGCCTGCGCGCCGGGATCGCGCTGGGCCCGGCGCTGCTGCACGCGGGCGACTACTACGGCAACTCGGTCAACCTGGCCAGCCGCGTGACCGCGATCGCTCGCCCGGGGAGCGTGCTGTGCACCCAGGAGGTCCGCGACGCCGCCGGTGACGACGGTCTGCAGTGGACCCTGGCCGGCCGACACCGGCTCAAGGGCGTGTCCGGGCCGGTGCCGCTGTATCGCCCTCGCCTTCACGAGCCCGGGCGCGAAGGCGAGCCGCCGCGGCCCGGCCAGGATTCAGCGCCCGAGGCTAAGAGACCCCGTGGAGGTCGATCACGAAGACGAGCGCGGCGTTAGGCGGGATCTTGGGCGCGCGACCGGAGGCGCCGTAGCCCAGGTTCGAGGGGATGATCAACTCCCGCCGGCCGCCGACGCGCATTCCCGGGATGCCCTGCTTCCAGCCAGGGATCATGCCCGACAGCGGGAATGTGACCGGCTTGCCGGCGCCGTCGTTCCAGGAGGCGTCGAACTGCTTGCCGTTCTTGTAGAGCACACCGACGTACTGCACGGTCACGGTCGAATCGGGCTTGGCGACCGGGCCGGTGCCCTTGATCAGGTCCTTGATCACCAGCTTCGTCGGCGGCGGGCCGGACGGCGCGACCACCTTGGGCTTTGTCTTGAGCGCCGCCGGGAGCGGCGTCGTGTTGGCCGGGGTGGTCGCCGCGCTGGTGGTGGTGGTCGCGGTCGTCACCGCCGCAGCGGTGGGGCCGCCTGAGGGCGCCGTCTGAACGCCGGGAGCGGCCGAGGAGCTGCCGCAGCTCGCCACGGCGACGCCAAGCAGGATCACGGCACAGGTCAGAGCGATCGGTTTGAGCATGACCAGTGGACGAGGGTAGCGAGCCGGCTCGGGGCCTGTTGAAGAACCCGATATGAGGTTTCGAGCGGCGCGGCTAACCGGCGATCCGCTCGAGCACGGCGGCGTCGACGTCGAAGTTGGCGTCCACGGCGCTGATGTCGTCTGACTCCTCGAGCGCGTCGATCAGCTTCATCAGCCGCCCCGCGTCCGCTTCGCCGACCGGGACGCGGGCTTTCGGCCGTTGCGCGACGTCCGCGCTGTCGGTCTCGATCCCGGCCTCGTGCAGGGCGTCGGCCACGGCCACGAGATCTCCCGGCTCGGTCACGATCTCGTAGACGTCGGCGTCGAGGGCGATGTCCTGCGCGCCGGCGTCGATGGCGACGATCAGGTCGTCCTCGTCATAGCGGGAGGCGTCGACGACGATCACGCCGCGCTTGTCGAACAGGTAGGACACCGACCCCGGTTCGCCCAGGCTGCCGCCGTGCTTTGAGAACGCGTGGCGGACGTCGGCGCCGGTGCGATTGCGGTTGTCGGTCAGCGCCTCGATCAGCAGCGCCACTCCGCCCGGGCCATAGCCCTCGTAGAGGACGGTCTCGATCTGATCGGCGTCCGCGCCTTCGCCGGTGCCCTTGGCGATCGCGCGCTCGATGTTGTCCTTGGGCATCGACGCATCGCGCGCCTTCTGGATCGCCAGGGCGAGCCCGGAGTTGCCCTCGGGATCGCCGCCGCCCTCACGCGCGGCGACGGTGATCGCCCGCGCGAGCTTGGTGAAGTGCTGGCCGCGGCGCTGGTCGACGACCGCCTTCTTGTGCTTGATCGAATGCCACTTGGAGTGACCGGACATGCCGAGAACTATATGAGCGCCTCTGGGTGCTGGCGATAGAAGTCGATGGCTCGGCGCAGACCCTCCTCCAGGGCGACCGCCGGAGCCCAGCCGGTCAGCGCGCGCAGCTTGGCCCCATCGACCCACTGACGGTCGATTTCCGCGTGCGGAACCCCTCGGCCGCGGTATTCGGGCGCCACCTCGTCGCCGGTCAGCCGGCAGATGAGCGCCACCACATCGCTGACGCGATGCGGCCGTCCACCGCCGGCATTGAACGCCTCCCCCATCCCGCGGCCCGACAGCAGCGCGCGCCAGAGCGCGACATAGGCGGCCGCCGCATCCTCGACGTACAGAAAGTCGCGCTGCGGCGATCCATCAGAGCGGATCACCGGCGCCCGGCCGCTGAGCGCCGCCCCGATCGTCTCCGGAATCAGGCGCGAGCGGTTGGTGTCCCCGCCGCCGTAGAGGTTTGCGAACCGAGTCACGGCGACCGGCAGTCCGAACGTGTGCCAGTAGGCGCGGGTGAGCAGGTCGGCCGCGGCCTTGGACACGTCGTAGGGGAATGTCGGTTGCAACGCCTGGTCCTCGGTGTAGGGAGGCTGCGCGCCGCGCCCGTAGGCCTTATCCGAGGAGGCCACGATCACGCTGCGGGCGCCGTGCAGGCGGCACGCCTCGAGCACCAGCCAGGTTCCCCTGATGTTGGTCTCAAAGGTCGACAGCGGGGCTCGGTTGGCGGTGGGGACGAGCGTCTGGGCGGCGAGATGAAAGACGCTATCGACGTCGTATTCGTTCAGCGCGCGACTCACCAGATCCGGATCACAGATGTCGCCGTGGACGACGTCGACGCGACCGGCCAGGCCGAGCATCTCGAGCACGTTGGCGGTGGGCTCGTCGCGGCGCACCGCGACCACACGCGCGCCCTGGTCAAGCAGTTCCCTGACCAGCCAGCCGCCGAGCAGCCCGTGCGCTCCGGTCACCAGCGCGGTGCGCCCGCGCAGCTCGGGCTCGGTCAATCCCACAGCTTCCACGGCGCTGTGCCGCTGGCCCACATGTCGTTGAGCGCGACCGCGTCCTTGTAGGTGTCCATGCAGTCCCAGAACCCTTGGTGGCGAAACGCCCGCAGGCCGCCGTCGGCCGCCAGGCGCTGCAGAGGCTCGCGCTCGAGCACCGACTCGACGCTGAGCAGCTCGAGCACCGCCGGTCGCAGGCAGAAGAAGCCGGCGTTGACCCACTGCTGGCTGCGCGGCTTCTCGCTAAAGCCGGTGACCACGCCGTCATGGTTCAGCTCGGCGACTCCGAACGGGAGCTCGGGCCGCACGACGGTCATCGTGGCGGGCGCCTCGTGGCCGGCGTGGTAGCGCAGCAGCCGCCCCAGGTCGATGTCGGCCACGCCGTCGGCGTAGCTCACGCAAAAGTCCGACTCGGGCAGCTCGGCCGCGGCCAGGTGCAGGCGCCCCCCGGTGGGGGTGTCGGCTCCGGTGTCCAGACAGCGAATCTGACATCCGGCCGGCCATCCCTGGCCGTGCACGAACCGGCTGATCTGCTCGCCCTGATAGCCGGTCAGCAGCAGAAACCGGCGAAACCCCTGGGCCAGGTAGATCTGGATCACGTGCCAGAGGATCGGCCGACTCCCAATCTCGACCATCGGCTTGGGGATCGAGCTCGCCTGTTGGCGCAGGCGCGTCCCGCGCCCGCCGCACAGGATCACCACGCTCGGCCTCACGGCGGCGGATTATCAGGCATCATCACGCCCGGATGAGCGAACGCGTGAACCCCGCGATCTTCAAGGCCTACGACATCCGGGGCCTCTACGGCGAGGAGATTGACAGCAGCACGGCGGTTTCCATCGCCCGCTCATTTGCGCGCGTGATCGGGGCGCTGGAGAAGAAGCCGACCACCGAGCTGCGGCTCGGCCTCGGGCGTGACATGCGCCTGACGGCTCCCGAGCTCGCCGACGCCTACCGGGAGGGGCTGTGTAGCGAGGGCGCGACCGTGCTCGATGCCGGCGAGGTCGGCACCGAGGTGCTCTACTTCCTGGTCGGTTCGCGCGACCTCGACGGCGGGCTGATGTGCACGGCCTCGCACAATCCCAAGGCCTATACGGGAGCGAAGCTCGTCGGGCGCGGGGCGCTGGCGCTGTCGGGCGATGCCGGGATCGAGGACGTTCGCGAGCGGATCGAAGCCGGGCTGGGCGACGCCCCCGGCGGCGGATCGGTGGAGGAGGTCTCGATCATGGACGAGTTCCACGAGGCCGCCCTGAAGTTCATCGACGCCGACCGGATCGAGCCGCTCAAGGTGGTCGTCGACGGGGGCAACGGGATGGCCGGCCCGATGGTGGGGCCGCTGCTGGAGCGCCTGGGGCTGGAGCTCATCGAGGCCTACTGGAAGCCCGACGGGGAGTTCCCCGACCACGAGCCCAATCCGATGCTGCCCGAGAACCGCGAGTTCATCATGGGCGAGGTTCGCCGTCGCCAGGCCGACCTCGGGATCGCCTGGGACGGCGACGCCGACCGCTGCTTCTTCATCGACGAGCAGGGGGCGTTTGTGGACGGCGATTTCCTCACCGCCCTGATGACGGCCTCGATGCTGGAGAAAGAGCCGGGAGCGACGGTTCTGTACGACGTCCGCGCCAGCCGGGCAGTCGCCGACACGGCCCACGAGGCCGGTGGCCGAGCGCTCGTCAACCGGGTCGGCCATGCCTTCTTCAAGACTCGCATGCGGGCCGAGCACGCGGTGTTCGGCGGCGAGGTATCCGGGCACTATTACTTCCGCGACTTCTACTGCGCGGACTCGGGGACGTTGCCGGCGCTGCTGATCCTCGAGCTGCTCTCGCGCCGCGGAGCGAGGATGTCGCAGCTGCTGGAGCCCTACCGTTCGCGCTACTTCATCTCCGGCGAGATCAACAGCGAGGTGTCCGATCCCGTGGCCAAGCTCGAGGAGCTCGCCGAGCGGTATCGAGACGGTCGCCAGGAGAGGCTCGACGGGGTCTCGGTCGACTACGACGACTGGCACTTCAACGCCCGGCCCTCGAATACTGAACCGCTTCTGCGGCTGTGCCTGGAATCGCTGCGCTCGCGCGAGGACATGGAGTCACACCGAGACAAGCTTTTGAGCGTGATCCGGTCGTGACCGGGGTCGACCGGCCCGCGGTCGGCTCAAGCCCATCGTCAGCCGCCGCCGAGGCCGGAATCCATGTCATGGCGGTGCCGACGCCGTTCCTGGTCGGTCGTGTCAACTGTTATCTGATCGAGGACCGGCCGCTGACGCTGGTCGATACCGGACCCAACTCGGGCAAGTCGCTGGACGAGCTCGAGCAAGCGCTGGATGCGCTCGGTCATCGCATCGAGGAGCTGGAGTTGATCGTGATCACCCACCAGCACATGGACCACCTGGGCCTGCTGGAGATCCTGGCCCGGCGCTCGGGGGCCGAGGTGGCGGCGTTTCACCAGCTGGCTCCATACCTGAGCAACTTCAGCGCCAGCGCCAGCGCCGACGACGAGTTCGCCACCGAGGTCATGCGCCGACACGGCGTCCCGGACGACATCCGAGCGGCCCTGAGCTCGGTGGGAGCGTCGTTTCGCGCCTTCGGCTCGGGCGGCCGCGTCACCCGTCCGCTGCGCGACGGCGACCAGGTGGCGTTCGAGGACCGGACCCTGCACGTCCTGCACCGCCCCGGCCACAGCCCCTCGGACACGGTGTTCTGGGACCGGCAGCGATCGATCTTGATCGGCGGTGACCACCTCCTGTCGCGCATCTCCTCGAATCCTCTGATCAGCAGGCCTCTGGACGGCGAGACCACCCAGCCGCGCCCGCGCGCGCTGATGCAGTACATCGACTCGCTGCGGGCCACCCGCGAGCTCCCGCTCGAGCTGGTCCTGCCCGGCCACGGTGAGCCGGTCACCGACCACGTCGCCCTGATCGACGAGCGCCTGGCGATGCACGAGCGGCGGGCCGACAAGCTGCTCGAGATGCTGCGGGGCGGCCCGCTGACCGCCTATGAGCTCGCCCTGCGGATGTGGGGCAACGTGGCCGTCACGCAGGCTTTTTTGACGATCTCCGAAGTTGTCGGGCACATGGACCTGTTGGTGTCCCAGGAGCGAGCGCGAGAGCTCGACGACGGCTCGGTGACGCGCTTTGAGGCGCTCGGCGACTGAGGCCCCGCGCCCGCGTTGCCGAGCCGTGCCACCATGGCAGCCATGAGCGCGGGTGCAGCGTCGTCGACATCTTCTGCTCGCGTGCCCGCGCCGCCCGGGACCGAGCAGCCGCGGCGCCGTCGCCAGCTTGATTGGGAGCTGATCGCATGCGGCATACGGGGGCACGCGATCGTCGGTCGCGTCGCCTCCAGCGTTCGCGAGCAGGACGCGATCCTGGCCGGCGACGACGGCGACACTCGCTGGCACCGCTGCCTGCGCTGCGACAGCTGGCTGGCCCTGCCCCGGCCCCAGCCCGGGACCCACGAGCATCTGCCCGATCGCTCCGAGATCGTCGTGCCCGCGCGCGGCAAGGCGCTGCGCGACAAGATCGTGCTGCGCCTGATCGCCATCGACCGGCTGATCCACTTCATCGTCCTGGTGGCGCTCGGGGTGGCCGTGCTGCTGTTCGCCGCCGACCGCGCGCAGCTCAAAGACGCCTACTACCGGGTGCTGACGGCGCTTCAGGGAGGCGTCGCCGGCGGACCGGTGCAGACCTCTGGACATGTCGGCATCCTGCACGAGCTCGACCGGCTCTTCTCCCTGCACTCCGGGACTCTGCACGTGGTCGGCATCGCCCTGCTGGCCTACGGGGTGCTGGAGGGCATCGAGGCCATCGGCCTGTGGAGGCTCAAGCGCTGGGCCGAGTACCTGACGTTCATCTCCACCACCGTTTTGTTGCCGTTGGAGGTGTATGAGATTGCCACCCGCGCCACCGCGTTGAAGGTGATCGGGTTTTTGATCAACGTCGCCGTCGTCGTGTACCTGTTGATTCGAAAGCGGTTGTTCGGGCTGCGCGGCGGGGGCGCCGCCGAAGAGGCCGAGCGCCGCCAGGCGACCTCGTGGGAGACCGTGGAACGGGCGACGCTGGCCATCCCCGGGCAGCCGCAGCCCGAGGTCGTGAAATCGTGAGCGCGCCGCCGGGGCCGCCGGAGCTTTCGCAGGACGCGGTCGAGCAGGAGTTGCAGCGAGTGGGCGCCGAGCTCGCGCAGTCGTTTCCCTCCAACTCGCGCCATCCCATGCGAGCCCTCGACGCGCGCGCCATGGAGATGGCCTCGGGCGACCGCGAGCTGCGCGCGGCCCTGTTCCGGTTCGTCGACGTCGTCCCGGCGTGCCGCTCGCTCGACGACCTGGCGCGCCACCTGACGGGGTTCCTGGAGGAGGTTCCCGAGACGCCGCCGCCGCTGTCGGCGGCGATGCGCATCTCGCACACCAAGGCCGGACGGGCGGCGCTGGGCGCGGCCGCCGCCGGCGGCGTGCGCCACCTGGCGCACCGCTTCATCGTCGGCGAGACCCCGCAGGCGGCGC